>JAUQWO010000003.1 GCA_030835135.1 Bacteroidota bacterium
CAGGACAGCGTCGGCAGAATCACCACTCTCCGAATACCCGACAATTTCATCCACACCCATAGCTGGACCGAGAACAAGGACCTCAATGAGGAGCTTACGCGCAGCCTCACAGGTCCCATCGCCAATACCTCCCCGGTGAACAGCCATGGTTGATTGGGAGGCTTTTCAACCAGCGGCCCTCACGGTCATGCTGGGCGGATATGCGCTGGGAGGGGTGGTCCCGGCGATTCTGGGCATCCTGTGGAGAAATCGCACGAAACCCGGAGGATCCCTCACCGGGGCAGTCAAGAACATCGGATTCGGTCTGGCGCTGGCTGCGGCGCTTGCCGGATGTCTCCTCTCTCTCTCGATCCTCATTTCCGGTACACCGCTCCACATGGAGTTTCTCCCGACTGCCCACGTTGGGATGATGGGATTTCATGCCGACACACTGTCGGCACTCTTCATTGGAGCTATTTCACTCCTCGGCGCAGCCGCTGCATGCTTCTCTCTCGGATATGCCGCGGAGTTCCTCCTGCGCCGTAGTATGGTCCTGCTCGTGGTCCTGTACAATTTTTTCGTCCTCTCGATGATCGGGGTCCTGATCGCAGACCATGCCCTCCTGTTCCTCTTTTTCTGGGAATGCATGTCGCTGACGACGTATTTCCTGATCACGTTTGAACATGAAGAGCATGCGGCACGCCGGGCGGGATTTCTCTACATCGTCATGACCCACATCGGAACCGCCTTTCTTCTCGTCATGTTCCTCCTGCTCTATTCTACGGCAGGATCCTTCGCTTTCGAAGCATTCCGCATGGAGGGAGCCCGGCTCCCCGCCTCCACACAATCCGTGGTCTTTCTCTGTGCCACCATCGGATTCGGCATCAAAGCGGGGATCATCCCCTTTCACATCTGGCTCCCGGAGGCCCACCCCGCGGCACCAAGCAATGTCTCGGCAATGATGTCCGGCGTGATGATCAAGACGGGCATCTACGGGATGGTCAGGGTCTTCTTCGATTTCCTCGGACCCGTCATTCCCGGATGGTGGGGAGTTCTCATTCTTACGATCGCAGTGACGTCATCCGTGCTCGGCGTACTCTACGCGCTGATGGAGCACGACCTCAAACGCCTGCTGGCATTTCACAGCATTGAGAATATCGGGATCATTCTGATGGGAGTCGGTGCGGCGCTCCTGTTCGCCTCCTGGGGGAACAGACCGCTTGCCGTGATCGCGCTGATCGCGGGCCTCTACCATGTGCTGAATCACGCCATATTCAAAGGGCTCCTCTTTCTCGGTGCCGGCTCCGTTCTCCATGCCGCGCACACGCGGAACATTGAAGATCTCGGGGGACTGATCAAGAGGATGCCGTGGACCGCATTCTTCTTTCTCATCGGGGCGATCGCCATATCGGGACTTCCTCCGCTCAACGGCTTCATCAGCGAGTGGCTGACCTTTCAGGCCTTGTTGCTGGGATTCCACATCCCGGACCTTACCGTGAAGATCGTCATTCCACTCACGGTCGCGCTTCTCGCTCTTACAGGCGCTCTCGCCGCGGCCTGTTTCGTGAAGGCCTTCGGCATCACCTTTCTCGGACTTCCGCGATCAGGGCACGCAGACCGGGCAGGCGAATCATCGTTCACCATGCTCGCCGCCATGGGCTTCCTCGCCCTGCTGTGCATCTTCCTGGGAATTGCCCCGGGTCCCATTGTCTCAGTATTGAATCCCCTTGCCAGCTCATTGCTGGAAGAGGCCTCCACCGGTCAGATCGTCATGCATGCGGGCACCGTGCTCATCCCCCGGAGCGCCTCCGCCAGCATTTCCCCGGCCGCGCTGACCGGATTGCTGGTCGTGATCGCTGCGATCCCCCTCGCGGGGATCTCCATCTTCGTTCTCAAGTCGCGCTCCCGCATTGCCCCCACCTGGGCGTGCGGACTGGAGAGGATCGACCCCAGGATGCAGTATACTGCGACGGGATTCAGCAAGCCCCTGCGCATCATCTTCTCGGATATCTTTCGTGCGACGCATGAGGTCGGCATTTCCGAAGAGCCCTCTCCCTATTTCCGGCCGACCATCACGTATGAACTCAAGACCGAGTCCGTCTTCCTGAAATACCTCTACGAACCGGTCTTCCGTAGCATCGTTTCCGCCGCGCGCATCATTCGCCGGATCCAGACCGGGCGTATCCAGACCTACCTGGCGTACATTTTCGTTACGCTCATCCTTCTCCTCCTCTTCGCCCGGTGAATATGGCCACGATAATACTCCTGTCGTTCCTGTTCCAGATCATACTGGTGATCGCGCTCGCCCCGCTGGTCACCGGCATCATCCGAAAGACGAAGGCGCGGTTCCAGCACCGCCGGGGTGCGACCGTCCTTCAGCCGTACTACGATCTGGTAAAACTGATGAGGAAAGACGTCGTCGTCTCTTCCGTCGCCTCGTGGCTCTTCCATTGCACACCGTTTGTGGTCTTCAGCTCCATGGTCGTCATTTCCCTGCTCGTGCCGACCGTGGTGACCCCTGTGCCGCTGCACTGGGTCGGCGACATCATCGCTGTCATTTACCTCTTTGCCCTCGGACGGTTCTTCATGGCCCTCGTGGGACTTGATACCGCCAGTGCCTTCGGTGGACTTGGTTCGAGCCGTGAGATGTCCATCGCATCGATCGTCGAACCCGCGATGATGCTCGCGATCTTCACGGCCGCCGTGACCGCCGGCTCCACGGACCTGAGCGTCATCGTCGACCGGCTCTCCACCACCCCCGCGTCGATGCTGAACCCCTCTCATCTTCTGGCATTTGCGGGTCTCTTTGTCGTTTCCCTGGCAGAAACAGGGCGGATCCCGGTTGATAACCCGGCAACGCATCTCGAACTCACCATGATCCATGAAGCGATGATCCTGGAGTATTCGGGGCCATATCTTGCTCTCATCGAATGGGCCTCGCAGGTGAAACTGGTCATCTTTCTGGCGCTGATGGCCAACATGTTCTTCCCCCTCGGGATGGCCACCACATGGTCGCCATCGGCATTGGCCGTTGGCGCCGGGGCCTTCCTTCTCAAAGTCATCGGCCTCGCACTGATCGTCGCACTCGTGGAATCCACGAACGCCAAGCTTCGCCTGTTCCGCGTACCGGAACTGCTCGTGGTGGCATTCATCCTCTCCCTGCTGTCGTTGATCCTCTATTTCATCGTGGGAGCATGACGATGATCCCCGTCCATCTGCCCCTGGTCGAGTTGCTCATCGACATTTTCGCTGCCTCCATCCTGGTCACGGCATTCCTCATCGTGTCCAGCAGGAGTCTCGTGTTCTACATCCGGCTGTTCGCCCTGCAGTCGCTCCTTCTGGGCATGGTCGCCCTGCTGGTGGTGATCGGATACGGCGAAACGCACATCCTCATCGCAGCAATTCTGACGATCGCGATCAAGGCGATCGCCATTCCGGTCGTCCTCACGCGTGTCATCGAACGCATTCACGTGCAGAAGGAGATCCGTTTCAGGATGAGTATCACCGCATCGCTCATGTTCTGCGGTGGCATTGTCATACTCGCAGACTCCGTCGCGCAGTCGATCCTCCGCTCTCCCCATGCAGAGGCATCCGCGGTCACACGTGTCCTCTCCGTGTCCATTGCGATGATGCTCATCGGACTTTTCATCATGATGACACGACAGAAGGCACTCACCCAGATCATCGGACTGTTGACCATGGAGAACGGCGTCTTCCTCTCGGGTCTCTCCATTACGTACGGCATGCCGCTGATCGTCGAGGTCGGCATCTTCTTTGACATCCTCGTCGCCGTCCTGATCCTGGGCGTCTTCGTGTTCCGCATCAACAAAACGTTCGAATCGATCAGTATCGATTCGCTCAGGAGCCTTCGACATTGAGCACGATCATCCTGGGCCTGCTCCTGGGTCTGCCGGTGGCAGGAACCCTTCTCTGTGCGGTCCTGCACCAGCGAAGAATTCTGGAGACCGTCACGGTGTCGGTCGGCGGCCTGACCTTCCTTTCTGCGCTCTGGCTCGTTGCGGAAGTCATGCAGGGGACCACGATCAGTTCCTCGGAAGGCTGGTTATATGCTGATGCGTTGTCGGCGTACATCATCATCATCATCTCCGGCAGCGCGCTGGTGGTTGCGCTCTATTCCACCGGATATCTGCGCCGCCAGATCCGTGATGGGAAGGTCAGCGACCGCCAGTTGTGGCTCTACTACCTCCTGCTCAACGCGTTCCTCTGTACCATGATGGTAGTGCTGCTCTCCAACAATCTTGGTTTCCTGTGGATCGGATCCGAAGCGACCACCCTGGCGACGGCATTCCTCGTGGCCTTCTATGAACGGGAGCGATCGATCGAAGCGGCATGGAAGTACGTGATCATCTGCTCGGTCGGCATCGGCTTTGCCTTGTTCGGGATCATTCTGACCTACTATTCCGCCCTCCACGTGGTTCCGGGTTCCGGGAACGCCCTGAACTGGTCATCGCTCATGCTGGTCGCGAAGGACCTTGACCCTGCCGTGCTCAAACTCGCGTTCATCTTCATCCTCGTTGGGTTCGGGACGAAGGCCGGGCTGGCACCCCTGCATACATGGAAGCCCGACGCGTACGGCGAGGCACCGACACCGATCAGTGCCCTGATGGCCGCCGGACTTGTCAATGTCGCTCTCTACTCGCTCATGCGGTTCTATGTCCTGGTGAATACTGCTGTGGGTGGCACCTATGCACCAACCCTCTTCATGGTGTTCGGCCTCGTTTCCATGGGCATCGCTCTGCCGTTCATCCTGTTGCAGAAGGACTTCAAGAGAATGCTGGCGTATTCCAGCGTGGAGCATGTTGGCATCATCGTGTTTGCCATCGGCATCGGGACCCCGCTGGCCTATTTCGGTGCACTCCTGCATCTTCTCAACAATGCCCTCGCCAAGATGGTCCTCTTCCTGACGGCCGGCAACGTGCGCCTCGCGTACGGGTCACGACTGATGCGCAGAGTGACCGGGGCGATCAAGGTGATTCCCGTTTCGGCATCGTTCCTCATCGTCGGGGTCTTTGCCCTTACGGGATGGCCGCCGTTCGGCGTGTTCATCAGCGAATTCACGATCGTCACGGCCGGAATCGACCGTGGCTATGTGGTCCCGGTGATCTTCTTCATCGCCATTATCGCAGCCGTGTTTGTCGGGTTCATCTACTACACCTCGCGGATGGTGTTCGGTGAGCCCAACGTCCCTGTCACCGGCGGCGAGGCTGAACCGCTTGCATTGTGGGTGCTCGGACTCCTGCTCGCGGCACTGCTCCTGCTCGGGGTCTATCTGCCCCCTCCGCTCGAGCAGGTCATCGAGAATGCGGCCCGGGTACTGAAGGGTTGACGGGAATGACCACCAAACAAGAGTATATGGCGTTGCTCGAAAAGTCGCTGGGAGACCGTCTGACCATTCGCGAGGCTCCGGCACCGAACGAGCTGTACCTCTCGCTGCATGAAGGGGCCCTGGCCTTAGTTCCGGAGACCTGTTCCCTGCTCACCCGATCACTCAAGGCGCACTTCACAACGCTCGCTGCCAACGATGAACGGATGCTGAATGGCAGGTTCTCTCTGTACTACATCTTCTCGGTCCCCCCGGCCGATCTCTTTCTGATCCTTCAGGTGCCGGTGGACCCCCGCCATATGGAAGTGCCTTCGATCAGTCATATCATCGAAGGCGCGAATTGGTTCGAACGTGAGGTGAAGGACTGCTTCGGGATCATTGCCTTCCCGAACATCTACAAACTGGCATCACATCCTGACTGGCCCGAGGATATGCATGTGATGCTGAAGGATGTCGACCCCGGACAGTCTGTTCCACGTGTGAAGGGGAGGTTTGACTTCAAAGAGGTCGAAGGTGAAGGAGTATTCGAGATCCCTGTCGGACCTGTCCATGCAGGCATCATCGAACCGGGACATTTCCGTTTCAGCGTTGCCGGGGAACCCATCATCAGTCTTGCACTCCAGCTTTTCTACACGCATAAGGGAACCGAGAAGATCGCGGAAGGCAGGTCTCCCCGACACGCTGTCTTCCTTGCGGAAAGCATCTCCGGCGACTCGTCCTTCGGGCATGCCATTGCGTTCTGCCACGCCATCGAACGGCTGAGCGGTTTCGACCCCCCGCCCCGGGCCATCGTGATCCGAACCATGCTGCTTGAGCTGGAGCGATTGTGTAACCACATCAGCGATATCGGGGCCATTCTGATGGACGTCGGGTTCTCCGTCGGCGCCGCGACCGCATTCGAACTCAAGGAACAGTTCCTCGCTCTCAACGAGATCCTGACGGGGAGCAGACTCCTCCGCGGTGTCGCTGCCATCGGTGGCGTCAGGAGGGATCCGGAGAATGGTCCGTCTCGCCACGAGGCACTGCGCAAGACGCTCGAGCACGGAAAGCGGTCCTTTGAGGATCTCGTGAGTCTGATCATGACGAGCTCTTCGGTCATGGACCGCCTGGAAACGACGGGGGTTCTGAGCCCTCTGGACGCATATCGCCTGGGCATCACCGGTATCGCGGGGAGAGCCTCCGGCATCGACCGGGACTACAGACGCGACCACCCACACTGTGCATATCCGGAGAGCCATGTCCACGTCGCGACGCGCACGGAAGGAGATGTTCTTGCCCGGGTCCGCATCCGCATCGACGAGATCCGCGATGCCTTTGCGCTGGTGGAGGATCTGCAGGGACGGCACGCGGGCCAGCCGATTCTCGCACAGGTCACACCCGTTCCTCCCGGACGCTCTGCTCTCGGATATGTGGAGGGCTGGCGCGGAGAGATCATCCACTGGGTCATGACCGACAAGACCGGCAACATATTCCGCTGGAAGATCACCGATCCATCGTTCCATAATTGGCGGGCACTCACGCTCGCAGTGAGAAATAACATTGTACCGGATTTCCCCGTGATCAATAAGAGCTTCAATCTGTCGTATTCCGGGAATGACCGGTAAGACCTGTTTCGGTGCACATCATATCGTATGAGAGGGAGGACAGCAGCGCAATGAGAACAGTTGTTCGAAAGCTCGATCCACGACACATGGATCTCGCGGCATACTTCCGCGAATTCAATTTCCCGGAGCTCTCCCGCTTTTCCCTGACACACATCAAGGGCGACCTTATCGGCGGCCTGACGGCGGCGATCGTCGCTCTCCCCCTCGCGCTGGGGTTTGGTTTGCTTGCATTCAACGGTGACCCGCGGGGAGCCGTTGCGGGTCTGTACGGTGCCATTTTTACCGGTATCCTCGCGTCCCTGTTCGGCGGAACCCAGCAGCAGATCACCGGCCCGACCGGGGGAATGACCGTCATTCTGACCTCCGTGTATATCGAATACGGTGGCCCGGAGGCTCTTCTCGCCGCATGCATTCTCGCGGGCGTTTTTCAATTCATCTATGGCCTTCTGAAGGTGGGCAAATACGTCCACCTGGTCCCGTATCCTGTCACGGTGGGTTTCACCAATGGCATCGCCATTCTCATTTTCCTCCAGCAATTCGGGACATTCAATACCGCACCGCTCATTGCCCTCGTCACGATGGGCACCATTTACCTCGTACCACGGATCAGCCGCTCACTCCCGAAAGCACTCATCGGATTGATCGCGGGATCGGTCGTCGCATACGCATTCTCTTCCCTCGATATCCTCCGGACCGTGTATGACCCGGCCGCGGGCGGACTCACGGTCGCCTCCGCGATCAGGGTGATCGGCGAGATCCCTTCGAATTTTCAACTGCCGAATCTCCCTGGCATCACGTGGGAGACCTGGAGAAAACTCCTTCCCGCAGCGTTCACGATCTCGCTCCTCGGGTCCATCGAGACCCTCCTCGCGTCGGTCGTGGCCGACAATGCAACACACTCACGCCACAACAGCAACAGGGAACTGCTCGGTCAGGGCATCGGCAACTTTGTGGCCGGTATCTTCGGTGGCGTTGCGGGTACCGGTGCCATCGTGCGGACGATGGTCAATGTGCGTGCAGGGGGCATGACGCGTCTGTCAGGGATCATCCACGGTCTCGTTCTGGTCCTGGTCATGCTCTTTCTCGGCCCGCTGGCCTCCGCCATCCCGCTCGCAGCCCTTGCTGGCGTCCTCATGATGACCGCCCTTGGCATGCTCGAGCTCGAACCGATCAAGTTGCTCCCCCGGACCCCCCTCCCGGATGCAGCGGTCATGGTGGCCACGATCCTGATCACGGTATTCACCGACCTGATCACCGCGGTCGAGGTCGGCATGGTCATGGCATCGTTCCTCTTCGTCTATCGCATGAGTGAAATGGGCATGGACCACAAGCTCCTTGAGGAGGTGAAAGGCGTCGCGCTCGATGAGCCAACGCGCAAGCTCCTCAAGGAGAACAAGATCGTCATCTTCGACGTGGAAGGCCCCCTCTTCTTTGGTGCGGCCAAGAGCTTCGTGACCGCTCTCGAGAACAACTTCGACGTCAAGGTTGTCATCCTGGATATGGAGAACGTCCCGGTGATCGATACCACGGGCATCGTGGCCATCGAGAACATCGTTGAACGGTTGCACCACGACAAAAAGCGCCTCCTGATCGTCGGTATGCGCGACAATGTAAGGAAGATCGTATACGACCTTGGCGTGACCCGGAAGATCGGCATCGGGAACTTCCTCAATACCACGGACGAGGCGATCCGGTATGCACTGGAGATCACGAAGGATGAGGTGGAACGGACGTATCTCGGTGGCTTCGTCTCCGAATCCCTGATCATGCTTGATGTCAGCGTCGGGGACCGCAACGAGCTGCTCGGCAAAATGGTCGCGCAGGCGTACAACGCGGGGATCGTGAAGAACAAGGAGATCTTCATGGAGAATCTCCTGCAACGGGAGGATCTCACGCCCACGATCATCGGCAGAGGCGTTGCCGTTCCCCACGCGCACTCGGGCGACGCCGACGCCCATGTGGTTGTGGTCTTTGCCCGGCTGCGTGAACCGATCCGCTATAGCCAGGAGAACCCCGAACTCGTCCGGATGGTGTTCATGGTGGCGACGGGCACGAACGAACGCGAGTATCTCAACGTCCTGCGCCTCATCGCGACCAATATCGGTCACGCGGGCGTACACAAGCGCCTCCTGGAAGCACACGATGTGCACGAGGTGCATCATCTTCTCTCGGAGTTGAAGACAACCCAACCCCTGACCGTGCAGAGCGAATGATCACCGTGCCAGCCCTCATGCAGACATCGGCTCGATATGCGCGCGGGAACCGCCCGGGAGGAGACTCTTGCTGAAGATCGTGAAACGGGTACTGTGGGGAGGTGTTGCGACGAATGCCTTTCCCACAACCATTGCGGAACCGCCGGACGGATTCCGCGGGAAGCCGGTCATCGATTTCGCCCGGTGCACGGCCTGCGGCGACTGCGCGCTGGCGTGCCCGACCTCTGCCCTTACGGTCGGCCCGGATCCGGGCGAAATGGAAGGGAAGGTCCTGACACTTGACTACGGTGCCTGCGTGTTCTGCGGGGAGTGCGAAGCGGCGTGCCCGGATACGATCCGGCTGACGAAAGAGTTCCGACTGGCGGCCGCCGACAGGAATGCGCTGTGTTCTCAGGCGCTCTATCGTGTCGGGCCGGACGGTGCATACCGGTACACCGGACTTCGCGTCACGACCCCGGCGCCCGTCGATGGCATCCAGGCATCTGGACTCGCACTCAAACAGAAGATCCGGAAAGTGCTCGGGCGCTCGCTCCACATCCGGGAGGTCGATGCAGGATCGTGCAACGGATGCGAGGTCGAGATCACCGCTCTGAACAACCCCATCTATGATATCGAACGGTTCGGGATACACTTCGTTGCATCCCCCCGTCACGCAGACATGCTGCTCGTGACAGGGCCCGTCACCCGGAACATGGAGATCGCCCTCCGACAGACCTACGAGGCGACGCCGGAACCAAAGATGGTCGTGGCAGTGGGAGCGTGCGGGATCAGCGGAGGGATATTCGGATCAAGCTATGCGTCACTCGGTGGAGTTGCGAACGTCATCCCGGTGGATGTGTACATTCCGGGCTGCCCTCCGCGCCCGGAAGCACTGTTGCACGGGATCTTTGTTGCCCTTGATCGATACGGGACGAAACGTCAGGCCGACCTCATCCCGCCCCGGTGAGCGGTGGTCCGAGGGCGAGTCACCATCAGCATGCTTCGTCGATGATACCCCCGCCAACCACGTCGTCGCCCTCGTACAGAACCACGGATTGCCCCGGGGTGATCGCCCTCCGCGGCTCATCGAACCGCACCTCCAGACGACCGTCGTCGAGGGTCGCCGCCGTAGCAGCCCCGCCCTTGTCCAGATACCTGATCCGCGCCAGCACGGACCGTGGTTCACGGCAATCAGCGTACCTGATCATGTTCACGTGTGATGCGCGAAGACCATTCGCGTGCAGGTCCGCATCGCGTCCCAGTTCCACGCGGTTCGTGGCCGGGTCGATGCTCTTCACGAACACCGGTTCACCTGCCGCGAACCCCAGGCCACGCCGCTGCCCTATCGTGAAGAAAGGATAGCCGCGGTGTGTTCCGACCACCTCGCCATCCATCACCAGTGGGCCACCCTGCACCTTCTGCTCCAATCCCGGCACGGCCTCCTTCAGGAAGCGCTCGTAGTTGTTGTCCGTGATGAAACAGATCTCAAAACTCTCGCCCTTCCCCGCAGTGGTGAGCCCGAATCGCCGCGCGGCCTCGCGCACCTCCGCTTTTGTCATCGCACCCAGAGGGAACAGGGTCCGTGCCAGCGACTCCTGGGTCAGACCCCAGAGCGCATACGATTGGTCCTTCGCTCCATCGACACCCCGGAGAAGACGGTGCCGTCCCGTCACCTCATCCTTCAGCACGCGGGCATAGTGACCGGTGGCAATGGCCTCCGCGCCAAGCGCCGTGCTCTTCCGCAACAGTTCTTCCCACTTGATCGTTCTGTTGCACAGCACGCACGGGTTCGGTGTCCTCCCGGCAAGGTACTCTGCAATGAACGGTTGTATCACCTGCGTATCGAACGGTTCGCTCATGTCCAGCACGTAGTGCGGGATCCCCAGGTGCGCGGCAACAGCGCGAGCATCGTTGATCCCGTCAAGTGAGCAGCAACTCGTCTCCCCCGACGGCGTGCCGCCCACATCCTCATACCGGAAGGTCTTCAGCGTGATGCCGATGACCTCGAACCCCTGCTCCACCAGCATGGCTGCGGCGACCGACGAGTCGACGCCACCACTCATCGCGACGACCACTCTGCGACTCACGGTTCCCATCTCTCCCTCCTGCCCTTCCTGCACACCGTCAGCGCTCCAGCTCTTTCCAGATCAACGCACTTGCGCCGAGGACTGCCGTGTTCCCCTCCGTCAGTCCGGACGGAAGGATCTTCACTTTGTTCCGGAAGATGTTCAGCATGAACTCTTCCATGTACATTTTGGTCGGCCCGATGATCAGGTCCCCGGCGTTCGCCAGGCCACCAAACAGAATGATCGCCTCGGGGCTCGTGTGCGTCACCGCATCCGCAAGCTTCATGCCCAGGATCCGCGCGGTCCGGTCGAACGCGGCCCGCGCCACCTTGTCGCCTTTCAGCGCGGCATCTGCCAGCTTCCTTGCGGTCAATTCATCGAAGGCAATGTGCCGCAGCGGGCTATCATCGCGGCTCTCCGCAAGGAGTTCAAATGCCGTACGGCAAATGCCGCCGGCGGAAGCGTATGCCTCCAGACATCCGCGACGTCCGCATCCGCACCAGCGACCGGCAGGATCGACGATGGTGTGCCCGAGCTCGCCGGCAAAACCATCCGCACCGTAAATGAGTTGTCCGTTCGCGACGAGGCCGCTCCCCACTCCCGTCCCAAGGGTGATGACGATATAGTCCTTCATGCCCTTGGCCGCACCGAACATCCCTTCACCAAGCGCCGCGGCATTGGCATCGTTCGTGATCGCCACCGGAACATCCATGTGCTTCCGGACCAGACCGACCACATCGATGACGCCCTTCCAACTGAGGTTGGGCGGGTACTCCACCGTCCCGCGATAGTAATTGGCGTTCGGGGCCCCGATGCCGATCCCGCGAATCGACGGGTGCGATGGGATGCCCGCGTGCAATGTGGTGATGGCCGCATGGAGCCGCTCGATCAGCTGTTCGGGCGGATCCTGCGCTCTGGTCTCGATGGATGATTCCGCCAGGCAGGCGCCATTGCGCTCGACGAACCCGAACACCGTATTGGTGCCGCCGATATCGACGCCGACTGTAACATCAGGTGAGGACATGGGTGACTCTTCCCGTTCGTGGTGATCCAATCTTTATAATGAAGAAAAACGCGTGACCAATATCAACCCGGGCAGGTGACGGCCGGACAGGCTCCATCAACGAAAGGGCAGAAGAGAGGTCGGGTCCGCATCGCATTGCAGCGTGAGCACGGGGGCATCGTGGCGGATGTGAAGCCGGACATTCCGCTGCGTGGCGGCGAACCTCGCCGACAGGGCAAGCCCATCAACGACCGACGTTCGGATGAGGGCATACCAGCGGAGGCCGGAGCCAGAGAGGGGCGGTGACGAATACGCGCCGTCCACATCCCGCTCCACCAGATAGACACGGGAAGCATAGGAGTCCGTCGCGAAGAGCTCCCAACGGACATCGATCGTGATCCCCGGCATGAGCACCACGTGAACGTCGCTCCCCATCATCCACCCTGCCTCTGACCCCCTCCCGGGTTCGTTACCCGAGGCCCGGACGTGCGCGACGCGCGTCTGCACACGGACCGAGCGCGACACTGCATGATCGAGTGTGATGAGATAGGAACGACGCGCGGAAAGGAAAGAACCGCCCCGGGGGAGGAGACCCGAAGCTGCCTGGCGTTCCCAGGATTCGGACGTGGATGTGCGGAGCGAGACTGCGAGCGTCAGGAAACGCGAAACCCGCTGGGAGATCCTGAGAGACAACTCATCCCCTTCCGGGGGCAGGCGGTCGAGTGCCGTGCGCCATGGTCGCCCATGCCGGATCACCGAACCGATGCAGGTCATGCCCGGCCAGGGAGCACACTCGCACCGGAGCGCAACTCCCGCATCATTGACCAGATCACTTCCCGTGAGACCGGTCCCCCCTTTCCTGTTCTGAAACCCCGGAGATGCAAACCATGCACCCACGGAGAGCTCCGTCTGAAGACCCAGGGCCAGTCCGACCCTGCCCGTCAGGGCATGACCTTCACGCATCCATGCGCCTTCGCCGGCCAAGGTCACTCGACCGGCGATCATTGACAGATCCAGGCCGAGGATCCTGGCTTCTTGCACATCACCGAACAGCGGCTCCGCTGTGAAAGGCCGGGAGAGCCGGTCCCAGAGGAATGTCACTCCACACGCCGGCCCCGCCTGGGGTACCCATGCCACGCGTGCGCATGCCGACCATTCCTGCACTCCGGGTGCCGTAGCGCTCGATGTCTGATCAGCATCCTGCCGGAGAGCAAGGGACCTGACGTTCCCTTCTCCATCAAAGGTTGCGGAGAACGGCGTCCGGCCCGCACATCCACCGAACGACAGCACACCCGCAGTTGAGCGCACCCGCATGGTCGCGCCAACGCCACGGATGACGCGCGTTCCCGACGTCCCATGGAACGACTCGAGGCGCAATGGACCAGACCACCCCCAGCCACGCAGCCCATCGCTCAGCCCTCCCCCTGCCCGGCCGAGAACAAGACCCTGCGCACAGCCAGCAGAAAGATCGCCGACCACGACCCGTTCAATGAACATGCCCGGCCACGAGAAAGCGACGCCCCCGGTTACATATGCCCGTGCATATGGTTGCCCTGGCTCGCGCAAGAGGCTGAGTTCCCCGGCCACTGCGTCACCCCACCGGAGCATCAACCGATGATATTCGCGGGTTGCGATCCCGGCCGCATCATCAGCACCTGCCGGCGACGCGACGGGCAGGCGCAACACGGTCCGTGAACGGAGCCTGCCATGGAACGATGTCGTGGCGGACACACGCGTGAACGGCGCCAGCACCTGAAATATCCGCAGGCCCTCCGGCCCGCGCCGTGCAAGTTGCTCAACGCTGGCGAACCGGCCTATGCGTGAACGCCAGCGGATGACGAGCCGTGCATCGTCCGGCGCCATGCCGGGGATCGTGGCGAGGTCGGCTTCATCCACCCCGTTGAGATCGAGGGGATGATCCAGGAGCCACATGAGACGTTCCTGCACTGTCTCTCCGGCCGGATCGTCCGCCGCGAGTTCGGACATCGATGACAGATCGGACACGAACACCGTCGTGTCCGTCGTGGAGGAGTCCGGCTCGCATGGGGCCGCGCCGGGAGCACCGCACGGGATGGCGATGAGTAGCAGGAGAGAATGCAACCGGAGGTCAATCAAGGCAGATGCTTACCGACAGATGGTGGGTATCCCCGAGTTGGCGGTGATGGGTCATGCCATACTCGATCGCGACCGGATCGAGACTGATCCCGAAGCCGCCGCACATCAGGGAGGGTTCCGAGGAGAGGCCCACGCGCAGGACCAATTCCGGGATGACGGCGTATGCGGCCCCGAGATCCCATTCCAGGGGGGAGAGGAGTTCCTGGCAGCATCGCGCGTAGAACGTCGCCCCTGCTTCACCGGGTGCACAGGCACAGCCGATGGCAAGCGATACGGGCAAGGGCTCCCCCGCACTGCCGATGCGGGTGGCGGTGATGTTCGTGAGCAGCGCAGCGATCTGGTACCCTGGAGCGATCTCACAGCGACAGCCGGCGTCGAGGGCCGGCACGGTCGTCTGGCCATACCCATCGATGCCGAGCATCTCCAGCCGGATCCGGAGGCCCGCAGACCATCCCCCGCTCCCTGCGCATGCTGCGGCAAGCGCCAGAGAGGTTTCCTTGTACCCCCTGAGTCCCAGGGATGATGCCGAGATCGCCACGGGAATGTCTCCCAGGGCGAGTCCGGCGGAACACCCTGTCCTCTGCAACCCGTCGATGCCGAAGACCGAAGGGATGCTCCAGACCACCAGCGAAACCCCGCGCAGACCGGCGAGCCCTGCAGGATTCATCGTTCCTGCCACAACGTCGCCATGGAGCGTGAGCGCAGCCCCGCCCAATGCCGCAGCCCGGGCCCCGGTGAGCATCAACTCGAAGGCGGCCTCGCCCCGGGAGGGGATCGCCAGCGCCAACAGGAGAATGGATGTCAGGGTCTTCATGTCCTTCCCTCCATGTTCAATACCCGGTCACGGCACACTTTACGGAAGGCATTGAACACCGGCGGCAAAAACAGTATATTCCTTCAGACCCTTAGATCTACCAGGAGAGCACATGCCCGTCAAGAGCACGCTTCGACTTCTCGCAGCGATCCTCGTCCTGCTTGCCCTGTGCACCCCGGCACCGGCCCAGCAGATCGATTGCACCGTCAAGGTGAATTATGAATCCGTTGGCGCTTCGAACAAGGACCTTCTGGTCAATTTCGAAGAGGATGTCCGGGCCTACCTGAATAACTACCAGTGGGGTCCCGAGCAACTCGACGAGAAGATCAAGCTCTCACTCGACATCTTCATTCAGGGCGCCTCGGGCGACAACAAGTACATGGCGCAGGTGTTCATCGGCAGCCAGAGGCTGATCTATGGCGCAAAGAAGAACACAGCGGTGATGCGGATCTTCGACGAGGCGTGGGAGTTCTCCTACATCAAGAATCGCCCGATCAACCATGCCCCCCATAGTTTCTCGGACCTTGCAAGTTTCCTGGACTTCTACGTGTTCCTCGCACTGGGGTACGATTACGACACGTACGATCCGATGGGCGGGACTCCCTGGTTCCAGAGGGCGTCGGACATCGCAAGTCTGGGGCGAACGAGTTCGCAGAAAGGCTGGCAGCAGGCGACCACCGGGTACAGCCGGGCACAGTTGGTCACCGACCTCCTGAACCCGACAGTCGGACCGATCCGGGAGGCTTCCTACCAGTATCACTTCATGGGATTGGATTCACTCACGGCGAACTGGCAGCGCGGGCTGGCGAACATCGCTCGCGCGATCGAGAGGATCAGCGTGGCGCGCAAGACATTGGATCCGCGGAACCTGGCGTTCAAGACCTTCTTCGATACGAAGTACATGGAGCTTGCGGAGGTGATGCGGGAATACCCCGACCGGAACATCTACAACACCCTCGCCCGTGTCGACCCGTATCATCAGTCGACATACGAAGAATTCAGGGCGAAGTAGCAGCGAGCATCGCGAGCACTGCAGCAAGCACTTCCTCTTCCCCGATCTGCCGCATACAGGCAGATCCAAACCGGGCGCCTTCCGGCACCCGGTCCTGACACACGCCCGGGGCACACGACCGGCATTCCTCCCTTCCGCTCATGGTGCGGCAGCGCTCTGTCTCGTCGTACACCGCCCATTCCTTTCCATGATGGCGCCGGAACAGCGCGATCGATGGTGCGCCCACCGCGACCGCCAGGTGACGGGGACCCGAATCATTCGTCAGACACACCCCGGCACGAAGAAGGAATCCGGCGAGGACCGAGATATCGGCACCCGGTTCAAGGACCGGGACGCTGCTGACACCGGGTGATCCGGTGATGGCATGGAGGATCTCCTCATCGCCCTTCCCCGCGCACAACGCGAACGGGACGTCCGCCCCCTGCAGACGGCCGATCAACCCCGCCCACCGCTCGGCCGGCCATTGCTTGTATTCTCCCGTGGCCCCGGGATGGATCGCCACATACCGCTTCCCGGCCAGTCCGGTCCGCTGCAGCCACGCATCCACGTCCCTGAGTCCTTCGGCTGAAGGAGCGAATGCCGTTGCGTAGGATCCCGTCTGCCCGCCCATGGACTCCGCGATCGTGCAATAGTAGCGGAGCACCCCCGCACTCCCGCGTGTCACCTCCGGCGTAACATTCAGGAGTCGTGACGCACCGGTCCCCCGTTCCCCCGCGCGCGCACGCGCTCCGGAAAGGTATGCAAGAACAGCGAAGCGATCTTCCGGGAATGTGCAGAACACGCCATCGTACCGCTCCGCCCGTATCGCACGCGCGATCGCCAGCTCTTCCATCAGGCGGCGTCGCGCCGGAAGCGTGCGCAGCAGCGCGCGGTCCACTTCGTAGACCCGGTCGACACCCGGGAAGCGCGTCATGACCGCGGCGGTGCCGTGTTCCTCCGACGGAAAGTAGACGGGTGCGCCGGCAGGCCTCGGAGGCAGCCGGCGCTGATAGATGATGACCGTGATGGTGGCCTGGGGATGGCCCGCACGCAGCGAACGAACGGCAGGTGTGAGCAGCAGAAGGTCGCCAAGCTGCCCCTCGGCGAGCACGAGGATGTTCCTCAGTTCCATCAGAAGAAGGGACGCTTCGCGAAGATGGCACCGATCTCCTTCTCCACGAAGGACCGTGCCTTGTCCTCGTCCACATCGTCGAGATCGACGATCGTGAGCACCACACGGGGAAGGGTACGGACGGCCTCCCGCGCGAATTCGACCATGGCGGCGAAGTTCTTCGGTCCATCGATGCGCATCAACGCACCGTATTGCTGCGGATCGGTGGAATTCAGACTGATCGAGACGGCGTCCACGAGTCCGGCAAGTTCCGGCACGATATTGCGCTTGTTGATGATGTTCCCGTGCCCATCCGTATTCAGCCGCGTACGGCCGCCGCGATCCTTTACGAACCGCGCCACCTGCTTCAATGCCTCGAGCCGGATCGTGGGCTCGCCATAACCGCAGAAGACCACTTCCTCATACCGGGTCGGATCTCCGATCTCGGCGATCACTTCTTCTGCTTCCGGCTCACGGGTGATCTTCAGGTTGTGGCCTTTCACCATCGCCTCACCCTTGCGGTCGCAGAAGACGCAATCCGCATCGCACCGGTTCGTGAGATTGATATAGAGCGACCGTTTGAGCGGATAGGTGAAGCGGGGCTCCGGCTTCTCGCCGACGCCGAAGAGCTGGTATGCCGCAACGTTCGTGGAACGGGCAACGTCCTCCACCGACAGGTGCTGCACGTCCGCGATGCGTTGGGCGATGAGGGGGATATGCATGGGCTCGTTGCGTGTGCCCCGGTGCGGGACGGGCGCAAGGTACGGGCTGTCGGTCTCGAGGAGCTGGTGCTCGATGGAGATCCCCGCGGCGACATCCACAGCATTCCCCGGCTTCTTGAAGGTCACGATCCCGGGGAGCGACACCATGAACCCCATCCCGACGAGCTTCCAGGCGGTCGCCACATCTCCGGGATAGCAATGGAACACGCCCCGGGGGCCGGGAGCGCGTGAACCGTGGGCGCGTCTGCTTTCCCGCCACTCTGGACACGCCGTGATGCTGGCATCCAGCATCGCAACTGTCAGCTCGAGCGATTCGCGGCTATGAATGATGACCGGGAGGTCACGCCGTTGTGCGATGGCAAGCTGGGCCGCGAAGACACGTTCCTGTGCGTCACGGGGAGAAAGGTCGTAATGAAAATCCAATCCGATCTCCCCGATCGCTACCACACGGGGGTGCGTGCTGAGTTCTTCTATCGCCGCCAGTCCTGCCTCATCGGCGAGGCGCGCATCATGCGGATGGTATCCCACGGCGGCATAGACCATCGGATGCCGTTCGGCAAGTTCGACCGCACGACGGCTGTCTTCGAGGTTCGTACCGGGGTTGATGATGAATCTGATCCCCGCGTCCGCGGCGCGGGCAAGGACCTCATCCCGGTCCGCATCGAATTCACGCGCGGTCACATGCGCGTGGGTGTCAATGAACGTCATAGTGCACCGGCCTATTTCACGATCCCGCCACTGGCGATGTCGCCCGACGGGGTCACAAAGGCGAGTTTTCCGCTCGCATCCGACGCCGCGAGGAGCATCCCCTGCGACTCCTGCCCCATGAGCTTCGCCGGAGCGAGGTTGTACACCACGATGATGGACTTCCCGACGAGAGCCTCCGGCGCGTAGTGCTGGGCGATCCCGGCAACGATCTGCCGCCGTTCGGGTCCGATCTCCACCTGGAGCTTCAGGAGCTTCTCGGACTTCGTCACGCGTTCCGCGGCCACGATCGTTGCCACCCGCAGATCCACCTTCTTGAAATCGTCGAAGGTGATGGTCGGCTTTGGCGGCTCTTGTGCCGGAACGGCAGGCGCAGCGGCCGGTTCTGCAGGTTGGTCCAACTTTCCAAGTTCAGCAGCGATCACTTCATCCTCGATCTTTGTGACAAGAATTCCCGGCGTACCAAGCACATGGCCATCGGGGATCATGGGTGTACCGGCAGTATCCCAGTTCTGCGACGTGACCGTGCCGGTCAGTTGCAGCATCCCCCAGAGTCGTTCCGACGTCGCCGGTGTGAACGGGCACATCACAACGGCCAGGGTGCGCGCAACCTGCGTGCACACATTGATGGTCGTGGCACACCGTGCCGGATCGCTCTTCGCGGTCTTCCAGGGTTCGCTGTCGTTGAAGTACTTGTTCGCCGCACGCGCGAGGTTCATCACCTCGGCAAGGCCATCGCGGAAATGATAGCCCTCCATGAGCGCACCCGCTGTCGCGGGCGTCCGCGCCGCGAGCTCCAGCATCTCGGTATCGCGGGCATCCAGCGTGCCGCGCGGAGGAACGGTGCCCTGGAATGTCCGGACCGCGAATGCCAGCGTCCGGTTGATGAAATTCCCGAAGATGTCCGCCAGCTCGTTGTTGTTCTTCGCCTGGAACTCCTTCCAGGTGAAATCCGAATCCCGGTATTCGGGCAAGGTCATCGTCAGATAGTACCGGAGCGGATCAGCCGGAAAGCGATCGAGGAAATCATCCACGTTGATCCCCCAGCCCCGGCTCTTCGAGAACTTCTGTCCTTCATAATTGAAGAACTCATTCGCCGGCACATTGGCGGGCAACACATACTTCTCACCATGGGCATCATTCCAGGCCATGAGCATCGCCGGGAACACGATGCAATGGAAGACCACGTTGTCCTTGCCGATGAACGCGACATATTTCGTCTGCCCCGACAGCCAGTACTTCTTCCAGTCCTCCGGTGTCCCCTTCCCCGCCGCCCATTCACGCGTCGAGGTGATGTAGCCCAGCACGGCATCGAACCAGACATACACGACCTTCTGCTCGTACCCGGCGACCGGTACCCGCACGCCCCAGTCGAGGTCGCGGGTCACGGCACGGTCCTTCAGCCCATCCTTGAACCATCCGCGGCAGTAATTGAGAACGTTCTCCTTCCACTCCTCACGCGTGTTCCGGTCCTTGATGTACTCCTCCAACCGCGTCTGGAAATCCCCGAGGGGGAAGTACCAGTGGGTGGTCTCGCGCACTTCCGGCGTGCCACCGGAGATCTTGCTCCGGGGTTCCTTCAGCTCGAGAGGATTCAGGTACGAGCCGCACTTCTCGCACTGGTCGCCTCGTGCATCGGGCGACCCGCACACCGGACACGTCCCTTCGACATACCGGTCGGGCAGAAATTTCTTCGCGACCGGATCATAGAACTGCTGTTCCTTCTTCTCCCGCAGGATCCCGCGGGCATGGAAGTCAGCGAAGAACTCCTGTGTGGTCTGATGGTGCAGAGGGATGGACGTGCGTGAATAGTTGTCAAAACTCATCCCGAACCGTTCGAAGGCCCTGCGATTCATCGCGTGATAGCGGTCGACGACGGCCTGGGGGGAGACGTGCTCCTTGTCGGCGGTGATCGTGATCGCAACGCCGTGCTCATCCGATCCGCAGATGAACAGGACATCGCGTCCTTTCAGCCGCTGAAAGCGGACATAGAGGTCGGCGGGCAGGTACGCCCCGGCGAGATGCCCCAGGTGCAAAGGGTTATTCGCATACGGCAGCGCCGCGGTGACCAGGATACGGTCGTGGTTCATGGTGCTCATTTCAGCGGATATTGGCTTTCATCTGTCCTGCGAGATCATACAGGATCAGTTTAATGTAGACATTTCTTTCCACAAGCGAAATCGCCCGGTCGATCGCCGCGAGGATCGCGGGGATGTCGGCGGTGGGATAGCGCCCGATGAACCGCTCGAGCGGTTCACGCTGATCGATATTAATGATGTTTCCCTGCTTTCCCAGGACCAGTGCATCGCGGAACCAGAGGAGCAGGAGATGCAGGAAGCGCGTTACCCGCATCCGGTCCTTCTCGTCGGTCACCGTATCGATGATCCTGCCCACATCGGCGTGATGACTCACCACCGCACGGCGGACGAACTCGAGCACGTGCTCGCGCTCGGTCATGAGGTCATCGCCCGTCAGTTCACGCGCCCGGGAGTAGCTCCCACCGGAGAGCCGCGCGAGCAGCGCTGCATGATTCGTCTCCACCCCATCGCGCGCCACGAGCGCATCCTGGATCTGCGTGTCGGGGAGAGGATCGAACCGCACCTGCTGGCAGCGCGACAGGATCGTCTGCAGCAACTCCTCGCGGTACGACGTGGTCAGGATGAACATGCAGTGCGGCGGAGGTTCTTCCAGGGTCTTCAACAGCGTATTCGCGGCCACATCGGCGAGCATGTCCGCGTTGGACAGGATGAAGATCCTGCGCTTGTTCCCCGCGCTGGTCAGCGGTGCCTCGCGGCGGATCTCACGGATGCTGTTCACCTTGATGCCTGTCGCGCGCGGGATGCTGATCCGGTGGTACGGGTCCTGAGCCTTCGCCTGGAGTTCCGCCCGGACCGTCTTCATCTCTTCCTGAGTGAGACGGTCGAACGGACCGTCGCCGCCTTCCTCGTTCTTGCCGACGGGGAGGGCCGTGATCACATGGACATCCGGGTGCTGCAGTGTCGCCATCTTCACGCACGAGTCGCACGTCCCGCACGCCTCCACGCCGCCCGCATCGCACTGCAGGACGCGTGCAAATTCGATCGCCATTGCATCTTTGCCAACCCCTTCAGGCCCATGGAAGAGGTACGCATGCGGCAGGCGGCCGTTGTGTATAGCGCGTTGCAGGAGAAGCTTGACGCGGCGCTGGCCGAGCACGCGCTGCCACGGCAAGGTTGGCTGATGGTCAGAATGCATGGCCGATCCCGAAATGAAAAACCCCTTCCTGGAACGTCTCCGCAACCAAGCGACGCTGGGTGATCCATTGTCTGCCCTGTGCAGCCGCGGGATCATAGACGCGGATACCCCAGTCCAGTCGGAACGGCCCGAACGGCGTCTCATAGCGGATACCGATGCCGGTGGCAATGGCCAGACTGTTGAAGCGGAAATCCTTGATCTCTCCCCACACGTTCCCTACATCCACGAATCCCACCGCCCATGTCTTGTCCAGCCATCCATCCCGGAGACTCTGGAGCACGTTCACGCGGGCCTCGAGGCTCGCTTCGATCACGACGTTCCCGCCCAGACCCGGCTCACCGCTGGCGATCAGGCTGCGCGACGCCCAGCCGCGGATACTGCTGCCGCCACCGCCGTAGAACCGGTGTGTCTGCGGGATCTGTGTCGTGTCATTCCTGTTGGCGCCGTACTTGTCCTCGATGCCGGCCTTCAGTTTGCTGGCCAGGATGAAGAAGCGGTGGTCGGACCGATCGGCGTACCAGCGGCCGACGACCACCGCACGGAGGAACTGCGTGTAGGGCAGCTGCGGGAACGCCCGTTTCAGCATCAGGGGCAAGAGGCCGGCCTCTTCGACCGTCAGGGCATGGACGAACCCGGACGAGGGGGAGAACAGGTCGTTCGTCATGTCGCGCTGGATGGTGAACGAAAGGATCGAGTTGAACTGCTGCGCCTGGAGTGCTTTGACCTGTGCGGCGATCACCGGATCGTCCTTCACCGCATCAGCGAACGTCTGGTTCGTCTTCAGTTCCACCGCCTCCAGCGTCCACTCCAGGTTGCCCGAGGTGAACTCCGCGAGTTGACTGGTGAAGCCGAACTTGTTCCGCACGATCGTCTGCAGGTACGGCTTCTGCTTGTCCAGAATGTACGACAGCGACCAGGTCCCCTTCGTCTTGTTGTTGAAGACAAAGGGCTGGAGCAACTCGAAGGTCACATCGAGGTTCGAGACGGCATCCTTGTCCACCGCAAAATAGTCGGGGAACTTCCCGAGCGTTTGCGACTGAAAGCGGACGCGCGCATTGAAGATGCGTGCGCCGCCAAGGAAGTTGCGGCTCGTGTAGCCGAGACCGGCACCGAGGTTGAAAGCGCCGTCCTGGTCGCTCATCAGCAGTTCGGGAGCGAGCTCATGTTTGTCCCGCGGCCGGATCGTGACTCTGCTCGGCACATAGATCGATGAGTCCGTCAGCGGCGGAATGAACGTCTCGATGGAACGGAGGTCGAACACGCCCATGCGGTTCAGGTTGCGTTCGCTGCTCAATCGGCGCGACTGGCTGAAGAACTCGCCCGGTGTGTAATCGAGCTGGCGCCGGATGATATCGTCGGTGATGTCCTCGCGCACGGCTTCCCCGCGCAGGGTGTCCACCTCCTGCCGGATCGTGATATCACCGAACAGATACCGGTGCCCGGGGTCGAACACCAGCTTCACAAAGTAGTTCTTCGAACTGGTATAACGGCGTGCATACGAGCTGTCCTGCCGGAACCGGGCATTGGCGAATCCGTTGTCGGCGAAGACGCGCAGCACACGCCGGACCTCCTCTTCCAGGAGGATGCTCGAGTACGGTTCACCGGGGTAGATCCTGGGAGAGCTGGCAAGGTCCTCTTTCACGGTCGGTGGCTGGTCCACGATCCCCTGGTATTTCACCTGTTCGATCAGGGACCGGTGGCCCTCGGTGATCCTGACGACGAGGTCCACGGTGCCCTCGTCCACATTCACGCGGTGCAGCGTGTCGATGCGCACAAGGGAGAACCCGCGGTTCTCATAGAATCGTTTCAGCCGTTCGCGATCGGCGCCGAACCCGACAGCGTTGAAATACTCGTTCTTCCTGCCGAGGCGTTCGCTGATGGAGGAATAGAGGAATTTATTGAACCAGCCCGGGGTTTCGCGGGTGGTCATCTGGGCGCGGAGTTCTCCGGTGGAGAACGACTCATTTCCTTCGAGGGAGATCGACGTGATCTCGAGCTGGCGGCTCCCGACCTGCGGGGCGGTAGCCGGCGCGGCGGTGCCCGTGGCGCAGGCGCAGACGAGCAGGGTGGCGAGGCAGGCGCGCCACCGTGCTCGGAGGATACCATCGTTGCGGGTCGGTGGGTGTATCACACTCGTGGTCGCCGGGAGTTCATCGCCAGTTCACATAAAAAAACCCAGCCGGTGGCTGGGTGTGCAAAGTAACGAATTTCGAGCAGAGAATCAACGCGCCACCGGCATGTCAGTACTCACCTTCATCCTCGTAGAAGAAATCCTCCCCGGTCGGATAGTCGGGCCAGATATCCTCCATGCTGTCGTACGGCTCCTCGCCATCCTCCAACTCCTGCAGATTCTCCACCACCTCGACCGGTGCCCCGGTGCGCATCGCATAGTCGATGAGTTCATCCTTCGTTGCGGGCCACGGCGCATCGTCGAGATACGATGCAAGTTCCATTGTCCAGATCACAGCTTCACCTCGTGTGTGCTACTGCTGCGCGTTGTCCTTGCCGGACTGTGCAAGCATGGCCCGGTACCGCGCAGCATCGATGTCGTCAAAGAAGAAATCCACGGGGTTCTGGCTCACGCCGCTACGGCGGATCTCGTAGTGCAGATGGGGGCCGCTCACCAGGCCCGTGCGACCGCACCGCCCGATCAGGTCACCCCGCTTCACCTGTTGCCCGGGAGAGACATGGACCTGGGAAAGGTGCGCATAGAGACTGGCGTAGCCGTAACCGTGTGAAATTTCCACGAGCACCCCGAGACCTCCCTGCGTGCGTCCAGCCGTTCGGATCACGCCATCGCCGGAAGCGTACACGGGTGTGCCCACGTCGTTGATAATGTCGAGACCATAATGCATACGATAGACATGCAGCACGGGATGCAGGCGCATGCCGAATCCGCCCACGTTGTACCCGCCGGCCATCGGTTTGATGGCGGGCAGATGCGAGAAGAAGGATTTGTTCTGCTCCATCCTCGACTGGATGTCCGCGTAGCTTTGCTGCTGCAACTTCACTTCCCTGCTGAGCCGGTCGATGAGCGACCGGGACTCCGACAGTATCACACTTGCTTCACCCGTCAGGAATGGGTTCGTCACCGCGGGAGCGGCGCCACCAACTGCAGCCGACCGCGTATCATCGTCGATGCGGCGCATGTCCGCCATCAGACGCAACTCGTTTCCCCTCTCCGACAGATCCTCCAGCGTCTGCTGCACGAGTTGGAGCTTCTTGCCAAGATCCCTGATGTGTTCCTTCAGGAGCCGGTTTTCGGTTGAGAGCGATGAGATCTGGCCATAGCCGATCCCGAGAACGTCGCCCGCAAGCATATTCCCCACGAACACCAGACCGAGGAGCAGCAGCCCGAACACCAGCCCGGATCCGAGGACCTTGCTCTTGAAGAAGCGGATCTCGCGCAGATCGAGAGACGTGCCGGAGAAAACAAAGAACCTCATATTTCGGAACATCGGTACCTCCTTTGTTCTTCCGCAGTGACCCGCTGAGGGGATTGCAAACGATGTGCCACGTCACACCACCGGGGTCACCCTCAACCAACGCCTGCTACCCAACGCCCGCAAGAGGAGGGTTTCTGCAAATGCAGCGGAAAAATAAAGAATTTCCTGAGTGATGTCAAGCGAAAACTTGCGTTTTCACTCGAAATCGTGCTCAAAATAGTCGATTGCCCGGCTGCCTTTGGCCTTCTGTCCGATCATGCTCTCCAGCCGCTTCGCAAAAACCTTCGCTGCATCGTACCCATAGTGCTTCAACAGGTAGTTCAGAGAGATCACCTCCGTGATGACCGTTACATTCTTACCGGGGAAGATTGGCAATTTTACAAGCGGAATGTCCACATCCAGCATCGTCAGTGTCAGGTCGTCCAGTCCGGTCCGTGTATAGTCCTGGTCAGGTCTCCATTCCTCCAATTCGATGACAATTTCGACCCTTTTGTGGTACCTGATCGCCCGGATACCGAACATGCTGCGCACATCGATCAGGCCGAGTCCGCGGACCTCCATGAAGTGCTTCACGAGGTCCGTCCCCGCACCAATGAGGATCCCCTCCCCCTTCCGGGTGATCATCACAACGTCATCCGCCACCAGCCGATGGCCCCGCTCCACCAGATCCAGGGCGATCTCGCTCTTGCCAATGCCCGACCTGCCGGTGAGAAGTACGCCCACACCATACACATCGCACAGCGACCCGTGCATCACCATCTGCGGCGCGAACTGATCGTCAAGGAAATCCGCCAGCAGGTAGGCGATCTTCGTCGTGCTGGATGTCGTACCGAAGACGGGGATCCCCTTGGCCGCCGCGGCCTCGAGAAGCCCGTCTTCGATCGTGTTCCCGTTGGTCAGGATGATGCACGGGATGCTGAATTCGAGCAGGGTCGTGAATGCCAGGTGCCGCGCCAGCGGCTCCAGCGATTTCAGGTACCGGATCTCGGTGTTCCCCATGATCTGGACGCGATCAAAGGTGAACAGTTCGACGTACCCGGCCAGCGCGAGCCCGGGGCGGTGCAGGTTCTTGTCCTTGATCTCGTTCACAAAGCCGTTCTCTCCGTTCAACTGCTGGAGCTTGAACTTCTCGCGCGTGGTCTCGTACATGAACCCGACCGTGATGCTGCGCTTCCGCGTTTCCCCACCCGCATCGACCTTCATGCTTCTTTTTCCTTGATCAAACGTACTTTGGTCTTGTCTTTCGCCCGCAACTTGGACTTGTACTTGTCCAGCTGCAGCGTCAATTTCTCCGACGCCTTGTCGATCGATTTGCGATAGTCGTCCGATTTCACCTTGGCCGTCAGCACCCCTCCATGGACGTGCAGGTTGATCTCGGCCTCCTTCACGCTGTTGGTCGCGCGCTCGTAACTCAGAATGACGTTCGCCGCAACGATGCCATCGAAGAACTTCCCAAGCTTCTTCACGGTGTCCAGCGCATGCTCCTTGATGTCCGGATGGGGCCGGAAATGCCGCGCAGTGAAGGTGATGTTCATGGTGAATCTCCTTTCAGTAACGTTGAACGAGTATCACGTTCCTTTAGGGTGCGCCTGGGTGTAGACTTTCTTCAACCGATCGATACCAACGTGGGTATAGATCTGCGTCGTCGAAAGACTCGCGTGGCCGAGGAGCTCCCGCACCGCCTGGAGGTCCGCTCCCCGGTTCACAAGGTGTGTCGCGAATGTATGCCGCAGCACGTGCGGACTGGTCTTCTGGAGTTCCGACACGCTGCGAATGTACCGGTTGACGATGATGTTGACGCCCTTCGGACTCAACGCCTTCCCCCGGTCCGACAGGAACAAGGTCCCCGGGTCCGGACGGTTCCCCAGCATCTCCTGCCGCACGGCGATCCAGGCCCGGACGGCCTCTCCCGCCCGCACCCCGAAGGGCACGATCCGTTGCTTGCTCCCCTTCCCCGTCACCTTGAGCACACGCTCACGCATGCGGATGTCGGCAGGGCGCAGCGACAACAGTTCGCTCAGACGCAGGCCGGTACTGTAGAACACTTCGAGGATCGCTGCATCGCGCACGCCGCGCGGCGTGGACCTGTCGGGAAGATCGAGAACGGTGACGATCGTCCGCTCGTCGAGGAATGTCGGAAGACGGCGCGCTCTGCGGGGGGTGGACACGAGGAGTGTGGGATTGGTATCGCGGAGCCCGCGACGGCGGAGGAACCGGAAGAGGGAACGCACACAGGCGAGCTTCCGCGCAGCGGTGGATTTCTCCAGACCCCGGTCCACCAGCACGCCCAGGAACCGGCGGATGAGGATGTGATCCGCATCCTCGATGGTCCGCCCTGCCGCTCCAAGGAACTCCTCAAACTGCGCGAGGTCTTCCGTATACGCCACGATGGTGTGGGGCGAGAACCGCCGTTCCGCCGCCAGATACTTCAGGAATGCCGCGATGTACTCGGTATTCTGCGTATGCTCACCTTTCGGTCACCGCCGGTGCCGCCTCATCACGCGCGACCTCTGCCTTGCACGACGGGCAGGCAAGGAACTCGCCGCGGGTCTGCGTATACTTCTGGACCATGTATTCATTGCCGCACGTATCGCATGCCCGCGCCACGGGTTTCTCCCACGATGCGAAATCGCAGTCCGGATACCGGGAACAGCCGTAGAAGACCCGCTTGCGCTTCGTCTTCCGCTCGATGATGTCGCCGTCCTTGCACTTGGGACACTTCACACCAATGGAAAGCGGACGCGTATTCTTGCACGTCGGGTAGTTCGAGCATCCCAGGAACGCACCGAACCGTCCGCCCTTCACCACCATGTCGCCGCCGCACTGGTCGCATTTGATGCCCACCGCATGCTTCGTCAGCTCCGCTTCCTCGGGGAGCGGCTTCGTGGTCTTGCACGTCGGATACCCGCTGCATGCCATGAACCTGCCGTTGCGGCCCCACTTGATGATCATGGGCTTGCCACAGGTCTCGCAGACCTCGTCCGTGGCTTCCTGCATCGACTTCTTGATCGCCGCACTGTTCTTGTCGACACCCTCGAGGTCACGCACGAACGGATGGTAGAAGTCCTCCATCACCTGAGCGTACGTCTGCTTCCCCGACGCGATGGTGTCCAATTCCTCTTCCATCCGCGCGGTGAAGCCCACGGTGAAGATGTGCGGGAAATTCTGCACCAGCAGACGGTTCACCGCCTTGCCCAGTTCCGTGGGATACAGGCGGCGCTCGCGTTGCTCCACGTACTTGCGTGCCTGGATCGTATCCACGATGAGCGCATACGTGCTCGGCCGGCCGATGCCCAGGGCTTCCAGCTCGCGCACCAGGCTCGATTCGGTGAAGCGCCCCGGGGGCTTCGTGAAATGCTGATTCGGGATCAGGTTCGTGAGCGCGGCCTGGTCGCCCGCGCGAAGATGTGCGGGCAGCTTCGACGATGGATCTTCATCGCCCTGCTTTTCCGTCTCGTCCACCAGGTCGTCGTACACCTGCAGGAACCCGCGGAAGGTCGGGATCGAATCCGTCGCCCGGAACGTGTACTCGCCGCCCTTGATGTCCACGGTGGTCTGTTCGGCGATCGCCTGACTCATCTGGCATGCCACGAACCGGTTCCAGATCAGCTCATACAGCGCGAACATCTCGGGTTCGAGGAATTTTTTGACTTCCTTCGGACTGTACTTCATCGCCGTGGGGCGGATCGCTTCGTGGGCGTCCTGTGAGGATTTCCCCTTTTTGAACTGCCGCGCCTCCGGGGGGACGTATTCTTTCCCGTAGTTCTGGTAGATGTACTCGCGCACCTCCTTCACGGCGTCATCGCTCAAACGCGTCGAATCCGTACGCATGTAGGTGATGAGACCGACACGACCTTCTTCACCGAGTTCGATGCCTTCGTACAGCTTCTGCGCGAACATCATCGTCCGCTTGGCCGGATACCGGAGCCGCCGTGCAGCTTCCTGCTGCAGCGTGCTGGTGATAAAAGGCGGCGGCGGATTGCGGCGCACCGGCTTCCTCTGCACGTCCGCAATGGCGAACTGCTGCGCACGGATGGCGTTGACGTATCCTTCCGCCGTGGTCCGGTCCCCGATCGTCGGGTCCTCGCCTTCCACCTTGAAGAGCTTCGCCAGGAACGGCTCGCTGCCGGCAGCCGTGAACTCGCCGATGATCGACCAGTATTCCTGGGGAATGAAGGACGTCACCTCCACTTCACGTTCGCAGATCAGCCGGACGGCAACAGACTGCACTCGGCCGGCGGACAATCCGTAGTAGACGGTCTTCCAGACGAAGGGCGAGACCTTGTAGCCGACCAGACGGTCCATGGCACGACGGGCCTGCTGGGAATTCACCAGGTGCTCGTCGATGCGCGACGGTTTTTCCATCGCTTCGGCGATGCCGCGCTCGGTGATCTCATGGAAGAGCACGCGGTAGATGTTCTTCGCGGACCCCTCGACCTCACGGGCGATATGCCATGCGATCGCCTCCCCCTCACGGTCAGGGTCGGTCGCGATATACACAGACGTGGCCTTCGCCGCATGGCTCTTGAGACGGTTGATCACGTCATCCTTCCCCGTGATCGTCTCATACTCCGGAGTGAATCCGTTGGCCACATCGATGCCGATCTTGCTCTTGGGCAGGTTCTTGATGTGACCGACGGAGGCCTCGACGTGGAAATTCTTCCCGAGGTACTTGTTGATGGTCTTGGCCTTCGCCGGCGACTCAACAATGATCAGGGCCTTGCCGCTCGTATCGGTGTCGGCCGCGACCGCACGCTTACGACGCTTGGGGGCAACGGTCTCGCCCGCGGCCGGAGCCACGGGACCCGCCTCTGGTTCTGCAGCAGCTGCGCGCTTGCGCTTCCTGGGTGTGGCGTTCCCCTCGGCAGGGAGCGCCTCCGCGGTCGCAGCGGTCTTCTTCTTTGCCGGCATCAGTGGATCGTATCCTCATTGTTCAACATCGAATGGCCTCCGGTGCTGCCGGGACGTTCACGGGACGACAACACCGCGGCCACGATCTCCTTCACTTCCTGTACCGACAGCCCGGCATATCCCGTTCCGATGGCACGTTCGATGACAGTCTCGATATCGCGATCATCCAGCAGCCCGAGTTCCGCGAGCTGGATGAGATACCCCTGGGCTTCCCGCGACAGAACGCTGCGCTCGACCTCATGGAAGATGCGGCGTGAGCCGCGCGCAGCGCGGGCATGGGAGGTGGCCTCCGCATCACCCGCTCCCATCGTCTCATACAACCAGCTGAACGCAGCACTGATCTCCGAGGTCGTATACCCGCGGTCGCGCAACGGCGCCAGATCGATGTCGTGCAGCTGCTTGTCGTCCCGCAACTCCGTCATCAGGAACACCAGGATCTCAACAACACGTTCTTTCATGCCATTCCTCTCTTCCGCCGCCGGTGCAGCCGTGCAAGCACGGCATCCTCACGCCCGTGCATGCGCAGGGACTGGGCACGGGTCCGGTCGTCATAGCCGGTCAGGTGAAGCGTTCCGTGAATAGCAAGGCGGGCAAGCTCGTGCCGTGTGCTGACGCTGTACTCCCCGGCCTGCACACGGGCACGGTCCAGATTGATATAGATCTCCCCTTCCAACCGCGGCACATCTTCCAGCGGAAAACTGATGACGTCGGTCACGTAGTCATGCCCCAGAAACGTCCGGTTCAGGCGTCTGCAACGCCTGTCGTTGACGCCGATGATGCTGATGACCGCCGTGCGCACCCCTTCCCCTTCCAGGGCCATCCGCACGGCATCGACCAGCAGTGCACGCGGCATCCTCCGGCTCCCATGGGCATTCACCACCTGGACGGTGATCATGCCCGTGGCGCCTTGCTCCTTGTCCGGGAAGCCCGCACCTTTTTCACAGCGGCCTTCTTCCCCTTGGTCCGCTTCCCTGCGGAACGACGTGGGGCTGCCTTCGGCGTGGCCGCATCCTGACCCTGGTCCAGGATCCCATCCGTCAGGGATAACGCGATGCCGGACAGCATCACCTCGGGCCCGAGCTGGGTGAAATCACCCGACACCAGCGAGCGGTCCACATTCGCAAAGAGCGAACACCCACCCTGCCGCTCGATGATCAGCCCCGACACCTTCCCATCCTGCTCGGCAACAAAGGTGACCTCACCAAGGAGATCGCTCACCACATAGCCGGAACAGAAATGGAGTTGCAGGTGCGCGGTCTCCGTGTATACGGAGACGAGCGTTCCTTTCCGATGTCCGATCGGGATCTCGGCGTAGATCTCCAACGCAAGCTTCCGGTGATCTTCCGCCGACACGAGCTCGAAACGAATGCTGTCCCCGATCGTCCGCGCCGGTACGCCGAAGACCTTCTCCAGCTTCTTGATGTCGGACGGTCCTATCGAAAACGCCATGCGATCCTCATCTGGTGGATTATAGCCATGAATCGGCTGATTGTCAAGCTGCCTCCCGTCTCACCAGTCCAACACCAACCCTTCTGCCGCAGCGATGCAATCGAACATGTAGCCCCGTTGCGTGATCTCTTTTCTGCACTTCTGGACGATCTCGTCGATCTGGTCATCCGTCCGCGTCTGCTCGTGATGAAAGAGGACGAGCTTCCCCACGCCGGCCTCGGACGCAACCTTCAGAGCGAACAGGTAGTCCGAGTGCCCCCACCCCACGTGTTGCAGATACTCTTCGGGTGTATACGTCGCATCATGGATCAGGATATCGGCGCCCCGCGCAAAATCGAACACGCGCTGGTTCGGATCCCCCTTCTGCGCCATGAACAGGTCCACGATATTCCGGTCAACGTTCTTTGCCGTGCGCGCCACCTCGCGGTCGAACGGTTCATTGTCGGTCATGTACACGATCGACCTGCCGCCATACGACAGCCGGAACCCGAGTGCGAACGCCGGATGGTTCAGGAACATCGAGGTCAGCGTGCCGCCGAAGACCGGCACCGACTCTTCACGCACGGGCTGAAAGCGGATCTTCGCCTTCAACTCGTTCAGCTGGATCGGGAAATACACCTTGTCCATTTGCGATGCGATCACCTGGCGCAGGGTGATGTTCCGCGTCTGCGCGCCGAGGATCGTGAGTTCGTTCCCCGCCACGAACGCCGGCTTGAAGAACGGGAAGCCCTGGATATGGTCCCAGTGCGGGTGACTGATCGCCAGGATCGCGTTCACCGATGCGCCGGTCGCCATCAGGGCATCCCCGAACCCGCGCAGCCCGCTCCCCGCATCGAAGATCACGATGTGGTCGTCCGACAGGCGCGCCTCCACACACGGCGTATTCCCGCCGTACCGGACCGTCTCGCGGCCGGGTGAAGGGATCGACCCGCGTACACCCCAGAACCTGAGTTTCATGGCCGGTCATAGCTCCGTGCATACTGCACATAGCGGTCCGCCGAATCCTGCAACGCCCGCTTTTCGTCCTCCGACAGCGGCCGGATGATCTTCGCCGGAACGCCGGCGACCAGCATGCCATCAGGAACAACGAAGTGTTCCTTCACGACCGATCCGGCGGCAACGAGGGCCTGCGCACCCACCTGCGCGTCGTCCAGCACAACAGCATTCATCCCGATGAGAGTTCCCCGGCCGATGCGGCACCCGTGGATCATGGCCTGATGGCCGAGGGTCACATCCTCCGCGATCTCCACCGGATACTGGGCCGTGACATGCAGGATGCAGCCATCCTGCACGTTCGTCCGCGCACCGATCCTGATCGCGTTGATGTCGCCCCGCAGCACGCTGTTGAACCAGATGCTTGCATCCTCACCGACCTCCACCTCGCCGATCACACATGCGCCCGCGGCCACGAAGACCGACGGGTGGATGCGCGGGGCGACGCCGTGATGGGTGATGATGTGCATGACGCCTGCTCAGTTGCCGGTCCGGGGGGGCGCCCAGCCGGGACGCTTCCACGACATGAGTTCGATGGTGACGCTGCCGAGGATGACCTTCATCTTCGCCACGATGGGGATCCGCGCATCGTCGTTCGAGAACCACCCCGAGAACCCGCCGGTGAGACCAAAGATACCGACGAACTCGGCATTCCCTTCGAAGCCCACGACATCGATCGGGTAGTCCACCGCATCGATCTCGACCTCGTCCTTCCGTTTGTCGAAACGGATGAACGTGTTCACCTTCGATTCCTTCACGAGCGCCGGCACATTCATGTCGCGGCCGGCGAACAGGTGGTGCCGTGCATAGAAGAACAGCGACAGGCCGTCCTGCCACGTGCCATCCACCGAGAGCGTCTCCCGCTTCGCCACCACCGTGTCGCGTTGCCCGATCTCCATCACCACGCGGTGACGGTCGTAGTCAAAATGGTAGCGGGAGAAATCCCAGACATTATCCTGCTTCACCTTCCCGGTGAACCCGCGCGAGTAGACCGTCGAGTCGATGCGGCTCTCGAAGATCGCGTGCAGGTCGACCAGCGGCACATTCCTGTACGAATCGATGTACGCGAGGGTGGAGAACGATGTGACCCCGGGCTTGCGTTCCCGGGCGATCGTCTTGACGCGGATCTGACCGAGGTCGAGGAACGCGTAGCGGACGTTGTACGTGAGCTCCTCGCCCTCCACAAGGACGTGGGAGGGCGGATCGGCATGAGCCGGCGACTGGGCCATGGCCGGCGTACCAGTGAACAGGAACAGAACGGGGAGGACCCAGCCTCCCCGACGTGTTGTGTGCTTCACTACTTCAGACTCGAGAATGTTCGGGCGATCTTTTCGGCCTCCGGCAACAGCGACACGGCCTTCTTGAATTGTGAATCCTCCTGCAGCATCACACGCGCGTATCCCTCATTCCCCCACATCGCACGCGCCATATATGCCTTGGTGTACCCGACGAGATACCGGCGGTCCTGGTCCATCAACTCCTTGTTCTCCGCAACGCCCTTCTGCACGCCGAGAGCGATGATCTCGCCGACCGTCGCTTCGTCCACCACGAAATCCTTCACGAACCTCTCAACGTCCTTACCATAGGCCGCACGGATCTCCGCCCCCCGGCGGTCCATCATGCGGTCGGCGATCTGGAAGAACACCTGCTTCGCGCGCAGCTGCGCGGTGTAGCTGTTCAGACGGTCCGACTTCACGATGTAGTCCGGCGTGATGCCGCCGCCACCATACACGATCCGCCCGCCCATGGTCTTGAACTTCGGCCGCGTGGAGTCCTTCTCCGCCACGTGCTCGAGATTCTCACCTTCGGTCTCTTCGCGCTCGAACGCCTCGCGCTGATACTTCGCCTTATCCTCGCCATACGGCCTCTGGATCAAACGGCCGCTGGGCGTGTAATACCGCGCCGTGGTCAGACGGAAGGCCGACCCGTCCTTCAACTCGAACTGTCGCTGCACGAGGCCCTTGCCGAACGAGGTCTCCCCGATGATCAGGCCGCGGTCCCAATCCTGCACCGCGCCGGCAACGATCTCACTGGCCGATGCCGACCCGTTGTTCACCAGGATGATCAGGGTGAGCCCCTGGAACTTGCCGGACCCGGTCGACAGGAACTCATCATCGAATTCGGTGCGCCGGCCCTTCGTGTACACGATCTTCTTGCCGCCCGGCAGGAACTCATCCACCATCCGGAAGGCCTGCTCGAGGTACCCACCCGCATTGCTGCGGAGATCGAGGATCAGCTTCTTCACCCCCTGCTCGCGCAAGGAGCTCACCGCCGTGAAGAATTCTTCGTGCGTGGTCGCGGCAAAGCGGTTCACATTGATATAGCCGACACCCGGCTCCACCAGGAACGAGGCATCGACGGTATAGATCGGGATCTTGTCCCGCGTGATCTCGAACTCCAGCGGATCCTTCATTCCGGAGCGGACGATCGACACGGTGACCTTCGTGCCCTTCGGTCCGCGCAACCGCTTCTGCACGCCCTCCTGGGTGATCCCGACCGCCGTGGAATCATTGATCTTCACGATCTTGTCACCGGCCATGATCCCGAGGGCCTCACTGGGTCCGCCAACAATGGGCGCGACGACCAGCAACGTGTCATTGAGCACCTGATACTCGATGCCGATCCCTTCAAAACTCCCCTGGAAATCCTCGGTCACCCTCGCCATCGCCGAAGCGGGGATATACACGGAATGCGGATCGAGCTGGCCCAGGAGTCCATTGACCGCCGACTCGGTGAGCTTCTGCGTGTCGACGTCGTCCACATAGTACTTATAGGTGATGCTGAGGACGTCGGAGAACTTCCCGACCTGCGGCAGGAGGCTGTCCCCCGAGAACAAACTGTTCAACTGGGCCCCGGCCAGCATACTGAGGACCACCAGCACACCCATCGTCACCAACGAAAAGCGCTTGCGCATTCCCGTGCTCCCTGTTCTGCACATTTATAGACGTACCCGTGGGAATGTTATCCATTTTCCCCCTCAAAGTCAAACTTCAGCGAATGGGCTTCCATTCGCTCAAAATCGACCGCCGGAGGAAGAACACGGAGAGGAAATTGAGAAACCATGACGCAGTGACGTAGGCATACCCGTAGCGGCGATATCTGCGGGGCGATTCAAACACGACCACATCGCGCAGGAACTTGATCCGTCCCTGACTCTCCAGACGGCGGAACATGTCATAATCCTCACCCGCCGCGATGCGCGACGCATACCCGTGGAGGGCTTCGAAGGTCTCCCGCCTGATCACATGACATTCTCCCCTCCCCATCCCCATACCCACCTGGTTCATCATGTAGAAGAACCAGTTGTAGAATCCGTGGTACCACCGGTCGATACGGCGCTCTTCTTCCGGATAGACCAGCACACTGCTGGTAAGCGCAACGACATCCTTCGCTGGGAGTTCTTCATCGATCCGCCGGAAAAAGGCGTCCGGATCCTGCAGCAGGGTATCGGCATTGAGAAAAATGAAGATATCCCCCCGCGCCGCCTGTGCCCCGGCATTCCTCCCCATGGAGATCGTCTGCTTAATGTAGGGCTCATTCAACACCACCCGGTGAGCGTGGGCCGCCGCGATCGCAAGGGTCCGGTCGGTACTCCCTCCGTCGCTGACGATGATCTCCACCCCATACCGGTCAACGATCGCCGGCGTGAATTGCCGCAACATCCGCTCGATCAGCTTTTCCTCGTTGACCGCCGGAACGATAACGCTGAAACGCACAGCGGGTCCGGTCATCGGTGCTCCACGGACATCGCAACGCGTACCGACCAGCGTTCACCACCCCCGCTCCCCTTGCCTGCGAGCGGGATCTTCCAGGATGGGACCATGACCGATCCCTGGTAGAGACGTTCGAAGCCGGACTCCGAAAGGGACACCGTCTCGAGAGGGAACCGCCACAATTCAGCTGCGCGATCGATCGAATATTCGACCTTCACGCGCATCCACTCGTCCCGGACCCCGAACTTTTTGACATCAGTATCGGTCCCGGCGCTCTGCAGGAGGCTTCCGGCTGGCTTCTTCCCGTTGATAAGGTAGTAGCGGTCAGCTGCGCTTCCGGCCATCCCCCCCGCGACAAGCTCCACTCCGAACCGCAGTTCAATGGGGCGATCTTCTTGATTCTCAAGGACGTACTCACAGATCATGGAGCCGTCCGGCGGACTGATCCTGAAGGTTTTGGTGATGGACAATCCATGCCTGGCCCCGTTCCGCCAGATCCCTCCGTTCCGGTGGAGCGAGATCACTACGTGCTCCCCTTCCGTTGCCACCGTGCTCCGGAATGGTTGATTCACAAAATCGCCCCACTCCTCATATGAGGCTCTCTGGAATCGCTCCTGGGTCACATCCGGCGCAAAAACGTGGTCCAGGAAACTCGCGTGCCGGTACCAATCAAACAGGAGCTTTGAGAGCAGATCCGGCTCCTTCGTGAGCAATTCATCCCATCCGCCACGCGAACCGCCCGCCTGTCCCGCCTCCCTCAGCTTGCGATGCGTCCCCTCCTCCCTGCGGCTGAGCACATCCAAAAGGTTGACCCGCCCGGGCTTGAAGCTCCATTCCACCAGAGATCCACCGAGAGAAGGCTTGAAGCAATAGTCGTTAACCCGCGATTCTACAACAAGTTCACCGGAACCATCTCCATCGAAATCCGTTTCTTCGACGACGATGTCATCGAACTTCTGAAGGACGTCCAGGCCATGTTCCGCGTCGATGATGTGGCGATATATATTGAAGCGAAGGGCCGGGAGGTAGAGACCGCCAAAGAGACCGTGCCAGTATGCGTCATTGCACTGCGCCGCCCAGAGGTGATCCCGAACCCCATCAGGGATGGCGTGCTCCCGCTCCAGGGAGGCCATTCTCCTGGATATCCTCAGCATCTTCTTGTGCATATGGTTCGCTTCCGGATACTTCGCGAGGAAATTTCTCCAGAAGCCTCCCCGCAGGTGATGGTCGTGCCCACCGATCAGCCCGGCATCTGTTACGCTCTTCTCAAAGCGCGAAAAGCTCACCTGATCATGTGGTGGCAGAGCCCACTGTGTCATCTCCACGTAGCTGTCCGTGGGCAGGTAGACGATCCCCTGCGGTTCCGTCCCGTCGATCACCTCGCCCGCATGCATCATCCGGACGGGAAGGTCGGGGTCCTCCAGGGCCGTATAGAATCGCTCGAGCCAGCCGTGTTCATAGACATGGGAGTAGGTGCGTGGCCAGACACCGAACTTCTCACCGTCGTCGGCGTGAACGATCAGCCCCCCCGGATGCACCGCAGCGGTCGCCCTGAGGTGGTCCAGGGTATCACCAGCGTCCCGGAACGGGATCGTGTAGCGGAGCGTCCGGTCCATGGGCAGGACCTTCAACTGCGCACCCAGCTCCTCGGTCATGTAATACCCGGCCAGCCGGTCTGCCGGAACGCCGGCATGACGGAAGTGGAGATCATCGAGCATCACGAATTCGACATCGGCGTGCACGAGGGAGGAGACCAGATGCGGTTCCCACACCCTCTCCGCGAGCCACATCCCGCGCGGGTGAACATCGAACAGCCGGTGGATCATATCCGTCAGCTTGAGGATCTGTCCGATCCGGTCCTTCTCGGGGATGACCGCCAGGATCGCTTCATAGTACGCACCCGTCAGCACTTCGACCTGTCCGCGCTGGATCAGGTCGCGCAGAAGCTCGATGCATTCCGGATGGTGCTTCTCGATCCACTCGAGCAGGATGCCGGTCCAATGCTGGGTGGACTTCACCCGGGGGTGGCGGTGCAGCAGATCGAGGAAGGGGCGGTACGCATGCGCGTAGGCCTCCTCGAACACCGAATCGAAATTGCCGACCGGTTGATGATTGTGGATGGCGTAGACGAAGTGCACAGGGTCCATACGCGGAACGGTGATGGCGGTGACTGCGTGCTCCACAGCTGTCCGGGGTGCGTCCGGTCCGCCGCGGGAGCTGCGCGGCAGACGCATCGGTGACCTGCTGAGGGGGGTGTCCTGCGCTGGCGCGCCCGGCAGACATCAACGGCCCGGCGCGACCATTCTCCCCCAACCCGGGTGCTGCCCGGTCGCCGTGTCCCGCCGGCGGGGGCACGGACCCGGGTGGTTCACCGTTCCGGTTTCATCTGCGGAAAGAGGATAACATCGCGGATGGACTCCTGCCCCGTGAGGAGCATCGTGATGCGGTCGATGCCGATCCCGAGCCCCGCCGTGGGCGGCATGCCATACTCCAGGGCACGCAGGAAATCCTCGTCGAGCGGCTGCACTTCCTCTTCACCGCGTGCACGCGCATTCATCTGCTCTTCAAACCGGGCCCGCTGATCGAGCGGATCGTTCAGTTCACTGAATGCATTGCAGATCTCATGGCCATTGCAGATCGCCTCGAAGCGTTCGACCAGCCCGGGTGCGCTGCGGTGGCGCTTCGCAAGCGGCGACATCTCCACCGGATAATCGGTGATGAATGTCGGCTGGATGAGATGGTGTTCCACCTTCTCGCTGAAGATCTCGTCGATGATCCGTCCGAATCCGTCGGACGGAGCGACCTCCACATGGAGCTTCCGTGCCGCAGCCCGCAGATCGGCTTCCGCCATCCCGGTGATATCCACATCGGTATACATCCTGATGGCCTCGGCCATGGTCAGGCGCTTCCACGGCGGCGTGAAATCGATCTCGTTCCCGCCGATGGTGACCTTCAGCGAACCGTTCACGGCACGGGCAACCTCCGCCATCATGGACTCGACCATGCCCATCATCCAGAGGTAATCCCGGTACGGGACGTACACCTCCAACATCGTGAACTCGGGGTTGTGCGACTTGTCCATCCCCTCGTTCCGGAAGTCCTTGGAGATCTCGTAGACCCCGTCGAACCCACCGACGATAAGGCGCTTCAAGTACAGTTCATCAGCGATGCGCAGGTAGAGCTCGATGTCCAGCGCATTGTGATGGGTGATGAACGGACGTGCGAATGCACCGCCGTACTGCGGCTGCAGGATGGGTGTCTCGACCTCCAGGAATCCCTGTCCATCCAGGAACCGGCGGACCGCGGAGACGATCCGTGCCCGCTTCACGAAGACGTCGCGGACATCCGGGTTCACGATCAGGTCAACGTACCGCTGCCGGTACCGGGTCTCCTTGTCGGCGAACCCGTCGTACACGGTCTTGTTGCCCTGTTCATCCACCACTTCCTTCGGCGTGGGGATGGGACGCAACGACTTTGCCAGGAGTTCGAAGGAGCGGGCGTGGACGGACACCTCACCGGTGCGGGTCTTGAAGACGAACCCCTTCACCCCGATGATATCGCCGATGTCCATGAGCCGGAAGGTTTCATAGGCCTCGCCGAGGTCGTCCTTCTTCAGGTAGACCTGGATGCGGCCTTCGGGGTCCTCGATGTGACAGAACGACGCCTTTCCCATCCGCCGCAGGGACATGATGCGGCCGGCGACGGCCACATCGCGGGGTGGATCCTCATCCTTGAATGCCGTTTTGATCCCGCCGGACATCGCCGTACGGTCGAAGGAGTACGGATACGGGTTGACACCGCGTCGCAGGAGTTCCTGCAATTCCTCCCGGCGGCGCGTCATCAGGGTATTGAGATCTTCCTGTTCAGGCAACGGTGCTGTCACTCATGTCTCCAGATCGATACTTGGGCGATACTGCTGAGAATCATGTATGATACCGAGAAACCGCAAGAGAATCAACAAATCCGGCCTTCCCCCTCCTCCACCTGCCATCGATGGTCTTCCATTCTTCATCTTCTCGCTTCCATATTCCATCTTCAATGCTCTTATCGTTTGATCCGAGCACTACCCCCCTTCATCACATGCTTGATCTCTTCCATGGTCACCATGCTCGTGTCGCCCCGCGTGCTCTGGAGCAATGCCCCGTGTGCCGCCCCCATCTCGATGCACTCCTGCGGCGTCATGCCATGCAGCAACCCGTAGACGAAGCCGGAGCAGAAGCCATCGCCTCCCCCCACGCGGTCTTCGATCTCCAGATGCTCGTACTGCCGCGAACTGTAGAAGGTCCCATCGTAGTACATGATGGCGGACCAGTTGTTCACGAGTCCCGACACGACCTCGCGCAGCGTCGTGCCCACCGCCTTGATGTGCGGGTACGCCTTCACGACGCGCTCGACCATCCTCTTGTAGCCCTCGACCGGAAGGGATTTCAAATTCTCGTCCGTCCCCTCCACCTCGAAGCCCAGCACCTTCTGGAAATCCTCTTCATTGCCGATGAGCACATCGATGTACGGCACCAGTCTCTTCGTGACCTCGATCGCTTTCTTGCTTGGCCAGAGCTTGCTGCGGAAATTCAGGTCGTAGCTGACGATCGTGCCGGCGTCGTGCGCGGCCTTCATCGCTTCCAGCACGGCATCGGCGCAGGAATCGCTCAGTGCCGTATAGATCCCGCCGGTGTGGAACCACCGCGCTCCGCGCTGCGTGAAGATCCGCTTCCAATCCACATCGCCGGGCTTCATGTGCGACACCGCCGTATGACCGCGGTCGTAGAGCGTGACGCTCGCGCGGACGCCGATGCCAACCTCGGTGAAGTTGAGCCCGACCCTGTCGGCACGCCCGACGCCATCGTACGGCACCCAGAGCACTTCGCTGATGTCCATGCCGCTGGTCCGCGCGTGGTTCTTGATGATGTGGCCCAGGGGATTGTCCGTCAGCGCCGACACCCACCCGGTGCGCAGGCCATAGCGCGACAGCGCATACGCCACATTATATTCCCCACCGCCCGCATACACTTCGAGGACGGGCGTCAGCTCGATCCGCTGGTGTCCGGGAGGGCTCAGCCGGATCATGCATTCGCCCAGGGCGAGGAGGTCGAACTGCGCAGCAGAGGCACTCTTGATGGTCAATGGCATGGGCTACTCTCTCGTCAATGGTGATTCGTTCGGTCTGATCAGTGGTGCGGCTCAGGGCCGCGCGACCCCGCTACGGCTGGATGAGATGCACGGAGAAACCGGCCAGATCCAGATCCAGATAGATCACATGCAGCCTGCCGTCCTTCTCCACGCGCGTTGACGGGATCGTCCGGACGCCGCGGCGCTCGAAATATCCGACCGCCCGTTCGATGGAATGGGTCTTGATCGCGATGTGTCCGTGTGTTCCGCGGCCGGGCGTGTACAGGAATTCCAGCCCGGTCCCGACGAACTCCGATGTCGCTCCCTGCCGGATCGCCATCGAGAACAGCGATGCGGTCTGTGCCGCGGCGGCGCTGGCCTCCGCCTGTGCCGCGCAATTCACCCCAAGGTGCCAGAATTCGAAGCCCAGCATGGTGGCCACCGCCTTCGCCGTGAGCGACCGGATCTCATCGAACTTGCCGGCGTTGATCAATTCCGGTTTCACCATCCAGCTGCCACCACACGCCAGGACACGGGGCAGCCTGAGGTACGACAGCAGATTGTTTTCATCGATCCCGCCGGTGGGGATGAACTTCACGGACCGGTAGGGCGCGCTGATGGCGTTCAGGAACTTCACACCGCCGGCCGCCTCCGCAGGAAAGAACTTCACCACCTCCAGCCCCAGATCGAGCGCAGCCTCCACATCCGATGGCGTCGACACGCCCGGGGTGACGGTGAGACCCTCGGCGATGCACGCCTCCACGACCTTCCGGTTGAGCCCGGGAGCGACGATGAACTTCGCACCGTTGGCCTTCGCCTTCTTCACCTGGTCCACTGTCAGCACGGTGCCCGCACCCGCCAGCATGGTCGGACATTCCTTCGCGATCGCGGCGATCGCGTCCGCCGCCGCTGCCGTGCGGAACGTGATCTCGATGCAATTCAATCCACCATCCTGCAGCGCCCGCGCAAGCGGCACCGCATCGGCAGCGTTGTCGATGGCTACCACCGGGATGATCCCGTACTGCCCTAAGGTCCGAATGGTCTCGTGCATGGTCCCTGTCTTCCTGTCCTTACCGGTTCTCGAATCGTCGTTTCAGATCGGCGAGCGTATAGTGCGGCGTCTTCTCTGCCTGTTTTTCCTTCTTGCCGTGATGCTTCGGATGGCCACCCTTCTCCGCGCCACCCTTCTTCATGGTCAGACTGATGCGCTTGAGCTGCTCGTTGACCTCGAGGACGCGCACCTTCACGACCTGGCCGACGTGCACGGCGGTCGTCGGATCCTGCACGAAGCGATCAGCGATCTGCGACACATGGACCAGCCCGTCCTGATGGACACCGATGTCGACGAACGCTCCGAAGTTCGTGACATTCGTGACCACGCCTTCCAGTTCCATCCCCGGGGCGAGGTCTCTGATCTCGTTCACCCCATCCTTGAACGTGGCGTAGTGGAACTCGGCGCGGGGATCGCGGCCCGGTTTCTTGAGCTCATTGATGATGTCGCGGACGGTCGGCTCCCCCGCCTTCTCGGTGACGTACTGAGCCGGCTTCACGCGGGCGAGCTTCTCCGGATCGCGCGCCAAATCCTCCACCTGCACCGCGAGGTCGGCCAGGATACGTTCCGCGACCGGATAGCTTTCGGGGTGCACCGCGGAATTATCCAGTGGGTTGTCCCCTCCACGGATGCGGAGGAAGCCGGCGGCCTGTTCGAATGTCTTCGGCCCGAACTTCGGGACCTGGCGCAGTGCTTCGCGGTTCCTGTACGGTCCGTGCTCGTCCCGGTACGTCACGATGCTCTTCGCAAGGGTCGTGTTGACCCCGGCCACATACTTCAGCAATTCCCGCGAGGCCGTGTTCACGTCCACACCAACGTAGTTCACGCAACTCTCCACCGTTTCTTCCAGGCGCTTCTTCAGCAGCTTCTGGTCCACGTCGTGCTGGTACTGCCCCACCCCGATGGACTTCGGGTCGATCTTCACCAGCTCGGCCAGGGGATCCTGCAGCCGGCGTCCGATGCTGACGGCGCCCCGGATGGTCACATCCAGGTCGGGGAATTCTTCGCGCGCGAGCATGCTGGCGGAATAGACCGATGCACCCGCCTCGCTCACCATGACCCGCGTGGGCTTGCGGTCGAGTGCGGCCAGGACCTCCGCAACGAACGTCTCGGTCTCCCGTCCACCGGTTCCGTTGCCGACCGCGATCAGGTCCACGCCATGCTTCAGGATCAGCCCACCGAGCTTGCGCGCCGCTGCTTTCCGTTCCCCCTCCGACCTGGAGGGATAGATCGTCTCATATTCAAGGAGCTTTCCCGTGGCATCGAGGATGGCGAGTTTACATCCGGTCCGGAGGCCCGGGTCGACCCCCATCGTCGGCTTCATCCCTGCCGGCGGCGAGAGCAGCAGCTGCCGGAGATTGGCTTCGAACGTCGTGATCGACTCCCTGTCCGACCTCTCCTTGCAGAGCGCGCGCACCTCGCCGGCCAGCGATACCCGCATCAGGCGATCGAATGCATCGAACAAGAGGTTCTGATACAGATCCCTGATCGAAGATGCGCCGGAGTGGATCTCCTTGTCGCGCAGATACGCAACGACGGGGTCCATCTCGAATCCGAGATCGACCGTGAGGATCTCCTCCTTTTCGCCACGGAGCAGGGCCAGCATGTTGTGCGGATGGATATCGGCGGCCTTGATCTTGTAGCCGCGGTACATTTCGAACTTCGTCGAGCCGGCAGCGAACTCCGGCTTCACGTCGGAGGTGAAGTATCCGTTCGCGAGGATCCACTCGCGCAGATGTGCCCGGTGCTCGGCCTTTTCCGCGATCTCTTCGGCGATGATGTCCGCCACACCGGCGATGGCTTCATCCGCCGACGCAACGCCCTTCCCGGCATCAACGAATGGTGCTGCAGCGGCCTGCAGATCGAACGTACGCACCCCCGGTGCGTTCGCCGCCTTGATCTCGTCGGCCAGCGGCTCGAGCCCCTTCTCCCTGGCGATCGTCGCGCGCGTGCGCTTCTTCGGACGGTACGGAAGATACAGATCTTCCAGTTCGGTCTTCTGGATGCACCCCTCGATCTTCGTCCGCAGTTCGTCGGTGAGTTTCCCCTGCTTCTCGATCGAATCGATCACCACCGCCTTGCGCTCCTCGAGGTCCGCCAGATACGCATGCCGGTCAAAGAGCATGTGCAGCTGCAGCTCATCCATCTCCCCTGTCCGTTCCTTGCGGTACCGTGCGATGAACGGAACGGTGCCGCCCTCACTTTTCAATTGGAGCGCATTGCGGACCTGGACGGGTTGCAGCGAGAGTTCCACCGCCAGGAGTTTCTCGATATCGATCATTGCAGCATCATCCTTTCGTGCATCGGTGCACTGTCGTCCTGGGCCCGGACGGGCCCGGCATGCTACTGCACCGGTAGCATGCGCCGGTATCTGTCCTGAAAGATCCCCATCGACCCGAAGGGCGGAGCCTGGAATCCCGGGATCGCCGTGAACACCGCAGCGTCGCTCCGGAGCCGGAAGTCCATCGCCGGCATATCGATGAACCCGGGATCGCCCCGCACGACGACATTGTCCCGGAAGTCGCACTGTGCATATTCGCCGACCAGCCGGTAGGTCTCCTCGTAGTTCACGACGAGATTCCGTTCAACGATGTTCCGCCGCGGGCGCATCCCCACGTACGTGACACTGTCGGGCATGAGCTGGAACCAGTCCTTCAGCAGCGGATAGTGCGTGCTGTACGGAGGAAGCGTGATATCCAGGTCCCGCGTCAACCGCCGCCGGTAGACGCCCCTGGGCCCGAAGAAGTACGGGATCTCGAACCGCCCGAAGTCGTACCACATCGACTTCAACTGGAACACCGGGCCATATCCCTCGATGAAGATATTGTCCCGAACCACGATGTCGTGCCCGCCGTTGCTGTACACAGTGCCGAAGGAGGCCACCTTGTAGAACACATTCCCGATCACGCGCACGTTGCATGTGGCATCGTCGCAATACACGCCCATCATCCATTTCCGGTCCGGGCGCCCGACGTGATGGAAGAAGTTGTAGCGCACGACATTGCCCTGATCGCTCGGGTCCCGCCCGAGATACCACGCCGATGCATCGTTCGAATTCAGGGCGACATGATGGATGTTGTTGTATTCAAAGATGTGGTCGTTGCCCCGCACGAAGATCGCCTGCAGGTCCGCGTCGAAGATCTCGTTGTGCGCCACCAGCACCCCGCACCCATCCACATTGATCCCCGCCCACTGCGCCTTGTAGTGGCGGTTATAGTTGTGGATGCGGCAATTCTCCACGGAGGACCCGGAGGGGATGAGGTCCTTCTTGCTACCCCCGCCGATCGTGATGCCACCGGCACCCGTATTGTAGACGTCGCAGGAAAGCACCCGGTGCCCGCTGCCACACTGCCTGTCCCAGGTGGTGGAGCGGTAGTAGTGCATCTGAAACGCACCGAGGATCCGTGATGCCGGCACCCCGTCGTAGTCGTCAGCCGTGAGATGGGGGAACGTCTGCCGCGCTCCCTGCCCGAACACGATCCCGCACGTGCCGACATTGCGCACGGTACACCCCGCGATGGTGACGCGCTCGCCTCCTTCGACCGAGATCCCCATGCCGCGTCCGAGTTCCAGCATGCAGCCCTCGAGAGCGATATCGGCAACATCGTCGAAGGCCATGAGCGGGTCTTCCAGGACCGACACCGAGAACGCGAGGTCGGTCTGACCCGCCGGCGGCCACACATAGAGCATGCCGGAGGATCGGTCAAGGTACCACTCGCCCGGCATGGTCAGTTCTTCGAGCAGATTGAGCGCAACATACTGGTTGAAGGGTTCGCCATTCCCCACGCCGTACATGTGCGGCGTCGCGAGGGTGACCCGCTGCCGCAGCGTATCGGTGGAGAGAATGCGGATCTTGTCGTCCGCAAAACCCCACTTGAAGTATCCCTGCAGCCAGACATCGTCCGCTCCGGCCCAGATCGCGTGGCGAGGATCGGTGTACACGAATGTCCCGCCGCGGATGTTCACATAGTCGCCGATCCGCGGGACCGATCCCGGATCGATCACCTCACCGATCATGATCGCGCCGCTGTCCGGATAGTGCGCCAGGGGCAGCACTGCACCGTTACAGTACAGCTCGAGCGGTGCCGGCTCCACGGCGTGCCCGTGACCGGCCTGACGGTGCTTCCCGAACGACCGGACGCCGGCGCGCGTGAGATCACAGGCAAGGACGTGCCTTCGGGCAACAACCGGCAGACGGGCGAGCACCACGGGATCGGTAACTGGCCGGAACGAGTCACGCGGCAGGTCCATACCGCCGATGATCCTGACGGCTTCTCCGGGGGCGGCCAGATAGCGGACCGGGAATGACCGCGACCCGCCATCTCTGCTCTCGAGGACGAACGTGGAGTCCAACCGGTGCACACCGCCACGGAGAAGGACCGTATCGCATTCTCCGACGTTGGCAGCCGTGCCGCGGAGGGTCCGCAACACGTCACGTGCGCGCGTGAGGGTGCGGAGCGGCATCGCGCGCGTCCCCGGGTTCGAGTCCTTGCCATCAGGCGACACGACAAGTTCCCGTGCCACGAGGGTGGATGCCATGGCAAGGATCATGAAGAAGGCGAAAAGCAGATTCCCCGGACCCGAGCGTTTCATCGTCTGTGCCTCTCCACATATTCCTGGATGCGCACCACGGTTGCAGGATCGGCATCATAGGGCAGCACCCCGGTGCCGATGCAGACGCGATCCCTGCCGGCCGCGAGTGCGAGTGCCGTATCCGCCTCCGCCTCCGCCCCCGCGTTTCCGGCCAGCGCGAAAACACCGGGCGACATGTTGATGCGGACCATGATGCCCGGGTGGGACCGCATGAGCTCCATGAACCGGGAGCGGTCGGTCTCCGACGGACAGATGAGCATGCCGGGATGAAGATCGATCAGGTCGGGCAGGATCGGCACCGTATTCCCGCCGATCACCAGGGCCAGGTCCTCACCGGTCGCGACCGCATGATCCGTCGCCATGACGCGCAACGCGGGCAGTTCAACCTCCCGGAAGGACGCGGGCGACAACAGCGGCGGCGTGGCAGCCGATTCGAAGACGATACACTCCAGCCCCAACCGGTGGATCTCACGGATGGCCGACGCCTGATGACGCGCGAGGTGTACGAGTGCTTCCCGCACGAGCGCAGGGTCTTCGAGCACACCGAAGAGGAGCTCTTCAAAGCCCACGAGATTGCTCGCGATGGAGAATGGTCCGCTCAGCGGCACACACACCTGCGCATCGGAGAAGCGTTCCTTCAGTCGCCGTGCGGCACCGAGGATGACCGGCCAGCGCCCGTGCGCAGCGAGATCCGGGGCCTTCAGGTCAACGATCTCCCCCACTTCCGAGCAGGCGTGGCGCTCGACAGCCGGGATCGCTATTCCGCCGGCATCGCCAAGCACCGATCCGTAGGCCTCGGCCTCGACGTTGTACACATCGATCCCCGCAACGATCGGAGTGTGGTGATACGCCTGATAGGCGGCGGAATGTCCGGCCACCAGCAGGTCCTCATCACGCGACACCTCCCACGGGCGTTTGCCGATGAGCTGCGCGGCATGTTCATAGACCACGGGGACGAAGAACGTTGACCGGATCATGGGTAGAGTGTCCTATCGTCGAGGAGTGGGATCAGTTCCGACGGATGCCCGACCAGCCGCCGCGCACCATGCGCGGTCAATTCGTCAGCGGTCCGGAATCCCCAGAGCGCGCCGACGGGGATCATCCCGGCGCGGACGGCCGTCTGCATGTCGGTGGCCGTATCGCCCACATACAGACACTCCGCTGGCGGGATACCGAACCGGTGCGCGATGGCACAGGCCCCCGCCGGATCCGGTTTCCTGGGGAATGCCGTGGTCTGGCCCTGCACGATGTCGAACCGGGTTCCGTGCAGGAAACCTGCCACACACTCTTCCGTGGCATCGTGCGGTTTGTTGGAAAGCACCCCGAGACGCAGGCCGCGCGAGGTCATGGCTGCGAGCATTGCCTCGATGCCGGCATACGGTGCGGTCTTGATGTTCCAACGCACCGCATAGACCTCCTTGTAGCGGGCGAGCACGGCGGCCTCTTCAGCGGCGCTCCGGGCCTTTTCGGGGAGGATCCTGTGGATCAGCGTTGGCGCACCGTCGCCGACAAAGTAGCGGTATGCACTCACCGGGTGCGGAGGATGACCCCGCTCCGCGAGCGCAGCATTCGCCGAATCCGCGATGTCCTCCAGAGTATCCAACAATGTTCCGTCCAGATCGAAGATAACGCCTTGAATTTTCACGCATTCCTCAGTATCACAATCGTCGCGGTTCCTGTGGCACGGAGAACGAAGCAGGGACATGTGGGGAAAACCATGCACGCTCTGCTGTGCTGCCTCGTTGCTCCGGTCCTCTGCGGTGGTGTTCCGTTTCTTTACTGTGGCTTTCCCGACCTTTGCCGTGGCATTCCGTTCCGCTGCGGTGGTGTCCCAGTCCGCTGCGGTGGTGTTCCAGTCCGCTGCGGTGGTGTTCCGGTCCGCTGCCGTAATGCTCCGTCCCTCTGCTGTGGCGCTTCTTCCGTTTGCTTGTTACCCTGCGTCACTCTCTTTCAGCGCCCTGAACATCGCTTCCACATTTTCCACCGGCACCAGGGCCTGGATGTTGTGGACGGTATTGAAGACGAACCCACCGCCATGATTGAAGAGCGCAACACGTTCCCGCACTTCCCGGTAGACTTCCTCCGGCGTCCCATAGGGCAACGTCTTCTGCGTATCCACGCCCCCTCCCCAGAACACGATGTCCTTGCCGTACGTCCGCTTCAGCCAGGCGGGGTCCATCCCCGCGGCCGACGTCTGTACGGGATTCAGGATATCGAATCCGGCTTCGATGAAATCCGGGATCAGGTCTACGACACATCCGCATGAATGAATGAACGTCTTCCAGGATGTGTGCGCGTGGATATAGCCGTTGATGATCTTGTGGAACGGCATGTACAACTCCCGGTACGCCTTGCGCGAGATGAAGAGACCCGCCTGCGTTCCGAAGTCGGTTCCCGTCACGAACGCCGCCTGCGCATTGTCGCCCACTGCCTGGGCGAGACGCTCGAGATTCTTCAACCCCACGGCGCACTGCCCTTCAAAGACCTTCTGCACGTAGTCCCTCCGGGCGGCGGTGGAAACGTACCACTCCTCCACATCGCGGATCCCGCGGATCTCCTTCTTCCAAAGCGCCGGCACCAGGGCGATATCCCCGAATGCGACGCCGGGTGCGATCACGATGACGCCCTTCTGCATTCCGGCACCGCGTCGCGCCTGCTGCGCGAAATGGTGCACGTCGGCATCTGCCAGCGGCGAGAACTCCTCCAGATTATCCGCCGGATCGAGTTCTTCTTCGACGATCGGACGCTGACGCGAGATCGCATCGAAGAAGTGGCCGCCGTGCGGCATGCGTGCGCACGCCGGCGCGGAACGATCGCCCTCAGGATGAATGAGCAGGTCCTTCTTCTCGTCCACGGTCACTTCGAACCCGCCGGGGACCAGGACGTCGGTGCCGTCGAACAATGTGAAGGGTTTCCAATCGGCGTTCGCAAATCCGAACATTCCTTTGGGGGCCCAGGAACCCACGACATCGATACCGAGGGCTTCCCGGAGTTCGTCATCGATCTCACCGAGCATCTGATACGGTTCCACGACCTTCACGCGGTATGCCGGGTCGCCGAGGATCCGCTGACGCAACCTGGCAACGATGCTCACGTGGATGCCCGTCACCGCCGTGCCACCGAAATCCACGCACACGCGGTCGGGCTGCTCATGGCGCAACGTCGCCGCAAGCCGCTCACGCGACGTCATGCTCATCGGGTGACCTCCCCTTCCCAGAAGCGCATCTTCATGGTCCCGGTCGTGTCCGGTCCGCCGTCAAACCGCAGGGTGGCCTGTACCGGAAGCTGCTCATAGAGCACCTTGCCCCGGTGCTCCACGCGGACGGCACCGACCACGGCATAGCGGATGGCACGCGGGGTCTCTACCGCGCACAGCGTGAAGGCATCCGTCGTGTAGTCACCATAGGCGCACTTCCCCGACTCGTACGAATACATCGGCCGGCGCCACGAATACACCAGTTCCGATTCGAGGTCCAGCTTGGCACCGAGCACCCAGCTGGTGTCGCCCCGACTGATGCTGAGGCAGACCGCCTTGTCCGGATCGTCGGTGGGGAGCACCCGCACCCGGGCGGCCAGCTCCCCGGGTTTCTCCGTGGCGCCATGGGGCATCAGAACGGTGATGAAGCGCTGCATGTCGTTGCGGTACCCATGCCGGCCCGTCAGTTGATAGATCGCCTGTTCGCGCTGCCAGTAGCGCATCTGCTCCTCGACGCCATCCTGCAGGTGGTCGCGCTCCGGGAAGCAGATCAGGAGCCTGTCGTTGCCGCGGACATCGAGCGTCTGGAGCGAATCGTAGACCGTATCGTACCACCCCTCACCTTTCGCGAGGACCTTTCGTGTGTGCCACAGGTTCGCCATGGTCAGATACGTCGGGCGGGTGAAGCGGACGGCATCGACCACGACGAAGCAATCGAGGGCCTTCACATAGAACACGATGCGATCGCCTTCGTACCCGAGGTTCTCATCGATGATCCGCGTACGGGAGTAGTCAACGTCCTTCAACGACAGGTAGTCGATCTTCCGCGTCCGCACTTCCCTGTATGCGCCGGAATTCCGGAAGAAGTCCAGCATCGACTGTCCGGGCACCGCCGCATGGCCGGGAGTCGCATAGCGGTATTCGCCCTGCCTCTGTCCCAGCGCGATCTTCCCATCGCGCACGACGACGCGGTTATGGAAATAGTCCGCCCGGAAGGCTCCATAGGGGCCGCTCGGCATGTAATCACGGTACCCGCCGTCGTGCAACAGGATCGAATTGTTCCGCATGAGCAGCGCGATGCTGTTCTCATCGGAGTGACCGTGGTGCATCTTCTCCTCCTCCACGGGGATACTGGACCGGAGGTTTTCCCTGAACAGCCATCCGCCATCGCCTTCATCCCGGTAGTTCAACAACAGGTACGTGCTGTTCTTTGCCCACCCATTACGGAAGACGACCTTCTTCCCGACCATGTCCTCGAGCACCTCGCGGCTTCCGTTGGCCGGCGGCTCCGACGGCAAGGAGAAGTCTGCCCACCGCATCGCATCGGAGAAGATCAATCCGAGGAACACACTCTTCCTGGGGGCCTTGAAGTCCACCAGTTCGCGGACATGCCGGGCCGCCGCCCACCGCAGCCGGGGATCCTTATTGACCGCGGCTCCCTTCTCAAAGAACGGGAGCATGCGGTCCCACCCGCTCCGCCACTGCGCGTCGCCGACATCCGGGACGATGCCGGCCGGGCAGATCATTTGCAGATAGTATTCAAAGTAGTACTGCATCACCGGCATGCGATACGCCCGTTCGTCGCCCCGGATGTCGCTCAGGTAGGACAGCAGCGAGTACAACCACACCCCGTTGTATCCGGTGGCATCCTCGATCTCCCACTGCCCGTCGTTGTCGCCCACGATCGCGTTCCCCATGGTCAGCCAATGGGGTTGATGCGGATGATGCGGAACGACCTTCGCGGCGTACAGGAGGGCCTCGGCACGCAGCATGGCCCGGTTCATGGCACCCCATTCCTGGAAGCGCACGAGGTAGTCCGCACTCCCGGCGATGTTGTCATCGATCACCGCGCGTTCCGCCGCGGTCAGTGTCCCGTGCTTCTGCAGGATCGCATACGCGTGGCAATATTTCCCGAAGAAGAAGATATTGGGCACGGCCGGGATGACACCGCCGTATTCCGCACGGGTCGCGGCATAGTCCGCCGGATAGGCCGACCGGAAATCACCGAACTCCAGCAGCAAACGCTTCGCGCGCGCGAGATACTCGCGCTTCCCGGTCGCCTCGAACAGATTCGCATACAGGGCGGCAAGATACGGCTCGTTGCCCGGCGGGTTGTAGCCGAAGACGTACTCGACGTCGACGCTCCGCCGCCACTTCTCACGGTCGGCATCGAGCGTCGACCAAGCATCGTTGGCCGCGGCCTCGGCATAGCCGAGATATTCCGCACGCGTGATGGCACGCTCCTGCGCACCGGCAGTCGCGACGGCCGCGACAAGGAACTGAACAGTCAGGAAGAACACGATGTACGGGAACCATCGGGGGACGCGCATTTCACAATCTCCGCTGGTTGGAGAACGAACTCCGGACCGCCGGGAGAGGCGGTCCGGAGCATGAAGGAAGAACCGCAGCAACGACCGCCTTATTCCCCTGTCGTGAGGAACATCGGCTTCATTTCGAAGCTCTTGTAGTGCGGACGCAGGCGTTCGGTGTTATAGTGCTCCGCAACGTTCACGACCTTCTTGGAACTCGTCACGACATCCAGGGGCAGGTTATCATACCGGCCGTTCTTCAGAACGACGAGGCGGCCATGGACGCCCTTGAGGATCAGGTCGAGGGCAAGGTTGCCGTACGCCATCGGGACGATCGAATCGATGGCATCCGGGTCGCCGCCACGGACAAGGTAGCCCAGCCGCTGCGCGATCGTATTGACCGTCTTCCCGTTGTTGTATCTCGGGGAGAGTTCCTTGAGCTTCTCCGAGACAAGATCGCCGATGCCGCCCAGCTTCTTATGGCCGTACGCATCCGTCGTGTCGCGCTCGAAGATCATCTCGCCACCCTCGAACATCGCGCCTTCAGACACCAGCACGACCGAATACCGGCTCGGATTGTTCTGACGATCGTGCGAGAGCAATTCCGCCAGCTGATCGATGTGGAACTTGTACTCGGGGATCACGCAGCGATGGGCCGCACCCGCCATCGTGGGCACCATGGCGGTGTAACCCGCATAGCGGCCGAACACTTCGAGGACGAGGAAGCGCTCGTGCGACCCCGCGGATGTGCGCAGGTTGTTGGTGATCTGGATCGTGCGCGTCACACACGTGCTGAAGCCGATGCAGTAATCGGTCCCGGGCACGTCGTTGTCCATGGTCTTCGGGATGGCCACCACCTTCATGCCATCCTTGTACAGCCGCACGCCGTAGCTCAGCGTATCATCGCCGCCGATCGGGATCAGCGTCTCGATACCGAGCCACGCCAGGTTCGCCATCACCTCCGGCGTGAGATCATTCGCCTCGGCGTTGTACTTGTCCTGCAGGTGCTGGGGGACCGCCGACTTCTTCATGTGGCTCGGCCGCGTGCGCGAGGTATGCAGGAACGTGCCGCCCGTACGGCCCGCACGGTTCACGATGTCCTCGGTCAGGATGCGGAAATTGTCCGAATTGTCATAATCCTTTTCCCGGACGATCTCGGTGATCCCGGCCCAGCCGCGACGCAGTCCGATGACCTGATACCCCTCACGCAGGGCACGGATCGTGACTGCACGGATCGCCGGATTGAGTCCGGGCACGTCGCCACCACCCGTGAGGATACCGATGACACCTTTGATCTTCTTGATATTAGCCATGAGAACAGCTCCTTTGCGTTGAACGTCGTGACGATATGTACGAGAGTAGTGTTGTCTGTGTTAGCGTAGCAAAAGCATGGACCGCGTCGTAGCGAACTGACCGGCACGGAGCTCATAGAAGAATGCGCCGGAAGCCATCATCTCACCGCGGTCGGAGGTACCGTCCCATCGCACCGAATAACTGCCGGGTGCGAGCGGCGTATGAAGCAATTCACGGACACGCGCACCCCGGACGTCATAGACGGTGATCGTGACGGTCGCGGTCACCGCACCGGGCGGGACCGCGAAGGCAATGAGCGTCGAAGGGTTGAAGGGGTTCGGGTAGTTCTGGGCGAGCACATACGAAGCGGGCTGATCCGGCATCGACACATCGCGGTTGCCAACACCCGTCAGGAGTGTCGGTCCATCGCCGCGGGAGCCGCCCGCGCTATCAGCGAGATACAGGTTCACCCATGACGGACGCTGGAATGCACCGGCAAGCAGCTGCGTCTTCCATTCTTCATCGGTCAGCCGCTTGAAATTGAGTGTCGTGTGCTCATAGTAGCTCGCCATAGCCCCGACGAAGGCCGTCGGGGTACCGTCCGAACACGGTGCTATGACGACGCCAAGGTTGACGGGGCCTGTCCCGGCGTGCTTCACCCACCCGGCCATCGCCCCCGCAGCGTCCGTCGGGGCAGTATGGATATCAGCCACGACGAGGTCTTCGTCCTCCAGCGTCTCCTGGCCATTATAATAGAGGTTGGGATACCAGCCATTCGGGGCAGGCGCACACCCTGCGCCGCTAATATTGATCATCCTGCGCAGGAAGCCACGCTCCTGATCCGTACGTGGCGTCCCGGCAACCTCCTTCTCCGCGATGCCGTGCAGGGTATCCATCACGGCGGCCATGGCCGTGAAGTAGGTCCGGGCGCGGGGAGCCCCACCGGCAAGAGCTCCGGACGAAAAGACCCGGGTGCCGAGCGCAGCCATTGCTTTCATCCTGCTGAAGAATGCAGGAACGGGCTCCACATAACTGTCAGGATACGAACAGATGACCCCCCCGCTGTACGACTGCTTCGCATACAGGAGATTATCATGCCGGAGCTGTGCCCATGCAGCCAGCTGGGTATTCATCCCCTTCTGCCACCATGCCGCCGTGCGCATGAAGGGAGGCAGTGCATCGCGCTCACGCGGAGGCGACAATGATCGGATCGCATGCAACCAGCAATTGTAGAGAGTGCTGTCCCAGAACGCGGGCTCATAGCCATCGATGAGATAGCGCAGGGCCGCCAGGTTGGAGGCATAGTGGTAGGTCTCCAGTTCCTGCCCGAGCAGACGCGCCGCACCATCATTCCCTATCGCAAAGAGGACGTCCAGGCTCGAGGGGAGCATGCGCTTCACCGCGGTGCCGCGGTACTCGATCTGATTGAAGACGACCTTCGAAGTTACATAGGAATCAACGATGAACCTCTGGCCCAGCAGCAGGAACGATGCGGCAGGCAGGACCTTCCCCGGATCCATGGAGCCGGACCAGAGGATCTGCGAATTGATACGTTGGGCTGCGTAGGATCTCTCCAGCAGCCCCTTCTGAAATCCCCTCCACGTTGCGGAATCGGTCAGGGCTGCGGGCGATCCGACCCCGGATTCCGTCACGTACGACGTCATGAGTGCCGGGGTGATATTGTCCTGGTCGCCAACGAACACCCGGAGGATCATCTCCATACGTTCCATGAGAGGCCGCACGGTCGGATCTTCGGTGGCCTGAGCGATCAGGACCGACGCGATGATCTGACGCCTGATATCCGCCGGCGTCTGCGCGATCAATGCTCCCGGCGGCGATTGCATGTAGAATTCTGTCCGGCCGAGCCAGATCATGGTCTTGAAGTAGGCCTGGAACTCCGGTTCGAGAACATAATGGCCGCGTACAGTGAATTGGCTGAAGTCGACATCGCGGGGGGTATCGCCGAAGAGCGCGATGGATGCCGGGACCTCCGCCGCGACCGCGTCTTCGATCGCTGTCACCCGGGATGTGTTCGCGAGAAAATATGGGGTCACGCTGCGGCCGAGAAGCCTGCGCGCCACCGTCAGATACAGATCCATATCCTGGAGTGGCTCCGCCATGCCAGGAACCCCCGCGTACGTCTCCGCAAATTCCGGCACCTTGCCGGAAAGCCCGGCAAGCAGTTCATCGAGCGCCGGAATGAGAACACCATGCTCGACATCCTGCAGGATGGCGTCATAGGACATGTGAACGGCGTGCAGGATCGCATCGGCAGAGACGTACACGGGGAGATCGGCGTGATAGATCTCAAGATACGAGCCGGCAAATGTCTTCCGTGAGAGGCGTTCTGACACCATGAACCCGTGGTCCGCAAGGAGCGCAGTCTCGGTGGCTGTCAGTCGGTAGGCGGAATCCACGTTCTTGAAGAACCCTGCATTCGCGGGCACATGAGGGGCGCGTTCGGCGAAGGTCCCCGGCGGGTAGACGGAGGCCAGTCCTGCGGCAGAGAGGTCCGTATGGTTCAGTAGAAACGCCTCATAGGCCGACAGATCGAAGGATCCGCCGCCCTGCGCCAGGACACACGTCGCCGATGTCGCCAGCGCCAGTGTCACCGCAACCACGATCCGGAAAAGGTTCATGGAGTCCACCTAAGGGAGGTCAATCGTTTCAAAATACCCACCGTTTTGCACAAAATCAATATGCTTCGGCTTGCGGGTCAGGGGCTTTTCATGTATTTTGCCTTCACTTTCACACTTTCGTGCACCGACAGTGACCGCATGACGACCCGCTCCCGGCTCCGCATAGACGAGATCACGGATGCCCGCATTCAGGACTTTCAGAAGCTGATGCGGTACAAGATCCGCGACATCCTCCTTGTTTCCAGCCTGTATGACCAGTACCTCTTCGAGGAGGACGGGCGGCTGTACGAACTCATCCGCGAAGAATTCCAGGTCCTCAACCTGAGCCACCCCCCTGAGGTCACCCATGTCAGCTCCGGCAAGGAAGCCATGGAGCTGATCACTTCCGGGGAGCATTTCGATCTGATCATCACCACCCTGCACATCGAGGATATCCATGTCATCCGGTTCGCCCGGATGATCCGCGAAGCCGGGATCGATACCCCGATCGTCCTGCTGGCATACGACAACAAGGAGCGAAAAGAGCTGGTCACCAGCTACGACACCTCCATTTTCGAGAAGATCTTTCTCTGGCAGGGAGATTACCGGCTGCTGATCGGCATCATCAAATACCTCGAGGACAAGCTGAACGTGGACAACGACACGCGGGCGGTCGGGGTCCAGGCCATCATCCTCGTGGAAGACAGTGTCCAGTTCTATTCGATGTATCTCCCCCTCATTTATACGGAGATCCTGAACCAGTCACAGCGCCTCATTTCCGAGGGTGTGAACCTGACCCACCGGTTCCTGCGCATGCGTGCCCGCCCGAAGATCCTTCTCTGCACCACATATGAAGAGGCATGGGCATACTACGAGAAATATGAGCAGTTCATCCTCGGCATCATCACGGATGTGAATTTCAAGCGGGGCGGCATGAAGGACCCGGAGGCGGGGATCACGTTTGCCCGCAATGTCCGGTCCCATCACACGGACATTTCGATCCTGCTGCAATCCAGCAATGCCGATTACGAGTCCAAGGCCCGCGAGATCGGAGCCGGATTCCTGCTCAAAGGGTCTCCCCGGCTGCTCCATCACCTGCGCAATTTCATGCTGGACAACTTCGGGTTCGGTGATTTTGTCTTCCGGACGGCCAACGGCGCAGAAGTGTGCAAAGCAACCAACATGAAGACCCTGGAAGAAGGGCTCCGCAGCGCACCGGACGAATCGATCCTCTTCCATGCCTCACGCAACCATTTCTCGAATTGGCTGAAGGCACGTACCGAGTTCGGGCTCGCCCATAAGCTGCGCCCCCACAAGGTCACGGATTTCTCTTCGGTGGACGAATTGCGGAATGAGCTCCTCACGGCGCTCCGCGAATACCAGGAAAGCCGTCGTCACGGCGTCATCACCGAATTCAACCGGGAGACCTTCGACCCGCTCAATGGTTTCGCGCGCATCGGCGGCGGGTCGCTGGGGGGCAAAGCCCGCGGCCTGGGTTTCATCAACACCGTGATCAACCGGTATCACATCCGCGATTATTTCCCGGGTGTCGAGATCGGTGTCCCCGGCGCGGCGGTCATTGCCACGGATGTCTTCGACCGTTTCCTGTCGGACAACAATCTGGAGGCATTCGCACTCAATTGCCGTGATGACGCCGAATTGCATGAACGGTTCCTCACGGCTCCCCATTTCCCGCAGGACATCCTCCGCCGGCTGTCGGAATTCCTCGAACTGGTCCGCGAGCCTCTCGCCGTCCGATCGTCCAGCGTGCTGGAGGATTCACAGTATCAGCCGTTCGCCGGCGTCTACGCTACGTACATGCTGCCGAACAACAACACGGACCACAAGATCCGGCTGCTCGAACTGCTGCAGAGCATCAAACTCGTGTACGCCTCGACGTTCGCACAGCGTGCGAAGGACTACATGAAGGCCACCGCCTACCGTCTCGAAGAGGAGAAGATGGCGGTGATCGTCCAGCGGATGGTGGGTTCGGCGAGGAACGACCGGTTCTATCCGGACTTCGCCGGCGTGGCAAAGTCATACAACTTCTACCCCGTTCCGCCACAGAACGCCACCGACGGTATCGTCCAGGTGGCCCTGGGGCTCGGCAAGACGGTGGTGGACGGCGGCAACTCCGTACGGTTCTGTCCGAAGTACCCGCGCCACCTCCTGCAGTTCTTCTCCACCAAGGAGACCATCAGGAACGCGCAGCAGGAATTCCTCGCGCTCGATCTCGTCGAGGGGCTCACGCCGCGCGTCCCCTCGGACCCGGAGATCTTCATCAAGAAGTACGACCTGAAGAAGGCCGAGGAGGATGAGAGCCTGTTCCATGTGGGCTCGACCTACTCTCCGGAGAATGAGACCGTGTATGATGGCGTGTCACGCACCGGCAGACGCGTGGTCACCTTTGCCCCTATCCTCAAGCACAAGATCTTTCCCCTGCCCGAGATCCTGGAGCTGTTGCTGGAATTCGGGACATGGGGAATGGGGACGCATGTCGAAGTGGAGTTCGCCGTGAACATGCGGACGCACCCGGACCGGCCACGGGAGTTCGCGTTGCTGCAGATCCGCCCGCTGGTGCTGAGCCTGGAGATGGAAGAACTCGATGTGGAGAACATCCCGCAGGAGAACCTGATCTGTCAGAGTCAACAGGTCCTCGGGAATGGCGTGTTCGATGGGATCAGGGATGTGGTGGTCGTGGACATCCACACCTACGACCGTGCGAAGAGTCACGATGTGGCGGCGGAGATCAGCCGGGTCAACACGAAGCTGCTCAACGAGAAGCGCCCCTATCTGGTCATCGGCGTCGGCCGCTGGGGCAGCCTCGATCCATGGCTCGGGATCCCGGTCACGTGGGACCAGATCTCCGGAGCGTCGGTGATCGTGGAATCAGGGTTCAAGGATTTCCACGTCACGCCATCACAGGGCTCTCATTTTTTCCAGAACATCACGTCGTTCCGCGTGGGATATTTCACGGTGAACGCGGAAGTGCCGTCGTCGTTCATCGACTGGGGATGGCTCCAGCAGCAGCCCGCAGCGGAGGAACTCGTGTACACGCGCCACCTGCGCTTCGAGCAGCCCATCACGGTGAAGATCAACGGACACAAGAATAAGGGTGTGATACTCAAACCCGCTGAGAAATAAGGTCCTGTCGGAGGGTCCGCGGAGGGATCACTGCTCGAAGTAGCCGGTAACGGTCGCGCTGGCGAGAAGCCGGGGACCGATGGCTTTGATGGTCTCCTGGAGCGTGGCGAACGGCCCCAGTTCCAGATCGTCGACGGAGAGGGCGTACACGGTACATTCATACGGATGGGCGCCGCTTCCCCGCGGCGGTTCGGGTCCACCCCATCCCTGCTTCCCGAACGAGTTGCGCAATTCCAGGCTCCCCCCCGGCATCTCCGTGCTGATCGTCGATGCACGTTCAGCGAGTTCGCGGGTGATCGGGGGGATGTTCACGACGAACCAGTGCACCCAGTCGTCCGCGGCAGGATGGCGGTCGATCACGGAGACCGCGAAGGACTTCACGCCTTCGGGGACCTCGGTCCACATGAGCGGCGGAGAGATATTCTGTCCGCCCCGCACGCCGCGGTTGGCGCACTTCGTCGGGAAGAATTTCCCGCTCAGCAGGACCGGACAGAAGATCTTCATGGGTGGGTACCGGAAGGCGAATTCTTCGCCATGGCTGCCGCGGCTTCTTTGCCCAGTGCAGCGGTCCGGATCTCGCGACGGATCTCGTGCATCTCCACTCGGCCCTTGCGCAGATACCGCACACCCTTCATCTGCAGTTCGATGATATCCTTCTGACCCAGTTCACGGCCGGAGATGATGATGATAGGCACATCCTTGGTGGCCGGGTCGCCCTTCAGGTCATTGATGTAATCAATGCCCCCCTTCCGGCGAAGGGCGAGGTCCATGAGGATGACCGCCGGTTGATGTTGCTTCACCGCGCTGATGATGTCTTCCTGCTGGACGGGGAACTGGATCCCCTCAAACCCGTCGTCTTCGACGATGAACTTCAGGAGATTGGAGAAATCGATGCTGTCCTCCACGATAAGGACAGACTTCTTGGCGTCGGTCTTGTTGGTCTTTGACATAGTGCCCGATGGGTCGTTGGGGTGCATCCGTTGAGGCAGGGGTTCTCACCGAAGATACGCGAATGACCCCAATAATGCAACACAAGCTTGCTTCGACCTCTGAATTGTAGTACCTTCATCCATCCCCAATCCATTTCCCTGACGAGGAGAACACCCATCCCATGCGTACATGTGGTCAGTTGTCCGCCTTTGTCCTGCTCCTGTTGCTCCCGGCCTGCTCGACGGTCACTCTTGAGAACGCGAATTTTTCCTGGCCGGTGGAGGCCGTCCTCACCGTCAACAGCATGAACATGATCGAAGAAGGGCGCTACGCATTTGCTGTGGACGTCGCTCCTCTCGCCCAGGCGGAGTTCCAGGATTCCACGGCCCTGCGCGGCAAAGCCCTTCGCGTGATTCGGAACTCCCTGGGGTACTATTTCGTCACCGGGTCGCATTTCAAGAAGGTCTATGTCTTCCGCGCCGGGGAGGGCTCATTCGAGGGGGTGACCTCGATCCTGGTGTCAGAGACGGGATTGCATCAGCCCGCCCTGAACCAGCGCCCGCCCTTCATCGAACTGGTGGACGGTTCCGCGCCGCCCAAGTACCTCACCCATACCGACTTCGTGCAGGAGAAGCCACGATGACCCGTTCCCTCGCCGTTGCGTTCATCGCCCTTCTCTTCCTGCTCCCCGGCATCGCCCCGGCGCAGGAATCGGACTTCGCCATCAAGAAGGATTTTGAGACGCGGTACGACCGGCTCACCCGCTTTCTGGATGGTGCCACGAACACCGCCGAACTCGACACCCTCAAACGGGTGATCGACGGACTCGAACTCGATTTCACGCCCCACACGACCTTCCTCGACAAGGCGATGTTTCCCGTGACGTTCGCACAGAAGATGAAGGCGCTCCGGCTGCAATATGCCCGCACATACGACATGCTCCACGTGATGGAGACCCAGGGGGCGCAGATCGCCCAGATGGAAGGGACGATCTCTGCGTTGACGTTCTCGCTCGATACGCTGCAGCGCGAACGTGATGCCCTGTTCCTCGAATTGAAACAGAATCGCGCGAGCATGGCGGCGCTGCGCGAGACCATCCGCAAGTTGCAGGCGCATCTCCGCGCGAATGACCAGCTGCTCTTCGCACTCGTCGATTCCATGTTCATGCCGTACGGCAAGGACCTCGCTCAGGTGGGCGATGTGCAACGCACCTCCCTCACGGCACGCATGGAGAAGGCTAACATTCTCACGCGCGTGCATGACATGGCCACGGACAATCTCCGGTTCCTGAAGGCGACGGAATTCCAGGCCGGCGATTTCGCGAGCCTCATTGACAACTACCAGCAGTTCAGCTCGCGGTGGCTCGGACTCAGCGACAAGATCCTGGCCGTATCGCGCGCCGAAGTTGTCGGGGGCGCTCCGGGGACGCCGACGGGACCAGCAGGCACCCGTGGCACGGCCGCAGGTCACGAGGCACCGACGAGTCAGGTGGATTCGCTCGTCCTGGAGTGGCATGCCTCGTTGCAGAAAGCCTTCTGGCGCGCACTCATGAAGGAATTCACCGACCAGGAGATCCAGGTCACCCCATTTGCCGACGCCCCGGGATTCTCCGCGTCGATCCGGACATACGTGCAGGAGCTCCAGACGAGTACGGCGGATCCTCGCGCATTCGTGGAGGATGTCTGGAAAGCACGCATCGACCGGGAATGGAAGGCCGCGCTCACGCGTGAAAGCATGCTCGGTACGGAAGAGTACGCTGCCCTCGACTCGCTGGTGAACGGATTGACCCCGCCCGCCATGGACACGCGCTATCTGTTCTACGTCGGGATCATCGCCGCGGTCGCTGCGGTCCTCTGGTGGCTGCTTGCACGGAAGCGCCGCCCGGCCGGCCCGCCGCCAGCCGCTCCGCCTGCTGCCTGAGTCTGCCACCATGCTGCCGTCATCCCCTCACGTCCACCGTCGGGCGCGAGGGGATGACGGCAGTGCCATACCGGGACCATCACGGAAGATCGACGTATGAGACGACCGCTGTTCTTCATCGTGTCGGTGGTGTGCGCAACCCTCTTCCTCTCCCCTGTTGCCCGCCCGCAATATGCAAAGGCGCGCACATCTTCCGAGATCCGCCTCGCACTCGACCATCTCCAGGTCGTGGGCTCCGTCCTCTATATCGCCGCACATCCGGATGACGAGAACACGGCGTTCCTCGCGGCCATGGCCCGCGGCCGCGGCATGCGCACGGCGTACCTCTCCATCACCCGTGGCGAAGGCGGACAGAATCTGATCGGCCCCGAACAGGGCGCCGCCCTCGGGGTGATCCGGACCCAGGAGCTGCTCGCCGCCCGTTCCGTCGACGGTGCCCAGCAGTTCTTCACACGGGCCGTGGACTTCGGGTACTCCAAGACCACCGAAGAGACCATGCGCTTCTGGAACCACGACTCCACACTCGCCGACGTCGTCCGCGTCGTCAGGATGTTCCAGCCGGATGTGATCGTCACACGCTTCACGCCAGCACTGGGCGGACATGGCAACCATACGGCGTCGGCGGTGCTGGCCATGGAGGCATTCGAGGCAGCGGCGGACCCCACGCGCTTTCCCGAGCAATTGCAGACACTGCAGCCGTGGAAGACCCGACGCCTGTTCTGGAATGTGTTCCGGCCGGACTCGGTGCTCCCGGCGGGCACCGTCCGGGTCGATCTTGGCACCTATGCGCCACTCATCGGCCGGTCGTTCGCGGAGCTGGCAGGGCTCGGGCGAAGCATGCATAAGAGCCAGGGCTTCGGAGCGTCACAGAACCGCGGCGAGGCAGTGAACCGCTTCCAGATCGTCCTCGGCGACACGGCAACGAGTGACCTCTTCGATGGGATCGTCACGACCTGGCAACGCTACGGCACCGGTGCCACGTGTGCGGCACTCGCCGCACGTGCTCGCGCGGCGTTTACCATCGACAATCCCGCTGCGTGCATCCCCGATCTCATCCGTCTTGGTGAAGCGCTCGCAACCATGCCTGATGGGCCGGCGGTGCGTTACGCACGAGCCCAGACGGCTGCGCTCATTCAATCGTCCGCGGGTGCCTGGGTGGAATTCACGACATCAGCGCAGCAGATGCCCCCCGGTGCCGCCGTCCCCGGCACCATCCTCGTTGTCAACCGCTCACCGGAGCCGTTCCGCGTGAAGAGCGTCCGGCTGCCGTTCTCGGACCGGGATAGCATCCTGAACCTGCCCCTCATCCCGAACAAGCCTGTGCGCATTCCGGCGGACATCGTCATACCCGCCTCGCAGCCCCCATCGCAACAGTACTGGCTCCGGCAGCCGCAGACGGCAGGGTTCTATCGTACCGGGCCGGGCGATCCCGTGGGCCTCGCTCTCGGACCCGAACCATGCATCGCCCATGTGGAACTCGGGCATTCCGCCGGTACGATCATGCTCGAGGTGCCACTCATGACCCGCACGGTCGATCCCGTCGAAGGCGAGATCTACGACCCGTTCACGATCGTGCCGCCGGCAAGCATCTCCCCGGCAGAGGAGATCCTGCTCTTCCCCTCGCTGGAGGAACGTTCGCTGCACGTTGCCGTGCACCCCGGGAGCACCATCGTGCAGGGGACTCTGCGCGTCGTGCTCCCCCCCGCATGGCGTGCAACACCACCAGCCATTCCCCTCGTCCTGGGTCCCGGCGCAGCGGACACCACCGTTGTGTTCAGGATCGTTCCCGGCGCACCTGCGAGCAGTGGAGAGCTGAGCGTGGTCCTTGACCTTCAAGGGACGACGGTGACGTCGGACATCACCACGATCAGCTATCGTCACATCCCCCGTCAGGTCATCCTCACACCTGCACGGGTGAAACTCGTGCGCTCTCCCATAGTCAGCGCCGGCGGACGTGCCGCGTATATCATGGGTGCGGGCGACGATATGCCCCGCGCGATCGGACAACTCGGGTACACCGTGACGTTGCTCTCCGACGAACAGATCATGAACGCCGACCTGAGCGAGTATGATGTCATCGTTGCCGGCATCCGCGCATACAATACCCGCCCCGCACTCCGCCGCCACCATGCCCGTCTCATCCGGTACGCCGAACAGGGAGGGACGTACGTTGTGCAATACGTGACCCCGCAACGAGGGGAAGCGGACAACATCGGACCGTACCCTCTCACGGTCTCGCGCGACCGCGTCTCCGAGGAGGATGCGCAGGTCACATTCCTCGCCCCACGCCATCCGATCCTCACGACCCCGAACGCGATCGATCGCGCCGACTTCAACGGGTGGGTGCAGGAGCGGGGACTGTCCTTTGCCGGAACATGGGATGCCCGGTATGACAGCATCCTGGCCGCCCACGACCAGGGAGAACCACAACGCAATGGGAGTCTGCTTGTGGCACCCATCGGCACAGGGTACTACGTGTACACCGGGATCGCGTTCTTCCGGCAGCTCCCCGCGGGGGTCGAGGGAGCGTACAGACTGTTCGCCAACATCCTTTCGCTCCGCCGTGGCCGCGTCCAGGCACACTGACACCGGAGAGACACGGCCGCCGATCGGCGGCTCCTGGCCCCGGCTCTATGCGGCGGTCATCGCCATCCTCGCCGCCGTGATCCTCGGATCGTGGCTGTTCTCCCGGGCATTCTCATGACCACGACCGACTGGGCCGTCCTCGGAGCGACATTGTCCGCCCTCGCTGCCTACGGTTACTGGCGCGGGCGCGGCAGCACGTCCATCAAGGAATTCCTGCTCGCCGACCGATCGCTGGGATGGGTCACCGTCGCACTCTCGATCATGGCAACGCAGGCGAGCGCGATCACATTCACCTCCACGCCCGGACAGGCGTTCGTGGATGGGATGCGCTTCCTGCAGTTCTACTTCGGCCTGCCCCTGGCGATGGTCATCCTCTCCATCACGGCGGTCCCCCGCTTCCATCGTCTCGGCGTGTACAGCGCGTACGAGTACCTCGAACACCGGTTCGACGCGCGCATGCGGGTCACCGGCACGCTGCTCTTCCTTCTCTCGCGCGGACTCGCCGCCGGCATGACCATCTATGCCCCGTCTCTCGTCCTCTCCGTGATGCTGGGTCTTGATATCCGCATCACCTCCGGCATCATCGGCGGGATCATCATCCTGGTTGCCGCCACGGGTGGTGTGAAGGCCATCAACCATACCCATGTGGTGCAACTCCTCGTCATTATGGGTGGCATGCTGGCCGCGGCGTGGATGGTCGTAAAGCTCCTCCCACCCGAAATCGGCGTCGGGGATGCACTCCGTGTGGCCGGAGCGGCGGGCCGGCTGAACACCGTCGACCTCTCGTTCGACCTCACGAACCGGTACAACCTCTGGTCCGGGCTCATCGGAGGGATGTTCGTGGCCCTTGCGTACTTCGGGACGGATCAGTCACAGGTGCAGCGCTACCTGACCGGGCGCAGCATCACGCAGAGCCGTCTTGCCCTCCTGTTCAACGGGATCGCCAAGATCCCGATGCAGTTCTTCATGCTCCTCCTCGGGGTCATGGTCTACGTGTTCTTCGTGTTCGCGGAACCACCCCTCTTCTTCCACCCTGCTGCAGCGGCATCCGCACGATCGGGAGAGGCCGGGGAGATGTACCGGAAACTTGAACAGGACCACGCAGCAGCGGCGGCGGCCCGACGAACGGCCGCGCACGACTTCGTGGATGCATCGCATGCACACCCGACGGACGCGCGGAGTTCTGCCCGGGCACGGATCCTGGCAGCGCAGGATTCCATCGACGCCATCCGCGCCACCGCGGCAGGGCTGGTCCGGAAGCACGTTCCCGGCTCCGACGGGTCGGACACGAACTACATCTTCCTCCACTTCGTTCTCACCTATCTGCCCGCCGGGCTGGTCGGGCTCGTTTTCGCGTGCATCTTTGCGGCATCACTGTCATCGTCATCGGGGGAATTGAGCGCACTGGCGACCATTTCGATCATCGACCTGTACCGACGGTTCTTCCGTCGGACAATGCCGGAGGCGCACTACCTGACGGCATCGCGACTGTTCATGGTGCTCTGGGGGGTCTACGGGATCGTCTTCGCGCAGTATGCGAGCGCACTCGGATCGCTCATCGAAGCGGTGAACATCCTCGGCTCCCTCTTCTACGGCACGATGCTCGGGATCTTTCTTCTGGCGTTCTATGCGAAGAGGGTCGGAGGAACAGGGACATTCTGGGGGGCTGTCGCCGGCGAAGCGGTGGTCGTCGGGTGCTTCGTGTGGACGGACATTGCGTGGCTGTGGTACAACGTCATCGGGTGCGCGATGGTGGTCGGCGTGGCGTACGTCATTTCGGCATTCGAACGGAATCACGCTTCGGCATAAAAAAAGGCACCGCCCAACGGCAGTGCCTTCAATGCTGAATTCAGATATCAGAGATCAGATACCTGAACGTGTCATTTGCCAGACCAGCCCTTCACGAGCGTCTCCAGCTGTGACGTGTTCGCGTTCGCATCTTTCGCTTTCGCCATCTTGATCGCTTCCTGGCCCAGGGCAATGGCATCCGCAGTCTTGCCGGCCTTGGCCAGGAGTTCCGCCTTCACCTGCAGATTGCGGGGGTTGCGGTCCAGCGCAATGGACCGGTCCGCCCAACCCATGGCATCGTTGAGGTACAGGTTGTTGTCCACGGCGTACCGGGCCGCATTGGCAAGCAACTGCCAGGTACCGAGCGAACCCTGGATCTTCGCCAGCGTGTTGACCTCGATCGGGATCATCAGCCGGACCTTCTCCCACGTAAGCGCGAGCTGCACGGTGTTGGCCGTCGGATCCTCGAAACTGAATGTCATCCACTCGGTCATCGGCACCGTCCCGGGCTTCACGGCGAGCTTCAGCGTGTCGTACTTCGCTTCGTAGATGCTCCCCCAGTTCTTCACCTCGCTGTTGAAGACGACCGTCCAGTCACCCCGCTCCGCCGGGAACACGATCAGGCGGTACGTCCCTGCAGCGAGCTTCTTCCCGCCGATCGTCACCTCGTCACTGAACGTCACGAGCGTCGGCTCGTTTGCGCCGGCACGCCACGGCTCACCATACTTCACGACATTCCCCCAGATCGCACGGCCCTTGACCCCGGGGCGATGGTAGGTGACCGTCACATCGCTCAGCCCCACGATCTGCTTCACCATCGCACCCTGACTCGGCCGCGGCACACGTGGCGTGGTCTGCGCATCCACCAGACCCACCATGAACACCGCAAGAAGCACGACTCCGATCATTCTGTTCATACATCCCTCCTATCGTGAATACAGATCGATCATGCGCTCGATCGCCGCACTGCAGACGGGATCGAAATCGATGACCTTGAGTGAGAACATCCGGCAATCGATCGCCGGGCGGTACAATCCTGTGAACGCATAGCCCGACCCTTCGAACGCCCCGACTTTCCCGACGAACCTGGATGTCCGCAGGATCTCGGTGGACGCCCGGTAGAGCGGCTCCCGCTTCTCATAGTAGTCCGCGGCCAGCCGGTCCAGCTTGGCCCGCAGGGTCTCCACACTGTCGAACACGGCCTTCTCCCACGGCGTGGGGACCGGTGTTCCCGGGGTGACGAGCGCCTTCCATTTCACGTTGGCCGGATCGCGCAAGGCGGTGACATTCGGTTCCCAGGGTTCGACACCAGCGGGATAGAACTCCGTGTAGGCGACCGAGGAATTGTAGTACTCGTCACCCAGTCCACCGAACGAATGCCCGAACTCATGGACGAACACGTAATCCATCTGCCACTGCTGCGAGGCGGTCTTCTCATCGGTGTAACATGTGGCATAGAGGTTGAAGATCCCTCCTCCGCCATACCGCGACTCGTTGACCAGGATGCAGATGAAGTCATATGGGGCGGCAGCTGCGATGTCCCGGAGCACGCGGTTGTCGGTGGTCAGACAGTACCGTGCCGAACCAAACGTATTGTACATCGTCCCGAGCGGGTTCCGTTTCCAGACATTCTGATCCGGGATATCGACACCCGATTCTTCGGCGATGACCTCCATCGTCCACACATTGAAGTCATTGCGTCTGCCGGCGAACGGTTTCGTCGAGAACAGCCCTTCCGAGTAATGCGCGGCATCCTTGCGGAATTTTTCGAGATCGCCCTTCGCATAGCCATCACCCAGGATCAGGATATCCACCTTCTTCGCCGGGTCACCGTTCTGCATCAACGGACGGACGGCGTACGGGGTGGTGCGTTTCTCGCGGTGCACCTGGGTCGGATCCTTCGGATCGACGATCGTCGTGAAGATCTCGTGGAACACCATCCGTCGGTCGCGCCGCGAGACCGAGACCTGCACCGCGGAGCGCGGATACGGCAGTCGAATGCTCTCCTCGAAGGTACGATAGGCGCCGGCCACGGCTTCATCCGTGGTCTGCCACTCATTGAAGATGGTGGAGTAGCCGCGTGAGTAGATCAGCATGTTCGTGGCCCTGTCGAACACCCGCACGAAATACTCGCCCAGGTTCAATGTGTCCAGCAGCTGGGTCTGCGATCCCGGCCATGCGCCCTCCTCATAGACCTGATCGAGCGCCAACCGCTCCTCGCCCTTCGTACCCGTGTGATGCAGGTCGATACGCATCGTCGATCCCGTGAAGAACCGCGCGTACAGGTCGGCAGCGTCCGCCGAAGTCATCCCCAGCAACGCCAACGCCGTCAGTAGCAGGGAAAACCGCATACAGTACCTCCTGAGTATTAGAGTGGCTTGAAAAGGAAACGCAGGATATCGGGTACGCGTTCCCGCCAGGCCGGCCATTCATGGCCATCGCTGGTTTCCACGTACCGGTGCTGGATGCCGGCCTGGGCAAGACGCGCCGCAAACCGGCGGTTCTCCTGCAGGAACTGGTGCTCATCGGTCACGATGTCAAATCGTCCCACCTGCTGATACACGCGGGTCCGGGTCGCCAATGACTGGTGCAGCAGACGGTGCTCGAGGCGGTCGAGAAGATCCTTATCGATGGTCGAAGACTGACCCGCACACGACCCGAACACATCCCCGCGGAGGAGCGGCGCCAGCAGGGCACCGTGCCCGCCGTCGGAGATACCCAGGCATGCCCGGCGAAAGCGGTCCCGTGCCGTCCCGTACCGTCGCTCGATGAGAGGGACCAGTTCATCCGCGAGGGCATTCACGAACCGGACCTCCTTGTCGCCGCGGTATTCCTGAACACGCTGGCCGGGAGGAACGAACACCGCGATGAAGGGCGGGACCTCTCCCGCCGCGATCATATTGTCCGCGATGGTTGTCAGGCCGAGGAAGCGCAGCGCGGTCTCCCCGTCATGGACGACGGCCAGCGGGTAGCCGCCGTCGGGCGCCGATGCGTGCGGACGGTAGACGAAGATCCGCCGCGGAGCCAGGCCGGTGTCGTCCGGTACGAACTCGAGCGTGTCGATCATGCCACGCGGCACCCCGGCCTTCACCGTAGCCCATGGCGTGGCGCGGAATCCGGGCATCACGGCCTGGGAGTTCGTGAAATCACCTCCCGGCGTGGTGCGGACATTGCCGGGATCGAGCATGTATCTCCCGTCGACGACCAGCTGATATTCCAGGGCTGCATCGGAGGGGACGACATAGCTCCGGAAGAAGAGTGCCGAGTCTCCCCCGCACGCAACGCGCTCCAGCTTCTCAGGACGCCGCCATCCGCTCTGGAGGGACCCGTTCACCAGGACACTGTCCGCACGCCCGAACCACACGAAGACCAGGACGGAATCGTTTTCGATGATGGGGCGACGTTGCGAGCCGAGATAGTCGTGGACCACGGCATTGCGGGCGGATGGGGGGAGAGCATGGACACGCGCAAGGAGCGCCTCAAACCCGGATCCGGGAGGAAGGATCATGCCGCATAGCAGGGTCAGAAGCACGAACATCGGGAGGGTTCTCCTTTCGGGCGGTGGATCGCACCGCGGATCAATCGAACGATGCAGGCCGCAGCGGATCGGCGAGATGGGCCTGAACCTCCACAAGGTGCCGGTGCTCGGTGCGCGTTCCGGAGAGCGGTGGAATGTTATCGAACGCAAAGTACCGGGCATCCAATGTCTCGTCACCCCCGTGCGGTTCGCCGCCGAGCAGCTCACAGAGGAACACGATCTTGTACGCGTGATAGAACGCGCGGGGCTGACCGATGCGATTCGCATCGAAGACGCCCACGATCTTGTGCGGGCGGACGATGAGACCGCTCTCCTCCGCAACTTCGCGTACAACCATGTCCGTGGGATACTCATCGACGTCGGCCCACCCACCCGGCATGCACCACTTCCCATCAGCCTTCTCGTGCACGAGAAGGATCTTGCCGTCCTGCACAATGGCACCGCGCACATCGACCTTCGGTGTCGCATAGCCCGGTTGAGCCAGGAAGTCCTGGTGGAGTTCCTCCTGGTCGGCCCCGAGGTGGTCCGCCGTGATCTCCGCGGCAAGTTCCATCAGCCGGCGGTACCGCACGAGGTCGTATTCCCCCGTCGCGAACGTCAGCCCGGTCTGCGCGATCGCCTGGATCTCCCTGGCCCACGCGAGCCACCGGGGTTCGATCCGTTGCTTACCCACGGGCGGCCAGCACCGTCCGTTCGTACTCCATGATGGCCGTCCGGAGCGCTTCGCCGGTCGGGACCCCGGCATGCGCGCAGAAGGCATCCCACACCGCACCGAACGGCATGGCTTTGAGGTCCTCCAGGAGCGACATGCGCGCGAAGAAGTTGCCCTCTTCCTCATAAGCGGCGAGCTTTGCCCGGGGCTCGAGCAATGCGCGGAGGAGGGCCTTCTGCGTCGCGCGTGAACCGAGGACCCACGCACCGATACGATTCATGCTGGCATCGAAGAAGTCGAGCGCGATGCGCATACGGCTCAGCGCGTCGGCACGCACGATCTCTTCCATGAGCGACGTCGTATCATCGTTCAGGGTCACGACATGATCGCTGTCCCACCGCACGCCGCGGCTCACATGCAGGAGCAACTCATCATTGAAGAGCAGCATCGATGAGATCTTGTCCGCGAGCGACTCGGTCGGATGGAAGTGCCCCATGTCCAGACAGATCAGCAGCTTCCGGGTGATGGCATACCCCATGTAGAATTCATGCGACCCGACGACGAACGACTCGCTGCCGATGCCGAACAGCTTGCTTTCCACCGCGTCGCGGCAATCGTCGGCATCGTACTTCTTCGCATAGATCGTATCGAGCGCATCCCGCAGCAACGTGCGGTGCAGCGAGCGGCGCACGGTCGTGTCTTTCGCGCCGTCCGGGATCCACAGATTGTGCACGCAGGGAGTGCCGAGGGTCTTGCCGATCACGGCACTGATCTCACGGCAGCGGCGGACGTGTTCGATCCAGAACGCGCGGATCGCCGGATCGGTGCTGCTCAGCGTGTAGCCACTGTCGGCGTGCGGGTGGCCGAAGCAGGTCGAATTGAAGTCCAAGCCCATCTTCTGGTCACGGCACCAGTCCATCCAGCTCTTGAAATGGACCGGCTCGATGGCATCGCGGTCGACGGCCTTCGCGCCGAAGTCGCCATACATGGCATGCAGATTCAGGCGGTGCGAACCGGGAATGAGGGATGCGGCTTTCGCGACATCCGCGCGGAGCTCCGCGATCGTTCGTGCCGCGCCGCGATACCCGCCGGTCACCTGGATCCCGCCGGACGATGCCGCGTCGGCGTGCCGCTCGAACCCGCGCACATCGTCGCCCTGCCAGCAGTGGAGGGAGAGCGAGACGGAACGGAGGGTCTTCAGGGTCTGGTCCACATCAACACCCAGCGCAGCATACTGTTCGCGGGCGATGGCAAAGGCGGCAGAGGTCGACGGCGTGGCGGTCATGGTCAGTACCGGATTGGTGGTTCGGGAATGGATCGGAGTGTAAGGTAGCAAGGGAGGGCGACAATTGCAAAGGAAGTTCCGGCAGTTGCTTCTCCTGCCGGAACTCCGTACCATGACGCTCGCCACCCATCATATCAGGAGACCCCATGAAGTCCACCCTCACTGCCCTTCTCGCCCTGCTGCTGGTCGCCGCCATGCCGCATCGCACCGTTGCACAGGACCGTGTGCAGGAATCCTCCACCGGGAAGTACTTCCCCACGCAGGTCACCGTTACGTACGAGGGGAAGAACTACAGTCTGGCTCTCACAGGGACCGCCGTGCGGAAGAAGGTGGTCTTCAAGGTCTATGGGATCGGTCACTATGCCGAGAACCCGCCGGCCGGGTCCGCGGAGGACGTGCTCGCCGCGCTCCTCACCGATGGGAAAGCGAAGCAGATCACCATGGAGTTCGTGCGCGATGTGGACGTGGAGAAGATCCAGGGTGCGTACCGCGATGGGTTCAAAGAGAACCTGTCCGAAGCGGATGCCACGTCGCTCGCTCCGCTCGTGGAGCAGTTCCTGGGCTACTTCAAGAAGGAAGTGAAAGAGAACGACCGGTTCGTCCTGCAGTGGCTCCCCGGGGGTGTCGTGATCGCGCAGACACAGGGGACGACCCACCCACCCGTCAAAAGCGTTGCGTTCGCGAAGGCACTCTGGTCCATCTGGCTCGGCGAGGATTCGATCGTCGACCGCGAGGACCTGGTCGCCCGCACGGCGAAGTGATCGTTCCGGTATGTCCGGAAGGGGTCAGAAGGTGATCCCTTCCGGATCCGCGGTATCCCGTACTACCCTTCCCCTCTCAAGCTGCACGAACCGCGTACAACACCAGCGCGCAAATTCCAGGTCATGGGTCGCCATCAGCATCGCCCCCGGACGCCCGCGCAACAATGCCGCCAGCGACCTGCGCCCCGGCGGGTCCAATGCACCCGATGGTTCATCCAACAACAGCAGCGGTGGTTCGTGGATGAGAACCCCGGCGAGCGCGGCCCTCAGTTTCTGTCCGTGCGACAGCTCGTACGGCGATCCCTCCGCGAGTGCTGCAATGCCCATGACCTCCATCATCGCACCCGCACGCCGCCGCACGTCCTCGCCGCTCACGCCATCGCGTACCAATGCGTATTCAACGTCATCCCTGATCCGTGGGAACAACAACTGATCCTCCGGGTTCGAGAACAGGAATCCGATCCGGCCGCGCACGGCATCGATGGAGGTCCGGCTCAGAACGACGCCATCCACCGCGATCGATCCTTCGAACGGCACGAGACCCGCGATCGCCAGCAACAGACTGGTCTTTCCTGATCCGTTCAGACCAAGAAGCGCAACACGCTCGCCCGGCGCCACGGTAAGCGAGCATGCATCGAGGACAGCGCGTGACGAACTCGGATAGCGCATCGAGACGCGTTCGACGCTGAGGGCGGGTGCACCGGGCATCACGCACCCCTCCAATGAGAGGACCAGACTGCAAGGACGGAGAGGACCACCGAACACACGAGCACGCACGCGGTGCCCCTGGTCCATCCGATGGCAGCGACGGAGGGCAGACGATGACCGTAGCCACGGACGGTCATCGCGAGCGCCACCCGTTCCGCACGAAAAGCGATACGCGGCAACCATGTTGCCGGAAGGGCCCGGCCGAAGGCCATGATGCCCCGGAACCCATGCACGCCGCCGCGGACCGCGATCGCCCGGTGGATCGCGCGCGTCTCGCGCCCGAGCACGCCGGTCTGATGGAGCACCTGGAGCAGAAGGAACCGCAGGAAGGTGGGAAGCGGGAGCCGCACCACAACGTCCGATGTCTCCTGTACCGCGAGCGCTGTTGCCGGACCCATCAGTGTCAGAGCGGCCGCCAGCCCCTTGATGACGATCCCGGGGGAACTCCAGAGCAGCGCCGGCAGATACATGACCGTTCCGGCCGTCACGAGCCCGAGCAGGCGCAAGTGATGGCGGCGGTGGAGGAGGAGCGCAACACCGGCCAGCCCGCCTGCCGCGATCATCCCGTACGGGTGCGAGGTGTCCGTGAACAGAACCCCTGCACAGAGAACCGTGCCGCACATCATGCGGACGGCCGGATCGAGTTCCAGTATCGGGAGCGCGCTCACGCCGTCCACCGTCCACTCACGCGGTATGTGTCCTGCGTATCGATCTGTTCGATGACAACGTACCCCGCACGCTCCAGCAGGTGACCCATATCGGCTGCAGGAGGGAGGAGGTCATGCCGTATCGCACCGCCGACACCCGTATGGATCGCGTTGATCTTGTCCCTCCCATCGATGTGCAGCACATGGAGCTGGCCGCCGGGCCGCAGCACCCGCCCGAGTTCCTTCGCCACACGTTCCGGCGCAGGGAAATGCGGCCATGCGCTGAAGCAGATCACCCGGTCGACACTGCGCCCGGGTAGCGGCAACGACGCCGCGTCAGCGACGAGCCAACGCACGCGGGGATCCGGGAGCCGCCGCTGTGCCATGGTGATCATCGCCGGAGCGAGATCGACGGCAGTGATGCGGGCAGCGTCACCCAGCGCCGCGCACAGGACATGCGTGAGGTTGCCGGTACCACACCCCAGGTCGACGACGTGCTCGTCCGTCCGCAGACCATACCCGCGCACGACCCCCGCCAGTGTGCCCTGCACCTTCGCACCATCGGTGAATGAGTCCCAGCGGGCAGCAAGATCGTCAAAATACGCGCGGCGGTCCATGTCAGATGCTCCTTCGTGCTTCAATGGAACGGCGGACGCGTGCAACCATCGGGAGGACGACGATCATGAGCACAACACCGGGCCATCCCGAGATGAACGAGATCCCCGCGACGAATGCCGCGGGGAGGGAGAGCATCGCGGAAGTAGCGAAGAGCAGGACCGTATTGAGGATCCGGCCCGCGAGCAGAACGGGGACCACATGGCCCACCACCGGGAATGCGGGATATCGTCTGCGCAGGAGCGCAAGCGATCCGGCCATGAGTCCGATCTCAACGGCCATCACCAGCGCCACGGGCGGGAACAACGGCGGCATGCCGGTCAGGACCGAGGACAGCATGGGGATGAGGAGGCCGACGATCCCCGCGACACGGGACCCCGCAAAAAACGGCAAGGTCATGAGAGGGATATACATCGGCATGAGGAAATGCCCGAGGTGCAGCAAGTGGAACAGCGACGGCAGCGCGAGTGCGGCAGCACCGAAGAGCCCGCCGTACGCGAGCTCGCGCGCCGGGCGATCATCCGGAGGAACAAAGGAGCCGGCCATCAGCGTGTCTCCCATCGCACGCCCACCTGGACCGTCCGTCCGGGCATCGGATAGTCCCACATCGTCTGATACGTCACGCCGGTGAGATTCTCTCCGGAGATATGGACATCGATCCCATCCGCCAGGCCAAACGTGACGCGAGCAGCAAGCGTCGTGTAGTCGGGCAATGCCCGCGTCGCGTTGTCCGCTCCATAGAGGCCGGCGATCGAACGGACAGAGAGATTTGCGATCCATGGCCCGTTGGTGTACCGGAGTTCCGCGAACACCTTATGGCGCGGACTCGCCATCGTCTGGGCGCCGGCATCGAGGTATCCATACGTGGCATCCATGGTCAGGTCCCAGGGCAGACGCCAGGCGGCCGCAACCTCGACGCCGCGGTCGACGAATTTGCCCGAGTTCGTGAGCTTGAGATTCGGAAAACGTCCCTCGGTCCGGATCATGTTCGTCCCTTCAGAGACGAACGCCGTCACCTCCACCGAGTTGAACGGCCCGAATGACCGGAGGAAGCTCAGTTCGTAGTTCCACATGGATTCGGGTTCAAGCAACGGATTGGGAGCCGGGAAGAGGAACATTTCGCGGATGGTGGGACTCCGGAACCCACGACCGGCTGACCCTTTGAGGATGGTCGCTCCATCGAGACGATAGGCGATACCCGCCTGGGGCATCAGGACATCGCCGTACATGCTCCCATGATTCAATCGGAGACCGCCATTGAGCGTGAACCGGTCCAGGAGTGTCTGCTGCACGAGCGCATAGACGCCATACTCGCTCACAACGTGCTCGCCGTAGGACAGATTCGTCTTCCGGTTCTTCGCCTCGCCTCCATACCGTTTGTAGTCCACACCGCCGGTGATCTGCGTTCCGCCAGCCAGCGTGATCCCCTGATAGGCCAGCACGCCGATGCCGTTGTCAGTGGAATGGAACCCATCATAGATGTCGTGCCTGCCAAAATTGAAGTAGGCCTTCACAGCGCCGGCGATCTGTCCGGACCGGTTCTCGAGCGCGAACCCGGAACTGCCGCGGGTGATGTCCACCCAGTTGTCGACTCGTGGGAGGGAGCTGGTCATGCTACAGTTCTCTCGTGGTCGTCAGATTGAGACTGCTGTGCTTCACGCCCTTGAAGCTTGCGAGCGCGGCACCGATGTCACGGATCTCGCCTGCACTGCCCTTGAGCAAGATGACCTCGAGGCAGTTGTGATGGTCCAGATGGACATGCGTGGTCGAGATGATCTGTTCATGGTGGTCGTGTTGCAGGCCTGTCAGGTGATCTTCCAGTTCGCGCTGATGATGATCATACACGAGGGAGAGCACGCCGGTCGCTGCGGCCTTGGGATCCTGGATGCCCTCCTCCACCAGTTTTGCACGGATGAGGTCCCGGAGGGCTTCCGAACGCGTGCCGTAACCGGCGCGGCCGATGTACCTGTCGAATTTGTTGATCAGATCATGCTCGATGGAGACGCCGAAGCGCACCAGAGAGTGTCGGGACATGGTAGCACCTTTTTCAGAAATGTAACACGCCGCTGCAACAGATGCAAGCCCCTCGCTCCCCTTTGCGTCTCCCGGCCCATTTCGGTATATTGATGAAATATGGAACCGTGGCGCAAGAACCTGTACACCCTCTGGGGAACACAATTCCTGGCAATGCTCGGGATGAACCTTGTGGTCCCCTTCCTCCCGTTCTATATCCGGCATCTTGGCGTCACCGAGCCCGACGAACTCGCCCGGTGGAGCGGTCTCGTATTCTCCGGACCATTCATCCTGTCGCTCCTGGCCACGCCCCTCTGGGGTACACTGGGCGACCGGTACGGACGGAAGCCGATGGTGGTGCGTGCGCTCTTCGGCCTCGCGATCTCCCAACTCCTGATCGGATTCTCCCAGAACGTCTACCATCTGCTCGCCTTCCGCATCGTCCAGGGAGCCATCAGCGGCTTCATCGCATCCTCCCTCGCCCTGGTGTCGGCGAACACCCCGAAGGAACGCATGGGGTATGCGATGGGCTTCCTCCAATCATCCACGGCAGGCGGGATGGTCCTCGGCCCGTTCATCGGGGGACTCCTTGCCGATCTCATTGGTTTCCGGGCCACCTTCTTCGTTACCGCAAGTCTCTGTGCCATCGCCGGGGTCATCGTCATGTTCCTGGTCACCGAATTGCACAAGGTGCACCCCCACGCGCGCACGTTCACGGTGTTCGATAACCTCCGGTTGATGTGGACCGATCACCGGCTCCGCATCATCGCCATCACCCTCATCGCCTCCCAGCTCTCGGTCCTCATGGCCGAACCGATCTTCGCCCTCTTCATCGAAGGGTTCAAGACCGGCGGACAATACATCTCCACGATCGCCGGGGGGATCTTCTCCATCGCCGGACTTTTCATGGTGATCTCCGCGCCCTGGTGGGGCAGGCGGACGGACCGGACTGGGTACCGGTTGAACCTGACGATCGCGATCGGGGTCGTTGCCCTCTGTTACGTCGGCCACCTGGTGGTCACCTCACTGTACGTCCTTGTGATCCTCCGCGCGTTTCTGGGCTTTGCCCGCGGTGCCATCCTCCCCTCGCTGTATGCCCTCACCAGCGTGTGGGCGCCACCCGAACGCCAGGGCGGCATGATGGCGATAGCCTCGAGCATGACCATCTTCGGCAACCTCATCGGCCCATCCATCGGAGGCGTCATCGCGGGCGACTTCGGCGTCACCGCGCCCTTCGCCGTGAATAGTATCCTTCTCTTCGTCGTTGCGTATGTCGTCTGGAAGTTCCTCAGAGACCCGGTGCGTCCGGCGGTAAACACCACCGGGATGCCGGAACAGGTCTCACCCACAGAATAGTCTGGGAAGAACGATCACATGAAGCAGACCGAACGCCTCTTCCTGCTCGACGGGATGGGGCTTGTCTACCGCGCCTACTATTCCTTCGCAGGCCGCCCCCTGCGCAACAGCAAGGGGGAGAATACCAGCGCCGCGTACGGATTCGCCAGCACGCTCATGAAGATCCTGGATGACGAACGCCCGGACCACGTGGCCGTGGTATTCGACACCAAGGAACCCACCTTCCGGCACGAACTCTTCCCCGAGTACAAGGCCACGCGTGATGCGATGCCCGAGGACATGGTGCCGCAGCTCGGCTGGATCAAGGACATCGTGCGCGCCCTCCAGGCTCCGCTTCTGGAACTCCCGGGATTCGAGGCGGACGACATCATTGGCACCCTCGCCCGTGCCGCGGAGCGGGAGGGCATTCAAACGTACATCGTCACCGCCGACAAGGACATGATGCAACTGGTGTCGCCGACGATCACGATGCTCCGTCCTTCCAAGGTGGCAACGGAGCTGGAGATCGTGCAGGCAGAGGGTGTGCGGGAGAAATTCGGCGTGACCCCGGAGCAGGTCATCGATGTGCTCGCGTTGACCGGTGATGCATCGGACAACGTGCCCGGTGTGAAGGGCGTCGGGGAGAAGACGGCGATCCCGCTCATCCAGCAGTGGGGATCGCTCGAGAACCTCTACGATCATGTTCAGGAGGTCCCCCAGAAGGGCGTCCGTGAGAAGCTCATCGCCCACAGGGAGACCGCCTTCCTGTCGAAGCGTCTTGTGACCATCGACACCGCCGTGCCTATCGCACTCGGCGTGCACGACCTCCGCGCGCAGCAACCCGACATCGACCGCCTGCGTTCGATCTTCACGCGGCTTGAGTTCAAGGCACTCCTTGGCCGGATCGGCGGCACGGTTACACAGGCGGTGACGGACGCACCCGCGCCGGCCCCCGCAGGAACCGCCACGGCGCCTGCCCCCGCGGAGGACCTCTCTCCCGTCACCACGATCAGTGAGGATCAGCATACCTACCATTGCGTCACATCAACGGCGGCGCTCAAGGACCTCTGTGCCCGATTGAAGAAAGCGTCCTCGTTCGCCTTCGACACTGAGACCACCTCAACGGACGCGATGCAGGCAGCGCTGGTCGGATGCTCATTCTGCATCGAACCGCGGGAAGCGTGGTACATCCCCGTGCTCCAGACAACCCCCTCTCGGTCCGCGACGGACCTGTTCGGAACAACGCAGCCGTCCGGAACCCCGGCATCGCCCGGTCCGGGACTCCCCCTGGACCAGGTCATCACGGCACTCCGCCCGATCCTCGAAGACCCGAACAAGCAGATCGTTGGACAGAACGCCAAATACGACATGCTGGTGATGCGGAACCATGGGATCACGATGCATCCGCCTTCATTCGATACCATGGTCGCCGGGTATCTCCTCCGGGCGGATGGCCAGCATTCGCTCGACAGTCTCGCGCTGGAGACCTTCCGGTACCGGATGGTCTCATTCGATGACCTGACCGGAACCGGAAAGAACCGCATCGCCATCACCGAGGTGCCCGTTGCACAGCTCGCGGACTATGCGGCGGAGGATGCGGATTTCACGCGCCGTTTACGAGACGCACAGGAGCCCCGCCTGAAGCAGGAGGAACTCCTCACCCTTGCCACGACGATCGAGTTCCCGCTGATCGCCGTCCTCGCCTCGATGGAATTCGAGGGGGTCCGGCTCAACGTGGACCACCTCGCCGCAATGAGCCGCGATATCGAGAAGCAGGTCACTGCGCTCGTTGCCACGATCCACGGACACGCGGGAGCGCCGTTCAATATCAACTCCACCCAGCAGCTGGGTGAGGTGTTGTTCCAGCAGCTCAAGCTCCCGGCCGTGAAGAAGACCAAGACCGGCTACTCGACCGATGTGAGCGTGCTGGAGGGTTTGCAGGGACAGCATCCGATCATCGATGCGCTGCTCGAATACCGGCAGCTCACCAAACTCAAGTCGACGTATGTGGATGCACTCCCTGCCCTGCTGCATCCCCGGACCGGGCGCCTCCACACCTCTTTCAACCAGGCCGTGGCAGCAACGGGCCGGCTTTCCTCGAGCGACCCGAATCTGCAGAACATCCCGGTGCGCACCGACCTCGGGCGCGAGATCCGGCGCGCTTTCATCCCCCGCGAGGACGGGTGGAGCATCCTTGCCGCGGATTATTCGCAGATCGAACTGCGCGTGATGGCCCACATCTCCGGCGACCCCGGGCTGCGCGAGGCATTCATCAACGACGAGGACATTCATGCGACCACCGCGGCGCGGGTCTTCGGTGTGGCAGCGAAGGATGTGTCACGCGACATGCGGCGCAAGGCCAAGGAGGTGAACTTCGGGATCATGTACGGCATCGGGCCGTTCGGACTTGCGAACCGTATCGGCATCACGCAGACCGAAGCAAAGGAGATCATCGCCCGGTACTTCGACCGCTTTCCCGGGGTGAAGCAGTACATCCAGGACACGCTCGAGCAGGCGCGGACGCGCGGGTTCGTGCAGACCCTCCATGGCCGCAGGCGCTATCTTCCGGAGATCACGAGCAAGAATCAGAACATCCGAGGGAACGCGGAACGGCAGGCGATCAACATGCCCATCCAGGGGACCGCGGCGGACATGATCAAGATCGCGATGGTCAACCTGCACGCCGCGCTCGTGGCAGGGGGCCATGCGACCCGGCTCCTCCTCCAGGTGCATGACGAACTGATCTGTGAAGTGCCCGCACGGGAAACGGCGGTGATGAAGACGATGGTCCCGGACGTCATGGCGAAGGCGATGCCTCTTGCCGTACCGGTGAAAGTTGATGCGGGGATCGGGCCGAACTGGCTCGAAGCGAAGTAAGGGCATCACGTGTCGGCCCCGTGGGTGAGACGGGGCCGGACGGTCAGGACCGCGATGCCAGGAGTGCCCCACCGTACGCGATGATGGCGAGCGGCCAGTAGTCGCTGATCGCGCTGCGGACCACATCATACTCGACCGTCCCCATCTCCGCGAGGAGCATCGCCGTCCCCGCGCCGATGAGGCACAGGGCCGGCACGGCCATGTGCCACGCTTTCGGACGGGCGACCACCATCACGACGAACGCAAGGCCCGCGAGGATGAGCATCAACGGGAAGCCGTACCATACGGGCACGTCCACCCACCCGGTCGTGCGCGCGAACTTATAGAGTGCGAAGCCGAAGAGCATCACCCACCAGAACGTCCCATCCTTCTTCTCCTTCACCCGGCGGATGATCACCAGCAGCGACGCGATGGCGATCGCCCCCCAGACGGCTTCCCACCAGCCGAACGGCAGGACATCGAGGCGATGCAGCAACAGGAGCGCGCCGATCACGATCAGCACGCTCCCCCAGATCACCGGCGGACGCCGGAAGTCGATACGGGTCATGAATGGTATCCTTATGAAACGGTGACCGCCGGTGACACCGGCGCTTCTGCTTCAACGGGTAGTGCGATCGCGAGCAGGAGATAGATCAGGAGCATGAAGCCGAACGATGCGACCCCTGCCATCACGAATGCCAGACGGATGAACACCGGGTCGATGCGCAGCCAGAGCGCCAGTCCGCCACATACGCCGGCGATCTTCTTTTCCGTGCGCGACCGTGTCAGGCGGGCCTGCGCCGTCGCGGACGCCGGCGGCGCATCGGACACGGGAGTACCATCCGGCGCAGGCGTTGTCCCGGGTACGGCATCGGCCACCGGGGCGGCAGAAGCCGGCGCGGCGCTCACATAGTCCCTTCCGCCGAACAGGAACGCAACGCCGGCGAGGATCAGCATCACCGGCACCACAGTGCCGAACGACAGCCACCACCAGTTGTGCCAGAAATGGAGGTCCAGATTGCCCATCATCCAGAACCCGCCGATCACGATCAGGATGATCCCCCAGAAGCGCGTATTACTGCGGGCGCTCCCGGGTACCGGAGGGTCCGGCGTTGCCGCCGCCTCCACCACAGGAGCCTTCGGCATGAGGATCATCGCCGCGATATAGAGGATGATACCGGAGCCACCCAGGAGCGTGATGAGCACCCAGGCGACGCGCACGAGGGTTGGATCGATGCCAAAGTAGGCGGCCACGCCTCCGCACACGCCGTCGATCATCCGGTCGGTACGGCTCTTGGTGAGCCTGCGGTACTCCTGTCCAGTCGTCATCGCGATCTCCTTCGAGAAAGTGGGCTTCCTGATAGAATGTACGCACTGCCGGCGGAGAGGTTGCGGCACCCGGGCCTGAAAACAGAACAGCCAGCCCCGCGCGCGGGACCGGCTGTTGTACCATCAGGATCACGGGAGGGTCAGACCTCCATGATCTCCTTCTCCTTCTGGGTAAGCAGCGCATCGATGTCCTTGATACCCTTGTCCGTCATCTTCTGCACTTCCGCTTCACCCCGCTTCCGCTCGTCCTCGGAGAAATGCTCCGCCTTCTCCGACTTCTTCAGATGCTCGATCACGTCGCGGCGGATGTTCCGGATGGCGATCTTCCCCTCTTCGCCGAACTTCTTGGTCAGCTTCACGAGTTCGCGCCGCCGCTCTTCGTTCAGGGGTGGGATCGGCACGCGGATGACATCGGCGTCCTTGATCGGGTTCAGGCCAAGGTTCGCGGCCTGGATACCCTTCATGATCGGGTCCAGCGCGCCCTTGTCGAACGGTTGCACCGTCAGGGAGTGGATATCCGAAACACCCACGTTCGCGACGTGCGACAGCGCCATCGCGGATCCATAGTACTCCACTTTCACGCCGTCCAGCAACGCCGTGGTCGCTTTGCCGGTCCGGATCTTGGCGAGTTCCTGCCGCACCACCTCGCTCGCCTTGTGCATCCGGTCTTCCGCATCTTTCAGAATCGTCTTGATCATAGGAGTCCTCGTTCGTGAGCTATGCGCCGGCCTGGATGGTCTCTGTGACGCGTGTGCCGACGTGTTCGCCGAGGATGAGACGCTTGAAGTTCCCCGGCGTGTTCATATTGAACACCAGAATGGGGAGATGATTCTCACGGCAGAGGGTGATGGCGGTCATATCCATCACCTTCAGGTCCTTCTTCAGAACATCGAGGAAGGTGATCTGCTCGAACCGGAACGCATCCGGGTTGCGCTCGGGATCGGAATCATAGACGCCATCCACGCGGGTCCCCTTGATCACCACATCGGCCTCGATCTCCACGCCCCGGAGGACCGCTGCCGTGTCGGTGGTGAAGTACGGACTGCCCGTGCCCGCCCCGAAGATCACGATCCGGCCCTTCTCCAGGTGCCGCACGGCCCGCCGGCGGATGAACGGCTCGGCCATGGAGTCCATGCGGACCGCCGACATCAGGCGTGTCGTCAGTCCGATGTTCTCCAGCGTCGCCTGCAGCGCCATCGCGTTGATCATGGTCGCCAGCATGCCCATGTGATCGCCGGTGGCCTTGTGGATCCCGCTGGTGGAATTCGACACGCCGCGGAAGATGTTCCCGCCGCCGATCACGATGCCGACCTGCACACCGAGTTCCTTCACGGTCCGGATCTCCTCCGCGTACTGCCGGAGCATTGCCGGATCGATGCCGAACTGCTGCTGCCCCATCAGGGCTTCGCCGCTCAGCTTGAGCAGGACCCTCGCGTATGCCGGTTTGGCCATGGTCTTACTTCACCTCTTCACCGAGGTGGAAGCGGACGAAGCGGCGGACGGTCACGGTCTTGCCCGACGACTTCGAGAGATCGGCCAGCACATCCTTGATCGTCTTTCCCGGGTCCTTGATGAAGGTCTGGTCCAGGAGACACACTTCCTGGTAGTACTTCTCGAGACGGCCGGAGGCGATGCGCTCGACGATCTGGTCCTTCTTCCCTTCGTTCTTCGCCTGCGTGCGGTAGATGTCCAGCTCGCGCTCGATGGCATCCTTGCTCACTTCATCACGGCTCACGCACATCGGGTTCATCGCGGCGACCTGCATGGCCACGTCGCGGCCGGTCTGGGCACCGGAGGCATCCATCCCGCCGAACTCCACGAGCACACCGATCTTGCTGCCGAGGTGCGTGTAGGAACTCACACTGCCGTCGGCGGAGGCGAGGATCTGGAACCGGCGCACCTCGATCTTCTCGCCGACCTTGGCGAGCAGGTCATTGAGCAATTCGGCGACGGTCTTCCCGGCCGGGGCCTTCAGGCCCGCAAGGGCCTCGACGCTGGCCGGACGGTCGCGGAGGATCGTCTCGACCACGTTCGTCGCGAACCCGGTGAAGTCGTCGCTGCGGCCGACGAAATCGGTCTCGCAGTTCACTTCCACGGCGACACCCACCGTACCATCGGCGGACACGCGGGTCGCGATGACGCCTTCCTTGGCGGCGCGTTCGGCGCGCTTGGCACCGGTGGCCGCACCCTTCTTGCGAAGGAAGTCGATCGCCGCTTCCATGTCCCCGTTCGATGCTTCGAGGGCACGCTTACAATCCATCATGCCTGCGCCGGTCTTGTCGCGCAGCTTCTTGATCACGTCACTGGTGATATCCATGAGATACGTTCTTTCGTCTGATCGTTAGCGGGACGATTTCTCGTCCGCATCCTTGTCCTTGCCTCTGTTGTCATGCTCGGCCATGGCTTCCGCATGGTGCTGGGCCGCGCGCTGTTTGCCTTCGGCGATCGCATCGCCGACCACTTTGCAGATCACCTGCACCGACTTGATCGCGTCGTCGTTGGCCGGGATCACATAGTCGATACCATCGGGGTCGCAGTTGGTGTCGACGATCGCGAACACCGGGATGCCGAGGCGGCGGGCTTCCTTCACCGCGATGGCTTCCTTCTTGACGTCGACGACGAAGAGGGCGCCGGGCAGGCGGGTCATTTCCACCACGCCGGAGAGGATATCGTTCAGCTTCTCCTTCTCGCGCGTGAGGAAGAGCGCTTCCTTCTTCGTGATCTTGTCGAACGTCCCGTCGCTCTCCATCTTCTCGATGTTGGTGAGGCGCTTGACGCTCTTGCGGATGGTGGTGAAGTTCGTGAGGCAGCCGCCGAGCCAGCGTTCGCTGACATAGAACTCGCCGGTGCGCACGGCTTCCTGCTTGATGATGTCCTTGGCCTGCTTCTTGGTGCCGACGAACAGGATGCGTTTCCCGTCAGCAACGATGTTCGAGAGCGCGTTGGACGCGTCGTCGAGGAGCTGACGGGACTTCATGAGATCGATGATGTGGATACCGTTGCGCTCCATGAAGATGTAGGGGCGCATCTTGGGGTTCCAGCGGCGGGTAAGGTGACCAAAATGGCAGCCGGCTGCCAGGAGCTCGGCGACTTCGACGCGAGACATGGGTGTACTCCTTGGTTATAGGGTCTTCTACTCTCTTCATTTCCCGCCGGAGTCCCGCGCTGAGCGCGGGACACCACCGGCAGGATCCAAGAGTATGCTTTTTTTGTACTACACCATTTCCCGGGCGCTTAGCGCTTCGAGAACTGGAATCTCTTGCGGGCTTTTTTCTGTCCGTACTTCTTACGCTCGACCATACGCGGGTCGCGCGTCAACAGTCCGGCCTGACGCAACGGCGACTTGTTGTCTTCGCTCAGCGAGACGAGCGCACGCGCGATGCCGAGCATGATCGCTCCGGCCTGTCCCGTGCTGCCGCCACCTTCAACGTTGACGCGGATGTCGTACTTGCCGGAGGCCTGTGCAACCTCAAGGGGCTTCAGGACGTGTGCCCGCAGAGTCTCCAGCGGGAAGAACGTCTCAAGCGCACGGCGGTTGACGGTGATCTTGCCGGTGCCCGGCGCCAGGATGACGCGTGCAACGGATGTTTTGCGGCGGCCGACTGCTGTGGTCGTGTGTGTGTGCATACTGCGATCAGACTCCTGTCAGATTGATCATGACACCGGATGGGGCTGCGGCTGCTGGGCAGAGTGCGGATGCGCTGCGCCCGAGTACACCTTCAGCTTCTTGAAGATCTGGCGGCCAAGACGGTTGTGCGGCAACATGCCTTTGATCGCATGTTCGATCACGCGCTCCGGATGCTTCGCCAGCACGTCCTGGAACTTCTCCCAGGTCCCGCCACCGGGATATCCCGTGTAGTGGAAATACTGCTTCAACTCTGTGCGCCGGCCGGTGACCTTCACCTTCGATGCGTTCACGACGATGACAAAATCACCCGTATCCGCGTTCGGCGTGAATTCCGGCTTGTGCTTGCCCCGAAGCAAACGGGCGATCTCGGTCGCCACGCGACCCAGGGTCTTCCCCTCGGCATCGATCAGATGCCACTTCCGCTCCGTGTCCTTCTCGGTAAAAAAGCGTGTTGCCTTGTCCACGAATGATGCTCCTGCAGTGTGATAAAGCGTAGAGATATTCAATGAGCTAAAAAAGGTACGCAAAACCCCAATGAATGTCAATATTCAGGTCAGGAAATGTGCATCGCAGCGTGGTATGAGCTCCGCACCAGCGGCCCCGACTCCACATGCCGGAAACCCATCGAAATGCCCCGTTCCTTCAACATTCTGAACTCGTCCGGATGCACGTACCGATGCACCGGCAGGTGCTCGCGCGACGGCTGAAGATACTGCCCCAGCGTGAGGATGTCACAGGAAACTGCGCGCAGATCGCTCATCACCTCAACGATCTCTTCCGTTGTCTCCCCCAACCCCAGCATCAGCCCGCTCTTGGTGACCATGCCCCACTGCTTCCCGCGCTCCAACAATTCGAGACTCCGCGTGTACTTCGCCTGCGGCCGCACCGTGGCGTACAGCCGCGGGACGGTCTCGGTATTGTGATTCAGGATGTCGGGCCTCGCATCGACAAGGACCCGCAAGGCATGCTCGTCACCCCGGAAGTCCGGGATCAACACCTCCACGGTGATCCCGGGACGCGCCTCCCGCGCCAACCGGATCGTCTCCGCGAAGATCCCCGCTCCGCCATCCCCGAGTTCGTCGCGGTTCACCGACGTGATCACCGCATGCTTCACCGCCATGGTCCGTATCGCTTCCGCCACCCGCCGCGGCTCATCTGTGTCCAGGTACTCCGGACGCCCGGTCTTCACGTTGCAGAACCCGCACGATCGTGTGCACACGTCGCCCAGGATCATGAACGTCGCCGTCCCCGCATTCCAGCACTCACCCATGTTCGGGCACCGCGCTTCTTCGCACACGGTGTGCAGCTTGTGTCCCGTGACCAACCCCTTCACGCGCGCATAGTTGTCCCCCGACGCCAGCCGCACCTTCAGCCACTCCGGCCGCGCCAACCGCGTCGGAGCGTCGCCGCCGGCCGCCTTCTCTCCCGTCATCGTCGCCTTCAATTCAATGCTCATCACCGCCTCCACCTCCCCATGCCCCGCTGTTCATGCTTCCCTCTTCGCTCTGCATTCGTCTCTGCTATTGTCCCCTGTGCCAGCTCGCACGGCCCTTCTACTTTATTTCCCCTTCCACATCACACCCCTCCAGATTCTTCACCACCGCATCCAGGAACATCCCTCCCAGCAGACCATCCACCACGCGGTGATCGAACGACATCGTGAAATACGCCATGGAACGGATCGCGATCGCATCATCGATGATCACCGGACGCTTCACGATGGCACCGGTCCCCAGGATCGCGATCTGCGGCTGGTTGATGATCGGTGTGCCGATGATCGTGCCGAACACGCCATAGTTCGAGATCGTGAACGTACCGCCGGTAATATCATCCGCGGTCAGCTTCTTCGTCCGCGTGCGGGTTGCCAGATCGTGCACCGCACGCGCGATGCCGAGCAGGCTCTTCTCTTCCGCATGCTTGATCACCGGAACGATGAGACCATTCTCCGACGCAACGGCCATGCCGATGTTGATGGCGTGCTTCCGGACGATCGTGGTCGCGTCCACGGACGAGTTGATCAATGGATATTTCTTGATCGCGCGAACAACGGCGTCGATGATGTACGGTGTGTACGTGAGCTTGAATCCTTCCGCCCTCTCGAAGGATGCCGCATGCGCCGTGCGGTGCCGGACGACCGCGGTCATATCCACTTCATGCACGGCGGCAACGTGTGGCGAGGTCTGCACGCTCGCCACCATATGGGCCGCCATCTTCTGCTGGACATTGGTCATGGCGATGCGTTCGTCGGCCGCGCCCGGCGTGAACGCCGTGGAACCGCCCGCGGCAGGGGCCACGGGGGTCCGTGCAGCCAGCGCCACGGGCGGTGTCCCGCTCTTGCGTGCCTGCACATACGCCAGGATGTCCTTCTTCGTGACCCGTCCGCCCTCACCGGTACCGGGGATGCCTTCCAGTTCCTCCATCGCAACCCCCTCGCTCCCGGCGATGGAAAGCACCAGCGGTGAGTAGAACCGCCCCTTCGCGGGTGGAGCCGCGGGTGCAGCCTGCTGCGCCGGCCGGGGCGCAGGAGCTGCTGCCGGTGACGCGGCCGCCGGCTTCGGCGCGCTTGCGGCCGCGGGTTTCACATCCACCGCGACGCTCGCATCCGTCTCCAGGTAGGCGACGACGGTGCCAACAACCACCGTCGTCTGCTCTGCCACCACGATCTCAGCGAGCATGCCGGCGGCGGGTGAGGGGATCTCGGAGTCGACCTTGTCGGTGCTGATCTCGAGCAGCGTTTCGTCCTTCTTCACCTGGTCGCCGATCTTCTTGTGCCACTTGACGATCGTCCCCTCCGCGATGCTCTCGCCCATCTGCGGCATCACCACTTCGATACGTGCCATCGGATCATCCTGTATGAGTTAATAACGTGCAAGCTCTTTCATGGCCGCCAGGATCTTTGCGGTATCCGGCAGAACGGCCTCTTCGAGGGTCGGGGCGAACGGCACCGGCACATCGGCAGCCCCCACGCGGCGCACCGGGGCATCCAGATCATGGAACGATTCATCGGCGATCGTCGCGGCGATCTCCGCCCCCACACCGCCGGTTACCGCATCCTCATGCACCACGAGCACCTTCCCCGTCTGCCGCACGGCCTCCAGCACACGGTCCTTGTCCCAGGGCATCAGCGACCGCAGGTCCAGGACCGCCGCCTCCATGCCGTCATCGGCCGCCAGCTGGCGGGCGGCATCGAGGGCGAACCCTGTCGTGGTGCCATACGTGACCACCGTCAGATCGCCGCCCTGCCGCCGGAGTTCCGCCGTGCCGATCGGCACGATGTAGTCGGTCTCGGGCACCTCACCCTTCAACCGCCGGTACAGATACTTGAACTCGAGCACGATCACCGGGTTGTTGTCCCGGATCGCCGCTTTCATCAGCCCCTTCGCATCGTAGGGGGTGGAGGGCGCCACGATCTTCACGCCGGGCACATGGAAGAACCACGATTCCGGACTCGTGGAGTGATACGGTCCGCCGTGTATGTAGCCGCCTGTTGGCAGCCGCAACACCATGGGCACCGGCAGGTGCCAGCGGTAGTGCGTCTTCGCCGCATTCACCACCATCTGATTGAATCCGCACGTGACGAAATCCGCGAACTGCATCTCCGCCACCGGCCGCATCCCCAGCAGCGCAGCCCCGACGGAAGCGCCGACGATCGCGGCTTCGGAAAGAGGAGCGTCGATCACTCTCTCTTCGCCGAAATGCGCCTGAAACCCCTTCGTCGCCTTGAATGCGCCGCCATACGCACCAATGTCCTCACCGATCAGGAACACGGACGGATCGCGTTCCATTTCTTCCCACATGCCCCGTGCGAGCGCGTCGATGTACGTCATGGTCGCCATCAGGGAGCGAACACTCCTTCCCGCACCTGCCCCGCATCCGGCGAAGCATCCTCCAGCGCCACCTGCACGGCATGGGCGATCCCGTCTTCGATGCGCGATGCGATCCCGGCCTGTATGCTGGCGGACAGGATGCCCGCGGCACCCAGGGTCTGCTCGAAGCGCAGGATCGGGTCCTTCGCCTTCCACTCCTCCAGGAGCGCGGCCGGCACATACGAAGCATCGTCCGATGCGGAGTGGCCCTGCATGCGCATCGTCACGGACTCGATGAGGGTCGGCCCCTCACCACGTCGCGCACGCTCCACCGCCGAGCGGGTGGCCTCATAGACGGCCAGGATATCGGTCCCATCGATCGTGACACCCGGGATCCCGTATCCTGCCGCGCGGTCCGAGATCCTCTCCGCCGCGTGCTGCTTCGCCACCGGCGTGGAGTATGCGAACTGGTTGTTCTCCACGATCAGCACGAACGGCAGGCGCATGACGGCCGCCATGTTCAGGCCTTCATGGAAATCGCCGACATTGCATCCGCCATCGCCGATATAGTTCAGGACGACGGCATGCTCGCGTTTCATGCGGGATGCGAGTGCGACCCCCGCGGCAACGGGGATCATGGCCGCAAGATGGCTCACATTCCCGTAGATGCGCCGTGCGGGATCCGCATAATGACCGGTGCCATCCCTGCCCCCCGTCAGGCTTCCTGCCCGCCCGAGCTGTTGCAGGAAGATCATTGCCAGCGTCTGTCCGCGGACGAGATGCGCGCCCAGGTCGCGGTGCATCGGGAAAAGATAATCCTGGGGTTGCAGTGCATAGGCACTCCCCACCGCCGTGGCCTCGTTGCCGGTACCGGCATACGCCCCCCCGACCATTTTCCCCTGCCTGTACAGCCGGAGAATGGCATCATCGCACGACCGTGCGAGGCGGAGATAATAATAGAGATCGAGCAATTGCTCGTGAGACAAACCGTGGGACGTCATCATTCTCATTCGCTGCGCGGCAGACCATTCCGCCGCGCTCAGTATCCTAGAACCTCAACAGCCGCTCCATGGCCCTCAACAGATCGGTTTCCTGTGGCAGCATCGCGTTCTCGAGGGACGGCGCGTACGGCACCGGGGCATCCTTTGCCGCGACGCGGACCACCGGCGCGTCGAGCCGGTCGAAGGCCTCCTGGGCAATGATCGCCGCGATCTCTGCACCGAATCCGCCCGTCAGGGTGTCTTCATGTGCCACGATCACCTTTCCGGTCTTGCGCACGGACGTCAGGATGGTGTCGCGGTCCAGCGGGTTCAGCGTGCGCAGGTCGATGACCTCCACCGATGCCCCGAGCCGTTCTTCGATCTTGCGTGCTGCCTCGAGGGAGCGTTGCACGAGCATCCCCCACGTGATCACCGTGAGGTCTTCACCGGGCCGCTTGATGGAGGCGACGCCGAACGGAACAAGATGATCCGCCGCGGGCTCGGGCGACGCCGCGAAACTCTGACGGTACAGCCCCTTGTGTTCAAGGAAGAGGACCGGGTCATCGCACCGGCATGCGGTCTTCAGCAATCCCTTCGCATCCGCGGCGCATGAGGGGAAGACCACCCGCAGTCCGGGGATGTGTGTAAAGAACCCTTCAATGGATTGGCTATGGTACAGTCCGCCGTGTATGTACCCGCCCACTGCGACCCGGATCACCATCGGACAGCTCCAATGGTTGTTCGACCGGTAGCGCAGCATCGCCACTTCGTTCCGGATCTGCATGAACGCCGGCCAGATATAGTCGCCGAACTGGATCTCGACCACCGGTTTGAACGTCCCCCGCACGCTCAGTCCGAGGGCGGTACCGATGATCGATGCCTCGGCCAACTGCGAATTGAACACGCGCGCATCACCGAACTTCGCCGCGAGCCCGCGCGTCGCCGTGAACACGCCGCCCTTTCCCCCACCGACATCCTCGCCATACACGAGCATCGACGGGTTCCGCTCGAGTTCTTCGGCGAGCGCGTGATTGATCGCATCCACCAGCACGATGCGCGCACCACCCTCGGGTGCAGGCACCGGCTCCACCGGCTGCTCCGCCGGCGGGGGGGCATACACATAGCGTTCGACATCGGCAGCATCGGGCAAGGGGAGCAGTTCCGTCTCCACCGCAGCCCGGTCGATCCGCTCCTGCATTGCCGTACGGATCGCCGCGGCGTCGGCGGCGGTCAGGACCCCCTGCTCGATCAGGTAGTTCTCCATGAGCGGGATCGGGTCACGCGCCGCATCCTCGGCAAGATCATCAGCAGGGCGGTACTTCCGCTGGTCGTCCGACGATGAATGGGGGAGAAGGCGCACCGTGCGGGCTTCGATGAGCACCGGACCCTTCCGGCTCCGGGCAAGGGCGACCGCCTCCGATGTGACGCGGAGGATCTCCGGAAAATCGCTTCCGTCCACCTCGAAACGCTGCAATCCCTCGTAGCCCGCGGTCATCTTGAACACCGATCCGCCCGCCACCTGATCCTCGACCGGGACGGAGATCGCATAGCCATTGTTCTGGATCAGGAAGATCACCGGCAGTCGCTCACGCGATGCCCAGTTGAGTGCTTCGTGGAATTCCCCCTCGCTGGTCGCCCCCTCGCCGGACGACACGTACACGACCTCGTCGGTCCCTTCACGGACCGCCCCCATCGCGGTGCCGACGGCCTGGAGGTATTGCGTGCCGGTCGGGCTCGACTGTGCGACCATGCGCAGGTCGCGGTCGCCGTAGTGGAACGGCATCGCAAACCCACCGCTGCTGATGCCCGCGGCACGGTGCATCGCATCGCGCATCACTTCCTCTACCGTCGTACCGTAGTGCAGCGCGAACCCCATATCGCGATAGTACGGATACGCCCAGTCCTTGCCGGGCTGCATCGCGAGCGCCATGCCGACCTGGATGCCCTCATGTCCCGATCCGCCGATATGGAAGAAGATCTTTCCCTGCTTGAGCAGGATGAGGATCTTCGCATCCATCATGCGCGCGGCCACCGCATTGGTGTAGGCTCGGCGCAGCTGTTCCGGAGAATGCGTCACCCTATCGTCCTTCCATTGATTCGCGAACCTGCGGCGTGACGGCGCCGAAGACCGTGCAGAATTCTTCGATGAAGAGATCCTCGATCATGGGGAGCGGGAACGTCTCGCCCGTGATCTCGCGGAGCGATGTCACCCCGCGCTCGAAGATGCCGCAGGGAATGATCCCCCCGAAATATGAAAGGTCCGTCGCCACGTTCAGCGCCAGACCGTGCATCGTGACCCATCGGCTCGCCTTGATCCCGATCGCACAGACCTTCTCACCGGCGACCCAGACCCCGGTATAGCCGGGCAGCCTGCCGCCGGCAACATCCAGCCGGGCCAGGAGCCGTAGCACGACCTCTTCGAGCGAGCGCAGGTACTGCGCGACATCCCTGCCGTGGTGTTCGAGGTCCAGGATCGGATATGCCACGAGCTGACCCGGACCGTGATACGTGATGTCGCCGCCGCGGTCCACCTCAACCACATCCACGCCACGCGCTTCGAGGTCCACGGCACCCGCCAGCAGATGGTCCATATGCGCGTTCCTGCCGAGCGTATACACGTGCTCGTGCTCGGTAAGGATCAGGGTATCCGGTGCCTGCCCCGCAAGCCGTCGGGCAAAATGGTCCTGTTGCATCTGCCAGCACGCGCGATACCGTGTGCGGCCGGCACGTAGCACATCCAGGTCAGATACTGATGGCTTCGCCATAGGCAGCTGCTGCCGCTTCCATGACCGCTTCACTCAATGTGGGGTGCGCATGCATCGTATGGAACAGGTCGGGCCCGGTGAGTTCCATTCGTTTCGCGAGGACGAGTTCCGCGATGAGCTCGGTGGCATCGGTCCCGAGGATATGCGCGCCCAGGATCTCACCGTACTTCGCATCGAAGATCAGTTTCACCATTCCTTCGGTCTCCCCGATCGCCATCGCCTTGCCCAACGGCCGGTACGGGAAACGGCCGACCTTCACTTCATAGCCCTCCGCTTTCGCGGATTCTTCGGTCAGCCCGACGCTCGCGAGTTGGGGCGAGCAATACGTGCACCCCGGCACACATGTGTAGTCCACCGGGTGGGGCTCTTTCCCTGCGATCGCTTCAACGCAGCATATCCCTTCGGCGCTGGCCACATGCGCAAGCCATGGCGGACCGATGACGTCGCCGATCGCATAGATGCCCGGCGTGGTCGTCCGGTACCGTGTGTCCACTGCGATGTGGCCGCGCTCCACGCGGACGCCCAGGGCTTCCAGTCCGAGATGCTCGACATTCCCCTGTACGCCGATGGCCACCAGAGCAACGTCCGCCGTGAGTGTGCGCGATTCACCCCCCTGCTGCACCGAGACGCTCACGCCGGTATTCCCCGCCTGTGCTCCTTCAACACGCGCGCCCGTAAGAAGTTCCACACCCCGGCGTGTCAGGCTGGTCGCGAGAAGTTTTGTCAGTTCCGCATCCTCGATCGGCAGGATCGACGGCATCATCTCCACGACCGTCACCTTCGTGCCGAGCGCATTGTAGAACGTAGCGAACTCGATCCCGATGGCCCCGGCCCCGATGATGATCATCGATTCGGGCCGGGCGGGCAGGGTCATCGCTTCGCTGCTGGTGATGATCCGCTTCCTGTCGATGGTCACATTCGGGATCGAACGCGGTCGTGCGCCGGTAGCGAGGACGATGTGCGGTGCGGTGATCGTGGCCGTTGCTTTCCCTTCGGCCCGGATCTCGAGGGTATCGGCAGCAGTGAGGCGCGCCGTCCCGGTGTGTACCGTGATGGCGTTCTTCTTCATCAGGTATTCCACGCCCTTGGAGATGCGTTCGGCGACGCCGCGGCTGCGCTTGATGATACGGGGGAAATCGAACGAGATGTCCTTTGCCGTGATCCCCCACTCATCGGCGTGGAGAAGCGTGGCATAGATCTCTGCGTTGCGGAGCAGGGCTTTTGTGGGAATACAGCCCCAGTTGAGGCACACGCCCCCGAGGCGGTCCCGCTCCACAAGGGCCGCCTTCATCCCGAGCTGGGATGCGCGGATCGCAGCGGTGTAGCCGCCGGGCCCCCCGCCCACGATCACGATGTCGTACTGGGTGTGTGGCATGGACTCCTCGCAAAGAACGGAAAGCGCGTGAAAGTTTTACAAAATACGCAAAGGGGCTCAGAAAGTCAACGAAGCCGCCGCGTCCGCCCTCCGGGAGTCCGGGAGCGGGGTCAGGCCTCCCGCTTGAGGTTGTACTTCTCGATCTTATGATAGAGCGTAACGCGGTCGATGTCCAGGATGGTTGCACTCCGACTCACGTTCCAGCCGGTTTCGCGCAGGATCTGGTCGATATGCCGTTTTTCCACGTCCTCCATGCGCTTCCCTTCGCTCGGGGAGGGCAGATCGGTATGCAGGATCAGATGGTCGCGGTTGATCATGTTCCCCGGCGAAATCACCATCGCGCGTTCGATCACATTCTCCAGCTCCCGCACATTGCCGGGCCAATCATACGCCTTCAACGCGAGCATGGCATCCGGTGAGAACCCGTGCATCTTCCGGTTCATCGCGCGGGCATACTTCACGAGGAAGAAGTGCGCAAGCTTGGCAACGTCGCCCCGGCGCGCCCGCAACGGCGGCAGCGCGATCTCGAAGACGGTCAGCCGGTAGAAGAGATCCTGCCGGAACTTCCCGTCCTTGACGGCCTGCTCGAGGTCCATGCCCGACGCACAGATGAGCCGGTATCCCGTGCGCACCGGGTCCGCACCGCCGAGCCGCGTGATCTGTTCCGCTTCCAGCGCCGAGAGCAATTCGCCCTGCAACTTGAGATCAAGATTTCCGATCTCATCGAGGAACAGCGTGCCACCTTCCGCCATCTCCATCTTCCCCTTCCGCATCTGCAAGGCGCCGGGGAACGCATCCTTCTCATGGCCGAAGAGTTCATCGGCGAGCATCGCGTCGGCCACCGCACCGCAATTCACGGTGACGAACGGCATGTACCGGCGACTCCCGGCCTGATGGATCGCCCGTGCGACGAGTTCTTTCCCGGTCCCGACCTCGCCCTTGACGAGGACGATCGTGCTGGTCTGGCCCACGGTCTGCACCAGCTCCATCACCCTGTGCATCTCCGGAGACTCGCCGATCAGTTCGACGCCGGAGGTGAGTTCGCTCACGGTATCGCGGAGGCGCTGGTTCTCCAGGTTCAGCAGCTGTTGCTCGAGGGCATTCACCACGATATGGTTCAGATAATCGGGATCGATGGGTTTGGTGATGTAATCATACGCTCCTTCTTTCAGCGCCCGGACGGCGGTCTCGACCGTCGCAAACGCGGTCACGACGATCACCACGACTTGCCGGTCGATCTTCTTGATGCGCTGGAGAAGCTCCAGACCGTCCATACCCGGCATACGGATGTCCACGAGGACCAGATTCCAGTGCTCACTCTGCAGGATCTTCAATGCGCTGGCACCGTCCGGCGCTGCGCCCACGCGGAAGCCATCCTCACGGAACCACTTCGTGAGGGATTCCCTGACGATCAATTCATCATCGACGACGAGAATGCCGAGATCACTCTTTTTCATGAGGCAAGCCCTTTAGGAAACCGCAGAGAGGTCAGTAGGGATAGTGGCGGACTGCCGCCGCGGGAGCAGCACGGTGAACGTGCTGCCGGTCCCGGGTGCGGTATCCACCTCGATGGTCCCGTGATGGCGTCCGATGATGCCGTACGCGATCGCGAGGCCGAGGCCGACACCACGTCCGTCGGCTTTCGTGGTAAAGAACGGTTCAAAGATCCTGGCACGGACGTCGTCGGTCATGCCGATGCCGGTATCCGCCACCCGGATGCGCATCATATCGCCATCAGGGTCGGGCCGGGCCTCAACGCTGATGAGTGCGCTGGCCGGCCGGGGCGAAGCGAGCGCGATCGCTTCGATGCCGTTGATCATCAGCACCATGAGCACCTGCTGGATCTGTCCGGGATCGCACACCAGCGCATCATCCTTCGAGGTGGCGACAGCGATCTCGACGTTGTGCATCTCGGCATAGTGTTGCACAAGCATCCGGCACCGCTCGAGGATCGTGCCAAGGGCAACGGGCTCCAGCGTTGCGCGCTGGGGCCGGGCGAACACGAGCATGTTCTTGACGATCGAACCGCAGCGCTGGGCCTCGTCGGCGACGAGCTGCAGGTCACCGATCAGTCCCTCCACCTGCTCCCGCGGCAGATCGAGCCGCTGCAGCCGCTTGATGGAGAGCTTCGCGAATGTCAGAATGCCTTCCAGCGGATTGTTGATCTCATGCGCCACGCTGGCGGCGAGGTTCCCGAGCGACGCCATCTTCTCGACGCTGAGCATGCTGCGATGGATCCGCTCGAGGTCCGCGGTCTTTTCACGGATCTTTGCCTCCAGCGTCCCGGACCATTCCGTGATCTCCTGACGGGCACGGGCAAGCTCCTCCGTCATGGCGTTGAACGCACCCGCGAGCTGGCCGAGTTCGTCAGCGCTATGGATCGGCAGCCGCTTGTCGAGATTCCCGGCGGTCACGGTCTCCATGCCGTCGATGAGGGTGCGTACCGGCCGGCGGACGAACCACCACAGGAACCCGCCCGAGACGAACGCGATGGCGAGCACGGCGGCAACAGAGAGCGCGATGAACTGATTGCGGCTTTCGGCCAGACTCGCATCCATGTCACTCATCGACATGCGGACGTCCAGGATGCCGAGCACGCGCGTCCCCTCTGCATGGGCATGGCACGCCGCGGTCCAGCACGATGCGTCATTCATGATCGGGGTGACCAGCGTCAGGATGCGCTCGCCGTCTGCCCGCGTCACGATATCGTAGTCGTCCCGGTGATCATACGGGCCAGGACGGACGGTCGTGCCCTCGTGACAGGTCCGGCACACCTTGTCGCCCATGGGCACGGTCGAATGCAACTCGGTGGTATCGGCCGCGAAGACCACGCGCCCTTCCTTGTTCATGATCCGCAGGCCATGGATGCCGGGCTCATCTCCGATCGCACGGAGGATCTCCTGCATCTCGCCCTTGTCGTTCTTCAGCATGCTGTGCGTGGTCGAGCGGACCATCAGATCGCTGATGCGCACGGCGCTCACCAGCACATTCTCACGTAAATGCGAGCTATGGATCGATATGGTGGCAAGAGCGAGGGCCACCATGACGATCATCTGGATCCCTCCTATGAGAAGGAAGAGTCGGAAGGCCAGGGTTCGGGAGATATGACGTGCACCGAGGATCATGGGCCGGATTGGGGTTATCAGCAGAATTTCACAAATCATGCCACCAGAATCCGCTAAATTAGCCCCGAACAGCCATGAGGATTCCCACTTGTGGGAATCGAAACTGAGGTTTTCCCTAATTTAGGAAAAATTCGAGGAATTGGAGCTTCTCCGGTGCCTTTTATGCAAGAAAATTCAACACCAGAGAGTGGCGCATTTATTGAGACACAGGCAGAGATGAGATACAAATCCCTCCAAGGAAACCCCATGAAAGCACAAGACCGCCGATCGTTCCTCAAAACAGCCGCCGCTGTCGGCACAGCGGCCGTGGGTATGGGAACTGCAACGGCTGCCGCCGGGCCGAAGAACATCCTCTCACCAGACCGTATGGGCGTGCTGGTCGATACGACCGTCTGCGTTGGCTGCAGGAATTGCGAGCATGCCTGCAAGACCGCGCACGACCTTCCGACCGAACCGCTGAGTTCCTATGGAGACCGGTCGGTCTTCGAACAGATGCGCCGCCCGGATGACACCGCGCTCTGCGTGGTGAACGAGTACGAGAACCCGAAGAACGCCGACCTCCCCTACGACGTGAAGGTGCAGTGCATGCACTGCGACCATCCCGCATGCCTGTCGGCGTGCATCGTCGGCGCATTCTCCAAGGAGGAGAACGGTGCGGTGGTCTGGGACACGGACAAATGCATCGGCTGCCGCTACTGCATGGCCGCATGCCCGTTCCAGATCCCGGCATTCGAATATCACAAGGCGCTCGATCCGCAGATCCGCAAATGCGACTTCTGCATCGAGCGGACCACGAAGGGCGAGTTGCCCGCCTGCGTGAACATCTGTCCGGTGGAAGCGCTGACGTACGGCCCGCGCGATGAGGTCATCCGTATCGCGAAGCAGCGCATCAGGACATACGGCGACCGCTACGTGGACCATATCTACGGCGAGCACGAGGTTGGTGGGACTTCATGGATGTATATGGCCGGCCGCGATTTCAAGGACCTGGGATTTCCCAAGCTCGGACAGAACACGGCCCCGGGTGTGTCGGAGGCGATCCAGCACGGTATCTTCGCGTACTTCATGCCTCCGGTCGCGCTGTATGCCCTCCTCGGCGCGATCATGTGGATGACCAAAACCCGGAAAGAAGAAGGCCTCTAGGAGATCGTTCCCATGCATGCTCACATGAAACCTGCGCCCATGAAGGGGAAGTTCTTCACGCCGGGCGTCATCATTCTCACGCTCATCGCCCTGAACGGATTGGTGTTCCTTGCCGGCCGGTTCTTCTTCGGGATCGGGTCGGTGACGAACCTGAACAACCAGTATCCCTGGGGATTATGGATCGCTGTCGACGTTGCCGCGGGCGTTGCCCTCGCCGCCGGCGGGTTCACCACGGCCGCCCTCGGCCATGTGATGCACCGCGAGGAGTATCACGTGATCCTCCGTCCCGCCCTGCTCACCGCCATGCTCGGCTATACGTTCGTCGCCACCGCCGTGTTCATCGACATTGGCCGCTGGTACTTCATCTGGCACCCCCTGATCATGTGGAACGGCTCGTCCGCCCTGTTCGAGGTCGGCATCTGCGTCATGATCTACATGTCCGTGCTCTACATCGAGTTCCTCCCGATGGTCACCGAACGCTTCATCGGTCACGTGACCCTGCCGGGTGTGCTGAGCCGACTCAACGCACCCCTGGACCGTCTGCTGCGCTTCCTGGACCGCACCCTCGAGCGTTCCATGTTCATCTTCATCATCGCCGGCGTCGTGCTCTCCACGCTCCACCAGTCGTCCCTCGGCACCCTGATGGTGATCGCCGGATCGAAGATGCATCCGCTCTGGCAGACCCCCGTGCTGCCGTTGCTGTTCCTGCTCTCCGCGATCTCGGTCGGCTTCCCGATGGTGATCTTTGAATCCATGATCGCCTCCCGCGCATTCAAACAGAAGATCGAGATCGATGTGCTGTCGCGCCTCGGCGGACTCGTGGCACCGATACTCGGGATCTACCTGGCGTTCAAGCTGGGCGATATGTTCATCCGCGAGACGTTCGTGTATCTGCAGGAATTCAGTGTCGAGAGCGTGATGTGGACCCTCGAGGTCGTGCTGGGCATCGTGATCCCGCTGCGGATGTTCCTCTCCCGCGCCGTGCTCAAGTCGCCCCTCCTCCTGTTCATCGCTTCGTCGCTCGTGATCCTCGGGGTGGCGCTCAACCGCATCAACAACTTTGTCGTGGCCTATACGCCCCCCTACGCCTTCGGCTCGTACTTCCCGTCCATCGGTGAGATCTCGGTCACGGTGGGCTTCATCGCCCTCCTCGTCCTGATCTACCGCGTGTATGTCATGATCTTCCCGGTGATCAGCGTGCCGGAGGGACCCGCAACACCCCAGACCAAGTATGCGATCAGAGGTAAGCAATGAGAACTCGTGTCCTGTCGTTGGTGACCATCGTCGCGTTGCTATGGGCCTCGCCCGTGTTCGGGCAGGGGTCCAAATGGGACAAGCATGCTCCCCCGAAAAAGGCCGACATCTCCTGTCAGACGTGCCATGCGGGTTCCGCGCCGACCAGGACCAATCCGGCACTCCTCCCCTGCCCCCGGTCACGGATCCTTCCGGGCTTCCACCCGGATCAGTCGGGACCCGAAGTGCTCATCATGAGCAAGGTGTCCAAAGAGTACGGACCGGTCGTGTTCTCGCATAAGCTGCACGCGGACATGTCCACGATGTCCGGCGGATGCTACGGGTGCCACCATTATAACAGCACATCGATGGCGATCCTGTCGTGCCGCGAGTGCCACCCGGCCAACCGGGCACGGACGGACATCAGCATGCCGGACCTGAAGGGGGCGTATCACCGTCAGTGCATGGACTGTCACCGTCAATGGAGCAAGGCAACGGACTGCCAGAGCTGTCACTTGAAACGGGACGCCCGACAGAGCACGGAAGAAGCGCTCCAGGCCGCCCGGCTCAAAGGGAAGTCCCATCCTGAACTCGCGGTCCCGAAGCGTGTCGTCTATGAGACCCGCAGCCAGCGCGGCTCCTTCGTGACCTTCTTCCATAACGATCACGCCGAACGGTTCAGCCTCGAATGCTCGGACTGCCACAAGAGCGAAAGCTGCGTCCGCTGCCATGAGCGCACGCCGGGCGGCAAGGCGTCGCCGGACCCGCTCTCACGCACGGTGAAGACCCAGCGCACGATGGAGGCACTGCACGCACCCTGCTTCTCCTGTCACGGTCAGGACAAGTGCGAAGAATGTCACGTCGATCAGCCACGGGAAGCGTTCGATCACGCGAAGAGCGCCGGATGGGCCCTCAACAGGTTCCACCGTGCCCTCTCGTGCCAGAAGTGCCACGGACAGTCCAAGCGCTTCACGAAGGTCGATACCAAATGCGTCACGTGCCACAAGGGATGGACACCGGGAACGTTCAGGCACGAGATCACGTCGCTGAAACTCGACCCGGCGCACCGCGAACTCGATTGCGAATCGTGCCACATCGATGGCAACTTCGCGAACCCGCCGTCATGCGCGGGCTGCCACGACGACAAAGCATACCCGGCCCAGAAACCCGGCACCACGGTGAAAGCCGCGGCGAAATGACATGGCATTCCTTCAGGACATAGGCCTGAAACTGATCCTGGTGGCGGGACTCACCGCCATCCTGATCATCGGCGTGTTCGCGTACTTCAACATCCAGTCGCTGGACGCGAGTCTGCAGGCGGAAGTGGAACGGCACGCGAACCAGCTGAGCGAGACGGTCAAGTACAGCACGCGGCAGGACATGCTCGTGAATCAGCGGGACCGGATCCACCAGGTGATCAACGAGGTCGGGCGACAGCCCTCGATCAGCAGGGTCCGGGTCCTGAATAAGACCGGTGAGATCATCTACTCGTCGCTGGAGGAGGAGATCGGCACGACGGTGGACAAGAAGGCAGAGAGCTGCTACGCCTGCCATCAGGCGGACCAGCCGATCGAGCGCCTCCCCATCGCCGACCGGACGCGGGTCTTCCAGGTGCACCCGGATTCGTCACGCATGCTCGGGATCATCAATCCGATCTTCAACGAGAAGGCCTGCTGGTCCGCGGCGTGCCATGTGCATCCCGAGCAGCAGACCGTTCTTGGTGTCCTGGATGTCACACTGCCGCTTGCCGAAGTGGACCGCACGATCCAGAAGAGCCGCATGGAAATGCTGATCTTCGCGGTCATCGCGTTCCTGGCGATCAGCGTGATCATCGGCTACTTCGTGGAACGGTGGGTCGATACCCCCGTCAAGTCGCTCCTGAAGGCAACGCAACAGGTGGCCGATGGCAACCTCGGCTACCGGATCGATATCCGGAGGAACGACGAGATCGGCAAGCTGGCCCGCTCCTTCAACAACATGACGGACAAGCTCTCCGAAGCGCGGATGCAGTTGTTCCAGTCGGATAAGCTGGCCTCCCTCGGCAGGCTCGCGGCAGGTGTCGCCCATGAGATCAACAATCCGCTGACCGGGGTGCTGACCTACAGCAGCTTCCTGATGAAGCGCACGCAGAACCAGCCCGAGATCCAGGAAGACCTGAAGGTGATCGTCCGCGAAACACTCCGCTCGCGGGATATCGTCAAGAGTCTCCTGGACTTTGCGCGCCAGTCGATCCCGAAGAAGAACGAGGCGGACCTGCACGAGATCATCGACCGCGCGATCTCGGTGGTCCACAACCAGATCACGCTCGGACATGTGACCCTGGTGAAGAACCTGGACCCGGTCCTGCCGCGACTGACACTGGATGCCAATCAGATCCAGCAGGTGTTCATCAACCTTATCGTCAATGGCATCGACGCCATGAGCGGCACCGGCGGCACGATCACCATCGGCACGTCGGTCCAGAAACTGTCGCCGGTGGGCATGGCGCAGATCAAGAAAGCCACCTGTCCGAAGCGCCACAGTCTCATCGATGGTGCCGTGAAGATCGAAGGCCTCCCTTCCGCCCGGGTGAAGATCCGTGCGACCGGCGAGGAGGGGTTCCTGTACATCGACCCGTTATACGGACGGCACCGCGATCAGACCAGCTGGCCGATCGCGGCCGGACAGCTCCGCCAGGTGCAGTGCCCGGAGTGCGCCACCAGTCTGATCGAGCAGGATGTGACCTGTCCGCTGTGCGGCGCGCCGGCCTACTGGATGGAGATCCCGACGCTCGGCAAGTGGGAAGCGTGCACGCGGCAGGGGTGCGATTGGCAGCGCTGGGACTCCATGGACACGGGGGGGTTACGCGACTATGCGGAGATCACCGTCAGCGATACGGGATCCGGCATCCCGGCCGATGCCCTCCCGCGGATCTTCGAACCGTTCTTCTCGACCAAAGGACAGAAGGGCACCGGGCTTGGCCTGTCGGTCATCTGGGGGATCATCGACAATCACAACGGCACCATCAAGGTCGAGAGTGAGCTGAACAAAGGCACCACGTTCCGCATCCGTCTCCCCTTCGAGCAGCCACGGTGAGAGCATGGGATACACGGCCGACATACTGGTGGTGGATGACGAGAGCGTGATCCTGGATGCGGTGACCAAGATCTGTACACTCGAGGGATACCGCGTGACGCAGGCCGCCGAGGCGTCCACCGCGGCGCACGTGCTGAGCGGCGGAACGTATGGTCTCATGCTCTGCGACATCATGATGCCGCAGATGGATGGCTTCCAGTTGCTGGAGATCGCGCGGAAGCGCGCACCGGGCATGCCGGTGATCATGGCCACGGGGTATTCCACCGTGGAGAACGCGGTGCGGTCGCTCCGTGAAGGCGCGATCGATTTCGTGCCGAAACCGTTCACCAGCGATGAATTGCTCTCGGCGGTCGGCCGTGCGGTCCGCTACCGCCGGCTCGCGGAAGCGATCGCGGCGGCCGGGCAGGGGCCTGTGGACCCCTCCCTGCTGATCGTTCCCTGCCCTCCCAGGTACCAGCGGCTCGGGTATGCGAGCTGGGTGGTCCTCGAGGACGGCGGGACCGCGTTGATCGGATTGACGCACCTGTTCCTGCGCATCCTCGAACGCATCGACGGGCTTGAATTGCAGCCGGTGAATGCCGAGATCGCCCAGGGTACCGCATGCGCGCAGGCGAGAACACCGGATGGATTGCTGCATTCCGTGCTCGCACCCGTGAGCGGCAGGATCGTCGAAGTGAACCCGGCAGCCACGCCGGATGCGATCGAGAAGGACCCGTACTTTGCCGGTTGGTTGTACCGGTGCATTCCCTCGGATGTCGATTACGAAATGCCCCAGCTGACGCCGTTCAGCGCCGGCACCCTGTTCTGATCATTCAAGGAGACACGTATATGTTCCCGTTCGTCATAGCAGTCATTCTGTTCGTCATCGCCGACGTCCTGATCCGGGTCTTTTCCCGCCGCTTGCAGGAGAAGAAACTCCGGAAGGAACGCGAATCCGCCCTGGCGGAAAGCCTGAACCTCGACTTCACCCGCGAGGCGGCGACCCTCCGGCGCGCCGAGGTCGAACACGCCAAGGCCCGCATCCTCTGCGTCGACGATGAGCAGGTGATCCTGGATAGCTTCCGGAAGATCCTGGTCCTGGATGGCTATTCCGTGGACACGGTGCAGACCGGTCAGGAAGCCCTCGGGCTGCTGCAGACCCATCACTACGATTTCGTGTTCACGGACCTGAAGATGCCCGCCATGAGCGGCGTGGATGTCACGAAATCGGTGAAGCACCTCCGCCCCGACATCGACGTGGTGATCATCACCGGGTATGCCACGGTCGAGACCGCAGTGGAATGCATGAAGTACGGTGCGATGGATTATGTCCAGAAACCCTTCACCGAGGACGAGTTGCTGGCGTTCGTGAAGAAGGCGCTCATCAAGCGGCAGGACCGCATCCAGAAGCAGCTCAAACCCAAGGTGCATATCACCCACATGTCGGCGGTCGGCCATACGGGGGCCGACGAGTTCGCCATCCCCGGCGGCGTCTTCATCGGTGCGGGACATACCTGGGTAGCGATGTTCGAGGACGGGACGGTGCGTGTCGGGCTCGACGACTTCGCCCGCAAATTACTCGGGACCGTCGACGGCATCGACTTCCCGAACCTCGGCATGACGGTCGCGGCCGGTCAGCCGCTGTTCACCGTGACGCAGGGGACACGTCGCGTTTCGTTCCTCTCCCCCGTGAGCGGAAAGGTCCTGGAGAACAATGCCGGGCTCGGCAAACACCTGGACGCGCTGGAGACGACGCCGTATGGTGAGAACTGGATCTGCGTGATCGATGCGGACAGACTGGACGCGGAGATCAAGGACCTGAAGATCGGCAACGGAGCGGTCGCCTTCTATCAGGAAGAGCTCGACCGCTTCAAGGAGATGACCAAGTCCATGTCGCGCCGGACACCCGACGGCTCGACTGCGCCCGCGGGCGAGGAGATGTATACGGGTGAGATGCAGGACCTTGACGACCGGGATCATGAGGCACTCGTCGGCGCGTTCTTCCGTCGATGAGATCCGGGCCGGCGGCCCTAAGGTAACCAACGAATCGAACAACTGCATCAGAGGTCGTTTATGTCAGAATACGTGAATGCCTTGATCTCTCAGGTCAAGGCCAAGAACCCCAGCGAACCGGAATTCCATCAGGCCGTCGAAGAGGTGGCACAATCGCTCGAACTCGTGCTCCAGCGCCATCCGGAGTACCGCAGCGCAAGGATCCTCGAGCGCATGGTGGAACCGGAACGGGTCGTCATGTTCCGCGTCCCGTGGATGGACGACCAGGGGGACATCCACATCAACCGTGGGTTCCGCATCCAGATGAACAGCGCGATCGGACCGTACAAAGGAGGCCTCCGCTTCCACCCGTCCGTGACCCTCGGCATCCTGAAGTTCCTTGCCTTCGAGCAGGTCTTCAAGAACAGCCTCACCTCCCTCCCGATGGGCGGCGGCAAGGGCGGTTCGGATTTCGATCCCAAGGGCAAGAGCGACAATGAAGTGATGCGCTTCTGCCAGAGCTTCATGACCGAACTGTTCCGGCATATCGGGCCGGATACCGATGTACCGGCGGGCGACATCGGGGTGGGCACCCGCGAGATCGGATTCCTCTTCGGCCAGTACAAGCGGCTGACCCGCGAGTTCTCCGGAGTTCTTACCGGCAAGGGACTCAACTGGGGCGGGTCGCTGGTGCGACCGGAAGCCACCGGCTACGGCGTAGTGTATTTTGCCGAAGAGATGCTCAAGTCGAAGGGCACGTCGTTCCAGGGCAAGACCGTCGCGGTGTCCGGATTCGGCAACGTGGCATGGGGTGCCGTGGACAAAGTGACACAGCTCGGCGGCAAGGTGGTCACGATCTCCGGGCCCGATGGATTCGTGCACGACAAGGATGGCATTCAGGGCGAGAAGATCCAGTACATGCTCGAGATGCGGGCCAGCTCGCGCGACCGGGTGCAGGACTACGCCGAGAAGTTCGGGGTGCCCTTCTATGCCGGGAAACGTCCGTGGAGCGTGAAGGTGGATGTGGCACTCCCCTGCGCCACACAGAACGAACTGCACAAGGAAGATGCGGAAGAGCTCCTGAAGAACGGCTGTATGTGCGTGTGCGAAGGCGCGAACATGCCGACGACCCTCGACGGCGTGAAGGTGTTCCTCGATGCGAAGGTCCTGTATTCACCGGGCAAGGCGTCGAACGCGGGTGGCGTGGCGACGTCCGGACTCGAGATGAGCCAGAACAGCATGCGTCTCCCGTGGCCGAAGGAAGAAGTGGACCACCGGCTCCATCAGATCATGAAGAGCATTCACAAAACCTGCCTCGAGACGGCCGAGAAGTACGGCACGCCGGGCAATTATGTGAACGGCGCCAACATCGCCGGCTTCCTGAAGGTCGCCGACGCAATGATGGATCAGGGACTGGTCTAATTCAGAATTCAGATATCGGATATCAGATATCTGAATTGCATTGACAGTTGGTACCTGCTAATGAAGAACGGGTCTCGCGATCGGGACCCGTTCTTCATTTCACACCTATCAAGCCGCACGATCACCGCAAACTTTCTCCCGCGAAGTGCGTGTAGCCAACGCCGGAGACCTCTCTCCCCGTCATCCCCGCCGCCCAGGGCAGGCCCAGATCGCTGAAGAACGCATCTTCCTGCGCGGCCACGACCATCGCGGGGTCAATATCGCGGACCCGGCGGAACAGACCCTTCGTATTCGGCGGGAACATCTCCCAATCCTCCGCTTCCGTGATGAATGCCGGGTCGATCGTGCGTATCACCGGACAACTGTCGTGCATGAGGTTGACGGCGAGGGTCTGCGCGCGGGCAAGCTCCGGCGGACAGAGGACGGGTGCGGTGCCGCGGATCGCCTCGACGAAATTCTTGAACCCATCATACCGCCACTTGTCGTGCAACCGGTTGTCGAAGGTCTCCACCGTCCCGTCCGCGTACCGCACGATCGTGAACCCCTCGTCGGTCTGCCAGTATGCCGTCCCCCTGTCCCCGGAGAAGACCATCCGGGGTCCGTGCGGAGCAGCATTGGCATGCGTCAGGATCACATGCATGCGTACGTGTTCATCGGTGACCATCTTCAACTGCACCGTATCGGTGCTCTCCAGAGGATTCGCGCGGTACAGATGTGCCGCCAGCGATCTGATGGATGCCGCGCCTGCTGTCTGTGACCCGGCGTAGAGGATGTTCAGAAGATAATGTGCATTCGCATTGTTCGCCGGACTGTCGAGTATCCAGTCCGTACCGATGCGCAGTTTCCCCGTCCATTCGTTGCGCGTGAAGTACTGCTTGCTGCGCGGCCAGCCGCAGAACAGCGTCGCACGCGTGAGCGTTCCGAGCCGGCCACTCTGGATCCGCGCTTTGAGCTGACGCAGGGAATTGCTGTAGACGTGCTGAAAGCCGATCGCGCAGTGACGGCCCGTCCTGTCCCGGGCCGCTATCAACTGGTCCACCTCCTGCACCGTCCCTGCCACAGGCTTCTCGCAATAGACATGCAGACCCGCTTCCATGGCGGCGACACTCACCGGGACGTGTTGATGGATCCCGATCGGGACGGTGAGGACATCCGTGGTCCCGGGCCCGGAGGACATGAACTGTTCCACGGATTCATAGAGCGTCACCCCTTCCTGCTGGAGGGAGGTGACCATCTCCGGCCGCGCCGCACGATCGACCGGAAGCGCCACCACACCGGTCAACCGGGCCAGCCCCTGGCGAGCGAGCCAGCGGACAGCATCAATGTGGACGAGGCCGTAACCGCCGAGCCCGATGACGACAAAGCGAATGGGTTCCATAGGGGATTCAGATCTTATGATTGATCGAAGGGGTGCCGGTGGATCGCCGTTCCGGGGGTGTCGCCCGTCGGACGGGAAGCAGAGCGGAAGAAGAAGGAAAATATCCGTATCTTACAGATGTACTGACAGTCACTGCGCGTGGACCTATGAATGACCTACCGTTGAACCCGCTCGTTGCGATCCAGGGCATGCTTGCGCCCGCCCTGGGTATCTCTGCGGTCGGACTGTTACTGCTCGGCCTCAATAACCGGTACTCGATCCTCGTGAACCGCCTGCGGCTGTTGCATGAGGAGCGGAGGAAGTACCTGCGACACCTGCAGCAACATGATCACCTGGAATATGCGGACAACATCCGGTTCATGAGCATCAGCAGCCAGAGCGGCGAGTTGCTCATCCGCAGCCGGCTGGTCCGCAACGCGATCCTGTCCATGCAGACCGCTATCGCACTGTTCGTGCTCACCTCGGTGATGATCGGGGTGAATCTGCTGGTGGCCGCGGACATCATGAAGGTGGTCCCGCTGGCGATCTTCGTCGGCGGCATGCTGAGCGTGCTGACGGGGATCCTCTTCGCCGGACGCGAAGTGCACCGCTCGTACCGGATCGTGCTGCTGGAGGCAAAGGCGGACGACTGAGCGTCATCCGCCATACACCTCTTCGTAATCCTGGATGGCGGCCTGAACCACCTGGAATGCGTGGTCGGCACCGTACACCTTCTCGATGGCAACATGGACCGTCGGGTCGCCGGGGATCAGCTTGTACGTCGCAAAGTAGTGCCGCAGACGCTCGATCAGGATCTCGGGGAGGTCCTTGATGTCGCGCACTTCACTCCAGAAGGAATCGTTGTCCAGGATCGCAATGATCTTGTCGTCCGCCTCTCCCCGGTCCACCATCAGGATCCCACCAACGACACGCGCGTTCATGATGACCTCCGCGCGGCTGATCGGACGCTCACTGAGCACGCAGATATCCAGCGGGTCACCATCGCCATGCCTCCCGCTGCCGGAGATCGCACCAACACGGCTCGCACAATACGTCCGCGGGATGAAACCGTACAGCGACGGCGGCAGCGATGAACTCCGTTGCGGACGATCGACGCGGAGATAGCCCGTCGCCTTGTCCACCTCGTACTTGATGAGGTCGAACGGGGTGATCTCGATGAACGCATGGACCAGGGAGGGGGGCTTCGGGCCGACCTCCAGGCCGTGCCACGGATGCGGGCGCCAGCGGTAGAATGGGCGCGGGAATGTCATACGTCTGGGTCTCCGGTCAGCTCGTCACGCCGGCATTCTTCATCGATGCCAGCTTGCCGAGGTCGATGGAACGGGCGGCTTCCTTCAGGGCGGACATGTCGACGTCACTCCCCTCGATGGATACGACGAAACGCTTCTCAACGAGGATGTTGAGTTCGCCGCTGCGCCCCTGGTTGTCATATTTTTCAAATGCCTTGTGACCGTCAAAGGTCGTGGTCTTCTCGTAGCCGGCGTCAGACTCCTTATCCACCTCGGCGAATGCCCAGGCCATGGTCGCCATGCCGACGAGTCCGCTGACATTCCCCATGTCGCTGATCGTGACGGTGATGCGCGCGCCGTCCGTCGATGTGTAGTTCGCATGGGCCTGGGACACATGTACGCCCATGGCGGCGACCTTCTCTCCCTCTGCTCCTTCGCGGGCGATCGCCCCGATCTTCTCGGGCAGCAGAGCTTTCAGCTCACGAAAATCAACCGGCTCGACCTTCGCTCCGGTGTTCGCCGCATCGCTCAACCCCTTCAGGGCCTCCGTCATGCCCTGCGCCCCCTGCTGCAGCGCCTTGCCGGCTTCACCGGCCTGCTGCGCCATCTCCTCCATCTTCTTCTGCTCTGCGGATTTCCCGCAGCCGACGAGGAACAACCCTGTCGCCAGGGCGGCAACGATCAGTATCCTGCTCATGGAGCGGTCTCCCGGGTATGGGATGGTCATGTGGGAATGTCTGCCGTGGAACACTGAGCCAAGGTAAGCATTGACGGCGACACAAACAAGAGTGCCGCCGTCACCTCGGGGGGGGGGGAACACTACGCGGGGTTCAACGCCGCCAGCGAGTCAGCAACAGATGCACGATATCCAGACTCAGAGGCTTCTCGATCGTGTCGTCCATGCCGGCAGAGATGCATCGCCGCTGGTCAGATTCCTGCATGTCAGCGCTCATGGCAATGATCCGGAGGCCGTACGCCGCACTCCCCATTGCCCGGATCGCGGCGGCCGTGGCGAACCCATCCAGACCCGGCATCCGGACGTCAAGAAAGGTCAGGTCATACTGGACCGCCCGGACCGCCTCGACGGCTTCGAACCCGTCCCGGGCAATGTCCACAGTGCAGCCAAGGCTTTCGAGCATCCTCCGGGCCACCGCCCGGTTGATCTCTTCATCATCGGCGACGAGGACGCGCATGCCCGCTCCGGGCAGGACGATGGGGGCCACCACACTGCCGTCTGCCTGGACCGCCGCCGGTTCCGCCGCCTGGATGGGTGCCGGAGGCATGACGATGCGCAAGGACTGACCGGAGGTCGCGGCAACACACGGGATCCGGCACCGGAAGATGCTCCCCCTGCCGGGTTCACTCTCGACCGCAATGGATCCCCCCATGCTTTCGATCACCTGCTTGCAGAACTTGAGCCCGACCCCGCGCGGAGAATCCGTGCGCAGGAACACGGGGTCGTCGGTCCCACCGTTCTGAAAGAGCGTGGGGATCCTCGCCGGGGCGATCCCTTCGCCGGTGTCCGTAACATCACTCCGCAGTACCACCGCTCCGTTCGCACCGCGTTCCACGTGCACCGACACGATCACCTCGCCTTGATGGGTGAAGCGCAGGGCATTGCCGACGAGTTCGGTCAGGATCTCCGTCCACCGATCGGCATCCAACCGGAGCACCGGAGGGACATCCGTATCCACGCGCATGGACAGCGCCAGCCCGCGTTCGCGCGCGATCCGCGCAAACCGGTCCACGAGTGAGAGAACAGTCTCCCGCACATCGGTATCACGCGGCCTGACCACGAACGGACGATCATCGGGGTCCTCCATGGCACCTTCATCATGGGTCTCGCCCGGTTCAAGGTCCTGCAGCGCGGTCCGCAGATCATCAACAAAACGCCGTTGACGGTCAGATAAGCCGGACTCGAGGAGCAGTGCCGTTATCCCACGCACCGTGGCCAGCGGTCCGCGTGCCGAGTACGCTGCATCGATGCGCGCCTCCTGCGTTCCTGGTGCGCCCTCCTGGGCCTTTTCGCGCAGGACGACAAGTTCGCGGTGCTTGGCACGCACAACGCGCAACGCCTCCTCGGCCTCCGCGCGTGCGTCGAAGATCTCGTCAGCGAGCCGCGCATTCTCTTCCTCTGCAGCGCGCAGCGCGGTGAGGTCTTTCATGAACAGCATCATGACGCGGTCGCCATTCTGCCGTACGTTGGCCACTGTCATATCCACCGTCAGTACCCCACCCGCTTTGTTCTGCACATGGAGGCGCACCGGATTCCCCGGGATCGCACCCGCGGGAGCGGTGAGCACGGACAGAAGAACGTTGACCGAATCGGGTGCGACGAACTGCGCTATGTCGTTCTGGAGAAGCTCATCGGGATGGTAGCCCAACGCACTGATGGCCGACGCACTGGCGTTGAGGATCTTACGTTCCCGGACAACGAACACCAGGTCGGAGGTATGGGACATGAGGCGACGGTAGCGGTCCTCGACCTCGTTCACCTGCCGTTCCATCGAGCGCTTGAAGAGGGTCATGGCGATGGCAGAGCGCATCTGGTCATCGTCGTACGGCTTGTTGATCAGGCCGAAGGGCTCGGTGACCTGGGCCCGCTGGAGCGTGGCCGGATCAGCATGGGCAGTGGCGTAGATCACCGGGATGTTGGTGCGCGCACGGATGCGTCGCGCAGCCTCCACGCCATCCATCGTCCCCTTCAGCTTGATGTCCATCAGCATGAGGTCCGGACGGGCGGTCTCGGCTGTATGGATCGCTTCTTCACCGGAAGCGACGACGGCCCCGACACGGTACCCCCACGATTCCAGCCGGCGCCTGACATCCTCGGCCGCGATACGCTCGTCCTCAACGATGACGATGGTCTTGCCAGCGGGTTGGTGGGCTGCACCCTTGGGGCCGATCGTTAGCATTGATGTATGCCTGGCTGTGGAAGATATTCGTGATGACGCCTATCCGCAACTCTTTACGACATTTCAAGTGCAGGAAACGGTTCCAGTCCTGTTCATCAGAAATCTACCCGCCCTCCCTTTCCGGCAAGAACGTCCATCTGTTGATTGCTTGATTCAACCAACCTTTCCTGAGTTTTCGTGGAACTGAATCATTTCAGGGGTGATCCGTGGAGAAAGGCCGACCTTGCGAGAGAAATTGGGAAAGAGCGATATAATTGAATCCGCAATATATTACGAAATGCCGTGGCCTTTGTCAAGGGGAAATATCGTCCAACGCTGATCCTGCGCCGGGTCTCCCACGAGCGGTTGCGAGTCACCGTTGAGCGTGCATATCTATCCTGACCCCACAGGAGGAACAAGTCACGCGTGCGCCCTCCTCCGCTTTCCGCGGGACTCTCTCCATTGCCGGAGGAGGATATTTCACTACCCTCTTGGCTGATATTCGCCAGCTCTGCCTCTCCCTGACCCCCGGATATGCTGCTTTCAAGACCCATGGGCTATATCGGGTGGCATGATTCATGCCAAATCCTTCATGTATTCCCATGTGCGTTCGCATACCGGACACTGAGGTTTGCATGATGCCGTCATTCCAGTCGCTGCTGGACACCCTTCCGTTGCCCGTCTTCGCAAAGGACACCGGCGGGCACTACCTGTACTGCAACAAAGCGTTCGCCGATGACGTGATGGGTCTTCCCGACTCCGCTATCATCGGCAAGACCGTTTTCGACCTCGGGCCGACGATACCGCCCGAGTGTGCCGGACGTTTGCATCGCGCCGATCTCGAGATCCTCTCTCGCAAGACCTCCCAGGTATTCGAATCGCATGTGCAGTACCATGACGGGTCGACACATGAGATCCGGTTCCACAAGACACTGATCACCGACGACCATGGGGTCCCGACCGGCATCATCGGCATTATGATCGACGTCACGGAGCAGTTCACCGTTCAGCGCTCCCTCATCGAAAGCAAAACCAAATACCGGTCGTATGTGGAGAATGCACCCGATGGCGTCTTCATCGCAGACCATGACGGCAACTATGTCGAGGTCAACCGTGCTGCCTGTGAGCTCACCGGGTACTCGCGCGAAGAACTCACGGGTCTGAGCATCCGGCGGATCCTCGCTCCCGAATCCATGGATGACGGTGTGCAGCACTTCGCAACGCTTCTGCGGACCGGCCGCGCGAGCGGCGACCTGGTGTTGAAGCGGCGCGATGGGTCCAGGATACTCCTGCAGGTCGATGCGGTCCGGATCGGCGCGAACGAGTTCCTCGGGTTCTGCAAGGATCTCTCACAACGCCATGCCATGGAGTCCCGGCTCCGCGATGCGGTATCGCTCTTCGCAGCGATCACATCCGCCGCGGACCTGATCATCACCGCGGGCAGCTGGCAGGATTCCATCATGCGGGTCCTGTCGTGTGTCGCCACGGCAGCCAGGGCAAGCCGTGCCTGCCTCTTCACATCGCGCAGGCGCGACGACAATTCCTGGGACATCATCCTGGAACAGGAGTGGGTCCAAGCCCTTCCGCAGCAGTGTTGGGGTCATGTGCCAACACCCTCGCTGCATCTCCCCACCCTCGGACTGCAGCGATGGATCGATGCATTCATCGCCCATCACACCGTTTTCGTCCGTCCCGAGACAGCCCCGGCGGATGAACGCTCCGCGCTGAACGCGCTCGGATCTTCCTCCAGCGTGATGGTCCCGGTCAGGGTCAGTGGCACCTGGTGGGGTATCCTCACGCTCGATCAATGCGACACGGACCGGGAGTGGACGGACCAGCAGGCGCACGGCCTGCGCATCATCGCAAACATCCTCGGGACAACGATCGAACGGGAGGAGACGCAAGAGGCTCTTGTCCAGAGGTCGGAAGAGCTGTTCCTGAGCCGCAACGACCTCGAACGTCAGACTGCGGAGCTCGTTGCCATGAATGCAGACCTCACGCTGGCGAAGGAGCAGGCCGAGGCGGCAACGCAGGCGAAGGCCACCTTCCTTGCCACGATGAGCCATGAGATACGCACGCCGATGAACGGCGTGATCGGCATGACCGGCCTCCTGCTGGAGACACCCCTGGATCCCGAACAGCGCGAGTACGCAGAAACAGTCCGCACGAGCGCCCAGTCCCTTCTCGGGATCGTCAATGAGATCCTGGATTTTTCCCGGATCGGATCGGGAAAGATCGTCCTGGAAGAGGTCGACTTCAATGTTCTGTTGGTGATCGAGGATTCCGTGGAGTCCATCGCGCCCCGTGCCCATGCGCAGGGGATCGAGATCGCGGCGTTCGTCGACCCCTCCATACCGGGCACCGTACGCGGGGACCCCGGCAGACTCCGCCAGATCCTGCTGCACCTCCTCGACAATGCCGTGAAGTTCACGCCCACGGGCACCATCGAAGTGGTCGCCGACCTGGCATCGGGGCCGGAGGCCGACCCCGTCATCCGTTGTACGGTTTCCGACACCGGTATTGGCATCGGGGCAGAGAAAGTGTCGACCCTCTTCGAAGCCTTCAGTCAGGAGGACAACTCAGCAACACGGCGGTATGGCGGCCTGGGCCTGGGACTGGCGATGGCGCGCGACCTTGTCCGGCTCATGCACGGTGAGATATCGGTCTCGAGTGAAGCGGGGTCCGGATCGTCGTTCGCGTTCACCGCCCGCTTCACGACGGCCCGTGAGGGGACAACAACGCAGGCCGCGATGCCCCGCCGGCATGCCGGATTGACCGCGCTGATCGTCGAGCCTTTGGAGATGACACGGCGTGTGCTCTCTGAGCAACTCCGGCGATACGGCATAGACACGACATGCGCGGCGCACCTCCCTGCAGAGGACGTGTCCGATCCCGCGGGCGGCACACCTCACTATGACGTCCTGTTCATCGGCCTGGACGCGGGTGACCGTTCCGCCGCCGAACGGTTCCTGAAGATCGAGCGGGGGAAGATCGCCCATCCGCCGGTGATCGTGAACCTGACCACGTCGTCGTCGCATCACGATGACGGTACACACCATGCCGGGCTCAGGACTCTCACCCGGCCCATCCGCACCGGGGCGCTCAACGAGATCCTGGACATCGTCGCGCTGAATCACGAGGCGATGTTGAAGGAGAGCGGTCATGCCGCGCCGGCCGTCCCGGAGATCCCGAAATACCGTATACTCCTTGCCGATGACAATATCGTCAACCAGAAGGTCGCCGTGAAGCTGCTGGAAAAGCTCGGTCATCATGCGGATGCCGTCTGCGACGGCAGCGAGGCCCTCTGCGCACTGCAGCAGATCCCGTACGATCTGGTGCTGATGGATTGCGAGATGCCGGAATTGGACGGGTATGAGGCCACGCGCCGGATCCGCGATGCACACACGGATGTGCGCTGGCACGGGATCCCGATCATCGCGATGACCGCCCACACGGATCAAGCGGACCATGACAGGTGCGCGGCGGCAGGGATGGATGGGTTCATCACCAAACCGGTAGACCTTGCAACGCTCAACGAGAAGATCACCCGTGTGATGCGCGCTGTGCCCCGTCCGCGGCATCGGGCAGCACCACCCCCCGCGCCGCCGGCGGAGGTCTTCGACCTGAATGATCTCATGCGCCGCACGGATTTCGACCATGCACTGGCGGTGGAAATGGTGCAGGCGTTCGTCCCTGATGCCGCGAGGCGACTTCTCGAGCTTGAAGCGTCAGTGAACCACGGTGATGTGGCCGCGGTGGCACTCACCCTCCATACGCTGAAGGGATCGGCCGGGAATACCGGTGCCGCAGCATTTTCCGAGATCGTCCGGGCGGTCGAAGAGGAACTCCGGTCGGGGGCGGAAGAGAACATGGGGCGCCGCGTCGCCGACCTGCGCGCAGGGCTGGAGGAATTCACACGGACGGTTCTGGCGACGGGAATGGAACTCCCGCGGGATGGTGCTAGTGCTGACCTGCCACCCGCTTGAGTGCAGCAATCCTCCGGAGGAGAGGTGACCGGGCAATGTCCGCCGGCGACGTGAAGCTGTCGCTGATCCCTTTCGTCAGATCGCGGCCGATCGCATTGTAGACGGCAGCAACGTACAGCGAGCAGAAGAGCTTCCGTTCCCTGCGTAGGGTATCCCTGCGATCGATGCCGGCCCCCAGCAGGCGCCGAATGCCGAGCAGCACCGCCTTCCACGTTGCATATTCCTTGCCCAGCTCCTTCTGCGCCGCCTCCACCAGCCGCAGCCGCTCATCGGGTGTGATCTCTTCAGTGCTGGCGAACCACTCCACGTCGCCGTGGTAGCCACGCACATTTGTCGAGAGCGGGGTGACCACGACGCCCTTCCCCACAGCTTCGAGGACCATCAAACGCCCATTCCACCATACGGCAAGTCCGGCATGCGAGTACGGGGACCCCGTAACCCACCGGATGACGCGGGAAGCGAGCGAGAGCCCCCGGTACAAGAGCACGTCGCCATTCTGGATCTGTACCCTGGCGTCGTCGTACGCCATACGTTCGGGTGTGGTATGTTTGAATCGGGTTCGGGACCGCATGGGAGACTCCTGATTGGTGGACCGGTGGCATAAGGTGCGAAAACGGCAGAAAGAATGCAATCAGGGCCGGTTGCATCTCTCACAGAAGTTCAGTATCTACGATGGTGTTCCTTGCGGGCGCAGCATATACCCCCGCTGATCTTCCCCACCTGCGCACGATCTCGACACTATGGAGAATCGTATGACCGGCCCCGGCTTCAGAGACCTGCCTGCAGCGGTAAAGGCGGTCCTGATCCTGTTCATCGCCAAAGCAACGCTGGCATTCCTCGAGTACGTCGTCCCCTTTGTTGCACCTCCCATGCCCTTGCCGTTCGCCAGGGGGATCTTCTCGTTCGCGATACCTGCCGTCTTCATTCCGCTCGTCCTGTACTGGACCTTCCGCCGCTCACCGGCGACGGGATACTGGGGAACCATCGCCTACGTTCCTCTCAGTGTCCTCGCGAATGCGATCCTGGTGTTCACACCGTATTTTCTCGTCCGTCCGCTCGACATCCCGAACCCCGACCCCTATGCCCTGGCACGGAACCTGGAACTCTGGGGCCGGGCGATCACCACGGCCGTTTCGTTGCTCCTCCTCGCGATGGTCCTCCGGCGGACGGTCCGGCGCTGGGTCAACCAGAGGGAAGAGCTCATTCTCAGCCAGCGGTATCCCTCCCGGCGAAGTCCATCCCTCGCGGAGCGCGGGGCATGGGTGTTGCCTATCATTTTCGGGGTGATCACACCCACGCTTGTCTGGCTCGCGGTCAATGTCGTCGTCGGGGGAACTCCCCCCGCCGATGCACTCATGGACACGCTCCTGGAACATCTGAAGGGCCGGGGGTTCCTGTTGGATGTGTTCAGTCTCCTGCCGTTCGTCGCTCTCGCGATCATCAGCCACTATAACGCGGGCCGCGTCCCCGGCATCACGCTCTGGAGCGTCACCATCGGTGGGATCATCGGCATCCTCGCCCTGCTCATTCCGGCATACTGGGTGGCCTGGGATACGATCTACAATGACGTCGCCGGCGACGAGAAGACCACCGGCGCACTCGTCTTCTTCTTCACACCGCTGTATTGTCTTGCCACCATGCTCGGTGGCATGCTGCTCGGATGGGTCATGGCGCGCATCATGCGACGCGGGGTCGACGATATCGTCGACGACATCTGAGCCGATCACCGTTCCACAGTCAAACCGGGTACTCGTATGAATCGGAACGTCACCCTGCGGCGCACAGGAATGGTCCTCTGCGCCCTTCTCTCCCTTGCGCCTGCCGTGATCGGAGAATCCCCACGGGAACGCCCATCCTTCGCGCAGATCTTCAAGAACGCAGAACCACGCCTCACCCGCCCGGTACCGAACGTGACCGGCTGGGCGGATGACGCCCGCTACATCGAGAGCCGCCGGTCACCCGGCGTGCCCCGCCCCGCCACCATCCTCGTCGATGCGGCGTCCGGCAAGGAACAACCTGGTCCCGATCTTCAGGAATTCGCGGATCTGCTCGGCACCGATATCGACCCGGCATCCTCCGTGACCTCGGCACTCTCCGCGGGTATCTATATCTACAATGCCTCGCATGATCTCATGTGCCTCGGCACCCGGGGGCACCGCGCCATGAAGCTCACCTCGGGGCCGGAGGAAGAGCATACGCCCGTCATTTCCCCCGACGGCAAGCATGTCGCCTTCACGCGGGAACATGACCTCTACAGCGTGGAGATCGCGACCGGAAAAGAGACCCGGTATACCACCGACGGCGCAGCGCTCATCTATAACGGTTGGGCTGCCTGGCTGTACTACGAAGAGATCCTGGGCCGCGCAAGCCAATACAGGGCGTTCTGGTGGTCACCCGACAGCCGTTCGATCGCCTTCTATCGGTTCGATGAGACTGGCGTACCGGAGTTCCCCATCTTCGTCGCCGACGGCGTACACGGAAGCACGGAGCGCACTCGCTACCCGAAAGCCGGGGACCCGAATCCGCGCGTGCGCTTCGGGATCGTTCCGGTCGGCACGCCGTTGGTCACATGGGCCGGCTTCGACGAAACCGTGGATCAGTATTTCGGGCCGGTATTCTGGACGCCCAACAGCAAAGCCGTGTTCGTGCAATGGATGAACCGCGGTCAGGATTCACTGGTGCTCTATGGCGTGACCCCCGGGACCGGCAAAGCCGAACGGGTCCTTCTCGAACATCAGGCTTCCTGGGTCGACTGGTTCGAGTCCATCCACTTCCTCCAGGACAATTCCGGGTTCATCGTTCTGAGCGACCGCAACGGTTGGCCCCACCTGTATCTGCACAGCATGTCGGGCGCGCTGCGCGCGCAGCTGACCGATGGCCCCTGGGCAGTCACGGGTGTTGAGGCGATCCATGACGCGGATCGGACATTGTTCTTCACCGCCCGCAAGGAAGCGTCGACCAGGACCGATCTCTACAGCGTCCGGCTCGATGGCAAGAAGATGCGCCGTCTGACCTTTGGCGAGTACACCCACACGGTGAAGGTTTCCCCGCATGGTGCCTACTTCACCACCCAGTATTCCTCCGTCAGCGAACCGCCGCGTCTCGCGTTACTCCGGGGTGATGGCAAGATCATCCGCGAACTCGGCACAAGCAAGACCGAGGCATTTGACAGCTATGAACTCGCGCTCCCCTCGATGCTGACCATACCGACGCCGGACGGGTACGCGCTGCCGGCGGTGATCACACGGCCATTCGATTTCGACCCCACCACCCGCTATCCGGTTCTGATCAGCGTCTATGGCGGCCCGAATGCCGGCTCGGTGTACGATGGATGGAAGTCGCTGGGCGGACAATGGCTCGCGCGCGAAGGCGTGATCCAGATGTCGGTCGACCACCGTGGCTCCGGCCACTTCGGCAAGACCGGGGCGGCCATGATGCACAGGAAGCTCGGGACCTGGGAGATGAAGGACTATATCGCGGTGGTCCAATGGTTGCGTGCACAGTCGTGGGTGGACAGCACCCGCGTCTGCATCACCGGCGGAAGCTATGGTGGGTATGTGACCGCCCTCGCCCTCACGGCCGGAGCAGGCTTTTTCACGCATGGGATCGCGGAGTACTCGGTCACCGACTGGAAGCTCTACGACTCGCATTACACAGAGCGTTTCATGGACAGCCCGGCGGAGAACCCCGAAGGATACCACGAAGCATCCGTGCTCACCCATGCGCACACGTATCACGGATCACTGCGCCTCGTGCATGGGACCTCGGATGACAACGTGCACATGCAGAACACGATCCAGTTGGTGGACACCCTCGAGGACTTGAACAAGCAGTTCGAATTGATGCTCTACCCCGGTGGCCGACACGGATGGGGCGGTCCCAAGGCGGTCCATCTCCGCACCGACACCTACCGGTACTATTACGAACATCTGATCCGCAAACCGTTCCCGGAAGAGCTCTTCAAGACGCTGGATGTGTCTTCGATGCGCCGGCGGCCGTAGCAGACGTGGAGGATGAGGCCGACACCGGCGAGGCAACGGACAGATCATGTGGGACAACAACAGCAGCGGGGATGAGAGAAGCTCTCATCCCCGCTGTGCACCGTGAACCGCTGCGTCACCCGTTCGATCAGCGCTTCCCCTTCTTTTTCGCCGGTCTCTTCGCGCGCTTCGGAGCGGCCTTTTTCTTTGCTGCCGTCTTCTTCGCGCTTTTCTTCGCTGCCTTCCGGGCGGGGGCCTTGCCTGCCTTCGCCCCTGCCCAGTTCTCCGGTCTCAACGAACGGACCGTGGCTCCGGCCTTCCACATCTCCATCGTCCGCCACACGTCCAGTTCCCCTTCCAGCCTTTCGCGATAGTCCGGTGCACCGCAGGTGTCCAGCGTCCGTTGCGCCTCGGCGCCGGTCCTGACGCTCCGGTACAATTCTTCCATGACCGGTTTCGTCGCCGCTTCGAACTTCTTTGCCCAATCCAGAGCACCCCGTTGCGCGGTGGTACTGCACGCGCCGATCATCCAGTCCACGCCGTTCTTTCCCATCAACGGGTAGAGACTCTGTGTCGATTCCTCGACGGTCTCGTTGAACGCTTCACTCGGGGAATGCCCCATGGCACGCAGGACATCGTATTGTGCCTTCATCATGCCGGCGATCGCGCCGAGCAGGACACCCCGTTCACCGGTCAGGTCGCTATACACTTCGTTCTCGAACGTTGTCGGGAACAGATACCCGGAGCCGATCGCGATGCCGAGGGCGATGACCCGTTCACGGGCACGGCCGGTGGCATCCTGATGCACCGCGAAGCTGGAATTGATCCCGCTGCCGGCAAGGAAGTTCGCACGCACGGTGCGCCCGGCGCCTTTCGGGGCGACCAGGATCACATCCACCGAGGGGGGCGGCACCACGCCTGTCCGGTCACGAAAAACGACGGAGAACCCATGGGAAAAGCTGAGCGCCTGTCCAGCCCGCAGGCATGACGCAAGCTTCGGCCATTGCTCCTTTTGCCCCGCGTCCGACAGCAGGAATTCGATAATGGTCGCCCGCGCAACGACCTCCTCGATCGTCTGGAACAGATTCTTCCCTTCCACCCATCCGTCTGCGATCGCATCCTTCCAGCCCCGGCCGCCCTTCCGCTGTCCGATGATCACCTTGATCCCGTTATCGCGCAGGTTCATGCCTTGACCCTGGCCCTGCGGACCGTACCCGAGGATGCCCACCACCTCGTTCTTCAGAATTTGCCGCGCGCGCGGCAGGGGCATCTCCTCCCGCGTGACCACTTCTTCCTGGACGCCGCCGAAGTCCATGATTGCCATTGCTGTAACTCCTTGTGATGGTGAAAGGGGAAACGCTCTCCGGCCCGCAGGCCGTTGTCACACCTGTGCTACACTCTTCTGGATCGCTGCGAGGATACTGTCCGCCACATCGCGCGTCGTCGCCTTGCCGCCAAGGTCCGGGGTGAGAATCCCCTCATCCAGAGTGACGTGGACGGCATCTTCAATGCACCCGGCCTCTGCTTCGAGTCCCAACGAATGGCGCAGTAACAATGCCGCGCTCAGGATCGTGCCGACCGGATTGGCGATGCCTTTCCCCGCGATGTCGGGGGCCGATCCGTGGATCGGCTCATACAGACCCGGTCCGCCCGCACCGATGGATGCCGAGGGCAGCAACCCGAGGGAGCCCGCGATGACGGCCGCCTCGTCCGTCAGGATGTCGCCGAACATGTTCTCGGTGACCACGACATCGAAGGAGGCCGGCGAAGTGACGAGGCGCATCGCCGTAGAGTCGACAAGCATGTTCTCGAATGCCACATCGGGGAATTCCAGCGCGACCTGTCCGGCAACCTTCCGCCAGAGCCGCGAGCTCTCCAGCACATTGGCTTTGTCCACCGATGTCACCTTCCGCTTCCGGTTCCGTGCAAGCGTGAACGCAAGCCGGACCACGCGTTCGACCTCGGGGGCGGAGTATGCAAGGGTATCCACGGCATGTTCGACCCCCTTCACCATGCGCGTCTCCTTCGGCTTGCCGAAGTAGAGTCCTCCGGTCAATTCGCGCACGACCAGCATGTCCACGCCGGCGAGCAGTTCCGATTTGAGGGGCGACGCCTCGGTCAGCGAGGGATGCGGTGCCACGGGGCGGAGGTTTGCGAAGACACCGAGGTGCTTACGGAGCGCAAGAAGACCGGTCTCCGCCCGGATCTCGGGTTTCACATTGTCCCATTTCGGACCTCCCACCGCGCCCAGGAGCACGGCCGATGACGAGGCACACGCCTTCAGCATCTCATCGGTCGCAGGAACGCCATAGGCATCGATGGACGCCCCGCCGAATGCATACTCCGTGAATGTGAACGTGTGGCCATAGAGCGCTGCGATGGTGTTGAGCACCTTCACGGCCTCGCGGGTGATCTCGGGACCGATGCCGTCGCCCGGCAGCACAACGATGTGAGCCTTCATGCCTTTCCTCCTGCTGCCGCACGCGCCTGCTCGAACGCGGTGATGGCCGGTTCGTGTTTGAGTATGTATCCGAGTTCATCGACCCCCTGCAGCAGACAGGTCCGCGCGAACGGATCGATCCGGAATTGTGCGGAGCCACCCGGCCAGGTGATCGTCTCCGCTGCGAGGTCGACCGTGACCTGCGTATCGCTGTTCCCGAGCGCATGCAGGGCAGCGCAGTCCGCCGCACCCAGCACAACGGGAATGATGCCGTTCTTCAGCGCATTGCCGCGGAAGATATCGGCGAACGATGTGCTCACCACCGCACGGATCCCGGCCCCTTTGAGTGCCCACGGCGCGTGCTCACGCGAGGAACCACAGCCGAAATTGTCGCCGGCGATCAGGATGGCAGCCCCGGTACGGTCCGGCCTGTTCAACGCAAAATCCGCGCGCGGTGACCCATCCGGGTTCCTCCGAAAATCCTCGAAGGCGTGTTCGCCGAGCCCTGCGCTGTCCGTGATCTTCAGGAACCGCGCGGGGACGATCTGGTCCGTATCGATATTGGCCGCAGGCACGGACGCCACGATCGATGTGATCGGACGGAACCCTCCGGCCGGTACGGTGTGTGCGGGGGTGCTCATGCCAAGCTCCTTACATCGGTCAATGTTCCTGTGACGGCGGATGCAGCGGCGGTGAGAGGCGACGCAAGAAAGGTCCTGCTCCCCCGGCCCTGCCGTCCCTCAAAATTCCGGTTGCTCGTGCTGACGGCATAGTCCCCCGCCGCCACCTCATCACCATTCATCGCGATGCACATGGAGCACCCCGGTTCACGCCACTCCGCGCCGGATTCCAGGAAGATGCGGTCCAGCCCTTCGGCCTCCGCCTGGCGTTTGACAGCCCGCGAACCCGGTACCACGAGCACCCGGACGCCCTTTGCCACAGACCGCCCCTTGAACACGGACGCTGCTGCGCGGAGATCCGAGATACGGCCATTCGTGCAGCTTCCGATGAAGACCACCTGAATGGGCTGCCCTTGCACCGCCTGGCCGGGCGTCAGTCCCATGTACTGGAGTGCATTCTTTAGCGTGCTCTTGCCCGCCGGTTCACTCACGTGCTCGGGATCGGGGATACGCCCCGTCACCTGCACCCCCATGCCGGGATTGGTGCCAAAGGTGACCATGGGTGCCAGGTCGCTGACCTCCAGCGTGATCGTATGATCATACCGTGCTCCCGGATCGGTGCGCAGGGTGTGCCAGATCTTCACGCTTGCATCGAGTTCTGTCTTGTCGATGCCCCGTTCGGCAAGATATGCGAACGTGACATCATCGGGAGCGACCATCCCGGCCCGCGCTCCGCCCTCGATCGACATGTTGCAGAGGGTCATCCGCTCCTCCATGGTGAAGTTGCGGACGGTCGATCCGGTATATTCGAACACATACCCGGTCCCACCACCGACGCCGATCTTCGCCAGGAGGGCGAGGATCACATCCTTTGCGGTGACGCCTTTCTGCAGCGTCCCTTCGATCCGCACCTCCGCCGTTTTCGGTCGCTGCTGCAGCAGACACTGCGTCGCGAGCACGTGTTCCACCTCGCTCGTGCCGATACCGAATGCCAGCGCACCGAACGCACCGTGGGTCGAGGTGTGACTATCGCCACACACGATCGTCATCCCGGGCCGTGTGAATCCCTGCTCCGGCCCCAGAACGTGCACGACGCCCTGGTCATGGCTCTTCGTGCCGAACAGCCGTATGCCCGCATCGGTCGCATTCTTCTCCAGCGTGGCGATCTGGGCCGCAGCGAGCGCATCCGGCACCGCCGTTGCCAGCGTAGGGATGCTGTGGTCCACCGTCGCCACGGTCCGGTCCGGCCGGCGCACGCTCAGTCCGCGCCTCCGGAGACCCGAAAACGCCTGCGGCGAGGTCACTTCATGGACCAACTGCAGATCGATATACAACAACGTCGGGGCGCCGGGTTCCGACGCAACGACATGACTGTCCCAGATCTTTTCGAACAAGGTTCGTGGTGCTGTGGCAGTACTCACGCAGTGACCTCCATCTCGACTTTTGCCTGTTCCTTTTTCCTTGTCAGCGATGCCTGCGACCGGTTGAGCGCTTCGATGTACGCTTTCACGCTGCCGGTGATGACGTCCGTGCTCACGGCGCGCCCGTTGAACAACACGCCGTCGAATTCCACGCGGACGAACGCCTCTCCGACCGTATCATGGCCATAGCTGACGGATTTCACCGAGTATTCGGTGAGCGTGCCCGCGATGCCGGTCACCCGCTCGATCGCCCGGTAGGCCGCGTCCACCGGACCATCGCCCGTTGCGGAATCGACCAGACGCGTCTCACCCCGGCGGAGTTCCACCGTGGCCGTGGGGCGCACACCGGTGCCGCTGCTCACGTGCAGATTCTCCAGGTGAAAATATGAATCGAGCTCCACCGGACGCTCATCGAGGATCGCGACCAGCTCCTCATCGAAGACCTCCTTCTTCTGGTCCGCGATCGCGGTGAATTCCTTGTACGCCCGCTCCAGTTCTTCCGGCGCCAGCGTGTAGCCGAGATCGGCGTACCGCTGTTTCAGGGCATGCCTGCCCGAGTGTTTGCCGAGCACGAGAGTGCTGTGCTTGATCCCCACCGACTGCGGGGTCATGATCTCATAGGTGATCGCGCTCTTCAGCATGCCATCCTGATGGATGCCGGCCTCATGGGCGAACGCATTCGCGCCGACGATCGCCTTGTTCCGCTGCACCATCATGCCGGTCAGACTGCTGAGCAGGCGGCTGGAACGGAGCAATTCCTCGCTCACCACATCCGACTGCACGCCGAGGTATTCTCCCCGGGTCTTCAGCGCCATCACGATCTCCTCGAGCGCAGCGTTGCCCGCCCGCTCGCCGATACCGTTCACCGTGCACTCGATCTGCCGGGCACCATTCTGGATCGCCGCCAGTGAATTCGCGACCGCCAGGCCCAGGTCGTTGTGGCAATGAGTGCTCAGGACGACATGCTCGATGCCCGCCACGCGTGCACGGATCTCCTTGAACATATGCCCGTATTCTTCCGGGACCGCATATCCCACCGTATCCGGGAGGTTGATGATGGTAGCACCAGCCGCGACCGCAGCCGCGACCACCTCGGCAAGGAACCCGATGTCGCTCCGCGAGGCATCCTCGCACGAGAATTCGATCTCCGGGCACAAGGACCGGGCATGGCGCACGGCAGCATCCACGTCCTTCAGCACCTGGGCGTGCGTCCTCCGGAGCTTGTGGGCGAGGTGGATCTCCGACGTGGCAATGAACGTGTGGATACGGGGCCTGCGCGCATGCGACAGCGCCTCCCAGGCGCGATCGATGTCGCCGGCGACCGCACGGCACAACCCCGCCACCGCCGCCGTCTGCACGACACCGGCGATCTCGCGGACGGCCTCAAAATCCCCTACCGACGCGATGGGGAAGCCCGCTTCGATCACGTCCACATGCAGCTGCTCGAGCTGCGTCGCCATCCGGAGCTTCTCCCCCAGATTCATGCTGCACCCCGGACTCTGCTCTCCGTCGCGGAGCGTCGTGTCGAAAATGAATACCTTGTCCTCGCTCATGGTCTTACCTTTCAATGACATCGCTCGTGCATGGTCCAACGATCGTCGTGTGTCACACATCCCCCTGGAATTCGCGCTTCATCGCCACCCGCCCCGTCCGTGCGATCTCCTTGATCACGAACGGTTTGAGCATCTTGATGAAGGCTTCGACCTTCAGACGGCTCCCGGTGGCCTCCAGCGTCAGGGTCTTCACGCTGATATCCACCACCTTGGCTCGGAAGATCTCCGCGATCTGCATGATCTCCGACCGCGTGTCCGCCGTCGTCGCCACCTTGATCAGCACCAGCTCGCGGTCCACGAAGCTGTCGTACGTGAGATCCACGACCTTGATCGTGTCGATGAGCTTGTGAAGCTGCTTCGTGATCTGTTCAATGATCGGGTCGTCGCCTTCGGTCACCACGGTCATGCGGGAGACACTCTCGTCCTCGGTAGGACCGACGCTCAGACTGTCGATGTTGTACCCCTTGGCAGCGAACAGCCCGGAGATCCGGTTGAATGCCCCGAACTTGTTCTCCACGAGAATGGAGATCGTATGCTGCCTGCGCGGCACCGCGGGTGCGGCGGCCTGCCGGCGTGGATTAGCGGACGGGGGCTGGGACATGGGATTCCTTTCCGGCGAACGCACGCGCGCCTTTGTGTTGGACTGTGATGGCACCGTTGCCCGGGGCCGCAGGAACATCGAGCATCTCGTTCACCGTCTGTCCCGCGGGGATCATCGGATAGACGTTATCTTCCTGTGCGACGACGAATTCCACGAAGATCGGACCTTCGTTGTATGCGAGCGCCCGCTCCATGGCCGCATCCGCCTCGTCGGGAGTCGTGGCCCGAAGCGCCGGGCACCCATGCGCATCGGCGAGCTTGACGAAGTCGGGGCTCGCCATTTCCACATGCGAATACCGGCGTCGCCAGAACAGCTCCTGCCACTGGCGCACCATGCCCAGGAACCCATTGTTGATGACGAACACCTTCACCGGCAGTTTGTGCTGCACGATCGTGGTCAGTTCCTGCGCATTCATCTGGAACCCGCCGTCACCACTGATGGAGACCACAGGCAGGTCCCGCCGCCCGAACGCCGCACCCATCGCGGCCGGTAACGAGAACCCCATCGTGCCGAGGCCGCCGGAGGTGATATGCGTGCGCGGGCGCATCCACGTGAAGAACTGCGCTCCCCACATCTGATGCTGTCCGACGTCGGTGACGATCACCGCATTGCCGCCCGTGAGCGCACCGAGCGTCCGGAAGACGTGCTGGGCGCGGAGTTCATTGCCCGCCTGGAAGCGCAACGGATGCTCGTCCTGCCACACACCGATCGTCTCCCGCCATGCATCGGTGTGCAGCGGATGCACGTGCGCGGTCAACACCTTCAGGACGTTCTTCACATCGCCCACGATCGGCACATCCACGCGCACGTTCTTGGAGATCGCCGATGGGTCGATGTCGATGTGGATGATGGTCGCCTTCGGCGCGAACTCCTCGACCTTCCCCGTGACACGATCGTCGAAACGCGCGCCCACGGCGATCAGACAGTCGGATTCGTGGACCGCCATGTTCGAATACCACGTGCCATGCATCCCCAGCATCCCCATGGCCAGCGGATCCGACTCCGGGAACGCGCCGAGGCCGTGGAGTGTGGTGGTCACCGGGCACGCGAGCTTCCGGGCGAATGCCGTCAACTCCTCGGAGGCCCCTGATTGGATGACCCCTCCCCCGACATACAGGACCGGCCGCACGGCATTGTTGATGACTCCCGCCGCCTTGCGGATCTGCTTATCATGTCCTTCCACGATCGGGTTGTAGCTCCGGAGGGAGACCGTCGTGGGGTAATGGAACGGCGCCTTCTGCGCCATCACATCCTTCGGGAGGTCGACCAGCACCGGCCCGGGCCGCCCGCTCGTGGCGATATAGAAGGCCTCCTTGATCGTGCGGGCGAGTTCGCTCACATCACGGACGATATAATTGTGTTTGGTGATCGGACGCGTGATCCCCGCGATGTCGGCTTCCTGGAATGCATCATTCCCGATCAGATGCAATGCCACCTGACCCGTGAACACGACCAGCGGGATGGAATCCATATAGGCATCGGCAATGCCGGTCACGGTGTTCGTCGCGCCCGGCCCGGAGGTCACCAGCACCACGCCCGGCTTCCCGGTCGCCTTCGCATACCCTTCACCGGCATGCGTCGCACCCTGCTCGTGGCGCGTCAGCACGTGTTTGATGTCGGAGATGTCGTGCAGCGCATCGTACACACCGATGGTCGCGCCACCGGGGTAGCCGAACACAACTTCCACCTTCTCCTCGATCAAGGACCGGACGAAGATCTCCGCCCCGTTCATGATGGTTCCCGGTGCAGGCTTCGCGTCGTTGCGTGTCTGTGGCGTCATCCTTCCTCTCCTCTCGTGAGTAATGCACTGTCACATCCGATCTCTGGTCCCTGCCCTTCACCCGGGCCGGGGCATTGCCCTGACACTACAGATCCGTCACTGCACCCTTGCTGCTGGTCGTCACCAGGCGTGCATACTTCGCCAGCACGCCGCGCTGGTATCGCGCAGCCGGCGCCTTCCACGCCGCGCGGCGCCTGGCGAGATCCTCGTCGGACACATGGACGGTCAGCGCGAGCGTGGTCGCATCGATCGTGATGGTGTCGTTTTCCTGTACGAGCGCGATGTTCCCGCCGACCGCGGCTTCGGGTGCAACATGACCGACGACAAGCCCGTAGGTCCCGCCGGAGAACCGTCCATCCGTGATCAACCCGACCGCATCGCCGAGCCCGGCACCGATGATCGCCGACGTGGGGGCAAGCATCTCCCGCATCCCGGGGCCGCCACGCGGGCCCTCATAGCGCACGACCACCACATCGCCCGGCTTCACCTTGCCATCGAGGATCGCCGCCAGACACGCCTCTTCCGAATCGAAGACACGGGCGGGGCCGGTGATCTTTGGGGACTTCACGCCGGTGATCTTCGCAACGGCTCCCTCGGTCGCAAGGTTGCCGCGCAGAATGGCAAGGTGCCCCTGCGCATACAACGGCGCGGACCACTGATGGATCACATCCTGCCCGGCCGGAGGGGTCGCGGGAACGTTCGCGAGGATCTCCGCTACGGTCTGCCCGGTGATCGTCAGACAATCGCCATGGAGCAACCCGCGGTCGAGGAGCATCCGTTCCACCTGGGGCACACCACCGGCCTTGTGGAACTCGGTGACCACGAACTTCCCGGATGGCTTCAGGTCGCACAGGACCGGCACGCGTTTCCGGATCGTCTCGAAGTCATCGATCGTCAACGGCACGTCCGCGGCATGGGCGATCGCAAGGAGATGGAGCACGGCGTTGGTCGAGCCCCCCAACGCCATGACCACAGCGATGGCATTCTCGAACGACTTGCGGGTCATGAGCTGCCGGGGAAGGATCTGTGTGTCGATCGCGCGCGCGAGCGCTGCCGCGGACGCGGCGGTGCTCTCCGCCTTCTCTGCATCTTCGGCGGCCATGGTGGAGCTGTAGGGCAGGGAGAAGCCCATCACTTCGATCACGGACGACATGGTATTCGCGGTGTACATGCCGCCGCACGCACCCGCGCCGGGACATGCATGACGCTCGACTTCGGTGAGCTCCTTTTCGTCGATCGTGTGCGCGCTGTACTGCCCCACCGCCTCGAATGCACTGACGATCGTCAGGTCCCGGCCGTGCAGGTGTCCGGGCTTGATGGTTCCGCCATAGACAAAGATGGCGGGGATGTTCAGCCGTGCGAATGCGATCATCGCACCCGGCATGTTCTTGTCGCACCCGCCCAACGCCAGCACACCATCCATGCACTGCGCCCGGCACACGGTCTCGATCGCGTCGGCGATGACCTCGCGCGATACCAGCGAGAGCTTCATTCCCTCGGTCCCCATCGAGATCCCGTCACTCACCGTGATCGTGCCGAACACCTGGGGCATGGTTCCCGCCTCCCGGAGTGCATCCTGCGCCCGGTTCGCAAGGTCGTTGAGCCCGATGTTGCAGGGGGTGAGCGTGCTATAGCCGTTGGCAACCCCGACAATGGGTTTGGCGAAATCCGCATCCTGAAAACCGACGGCGCGGAGCATGGCGCGGTTCGGAGAGCGCTCCACTCCCTTCGTGATCGTTTCGCTCTTGCGGGGTGCTTGTCCGGGTGTACTCATCGCTGATCATCCTCATGGTTTGGCAAAAACATACGCCTGCCGTCTGCCAGAGGCGGACCGTGCAAGACCGTTGATATCAGTGGAGCGTGGGCGGTGTGTGCTGGTCGACCTCTGGCGTCCGGGCTACAGAATAAGGCCCAGAGCTAGCAGGTTACCCAGGTGAAGTAGAATAGTGCGCACGGATACGGACGGACGACCGCCGCTGCCCCAGGAGTGGCGAGCATGAGATGTGTCGATATGGCGTGTCGTGTCCATTGCGTGTAGGTGATAAATAAATATAGGAAAATCGTGCGCCATGTCAAGTGAAATCAGAGTCAGGAGCCTGTTGACTTTGAGATTCCGTATGTTTAGTATTTTCTGAACGTTCCAATTCTTCAGAGACCTTCCCATGGATGACCGTCAGCAGAGCTTCGTCACAGCGTTCGGCAATCTTGCCGTCTCATCCGGATTCAAACGTCTGCACGGACTCATCATCGGACTGCTCCTCTCGAGCCATGATCCCCTCTCACTCGATGAGATCGCGACGCTCTTGAACCGGAGCAAGGGTCTCATGTCCGAGACAACGCGCCGACTGCAATCACTCGGCTACATCAAGAAGGCCGATGGCCCGGTGAGCAGGAAGGATTACTACATCGCCGATCCGGATCTCTTCATGAGCGTCTATCGCGACAGCGTCGCCTCGGCCAGACGCAACGCAGAGATGGCGCAGCGATTCCTCGATGAACTCGAAGGCGTCCGGTCAAAGGATGTCGCACGGTGGAAGGAGAACCTCCGCGTGATGGATGTCTTCTACAACCGGCTGATCATCCACCAGGCGAAGTTCGAACAGGATTGGACCGAGCTGAGCAGGAGCGGCCGGTAATCGCGGCGACGCGGCGGCCACACCACATGCCGGGGGCAGGGCCGGCGGAATACCGCGCCGTGCGAGGCCGGGCGAGAGGAACGCAACATTCGGCCGGTACCGGCGTAGATCACACTGTCCACAGTCGATGCGCAGAGTGCAGGTTCCGGAGGACCAATGTCCACCCCATTCTCAGCTGCCGCGGGTGCGGCAGCGGCGGCGAAACGCCGCCGTGACCAACAGGAGGAAGAAGACATGACAGGCTACAGCACTGATGACCTCAACGGTTGGGAGTTCAAGATCATCCGCTCCGCGTTCGGCTCATTCCGGAAGCCGGAAAAGGTCCGCCGTCTCCTCGAGGAAGAATCGCGGGCCGGATGGGAACTACTCGAGAAATTCGACGATCAGCGCATCCGCCTGAAGCGCAAGGTGGAGAAGCGAAAGAACGACTCTACCCTCGGCTATGATGCCTACCGCACCTCGTACGGTACGCCCGAGTCGATGATCGCGGTGATCGTGCTGGGCGTGGTCGCCATCGGCGTCCTCGTTGCCCTGCTGGCAGCCAAACTCTAACACTGCCGCCTTACGCTGACCGTCGTTGCAGGATCACGATCGTGATGTCGTCCGATCGCTGCGCACCGCGCGTGTGCGCAGCGACGGCGGCCAGTGTCTTCTCCACCATCGCCTCCGGTGCTTCCCCCCGCAACCCGCTCAACAATGCATGCAGACGATCATGGCCGAACATGGCGCCGTCCGGATCCATGGCTTCGGGCACCCCGTCTGAATAGATGACGATCGCATCACCGGCGGCAAGGTGATACACCTCGCTCCCGTAGTCGAACCACTCCAGCATGGCAAGCGGCGGACCGCCTGACGACAGGCTCACATCGTTGCCATCGGCTCGCACGACGAACGGATGTTCCTGTCCGGCATTCGCATATTCGAACGTGTGACCGTGGGGATCCAGCACACCGAGGATCAGCGTGGCGAACTTCTCGGGGCTCGTGCTCCGGTGCAACAGCGTGTTCGCGCGGCCCAGGCATGCACCCGGCGCTCCCGAGGCCAGCACCTGGCCCCGCAAAGTTGCCTGCAGGTTCGCCATCAGCAATGAGGCGGGCAGCCCCTTGCCGGACACATCGCCGACACAGATCGCGTACGCTCCCCCACCCGCTTCCAGGAAATCAAAGTAGTCGCCCCCCACTTCCTGCGCCGGAATGTTCCGCCCTGCCAGCAGGTATCCCGCGATCGCCGGCGGATGATGCGGAAGCAGATCGCTCTGGATACGCGCGGCAAGCCGGACCTGCTCCTGGATGCGGGCAAGGTCCTTCTCCTTCTCCACCAGACGGGCGTTCTCCAGTGAGATGGCGATCTGGCCGGTCAGCAGATGCAGCAACTCCCGGCGGTCGGCACCGAATGATCCGCTGACGTGATCGTTCTCGAGATACAGCAACCCCTGGAGGGATCCGTGATGCACGACGGGCATGCACATCACCGAGGCGGGATGGTGCTGTGTGAGGTACACATCGCCGGCGAAGCGCATGTCCGCGACTCCCTTCTCCAGCGTCACGGTCTCACCCGTCCGAACCACATACCGCACAACGGAGCCCGCCATCGGAATATCCTGCTCCTGAACACCGGTGAGGATGCGCGTGGGTCCTCCGGCGATGCCTTCTGCTTCAGGGACGCAGGTCGTCTCATCCACACGCACGTAGAGCCCACGACTCGCGCCAGCGTTCTCCATGACGACCTTCAGCAGTCGTTCCAACACGCGCGGGAGCACGATCTCACCGGAGATCGCCTGGGATGCCTTGAGCAGTGTCGTGAGATCGAGCGCTTCCTGACCGGTCTCGGTCGTGATGGTCCCCACCGTCGCAACCGTCCGTGGCGACCACGGCACGCTGGTCTCGGGCGCAGCCAGTCCCATGGCCTTCGATCGCGCTCCCCACCGCACGTAGGCAGTGCGGGCGCGCTCCCGGTAGGCATCGGCGAGAACACTATGGCCTTCCTCCCGGTGCAGATGAGACGCGTTCTCTGCCGCGAGTGCGACGAGCTGGGGGAAACCCTGCTCCTCCGCTGTCACAACGGCCTTCTCATACAACAGTGCAGCACGCGATACATCGCCGCTCATCCGGTACGACTGGGCCTGACAGAGGAGCGAACGTGCAAGGAAGTTCTCCGGAGCGCCAACCGCCCACAGATCGAGCCGCTTGAGCGCCTTCCGGAACAGCCGCTCCCGTTGTCCATGCCGGTGCTGGGCCGGCAGCCCGGCGATGGCCAGAGCGGTGTACAGCCAATAGTCCGGCTCGATCACCTGCCCCACCATCGCATAGAGGATGCTCTGCATCCGCTCGGCGATCTCCGTCGCTTCCTGATACGCCCGGCAGAGCACGGCAACATGGAGCTTCAACATCCAGTACCAGGCACGCGCCGGCGCAAAACTCGATCGTTCGAGCCATTGGACATACTCTTCCTCATTCCAGTCTGAGGTGCCAAATGCAAGCGGATCGGAGGTCTCTCCCCGGAGTGCCCGGCAATACTGCCGTGCACACACGAAGTACGGGGTGATATCCTCATACTGGATGCCACGGGCGAACCGTCCGTACTCTTCCGCCCCGGTGGCCACCGCCTCCAACGTCGATCCACCGATCACCGCCAGCATGGTCCGCTGCGTGAGGGCGTACGACGCGTAATGGAGGTCGCCGGACGCCATCGCACTCGCATAGCTCTCATCGAGGTACTGGTGATTGCTCCGGAACGGATGCCGCCAATGATTCAGCAGGCAGGCCATGAGAAAGTAGCACCGTCCGCGCAGGAATGGACTCTGCGCCCGGTCGATCAACCGCAGACTCAGTTCACCGAATTCCCGCGCCTTCGCGTAGTCGCCGAACCCCGCGCCGACGAAGAGCCCGTAGATCGCATATGCGTATGCCGACTCGTCACTGTTCCCGTACCGGAGCGTCAGGTTCATCATGGTCCCGACGACGTACCCCGAAAAGGCCGGGCTCTCGGAGTAGGCGATATTCATGAGGGAGATCAGGATACCAAGAGCGATCCGGGGCTCTTCCTTCTTCATCGGCGGCGCGTCGAGCAAACGCGCAGGAGGGCGCCCCCTGAGCCGCAGCCGCGCCCCCAGGATCGTTGCGGCGACCGCGGCCGGCCCCGGATGCCTGGGCAACGACACACCAACGAGATGCAATCCTTCCATCGCCGCACGGATCGCATCCTCCCGTCGGGATGCATGGATGTAGAAATCCACACGGGCGCGGTGGATGCGCGCACGTTTCATCGGCGATCGGACCTTCTCGAGGATCGAGGCAAAGTACCCCTCCGCCTCGGTGAATTTCCCGGTCGCGTATGCACAGACCGCGGCCGCGGTATACACCTCCTGGACCACATCGGTATCCGTCTCCCACTCACTGTCGGCAATGGACCGGACCGCATTCGCGTAGAACGCGTGCGCGGAATCGAATGCCGCGGATCCACGGGCTCGCTTCCCTGCGAGAATATTGACCCGCCGGCGGGTCAGCGTGGACTGCACACTCCGGTCCGCCTGCTCCCCATGGTTCAAATGGGCCGCGATCGCAAACAGGTCGTCGCTTGCACGCACGTCGGACGTCCGCTGCAACAGAAGCATGCCGATCATGAGATGGATCCGTGAACGCTCCATGTCCGTCACGAGTCCGAGGGCCGCCTCCCGGACCCGGTCGTGCGAGAATCGGTATTGCACATCAGCGAAATGCTCGGGAACAGACTGGAGCAGAGGCGCGCTGTCGCGGGCCGAACGCACATACCGGTACTCCCCGCCCACGGGCACGATGAGCCCGTCACGAAGCACCGGCCAGAGGAGATCGTTCGCCTCTTCCAGCGATCGCCCGGAAACACCTGCGATGACATCCAGACTGAACACACTCCCCTCACATGCCGCCGCCGCGAGCACGGCCTGGGTATCGTCGGACAGGCCGCGCAGACCCAGGGTAAGGTGGCGCGCAACATTCTCGGTAACGGCCATCTCCTGAAGCCGATCCACATCCCATGTCCACCGCCGCGTCGTCCGGTCGCGCCGGAGATCCCCACTGTCATACATCGACGTCAGGAAGAGGTTCACGAAGTGGGGGTTCCCACCGGTGCGCACATGGACCAGCCGGGCAAGGTGCAGGCTCTCGGCCTGATCGCACCCGAGCGTCTCTGAGAGCATCAGTGTCAGGTCCCGTTCATCGAGCGCCCGCAGCGCGCACATCTTCGGTTCGAGTCCCGCACGTGCCGCCGAAGCCAGTAACCGCTCCACGGCCTCCGCTGCCCCCGGGTCGTCCGTTCGTACCGCACCCACGAGCATCAGGGACCGGGGGCGCGGATCGTTCAGCAGGTGCGTCAACAACTCCAGGGTGGAGGGATCGGCCCATTGGAGATCATCCAGGAACAGGACCAGCGGTCGCCCCGGCCGGCTCACGACATGCAGGAAATCCAGCATCACACTCCGGAATCGATTCTGCGCCTCCACAGGCGGGAGGTCCTGTACGGTGCCCTGTGCTCCAAGCAACAACGCCATCTCCGGGACAAGGTCGGTCAGAAGACGTGCATTGACCCCCGTGGCATGCAGGATCGACTGCCGCCATTCCAAAACCTCCTCTTCCGCAGAGGCGAGGATGTAGCGCGCCAGTTCGCCGAACGCCTCGACCAATGCCGCGAACGGGATATCGCGCTTCAGCGGGTCAACGCGGCCGGCGACGAACAGCCCCTGGTGCTCCACCACAGCAGGGTACAACTCCTGCACAAGCCTCGATTTCCCGACCCCTTCTTCTCCTGTGAGCAGACAGAACACGCTCGCGCCACCGGCACTGTGACGGAATCCGTCGAGCAGCACGGCCCGCTCGCCATCCCGGCCGTACAGACGCGCGGGAACCAGCAACCGGTCGGATGCGTCCGCGGATCCGAGCTCGAACGGGTCGATGCGCCCTTCCTGCTTCCACTGGTGCAGGCACCTCTGGAGGTCCGCAACGAGGCCGTCGGCGGTCTGGTACCTGTCTTCCGCAGCCTTCTCGACGAGCTTCATGACGATCGCGGCAAGAGGCGCAGGGATATCCGCGTTCAGTTCATGCGGGTCCGGCACAGCGCGCGCGAGATGCTGATGCACCAGCTCGAGGGCATCATCCGATTGGAATGGACGCCAACCGATCAGCAGTTCGTAGAGCGTGATCCCCAGCGAATAGAAATCCGTTCGGTAATCAACGGACCGGTTCATGCGTCCGGTCTGTTCCGGCGAGATGTACGCAAGCGTGCCTTCCAGCAGGTTCGGATTACCACGCTGCGCTTCTTCCGTTTTCAACGTCGATGCGATCCCCAGGTCGATGACTTTGACCTTTCCGGTCGCCTGGTGCATGACGATATTCGAAGGATTGACATCCCGATGGACGATCCCGGCCGCATGGATGTCGCCCAACCCCCGGGCTACCTGGATCGCCACCTGGAGGATCCGCGTAATGTCCAGACGGGAATGCTGATGGATGCTGGCCAGCGACACCGCGCCGAAGTCTTCCAGCACGAGGGCGGGGCCGTCCGCCCCCCCATCCATCCCCAGAACCCCGATGACGCACGGAGAGGCAATACGCCGGAGCATCCGGTCCTCATGCTGCAGCCGGAGGAGATCACCGTAGAGCGAGGGCATCTCCTTGAGGCGCTTCAGTATGACCGGTGTTCCATCGGCCGTACGGATCGCACGCAGGACGCGGGTGCGTTTCCCGTCATAGATATCCTCCAGGATGGAATACCCGGGGACGGTTGATGAGGTGCTGCTCTTATCCTTCGATGGCATGCGTTGCCCGGGCACGATAGAACAATACGATATACACGTTGTCGATGACCAGACAGAGCAGCGCAAGCGTGTGCAGCAGGTGAATATCGTAGTGGATCAGCATGAAGATCGTATTCGTCCCGGTGCCGATCATCTTCAGCCATGCGACCGGCGCCGAGAACCATACATAGCGGGGATGGCGGAGCAGCAACACGACATACAGGACCGAGATGAAGATCTGCGCGGTGTACGCTGACGTCGCACCGATCGGCGTATCAAACCCCTCCTTCTTGAAGAAGTAGAAGATGACCCCCCAACAGAGGGCTGTCAGCACGATCAGCGGACGGAAATGCTTCTTCAACGCCGGGGTCTGCACCTGATCCGCGCCGTACCGGATCACGCCGTAGAAGATATACAGGTCGAAGATAAACCAGATCCTGTACGCCCACACGAGCAGCGGCCCCATATCCGTTGTCGGCGGGATCCACCCCCAGACGAATTCCCACGCAATGTTCCCCGCGGCCGCAAAGACCGGCATCCCGATACACTTCTTCTGATGGATGTTCTTGATGTAGATCGCATAGACCACCACCCAGACATAACAGCCACCCGCGAACAGGATCTGTTCCAGGGGGGTGTAGTCCTTCAGATTCAGCAGCTGTTCGATCAAGGAGGTCCTCAGGCGTGCGTGATGGGTGAGGTGTGCGCGACCTGCACGGGACGGGATGGCACGACCATCTGCCGCAGATCGTCGAGGGATGCGGGGACGGTGAATGTGACCTCGCCGCCATAGGCCCCGGTGATCATGTCGCCGAAGATGACCTTCGCGAGCCGGTGATGACCGTGTTTCGTCCGCGGCGCGAGCAACCGGTGCCCGGTGATGAGCAACCATTTCACGAACCGGTGGCCGCGCACGGGCGCGATGCCGATCCGCGCGCACGCTTCGGGTCCCATAAGGTCCTGCATCACGATGCGGGGAACGACGCCGAACCCCAGCCACCGGAGCGGCGTCGGGATCATCTCCGTCAGCATCGCCAGATTCGCGGCGCCGAGCAGCACCCCGTCACGGTTCTCGGAGGGCCCGACATAATGCCGGCGCCGGTAGTGCCGGTAGAACTCCTCCGCGTCGGCAACGTCATCGGGCAGATACGCGGGATTCTCCGGCTCGCCCGGCGGATGGATCCCCATCATGATCCCGAAGACCTTCCAGACATACAGGAAGTCTTCTTCCTCTTTCTTTGTCAATCCCGAGTCCAGCGTGCGCAGGCCATTGATCACCAGGAGCGAGAAGCCGAGGATCGTGCCCAGCATGTCTTCCTGATTCACCGGGACGCCATAGCGTGCTTCAAAATCCGTGAGCGTCTTCCGCGCGATGAACCGGGTGCCCGCATGCAGCAGTCGCAGTTTCTGCGCACTGATGATGGCACGCCCGTTCGGCCCGAATCCCGTACACGACGAGACGTTCAGCACCAGTTGGAGGGTTGCCAGCAACCGCTTGTACGTACGCGTCCGGAGATCGCCGGACATGTTGAGGATACGCGCGAGGTTGGGGGCGGCATACCCCTCCGGCAGCGACTTCGCGAGCAGCACGAGCGCGATCCCATAGGCGTGCTTCCAGAACGTGGCTTCCCCATCCTGGATACGCTTGAGATCCACCCATGCGGGAAGCCGTCCCGTCGTCGCAATGAACTCCGAAGCCTGGGGGAACAGGGCCGCCGGCGGCGCTGCATTGTTCGTGTCCAGACCTGCGAACATCTGTCCGATCCGGGATTGTTCGCCATCGGCGAGGATCCGGGCGAACGCGGCATCGGCGAGCGGATCGCTCTGCTGCTTCATGGCATCGAGGAACGTACCGCTCCAACGGTGAGTCGTCATGGTGTGTGACCTGCACGGGATGTGGAAGGAGGGACGGAATACTGCGAGTAACCCCCGGGGCGGGGGTATAGGATTGACAACGTTCGTGGTCTGTCGGCCCGGATGCCCGGGCGAGCGGCGTGGATGAACATTCGGGTGCGCCCGTATGCGACAACGCGAACACGCAACAGCTGTGGAAGAACAGGGACATCATCCCGCGGAACATGCCGCGCGCAGGTGTGGCATGGTAGGCATTTCGGCGTGAAGAATCAACTTGAAAGCCGGAGCGTACGCGGTGACAGGAGCGGCACACGGGGCAGCCACCCACCGGGGGATGCCAGGAATGAAACAGCGGATGGTGGCGACGCCGGGTCTGCGCCGGCCGGAGTGCATCGCCGTACCCGACGGCGGCACTCCGGCCCGCGCGAGGAAATGTCAGTTCACCATGACGGCCTTGTGCGCCGCCGGACGGATGAACGCATAGTTCAACAGAGGAAGGCCATTGAAATCCGCGGCTGCACGGAACCACCGCCGCGCATCCTCTTCCCGTCCCAACGCGCGGGAAGCAAGGCCGAGCCGGTAGAGATTGTACGGGTTCTGCTCCGAAGCCTGACGGAGTTCCGCAAGCGCCGTGGCATGGTCCTTCTGAAGAAGGGCGATCCTCCCCTTCGCTTCGTGGGCAAGCCGTACCAGATTGGCATTGCTCAATACCTCCGCCTCGCGCTGAAGGTCGGCCGCCTCCTTCCGCGCCGTCCCGAATTCTCCTCGGGCAGCCGCCACCATCGCCACATTGTACCGGCTCCCCACCCGCGTCAGCGCCTTCACGTCATCTTTCAACGCCGATCGCTCGACCACCTTCAAGGCCTCCGCGTACAGCCGTTCGGCCTCATCCACCTGCCCCGCCTCGAACCGGATCGCAGCCATCGTCCCGAGGTCGGCTCCCATGGACGCTGCATCACCCATTGCTTCTGCGATGGCGAGTTCCTTGTGCATCTCCGCGATCGCTTCTTCGACCTTTCCCTCTTCAACGAACGTCAGGGCAGACACGAAGTAGGCGAACCGCCGGTCACCGTTATCGTGCGCGTGCGCGAGCATCGCTGCGATCTCGCTGCGGGCGTCCGCATGTCGGTCCTGATACATGCGGGCGGCGGCGATACCCGCGTACGAGTTGATGAACCCGGGATCCACCGCCAGCGCTCTCCGGTAGGTCGCCACCGCCTCATCGAACCTCCCCAGCTTTAGCAGCAGTTCCGCATAGGAATCGTGCGGATTCGGGTCGTCAGGAATGAGCTCCGTGTAGCGCCGGAAGGCATGCTCGGCGGCCGCCATGTCGCCGAGAAACCTCTGTGCGTAACCCAGTTGATTGTACGCCTGCGGAAAGGACGGATTGACAGTCACGGCCTGCATGAAATAGTCCGCCGCGCGGCGGTACTCCTGCTGTCCGAAGTAATGAATGCCGAGCAGCGTCAATGCGCGCTCATCCTCCGGAAACAACTCCACCGCACGTCCCCACTGCGTGCGCTGATCCGCGATACGCCCGGCCGCACCGGCCTGCCATCCGAGGATGAGGGCGCGCTCCCCTTCCGACGCCGCCTGCGACAACTCCCCGGCTTTCGCAAGATTGTCAAAGAAACCACGGGCCGTTCCTTCCGATTGCGCATAGTATGCGGCGGCCAGCGCGAACGACGGGTCGAGCGCAAGCGCCTTCTTGAAATGGGGTGCAGCCTCCTGTCGCTTCAGATTCTCGAAGAGTTCGCGGCCACGGAGGAATTCTTCGCGGGCATCCTCCGATCGGGTGGTCACGGGGATCTTCCCCCCACTCAACGCACTGGCGAGAATGCATGCACTGCACAAGGTGAAGAAGAGCAGCCTGCGTGCAACGTGATGATTCGTCATCGACATGATCGTACCTCCGTGCGGTGTGAACATGACTGGATTGGCCTTGTATCGTACGCACGGGAGGGGTGCTCGACCCGGAAAAAGGGTCAGGGAGCGGTGGGATGCGATGAAATGGCGGGGGGGAGGGTCAGACCGGATGTGTGCGTGCGCCCCGGTCCCATCGTCAGGGCGCACGATCACGATCGAAGGGCTACGTCCCCTTCGAGACCGACACCTGCAGGGGCTCCCGCATCCGCTGTACGAACCTGTGGAGATATGCCGTCCAGTCGGCGCTGCGGGTGAACCCTCCGTTGCCGGTCCACCCTGCCCCGGCATGATACACGAACGGTACCCCGGCCCCAGCCCGGCCGAGGATCAGATACTGATCCTTGTCCTCGGTGATCCCGGTGCACGATCCCGCCGGGAAGATCACGGCCGTCCCGAGCTCGCCCGCGGATGGGTCAGCGGTCGTCGGGCCCCAGAGCGAGAGAGTACATTCCTGCGCATGCGGGAGAGCCATCGCCCCCACGCGCTTGACGAGTCCGGCCGCCACGGATGCTGCTGCCGTGCCATGCGCACCGACATAGTGCACCTCGATCCTGTTCAGGTTCTCTCCCGCATCGAGAGAGATCATCCGCTCCTCACGCAGCGTGTCTGTGCCAAGATGCCACACATACGTGAGCATGAATGCAACACGGATGGGACCGTTCGCAAGCGTCTTCCACGACGTGAACGCGCCCGGCTGCACCAGTTTCCCGTCGATCCAGAGTCCGGACCCGCCGGCACCGAGCGAGCGGCCAACGGAGAAGTAGTCCGCCCCTTCCCCGCGATCCTGGTGATACGTGTCCTTGCCTGGCGCGCTCCCCTCCGCCTCCTTGTACCATTTCGCGACGATCGGGTAGCGTACCCGCTTCGTCCAGACATCGACGCCGTTGTTCACATCGGCCGCCATCGCCGGGCCGTACATCCTGAACGCGATCCGGTCGTTCTCCCACGCATAGTCCTCACGCGGCACCACGAACATCCCGCTCACGACAGAAGGCGATGGGATCTCCCGTACCGGGGCAACGCTGATCACGAACTTCGCGGTCGCCCGGGCACGCACATCACATTGGAACAGGAGATCCGTCGCGGTGACCTGCACCGGGATCGCAACGGTGCTGTTGTGCTTCCGCACCCGCACCATCGATCCGTCACCGATGCCGGGTAGTGACGCGAGCGAACTGAGCGGCAGCGAAATGGTCTCATGCTGTCGGTCGAAGCGGGCAGGATTCCTGACCGTGACCATGACGGTCTGCGCCTGCATGATGGATGCCCCCAGGAAGACAAGAACGATCAGCCAGTTGCGCATAGAAGTCCTTGATGAATGAACACAAACGTGTGAGGTGCGCGATGGCGCCCGGCAGGGATCACTCCGCCGGGGGCCGGAATTCCGATCCATTGACCAGGGTCCGGGTGACGTCGAAGCCAGCGATGTTCTTCAACGCCGGATCCTTCCGTACACCGTCGAAACTGCAATCCGTCAGCCGGACCGACCGTATCGGAGCATCATCGTACCCCACGATGTTGAATGCGCGCTCGCACGATGCCACCCGCATCCGGTCCACCGACACGTACCGCACGGTCGGCACGAACGATCCGTTCCGACCCTCTTCGTAGAAGAGGTCGATCTCGATCGCAGCACGCCCGACCAGTCGCACCGTCACATCCCTGACGTACACCTGCTCGATCGTCCCGCCACGCGTCGCGTTGGTCTTGAGCCGTAGCACGCTCCAGAGGACGGGACTCGCGACACTGCAGCGCCGGGCATACACGCCGGAGACATTCCCCGAGATCTCGCTGCCGATGGTCACCGCCCCGTGCCCATCCTTGAACATGCATTCCTGGATCACGAGGTTCGTGCTGGGCATCTTCAACCGGCGTCCATCGTTGTTGCGCCCCGATTTGATGGCGATGCAATCATCCCCGGTATCGAATGTGCAGCCGCGGATCACGACGTCGCGGCTGGATTCCGGATCGCATCCATCGTTGTTGGGTCCATGAGACCGGACATGCACGCCCCGGATGAGAACCCCCGTACATTCGAGCGGATGTATCACCCACATCGGCGAATTGACGATCGTAACGCCGCTGATGAACACATTCCTGCAGCGGAACATCTGGATGAAATTCGGCCGGAGGCAATGCCCCGCCCCCATGATCCGCGCGGCGACCGGCGTGCCCGCCTGTCCCCAGGCCATCAGGGTATCCCGGTCCGGCCGTTGCCTGGGCAGGCCTTCCTTCCACCCATACTCGGCCTTCCCCGCCCAGGGCCACCAGGTGGAATCACTCCCTCCCCCATCGAGCGTTCCCTCTCCGGTCACGGCCACATTCACCGCCCCCACCGCGGAGATGAGTGGGGAGTAGTTCATGACCTCCACGCCTTCCCAGCGGGTGTGCACCACAGGGAGGTACTTCGCGGGATCGGGATCGAACCTGACCGTCGCTCCCTTCTGCAGATGCAGCTCGATGCCACTGCGGAGTCTGATCGGGCCGGTGCGGAACGTCCCGCGCGGCACCAGGACCCTCCCGCCACCACGCTTCGCGCAGGCCGCGATGGCATCCGCGAAGGCCCGCGTACAATCGGTGACCCCATCGCGCTTCGCCCCATACCGGGTGATGTCCACCGTGCGCCTGGCAAAGACGGGCACCTTCACGCGCGCAACGATGGCATCCGCGGTATCCCACGGGGCGGGATAAAATTGCGCATGGACAGACGTCGCCCACGCCAGCACGGCAAGGACGACGAGCGATCGCCGGAGCCAGGACCTGACCGTCACTTCCGCCTCCAGTCTTTCTTCAACAACCATCGGAAGAGATTCTCCGCGGCTTTTGCATTGTCATACTCACCGGGCAATCGCCGCGCATCCATGTACTCGTCGTAAAACCAGGGATCACCCACGGCGAACACCAGTCCCTTCCCGTACCGGGCCGTGGCGATCACGACGTGCCCGCTGTCCGCGAACAGTGTCCGCGCCGGGGGAACGATCGCGAGCGTGCTGATCTCTTTCAGGTACACCTTGCGCACACCGTTGAACATCGGATGCGGTGGCAGGGAATCGAACGTGCCCGTCTGGAAAGCTTTGCCGATCACCCGGTTGCGGCTGTCCTCATTGAACCGGATCCCGAAACGCGACCCGAGGACGGAGAGCGTCCCGAGATCGGCGTTCCCCTGGTCGTTTCCCAGAAGGACCAGGACTCCTCCCTTGCGGACCCAGTGCGCCACTGCATCGACGGCAGCCGGGTCCATGGGTGCGGGATGCTCGCTCTCCCGCGGCGTGTCCGGGTCCACGATGATATAGATATCGGCGTTGCTCAGATGCCGCAGGTCGGGTCTCCGGCACAAGGTGTCCGTGGAAGCACCGAGGCCGTGCACGATCCGCCCGAGGATGGAGAACCCGGAATTCGTCGTATCGTGCCATACGTAATGAAAACGGACGCGTACACCGGAACTGTCGGTCCGCCACTCATTATTATAGTAGTTGTCGAGCAGCACCACGGGGGTGCGCGCGGACCTCCGCAGCTGTCCGGCCGACTCCACGTCGCGCCCCTTCCGGGCCGTTCCCTGCGCCCCCGCCGGAGGCGGAAGCACAGAGATCAGCAGCAGTGCGATGAGAAGGGCGATGATCCGCGTTCCCTTGGGCATGCCAGGGGCATCGACTGCGTTCATCATGGGATCCGGTCGCATAGCACCTCAGCGCTGGATGCGGGCTGATCCGCCTTTGGCGAACGCACGCACCTGCTCCACCGTTGCCATGGTCGTATCGCCCGGGAAGGTGGTCACCAACGCGCCATGCGCCCAGCCCAGTCGGATCGACTCTTCGGGCGATGCGCCGGTGAGAAGGCCATAGATGAAACCGCTGGCGAAGCCATCGCCGCCACCCACACGGTCCAACACCGTCAGTTCACACGTTGGCGCCGTGTAGGTCTGTCCATTCATCCACGCCACCGCACTCCAGCTGTGGTGGTTCGTCGAGTGGACATCGCGCAGCGTGGTCGCGACGGCCTTCACGCCCGGATGCTTCTTGAGCACATTCCCCATCATGCTGAAGAACGCCGAGGGGTCGAGCTTCGAGGTCGCATGCACATCCGGCCCCGGGATCCCGAGTCCTTTCTGGAGGTCCTCTTCGTTGCCGACCAGCACGTCCACGTTCTCCACGATGCGGCCGATGACCTCCACCGCTTTCTTCTCGCCACCCCAGATGGCCCAGAGCTTTTCGCGGAAGTTCAGATCGAAGCTCGTCACCGCCCCTGCTTTCTTCGCCGCCTGCATCCCTTCGATGATGAGTGCACCCGTGGTCTCCGAGAGCGAGGCAAAGATGCCGCCGCTGTGGAACCAGCGCACGCCGTTCGCGAAGATCGCGTTCCAGTCCACATCGCCGGGTTTCAACTGTGCCGCCGCTTCATTCGAACGGTTGTAGAACACGACCGGCGGACGCACACCCTGGCCGCGGTCGCTGAGCACGGTGGCCATATTGGGACCGTTCACGCCGTTATGCGCGAAGCGTTTGTAGAACGGCTTCACGCCCATGGCACGCACGCGTTCGGCGATCAGATCGCCGATCGGATAGTCGACCATGGCCGAGACGATGCCGGTGTTCATCCGGAAACAATCGGCAAGGTTCGCCGCGACGTTGAATTCACCGCCGCTTACATGGATCGCGCATTCCGTTGCCTTGCGGAACGGGATGATCCCCGGATCGAGACGGTGCACAAGGGCACCCAGCGAGAGGAGATCGAGTGCGCCTTCCTTGCGAATATTCAAACCTGTGTCCATTGCTGTCTTCCTTGTGCTTGTTCAGTGAGATGCGATCCACTGGGTATGGAATTTCCCGGGCTTGTCCACCCGCTGATACGTGTGCGCCCCGAAGTAGTCGCGCTGCGCCTGAAGCAGGTTTGCCGAGAGCCTGTCCGACCTGTAGGAATCGAAGTACGACAGCGCGCTCATGAAGGCAGGCACCGGAATGCCATTCTCCACCGCGGCAACGACCACGGCCCGCCACGCCCCCTGGTACGAGCCGATCACGCCGGCAAAATAGGGATCGAGCAGGAGATTCGGCAACGCGGCATCGGTGGCGTAGGCCGCTTTGATCTTGCCCAGGAACTGCGCACGGATGATGCAGCCGGCACGCCAGATGGACGCGATCGTGCCGAACGGCAGGTCCCACGTGTATTCGTCGTTGGCCGCACGCAGCAGCTGGAATCCCTGCGCATACGAGCAGATCTTCGAGCACATCAGCGCACGGCGGATGTTCTCGATCATCCCGGCGCGGTCCCCGCTGAACTTCACCGCGGGTCCGTGGAGGGCAACAGACGCCACGACGCGCTCCTTCTTCAATGCACTCAGCATACGGGCGAACACCGCATCGGCGATCGTCTGCGCCGGCACGCCCAGATCGAACGCCACCTGGCTCGTCCACTTCCCTGTCCCCTTTTGCTCCGCCGTGTCGAGGATGACGTGCACCATCGGCTTGCCGGTCTCGGGGTCGGTCTTCGCCAGGATGTCCGCGGTGATGTCGATGAGGTAACTGCTCAGTTCCCCCTTCTTCCATTCATGGAAGACGGTGCTGATCTCGGCAGGCGTCATGCCCAGCAGGTTCTCCATGAGCCAGTATGCCTCACAGATCATCTGCATGTCGCCATACTCGATGCCGTTATGGATCATCTTCACGAAGTGCCCCGCTCCGCCCCTGCCCATCCACTCACAGCACGGCGCGCCGTCCTCGGCCTTCGCCGAGATGGCCTGGAAGATCGGCTTGAAACGCGGCCACGCTGCACCATCGCCACCGGGCATCACGGCTGGTCCGCGGAGAGCACCTTCTTCCCCGCCGCTGACGCCGGTGCCAACGTAGAGTATGCCGGTGCCATCGAGCGACTTCAGCCGCCGCTCGGTATCCGCGAAGTACGTATTGCCCCCGTCGATGATCATGTCACCCGAGTGCAGGTGCGGCCGGAGTTCATCGATCACGGCATCCACGGCCTTGCCGGCAGGGACCATGATCAGGATGACCCGGGGCACGCCGAGCGACGCAATGAACGCCGGCAACGATGACGCTGCCACCGCATTCGCACCGGCGGTGCGGTCCGCGAAACTCTTCACCTTCGCGGCATCCAGGTCGAACCCCGCAACGCTGTATCCGTTCCGGGAAATGTTCAGCGCCAGGTTCTCCCCCATGACGCCGAGCCCGATGATACCGATCTGTTGATTGCCCATGATGATCTTCACTCTCCTCTTATCCTATGAACAGCGGCTTGATATGACGGTCGTACAGGTTGTGGGTGACGTTCTGTTCGATGGCGGACCGGCACGACCGGAGGAGGTCGCGGTAGCGGTCCCCCGCTTCGGCCGCGATACGGAACGATACATGGATGAACTGGCGGAGGTCGGTGCTGTACCGGCGCGCGCTCTGGTCATGCCTCAGCGCCTCGACGAAGTGCTCCGCGGGCCACTGCCGCAGTTCCGCGGGCGAGGGGAGCTTCGCGCGGTCGATCCGGACGACCGTCGCGTACGGTTTCATCAGCTCGTCGTACCGCCCGAGCGCGATCTCATACATCCCCTGCACGAACCGGTAGGCCTCCCCGCCGGTCGCGGCGATCCCGATGACCTCTTCCAGCCATGTCGTGCCGGCGGTCTTCAGATGCAACCCGGCGCCCGTCTCCAGCAACGCCTTCCGCATCACCGGGTACAGCGAGAACTTGTCGCTTCCGGTATGCACGCTCAGCTTCAGGTTCGCGGGAAGACCGAAGAGACCGATGGCATGCTTCACCACCGCGAGATCATCACGGAAGTCACGCTCGAACAACGGCACTTCGCCGACATAATCGATCCCCTTCAGGAAATCGCCGGTGAACTTGGGGGCGATCGTCTGCAGCGGCACCCCCTCACGCGCAACGGCAGCGAGGATGAAGAACAACTCGGCGGGCGTCTGGGGTGCGTCGGCCTCGTCGAGCGACATCTCCGGGATGAAGGTCGCCGGGTCGCGGTGGGACGCGATGCTGCGGTAGATCTGACCAGCCTCCTGCACGGCATGGAGGTACTTGCCCGCAACGGTGCGCAACAGGGGCTCATCCACGACGATCGGCGCGCTCATCCCCGGGACCCGCAGCGTTCCCTTGAACCGTTCCATGGCGTGCACGTAGGCATCGACATCCGATGGCGGCGCTGGCCGTCCGATCATGTCAGCGACATCGATGGTGAAGAAATTGCATGCCCCGACGAAATGGACGAGCGTCTTCAGCCCGATATGGTCCGCATCCAGATAATACGGTTTCGTCCACCCGGCCGCCGCCACCGCGGCGGTCGCGGCCTGCAGGGTGTCCTGCGGACCCGTCCCGATGATGGAGTGTTCCCGGAATGATTTGTTCCACACGGGGACCACGGCTACACCATTGTCCGCGGCGGCCTGGAGGGCGCGCAACTGTGCGGCGCCTTCCATGCCGAACCGGTCGCCAATCCCCATGGAGTATTGTTCGATCGTCATTGTCGTTCTTTCTCGATGTGTCTCGGTTGGGCCTGCGCCGGTCGATCCGGGCGGAGGTCCAGGTCATACCGCCGACCGCTACGCTCTCCCCTGCCCGCCCAGCACGGAGGAGAGCGGTCGGTTCCCCCGGGCGACACAGGTTTCCCTGACGATCACCTCCGTCGGGATGATCCGGTTCCCCGGTGGCACGGAGTCGGGATGCTCGATCATTTCCATGATGAGCTTCACGGACTCCTCACCCAGCCGCTGGGTTGGCTGGTTAACGCAACTCAAGGCCGGCGTGAGCAACCCGCCAACATCGCTATCCCCGAAGCAGATCACATCCACATCCTCCGGGATGCGGATCTTGCGCGCCTTGGCCGCGGCATACACCCCCAGCGCGATGGGGTACGTCACGGTGAAGATACAGCGCGGCAGCGGACCCAATTCGAGCAACTGCATGAATCCATGATACCCCACGTCGGTCCCGTACCCGCCGGCGATGATCCACTCCTTCTTGATGTCGAGTCCGTGACGGGTCAGAGCATCCATATATCCCTGGACACGGTTGCGGCCGATGTTCACGTTCGTGTCGCCGCCGATGCACGCGATCGTGGTGTGGCCGGCGGCCAGGGCCTGTTCGATCGCCTTCATCGAGCCCCCGTAGTCATCCACCAGAACCGCGGTGGATCCCTTCGGTTGCGGATCGGGGATCCGGTCCATGAAGAGCAGCGGGATCCCCATCTGGCGCACCCAGTCATAGATCCTGGTGTCCTTCAGCCGCGCCGAGACGGAGATGATGATCCCGTCCACGCGCATCGACACGAGGGTCTGCAGGTGCTGGATCTCCTGCTCCTCATTTTCATGCGAGACCATGAGGATGGTCTCGTACTTGTGTTCGAGCGCCTTGGCATACACGGATTCGATCACCGACCCGAAGAAGAAGTGGGCGATCTTGGGGACGACGAGACCGAGGAGGTGCGAGCGCCGTGCCGAAAGGTTCCGCGCCATGCGGTTCGGACTGTAGCCGAGTTCGCTGGCGACGCGGCGTATCTTCTTCGACATCCCGTCCGAAATATCCGGATGACCGCGCAGGGCCTTGGACACGGTCACGCGCGACACCCCGAGCCTGCCCGCGATATCGGCAAGCGTGATATGGGATTGCTTCTTCATTGCTTCCATCCTTGCTCGAGTGCGATGGCCGCGAGAAGGAACGGTCCAACACCCTTGAAGTCGTTGAGCCGGCGTGGCTCACTGATATAGTAGGCAAAGCTTCCGTCGCGATAGGGTTTGCCGCCGAGGCCGGCGCTGCGGCATGTTTCATGCAGGTCAACGAACCCTTCGGGAGTCACTGTGATGAGCTTTGCCGTGATGCCGGCGAACGCCTTCTTCGCCGCCTCACCGTACGAGGGGTCGAGCCATCCACGCTGCACGGCGCGTGCGAACGCGTACGTGAACATCGCGGAGGCCGAGGCCTCGAGGTAGTTCCCCTCCCGGTGTGCCTGATCGGTGACCTGCCACCACAATCCGCTGGCGGGGTCCTGGTACCGCGCGATCCCCGGAGCCGTGTCCCGGAGCAACGCGATCAGCTCGGCTCGCCCCGGATGGTCAGGAGGTAGTATGTCGAGGACATCCACGAGCGCCATCATGTACCACCCCATGGCGCGGGACCAGAAATTGGGCGACTGCCCCGTCGTCGGGTTGGCCCACCGCTGCGACCGGCTCTCGTCCCACGCATGATAGAGGAGTCCGGTGCGCGGATCTTTCGTGTGTGCATGCACGAACCGGAACTGCCGCACGACGTCCGTGAGCGCAGCCGTATCGTGGTGCATCACCGCGTACCGGGCATAGAAGGGTCCTGCCATGTACAGGCCGTCGAGCCACATCTGCCACGGATAGATCTCCTTGTGCCAGAACCCACCCTCCTTCGTGCGCGGATGATCGCGCAACTGCTGCCGGAGCGTATCGGCGGCGATCATGAACCGCGCTTCGCCGGTCGCCGCATGCAACGGGAACAAGGCCCGCCCGGCAGCGATCTGGTCCAGATTGAATTCGGTCCGGCGATACGTACGGATCGATCCGTTCTGTTCGATGAAGTGGTCCATGTTCTCCCGGACGAAGCGGAAGAATCGTTCATCACGGGTATGGCGGTACGCGGCATCGAGCGCAACGAGCATGAGGCCGTGTTCGTAGTTCCAGGACCGTGCGGTTGTCAGCGAATCCCATGAGGCCCCGCCCGGATGACGGAGCACGAAGCTCTGCGCGATGCGTGCCGACCAGGGGAGGGACGGATCAACGGCCACCGGAACAACGGGGCGAACGTCCGTGCGCGATGGGGCGCACGCTGAGACCAGTCCGGCAAGGATGATCGCGGAAAGAGCGAGAAGAACTGACCCGCCCTTGTCCGTCACCTGGAAAACGTTGATCGACACGATCACCTCCGTTACTTTATCGTTTACTTTCGTAAAGTACGAATCGCCCACCGTCCCTCTGCTCCGCGTGCATTTCCGGCCGCGGCGAAGCGCGCGCCTCAGATCCCTTCGAGGGGCTTGATCCGGGGGACCAGAAGCTGGATCAGGACCAGAGCAACGAGGTATGCAGACCCTGCGATGTAGAAGAGGGTCATATAGCTGCCGGTCCACTCGAGCAGATACCCCGCCGTCATCGAAAAGAGCATACCACCCACCGAACCGGCCATGCCCCCGAGTCCAACGACCGACCCGACGGCCTTCTTCGGAAACATGTCCGACACGAGCGTGAAGATGTTCGCCGACCATCCCTGATGCGCGGCCGCTGCGAGCCCGATGAAGAAGACAGCGACCCACAGGTTGGAACTGCCGGACATGAAGATGATGGGAACGACGAGGAGTGCGCAGATGAGCATCACGAGCTTACGACTGTTGTTCACCGCCCACCCGGAGGCGATGAGGCGCGAGGAGGCCCACCCGCCACCGATACTGCCGACCGTGGTCATGGTGTAGATCGCGATGAGCGGCAATCCCAGGTTCGTGAGGGTCAGACCGTACTGCGTGTTCAGGAACTTCGGCAACCAGTACAGATAGAACCACCAGATCGGGTCGGTGAGGAATTTGCCGATGACGAACGCCCACGTCTCTTTGTGCTTGAACAGCACTCCCATCGGCACCTTCTCCGCCGACGCTTCTTCCCTGTCGCTCTGGATGAACGCAAGTTCTTCCCGGGTGACCCGCTTGCTGATCTCGGGCCGTTCATAGAGCAACAGCCACGCGATGATCCAGAGGAAGCCGATGGCACCCGTGGCAATGAACGCGCCGCCCCATCCCCAGTGCTCGGCCAGCCACGGCACCGTTGCCGGAGCAACGACCGCACCGATGTTCGCGCCCGAATTGAAGATACCGGTTGCCAGCGCCCGTTCCTTCCTGGGGAACCACTCCGCCGTCGTCTTGATCGATGCCGGGAAGTTGCCGGCTTCACTCACCCCCAACAACGCGCGGGCGATGCCAAAACTCAGCGCGGACGATGCCAGCGCGTGGGCCATGGCGGCCACACTCCATCCGACGATCGAGATCGTGTACCCGAGCTTCGTGCCATACCGGTCAATGAACCGTCCGAACAACGGCAAGCCCAGCGCGTACGCGGCCTGGAACGCCACGACGATGTAGCCGTACTCGATCTCACTCCACCCGATCGCCTTCTGGAGATCGGGGGCAAGGATGCCAAGCACCTGCCTGTCGATGTAGTTGATCGTCGTGGCGACGAAGAGCAGACTGCAGATCGTCCACCGGAACCTTCCGCCCGGGGCGGCCTGGTCTGTCGGAGCTGAGGGAGCTGCCATCAATGATTCTTTCCTGTGAAGGTGTTACTTCAGATCGGACATGGCAACGGCGTCCATATCCCCGAATTCCTGATTTTCGCCACCCATCGCCCACACGAACAGGTAGTTCTTCGTCCCGGAAGCACAATGAATGGACCACGGCGGCGAAATGACCGCTTCGAAGTCACGCACGAGCACATTGCGCGTGGCATCCGGCCGGCCCATCAGATGCACGACAAGGTCATCCTTCCCGAGTCCTGTATAGAGGTAGATCTCCATCCTGCGCTGGTGCGTGTGGGGCGGCATGGTGTTCCACACGCTTCCTGGCGCCAGTTCCGTCAGACCCATCACCAGCTGACAGCTCTTCACCCCGCCCGTGTGGATATACCGGTTGATGGTCCGCTTGTTCGCCGACTCCGTCGAGCCCAGGTCCGACTGGTCCACGTTCTCCCGCGGTGCGAGGGTGGTCGGATACGATGCGTGCGCGGGGTACGAAGCGAAGTAGAACCGTGCCGGCGTCCCGCCGCTCACGCTGGTGAATGTGACCTCTTTCGTTCCCCGCCCGATATAGAGCATGTCGCGGAAGCGCATGGCATGATCGACACCATCGGTGCGGACCACGCCGTCGCCGCCGAGATTCACCACGCCCACTTCGCGCCGCTGGGTGAAGAAGTCCGCCGCCATCTCCTTCTTCGTTGCTTCAAGCACCAGGCGTCCGTTCACAGGCACCGCGCCGCCGGCGATCGCCCGGTCGGCGTCACAGTACACCATGTTCACCGCACCGGGGGTGAACAGCCGGTCCAGCAGGAACGCCCGCCGGATCTCTTCTGTCGTCCAGCGCTCGTACGACCGGTCATCAGGCAAATACCGGATATCCATTGTTTCCTCGATCTCTCATTGCACAACTGGTGCGACGCGCACCCCGGGTGATCTCCACTACCGGGCCATCCAGCCGCCGTCCACGACGAGCACGTGCCCATTGACATAATCCGACGCATGCGATGCAAGGAACACCGCCGCGCCTCCAAGGTCCTCGGGCGATCCCCAGCGCCCGGCCGGGATCCTGTCCAGGATCGACTTGCTGCGCGCCGGATCCTCCCGCAACGCCTTGGTGTTGTTCGTTGCCATGTAACCCGGCGCGATGGCGTTCACCGTGATCCCGAGCGATGCCCATTCGTTCGCCAGCGCCTTCGTCACCTGCGCCACAGCCCCTTTGCTTGCCGCATACGATGGCACGATGATGCCGCCCTGGAAGGCAAGCAACGACGCCACATTGATGATCTTTCCGTACTTCCTCTTGACCATGTCCCGGGCAACGGCCTGACTCAGAAAGAAGACGGTCTTGCTGTTGATCGTCATGACATCGTCCCAATCCTTCTCGCTGAACTCGATCGCCGGAGTGCGGCGAATGATGCCGGCATTGTTCACCAGGATATCGATCCTGCCGAATGCTGCGATGGCCGTCTCGGCGACAAGGGGGATCGAAGACATCTGCATGAGGTCCACGCTCAGCACGTGGGCCTTCCGGCCCAGGGCCTGGACCTCGGCGGCAGTGTCGCTGCTGGACACGTGATCGACGAGCACAAGGTCCGCACCGGCCGTCGCAAGCGCCAGAGCCATCCCTCTCCCGAGTCCCGTGCTGGCACCGGTGACGATGGCGGAAGAACCTGTGAGGTCAAAGGACGGGGTCATGAGCGTTTCCCTGAACGGTGTGAACGTGTCGCGTGAGTGGCCTCAGTATAGACCGGGAACGGGAAGTACCGGCGTGCGTTCTCGTAACAGACATTCCGGACCAGAGCACCAACGAGCCCCAGGTCATCGGGCAACAGACCGCGCGCCATGTCGTCGCCGAGCATCGCGCACAGGATCCGGCGGAAGTATTCGTGTCGCGGATACGACAGGAAGCTCCGTGAATCCGTGAGCATCCCGATGAACTGTCCGAGCATGCCCATCGCCGACAGCGCCTCGAGTTGCCGGATCATCCCCTCCCGCTGGTCCAGGAACCACCAGGCAGAGCCGAACTGCATCTTCCCGGCGACGGAGCCGTCCTGGAAATTCCCGATCATGGTCGCCATCAGCTCGTTGTCGGCGGGATTCAGGTTGTACAGGATCGTCTTCGTAAGCTTCTCTTTGTCATCCAACCGGTCCAGGAACCGCGCCAGCGACGACGCATGCGACCAGTCACCGATCGAGTCGAAGCCGGTGTCCGGACCCAGCGTCCGCATCATCCGGGTGGTGTTGTTGCGCAGCGCACCGAGGTGGAGTTGTTGCACCCATCCCCGCTCCGCATCCATGACCGCGAGTTCGTGCAGGATGGCTGCTTTCACTTTGCGGGCCGACAGCGGATCGAGCGTGCGCCCGGCAAGGACCTGTCCGAACAGGTCGCGCACTCCCTGCACGGTGTAGTCGTCGGCATACACTTCGTCCAGGCCATGGTCCGATAGCCTGCATCCGTTCTCGTGAAAGAACGTATGCCGCTTCTTCAGCGCCTCCAGCAGCGTGTCATAGGACGTGATCGCAATATCTGCTGCCGCCGACAGCTTCGCGACATACGCCGCATACGTGGCAGGGTTGTCCACGGCCATCGCTTTGTCCGGACGCCAGGCCGGATACACCGCGGCAGGCATCGACGGATCAGCCGCCATGGCACGGTGATGTTCCAGCGAGTCGATCGGGTCGTCGGTCGTACAGACGACCTCCACGTTCATTTGCCTGATGATGCCGCGCGTCGTGAAACCTGGTTTCGCGAGGAGCGCATTCGTCTTCTCCCATACCATCTTCGCGGTGTCAGGCCCGAGCAGCACGTTCGTGATCCCGAACGGCCGCCGGAGTTCCAGGTGCGTCCAGTGATAGAGCGGATTGCGGAGGGTCAGCGGGACGGTCTCGGCCCACTTCTCGAACTTCTCCCACGGCGTCGCGTTCCCGGTGATGAACCGTTCGTCCACGCCGCACGTGCGCATCGCACGCCACTTGTAATGGTCGCCCTCGAGCCACGGCTCGGTGATGGTCGCGAAGCGGCGGTCCACCGCGATGCTCTTCGGATCCAGATGGCAGTGATAGTCGATGATCGGGAGGTCCTCGGCGTACTCATGGTACAGCCGGCGGGCCTGCTTCGTGTCCAGCAGGAACTCCTCACCGATGAACGGGCGCCGGCGCGGTGCCGGACGCTTCACCTTCTTTGTTGTGCGTGCCACGCGTTCCTCCCTGTCACTGCATCCTGTCGCGGTGGGCCCAGAGCCCGAGCGCAGGGTTCGAAATATAGAAGATCTCTTCTCCGTCAGGCATCGTCTGGAAGCCGTCGCGGAGTGCCGCCGGATCGTACCGCCGCATCATCTCGGCAAGGGGCGCATAGCGGAAGTTCGCATGTTCGATCTCCTCGCGCGTGACGCCGCCCGGACAATACGTGATGGAGAACCGGCCATCGGACGATCCATGCATCAGATGCGCGGCCGCACTCAGACTGGCGCCCAGATCCGGGTGCTTCTTCACGAGCTCCAGCACTTCACGCGTGCCGACATAGCCGTACTTCCTGATCAGCCCATCGATGCCCGCATCCTCACCGAACTTCACCACGCCCGGTGCCAGCACGATCAGTTCCCCGCCGTCCGCGATGGCCATCCGCGTGCGGTAGATGCTCTTGTTGCCGAGCCACGTGCTCTTGAATTCGGAGGGATCGAGATACACCACGACCTTCCGGAGGGGCTTCGGCACGAGCGTGAAATTCACCTCGAGCGAGAGAGCCGCGGCCTTCTGGAACGTGGCGTCATCATCGCCGATGTACAGACCGCGTACCACGAGCCGTCCCGTGGCGGGGTCGGTGCCCACAACGGTGAGGACATAGACGATCGGGAGGTGCGTCGCGAAGTGCGCCGCGCCATACGACAGCACGCGACGGACGGGCGTATCGGCCCGCCCCATGATCCGTTCCATGCCGTACGCTGCGCCCAGGAAGTGCGTGCGGTGGATGCTGTCCACGCCGCCGGTGCCGACGAAGATGTTCTTCGTCTGGTTGGCCATGCCGATCACCTCGTGGGGAACGACCTGTCCGATCGACAGAATGAGGTCGAACCCACCTTCTTGCATCTCCTGAGCCACCTGGATCGGGATCGGATACTCGACGGCGCCACCCGAGACCGTGCGGACGAACTCCGCCGGGACCTCGCCGAGGGTCGCTACGCCGGTGCGGAAATCATGCGTGCGGAAGAGGGACCGCGGCAGATCGCCGAACATCGCCTCGATCTCACGCTCCGGCATCGGGTCATGCGTCCCGATCGCCGGGAGGATGCCACCTACCGCGCTGCCAAAATGCTCCACGGCCATCCGCGTCAGCGGACCGGCCTGCGAATGGGCCCGGGTGATGTCGGGAGGCACGAGGAGAACCTTCTTCTTCGCCCCCAGGCCACGCAGGGTCGCGTGCAATGCCGCGCCCATCTCTTCGGGAGAGATGACATCGGCCGCCGAGCCACGTTCGAAATGCGTCACGTCTTAGACTCCGGAATATGCATTGAAGCCGCCATCCACCGGGATGGTCACACCAGTTACAAATGTCGCAAGATCCGACATCAGGAACAATGCCGCACCCTGAAGATCTTCCGGTTTGCCGAAGGTCCCCATGGGGGTGCCGGCGAGGATCTTCCTGCCGCGCGGACCGAGTTCACCCGTTTTCTCGTCGAACAGGAGGAACCGGTTCTGGTTCGTGACGAAGAAGCCCGGGGCGATGCCGTTGACCCGGACGTTCACCTTGGCAAGATGGACGGCGAGCCATTCGGTGAAATTGTTGACCGAGGCTTTGGCTGCGGAATACGCCGGGATCTTGGTCAGCGGATGGAAGGCATTCATGGAGGAGATATTGAGGACCACGCCCTGCTGCCGTGCGACCATCCCCTGCGTGAACACCATCGTCGGGATGATGGTCCCGAGGAAATTCAGATCGAACACTTTGCGGAAGCCGTCCACATCCAGCCCGTAGAACGAGTCGGCCAGCCGGCCCATATTCTCCGGCGTGATGAACTCTTCCTTTGTCGTCGCTTTGGGCGAATTGCCGCCGGCGCAATTGATGAGCATCGACACGTCGCCGAAGCGCGCGGTGATGGTCGCCAGCGCCTGATCCATCGAACCCCGGTCCAGCACATTCCCTTCAACACCGAGAGCATCGGTGCCGTACGTCTCCTTCAGCGAGGCCGCGAGTTTCTCGGCATGCTCCTTGACCAGGTCAACGACCACCATGCGAACACCCACGGCCGCGAACCCTGATGCGAGGGCCTGACCGATGATGCCGCCTCCGCCGGTGATCACGCACACGCGACCAGCCATATGCCGGAATGAAAGTTCTGTTGCCATTGACTGCATCTCCTTGCATAGGATCCCCGGGAGGCACCATGCCTCCCGGGGCATTCCGCGGACTGCGGTTACCGCACGAGCATCATCTTCATCGTCGCGATCTTCTCCCCGGCATTCAGCCGGTAGAAGTACACGCCGGAGGCGAGGCCGCTCGCGTTGAACTGCATCTCATGGCGGCCCGCTGCGCGGAGTTCGCCGTTGATCAGCGTGGCGACCTGGCGGCCGAGGATGTCGAACACTTCCAACGACACCTTCGCCGATTTCGCCAGCGTGAAGGTGAGCTGCGTGGTCGGGTTGAAGGGATTCGGGAAGTTCTGCGCCAGCGAGAACGCCTCCGGCAGCGCCTCACCCTGCTCCTGCACGTCCAGTGTCGGATCGTTCTTCCACGCGGTATACCGTGCCGGGAACCAGTTCAGGTCGCCCACCGGATACCCGCCATCGGCGGCGGAGTACACCGCATCCGAGGTCGGGAACGCCAGATTGAGGGTATCGCGGTAGTATTCCACGCTCCGGCGGTCGTAATCATACTGCGGCCGCCAATTCGTCGTCTCCTTCGTCTTGCCGGCGCCCAACGAGGCCTTCGGCGTGCGGTACCACTTCATCATATCAACCATCAGCTTCGGCATGTTCGGGAACGTCGTTGTGGTCTTCGTGAATGCCGTGGCGGAATCCGCGCCGATCCGGCTGTTGATCTTGTAGGTCAGAGGCGATCCTTCGGTGAGGGCGGGATTCGCCACGATCGGCCACACGGACGCCGAGTCAAGGAATCCCTTCCCTGCCGCGCTGACAACGTAGTAGTTCTTCTTCACCGTCCATGCCGTGGTGTCATTCGGGACGGAGAGGACCCAGGTCATCCGGGCGAAGCCGAAGGCATCCTTCTCGCCGCTGTCGGTGAACTCGGCCTGACGCACAGCGTCGGAATCCGCACCCATGGCGAACGCATCATACAGCAGGTTGTCCTTGATGATGACCTTCTTTCCGGTCCTGCCGAGCGACAACATGCCATGATAGCTCATGCCGTTCACACAGGTATTGTGCTCGAAGCGGAGATACTGGATGTTCGCCGTGCTGGAGAAGTGACGGATGATGCGGTCCTGCCAGTTCACGAAGCTGTTGTTGACCACGATGAAACTGTCGATGGAACCCGCACGGATATCGATACCCTTGCCCGCACCGAGGTTGGAGCGGCCGAGGAAGCCCATGTCCGTGAAGCGGCAGTTGGTGATGCGCAGGGTCTTGAGCGGCTGGTCGGTGCGCACATGGTTACCGTTGGTCTGCGACAGGATGCAGCTATCGAGCGTCAGCGTAAGTCCTGCCACCGCCGTATTGAAGAGGGAGCCCTGCAGATGGTTCAGATACGATGTGTCGTTCAGCGTGTAGTTGCCTGGTTCAAAGTATCCGGAGATGATCAGGTTCTTCAGCGTGACGCTTGAGCGCATGGTGATCATCGTGCCCGGAGGATTGCCCGTGGTCGCGCTCGGATACAGATAGATGATCGGCTTGCTGATGTTCCCCGTCGTGTCGTGCGTCTGCATCCGGATGGGGTACCCATTGGTGATGGCGCTCTGCTGCAGATAGACGCCACCGCGCTGCAGCACATACACGACGTTGGAATCGCGCCGCGCACCGTTCGCGAGCGTGTCGCCAACGATGAACTGGTTCAGGAATTTCGAGTTTTCGCTGTACGGCGGGATCCGGTACAGATTCTGCGACTGCGTGGAAACCGGCAGCAGTGAGAGAACAAGCATCACTGCAAGTAGTAGTTGCAGCTTGCGCATGACAGCCTCCTGTGTGGTGGTGATGTGGTACATGATACTGCGATGCTACGTGTGAACGACGACGATCTCAGAATTCGATCCGGACGCCCAGGTCCCCCGTCAGGCCGTAGCGCTGGTTCGACGTGAGGGTCTCCCAGTTCGCGGACGGATCGCGGTTGGCCGTGTACACCTGCTCCTCGATGCTCGTGAGATTGTTGATGTTGAAGAGGACCGAGATATTCTCCGTGAGACGCTGCTTCAGGGAAAGGTCCCAGCGGGAGAAATTCTGGACCACCGGATCGCTCCGGCGCGAGGCGGAATACGACCGGTTGTACTCACCCTGGAAGAAGACGGACAGACGGCCGGTGAACCCGCCCAGGTCATACCCGATGGCCACGTTGCCGAAGAACTCCGGCTGGGCCTCGAGCTTCTGCTTCTGGTCGGTCATCACAAACGCGTACTTCGGGATCCGGCCGATCCCCGGGATGAACGTATAGGTCGTGTCCGTCCGGTACGTCAGCACATACGTCTCGGAACGGATGATCGAGAGGTTGTAGCTGAGGACGATATTCGACAGCAATCCGGGCAGAAACGACAGGTTCGCCTGATGTTCCAGTTCGAAACCCCAGACCTTGGTGGGCTTGTCGGAGTTCATCGCATACGTCAGACTCATCGGCGAGTTGAGCGGGAACGGCATCGCCCAGGTGATGCCCAGCGTGTCGAGGATCGAGCCCGTCCCCCGTTTGTAGTCCATGGGAATATTGGAGACCGTGTGGAACATATCGTCGATGTGTCGGTAGAATGCCGACACCGTGAACAGACCGATCTCACTGCCGAAGACCGAAGAGTTGACCTCGAAGTTCCAGGCCTTTGCATTCTTCAGGTCCGGGTTGCCGGCGGTCACGATGTTGCGGGGGTTCGTGATGCGCGCAACGAGCTTATTGAGCCGCATATTGAAATCCGGCCGGGCCAGCGCACGGTAGGCCGCGAATCGCACGTTCATGAAATCCGTCGGACGGATGGTCAGGTGAAAATTCGGCAACCAGCTGGTCTCGGTGTGACTGGCGGTGGTGTCGACGAACGAACCGGTGACCGGGAAGCCGGAGAGCGCGGCCGTAGAATAAACGGAGACGTAGTCGTCGGTTTCCTGTTCCACACGCACACCGGCGATGAACGTGGCAAAGGCTCCCAGGTTGAACGTGTTCATGATATAGCCCGCGGCGATCCGCTCGGTGATGTCATAGTAGTCACCGGCGGCTTCGGGGTCGTAATTGTATTCCCGCTGCGTGCCGGACTCGTTCACGCCGTTCTTGTTCAGCTCGTACCAATCGCGCAGCGCGTCCTTGTTCACAAGTGGATTCAGGCTGAACCTGTCGAAGATCGCGCGCTTCTCGGGTGTGGGATCCAGGAAGTTCGTGAGCAGGACAAGACGGCCCACCATCTGCAGATCAGCGAAGCGCGTACCCCCGAAATTCTTGGGCTGAATGCTGCCGTCGCCTGCGATCGTATGCGTCCCGAAGTACGAGGACAGGTAGTAGGGCGCCATCAAGCTGGTGGTTTCCTTGAAGCGGGTGCGGTAGCGGTACTTGCCGCCAACCTTGAGGTCCCAGCTGACAAGGTCGCCGAGGACGATCTTCCGGGAGATGTCGAAGAAGGCCGTTCGTTCGCGGTCGTGGTTCTTCTCGGTGGAGTACACCGCGGTGTCAAGGGAGGATGCGGCGAAATTGTTGTACGCGTAGTCGATGAACTGCTCCACCGGGCCCTTCCAGATGGCCTCGGGGATGGCGCGCATCCCGGACACGCCCGTGCTGGGGGGTTCGCTGAACTGCATGCGGTAGTCGTATGGGAAACGCGACTGCGACTGCGCAAACGACAGCCCCCACGTGACGTTCATGTCGTACAGGACATTGTCGCCGCGGATGGAGCTGTTGAAGACGTTGATGGTCTGTTCCCGGTCCCAGATCGAGTAGAAGACGCGCTCGCCCCCGTTCGGGTAATTGCGGCCATACGTGGTGTAGTCCCTGTTCGTCTGGCTGAACATGTTATTGATGCGGATGGTCCCGCCTTCGGGGGTATTGATATCGATGAGAAGTCCTGCCCCGGCCCTCCGGCGGGTCTCGTCGACGAAGTTGAGGGTCAGCTCATCATAGAAGTAGTCCGTGTAGTTCCGCAGCGTCCCGTCCAGACCGATATTGTACTGCTCGCGGCTCCGGTCGCGCTGCTCGATGTTGCCGTTCACCTGCACGCCGACGACGTTGTCGAAGAACCGTTCGCCGTACTTCGCGGTCACGTCGTACTGGCCGAGGTTGTCCGTCATGCGGCTGTAGAGCCCTTTGGCATCGATCCTGATCTGGCGTTCTTCGGGGGCCTTGCGGGTCACGAGGTTAATGCTGCCGGCGATCGCATCGGCATCCTTATCGGGCGTGAGGGCTTTGAACAGTTCGATCCCGGCGAGTGTCCCCTGCGAGAAGGTGCTCAGATCGACGCCACGCGAATCGGCATCGGTCGGCGGGATACGCACACCATCGATTGTGAAACTTGTGAACTTGTCGCTCATGCCGCGGAGGATGACCTTGTTCGCCTCGCCGCCGGAGCGGATGATGGAGACACCGGGGAGGCGGCCGATCGCTTCGGCTGCGTTCGCGTCGGGCATCTCCTTGATCTTCTCCTCCGAGATCACGTTCACGATCGTCGTGGAGGTGATCTGCTGATTGATGGCTGCGACCTGTCCGCGGGCCTGACCGGTGATGACGACCTCATTGCCTTCAAGGACATCGGGCACGAGGGTCGGGTTCAGCGTCACCGTCGACCTGCCCTCGAACGTCGCCGGGAATTCCCGCTGCTTGTACCCGACGTACGAGACGCGCACGCGGTAGGAGCCGGCGGGGATGTTGGTGATCGTGAATTGCCCTTCCCTGTCGGAGACGCCGCCGATGGCGGTGCCGAGCAGGTGAACGTTCGCACCGACGAGGATCTCGTGGGTGACGGAATCCTTCACCGTTCCGCGCAGTGTGCTCTGGGCGATCCCGGCAGCCGGCATCAGCAGGAGCAGCAGCAGGGCTGCATGGAGCATGGGTCGATGCATGGGAGACCTCCTTCTCTTCACCGTCGCGCTCCGTGGGCATGCGCGTCGGAGTAATGTGGGTCGGTACAAATGAACTCGATCGAACAACGGATAAGACGTTCGTGTGTCGCGAGGCAGTCGTCGTTGCCTGCGGACGCACGGGCTACAGATGCGATGTTGAGAACAGCCGGGAAGCCTGGTTGGTGGTCCGTATGCGTGAGGGGTGGCCCCATTTCTCACGGTGCCGGTCGGGTTCAGCGGGGCGAATTCTCGTGTAAACGGACTCGCTGAAAACCCTCATCGGCGGCATCATTACGGTTACTTTACCGGTAACTGTATCGTGTACGAAGATACTAAGTGAATTCTAGAGTGTCAAGAGAAAAGTGCGAGGCCGTCAAGAATCGGCCCCACATTTGTGAATCCGCTCTTCCTTCCTTATTATAGAGTAGTTGCAGCGGCAATTGCAACCACCTGCTCTTTCTCCCTCCTTCGTTCGCTGCGGACCGCTACCAAATCCCTGATGGGGGGAAGACATCAGCATTTCACACACCGTACATGATCGGGTCTCCCCATGAAGCCAGGACGCGTGTTCGTCATTCTTTGCGCAGCGATGGCGTTTCCATTGCACGGCATGCTGTGGGCACAAGGCGAAAGCGCGGTACCGTTTCTCCTTATCGCTCCTGATCCTGCCGGGAATGGCTGGGGTGGCGTATCCACTGCGGTGGTCTCGGACAACCCGACGGCCTCGATCGTGAATCCGGGTCAGCTCGGTCTGCTCAGCCTCGATACGTACTTCGCGGCGTCGATGTACGCTCCCAAGACCCGGTGGTTCCCGCAGTATGCTCTTCCGGACCTCACGTACGATGTCACGGCGGTGAATGGTGGGGTGAATCTGGCGCGCACATTCGGGCTGGGACTTCCGATCAGTATTGGCGTAGGATATTCAAGGGTCCATCTGAATCTCGGGACCTTTGCCGTGACGAGCAGCAATGGACCGCAGGTCATCGCAAAGGTCTCATCGTGGGAGCAGTCGGAGTGTTTCAGTCTCGGCGCAGGGATCGACTACTTCGTGCGGCTCGGCATCGGCATGAACTATGAACGGATCGAATCGAACCTCGCCCCGATCGTCACAGAACAAGGTCAGACCACCGGAAAAGCCAATGGAACCGCGGTCGATCTCGGTGTGTTGCTCGAGATTCCGGTCATCGACATCATTGGGAAGCTGCAGGAGAAGCCGGTGACATGTGGATGGGGATTGACTCCCGTCGCGAACATCAGCGCCGGCTATGCCCGCCAGAATCATGGGAACAGCATCACCTATATGGACGTGGCGATGAGCGATCCCCTTCCCCGCAACGCGGTCGTGGGGCTCAGCACCGAGATCGGTCTGGCTCTCATCGTGGACGGTGAGCCATGGAAGGTGTTTGCGTTTACGCTGGCGCGGGAAGCGGAGGACCTGTTGGTGGTGCGGCATGCGGACGGGACCTTCGAGTATCAGTCGGGACTCGGCGACATCTCGTTCTTCAAGCATATCATTCAGGGGAGGCTCAACGACGATGAGCGGCCCGAGCTGCACAAGGGATGGCAGCTCGCGTTCGGGGATGCCGTCTTCGTGCGTGGCGGTACGTTCCTGGAGTCACCGAGGTATGGGAACCGGCACTACGCAACCCTCGGGTACGGGATCCGGCTTGGCGGGTTTCTGCGGCTGCTGTCGGCCGTGGCTCCGGAGTACCAGCCGGGGGACGTGCTCTCATTCATAGCGGCGCACATCGATCTGGCGTACGATCACGCGGAGTACAGCACAAGCGGTCCGCTCAGTTCCACCGCGTTCAACGCCGTGAGCATTGTGATCCGCTAGACTGGGTGCTGATTCTCTGTGCCGATGCTTGTGGATACCCGGTTTGCACGAAAAAGCTCTTGCGGATTTCGGAGAAATCTCTTATCTTAGTGTTGCTGTAGATGTTCTTACCTCTTCCAGTCCACCCAGCACTTCACCCTGCCACGCGAAGCGTTAGCTGGTGGGAAAAGAGTTGTGAAAAGAGCCGGAAAGGGTAAGGAAGTAAAGGGGGCGGTAGCTCAGCTTGGTTAGAGCGCCTGCCTGTCACGCAGGAGGTCGCGGGTTCGAGTCCCGTCCGCCCCGCCCGATCCCGCTTCGCGGGATCGAATTATCAGTTATCCATTATCCATGGATCATGGATAATTGAGAGCCCGGAAGGTTTTCCGGGCTCTGCTGTTTTGTGGCCTCCCCCCCACCGTCAACGGATGAGCAGAAGCTTCTTCGTTTCCGAGTATGACCCCGCATGCATGCGATAGAAGTAGACCCCGCTCGGGAGACTAGAACCGTCAAACTTCACCTCGTGGTAGCCCGGGTCTTGTTCGCCATTTTGGAGGATGGATACCTGTTGCCCGAGGGTGTTGTAGACCGCCAGGTTCACGTGCCATCGACTTTGGAGACCATAGCGGATCGTCGTCGATGGGTTGAAAGGATTCGGATAATTCTGCTCGAGCAAGACGTGTCCTGCCAGATATTCAGAAGGCGTCTCGACATGTGTGGTCATTTCTGACAGCCGACGCCGCCACACCCCGCCTCCCATGATCCCGGCATAGAGATACTCACCCCTGATGGCAAGCGACGAGATGGCGGTGCTCGTCAGTCCGGCATTCATGTCTTTCCAGTTTGCCCCGTCGTCGGTGGTCAGGTAGACGCCCCCCCAACGAGCGAGGCCGTTGGCACCCGCGAAAAGGTTCCTGCCTTCTCGTGCAAATGTGCGAACAACATAATTCGCGGGCAGTCCGATACTGGCGGGATACCAACCAGCCCCGAAGTCGGTGGACCGAAACACCCCGTATTGCCCACCGGCAAAGATACTCGTGTCTACAACGACGACAGGCCCGATCTGGGCATACCCGAATCCCCCCGGCGCGGTAGTCCAGTTCATCCCATTGTCCGTGGAGAGCAGGACGCCGTTGTAACCAGCCCCGGCAATGAGCAACGACCCCATCGCAGCCATTGATGCGAAACCGTTCGCGGCCGATCCGCGCCGGACGGCAACCCAGCGCCCACCGGCATTGGTGACTTCATATATCTTGTTTCCGGCCGCGGCAAACATACGCTCGCCGTTGACGTCGTACACAGCCACTGGCGTGTTGAGGGGCAGGGAATCGATGGACATCCACGTCGCCCCCTTGTCTGCGGATACAATGGCGCCAACCGCAGTCCCTGCAAAGATATGTGGGCCATTGACCGCCAGATTCTGACCCCAGAAGACCGTTGAGTCGGCATTCACGACTGTCCAACTGATCCCGTCATCGGTAGACCGAAAGATGCCGCGGCCGGAGACCCCGGCAAAAAGGTCCGTTCCACTGACCGCAAGGGTGTAGACATCACTACCAGTCAATCCAGTGTTAGCCGCAGTCCAGCGTGTGTCGTTGTCAGAGGAACGAAAGATGCCGTCGAAAGCGCTACTGGCGAAGACAGTCGTGTCAATGACGGCAAGGGCGAACACATCCGGCTTGGTCAGTCCATCGTTGACGGCCCTCCAGTTTGCGCCGTCATTGGTGGAAAGAAAAACTCCACCCTGCGTTCCCGCAAAGATGTATTTACCGCTGGCGGCAATCGACAGTATCGACGTGTTCGTCAGCCCTGTATTCCTGGCTGTCCAGCTTGTTCCCCTATCCGTGGAGAGAAAGATCCCATTGGTCGTTCCGGCGAGGAGATGCGCACCGATGCAAGCGAGGGCGCGGATGGCTGCGGCGGACAAACCTGCATTCACCGCGGTCCAACTCTCACCTTCATTGGTGGATCGAAGGACACCACCGACAGAGGTCCCGGCAAAGACATCCGTGCCGTTGGAGAGAAGTGCGGAGACGTACACCCCCGACACCCCATCTTTGACTTGATTCCAGGTCTCGCCATTGTTCGTTGATCGAAAGAGCCCCCGGGAAGTCCCCGCAAGAAACGTCGTCCCGACGATGGCTAGTTCGTTGGCTCCCTCTTTGAACCACACAGAATTCACAACGGTCCAGGTACTCCCGCTGTTCGTCGAGAGAAATAACCCGGTACTTGGGACTGAAGCAAGAAGACTCGTGCCGCTCACGGCCAACGCGTTAACATAATTGCTGTTCAGCCCGACATTGATGGGTGTCCAGCTTGTCCCTCTGTTTGAAGAATAGAAGACCCCCCCTTTCGTCCCGGCAAAGAGTTCTGTTCCACGCACGGCGATACACACGACTGTGCCCCCGGTCGGCCCTCCGGTCTGCACCCATTGCGCATGAACGGGAGCTCTGCCCGCAGCATTAATAGTGAACATCACGAGGAACAAGCGAAGCCATTTCATAAGGATCTTCCTTGAAACCCGACTAATCGACAGCTATTCTTGAGTATCCAGAAGCGAAAAGCGGCTCAACCTAAGCTCCCTTCTTCCCTCAGACTCGTAATACACCGCTCCGTAACAAGTCGTCGACAGCCCGGAAAGCTTCCAAGATGTCGCGCCTTTTGTGGGGGATGTTTCAAAGTTAGTTGAACTTTGGTCTTGAAAATAGACATGGCGAGTAGTACTCTGAGGTGACGACCGCGAAATCGTTCACCAATAAGAGAGGACTATCGCCATGCACAGCATCAAAGTAATTAATCAGGAATCGCTCCGCAAGGACTATTCGAGGATTCTGGCCCCCATTAGTGCTCGTGTTCTGGGAATCGTCGAAGATATTCTGGGTGGGGTCCAGGTGCACCTGTCCCAGGAACTCCACGGCATCGGTCTGGAAGCGATGAAGGCCGTGATGGAAGTGGAGCTGGAAGAAGTTGTTGGTGTCAAAGGCAAGCATGTTCCCCATCGCCGATACGTTCGCGGTGGCACCAATCCCGGTTCGGTGATCATCAATGGTGCCAAGGTCGCCTGCAGAATTCCACGGGCCAAGGATGTCCAGACGGGTGTCGCTTACGAACTGCAGTCGCACAACATGTTTCAGCACGCTGGCGAGCTGATCAGGCGAGCCTATAACGACTTGATCCGTGGTATCAGCACGCGCCGATATGCCGAGGGGGTGGAAGCGTTCGTCAAGGGATACGGCGTGAGTGCCGCCTCGATCAGTCGACGCATGCTCCAGGCCACGACGGAGAAGGTGGAGGCGCTGTTCAGCCGGTCGCTTGCAGAGGTGGACCTGGCAGTGTTGATGTTCGACGGTATCGAGATCGGTGATCATACGGTCGTGGTTGCGTTAGGCATTGATACCAAAGGACAAAAACACGTTCTCGGCATCAGGCAGGGAGCGACGGAGAATACCGAGGTCGTCACGGCGCTCCTGCAAGACATCGTTGAGCGCGGCATATCGACTGCGCGCCCACCTCTGGTGGTTCTCGACGGAGGCAAGGCTCTCCGCAGGGCAGTATTGAAAACCTTTGGTGCGAGAACGCCGATCCAGCGGTGCACGGTCCACAAGAAACGCAACGTACTCAGGCATCTGTCGGAGAAGCATCACGGCTGGGTGAGCGTGCGTCTGAAACAAGCGTATAACGAGAGCGATCATGGTGCCGCGCTCAAGATGCTCACCGATCTTGCTGACCAACTTGATCGGTTGAATCCCGACGCAGCCAAGAGTTTGCGCGAGGGGATGGAGGACACGCTGACGGTGCAGCGGCTGGGGCTGCCGGAGTTGCTTCGCATCTCGCTCCACAGCACCAATCCGATTGAGTCAGTCAACAGCGCCATCCGCGATCGCAGCGGCAACGTGAAGAACTGGAGCAGCGGCAATCAGGTTGAACGTTGGACTGCAGCAAGTGTCCTCGAAAACGAAAAGAACTTCAGACGCATCAAAGGATACCGAGAGATCCCCGTTCTGATCGCGGAGCTGGACAAACTCAGAGAAGAACAGGCAAAGGTCGCATAGCCACACACAACCGGTCAGCACCTCAGAGATCGTCAGGCAAATTCAACTAAGAATGGAACTATCCCGGGGTATTGACCTTAGTCATTTATAGGGTTGGTTGAGGCTTTCAAAATCAGCAGTCGTTTCGCGGCGCAGGTGAGCCGCGAGCCGTTAGGCGGCATTTGGGGCGGTTGTGATTGCTTCGAGTGGAGTCCGCAAGTCTTGACTCTCGCTACTCTGGTACTTGGGAGTTCTCACGAAATGGGCGATATGAATTCAATGGAGGTTGCGTGGTTCGTGTCAGCATTCTCGATGCTGATGCTGGCGGTTGTGTTGCTATTCATTTGGTGTAGATCCCTTACGGACTTGCCACGACGTGCAATACCACCTGATCAGAGATTCGATTCTCCAGGATTTCTGATGATGGCCATCGCATTTGCTTTGTCAGGATGTTGGATCCTCTATGGCATCTTCTCAGACCTAGGCCCGGAGGCCACGGATCCGCTCAGCTCTAAGGGTGCTCTCATCTTGGCAGCAGTTGTGGCCAACGGTTTTTGGGGGATACCAATGTCCGTCAACCCGCACGAGTTTATCCGCCGCTATGCGAAAACGGGAGTTGATCTCTCTGTAGAGAGATCCAGAGATGTCATCATTGTCCGAACAATTGGCATTTCCTTTTCGGCTGCCGCCTTGCTATTGGCCACTCTCTGGGTGATTGCGATTCTCGGCCGGTAGCGAGATGCTCGTCGAGGTGCGGTGAGCCCTCATTAAGTCATGCCGATGTAGATGCCGCCTAACCAGCGGCTGCACCTGACGCCGCGCCACGGGCTCGGGGTATTGACCTAGTCATTTATAGTGTTGGTTGAGGTTTTCAAAATCAGCATTCGTTTCGCGGCGCAGGTGAGCCGCGAGCCGTTAGGGGGCTGCACCCGATGTTACTCGCTCCGAATCTCGGAATGCTCCATGTTGATCACAAATAGAATCGCGGTGAACATCGCTGTCGGCCTGGCCATTGTACTGTTCATTGGCTCGAAGACAGCATTCTATTGGAGGCGGACTGATGGGATCGTTGGTATTGTGGTGTTCATATTCCTGTGTTTAGTGGTGCTAGGTCTATTCGCTCTCCTAGTTCTATCTCTGGTGGGACTTGTCCGAGAACGGAGGTCGTTCAAGAAAGCCTTGCTCGCGGTTCCAATGATCTGTGCAGTGAGCATGGTCACGACTCTCTACGATCCCATCGGAATTAGCGCCGAGGCCCTGCAACCCAACGCTGTCTACGAAGCATGCTATGAAGGAACGATGATCTCTGCAACGCTTACCTTTCGAGCAAATGGACGCGTTGAGTATTATGCGGTGGGCTCTTTTGGGCTTTCTCACTATCGAGAGGGTAGTTGGGTTCAGCGAAATGATACACTTGAGACGAACTTCCCGGACAGTGCTTCAAGCATCTGGGGCCGTTGCCTCGTCATCGACCATGAACGCTCCCTTCTCCGCCCCCTGCACAATGAAGGGTCGGAAACCCAGTTCCCGGGTTTTGAGCTTGGTCCATGCCAGGGAAGAAATTGAGGAGATGCAGCCCCCTAACAAGCGGCTGCACCTGACGCCGCGCCACGGGCACCGGGGTATTGGCCTTAGTCATTCATAGTGTTGGTTGAGGTTTTCAAAATCAGCAGTCGTTTCGCGGCGCAGGTGAGCCGCGAGCCGTTAGGCGCGCGTGTATTACACGCGCGACATCTGGAAGGTTCGCAACGATCAAGGCCCGGCGATATCACTTTCGAGGAGTGAGCGTGCGGATCCCCTCGGGGTGGCAGTCTTGGAGGTGAGCTGTTGCCTGCTTCCTGCTCGCTCTGTGTGGCAGCGCGCCTTCGCAGGATCTCAGTAGTTGATCCGTTGGCTGTTCGATAAATCCGGGCAAGCGGGATTGGATGCTGGGCGTCGCCGATCTCAAGTGTTGATCCGGATGGTCGCTGCCAACCTCATCGCTGTATCAGGCGGCAGAGCAGGACGGGTGGCCGGGGTTGGCAATGGGGTCTGCTGTATCATCGACCTCGTTCTGATGAGGAACAGGTCATCGACAGAGGGAGATCAATGGAGGCTCCGCACCCGCAATCGGCGCGCCTAACCAGCGGCTGCACCTGACGCCGCGCCACGGGCTCGGGGTATTGAC
>JAUQWO010000062.1 GCA_030835135.1 Bacteroidota bacterium
GAAGTTCCGCGACGTGGTGTCGCGCCGCGTTGACGCGGGATCAGTCGAGGCTTCGATCCCACAATCGGCGCTGCCTAACAAGCGGCTGCACCCGGCGCCGCGCCGGGTGCTCGGGGTTGGGCACTTCGTTACACGGAAGTACGTGGTTAGAAGCAACCAACAGCGTTTCCAAGTCAGCAGTCACTTCGCGGCGCGGGTGAGCCGCGAGCCGTTAGGGGGTGGGCCCAGATCGGTGCAGAAGGGAATCGCCATGGCGAGTCGTTCAGAGCGCGAAGTGCTGCGGCACTTTCTTGCTTCGATAGCATATCATGCACAAAAGGCGCTTAGAGGCGCCCCAGTTGAGTTTTGGCGGTTTTCGGCCGGGAACAAAGTGCGGACTCCGGAGGAGCTCCTTCGTCACATGACGAGTGTAATGGGGTATGCCCGGACCTATCTGATTGGCGGTACCTACTGGCCGGAGGCGCTTCTCACTCCTGATGCAGAGATAGATCGCTTTCACGAGGTATTGGAAGATGTGTCCAGACTACTCGAGACGGAAACGCCCCTGAAGGAGATATCAGAACTTTAGCTGCTGCAGGGTCCGTTCTCCGATGTCATGACTCATATCGGGCAGTTGACACTTCTGCGACGTCTCTTTGGGAGTCCGGTGGCCCCCGAGAATTTCATTTATGCAGACATTTCAAGTGACCGTCTTGGGAGGCACCAGGCCGATCCGAGACGTCCGGACGCAGATTGGAAAGAAGGTCCCACCCCCTAACAAGCGGCTGCACCCGGCGCCGCGCCGGGTGCTCGGGGTTGGGCACTTCGTTACACGGAAGTATGTGGTTAGAAGCAACCAACAGCGTTTCCAAATCAGCAGTCACTTCGCGGCGCGGGTGAGCCGCGAGCCGTTAGGCCGCACATCATGGGACATCGGAATTCGAAAGTAATAGTCCTCCTCGGCTTGCTAGCGTTGTGCTCGGCCCCTTCGGTTTTGGCCGGCAGCGGGATGTACGTGAGTCCAGGGATCGGTCTTTCTTGGAATATTGGCTACGGTCTCACGGTCGCGCCGAAAGTCAGCATTGGCTATGCCTGGGATGGGCGGTTCGCGAATCTGACGTTCTCCATGGCGAGCGGTACGAGCGATGCATTGTTCCCATGTGCTTTCATTGAATGTCAGTATGGTGTTGTGTCGAGAGCTTTGGAAGTGAGGAAGACATTGCCGTTGTGCGGTGGGGGATTGGGCCTCGCAATTACCTCGACGAAGTCGGGGATGAAAATCTACCCTCGAGCATCAGCATTTGTAGGGTGGTGGGCATTTGTCACAGCGGATGTGCTGCTGGCCGACACGCTTCGTTCGAGCGTGGGGGTAGAGGTTGTGTTGCCGATTCCGTTCAAGAAGCTCGATGTTGGGTCGATCAGTGGGTGATGGCTTTCCCGTGCGGCCTAACCAGCGGCTGCACCTGACGCCGCGCCACGGGCTCGGGGTATTGACCTTAGTCAGTTATAGTGTTGGTTGAGGTTTTCAAAATCAGCAGTCGTTTCGCGGCGCAGGTGAGCCGCGATCCGTTAGGGGGGCGTTCAATCTACAGTTCTGCCATTCGAATGGAGGTTCTGATGAGGATTCCAGTCGTTCTTCTCATTCTCGCGTGTGTGGCCCCTCTGGCGTTCGGTCAATCGAAACCTTCGATTGCCCCCATCAAGGACTTTCAGGGTAAGACAGTTGAATTCGGGCCGCGGATGCACCCAATTCTTAAGGTAGAGCGGGACCACAATGGCATCGACTTCAACTGTCCAGAGGGGACCCCTGTGCTGGCCACTGCAGATGGGAAGGTCCTTGAGGCTGGCCCCGTCGAGAAATATGGAATCGTTATCCGACTTCAGAGTGGTCCTTCGATCAAGACGTTCTATGCGCATCTCGCCGACGTGTCTGTGAAAGTCGGCCAAGTCGTGCACCAGGGTGAAGTGATTGGTCACAGTGGGAATACCGGCTTAACGGCTGGGCCCCATCTGCATTACGAGATCATCGAGAATGGCATTCCCAAGAATCCGCGACTATTCTTGGCACAGAGGTAGATCGGTCAACAGTGCGTTTCGAAATTAAACAAAGGTGAACGCCCCCTAACAAGCGGCTGCACCCGACGCCGCGCCACGGGCACCGGGGTATTGACCTACATCATTTATAGTGTTGGCTGAGGTCTTCAAAACAACAGTCGTTTCGCGGCGCGGGTGAGCCGCGAGCCGTTAGGCAGCACAATCCATGAATACGCATTCACTCATCCTCCTTTTGATCTTTGGCCTTGTGACCGGTTGTGAACCGGTGACCTCCCAATCTGACCAGATTCGGCCAGAAGAATATGCAGTGCTGTCTGCGGTCATCGATACATTCTATGCGACAGGGAATCTGAATTTCCATCGTCCTGCTGTTGTCCTGCTTACCGAGTACACCTGTCTTCCCCCGGAAAGTGAACGAGGAATACGATCAAAGTGGCCGTATGTTGTGTATAAACCCGGGTGGCCTGATCCGGATGGCTTTGTGTTCATGAAGAATGATTCAAGGGAAGTCATGATTAACGCACTGCAGTCCGATCTCCCTGAATTGAATTGGTCTTCTTTGCTACAGGACTTCGACAGTGTGGGCATCCGCAGTGTGCGACTTGATAGTTCATGCTTCTCTCTGTCTCAACATGTGAGGATGGTGTCGGCCCAAGTCTTACGCGAGGATTCTTCGGAGAGGTCTGGCTTTGCGAGTCCTTTTCAGGAAGATGATGCCGGCGGCTTGGTTTCCGTTTCGCGTGTCGGACTCAATCAAACACGAAACCAAGCGATCGTCTACTATCATGAAGACACAGACGGTTCGGGGTCAATGTACTTCGTCCTTCACAAGGAGGGCTCACGCTGGATTGTTCTTCGAGGTAGAGGGTGGGGAAATCTTTGAATGCACGTGTGCTGCCTAACCAGCGGCTGCACCTGACGCCGCGCCACGGGCATCGGGGTATTGACCTTAGTCATTTATAGTGTTGGTTGAGGTTTTCAAGATCAGCAGTCGTTTCGCGGCGCAGGTGAGCCGCGATCCGTTAGGCAGCAACCCCCGCATGGGTGCCGACTTGATGCAGGCAGACGTCGCGGTCGCTTCTTGAAAAGTGTTGCCGGCTCTGCCCTAAGTCTATGTTGTCCGCAGGCGCTGCGAATTGGGCCTGCAATTCATGTCACGGGAATGGGGAATGGGCGTGCGAATCAAGATTGAATACGATGACCAGAACGAGGCGTTCTCACAACTGCTGCCTAGGACAGGTACGGTGCTTCGGAGGGTGAAGGTGAGAAGTGATGGGGGCATGTGGTCCCTCATCAGATTAGACGAGCCATTTCAATACCGTTGGTATGCTTCGGGTCTATTGCCCGTCCATTTGTTCAATTGCAATCGACTGCTGATCCGATCCCGGTGGGCGGGACATGACATAGGCGAGTCCGAGCCAGTATCGGTATTCATTCTGCTAGCGTTTGATGACCGCGCGTTTGACGAGGATGAGATAGATTTGGAAAAGTGTCACCATGTGGCTTGGGGGCTTTGCTCGTGCGAAGGAGAGGTTGCTGCCTAACCAGCGGCTGCACCTGACGCCGCGCCACGGGCCCGGGGTATCGACCTTGGTCATTTATAGTGTTGGTTGAGGTTTTCAAAATCAGCAGTCGTTTCGCGGCGCAGGTGAGCCGCGATCCGTTAGGCGGTTTGTGTGGCCAGAGGGCGCTCCGAGAATCCCCATGAAAAGGCACAATGTCATTCAAAGGTTGGCGCGAACCCAACTCTGTCTGATAGACATCCATGAGTCGTTGAGGTTTGCGGAGTACATGCTTCAACGGGGGCGATCTGAGTCCGAAACAGCCGACGATGAAACAATTAGACTCGC
>JAUQWO010000063.1 GCA_030835135.1 Bacteroidota bacterium
GAAGCGAAATCAGTTGATGCTTCGATCTCACGAACAGCGCAACCTAACAAGCGGCTGCACCCGGCGCCGCGCCGGGTGCTCGGGGTTGGGTACTTCGTTACACGGAAGTATGTGGTTAGAAGCAACCAACAGCGTTTCCAAGTCAGCAGTCACTTCGCGGCGCGGGTGAGCCGCGATCCGTTAGGTGGCCGACGCGTATGACCGGAGATCCTGACATGCGAGGCCTCAGCAGGCACGAGATCCTCTACCTGGTGAACTCCGTGCTGCTGTTCATTCACGAGGAGGATTCCGCGTATTGGAAAGAGTGGGAGCTCTTCGGCATTCCTGGCGGGATCCAATCCTTCTTGGTCATAGACGTTGTTCTGATCGTTATCGGTCTCATCGGATTCCGGTATGTCATATTGAAGCAGAGGACAGGGATGTGGTTCGCCCTGTTGCAGGCGGCGTGTGGTATTCTAGCTTTTGGGCTGCATGAGTCGTTCATTTGGAAGGGTCATCCGGAGTTCACTTTACCGATGTCTCAGGTAGTGCTGATCCTCACATTCGTGGTCTCAATTGTTCAGGCGGTATATGCAGTTCGGGAGCTGGTGAAAGAAAGAGGGCCAGCCACCTAACAAGCGGCTGCACCCGGCGCCGCGCCGGGTGCACAGGGGTTGGGTACTTCGTTACACGGAAGTGTGTGGTTAGAAGCAACCAACAGCGTTTCCAAAACAACAGTCGTGTCGCGGCGCGGGTGAGCCGCGAGCCGTTAGGTGGGCGCGCATATCCGGAAGAATTGTAACGTGATGACCAGAACCATCGCAACGATCCTGTTGACATTAGTACTTCACGCAGGCACTTTGGCCCAACCGATGGGCCATGATCTTCTCCCGCTTGAAATAGGGAATCGGTGGGTCTATGACTATCGGGCGACCCAATCCGATCCGATACAAGGGGACGCCGAATCGGACTCAGGCACGGCCACATACCTCATCGTTTCCAGGCAAGTACATGCTGATTCGACGATCTGGGGAATTCGTGAGTATCGAGAGGGCGCCCATATTGAATTCTGGACTCCAATACAATACACGTATCGGTCTCAGCGTCCGTTGAAGGATACGACGTCGTTTGACCTCGTGGAATATCATACGGGCAATCATAGGATCATCTGCCGCAATACCAATGTCAAGGCATGGCAATCGGTGTTCTATTTGAATGAAGAAGCCTCCGATACTGGCAGGTTCTTTCGGTACCATTCAACCATTGATGCCGATACGCTTGGTGTGATCGCACGGTGGCGGTATAGCCTAGAGCTTGATCTGACGTTTCGCGAGGAAGTTGGCATAACGCGGGTGGGCTTCACCAATCGCGGGGGAGCTTTCTATTACACCCGCCACACTCTCAGATCGCAAACACTCGTATCTGTGGATTCTTCGGCGCAAGATAGCCACCCGAATGGACTAATCTTAAGCCCGTGCTATCCCAATCCATTCAATCCCCAAACCACGATATCCTTCTCGCTGGGGACGCATGAAAGGGTGCGGTTGACTATTGTAGATATCTTAGGAAGAATCGTCAGCACTCTCTGGGATGGAGATGCTGGGGCAGGGGCGCATTCCCTCGTCTGGGATGCAACAGGTCGGCCGACAGGGATGTACTTCTGCATCGCTAAGACTCCAAGTGTTTCGAAGTGCACCACACTATTGCTCGTACGATAGTGCGCCCACCTAACAAGCGGCTGCACCTGACGCCGCGCCACGGGCATCGGGGTCATGACCGGAATCTGTTATAGATGTTGGTTGCTTGCAATTCGGCATTCGTTTCGCGGCGCGGGTGAGCCGCGATCCGTTAGGCGGGCGAACTAGTCGGTGAGCTGCACTCGGAGTTTGCGTCCGAGGGCGTTGGCGTACTTCTCGAGGGTAGAGAGACGGATATCCTCAGCATGATTCTCGATCCGGGAAATCGCAGATTTCTTCGTCCGGAGCTTCCTTGCAATGGTTTCCTGAGTTACACCGGCATCTTCGCGGGCCTTGCGAAGCATGACGCTGAATTCGAAGGCGCGATAGCCTTCTTCAAAGTTCTTTCCGAACTTTGTGCTCTTTGCCTTTCGGCGAACGATGTATTTCTCGACGTCGCTCATGGTTTCTTTCTCTGTAGATAATTCACTCGTCGCGCTTCGGCTAGTTCAATCTCACGCTGTGGCGTCTTCTTTTGCTTTTTTGAGAAGCCCGACGTTAATACCATCAAGACGGCTCCATCAAAGAATCCCAGCAAACGATAGCTATTCCCGGCTATTTGCGCCCGGATTTCCCAAAGATGGTCAGTGCCAACCAGCTTTTTGAGATATTGCTCCGGTACACGGTCCATGCGCTCAACCAGACGCAGGACCCAGGTGACCTTCTGAGTGTGCTTGTCCGAGAGCGAGTCGAGGAATTCCTCGACGGGGCATTTGCCGCTCTCCGTCCGGTAGAATTCGATGATCCTCATAAGGAGAAGTTAACGTATTTGTGAACCGTTGTCAAGTCGTCAAAGGAAGGCGCCCGCCTAACCAGCGGCTGCACCCCGCCAAAAGACGGCGGGATCTTCGACCTGACACCGCGCCACGGGCACCGGGGTTGGGTACTTCGTTACACGGAAGTATGTGGCTAGAAGCAACCAACAGCGTTTCCAAGTCAGAAGTCACTTCGCGGCGCGGGTGAGCCGCGATCCGTTAGGGGGCAAACCGGGAAGGAGGTGCTATGACGAAGGCTATTCTCACACTCCTCTTTTGTGTAACGAGCGCCTTCGCCCAGGACGCAATTGTCGTGAGTCTGGGAGGTCGATTACCCTTCTCCAACACCTATTCGGATCTTGAGCTTTTTCGCGAGGATTATTGGCCGATTGGAGTGAATGCCGGACTCGCGTACGACCTCGAAGTGAATGGCTGGCTGCGGATCTTGTCAGGTCTAGAATACACTCTATATCCGCTAAGCTCCAAGCCCGTGTTTCCCGGTGGCTACAGCGCAATTTTCGGCCCTCCCAGCGGCTCCGGCGAGGACTTTCATCGCCTTCTCGTCAATATTGAATGTCGGGTTCATTGGCCCTCGGGTCAGAACATTTTTCGGCCGTTCGTTCAGATAGATGGCGCCTATCTCCTCGAACGTATCGGGCAGATTACTTTCGTGTTTCCTCCGACTTTGATGGAAGTAGTCGATGAACGGTTGGATAGACATGCATGGGTATTCGGATTTGGGATCGGTTCGGAGCTATGGATATCTCAACACCTACGAATCGAGCCCTCTCTCCAGTATCTTTCAAGCATTGATGAACATATGTACGGATCGCTGGCCGTTGACCTGGTCTATGTCTTTCGGTTATGAAGGTTTGCCCCCTAACCAGCGGCTGCACCCCGCCAAAAGACGGCGGGATCTTCGACCTGACGCCGCGCCATGGGCCCGGGGCATCGACCTTAGTCATTTATAGTGTTGGTTGAGGTTTTCAAAATCAGCAGTCGTTTCGCGGCGCGGGTGAGCCGCGATCCGTTAGGGTGCGCCTGAACAAGATCTCGGAATAACTGAGATGCAGTCTCAAGTCCTCACGCATTTACTTATCCTCTTTGTGTGTCTCCTGATCTCCGGGTGCACATCGGTCATTTTGGTTGATCCCGAAGAGCCCTTAGACAATGATCGGGTATTCAACTACGACCAAGTCAGCACTCGATTGATGGGCGAGGCCACCACGGTCACATGCACGACCGGACGTACATTCGATTGCTACATCTCTGAGGTGCGTCGAGATAGTACCTTGTTTTACGGCCAATTGCCCTCCACCCTCGAGGCTGTAAGTACCACGGACGTTCTGAAAATGGAATACAGAAATCGTGGTGCGGGCGCTTTCACCGGAACGGTGGTCGGAACGCTGGGAGGCATTGGCCTTGGCATAGGCATCATGCTTGCGACCTCAGATGGATCCGCGGATTCCAGGATGGGTGCAGCCGTTTTGTTCGTTGGAGCTTTGGCCGGTGGCGCCATCTTGGGGGGAGTCACTGGATACCTTCAAGGGAGTACGCACGAGTACCGATTCAAGGCAGTGAGTCCCGACTCAGCAGCAGGCGTGAGCATTCCTAAGGCTGGCGCACCCTAACCAGCGGCTGCACCCCGCCAAGAGACGGCGGGATCTTCGACCTGACGCCGCGTCGGGGGTAACGGGGTATTGACCTTCATCGTTTATAGTGTTGGCTGACGTTTTCAAATCATCATTCGTTTCGCGGCGGAGGTGAGCCGCGATCCGTTAGGGTGCCACCCGTGGCAGGGCTAGATGGAGAGGGACCGGGCGAGGGACTTGGAGGGGGCCCCAAGCGCCAAGAGAGAGCGGACCAGGAGGTCGATTGAAACGGTCGGATCTCCAGCTTCCATCTTGGCAACCCGTGACTGGCTGGATTTGATGAGACGGGCGAGCTGTTCTTGTGTGAGTCTTTTACGGCGTCGGCGCTCCTGAAGTGTGCGGCTCAGTGCGAGCTTGAGTTCGACGTACGTCGATTCCTGGGGGTTGAGTTCAAGAAACTCATCGGCAGACCCGACCTTCCAGCCAAGCTTTTCGAGTCTCTTTTGTTTTGCCTTGTTCATATTGTTACCTTTTGGTGTCGTACAGTCGGATGCGACGTTTACACGCATCAATGACCGATCGTGGTGTCTTTTGCGTCTGTTTCTGAAACACCTCGAGAATCACGACGGCATCATCGTCAATCCGATAGATGATTCTCCAGGTGCAGTCTAGATCATTGATTCTCAGTTCATGACATCTTTGCCCGATTGAAGGCATAGGCCGCGACCACGGCATACTGAGACGTTCCTTTTGCTGTAGCCTTCTCAGCAAAAAGCCGGCTTCAATCCGGGCCGCAGACGAGAGGGGAGGAGTCTTGACCTCTCCGTGCAGCCAAACCACGGTTTGTCTGTTGGTGACATCACGATCAATATATGTCATTCCTGACATACTGTCAAGTATCGCCCTTTTGAGCGAAAGGGGTGGCACCCTAACCAGCGGCTGCACCCCGCCAAAAGACGGCGGGATCTTCGACCTGACGCCGCGACAGGGGCAACGGGGTTGGGCACTTCGTCACGCGGGGGTTTTCGGTTAGAAGAACACAGAAGCGTTTCCAAAACAAGAGTCGTTTCGCGGCGCAGGTGAGCCGCGATCCGTTAGGCGGCAAACCAATCGGCAAGTCACCCATTCCAGAGTCGGAGAACTGTATGCAAAACTCTGTCCGGGTCTGTTTCGTTGCGATGGCTCTTTGGGGCGCAATTCATGCCAATGCTCAATCAAAGGAGCCCGACAGGATTGTCGTCATTGGGAGCGCATCCATCGATGCCCCCGCTGACCGTATCGTCATCAATGTCCATCTCTCCTTCTCGGATTCTGCGGACGGGAAATCCGCGTTTCAACTCCACAAGACCGCCGAGGAAAGACTCGGAGCCTTTCTGCTGTCGCGCGCCATCCCAGAATCTGTTGTGACGTACACTCTCTTGAATATAGTCACGAGTACATACAATGCCTGGCGCGACAAGTCATCCATAGTGTACACCACAAACCAGACCATCACCATAGTTGTCTCCGACTTCAAGAAGTATCCCCAGTTCATCTTGGCACTCATCTCAGAGGGATTCGCGAATATCAACCAGCAGTTCCAGTCGTCAAAGGGCCCTGACGCACAGAAGCAAGCGACACAAATGGCCGTTCAACAGGCAAGGGTCAAGGCGGAGCTGATGGCCTCGGCTGCTGGCAGGAAAATCAAAAAGGTATCGAAGATCTCTGATACCGATGAAACCGAACCGGCTTTCGGACGCTATTACCTCAGGAGCACCCTAGGAGACCGTACTTCTACGTATTTCCAGCTATCTGCAATACCCCAAACGGTTTCGGTCGACAAACAGGTCAAAGTCGTATTCGATCTTGTAGAGTAGCTTGGTTTGCTACCTAACCAGCGGCTGCACCCCGCCAAAACACGGCGGGATCTTCGACCTGACGCTGCGCCACGGGCATCGGGGTACTGACCGTAATCATTTATAGTGTTGGTTGACGTTTTCAATTAGGCAGTCGTTTGCGGCGCAGGTAAGGTGCGATCCGTCAGGCGGCTTGAATCCAGTTCTCAATTCATGCGAGCCAGAAATGACAATCATAAAAGTAGTTCCCATTCTCTTGCTGTTCGTGCCGACTCCCTCTGTTGCGCAGAGGTATCATACCCCGGCAGAAGTATTGAGGATCATGACCGATTCTAAAATGTCCTACGTAATGGATGCGAAGGAATCGGTCGAAATCGAGACTGTGAAAGCCTCAGTCGAATTGCCTCACGGGCTATTCCTCAAACACTCCGTCGACGGAGCATCAGAGCTCTGTTCATATGACGCTGAGTACGCTCAAATCCCTGATTACCAGACCGTCCTTGCAGCTGCCGAAAGAGCCTTCCAAAATGACAGCATGACATTTGCGCGCGACCAGTACTTGCGCGTATTGAAGATTGCTCCGCTCCATTCCCAGGTGATGACCTTCATTGGGCAAACATATGAGAACGAACAGGATTACTCCTCCGCCAAAGATTGGTACCAAAAGGCTATCGAGACCAACTTCTATGACTACGCCGCCCACTGGTTTTTGGCTGACAACCTCAGCGTAACCGGGCGGCATGACGAGGCTTTGAAAGAGATTCTTCTTGCGAGAGTACTGAACCGTACGAACCCAAGACTCTCAGAGGCCGTGGATAGAATCCTCAAGGAATCCAAACTTTCCTTCGTCGATTGGACCTTCAAGCCGCGCTATGAATTGAAGGACCTGGACGGACACAGAATTAGCATAAAGTACGATACCCAACACCCAGAGTGGATGCCTTATGCTTTTTGCAAGGCACTTTGGGCTTTCGAGCCGGGCTACAGGGATTCCATGATCTCCACGAGTCATGAGCACCCGTTTCTTATCGAAGAGAAGGAATGTGTAGCTAACATTCTCATAGGATTGCAGAACTCGGGCAAGAAAGTCAAAGATCCATCCCTCCAGGCTGCAAGAAGAGCCCTCGACGAAAAGGTGTTTGCGGCGTATTTGCTTTTCGATGTGATTCTTCAATCTCATCCAGATTTTGTATTTCTCCTGACCCAATCCAATCTTGAGAGCGTAACTTCATATGTACTGGAGTATCGAACCGAGGCTCTATAGCGTAAGAAGCCGCCTAACCAGCGGCTGCACCCCGCCAAAAGACGGCGGGATCTTCGACCTGACGCCGCGTCACGGACAACGGGGTATTGACCTTGATCATTTACAGTGTTGCTTAAGGGTCTCAACATCAGCAGTCGTTTCGCGACGCGTGTCCCGCTGTGCGGGATCCTCGTCCCGCCAACGGAGTTAGCTTCTCCCGCTTCGCGGGATCGCTAACTCCGGGCGGGACGGGATGAGCCGCGAGCCGTTAGGCGGCTGGCAGAGATTACAGACGGGAGAGTAGTGCGGTAATCTTGGAGGCGAGTTCCGGAAGGTCGTCAGTGACAGTGAGCCACACGCGCTCGATGTCCACGCCGAAGTAATCGTGAATCAGTTTGTCTCTCATCCCAGCGATGTCACGCCAGGGGATGTCGGGTTGCTGTTCTTTCGTCATCGCCGATAGGCGCTTAGTCGCCTCGCCCATGATCTCAATCTGGCGATAACCCCATCCTGGACGAGTTCGTTCTTCTTGAAGCCGGCTTCATCCAAACCGCTCACATATCCGCGGATACGTTCAGCGGCATCGCGGATGTGCTGAAGGTATACTCGGTCGTCATGCGGCATAGATAACCCGACGCTCCCGCAGTATTTGATCTTTGATATAGGGACTCAGAGCGGCTTCCGTTTGGAGGTCAACCTTCCGCCCGACGAGATCTGAGAGTTCGCGTTGAAGGGCAACCATCCGAAGTAGACTGACTCGGACAGCGAAGGAGACAAGTAAGTCCAGATCGCTGTCAGCCCGAGCATCCCCGCGGGCAAAGGACCCGAAGACGGCAAGCGAGCTGACGCCATACTTACTGCAAATGGGCGCCAATTTGGCGGTATCTGGAATCGATGGAGACAACGTAAGGTCCTTATATTGGTCCGGAGAAGGTACAGATTGCTGCAAATAGTGGCCAACCGCCTAACCAGTGGCTGCACCCCGCCAAAAGACGGCGGGATCTTCGACCTGACGCCGCGCCTGGGGCATCGGGGTTGGGTACTTCGTTACATGAGGGTGCCCGGTTAGCGGCAACCAAAAGCGTTTCCAAAACAACAGTCGTTTCGCGTCGCGGGTCCCGCTGTGCGGGATCCTCGTCCCGCCTACGTAGTTAGCCTCACCCGCTTCGCGGGTTCGCTAACTCCGGGCGGGACGGGATGGGCTGCGATCCGTTAGGGGGCATGGAATAGCGGGGACCCAAGCGGGAAAGCGGGGCCTGGATACGATTGTCCTATTCGTTGGCTCGTAGGAATCGTAACGACTTCTCAACAGCCTCCTCATCCACAAGGCGATTGGTCACGTACTTGTGGAGAATGCTTGATACGAGAGTCTGATATGGCAGACCTTCTCGCCTAGCCAGTTTCTTGAGTTCGGCCAGAGTCAGTTCAGAAATACGGATATTGATGTTCCGGCTCTTTTTCGACCGGGTCAGAATTGCCTCAATGCGCTTTCGATCCTTGGGCGGCACTGGACGGTACGAGGCGGCAGAACGTTCAATGGCTTTTTCGGATGCATCGAGCTTAGTCTTCATCAGATTTCCCATAGGTTTGATGGAACTTACGGCTAGGGAACGCAGTCTTCAGCACAATCGATTCATCTCTGCCGATGACAAACGGCACAACGTGGGTATAGCCGTGATAGGGCAGGATGAAGATGTACTGGGACGGTCGGCTCGGATTCTGCAGCATGTCAAGATACTTGCGATCGAGAATCAAATCCGCGATTTGGCGCAATTCGATTCCGCGCTCTTTTCGCAGCTTACGTTCTTTGGCCGGATCCCAGGTAAGGTCCATAGGGGAAACTATCACAATCAGTATACAATGTCAATAGCCCATGCCCCCTAACCAGCGGCTGCACCCCGCCAAAAGACGGCGGGATCTTCGACCTGACGCCGCGTCGGGTGCTCGGGGTTGGGCAATTCGTTAGACGGAAGTATGTGGTTAGAAGCAACCAACAGCGTTTCCAGGTCAGCAGTCACTTCGCGGCGCAGGTCCCGCTGTGCGGGATCCTCGTCCCGCCTACGTAGTTAGCCTCACACGCTTCGCGGGTTCGCTAACTCCGGGCGGGACGGGATGAGCCGCGAGCCGTTAGGCAGCAACACAATGAACATTTCCACCAATGAGAGATCGCGATGATTGAATGGTTTGCAGCCCAACCCTGGGTAACCGGGGTCGTCACATTCCTTCTGATGTGGACCGACTGGCTGCTAACCATCGGCCAGGAACGTGAGCGACAATTGCACTACTCTGAACACTATGAAAGTTATCCGATCAACACGATTGAAGGCAACCCTCTGTATCAAAAGGCGGTTTTGGCCCGACGAGTCATCGATCGTAGGCATATTGTTCCGGCGGCAATTCTCAGTGTCATCGTAGCCTTATCACTGGTCTGGATCCCAGAAGGCTTCCGTGTTCTGTTGATCGGGTACGTGTGGGGGCTCTACTTCATTGTGATTACCACTCATTTGGGCAATCTCTTGGGATATAGGGCTGCTCGTCGTGGGGTTCACGGCAAGCTCTATCTACACCTGCGCACCGGGTATATTATCCAGATGGGCCGTTATGTGGCCCTTGCCATCTTTCTGATTGTGTTGGCGATATGTTCGGCCTCCATGTTCATGGTGGGCGTTGCGATCGCAGGAGTATCTTCAGCCGCCCGACAGTTGGCAGGGATGCGAAAGACGCCTTCAATTGACCCATCAGATCCAGTTCCCACATCCAAGTGAGAGAATGACACGTGGACGGGGCCACGTGCGCTATGCTCCTGCAGTTGCGCGGCGGCAAATGGAGGTGTCCACGAGAATGTCCCAAGCCGTCTCGCGGTGTGTTGCTGCCTAACCAGCGGCTGCACCCCGCCAAAAGACGGCGGGATCTTCGACCTGACGCCGCCTCTGGGACAACGGGGTATTGACCTTAGTCACTTATAGTGTTGGTTGAGGTTATCAAAACGAACAGTCGTTTCGCGGCGCGGGTCCCGCTGTGCGGGATCCTCGTCCCACCTACGTAGTTAGCCTCACCCGCTTCGCGGGTTCGCTAACTCCGGGCGGGACGGGATGAGCCGCGAGCCATTAGGCCGCCTCAGGAGTATCTATGCCCCCTCATGTTGAAGTTCAATCCAGATCACATCTGAGCCGAACGGGCTCCCGGGTGCCCATGAGACAATTAGGGCTCGTGATCGCCTTTACCTTACTTGCTTGCGTCGAAGCGCTATCCCAAATCGACTCTGTTTTAACATTGTATCCTCTTGGTGCAGGGTATCGATGGCAGTACACACACAAGATCGAGTCAAGATGTGGCAATTGGGACCAAGGGACGTGGGACGAATGGATTGACAAAGACACGCTCCTTTCAAGTGGAAAGAGGTACTGGATACGTAACCTCGGGAAGTATCCTCAGGTCTCGGAGCGGCACTTTGAGAGGCTGGACAGTACGACAGCAAACCTCTATGAAATTCGCGATTGGTCGGAATCTCCAGAGCGACTTGCCGATAGTCTGATGATTTCGGTTGGCGACACTCTAAACACTGGGTTTGGGAGATTTCGGTGCTGGAGGCTTATTCCCGATACCATTTGTGGCGTGATTACTCGGACAAAGGCACTCATCGGCCTATCCCAATATTCCGGGACAAACAGGTCCTTCTCTTTTGGTTTCGGTCAGTCGTTCCGTGAATTCTGGTCTATGGACTACCCCTTTCCCGCATGCCCAGGGGGTTCGGATCTCTACGAGCTCGTGTATGCTCGAATTGGGATGAAGGAGTATGGTACACTACTTTCAGTAGAAGGTGATCTTGGTTCTGCGCCGCGAGACTTCACTGTTCTCCAGAATTACCCAAATCCATTCAATCCTTCAACAGCAATACAAATATCGGTGGCTCACAAGTCATCGATTGTTGTGACGGTCTTTGACCTCCTTGGCGTAGAAGTCGCCACCCTGATGGACGAAGTGAAAGAACCGGGCACCTACAGTGTGAGATTCAATGGAGCGGGTCGACCGAGTGGTGTCTATCTTTGTCGCGTGAAGGCAGGGGATGTGTCGCAGACAATAAGACTTGTGCTATTGACATGAGGACAATGCTGATTGTGCCCCTCCAGGGAGTGCACCTTGTGACGACAGTATCCGAAATGGCACGCTTGCGAGATGCGAGAAGTGTAGCGGCCTAACCAGCGCCTGCACCCCGCCAGAAGACGGCTGGATCTTCGACCTGACGCCGCGTCTGGGGCACCGGGGTCGTGACCGAGTCTGTTATAGGTTTTGGTTACTTGCAATTCAACATTCGTTTCGCGGCGCAGGTAAGGCGCGAGCCGTTAGGCGGCAAGGAGGGGCCATGTTCACCGTGATAGTCTCCGAAGACATTATGCGCTCACCCGCGGAAGTGTTCGCCTTCGCGGGGGATTACCGAAACGACCCAGCGTGGCGAACCGGCGTCGTTGAGATGGTCTTGGAAGGAGCGAATTCGCCGGCCGTCGGTGTCAGGACGCGAGAGACAATGCGGAGCATGGGTCGAACGGCCGTCACCGTTGCTGAGATAACGGCTTTTGTGGAGTCTCGGACGGGCTTCCGGAGCATCTCCGGACCAGTGCCATGCGAAGGGACGCGCGATTTCGTGAGGAACTCTTCCGGCACACGGATGACGTATTCGCTCACGCTTCGTCCCAAGGGATTTCTCCGGCTAATCGAGCCCCTGTTTGCAGCGGTTTTCCGGAACCAAGTTGCGGGAGATATGCGTCGACTGAAGCGCCTCCTGGAAGCAGGGCGCTCGAAGGACTGACAATCTTCTTGCCGCCTAACCAGCGGCTGCACCCCGCCAAAACTCGGCGGGATCTACGACCTGACGCCGCGTCAGGGGCTCGGGGTTGGGCACTTCGTCACACGGGGGTGCTCGCTTGGAAGCAACCCAAAGCGTTTCCACAACAGCAGTCGTTTCGCGGCGCAAGTCCCGCTGTGCGGGATCCTCGTCCCGCCAACGGAGTTAGCTTCTCCCGCTTCGCGGGATCGCTAACTCCGGGCGGGACGGGATGAGCCGCGAGCCGTTAGGGCGCACAATCCGGGGTACATGAAGACGCTCATTCCCGAAATCCGAAGCTCCCTTGCGAGCATGCCTACAAAGAATGCTCCATCCTTCCGTCTCGTGCGTCGTGAGTGGTCGAGAAGGCTCAAGGCATCAACCGGACGATCGGTCATCAGTATGTCCCGGCAGCTGGTCTCCCTGGGTGTATGGGAGCGCCTATTCGCCTATGAAGTGCTTGCTCATCATTGCGACGCCTCCCAAGCATTGCGACCAAAGGATGTAGTCGCCCTCGGAAGGGGGATTCGCAGTTGGGGCGAGGTGGATTGCTTTGCTTCTTACGTGGCTGGTCCTGCCTGGCGGGACGGCAATCTCCCAACCCGAATAATCCAGGGCTGGACCCGGTCAAAGGATCATTGGTGGAGACGGGCCGCAGTAGTGAGCACTGTGCCGCTGAACAACCACGCGCGTGGCGGCACGGGCGATGCGAAGCGCACGTTGGGCATTTGTAGGTTGGTCGTTCGAGATCGCCATGATATGGTGGTCAAGGCGCTATCGTGGGCGCTACGCGAATTGAGTAAGCGCGATACACCCGCGGTGAGGACATTCCTCGATCACCATTCTCAACAGTTGGCTCCGCGAGTCCTGCGCGAGGTAAGAAACAAGATACGGACAGGCTTGAAGAATCCGCGTGCACGATGAGTAGGTCAGTTGTGCGCCCTAACCAGCGGCTGCACTCCGCCAAAAGACGGCGGGATCTTCGACCTGACGCCGCGCCAGGGACAGCGGGGCTGGGTACTTCGTTACATTGGGGTTTTCGGTTGGATGAACACAAAAGCGTTTCCAAAACAGCAGTCGTTTCGCGGCGCGGGTCCCGCTGTGCGGGATAGTCATGCTCGTCCCGCCTACGTAGTTAGCCTCACCCGCTTCGCGGGTTCGCTAACTCCGAACTGGACAGAATGAGCCGCGATGTGTTAGGCCGCGCAACGCTAGCGCAGGAGCCGTTCTTGCAGGATGTCCTGGATGTCGCGCCGGCCGTCCAACACGCAATGACCAGAGACGGTGGTCGATTCGATGGAGTAGATGATGCGGAAGGGTTTGTAATGATGTTCCCGGAACTCTACCACACCGATCTCGGCAAGTTCCGTGAGGATGTTGCCACGAAGGGGCAGTTTCCGGATTGCCAGACATGATCGACGTAGGGCTGAAAACAATCTGTCTGCTTTCTCAACGGAGTCGTTTAGAGCAACGAACGCATAGATGTCGAAGAGGTCGTCCTCGGCATCTTGGTCGAATATCACATCATACTTTTTCATGTTTGAATGCCGCAATGCGCTTCTCAAGGGAACCGAATGCCTCATCCATGGATCTTGCCTTCCCGCGCCGAATATTCTGTTTGCTCCGGGTGAGGATCTTCGGGAGCGCAAGTGTCTCCTGCATCCGCTCATACGAGCGGATATCCTGGACGACGACCTTGGCTTCGCCATTGTGGGTGACGACGAGGGTCTGTCGCGTGTTCGTGATGTCTCGAATCAGCTCGGAGGCGTGTGCCTTGAGGTAGCTGATGGGTCTTACGGCAGTGCTCAGTTTCATGGGCGTCCCAATTGTAATCGACTATAATATGGACGGCATTCTAGTCATTGTCAAGGGCGCCGCCTAACCAGCGGCTGCACCCCGCCAAGAGACGGCGGGATCAGTGACCCGGCGCCGCGCCACGGGCATCAGGGTTGTTCGCCATCGTCATTCATAGTGTTGGTTGACGTTTCCAATTCAGCCGTTTGAGCGCACATGACGGGATAGCGGCAGCGCAGCGTTGACCACCACCACGAGCCTACAAATCGTCGCACAACAGGCGGACGTTTATGAAAGCATTCATCGTCGAGCATTATGGTACCAACGGTCTCCGCGCTACCCACGTGCCAGATCCCACCATCGGGCCCCGTGACGTCCTGGTCCGGGTGAGCGCTGCCAGCGTCAACCCGCTGGACAAGATGATCCGCGACGGCGACTTCAGGCTGCTCCTGAAGTACAAGACGCCATTCGTGCTCGGACACGACGTCGCGGGTATCGTGACGCGGGTAGGCGCCGACGTGCGGGACTACAAGGTCGGCGACGAGGTCTACGCTCGACCCCGCGACCTGCGTATCGGGGCCTTCGCGGAGTACATCGCCATCGACCACGCAGACATCGCCCTCAAGCCGAATGCACTCTCGATGGAAGAGTCTGCAGCGGTTCCGTTGGTCGCGCTTGCCGCGTGGCAGTCGCTGGTCAACCTCGCGCGGGTCAAGCCCGGCCAGAAGGTCCTCGTTCACGCCGGCGCGGGCGGACTGGGCTCGACAGTCGTCCAGCTTGCCAGGCACCTGGGCACGTACGTCGCCACAACTGCGCACGGCAACGATGAGGAGAAGGTGCGCGGCCTCGGCGCGAACGAAGTCATCGACTACACAAAGGCGAACTTCGTGGAGTTGCTTTCCGGTTACGATGTCGTGATCGACTCCCTTGGCGGCGACAACCTCGCAAAGTCGCTGAGCGTACTCAAACCCGGCGGCCTGGCGATCAGCGTCGTCGGCCCACCGGACGCTGCGTTCGCCGAGCAGGTCGGCAGGTCACTACTGAAGCCTGTCCTGGCACTGATGAGCCGCAAGGTGCGGGCGCGGGCCAGGAAGCTCGGCGTGCGCTACTCGTTCTTCTTCATGCGGGCCGATGGCGCGCAACTGAAGGCGTTAGCCGCTCTCTATGATGCCGGTATCCTGCGTCCGGTGCTCGACCGTACGTTCTCATTCGACGAGACGCTCGATGCGATGGCATATGTGGAACAGGGGCGCGCGAAGGGCAAGATCGTCGTCACCATGGGCTGATGGCTGACAACTGGCCACACCCCCGCCCGATCGGGCTGAGCCGCGAAGCGCCAGACCTCACTCATAGGATCGATCTCAATCAAAGGAGCGACCGATGACAAAGTACCTTATCTCCTTTCCTGGAAGGGCGATGGAAGTCCCTGTCGAGGACCTTGCCGCCGTGGGCGAAGCTGCGCACGAGGTGATGCGTGAGGCGAAGGCTGCTGGTGTGTACGTGTTCGGTGGTGGTATCAACGAGGATGTCGCACCTGTCATGGTCGCTGCAGACGGCACGGTCACAAGCGAAACCTATCCTCAGACGAAGGAGTTCGACGGCGGCTTCTGTGTCCTGCAGCTCGCGTCGCGCGAAGCCGCCCTCCTGTGGGCTGCAAAGATCGCGAGGGCTTGCCGCTGCTCGCAGGAGCTCCGCGAGTTTGGGTATGACCCCGAGAGCTGACGGGCAGGGCCCGTGCCCACTGAGATCGTTGTGATCGAGGCCTTCACTACTATCGATGGATCTGCGGTGCGGGTCCTGTTGTGGGGGATCCTCTATGTGGCAGCGACGTAGCGCAGGGCGCCACGTCGCGCCACATCGGGATCAGCCGTGAATCTGACATTTCCCATGTCGTGCGCTGCCGAGCTCCGGACGGGACGGCATGAACCCATGAACGGTATCACCTCCAAGGAAGGAACAATGGACACCTGGAAGTTCTATGACATCACTCACAGCGAGCATGTGATCTGCAATCCAACGAGCGAAGAGAAACTGGACCGCCTCGTGGCTCTTCTCCGTCTATCGTCTGACGCACAGGTCGTTGACATCGCGTGTGGCAAAGGCGAGTTTCTGATCCGCCTGGCGGAATCCTATGGCGTTCGTGGTGTAGGGATCGATATCTCGCCGTTCTTTGTTGCCGAGGCAACGCAAAGACTCAAAGCACGGTCAGCGGGCGCTGGCATGAGGTTCACTCAGATGAATGGCGCGGACTTCAGCCCAGAGGAGCCGCACAGCTTCGATCTGGGATCATGCATCGGCGCCAGCTGGGTGTTCGGGGGGCACGAGGGTACCCTCGAGGCGCTCAAACGCATTGTGAAACCCGGCGGATTCGTGATCGTTGGAGAGCCGCACTGGTTGCAGGAGCCGTCCCGGGAATACCTCGAAGCGATCGGAGTTGCGCGCGCAGACATCGGGAGCCACTTCTCCAACGCACAAGCCGGAGAGCGGCTGGGATTGGATCTCATACACACCTTTGTGAGCAGCACAGACGACTGGGACCGGTACGAAGGTCTGCAGTGGTACGCGACGTCCGCGTACTCCCGCGCTCATCCCGACGATCCAGATCTGCCGGAGGTGGTTGAGCGGGTCGAAAAGGAGAAGATGGCATACCTGCGGTGGGGACGCAGCGCTCTTGGCTGGGCCATCTACATGTTCAGAGTGCGCACTCAATGACGTGCGGGCCGCGTATCACCCGGCTTATCCGATCGAAGTGACCGGCGCGACGAAACCACCGCTCCGGTTCGCCGTGTTGCCCGTCGCGGCATCTCGCGAAGGTGGCTGCGGCAACAGCCGGCGGCCGGAACAATTGCTCGACCGGTGACGTTCCGATACCAACGGATGGCGCAGGACGGTTCAGGGAAGGACGAGTACGAAAACACGATGGGAGGATGCTCATGACGCAGGCGAAGAACACGGTGTGTATCTGGTACGATCGCGGGGCCGAAGAGGCCGCTCGCTTCTATGCCGCAACGTTCCCGAATTCATCCATCGGTGCTGTCCACCGCGCCCCGGGGGACTATCCTTCGGGAAAGCAGGGCGACATTCTGACCGTTGATTTCACGGTGATGGGTATTCCGTGTCTCGGGCTCAATGGCGGACCCGCCTACACGCACACTGAGGCGTTTTCATTTCAGGTGGCGACGGTTGACCAGGCCGAAACGGACCGCTATTGGAATGCGATCGTCGGCAACGGCGGTCAGGAGAGCGCATGCGGATGGTGTAAGGACAAGTGGGGGATTTCATGGCAGATCACCCCGATCGTGCTGACGAACGCTGTCACTAGTCCTGACCCCGCGTCCGCCAAGCGTGCGTTCGATGCAATGATGGAGATGCGCAAGATCGACATTGCGGCGATCGAGAAGGCTCTCCGTGGCTGAGAACAACCTCCCTCGCCCCGGACGGGCGCGACATCTTCAGGGATCGGAGCGGTCCAGATGGATTCTCGTTCGTGGAGGACGCCGGCCGTGAGAAAGGTCATTGTGCCGGAACACATCTCCCCCGATAGCGTCATCCAGGCTCCGGACGGGCCTGAAGAAGACGAGCGTGGAGATTTCAGCGTAGGCCGCAACCGACCGGAGCAATGACCATGGAACTCGATCGCGTCTTCGCGATGACATTCGCGAGCATCTATCCACTCTATGTGAAGAAGGCCGAACGAAAGAACCGCACGAAGGAAGAAGTCGACCGCGTCATCTGTTGGTTGACCGGATACGACCGTGCGGGGTTGCAACGGCAGATCGACAGGGGAAGTGACCTCGCAACGTTCTTTGCCCAGGCACCGGAGATCCATCCAAACCACGTGCTCATCACCGGGCGCGTGTGTGGTGTTCGTGTCGAAGAGGTCAAGGATCCGTTGATGCAGAAGATCCGGTATATGGATAAACTGATCGATGAGCTTGCGCAGGGGCGGAGCATGGAGAAGATCCTGCGACAATAACAGGATCCCCGCAGCGATGCCTTCCTGGGACACCGGAAGTTCTCGCACAGATGCCCGGGTTGTTGTTGTGGGCCATGCGGGACCGGGTCCATATACGCATGCGATCGATCGCGCCTGCGGGTAGTGTAGCGAAGGGGGTTGGAGCGTTGCGCTGTCAGAGATGGGCCAGGGCCTGCGACTGATAGCAGGAGATCATACCAAAAGTAAAAGAGGACAACGTATGCAGCGAGTAACCGGCATCGGCGGCATATTCTTTCAGTCTTCCGACCCCGTCGCGTTGAGGGCCTGGTACAAAGAACATCTCGGGATCGACGTTCAAGAGTGGGGAGGGGCCGCGTTCAGCTGGACCGACGCGGAGGGGAAGCCGGCGGGTGGGACAACGATCTGGAGCGTCGGATCCGCCGCGAAGACCCCATTCGCCCCCGGGACCGCACCGTTCATGGTCAACTATCGCGTAGCCGATGTCCACGGGTTGGTTCGTGCCCTGAAAGCCGAGGGCTGCACTGTGCTCGACAAGATCGATGAGTCGGAGTACGGAACATTTGCGTGGGTCATTGACCCTGATGGGAACAAGATCGAACTCTGGGAGCCGCCAGTGGGTCAGTGATGTGCTCCATGGAGGCAGCCGCGCATCGATGGTTCCGGCCGTTCCCCGAAAATCGGTCGGTGGGCGTTCGCGACAACGTGATCAACGCATACCCGAGGAGTAGAGACATGGACTTCATTCTCTTCTATGACGTGACACCCGACTACATCGTTCGACGGGCCGAGTACCGGGCAGACCATCTGCGACTGGCGTGGGAATACGCTGACCGGGGTGAGCTCCTTCTCGGTGGAGCGCTTGAGGATCCCGTGGACATGGCCGTTCTCGTCTTCCGGTGTGCGGGGAGTGAGGTTGTGGAGGGGTTCGTCAGGAGGGACCCGTATGTTGCCAACGGGCTCGTGGCATCGTGGCGCATCAGGCCGTTCCCGGCTGTCGTCGGGTCTGTATCGGCGACGCCGTTGCGCCCGGACGAACAGGCGCGGGGGTAGGAGGAACGTATGAGCATGCCTGACCATGCGATGAAGACCGCGGTGAAAACGCACGCCGGACAGAAGGACCCCGACCGGCTCAATGCATACCGTCGCGTCCGCGCGACACTGGATGAATCCGATGCATCCTAACGAGCTCCTGGCAGAGCAGCTTCGACGGGTGGTGGAGGGAGAGGCATGGCACGGACCCGCCGTCCTCGAGATCCTGGAAGGGGTACCCGCAGAGGCGGCCGCGAGTCATCCGATCCCGGGTGCACACAGCATCTGGGAACTCGTGCTCCACATCAGCAGCGACTATTCCCTCGTCTTGCGCAGACTGGCGGGAGACGGACACCCCGTGACGCCGGAGGAGGACTGGCCGTCGTGTCCTGCACCGAGCGCCGCGAACTGGAAGCAGGCCGTGGACACGCTCTGCCGGCTGAACCAGCAGCTTCGTGAAGCTGTGCTGAGATTCCCCGTCGAGCGTCTCGACGCGCCGCTCGTCCCGGAGGTCCGGCACACGGCGTATACGCAGTTCATCGGGGTCACACAGCACAATCTGTATCATGCGGGCCAGATCGCTTTGTTGAAACGCGCGTTGACCGACGTTCCATCACTGCCCCGGTCGTGATGCCGGTATCGACGGAGGTTCGCACTCCACCTGACACCCCGAACGATGCCGGGAAGAGTTGGCAGGGCAGCGCTCCCCGGCTTCCGGAGGGCGGCACTCCGAGACCAATTTTCAGAACTCCAGCTTCGATCGGAGGAAAGGCTTCTTCACATCGCCGTGCTTCATCAGCGCCCCGTCGCTTGCTGCAACTGATGCTGCCTCACCTCCGTACAAACCCTGAACAATGCTCATGGGGAAGGACATATGACGATCCTTGTTGCGGGTGCGACCGGTGCGACCGGGCGGTTATTGGCCGGTCAACTCCTTGATCGGGGTGATACCGTGAAGATGGTGGTGCGCGATCCGGGCAGGTTACCCGACGCAGTGAAGAACCATCCCCGGGCCGTTGTCATGACCGGCACCATCCTTGATCTCGGCGATCATGAACTCGTGGAACTTGTCCGGGGGTGCGATGCGGTGGCGTTGTGTCTGGGGCACAATCTGAGCATGCGGGGGATCTTCGGGCATCCCCGGCGGTTGGTCGCGGACACGACACGCCGGCTCTGCCAGGCGATACGCGAGACACGTCCCGCACGGCCTGTCAGGTTCGTGCTGATGAACACCGTTGCCAACAGCAATCGTGACATTCCCGAGAGCCGCACCGTTGCCGAGCGGTGCGTGATCGGGTTGATCCGGGCGCTGGTGCCGCCGCAACCGGACAACGAAGAGGCTGCGGAGTATTTGCGCACTGCCGTGGGGAAGGATGATGCATCGATCAGCTGGGTGGTCGTGAGGCCGGACAGTCTGACCGATGAAATGGCGGTGACGGAGTACGACGTCCATCCATCACCGGTCCGGAGCGGTGTCTTCGATCCGGGAAAGACGAGCCGCATCAATGTGGGCCACTTCATGGCTGCGGTGATCGGCGAAAATGCGTTGTGGGACCGGTGGAAGGGCCAGATGCCGGTCATCTACAACCGGCAGCCGGCATAGCGCGTAGGGGTGCCTGGGATGTAATTGCGGCCACCAGTCCGGGGGTAGTCGCTCCCGCCATATTTGACCGAATTTCCTCATTTTCATCCGGTTTTCATGCCTCACCTGTGATGCAGGACACAGCGCGCCGTTTGCCGGCCAACCTTGAGATCCCTGAACTGTATTGAGAACACAGCCCGTAAGCGCGCCCCACCCGGCAGCGACCGGGTCGGTCGGTTCTTGATCAGGGGAGGCCGGGGAGAGGTGTGCAGGCGCACTCCGTCCAGACCGGGCAGTTCATGCATCCATCACCATCAGGAAGGTCTTCCCATGCGACATCGCGTGTTGCTACTCCTTGTGTTCGCAACGTTCGTGGCCTATGGCCAGGAATTGCCGGTCGGGACGCCGGTTGAGGGAACAACGGTCGTGAGCGCGCCAACACGGATGGCGTTCCGTGATCACGGTGCTCCCGTGTCGATGTGTGTTGCAGGTAGTGCTTCTTCGCGGCTGCTCGATCTGACGGCGGCGCAGCGTGACAACGCCACCCTCGGACTGGTCGTGGATGAGCAAGCGGGCGTCGCGGCGCAGGCGGCGGCGCGGAAGATCGAACAGCAATGGAGCGCGGGCGACCATGCCGGTGCCATTGCAGCACTTGCGGGCATGGAGAGCACGCTCCCTCTCTCCACGATCAGTTACAGCATCGCGTGGAAGAGTCCTGTTCCGTCCGTCATCCAGGGAACGTCGGGCACGGATGTTCGGGTCGGCCCGCGCGATTCCCTCATGGGCGTGAGCTTGGACCGTGATCCGGTGAACGACAACCTGATGGCGGTGCTGCATGTGGTCAAGTACGACCAGGAGATCTGGACCATCAACCTCTCGACGGACGGTGGGACGACCTGGACCGAGACCTACAGCTGGAATGCGTTCTACGCGATCAACAGCATCTCGTTCACCATCCTGAAGGGCAATGGCTATATTGCCTTCACCCGGGGGACCCAGCAGGACCAGATCCTCGTGTACCGGTTCAGCACGTCGACGGGCAGTTCGGTGTCGTGGCCGGGGAGCGTTGCGTATCTCACGACAGCCACGACGACGAGCCCGGAGAAATTCGTGAATGTGTCGGCGGCTTCGAACAATGGGTTCAGTGCGTTGAGGAACAGACTGTATGTGACCACGATCTCGTCGGCCCACAAGGTGCGGTTCTTCTTCTATGTCGTCGATTCAACGACGGCGAATGAGGTGACGACCGGGATCACATCGGCGTGGAAGGGACTCTCCACGTGCTACAATCAACCGGGAACGTTCATGTGGATCTCGTATGTGGACACCCTGGGGCATGTCTGCATTGACAGTGTCAATTCTGCTGCGCCGTCGTACGGCCGCGTGTACCGGTATGCGAACGCATACCAGTGCAGCAACACCTCCATCAGCGCTCATCTGGACACGATCTTCTGCGCGTTCGACCATATCACATCCTTCACGCAGACGCAGTACCTGATCCGTTATGGTACGGCCTCTCCGTGGCGGTTCGGGACCTTCGCGGACAGTTCTCTCGGAAGCGAGACGCCGGCGGCGACGCTTGCCGGAGATGCCGGCATTGCGATGATCGACAGGAACTACACGGCGTCACGAAGCATCCGCATCGCGCACCGCGACTACGCCTTCGGCAGCCCGTGGTCGGCTGCGGCTGTCGTGTCCGACAATGAAGCGTACTTCAATCAGCCGGCGATCGTGCACATGGGCGGCAAGAAGTACGGTGTCCTCTATCTCTCGTGGCGTGCACCGGTGACCCGCGGAGCCTACTTTGATACCTACGACGTGGTGGCAACCGGAGTGGAAGAGGAGTCGGTAGTTCCGGACAAGTTCGCGCTGGAGCAGAACTATCCGAATCCCTTCAATCCGTCGACGACGATCCGGTACGCCCTTCCCGCCCAGGCGCAGGTGACCCTGACGGTGTTCGACGCCCTGGGCCGGTCGGTGGCGGAGCTTGTGAACGGTGAGCAGGTCGCAGGTGAGCACCAGGTCCGGTTCGACGGGTCGCGGCTTTCCAGCGGCGTGTATTACTATCGTCTGCAGGCCGGGAGCTGGTCGGCGACGCGCAAACTCTTGTTGGTGAAATAGCATGGAAACGACCGGCCGGTCCCAGGTCGGTCTGAGAGAAGGCCTCCCCGGGGAGTGGCGAAAATGCCACCCCCCCGGGGGGTGGCGAAGATGCCCCCCCCGGGGGGAAGCAAGGGAGAAGTTCCCGGGGGTGGAGGCGCTACCGGAACCATTGTTCATGGCCGACTGTTCCATATGTTACACGATTTCCTGTGCGCACTGTTCTCAGAATCATAGTTTCGTACCGGCCAGGCCGGGAACTCGTTGTGCGATCGAAGTGGGATCCCGGTGGCGGCCTTCGCGTCTGTGTCGAGCCTTCCGCATGTGATCCCCTCCTCAGCCAGAGGACATCAGCGTCACCCTTCGTATTCTGATCTTTCCAGCGGTACCCTTGTCACTACTTCACCATTCGAGGCAGATATGCGACCTGGTCATCGGGGTCTTCTCACCGTTGTCATGTTCCTGCTCACGCTCGCCGGTTCAGGCGACATGGTTGGGCAGGTCTTCCGTCAGCCGTCTCCGGGTGACGTGTACAGGGAATACGCAGTCGCGATCGACCTGAGTGGGGATGCATGGCATGTGACGAATGCGCAGGCCGTGATCAACTATCCGGGGTCGGCAGGGCCCTACCCCAATCCGATCAACGAGATCTCCATCGATGCGGGGGCATTGAGTGGTGCTACGCGTGCAGAGGCCATCCTGACGATCTGGGGAGGGCATGTTGGAACGACTGGCAAGCAGATCGCCTTCAACGGCAATGCGTTCCTGAATATCCCGGAGTTGCAGACAACTCCAACGGCTGGTCAGAACTACATGAATCAGGTGAATGTCACCATCGATGTCCCCGTCGGCCACCTCAACGAGGGGATCAACACATTCCAGGGGGAGAGCGGCGGGCAAACAGCGTACAACTTTGGCTGGGGAACGTGGGGATTGTACGGCGTCCTGCTTCGCGTGTATTACGATCCGGCCACAAAAGCCCACGTCACGGGAGCGGTGACGTCACCTGCGACCAACGCGACGATCGGCGACAATCCGACGGTGACCGCATCCGTCACCGGGTCGGCGAACCGGGTAGACTTTGTGGCGTACTACGATGGCTATGACAGCGACGGCGATGGTGTGTATCTCGAGTACCACAACGACTACCACATGCCCAAGTTCGGAGCGATGACGATCCAGAACCATGTCGGCACCGCCACCGCAAGTCCATGGTCGGTGACGTGGAACAATGGGATCGTTCCGGATCAGTCGGGCATGAGGATCGTCGCGCGCATCAGGGGAACCGATGGCGTGTGGTATGTGACGCAGCCGACCACCAACATCACGCTTGCCCGCACGAATGCAAGTGTCGTCCTGTACAAGCCGCTCAACGTCGGAGAGCGTGAGTGGGCGAAGGGTGATGTGGACGATGGGGTGCATCCGGCCGGGTATCAGATCCAGGATATCTCGATCCCGTCAACGGCAAATGCTGTCTCTGCCTCTGCCCTCATCCGCACATGGCACGGGGTGGATACCGAAGATCCGAACCACTTTGTCCGATTCAACGGCTATACATTTCCGACACTCGGTGACTCGTACTTCCCGAAGCTCGACATCCTGACTGTTCCTGTTGCATCGCTCACCGCTGGCACGAACTCGTTCACCTTCTATTCCGAGGTCGTGGACCACCACGGGATCGAGATCCCGTGGCCAGGACCCGCGCTCGTGGTCCGGTACTCCGGGTCAGGCGGAGGAATAGGTGCTTCGATCACCAGCAATCCGGTGAACCAGAGTGTGACGGTGGGCCAGACGGCAACGTTCACGGTGGTTGCAGGCGGGACGGCGCCGCTGAGTTATCAGTGGCAGAAGAACGGCGCAGACATCGCGGGGGCGACATCGGCGAGTTACACGACGCCGGCGACGGTGCTGGCGGACAACGGGAGCACGTACCGGTGTGTGGTATCGAACGCGTATGGGAGTCCGGCCACGA
>JAUQWO010000064.1 GCA_030835135.1 Bacteroidota bacterium
TCGCGCCGAGGCTTCGATCTCAAGGCTAGATTCGGTCGCCTCTGCTGTACGGGACTCGACGTACATGGCAAAACCGAATTGCAGTAGGAGGAGCACGAGGACAACCATTCCTGAGGCAAGGGCAGCTCGCTGAAAGAGCGATCGCCAGAGATGGGTCTCTGCTTCTTCGCAGGGTTTCCCTTTGAGGAATTCGAACGGACTTGCATGTGGTTCGCTTTCACAGGCAGCGGAAATAGAGTCGATGTTGAGTCCTGCAGCACGGCAGAGGGCCAAGGCCTTATCGATCTCCGATGTCCGAGCAAATGCGATCTCGATAGTTGTTGTGCCCTCAACGGTCCCGAGATGGCGAAAGTCGAAGGTCATGCTCCCTGAGGTGACCGGTAGCTGGAGGAGGCTCTCTGCGTGGTCTTCGATCCACTCCGGGATGCGGACGTCTCCCTCAGGGAGGTCTGCCCGAAGCGTCCGGATGGCCTGTGCGCGGAGGACAATACGTGCCCGCCTAGCTTTTGACCCCATGTCCTTGAGAAGCTCCGAGATAGCTTCTCCGGCCTCATCGCTGCTTGCATCGGCAGGAAGGGCGACGCAGTCAGACCACCATTCCTTCCGTTCAGATCCTCCCTTCTTCCGGAGAAGCGGGCCTACTGAGAGTTCCGTGACATGCAGTTCGCACTCGCCGAGCCTGATCTCCAGGATCCGGGAGAGTCCCGCAAGTTGGTGAAGGTCAAGTTCAAACGGTAAATGGATAGACATAACTTCCCCCAGAGAGAGAAACCATGCGAGGACTATTCATCCGATCCAGGCAGGGCATATGCGCTATGGAAGGCCTCCCCATACGAGATGCGAGGCGTCACGTAGATCATGAGCTGTGACTTCCGCTTGTCCTTGTTTGATGAAGAGAAGATCGAGCCGAGTATCGGGATGGAGCCCAGGATCGGTACGCTCGTCCGGGTTTCAGACTCGGACTCCTGGACCAGGCCTCCAAGCACAATCGTCTCCCCTTCGCGCACGATAATCGTCGAGCTCATCGCGCGCCTGTTAATCGTTGGCGGCACCTCAGATGAGAACTGCCCAACAGGAGTCCGAAAATCCGGTTTGATCTCAAGTGTAATAAGTCCGTCCTCGCCCACATAGGGAGTGATATCCAGCTTTATGTCTGCCTCGATCGTCTGGAACGCCTGCGTCTCCTGGAGCAGCACCTGCGTCTGGTCGCGGTACGGTGTTGTGGTTTTGAGGAGGAAGTACTGTGTTGTGCCGATGCTAAGGCTCGCCTTGTAGCCGTTGAGCGTAGCCAGAACGGGATGAGAGCGCACATTGGCCAGACCGTGCTGTTCCATCGCCTTCACGCTCATCAGGAAGTCCGCGGGAAGCTGACCGAGGCGGCCGATATTGACCTCCTTACCGAAGAGGTTGATCGTGCCGATCTGCTTGAGCTTCCTGTTGATGAAATCTCCCTTCATGCTCATATCGATCCCGGGGACGAGCATCCCCTGCCGGGAGTAGGAGATCGTGTCGTTTGAGCCAAGGACACCCGCTTGTATGCCGAGTTCTGAGCCGCGCGAGACGTCGTAGTCGATCACGATCGCCTCGATCAGCACCTGGGCCACGGGCTGGTCGATCTGCGAGAGACACTCCCTGACTTGTTCCACTGCATCGGCCGACCCCACGACGACGAGGCCGTTTTGCTCTTTGATCGCCTTGACCGTGGCGAGCGAAGTGACAGACTGTGGGAGGAGTTCGGCGGCCCGGTCGGCGGTGAGAAATTTCAGACGAATGAGTTTTGTTGTCGTGAGGTTCTTGTTCGCCTTCTCTCCAACGAAGACAATGCCCTCGGTGATCTTGTAGGCGTAGTTCGTATTTCGGAGGATGATATCGAGAGCGCGCAGCAACTGGACGCCCGTTGCCCGCGCTGAGACTGTGCCGCTGATAGCGCTGTAGAAGACAATGTCCGCTCCCAATTGGGCTGTCATGTCGTGGAGGAGGCGCTCAAGGGGGGCATGGGTGACATCGATGCTCACGAGCGAATCCTTTGCGCTCACCCAATAGGGACCCGATCGTTCCTTGGTCGCTGTCCCTTGCGTGCCGACGAAGTACTCCTGCCGGCTCACGATGTAGATCCCGTTCTTCTTCTGGACGGCAAAGCCGTTGTTGTTCAGAAGCTGCGTGAATCCGAGATCGAAATCGATATCGATGAGCTTGCCGGTGAGTGTGCCCGTGGTGCCGCTGATGATGAGGATGTTCTTTGCGGTCCTTTCCTGGATGAGGAGGATGACCTTCTCAAGATCATCGGCCTTCAGGTCAACAGAGAGGAGGCCGTTCTCAAAGAGAATACCCGGGACTCTCGGGGGAGGTGGTGGAGGAGGAGAAGGCGGGAGGGGTTGAGTGATCTGAAAGATACCACCCTCGCTCTTCACTTCAAGCCCGTTTTGCGCAGCAAGAAACTCGATTGCGTCAATGACACGCACCCGGTTTAGGGCAACGGTCACCCTCTTGTTGATACTGTTGTCAAGGAAGATGTTGACGCCGTGCTGTAATGAAATGGCACGGAAGATGTCGCGGAGGTCTGTATCCTTGAAACTCAACGATGTTGTGTCCGTGCCCCCACGGGGGACCACAAGCGCGCACGAAGTTGGTCTTGGACTTGACCGATCAATCGAGTCCATTTGTCCAAATGCTGCGCTTGAGGTCAATCCGAACACCCAAAGCAAATAGCTGCAATATTGAACCATCAACCAAGCAACTTTCATCAGTTCAGTCACAATTTCAAAGCGCTATTGAGGCAGACGACTTGGCAGGTGCGGAGCGATGGCTGCGCTACTCACATGGCCACACCTTCTGCGACTAGTTCTTGAATCCCAGGAACACCTGACTAGATGGTGGGGAAAACAGGCTGCATTAGAACAACTGCCACCATAGTTCCCCCATGGGTGGAAAAATCCAATACTAATCAGAACGAAATCAGGAAATGTTCCCAGATGGAACCTGAAACACGTTTCTCTTGAGACGATGAAGTCTTTGCCGTTGACTATTCCTTCTAGCTGCAAACATTCAGATTCTAACGCATTCGGACCAGCAGACATAAGTGCGGTTCTAAGTTCACACGTACCGGTGCTTCACGGGCACACCGCATCGATGTCACGCTGAGGACAGGCTCATAACATCCGTCCTCAACCGTGCAAAGACAGCTATATTACGCGAGCGACTATAGATGCTTCAGTACACTCCAATTGGAGTCGAGCCTCTCAATATGGCAGTCCCTGCTACCCAAAACGTGCATATACTCCCTGAAATCGAAGTTGATACATGAAAGACTGATGCTGTCTGAGAGCACAAATTCAAGAGCGTATTTGGAAAACCTATACCCCAGGCTATCGCTGAATTCAAGTCGCTTCGACACCTCGTTGTAGTTGTAACAAACCACTCCTCTGATTTCGTATTTCTTCAGGATTTCCAACTGTAAGGGTGCCCCAGGGTTTTCCCTGAAAAAGTGCTCCTTATCCTCGTAGTCTTTGGTTCCTTTAACCGCATTCAAATTTGGCAAGAAGTATCGGCTCGAATTAATCCGTTGGTTTCTATACCAGAAGGTCCACTCGGAATCATCCCTTCTGATGATGTGATAACCAATAAACTTCTCATACACACGATCATCTTTTAATGCAGCATGAACACCCGACAGGTCAACATCCTTGTTGGTTTGCTTACCTGGCCCAGCGCATGAGACCAATGATACAGCCAACGCAAACGTGACAAGTAGTTTCTTCATTTTTTCCGTGCTCCATGTTCAATTGCTCTTTGGTCTGTGGGGTCGTCGGATCTGCCTTTCCATACGCGTTCGTATACCTCTGCCGCCAGTTTTGCCATGCTTGGCGTGTAGCCAAGAAGGCCCATTGTCATTCCCCAGTAATAGTTGCCCAAGTCGAAGTTGTTGTATCCAATTCCATCTATCACGGTAACAACTGAGCGGATTCGTGGATCCTTCTTGTCAATTTGAACGACATAGTCCATTTTCTGATTCTCTCGACTTTCAACCAACGGATACAAAACGGGTATGAATCGTCCAGACAAGACGTTTTCCTGTGTGAGTGTCAACCCATACTTGTTCTCACCAATCGCAATTCCATCGATCAGATTCAAATCAACATTCATTACTAGGGAAGCAGATGTAGACGACAGGATCGACTCTGCATCCCTCTGGTCATTAAACTTAAATTTGACCAGATTTCCGTCTTTGTCGCTGTAATATCCAACATGGTCTCCCTTCCCTTTCTTGGTTTGCTTATCAAGGTACCTGCCGTTCGAATCAAAGTACAACGTGTCCCTACCATCTGGATCGACAATAATCAGGGGATTGTTCAATGCATAGGTGTACGGACTTGTGCTAGCCAACGGATTCCACTGCGGATCCACGCTCAACCATCTCCCAATCCTCGCGTCATAGTATCTCGCCCCGAAGTAGTCGTATCCCGACTCCCCATCTCTTTCTTTCCCCGTGAACTTGAACCGTTGATCCGCATTGGCTGCGACGTAGCTCCTCGTCACCAATCCCCACGGATCAAAGTCCTCGGCCGTGACCACTTGTCCGGGATATCCCGTCGTCGCCTGGAAATTCCGCCAGCGCGCCTCTCCGTTGGGGCCCTCAGGGGTCCCCTTGTACCACATTCCCACTCGCCCGCTCGTCCAGGGAGTAGTATCCGTCCATGACATGACCGAATCGCCGTCCCAATACGCGACGAGCTTTCCCCCCTCGGCCGTCACCTGGAGCCGATACCACCGACCGGTTTGAATCGTCCCACCCGGGAGCGTGTGACTTGCCCGCACCGAGAACGACCCACCGACCTTCTCTTTGATCAAGAGCTGTGAGCCCTGCGGTTGGATCAAATAGAAGTTGTATGCATCCTGAAATCTTACTACCGCAGTGCCGCAGTAATTCGGGTCGCTTACGCTCTTGACATCAACGGAGAGGATCCCGTCAGTAAACTCTCCCGGCGGTTCATTTGCCAGAATGAGCTCTTGCGCAGACATTCCCTGGGTCCTTAGCTCACCGCTACCATAGGTCCATCCAGTGCCGACATAGGGATGCCATTTCACGAGTCCCAACGTGAAATCATCCTTGAGGAGAAGGTTTCCTCCTTTCACCGTCGACCGAATGGTACCGAGATGATCCGTAAGGTAATACGTGGTCTTGGGCCGCCGAGTAACGCGAATGATCAATTGCGTTTCATTCACATTGCCCTCCTCATCAGAAACTACCAATGACACCGTGACAAGTTTTGAGCGCTCATTCGGGGAAAGGGCGAAGTTGTAGTCTACCGTCGTATCCGCACTGATCGCAGAACCATCGACACTCCACGCCCAGGATGCAACTGGTCCGGTACTTGCTGCGCCGTCAAGAAGGATTACCTCATCATCGGCCACCGCCGTCCGGCCGCCCGCGATCGTCGCTATGGCCTGAAGCAGTGGCCCTGTCGTATCTCCGGATGTGGTGCTCAACCTCAGGTCATCGAGGTGGTACGCATCGTCGTCGGAGGCATCGTCAGAGAACCAGAACCGTAATCGGGTGTCCGTTGTCGATGCCGTATCATCGGGTGGATCAAAGAACGAGGGCGTCTCAAATGGTATCTCGAACTCCTGCCAAGAGGTGCCAAGATCGGGCGTTGCGGGGAGGCCATAGCTTGTGTACGGGGATGTGTGCTTCTGAAGATACACCCCCATGTCATGACCTGTGTTCGAGTATCCCTGGAACTTGAGCGAATACTGGGTGTTAGGCGTGAGCCGAAATCCAGACTGGTAGAGCTGTAGGTTGCCGCCCGATGTAGAATTGATCGTAACTACTCCACCGGCTGATCCTGCGCCAGGAGCCGGCGATCCTGTTGTGAACGATCCGTAGGACGGATCCCACCAGGACCAGTCGCTTGTTCCATCCTCAAAGCTGCCGTTGAGAAGTACATTTAGCCCAGCACCCGCTGTGTGGAAGCTCCTCACACTGCTCCACGAACTCCTGCCTCCGGCGTTAACGGCCCGAACACGCCAGTAGTAGAGCGTGTCAGATGCGAGCCCTGAAGCGCCATACGACGTCTCTGTAATCCCCGAGTCATTGACCGCGAGCGATGAAAATCCTGATGAGAGTGACACCTGCAGGGTATACGATGTGGCCCCCTGGGATGCATTCCAGGCAAATGTTGGGCTCGTCGACACCCCAAGCGCGTTGTTTGCTGGATCTGTGAGTACAGGCGCCGAAGGAGTATCAACGTGGACGGTGAAATGCCAAGCAGATGACCACGAGCTTGAACCCGCGGAATTCACTGCCCGCACATGCCAGTAATACGTGCTGTCATTGTTCAGACTAGCGGCATCGTAGCTCGTGCTGGCAATGCCAGTCTGAGAGTCCACAATAGTGCCGCCAAACGAAGAACTGCGGGCGACCTCGATATTGTACGATGTTGCTCCGCTTGAGCTGTTCCATGTGAGAGTCGGTGCGGGGGAAACACCGGTCGCCCCGTTCGAGGGTGAAGCGAGCGCCGGTGCGGAGGGAGGATTCACCGCAACAGCTTTCACAAGTGATACTTCGTCGAGGCCGACGGTCTCGTAGTCCGATGCAAAATCTGCAAACCAGAACCGGAACCGAACATCAGTCGTAGTCCCGGAGAAGCCGCTCGTAGTGAACGTAAACTGATACGTTTGCCAGCCACTCGTAAGAGCCACCTCCTCGTAGAGCCCGTAGTTGGTATACGGCGAGGTGTGCTTTAAGAGTTGGACCAGGACGCTTCCACCAGCACTCGCGTAGGCAGCGAACGACAACGTATAGATCGTGTCCGCCTTGATGGACATGCCATATTGATAGAGTTGGACGTTGCTCCCCATGCTGCTTCCCGTCTGTACTCTGGCCTTGTACGATCCTGCATAACCGGGCGATGGCGCATCGAAAGTAGCCGTGCCGCTACTATACCAGGACCACGAACTCGTGCCACTCTCAAAGCCGCCATTGGCAAGAACATTCGACTGAGCGACGGCTGCGGAGAAATGCCCGTGAACACAATATACGGCAAGCATGAGGACAAATGCCAGCGTGCGTTTCATCGCGACTGCGCTCCTTTCACCAGGGAATCAGGCCGTACATTGTTGGTCTGCATTGACGAGAGTGCTATCGCAGCGTATCGCGTGTAGGGACTTGAGGAATAAGCCGAATCCAAGAGTCTGAACCTGGCAGTGCTCTCTGATTCACGCCCCAACCTCTTTAGCGCTAAGGCATCAAGCGAAAGGAGATGTGCTTTGTGGGAACCGGGCTCACCCCGATCGATGATCCACTGACATGTCTTATGCAATGCTTCGAAGTTGTTCGCTGTATACAGGGCGTCAAGATACTGGACCGTTGCCGCGAGGCGCTGCTGAGCGGTGCCAAGACTCATGGCTTCCTTGAGCGATGCAAGGACACCGGCCTGATTCTTCGACCGACGCTCGATATCAGCCAGTGCGATAAGCGCTTGCCGTCTCCGCTGTTTGTCGTGAGTTCTCCCTGTGACGGCCTTGAGGAGCTGACGAGCCCGCTCCCTTAAGGTTGGTGTCGTCTCCCGTCCGCAGGAAATAGCAAGGCAGATAGTGCTTTCATCCTTGAGTTCAGAAGACACTCCCGATCGCTTCGACACATCCGCGAGAATCGATCGCGCCTCTTCAACATCACCGTTTCGGTCGAGGACCTTGCCGAGCTTGATCCGGACCTCTGCCTGATAGTTTGCGCTCCCCTCTTTCGGCGGGACAGACCGAAGGGCGGTAATCGCATCCTGAGGTTTGCCGCCTCGGATGAGCGCATTGGCAAGTTCAACCGGGAAGCGGTCATAATTCTCCCTCGAGCTCGCGCCGAGTGGAGATGCCGCCAGGAAGCGCGCATAGACACTCTGCGCTTCCGCAACACGCCCCGACTTTAGGAGGGCAACAGCGCTCCGGTAGTTGTACTCGCGTGCCGTCGCATTTTGCTTCACCGATTGTGCAAGTGATGCAGCGGCGCTGAAATCATCTGCCACGGTACCACCTTTGGCAAGCGGGATGAAGCGTCTTCCCATAGAGTCGTACTGGAGTGCGATCGTCTGCAAGGCCTTGGCTGAGTCCAGAAGCACGACGTGAGACACGCCCATGCTTCCTGGTTCCCGGAGCCAGAGACCCTCGACACGGAAGAGGATCAGAAATGAGAGGTCTCTTGCTGTACCTTTGGGGAACGCGACCATGCCTGTGAACACGCCGGGACTCCCCTTCACTTCATGAAGCACGAGAGCTGGGGGGAATACCTTGTCCGGAGAGAGCGGCGGCCGATTCCCGGCGATCCCTATTGCCTCAGGAGGAGTTCCACGTACTCTATATGGAGAAACCGTGACTGTGAAGCTGGCTTTCACGTTCGTTGTCAGGACGCCTTGCTCGGCGAATGCCATCTGCGTGAGACCCAGAAGCATCAGAAGGAGCCATCCCTTCACCCCGCAATCGAGAAGTGTATTTTTTGAGCTGGACATGTGTTAGTTCCTTAAGCATGGACACGTATCTGTCGTCTTCATTTCGCACGAAGCTCACACAGGAGTTAGGGATCGAGTCGCCCCAACATTTTCCCACCCACAGAAATGATCCAATAGAGGAGAGTACCGTCCTCTTTGTAGACCGCAACTGTGCTGCCGTCCGCCCCCCTGATGTATCGGGTCTTCCCTGAAGGGGTCTCCTTCCAGATGCGGTTCCCCTCCGCATCGTAGCGGTACTTCACAAGAGTTGAGTTCAGCGTTGCTTGCAGGGGGAGATTCCGGTAGTCGTAGCTCACGCTGGACATTGCGCGGCCGGGGCTGCTTTCTGTCAGGAGATTGCCGTTGCCGTCATAGGAGTATGTTGACGTTGTCCCATCAGCCGCATCATAAATGCTATTTACCCTATTGAGCGACGCATAGCTGTATGTGAAGTTATTGCGATAAGGGGTGCCGTCATCTCTGCGACTCAGCGAGCGGATATTGCCGTTCCGGTCATACGTCACCGTGTCAAGATCAAACGCTGCCGAGGCTGGCCACGAGCTCCCGTCCGTCGTGAGAGAATATCCGCAGTTAGCTCCGGTAAGGCGGTTCCCCCGATCGTACTTGTATGACCATCCCATGAGGGGAGCTGATTGCGAACCTGTCGAAAACGGAAGCGACGCCGAGTTGTACATCGCCCAGGAAATGTTGCCGTTGTACTGGGCTGCTGCGCCAAGGCCTGCTCCGGCATATCCGATCGAATCATAACCAATCACCATGCCGAAGCGGTCAGACGGGATGCCATTGCCGCCATCATGTCCAGGATCTGACTGCACAGAGAAACTCTGATTATTGATCTTCCTTACCCAGTCTCGAACATTGTAAGTGAAGTCTACCCCCTGGGCCACCCCAAGCTGGAGACGCTTGACCTGCCCGGTTGCAGTGTATGCGTATTCAGCCTGAGTCACCGCTCCAACCCCGGTCGTGTCGATACCTGCGTCCACCCGGGAGAGGCGGCCGAGTTCGTCGTAGGAGTAGAAGAGAGAAAGCGCGTTTTCAGGCACAGCGCTGTCCACATAGTCCATCCTGACGGGATTCCCCTGAAGATCATACCTGTAGCTGATTCGAATGGGTTGGAACGCGGCAAGTTGTCGCTCGATCCATTCGACTCGGCCTTCTCTGTCGTAGGAGTACGTCGTCGTGCACGTTGCTTCACTCCCGCCGTAGGAGATCGAACGCGACAGCCTGCCGAGGATGTTATGCTGGCCCGTCAGGACTACGCCGTCATACGACATGACGGCGTGAATGCTATTAGTACCAGCTGTTGGGAATGTGACGGCGTCGGCGTTCGCCTGAGTGAAATCCGATGAGGGAGAATGTTCGCCAATCTCAATGAGACGGTTGAGCGCGTCGTATTTCCTGTATGTAAAGCGATTCGTTCCCTGGCTCGAATCCTTCGAAAAGCGTAGGTTCCCCACCTTGTCATAATAGTAACGGACGGTTCCCTCATCAGGCGACCACTTTTTCGTGAGCTTCCCAAGCAAGTCATAGGTGTACGTCGTACTGTCTCCCTCAGGACGGACAACGGAGAGGATTCGGCCGAGGGCATCAACCCTGAATCGCGTCTTCATGCGGAGCTTCGCTGAATCGACCCGAGAAAGTACGAGATTACCGCGATGATCACGGTACTCCTGACTCACATTCCCGTTCTCGTCACGAACGCTTGTTTTGAAGAGCGTGCCTACCGCGTAGCCGGTTGAATCAGCTGCTGTGTTCGTGCCGTAGCTCGTGGTAGCCGGATGCGTAGCGAATGCAGTCCCAGGAGCCCACACTGCGGACGGACGACCATTCGCGTCGTAAGAGTAACTTGTGTAGGGGCGCGATCCCGCGTCAACACCTATTGAGGTCTGGTAGGATGTGGACTGAGACTGGATATTGCCATCAGGCCCAGGGTAACTCGTACTCAAGAACGGCTTGTACTGTTTCTGAAGGTGCCAGAGCGGATCGTAGACGCTGTGATTGACGATGTATGTTGATCCAAGCTTCGTCCGCGTCTGGAACGGCTGCCCCAAATCATCGGCATAAGTCCAGGACACGGTATAGTCCCCCGACTTTCGGTAGGTATAGGCGATCACATTCGGGAACCTAGGGCTGCCAGTATCATCATCAAGAGGATCGTCGTCGTACGAATACTGATTGACCAATACGGAGTCGCAGTTCCGAATCCCAGAGAGACGGGCGAAGGGTTCATATTCAAACCTCGCACTGCATCCGTTCTCATCGGCCATCCGGCTCACTTTCCCGAGCGGCTGGTATTCGAACGTCTTGGACAATGTGTAACCGGGTACGCTCCTCGACACCTCAGTGAGATATGCTTGATGGAAAGGCGGTAGAGTTGATGGATCCGGCGCTGGCGATTGGAACTCGTCGTCACCACCTCCAGTCCGTTGGACCACATTGGTTGTCCCACCAAAAGTATACAGCGCAACGGATCCGTTGGCATCTACGCTCCTCGTGACATTTGCACGGTAATCATAGGTGTCAAAGCGCACACTTCGTACCTTGTCAAGAGAATCGGTCGAAGACCAGGACCGCCATTGCCAGATTTCCGACGGTAAGTAAACATAGCGGGACGACTGCACGTTGACGAGTTGTTCAGCCCAGAGGATTCGTTGAAGGCTGAGGCACGTATTGTCCTCTTCTACTTTTGATTGATAGGGCTGACTTAACATCCATCGGTCTCGGAGTCCGGAGTAACCGGGTTGATCACTTGCGTAGCTCGTGGTCGTCTTCTTCCAAGTTGAGGGACCGCTTTCTCTCACCGACTCCACGAGACCATTCTCATTGTACGTGTGTATCCGAGTTGTGCGCACACCATCTTTTACCGACACAATGGTGTCCGGCACACTCTCAGTTGATGTGTTTCGTACGAAGTGCCGTGGATTGTAGTAATTGTCGTACAGGTCGTTCATCGCATAGCGCACCCTGCTTCGGTATGAAGTGATTGTGCTGTCCATGGAATTCTGCACGACCTTCCACACCATTCCCCTTTCCCCCGCACGGGACACGACCATCGTTGATCCCCACGCTTGCCAGTCACCAATGCTCAAATCCGGTTTGCTTTCGTGAGGCTCAGCGCCGGGGCCGGAGTAGCTCGTCACATAGTGGGTTCTGGTTGTCGACCCGTCTGGCGCTGTCACAACCACCCACCTGTGCGCAAGTGGGGTTCCCCGAAACATTTGATAGTAATTGGGAGAAGAGACCGTGACAAGATGTCCACGGATTGACACAGGCATGTACGTCGAGCTATTCACTCTGCTGGGCCAGTCGAAGAGCGCGGGGCCGTACTCGTAAGTCCAGGTCCGGGTCTCGCCCAAGCTATTGAGTACGGACTTGCTGGCAAGGCGTGAGCGAGGCTGCATCCTGAATCCCCATCCTCGGCTTTCTGCACCCTGATACACAGATCCCTCCGGATCATAGGTCACAGTTGGGACAGGTGTGTAGGAATAGGCTATCTTCCCCCCAGTGGACAGAACGAGAGTATCGAGGTGCCACGCCGTGGCGTAATCGTTGAACCCATCAGAAAAGGAGTCGGTCCAATATCCCGGAAATTCGCCCCAATTTGGCTGAGCCGAATATGTTGTCAAATTTTCGAGACTTACCGCAGTAGCGGCCTTGTATTTGAATTCATATGGCGGCTGCCATTCACCATTAGAAGCCATTCGCCTAACCCTCTTCAGGGTAAGCTGGTTGTTGCAGCTTGTATCGTACTCCAAATGAACTGAGGCAAGCCAGACGTTAAATTTCTTATCAAAGAGTGTGATGGAATCTAGTCTGCATGATCTTTCAGCATTCCTCTCTGGTATGATAGAGACATAGAACAGCGCGTAGTGCGTTTCAGTAGCGAGCCTCGTTGGCCAGGACGACCCATAGTCGGCGAACCCGTCATCACCGACGCCATTCTCTCCACTCGCCTTCCCAAAGTTGTTCTTCTCATTTGCACGCCTCGACCGATCAATCTGCACGTTATCCCACGCACGTTGGTAAGTGCGCGAGTTCGTTTGCGCCACGTAGTAGCGCTCATGATAAATTGAATCTGTTACGCCGTCGGGATGGACGACAAGACCCAGATTCCAGCGATACGGATACGAAAACCATTGATAGCTCCACGGAGGGCTGTCTCCGCCATGAACACTAATGGTGTCAACCGAACCGCCAAAAGAGTACTGAGTCCCGTCCTCAGTCCAGACATTGAAAGCGTCATACTGCTGATTCATTGCGAACGATGCTTCAATCTTCCAGGGTTTGTACTGGATCGGATGGAATTGAGAGGCGCTGACAAGTACGCTGTCGGCAGAGTAGTTCGACGAAAACGGAAGCATTTCCAGACCGGAACCAGTTATGTTCAATCTATACAGATCTGCCTGGTCGAACGAATCGATCTCAGTCGTGGCTGCGTTCTTGGTGTGCATCCCGAAAAGGCGGCCTTCCCGCTCTCCACGTTCGACGGAATGGATGTTTTCACCGAGTTCGCCACTTGCCATTCCATACCGTTGATCGTCGGTCCTGCCTCTAACCGTCCGTTCGACATAGCCAAGGTCGAACTCCCATCCAAGACCCACCCAACTCGCCCGTTGACGTTGAGTAATGTTGCTATTGTAGTGAAGCACCAGCGGCCAATCGTGGCCGAGCCGATTGGGAACCGTGAGAAGCGGGATTTCTATGTTCAAGTCACCCGAGGACGTGACTTCTGATGACGTGGCCAGGTTGTCAACGCGATATGCTTCGTATGTTGGACGCAACGGATTGGCTGGTTGCTGGTAAGTCTGACCAGACAACTCCTCACCCAAGCATAGAAGCACAAGGGCGCCGAATAGAAGGAGTGCGCGTAATACACTATGAGCTACCATGGTTCGCCTCTTTAGATTTGACAATTGCACGGATGAAGTAACACAGTCCTGAAATGCATCGCTGTTGGTCAGACAATTGGTGCTAGGTTTCACGGCACACCTCTTCGGGCGTCGTCATCCCTTTCTCGGCCAAGCGCATGGCGGACTCTCGGAGCGAGTTGAATCCGGCTTCCCTAGCCTCCGTTACCAGGGTCTCCGCTCCAACGTTTGCGGAGATCATGCCTGCGAGGCGATCTCCAACTTCCAGAAGCTCGTATACGGCTGTTCGCCCCAGGTAGCCGGTCCCTCGACAATGAGAGCAGCCTCTCCCGCGTCGAAGCCGGGATTTGCGGATTTGCTGAACGATGGAAGCTTGTCCCTCCCCTCCCGGATCAGCTTCAGCACACTCCGCGCAGATCCTCCGGAGCAGCCTCTGCGCGAGGATCATTTTAGCTGAAGCAGCGACAAGGAATGGTTCAACACCCATGTCGATAAGCCGTGTGATCGCCGACGGCGCATCGTTGGTATGGAGAGTTGAGAGTACCAGATGCCCTGTGAGCGCGGCCCGAATGGCTATCTCTGCAGTCTCACCATCTCTGATCTCGCCCACCATCACTATGTTGGGATCCTGCCGGAGAATCGAGCGAAGAGCCGCGGCAAACGTGAGCCCGATGTCGGCCCGGACGTGCGTCTGGTTGATCCCGGGAAGGTTGTATTCGATCGGGTCCTCGATCGTGGTGATGTTCACTCCAGGATGATTGAGGTAGTTGAGTGCTGCATAGAGAGTTGTGGTCTTCCCGCTTCCCGTCGGACCTGTCACGAGGATCATGCCATGCGGGAGCTTGAGAGCCTTCTTGAACGAGACGAGGTCAGCATCCTCAAAGCCCAGCCGCGAGAGGTCTAGCTGAAGGCGCGACTTATCAAGGATGCGAAGCACGACCTTCTCGCCAAAATCCGTAGGGAGTGTAGAGACGCGGATATCGATCGTCCTCCCCTCCTCGCGGACGCGTATGCGTCCGTCCTGGGGACGCCGTTTCTCGGCAATATCCAGATCGGCCATGATCTTGAGGCGAGAGATAAGCGTGCGGCCTTGAGAAACTCCAGGCTGAGACACCTCTCTCAGGACGCCATCGAGCCGGTAGCGGATGCGGACAAAGGTCTCATACGGCTCGACGTGTATGTCACTTGCTCCCATCTTTACAGCATCTGCAATCAGAGCACTTGCAAGAGAGACGGCTGATCCTTCGGAGTTGATTGAAGCCGCATGGGACGAAGGGTGTCCATCCCCCGCGTGCAAATTGGGCGTCTCGGTACCTCCCTGGTATGCGCGGGCGATCGCACCTTCCAGCTCGGCCTTTGTCCGCGGCGAACACCTGACCCTGCGCCCGGTCACAAATTCCAGGTCGCGCAGCGCGCTCTCCTCCATCCCTTCTGGGACGGCGCAGATCAAGACTCCATCCTCAAGGGCAACGGGAAGGACAGGAATCTTCAGTGCCAATGCTTTCGGGATGAGCGAGAGCACCGCCTGTGTGGGTTCTATGGGATCAGTGTCAACCATTGGTCGAAAGAAATTGGCGCAACCTCCTTCCAGAGCATGAGAACGAGCGATGTGGCGGAGAGGAATGATCCAAAGGGAATCGCATCCTGTCCGGCAATGTGAAGAATGCCTGAATCGGTAAGGGGAACGGGAATGGTGTGCTGGAAACGCCTTACGACGGCAAAGAGCAAAGCAGCGTCTGCTGCAGTCCAGAGTGCTGCCATGAACAGAACGGCGCCCGTGTGAAATGCGATGAACCCCGCGAGCTTTACATCTCCGAGTCCCAGCGCTTGTCGGCTTACGAAGATGCTTGCAGCTTTCCCCACCAGGTACAGACCAACAAGCACGCCTCCTGATGCTAGAAGCCGACTTCCAAGCTCAGCAGGCACAAGTATTCCTGCCGCAAGGAGCGAAGCGAGGCTGCCTGTGATGAGGATCCTGTTCGGAATCAGGAAGAATTCACAATCGGTCCAGATGAGGGGGATGAGCGTGCAGGCGAGAATGAGGCAAAGCACTGCACCCGCATCCCAAGTCGTTGTGATGGAGAGGATCACAAAGCACGCAGCAGTCGTAAGCTCGATTATCGAGTAGTGCAAGGGAATCTTGGCTCCGCATGTGCGGCAACGCCAGTGTGATAGCGCCGGCCCAGGCCTACATGCAGAATGTATACGAAGCGAAACACCTCGACACGCTCAGTGTCAGACAAAACGGACAGATCGTCAAGAGAATCGTGCTGCGCTCTTTCACATCGCAGGACGTCCTCTCTATCGGCGCCAAGAAGCGCTACCTTGCGAGCGTCCACGTCTATGACCGGAACAGCGTTCGGATGTTGATCTCAAAGTATGACTATTGCGGGATTGGCGCGGAGGCCGCAGGTCTCAACCCCGGAGCAGTGCGTAGGATCACCTACCGATCGGGCGGATACACTGAATACACATACAAATCTCAGCCACTGACGCGTGATACGCTGAGCGCAGTGAGGACCATCCCCTCAACCATCCCGGGAAATCCGGGCACCACAGCGCCGAGTCCCACGGGAGTGGCTGGAACGGACTTCTACATTGTATCGCAGTCTCTGTACCGCTTCTACCGTTTTGACGGCGCCAAGGATACTCTTCGGCCGATGGAAGTCTACCGGCGGGGCGTTACCGGATGGTACCGGGATACGTCCTTCCCTTACGATTCGACGACATTCTGTCAGGTTGGAAGTGATGTCGTAGTAGGGTTTTTCAAAGACCGGTGGAAGGTCGTGCGGCGCTCTGGTGAAGGGTGGTCGATATATGATATCGACTCCGCATTTGTCGCAGACAGTGTTAGCTACAATACCAACGCTGTCAAACGCCGTGGGCCTGTGGGTTTCGGATCCACGTATTTCGTTTTCAAATACAACTGGACCCTTGACTCCCCAGGGGACTTCAGCTACTCCATTGCTGCGGTGCACATTACTGAGAAGGGTCTGAAAGTACGGGCTCTGGGCTCAGGATTTCACGAAACAAACTTCTCGGCTATCGATAACACCGTCTATGTCGCGCCTCTGAGGGCCGATTGCGGGGAGAACTTTTTCGTTCTGACCAGTAGGGCGGCCGGGGAGATCTGCACGGCGCCGATGATGGCTTCATTCTACAAGTTCAGAAACGGTTCGTGGAGTCTATTCGATCAGCGTCAGATGGGAGACGCAAACCCCTTTCCCCCTTCCGATGGGCTGTTTTTTGCCACGAATGTCCCCACTCACCGAATTGGAAAGAACTTCGTTGTCAGCACAGCTCCTAAAGAGTATTACAGCGATAGCATTTATGTATTTCAGCACACTGCCGCATATCTCAAGAAAATTGACTCTCTCAGGTCTCCCTTCGGTGCAAGCACTCAGATTTCCGTCGGGGATTTCTACTACACCTATGCGGTCGGCGGAGCCCAGGGCTCATCACCAGTGTTGAGAACTTGGACCGGACAGGGATGGGAACAAACGTACCTCAGCGCGGCATTTCCGGGTGATAATACTTCGTTGGCCTCAACGACGATCTTTTCAAACGGCCGCAAGCTTGCATTTACGGGCAAGACCTCTACCGACACGACTGCTCACGTGTTTGCCATCACACACAATGGCACCTCCTGGTCTTCACCGCGACACAACATCTTGAACGGGGTGTGGGATTTCTTCCGGGCATCGCCATTCGGTGAAAATGGATTTCTGCTTGAAGACCATAGTGGACCGCTTTCCATGCTGTGCCATCTTCGGGCAATCTCGTTTGATGGGGACAGCCTGCGCTCAGCACCAGTGATTCCGCTCCTTAAAACGAACAGCGACATGACCAGCTCGTGGTATTGGCAACCAGGAAGGAACTTCGTCGCATCCTTCAGAATGTGGAACAAGGCCATCGGGACGGTAGACACCAATCAGGTTCTGACCCAGTGCATGGATAGTCTTGGTAGGCCCTCGTTTGCGCAAACCGGCTACGACATCGTCATCGATCGAAAGACAACCGTCTCCGGTATGGGTGACAGTATCGTGACCACATTTGCTTTCGAGAACGGCATCTTTGATGACCAGGTAAGCGGAGGCAAATACAACAAGGTCACCGTGACGCATCCAGGTGCAACTGGCAAGACGGTGAGCTATTTCTACAATGACCTAGGCTCTGCTTGGTCGGAAGAGTTCTACGCTGGGAGGAATGTTCCTGTCCTGGATGGCACATCCTACAGAGTGAGGGAGTACAACAACTCCAATTCGCTTGTCCGCGAGACGGTGCAGTTCACCTCTGCCGACCCGGTCGACTCCGTGCGCGGTGTGTATTTCACGGCGCTCCTTCGCGACTCCGTCGTCACCGATAGCATTCCGCGCTTCACGACCTATGAATACGGCAATACGGCTCACCGTCAGGTCACACGCATCAACGAGACCAACAGCGATGGCACCCAGCGCGTCACCCGGATGAAGTATCCTCTGGACTATTCAACAACAAGCGGATCGTCAACAAGCGCCACGGTCCGAATGTTGGACTCTATGAAGAATGTCACCCATATGGTGAACCCAGTCATCGAGCGATGGGTATTCTCCAAGACAGCCACCGATTCCTCATCTGTGCTCTCGGCCGCTCTGACGACCTACCGCCGTATCGGGGCAAACCAGGTACTTCCCCTCCAGTCCTTCCGACTCCGAGACAGCGCAGTCGTGAACTTCGCGGCCTCGTATACCCAGAATGATTCCTTCAAGTGTGACGCGCGCTATGTGCCCGATGCGACGTATGATCTGTACACCGCACTGGGCAACCCCGTGCAGGTGCGTAATGGAAACGGCATCGCTTCGTCCACGATCTGGGGATACTCGAGTGCACTGCCAGTGGCTTCAACAGTGAATGCCCGCACATCGCAGACAAGCGTGGGAGGCGAATGCAGCTACGTCGGCTTCGAAAGCGGGACAACGACCCCCGCGCTCGCCTCTGATGAAGACTACTGGTCTCTCTACGGGACGAATGGTTACAATGTGCCAAGTACCGATGCACATACGGGGCTGTACAGCCAGAAGCTTCCGGGCTATTCCTCAAGCCCGGCCACCTCACCTGCGCCGCGCTTTGGGCCCACACGCGATTTCTGCCCCCCAGATCTTGCCGGACAGCAGCGCGTCTACATCATCTCAGCGTGGGTGAAGACCGAGTCCGGCACGGCGGCGAGTTCGGCTCGGCTCACCGTCTACACCAAAGCGAACACGGATGCCAATAATAACTTGTATCCGAACATCGCCATGGCATATGCGAGCGCCACGGCAGGCGACACCTATGGCAGCTGGGTGTACCTTGAAGTCAAATGCGACCTGAAATCGATCCGCCAACTCGGCGGAATATCGGACAACGAGCTCATCCGCATGAGGGTCTATGCGGAGAACTACGATGCTTCACATTACATGCTTGTGGACGACATTCGCATCCACCCAGCGGATGCGCCCATCACTCAGACGATAGCATACGACCCCATCCTGCTTATTCCCACATATGAGAGCGACGCCGCAAATCTCTTCACCCGCAAGACATATGATGGTTTTGGCCGCCCAATTCAGATGTGTAATGGTTCGGGATCCCTTCTCGTCGAGCAGGCCTACTACTTCTCCCGAGATGGCGCGGCGGACTCGGCGTTCCACGCAAACGATCCGAACTATGTGAAGGTCAAGACCTACCGCTCGGCCAGTGACTCGTCTCTTTCAAAGAGCTACTCCGACGGCATCGCAAGAGAGGTTCAAAAACAGATCTATCTGGGGGACGAGGATATCATTTTCCATACGAAATACGACTCCCTCAGCCGGCCTCGATACGTCTACAAGCCTTATCAGTCGAGCCTGGGTGCCGGAAAGCACCTGTACGACGCGAGCGTTGCCTCACACCTCACCAGCTATTATGATGGTCTGGGAATCTCGCTGGGCTCGGTGCCCTATGCCGAATCACGATATGTTGCTGATCCCTTAAGCCGGATCGAGCTCGAGGGGTCCCCGGGAACCACCTTCGCCATTGGCGGGGGGCATGACATCCGCGTGGACTACTCGGGTGACGGAACGAACAAGTGGAATGTTGCACGTCGGCGCAATGAGCAGGGGGACACCACAAGAGTCTCGACCGACCTCTTCGGTAATGCAGTGAGGTCCGAGGTCCTGATGGGAAGCAGTCCTTCTCTGGTCACCTCTTCAACCTTCGACGTCATCGGGAACCTCACCAAATCCACCCCCCCGCTGGGCGACACCTACAGCACAGCATACAAGTACTCGACCAGAAGCGAACTCAGACAGAAGACGTCACCCGATGCCGGTACTGTGAGGATGCTCTACGACAAGAAGGGGAATCTCCGGCTCATCAGAGACGCCGCGCACACGGGGACTGGAGCCAACGCGGTCAATATCTCCGCAAGCGTTTCACCCGGAGGCCAGGTATCAAGCAATATCACGCTCAATAACCGAGGGAAGTTGAACGTCACGCTCAACGCTTCCGGATACCCCGTGATGGGGGGCAATGTGACACTCCAGGTGAAGACGACAGGCGGCGTGGTCTTGCTGTCGCTCGTCACGACGGGAGCGCCCCAGTCGGGATCACTCATTCTCCCACAGGGCACCTACAGCTACACCGTGCGTTCTACCGCGCAGGATCCTCCCCCTACGCCGTATACCATACAATGCCAAACCCAGTATCCGTTCGCGTACAACAAATATGACGGTCTCGGCCGCATCATCGAATCGGGTGAATACGTTGCCTCCGACGCGTCGGCGTTCACTCAGGTCAACGCAGACTCGGCGATCTTCCCTCCCCCCTCAAGTGTGGTCCTTTCGACCTCGGCCGGATACGACACGGCCAGCACAGATGCGATGGCCTCCGGTCAGCGCAATCTCAAGGGAAAGATCTCGTGGATTTCGGCCTACCGGCTCGGGACACTCGCGCTCACGACGTTCTATTCGTACGATGACATGGGGCGCACCGAGTGGGTCGTGCTGAAAGGCCTCGGCTCATCATCCAAGAAGATCGCCTACGCCTATGACCTCGCGGGGAATATCACCACAAAGACCTATACTGATGCGTTCAACACGCAGAACAACTACATGTGGTGGTATGAGTATGATCAGGCAGGCCGCCCGGTGCGCGCCTACAGTGGAGCGGACAATGGCACACGGATAAGTGAAGCCGCCACCCGCTACGTGGCCACAGGTAGAGATAGCCAACTTACCCTAGGCGTGGGCCCGGCTCAGACATTGAGTTACACGTACAACCAGCGTGACTGGACCAGGTCCATCAACTCAACTCAGTTCTGGGAATCACTCGGGTATGAAACGGTGCAGGAAGTTGGCTCGACCTTGAACGTCGCGCCGCAATACTCCGGTAACATTAGCTGGATGGCCTATAGCCAAACCCCGGATACTTTCGCCGTGTCGACAATCAAAACGACAACCATTGGATACGGATTTGGCTACGACAAGGCCAACCGGCTTACCTCGGCCAATTTTGGCTACAAATACAGTGGCTCCTGGACAAGCCATGACCGCTACAAGATGCCTCAAATCGGGTATGACAAGAACGGCAATATCACAAGCCTTGTTCGCTACGGCACGCCCGATGGGACGAGCACCTCGCGGATGGACAGTCTCAGTTACAAGTATCTTGCAAATACCAACCGACTGGATTACATTTGGGACACGGTGGCTGCGGCCATTTTCCCAACGGACATTGACAATCAATCCACCGGGGCGTATGCTTACGACGGGAATGGGAATGTGAAGGCTGATGCGAGCCGAGGCGTGGCTCTGGTCGTCTATGACATGAACAATCTGCCGGTCTCCGAATACTTGACCAACGGCACACTCATCCAGTATGCCTACGACGCTAGTGGCATGCGGGTGCAGAAGATCGTCGGGGCAGGATCCCCCGTCTGGTATGTGGGGGGAGCCGACGGAAAGACCGATGTGGTCTATAATGGATCCACGAGCAATCCGTGCTACAACTTATTCGGAGCCGGAGGCGGGCTCATCGGCCAGGTGAAGCGGAGCGGCACATCGCTCAGCCGCCAGTACCACCTGAAGGACCACTTGGGAACGGTCCGGGTGACACTTTCCCCTTCGATGGTTGTGGAGAACTTCGGCGGCGACCTCTCGCAGTGGACCACGGTCCTGGGCTCAGGCTTTGCCATTGAAAGCGGGTGGCTCTCGGCCTCTTCAGCAGGCGGTGACAACGTGATGGTGAACAGCTCCGCGACTACGATCGCTGATGGGGTGGTCGCCTGCGATGTGAGTACCCCGCTCCCCTTGCCGAGCGTGGCCGATGTATCGATCGTTGTGCGCTATGTAGATACGAACAACTTCTACCTGGTGTACCCGTGCGGCAACCGGCTCAAGATCTTCAAGAAGCTCTCCGGGACTTACGCGCTGAAGGTGGATGTGGCCTTACCGGATGGCTACATGGCGCAAAGTACCTGGTATCGTCTGCAGACAACGCTTTCAGGGTCGAATATCAAAGTCAACTGGAACGGTCAGCAGCTTATCAACTGGACCGACCCGTCGAGTCCGTTCTTAAGCGGGAAGGTTGGATTCCGGCAGGACAACTCCATGCATGCGCACTGGGACAACTTCGTGGCCTGGAGCACCGGCACGCCGACGATCCTCGCCTATGATGATTTCTACCCATTTGGGCAGTACATGGACTATAGGAGCTCTAACAACGGGTTCGCCGATGCGCGGTACAAGTACACGGAGAAAGAGCGAGACAGTGAGACGGGGTATGATTACTTCGGGGCACGTTACTATGATGCGAGGATTGGAAGATGGCTGAGCGTTGATCCTCTATCTGCGTCCTATTCCGATCAATCTCCATTTGTCTATGCACTCAACTCTCCCTTAAGCAAGGTTGACCCAACCGGGGAATGGGTTGCTTCCTATGATGCGAGCAATAACCTTGTGAATGTTCAAGCCGAAAAGAACGACAACCTCGAGGGACTATATCAACAACTGGGGGTTTCACCCGAGGACTTCGCCAACAAATACGGCATTGATGACTTGTCAAAATTTGAAGTTGTCGAAGGTCAGACGGCATTTGATGTTACTGACTTCGTGTTTGCGAAAGGCTCGAGCACGCAGTTTTCAACGGATGCAGGAAACATGAATTGCTTTTCTTCAACATTGGTTGCAACAGGAATGGTTGATCAGGAGACCCAGGTTCAGGGGGGGTTCCATTTTACTCAAGAAGTTCAAGATTTGTTCCACTTCTCCCCTCAGTCCTCTCCCAACACCGGGGCGGCTGTCACATGGGTCGACAAGAGCGGGATTACCAATCACTCTGCCGTGTATGTAGTGAAGGATCAATCAGGTAAGGAGTACTTTGTCGGGAGGGCGGGGCCGAATTCACCCGTGTCACTGCAGACGAGCGATCGAACAAATCAGACCTATCCGAACTTCCAAATCAATTACCTAGGGAGGCCAAAGTGAGACTCCACCGGTGTGCCATCGGGTTGCTCTTGTCCGTGATGTGTCTCGGAGAACTTCCTTCCGCCCAGACAAGATTCGAAGGCGCCATTAGCACAAAGACTGGCAGCCATTTCATCGGTTTGCAGTTTGATGTGTCGCCAAATGATCACGTGCGGCTTGAAATGCTCACTACTGATTCAAGCCGATCTTTCACCCTTTTGGACTCAACTTTTCGGGCATCCACAACGGTGTTGCTTGCGGTTCATCCGGAGAGCGGCAACATGCCGGACAGACATGACAATCGACTTGTCATAAGCTATCCCAAGGTCAAGACAGGGGAGTATTTGATCCGTTACATTCGGAACGGTACAGTATCTGTACAGAAGATCCTTCTGATGAAATAGTATGGAAACGGCTGGTAGTCAAGTTCTTTGAAAAAGAAAGTCGAGAGGAGAGCGTTCGTCGACGATCATCAGACTAGTATTCGCGGGTTATCTCGCAGAGCGGGAATACCGCATCATCATGGGTTCGTCCGGAGCGTTCTCTATCTAGCTACGCGGATTGTTAGCCGCATATTTCAAACGAGAGTTCTCCTATCGGTGCTCTCCTCTCGACGGTAGTTTTAAGGTTCAGGTGCTGGCAGTGCTATCATTATTGCCCAGATGAAGCCGCAGATTTCACGGGCGACAGCGATGATCGCGACATTTCGATGCTTGCTTTGATCGAGCCGGAAGGACTTCTGAGCGAGTCGATGTTGCGGTTTGATGGCTCAGCGTACTATCGTCGGCTTAGATCCAGATGAGGCACCGATCTAAATGCTCTCAGTGTCGAGGGATCCTCGTAAGAGAGGCTTGCGCTTGAATCCAGATCAGATGTCGAATGGTCAGCTGTCGCTCACGCCCCTCAACGAATCAACAAACTTCTCGTGGTCGTCCTCGAACTGGTTGATGTCTTTCAAAATAGTCATCCCCTGCTGTGAGGTTGATGGGCCCGATGGAGGGTTCGCATCGTTGAACTCGTCCATCACCTTCACTCTTCTTCCCGGGTCTTAGCCCGGCATCCCCTGATGTCTGTTTCAAAACTATGGTCGAACAAAATCGCGTCAGATCTCTCAGGGGCCTCATGGTCAACTGCCTATTTGAGTTTCCCACTTCGATGCCTTGGTAGTCCATCACGATCGATGTAATAGCCAAGCGCGAGGCAAAGAAATGAGGGCCCCAGTTACGGGGCCCTTTGCGTTATACAGCTTATGTACCTCTACTGCGCCAAGAACATCAGCTTACGCTATCGCCCTTCCTGCGATTGTTCTCCCATTGCAGCGGTTGCAGGTTGCTGAGGTTGTCACTCCCTCCTTTTGACTGAGGATAGATGTGGTCTATCTCCCAACCATACTTAGAGTCAGTATTGCCGTGTTGGCTGTATTGCATTGGTGAACCGTAAACGTCCGACCTCCAGACTGATGCGTCATAGCCTGGAATGGCGCGCCCTTTCGCCCAAACAGCTAGTTTGGTCTGTTCAGGCACCCACTTAAAGGGGTATTTGTATGTTGAAGTTTGAGTGTACATTTCAAAAACCTCATTCTTAACTTGACATTGTGAGCCATCCTGCCTACAATACCAAGGCAGGGCGGGGTAAAGATGTGGAGGAACCTCTTGGGACGGCGCTGGCCGCCCCTATTTTGGTAACTTTAACATAACGAGCCTCCTTCCTGCAAAGGGTCTCCAAACCCTTGCTTCAATTTTTCGTATTTGGCCAACGTGAACGTCTGCCCGACCTAGCGTTGGCCTTTTTTTATCCCTGCCTCCATTCCATTTCAACCACTGCTTCTACTAACCCATCTCAAGTCATTGTCTTATGCCCCCCTCGCCAAGAATCTACGAGCATAGGGGAGAGAAGTCAAGTTAATATTTTCATGATGATTCATCGAATCGTATTATGGCTCCGTCTCCGATTTCTCTTTTTGTCCTCTATTGCTCAATGGATCATCCACTTGATCCGGACGCAAGGGCCTATGGCTTGAATATTGTCCTCTCACCGTTCTGCCATTCTGATTGATGAAATGGTAGGACTGAGAGTACTCAAAGTCAAGGAACGCCGGAGGGAAGTTGTGAACAACTTTTGCAGTCCGTTTTGGCGGGTCCAATCCATGATTTTCCTTCATTCATTGCCGCCGACCCCGCCTACGCAATTCCGAATTCGAAGCATCTCATGATCCGTAAATCCTCTATTTGCTATATATCATTGGTGCGGAGGATTCTATGGACAAGGACATCAAGCAGTCAACACTCGCCGAAGCCGAACGGCATCTGCTTGCGCGTGACCGAATGCACGTGGCCGTCCCATCGACCCTCCGGTGGAGGGTAGCAGCTTCGTCTGGATTCTCGGGTTGGGCGGCCCGTTGTGTGGTGTGTGGGCACGGGTTGATCCAATAAAACAAGAGGGCGTCGCCAATATTCTTTCGAGTATCAGAGCACGCCCTTTTGATGGGTAACGTGTCGGACTACTGCATGTCTACTGCAAGAAAATAAAGAAATCAGGGACTTTGTCAAGCTCACAGATGCGTCAAGACACTCGTTCAACCTGATTTTCACAATGAAGATCATATGTCAACGGTTCGGAAATCTCGAGATCCCCCTTATCATTCCGAATTCGAGGCGGCTTCATTCCTAGGTCTGGCGATTCCCATTGGAATAGGCTCAAATAGTCACTATGAAGAGTCGCGTACCGCCAGAGCACCAAATCCACGACAGCGATTCTATCCCCCGTGCTTGACGCAATCACATGACAAAGTTCGCCCGGATCAGAATACCCCGTGGCGTTTGTGATCCTGACGAGATGTCGATCAGGTTTCGCTACGTCCATCCCAAGATTTTTCGCCAAGTGATATGAAGTCACTGGTCCAATGTATGGGAGTGTACGTAGGAATTCAAGTCCGCCACGCATGATGCTTCTGATAACATGTTCAAACCCTTCGCTCTGCACAGCTTCGGCAATATCAGCGATGGCACCAATCTTGCCGGGATGGTTGAAGTGGACCAATGCTTCATTGACACAAGCTTGGCGCTGCCTTACTATGTTTGATGCACTGCTCCAATTGCGAAATGCAGTGCCAATCTCCCCCCAAAGCCCCCGAATGACGCTTGCCTTCATCCCGGCATTTAGGATTACCCACGCACACTCACTCAAGAAAGCAGACTCCGTTATCGTCGAAAGTGATAGGCTTTCCTGCCAGGCGATCTCTGGGCCATATCCTGCCTGAACCACATCCTTCTTTGCATAAAGATAGGTCTCTGTCACCCTGAGGGCAGAGGCTCGACGGACTCTTGCAGGAACTTGGACCATCGCAGACCTTCCTTGATTTGATTGGTGGGGGAGAAATGTATTGTTTTCGAAGTCTCGAAGCAACTTAAATCTGTTAAGGAGAACCCCAAACCTCGATCATTACCTCGCCCCGCTTTCGACATCCTCGACACATCCCACACGCGACATTAAAGCAATGACACGAATGCGTCCAGCGAGCGATGGCTTCGGGCATTTTGCTCTCACGCAAGAGCTCGGCGGAGCACTTCTTGATTGCGGGCGCATAGAGCCGGAGTCCCCCCTCTTGGCGAGTAAAGAGTTCATCCATCAGCGAATAGAACCCCACTGTGCCATCTGCGAATCTGGCATCTGAAGAAACTGTTCCTGTGAAGAGGTCACCTTGCACCCCCATCGCAAGGCACCGAGCTGCGACCACAGTTATGAGAAATTGATTTCTTAATGGCCACCAATCAGACGAGGGCAAATAATTAGAATTCTCTGATCCAGCCTCCCGCCGATTGGTCGACATGTCACCTAAGCCTGCAAAAGAGAAATCCGCTCGAAGCACCTCATGTGAAGTCCCCAGTTCGTGACAAATCGCCTTCGAGGCCTCGACTTCTGCTTCGCCCGCTGCTTGACCATATAGGACTGTAAACGCCAGGTCTGGTCTTATCGCATACGCGAGTGCTGAGGAGTCGAGCCCTCCAGATAGAAGCAGTATCTTTCTCATTCCAGCTTGCCCATCCAAGCCGCTTGATAGATCGCGGTTGGAAAATCACGGAATACATGGCAGTTGCTGCCTTCGATCATAGTGATGTGTCTGGGGTCCAAGTCGCTGACGAACACAACCGCAGGTTTCTTCAAGGCACGCGCAAAACCGAGTTCAAAGATCGTACCCGGATCAAAGCCATCCACCAAGGCAAAAACCAGATCGCTTTCGACTAAACCTTTGATGTCTGCATCGGCGATCTTGGTCATGTCCTTGGCATGTGTCAATTCTCCCACATGATCCCTCGGGGAGAATACGACGAGTCCTTGTTCTTCGAGAGCGGCCCTCGCTTCGTTCAACAGCCACAATTGAGGAAGATTAAAGAACGGTCCTGCCAAATATACTTGCGCCCGATGCTTCTTCGGGGCTTTGGGGGGCACAAGCACTTTCGTCATTTTGGGAGCAGAGAGATGGGGGGATGCAGGAACCGGCAGAGCCCGGGTGGCACAATAGAGCGCAGTGGCCGCCGCAGCCTTACGAGCTGAATCAAGTGGAGTGGCCCCAGCTACTGTCCAATATGCAGCGAAGATCGATGAGAAGACATCACCAGATCCAATTGGGAACACGGTTGGAATAGGAACGCTCGGGATGTGGTCGAGATTCCCATCACTGCACACGACTGCACCCTCAGTGGCATTCTTCACGACAACCACTTCGCACCCGGCCAGTCTGAGCAGTGATTTCGCCAACACCTCAGAGTTCAACTCCTGTGGTGCGGAGTGAGGCTCGACGGCCTGCAACATGGCCCGAGCTTCTTTGAGATTAGCGACGATGGCAAGCCGCTTGGCTGAAATCTCCTCTTTGGATGGCAATCGTGCGAGTTCACCCGATTGCGGATCGAAGACAATTTGATTTGCCTCAACGCTAGGCGATGCTTCGACCATTCCGAAGACGAGAGCGCACTCTGTTTCAACCCGGTCTAGGTTTATTCGAGCGCGTCCGGGTCTACTCTGGTACAACTTTGGAGCGGACAATCCGTGGATGTACTGAAACTCAACCATCCCATCGCGTGGTGTAATCTCGACATCGTATCCGAACGAGGCAGCAGTGTCCCTGACCTGACTTTCGAGCTCACCTTCAGCGCAGGTACGAAGTAGTACCCGACTCTTGGAGATCATCTCGACGATCCTTGATGCTGCGGCAGCGGCGCGCCCCCCTGAACCGTACACCTCACGCCATGCGGGATTCAGACAAACCTCAAAGTACGTGCCTCCGATTACAGTGAACATATTTCCCCCTATGCATGTACGCGAAGTTCCACGGCTCCACTCTGGATATTGACGACGTCCGCAACATAGACGTATCCCTTTCCGATGCAACCGAGAATGAGGCTAACGTTGGACACAATGCTCCCGGCTATATCCCCTCCGTTTGTCATAACCTGTAGTGGCGGACCACCATTTGTTGGAACCAATGTGAGGCGATCACCTTCGCTCAGTTTTTCAACGACACCTCTCTTCGGTGACTGAAGAAATGTCACGAAATCCAATGAAGCACAAGCATTTGTCTCACCTCCACCTCCCGCCCCACCCCCGCTATCCTCACCACGGATTCCGTTGTCGTCTCGTTCAGGGCGGGACGGACGCCCAAAATCCGGAATACCTCCACCTGATCCACTCATCGGTCCTCCTTCGGCAATGGTTACCTGCGAATTGATTTCTCACCACTGTTGGGCCTGCTTCTGCAGGTCCAGTCACTTGGTTATGACAATCTTAGAATTCGTGAGGAACATCCTTTCAGATATTGGCGAATCGAGTATATCCTCAGCGAGAAATTGTATTGCCCGCTTTGCTTTCTTCCGATCTGCTGGAATCTGCAGTGCGGGCCTACCATTCTTCGTCGTGATCCCCAATGGAATGCCCCGTCGCTTAGCGGAATTGAAGACCGCTTTTACCGAATCCTTGCTTAGGACACCAGATTGGAGAATTGAGTGAACCTTCTTCCTCAACCATGAATCCGGGAGCCCGAAAAAACCATCCTCATCGTCTATGAAGATATACGGTCCCTTTTGGAACTTCTTCATTTCAATGTCGCTCGCTTCTAAAAGGTATTCTGAGATGTCAAGGAATCTTGAAACCGACCTCAGAGATTCGAAGAACAGTTTCCCGTCTTGATATAGAGCAGTGATGTTCTTTTGAAACACCAGCACTGGGGATTCAAGAGGTGTCAGAGTATCTTCTGAAAACAATAGCCCCCCTTCAGCCCTAATCACGACGCTCTCAGACATCCTCTGAAATGCGATGAGTTGTCCGGCACGGTTCTGACCACAAGCAATCAATGCCAGCAGACGACCTCCACGCTCTATCATCTCCTTGGTCAAGATCTCCGGTGGAAGGTCAGGCTTGCAGAGGCTCGCATAAATGTCAGGCAACTTCAGCCCTTCGATCACGAGCAGGCTGTCATCATCGGCTTTGTAGTCTCCGTTGTACGAGATGAGCTCCTTCTCGGCAAGGAAGGCATTCGAATACCCAGAGAAATCTCTGGTCATATCAGTCTGAGTCTGTCTTTCGATCGGAAGGGACCTCACTATTGTTTCGTCCGCGTATTCAAGGGCCACGAAGAATTGCCACACGATCGGAGGCATGTTAGTCAATCTCCATTAATAGGTAGTCTGAGATCTCAACAACGAATCGATTCTGTGGATTGCCCCTGAGTCTCTTCTTGGTCAGAAGAATTAGGGTTACGTTGTCATTTGTCGTGACCTCATAGAAGTGATAGCGGAAGAGTCCCAGCAGCGGATTGAAGTGATACGAATTACTTGCAAATACCGCCACAAAGATTAGAACGAAGACGAAGGACACAACAGGGAGGTTTGTTTGCTGATCCGATGTCCCAGCAAGAGGAAGCAGGTACGTCAAAATGAAGGCGAGTATCTCTTGATCCGCATTTCGGACGGAAGATAGCTTTAGCTCGATCACACGCAGCTTGGACCTAATGAATCTGAGTAAACACAGATTCAGAAGCACGAGAAGACCAGCAAGAGCAAAGAGAACATACTGCCATCCTCCTTGCTCAGAGAGCCTTGATAATCCGTAGGTAATCAGGACGGGGGCCAACGATGTGGACACCAACGCAATCTTCGCGAAAAAGCTCAGCATAGTCGACTCCCCATTAGAATCCATAGAGGTAAGTGCCAGGGTCGGTCATGGGACCCGCAACAACCGCAATCGTTGATTTCGTTTATGGATCCGTCCGATGGTGTCTTCGAAAAACCCAATTTCCCTTTTTAAGGCAGATTTCGAGAATTAGTTGAAGGCTATCTATCATTCTAAGAAGAGTCCGTCCTCCTATGGCACCCCCTTCAGAACTATTGAACAACTCACACACCCAGTTTCAGTAGTTCATCAGGAGTGGAACTCAACGGTCATATCTTATAGCTGCTGGTATCCTGCTTCTTGATGACCCCGTCCACTCGAAATGTGAAGATGTAGTCGTTCACAACGTCTTCAATCTGGAGTGGCAGGAGCACCTGATACGTCTTTCCGACATAGCCTTGCATCGTCCGGCTGAAATCTTCGTAAGATGCATATGTCCCTTTCGTGTATTTGCTTTGGTACTCATAGTCTGGAAGGAGCGATTCTTCAAGCCATCTCCCGGCCGTGTATCTGGTTCCTTCTACCCAGCGGACAAAGTCGGTCGGAAAGACGATATCCTCAATTGATCCCCTGCGGACGATAATCGATGGTGCCTGAGGTTTTTCTCGATCATTATATTTCACCCCTGAATGCATAACGCGATGCGTGGCTCCATCGTGATCTACAAAGGCCGCTTCATCCCATGGCACCTTGATCGAATGATCGGTCTTGTTGACAGCTGAGAAAGAAATATTTCGACTGTCTGCTATCCAGAGAATACGGAGCAGATCATCCTCAAAGAAGAACTTGTATTTCGGGTTCGTCGAAACCGTATCCACCTTTTGTGTCCCGTAACGCTGAGAAGCCTTCTCTGGCCGTTCGACTTTTGACAATGACATTGAATACTGAGCTGTGAATGTTGAGGTCTTGACGATTTCACTGGGAGAAAAACAGCCGGACAGTATAAGACCTAAGGCTATTATAGAAAGTATGATTCTACGAGCGTGCATGTTCAGTTGCCCCCTTGTCCGTGGTTTGCTTTGATGGATTAATGAACTCAGTGTAGATTCGAGTGAGAAGGACCATTTTCAATCCATGATGAAACGAAGGCACTTCTGTCCGGAGAAAATGAGTCCTTTCTTTTGCCTCGTCACTCGAATCGTCGGAATCCCTTGGTTCTGAAATACAGTCTATCGTTGCCCCGGTTCACCCGCACCATTGATGACCGCCCGAGCGATCAGATAAGTGGTGATCTCTGTCGCTGCTGGATTCTTCAACGAAGTACAGAGGTTACAGATAGTTCTTGTCAGGTATCCAATCGCGAGACGCCCGAGTGTGTCAATCAGTTCTCCAAATCTAGGAGCCATGGAAATCCCGCCAACGGTTCTTACTATTCCGCCGGCGCGTGACGATCCATGCGAGACCGTAGAGAGGGTGGAGTATAGCGATTGGTAGTCATCTGCATGTCCGACATGCACTGCAACGTCAAATATGGTGACGCACGCATTGGGGTCTTTCTCGTTTACCACTTGCCACGACCAATGAGATTTGAGATTTGTTGAATAGTTGACGCGGACCTGATCATAGGCAGCTTGTATTCCCTCCTCCGATGATGTTGGGAACCTCTTCCTGAATGACTCCTCTGAGAGTCTCCCATTCCGACGCGCCTTCCGACACCACTCAAGGTCTTTGTACTGCTCTACATGGCGGTATTCAAGGAAGAGTAGGTCCCGCTTTTCCGCATTGCTCTGTAGAATGATTGACTGGTTCAAGTAGTTCTCAAACAAAGACCGAAGCAAAATTGAGGCTTCCCCTGGGAGACCTTCTTGAAGACAAGCCCGCACCCCCGAAAAACACTGACAACTCCTAGCGAAGAGGACCCGCAGGCCCACCATTGGATTGTCTTCTGAGAAAAGGCCCGACTCGGCAAGATAAGATGTAAAGAGGTGAAGCGTCTCCATTTCTTCCCAGAGACTGAGGTGGGGGGCACGCAACCTCTCCAACGTCTCGGCTAATCCACTAAGGCTGTTCGCCCGATAACTGGCGATGATGCCATCGTACTTGGCAAGCAGGCTCACCAGGATCGGCTTCAAAGAGCCCGGGAGATTTGGTAAGTCAGCCGAGTGCACGTTCATCACTGTTGTCAATCATCCGTGGAGGACTCATCGCTCGTTCTCGCGTCTTCGTTGCGTTGGATCGAAGGAGACCCTGTAGTCCCGCTTCGAATTAAACGGAGGGTCGATATAGATCAGATCAATAAAGCCAACCGGATGCTCCTTGTGGAGTTCCTTGAGGACTTCGAGACGGTCACCGACGCGGAGCTGTTTCACTAGGTCTTGCCTCCGAGGCGCAGCCAAAGAAACCATCGAGGAAACTCAAACCCAGGAAGTAGGTTTGACGGAATCGGCGTGCGAGGCCACGAAACCCATAGAGCCAATGTTGAAGAAAACGCCATGATCCAGCCGATCGCCTTCAACCCAGTTGGAGTTTCGGCTTTCGGCAAGTGATCTAGCATTCGTTCAGCCAATGAATCGGCTTGTGTCGATCGGAAACCTTCGGATCGCAGTTCGGAAATAACCTTTGGCCGAATACCGTCAATCGCTACGATCGTAGGTGGACGCTCAGGGAGTGTCGTGGCTTGATATAGGGACAGCAGGAGCGCAATTGCAAATGAAATGGAAACAAGTCTGGGGCCTTGGAAGATCTGCTCCCAGAATGTACTGAATAGATCTCGTGCGAAGGGCCTGAAGAACACCTTCTCATTTACCTTAACGACTTTGTGCGGCCCAAGAATGACTCCTCCAAGAACAAGACTGGCGTCGGCAGTTCCAGTGTGCTGGATCTCTATAATGGCGCCGTCCCTTCTATCTAAATAGTCAAAGTCTAGTACTACACCAGGTGCATCAGCGTGCCCCTTGACTGTGAAATTGGTGCTCGGTCGGACAACCTTCAGAATGTCGAAATCCAAAATCTCGACATCCGCCTTGGGATCATGAAGTGTGAATGTCAGTCGATCATTTTTGGGGATGTCATCCCGTCTCAGTGGACGACGGCCATTGTTCCAAATGCAGATGAGCGTTCTAGTGACACGTGGAACTTCGTTCTTTTCGAACGTCACTTTGATTTTCCGGTGGGCGCTCGAAATTCTACTGACCTCACGTATATGTTTGTAAACGAATCGCAGGTCGACGCGTGACTTGCTCCTGAAGTAGATGGTGATCGAAGCCAAGATTCCCAAAAGTCCTATCAGATAGCCCAATGGGTCCCGCAATGCGGTTTCTAGAATTTGTTCCATGTGTGCTTGAAGAGATTGTTCAATCTATCGAAATGGTGGTCTATTCCTTCTCCCCCCAGTTGGTACCGGGGATGTTGTGCGCCATCTTGAGAGCTTGCTCAAGGAGATCCCATTGCTCGGCCGGGTCCGTCTCGGCGCGGCAACGCTCAAACAGGGAGATCGCATTCTCAATCATCATCAGGCGATAGCCTTTAGGTGCTGGCGATCGACCATGGTAGATGTGCAAATGTGCAGTCCACATATTGCGAGCATCCGTCAGGCTACCGCCATTAAGTGGGTTGGGTTCATCGGCAAATGGGTCGTCTTGTCCGTCGTCCTCCCAAAGGCAAATCGGGCAGACAAAGTAGTCTGCCCAGCTCTCGTGGACCGGAAAGTGGCACACCGGACAATGGTAGAGGTCGAATTCCGTCGCTCGGGGGAAGACGGGTCGCGGTTCAAATTCAGCTCGGGCTTGAGCCTCTGCTCGAGCCTGTGCCTCCCTCTTCTTCTTCGCGCCTCTCACAGCCGCACGATGCAAAGATGTTGAAAAAGGATGATCAGTCCGAGGAACGTCGCTGTGCGCTGTTTCATGGCGTTCTCCGCAATTGTTACGACGATAGTAGTTTGAGTCCTGAATGATCCCCTTCTCCACTGAAATGGAATCGGGCACTAGTATCAATTGCTATGAACGTTATCTCCTTTTGAATAATTGTGAATCACTGAAGACCTGAGGCCGCAGCAACGGGTGAAAACGAGAATGCCCCCCATCCAGATCATCCGGATAAGAGGCATATGAAGTTCCATCGTTTCCCCCGATAGTGCTATCACAAAATACAGCAGCAATGTGGCATTGTCAACAATCAAATTACCTTACCGCCCCGCCTGTCACAAGACCATGGTCGAGGTGCGAGGACAATTGTGAAGTGCTGGTTGTTCTCGTCGTATTCGATTTGGCCGAAGACCTAGCCCTTTTGAATTTTCTTAGCGCACGGCCCCTCCACCGACAACCCTAGACTTGCCGGGAGCATCAACCATTTTGGGATGGAACTCCCCCGAAAAGGCTCTATCCAAATCAACGTAGAACCTGGGAGAGTTGGTCGCATCGGTTACGACAATGAATCGGCCGTCCAAGACAATATCTTTGAATAGCTTCTCGAAGTAGATCTCATCAGGCGGTGTCATTAACAGAGTGCCAGAGCACAATTGAGATTTTGTAGACATTCTGCTAATCGTCGCAACGAGCCTGAATTCACTTGTTGTGAACTTGCATTCGAGCAAAACGTCAAGGTCTTTCTCCTTAAATCGCCTGGTCTTGTAATGCCACTCGTTCCTGCAGCCATTGGCCTTGAACTCCGTCATTAGGCGCAGCAAGGCCTCCAATGGGATAGATTTGAACTTAGAGGCTTCAACAAATCCCTCACGCAACAACTCAAGATAATATTCGCAGTCTTGAGAACCTTTAATTGCCTCATATCTGGTTATCTCGAATGGAACATCGACTCTGAGCGCATTCAGTGGTACAATCCGACAACGCTCGTCGAGAAGGATCGACATAGGTGCGATCGAAATCATGTCAAAAGTGCCGTCGGTAACGTACCTGACTCTTCGAATTCCGGTCGACATGTAGTGACTGATAAACCGAGTATTCAACGTAAAACCATACCGCCAACTGACATCGTACCCCGATCGCGGGTCGACCGAAATATTGATGTATCTCAGGTTCATCGCAATGGTCTCGGTCCGATTATCGTGTGCCAATTGGTAAAGAGAATCGATAGCAATACCACTCAACGCGAAAGCCTCTCATACGAGAGAGGCCTTCAATTCTCTTCTCCCCCGATCTTGTGTCAAGGTAAGGGAGGCGTGTTGGATTGTCAACCGTTGGTCACGCCTTTCAACGAATCTATGAACGTATCGAGGGATTGGTCGAGCTCGTCCATTTCCTGGAGCACCTGAAATGGCATGCTCGGGTTTCATTCGTTCTCGACAATTGTCGCTGACCTTCCCCCAATGTTGACTCGTGGTTTGGGGTCTTCAAACATCTTCTGCATAACAATGTCTGCTTTCGACTTCTTCTTCACCGGGAGCGTCTTATTCCGGAGTGTACTGTCGATGTGATCTAATAGGTTCTGGTTCATGTGTTATTCCTTTCAAAGTTGTGTGAATTCACTGCTAGTTTTTGAGTCTGCGAAAACGCATGATCCCAGACCGCATCCAAGCGCCAGTCAATGAGTTGCGCTGGCACCTGGATATGGTCTTCTTTCTCAGCTAAACCTCACGTTCGGGCTGTTGGGCACGTGTTCGGCGATCCGAAATCCCTTGTGAAGTGCGGCCAATATGAACGCACCGTTTGGTACGTAGACGCCTCGATAGGTCCGCTCGACTTCGTGTTTGAGTCCGTAACTGGTCCGATTTCTCGCAAAGTCAGGGTTCCGGTCCAGCCATTTCAAGCTCGTTTCGAATGCGGTTTTGAAGGTCGCCAGATCCTTGCGAGAGCTGTCGTATTGGGCCTTTCTGGCCGATGCCGTCAGGGCTGGAGTGCCTATGCCGTACCCGTCGGCTGTGATTTCTGGGTGGTTTTTGATGATGATTTCGAATGATTTCTGAGTGATTTCGTTACCGTTTTGTTGCTGTTTTTGAGTCGTTTTCATTGTGTTTTCTTTCCGTTTTTCTTTCAAGTTCTTGGCATTTCTGCCCTCCGTCTCAGACGGTCACTTTCTTAGGTGGGTCGGGACTTTTCCCCGGAGGAATGTTACACTCTTGTTACATCCTTGTTACAGAGCTTTCTCTTCCTTGTATTGACCCACCATATCTATAAGTCTCATATTTATAAGGAGTTAGGCGTGTTCACCGCTCCGACCCCATTTTCTTGTTACAATGTTACAGATGTTACACGATTTTCACATACCCCCCCCTAAAACCACGCAAGTGCTCATAGGACATATAAGAGAGAGGACTACATCAAATTCCATAAGGTGTATCTAAAAACGTGTAACATTGTAACATTCTATCATATTTGCCTATTCTGATCTGTATTGACCATATTCTTGTTACATTTGCTCTGTAACATTGATGTAACATCTGTAACATTAGCGTTGGGATCCGTCCAGGCTATACCAAACCCCTCCATGTCTAAACCGGTGGCCTTTGCCTTTTCAATATCGACACACAGGCACCGGTACTTCTTCCCTTCAAAATCAACGGGGTGATCCGTTTTTGCCACGTAAGCGCAGTCCTTGAACAGCCGCATGTACGAGTCTTTGTCCAGGAGATCGCCTTCGTACTTCGTTCTCTGAGCGTACTCCTTGAACTCAGGGAATACCTTGTTGAAGCGGACGGCAATGGCTTTCCGGTTTTCGACGTCGGCGGTCTTCCACCACGGGGTCTGTCTGACGGGTGCGTCATACCCCGGCGTACTCGTGATCTGCTTTTCGTTCTTCTGCCACATGATTCCGAGTTCTGTGATGAGCTGATCCACAGCTGATCGCACCTGACCACCATCCGTGCCGGTGATCTCATTCAACTGATCATCCAGGCAAACCTCCGGGTCGATTGCGGGGATCCGTAGTCCACACTCCGCAGCATAATCCTGAAAGAGCATGAGACCCAGAAGCATGACTGCGAGATTGTTCACAATACGAGGAGCGACATTCTTCGACTCAAAATGATGATCGACATGCCTCCGTGCTGCACCCAGCATCCCCACGATGTCCTGATTCAAACAAAACTGAATATACCTCGGCATGAACCCTTCCAGCGGAAGCTCGAGCAGTCTCTTGAACGGCGCCCTCAGCTCCTTGTGCTTCTTGACCGCATCGGAATACCGGACCATGAGTGTCCGCTCACGAATGGCCGGCTGACTGATGTTCCACTCGCCAAGCACCGCCATTGGAGCGAGAAGCTCATAGTCGACCGTTGACTGGTCTTCTCTACCCTTCGTTTCGAGTTCTCCGTCATAGATTTCACGGATGTAGCGGAGCAGACTATCGACCTGATCGTCCCTCATATCTGACTGTTTGAACTCGTCATAGAACTGCGGGACACCGTTTGTGGCAGACAGATTCTTCATCATCGGAAATGGTCGCATGTCGCACTTGTTCGGCACGGGATTCTTGTACCCGGCCAGACGCATGAGCATCTTCGTCGTGCTGGTTTTCCCACTGCCCTGTGCGCCCTGAACCAGAAGCGATGGGAATGCGCCGGTGCTCGCACGTACGATCTCTTTCACCGGTGTAGCAAAGAACCAGCCCAACAGGGGCAAGAGGACCTTGCGGTCGTTGATATCCAGAATGTCGGCGTACAGACCATTGACAAGAGAATGATACTCATCGTCATTCAATTCGACATATCCGATCTTGTGGTGAAAGGCTCCGCTTCCCTTATCATAAGGAACAATGGTCGGCTCGAGGGATATGCCTGAACAGGAGATATTCAATCCTTCCACAACCCAGATATTCTCATGAAGTCCGATGACCCTTGTTCCGGTCTTGCGCACTGGCACACTACGGTTGACGAAATCGCACAGAAGCTGGATGTCACGGTCAGATCCCAGGAACGTGCAGTCCTGATGACCGATCGCCGATAGGAGCTTGTTCTTCGACTGCCAATCCGCATTCTCAATGAGAATCCTTTCGTAGGCATGCCCCTGTGCGGAAGTCACCGTACAGCTCAGACAGTCCTTGTCTGGCAGTACCAATAGCTCCTTCGGATCGATTGAAAAGGTCGTCACTTGATCAAGGTATTCGTTCTTTCCTTTGCGGGTGACCTTGTAGTATGCGTTATCGAGGTTCCTGAATTCAGCGGCAGACAGCTGCGATTGTGTCGCATAGCGCTTGTAGGTATCACGAACGGCTTCCTCTATTGCCGGTGCATCCTTGGGCGGAGAATTATACGCGAGATTCATACCCTGGACGAGAGGAACAGTCACCTTCTCTGGCACACCATAACGAAGCAGATATCCGGCAACGGTGATGGCATTGTGATGCCGCCCACCAGCCGAGCTCCCTTGGAGTGCTGAGATAATTCCTGATTCATCCAACGTCTGAATGGATTTCGATACCTGCGGTTTGCGCACGGGAGGAGGCATGGAAGTAACAACGGGAACCCAAGCACAAGAAGGGTTCACGTACACATCCGGATCTGACGAAAGAAAGCACGCCCGGGCCGGATCAGCATCGGTATCCGGCTCTATGTCGTAGGTATCTCTGATTTTCTGAAGGAGGAACTCGAACGTCGCCCGGTACACCTTCTCGTCGGTGATGTCTTCGGCAAGTCGGTAGACGACCTTCAGTCCGTCCCCGCTGGGGGATTGGAAGCACACGAAGACATGCCCATCGGCATGGACTTTCGTGCGAATCTCCTGAAGATTGTCGCCGAGATGATCGAGATCTGCGATGAGAAATGACGTCCGTAAGAAGGACGCATTGTTCCGCTTGTTGTCTTTGAACTGCGAGAATGTGAAGAATGGGAGGAGTTGCTGTTTTGCATCCCGGCGCTTCTCAGGATCGGAAATAGCGCGGATATGCTTTACTGCGGTTGCGAGGACATCTGAGCTGGAGATCTGGCTGAGGACATAGGCCAGAGTTTTCGGGGTTGTCGTGCTGAATCGAATCTTGTCGCCGTAGGATACGGCGATGGAGACAAACGAGCGATCCGCATAGTATGCGGTTACTTCTTTAGGGTTATGACCCTTGTCCTGATTGTTGAACATAGTTGTTTGCATGGTTTTTAGATTTCTCTGAATGAATAATCGTACGAATAGAACGCAGCGCATTGCCGAAGGTCAATGGATTTACGGTAGCCTTCAGCGAGTAGTACTGCGACACAAGATCAGCGATCCTGTCTGATTGAGCGAACTCGAAGATCGTCAGGTTGTCGACGCGAGTGAACCCCGTCATCGAGCAGCCAGAGACGATCAAGTACGCAGCTAAGTTGTAGTCTTTGCATGAATAGGTCATGAGTGCTTTCTGTTTTTCGTTGGGAATTGTGAGGCAGGAACAACCTGGGAAGGAGTCCGTCTACACGACCAGCGGGGCTGGTTCTATTACTACTCTATTATATTCAATTTCGAACGGCGCGTCAAGGGGTCTCTTTTTCGTGACATCCGGAACCACCCAACGTGCGCCCTAGTATACGCATGAAAATCGCTCGCAACGCTGCGAACGATGCGGGAAAACGCTGCGGGCGTCACCGCTTCTTGGGGCCCTCTTTCGAGAATCCGAGGGTCGAGAGCACCGCTCGGATGGAGCCCTCCGTAGCTTGGTACCCGTCTTTTTCCAGCTCCCTCCGCCATTTTGCGACCACGGTGGAGGGTACCGTTTTTCCGGTCGTGTAGCCCCCCTGGGCGGCCAGGTCCTGAACCCTCTTTTTCAACTCGCCATGCCCGAATTTCTTGCCGCCCGGTGGATTCTGTTTTGCCAGAAAGGCCGTGCGCTCCTTCTGGAGTCGGGCAACTTTGCCCTCGAGCACCGTGATTCTCTTTCGGCGCTCATCAAGGGGCACATAACCGATCCCGATGTCTCCCGTCTTCCGGCGGTGTGCTTCACGCCAGTCGGGTTCATCGTCGTGGATACTCTTCTTCAAGTCGAGGATCTCCAGCTCAGCTTCTTCGATCTCGATATCTATGTCTGCAAGTGTTCGTTTTGCCATAGGTCAGTCGTCTTCTGTAGGTCAGCATCAATATACACGTCGACCCGGATGTTATCAAATGCGAACCGCAGCGTCAGTGAGGGCGAGACCAACGTCGGACATTTCCAGATCTTTGGCAAGCTTCGAAACAAGGGTCGTCCAGACCTTCCCATACAGCTGATCTCTGGTCAGTTCGATCTTCTTCGTCATAGGTCCTTCTCCGAATATCTGGCCCTACAAGGTATCCTATGCCCCACTGGATTTCAAGCAGACCGGGCGAGGTCTCTGCCTTCCCATGAACATAAAAAAGGGGTGACCTATGCGAGGACCACCCCTTTGCCCTGGAACGTTACGTATGCGGGCGCACATACTGAGTAGTGCTGCTTGAAGTATATGCTAGCAGCGAGGGGCTCCAAGCAGCCGGGCACGTTCCTATCACCCGTAACCAATACCCCCTCACCGCCGTTGACATTCTGCATATCGACCCCGGATCAGGCCCCTCTATTATAAGCGCATCACGCGCACCTCGAAGAGTTTCGCAATGAGTGATCTTCCGGTTCCGGGCACACAGAAAAGCCACCTTGAGATTCAAGGTGGCTTTTCTTCGCTTTTTACCACTCGCAGAACCCCGCTGGGTCACGTTGAGTTCAGCACAGCAGCACAACTCCCGTCCGGTGTGTGGATGGGATCTTCGCCGGACACTTGGACCGTTCAACGGACCCTCCCCCTCTTGACGCAATGACTGAACCTGATATTGCCGCCTTCGTGATGCAACCGCTACTGCTTCATGGAGACTGCAGGGCAAGCCTCTTGCCCCGCTGACGCTGGACGACCCCCGCCCCCGGACCGTTGGCATGGACCAATGCGGCATTGATCGACCAGTGGCATAAGAGCATTGTGAGCAGAACCTATAAGACCGCCCGCGATCATTCGCTGGGCTCGACCGGAGGGTGGCTTCCCCCTCCTGGCCGGCGTGATCTCCTCCGATCGTGGTTCTGCCTGCAGCCCCCCCGAAGATTGCTTATCGCCTCGATCTGTCCTACATTCTCAATGTTTCCGTGCTGGCTTCCCATCAGAAGGACGGATGCATCGCAGGGCGATCGCTTTGCGTCGCTTTCAAATCTCTTACGTCAACAACAAGCACATCCGACAATGATGACCACAACAAGCGGATCAATCGTCCCAATTCTCCTGTCCGCCTTGAGTCTTGCAGTACTGATCACATTCACATCATCGGCACAGACACGCATGGATACCGGGTTGAAGGATCTCATCATCGTGTTCAAGACGCATTTCGATAACGGGTATACCGATCTGTCGGAGCGCGTGTTGGACAAGTACAGCACCACCTTGATCGAAGGGGCGTTGCAGGGGATCGAGAACACCGCCCGTCTCGGGAAGCAGCAACAATTTGCCTGGACGCTCTCCGGGTATCCGATGAAGGAGATCCTCCGGCGAAATCCCGCTGTCCGCACCAGGGTCACCAATGCCATCCGGAAGGGAAAGTTTGCGATTCACGCACTTCCCTGCACCTTCGAGACCGAGTCCATGTCACCCGAACTCCTTGTGCGGGGGTTCCGGTTCTCGGATGAGATCGCCCGGAGCGCCGGTCTGGACCTCCCGATCGATGCCAAGCTCACGGATGTTCCCAGCCATTCATGGATCCTCCCGACCACCCTGCACCAGGCAGGGATCAAGTTCCTGCACATCGGCTGCAATGCCGCATCGCGTTCGCCAGAGGTCCCGTTGTTGTTCTGGTGGGAGGGGCCGGACGGCTCGCGGCTGATGACGCTCTACTGGGGTGGATACTATGGCACGGATCTCATCCCGCCGGAAGGCTGGCCGTTCAGGTCCTGGCTCGCCATCATTCACACGAATGACAACCAGGGTGCGCCATCGCTCGAAGAGATCAATGAGACACTCCGGAAAGCCCGCGCAATGGCACCCAATGCCCGGATCCGGGTGGGACGCATGTCCGATTTTTACGACGCACTCATCAAGGAAAAGCCCGAGCTGCCTGTGGTCCGCGGTGACATGCCGGACACGTGGATCCACGGCTACATGTCGATGCCGAAGACGGTCGGTCAGTATACCCGCACGTTGCGGGATCTGAAGAGCGTCGAAGCAACGTCAACGCTCCAGAGCATGCTCTCCCGAAAGCCCCCTCACCCTGAACCTGCACTGAACCCGGCCTACGAAGACCTGTTGCTGTTCGCAGAGCACACGTTCGGCATGGCCATGAGCCACGGACACTCCGGCATCTGGCGGTATGACGATGACTTCATAACGCATCGTGCGCTCGGTGACTATGACATGATCGAACATTCCTGGCAGGAAAAGGCGGACCATGTTCTGCAGGCAGCACGCGTCACCGTCCCTGCGCTCCAGAAGAACCTTGCAGCCCTTGCAGCCAATGTGCGCGTGGAAGGGAACAGGATCATCGTCTACAATCCGCTCCCCTATCCCCGATCAGGGAGGGTGGAGCTTCATGCCCACTCCGGCACGGGGATCCGCGCATTGAAGGACGCCGCAACGGGCGAGCACATTCATCTCGAAAACAACGACAATGTATACCGGTTCGCCGTGCGGGATGTCCCTGGCATGGGGTATCGCACGTATGTCCCGTCGGATGTCCCGGCACCACCCAAGGCCCCAACTGTTTCCCATGACTCAAGTCTGGGAATGCTCCAGAACGAATTTCTCGTTGTGAAGCTGGATCGGGCGACGGGGAGATTGGTCTCTGTCACCGAACGAGCCACGGGCCGTGAGATGATCGCGGCTTCAAGCAAGGACATCACCGGCCCCATGGTGAACGCCCCCGAAGGCACGTGGCCCTTCGGCGGGTATGTCTATCAGCGCTTCGACAAGAAGCAGGTCGATGCATATGCCGCAGCGTACATCAAGGGTGGGTGGGACTGGGCTCCCGCCGAACTCGGGCGCCCCAACCTCGACGACCGGCCCGGCTTCGTCGCTTCCGGTACGGCTCCTGTCATCCGCTGGGAGGCCGACAACGATCGCGTTGCCGCTGTAGCATTGTTCGGATCCACCGACAGGGTCCCGCACGCATATACTCTCGTGTATGAACTCGAGGCCGGCACACCTGCGCTGAAGATCACATGCAGCATCCACGCCAAGCCGGCAGACCCGTGGCCGGAGGCGGGATGGCTGGCATTTCCATTCGCGATCGACGATCCTGAATTCCGCGTCGGAAGGCTGGGTGGCATTGCCGACCCGTCTAAGGATTTCGTCAAAGGGAGCAACTACGACTACTTCTTGATCCAGCACGGGGTGGCACTTTTCGACAAGGATGGTGCGGGGTTCGCCGTTACGTCCCCCGATGCCCCGGCTGTGAGCCTCGATCGTCCCGGGCTCTGGACATGGAGCGGAGATTTCATTCCCAGGAGGGCGAACGTCTTCTTCAACCTCTTCAACAACCAGTGGAGCACCAATTTTACCGAATGGATCGAGGGGTCGTGGTCGGCTCATTTCGCTATCTGGCCGTTCTCGAAATATGATCCGGCGACAAGTCTGGTCGTGCCCTCGGAAGATCTCACAACACCCTTCTCTGCTGCACTCGCATCCGGCCCTGCAGGCAAGCATCCACTCACATGCGCAGGCGTGGAGGTCTCGGAGCGGAGCGTTGCGGTCACGGCATTCGGGCCTGTGGAACATGTAGAAGGAGTTCTCTTGCGTCTCTGGGAGACATCCGGCCGGCATGTACGCTGTGACGTGCGGCTCCCCGAAGGCAGCAGATTCCGCAGTGCGACCCCGGTGAACCTGAGGAACCAAAGATCCGGCAAGGCGATCAGGATCCAGGGCGGGAAGTTCACGGTCGAGTGCCCGGGGAACGGACCGATAACGCTGGTCCTAAAGTGAAACACAGTTGACCTCTGCCCTGCTCCCGGCAAGCATCGCGGCAAGGGACCAGGTCGTTGCCGGTGTGCTGGCATGATGCACCGCCACAGGCGACTCTCTCCGCGCCCAATTACCGGAGCACCACGAGAGCACGTGTTCGCGTGACCGATGAGGTGTGTAGCCTGCAGTAGTATGTACCGCTCGCAATTGCCGGCGCGGTCCATGGCAGGGAGTGTTCGCCCCCATCAAGGACCCCGGATGCGAGCGTCGTCACCTCCCTCCCCAGCACATCGTACACCCGGAGCGATACGTACATTCTCTCCGGAATCCTGAACCTGACCGTTGTCGTACCATTGAAGGGGTTCGGGTAGTTCTGTAGCAGAGCAACACTGGCCGGCACGTCGCGGTCCCCGGTCTCCGCATCAGAGACGACGCCCGGTGTGAACACGGCAACCCCACCGCTCAGTGTACCCGCCCAGATCTTTCCCTGCGCATCAACACCCACGGAAAGGACCACGTCCTCCGGTAGCTCTGAGTTCTCGCTATTGTACGTGGTCCACATGGTTCCGTCATGCCGGACCAACCCGCTCCCCGTTCCTATCCAGAGCGCCTGTCCGTGAGCCGCCAGTGAAGAGATCCCGCCCGCGGGAAGCCCTGAATTATGACGGTCGTAGGCAACCCATTCCGGTCCACTGACATCCACGAGATGCCCGCCCGTTGTGCCGGACGTCCCCATCCATACCCTGCCATCGTCCATCACGGCTATCGCCTCAGGGAAACTCGACGGAAGTGCGTTCAGGTCAAGACGCATATTGGTCCACGAACTCCCTGCGTGTTTCCAGAGTCTCCCACGGAAAGCGAACGGGTCCCATGTGCCGAACCAGACAGAGCCCTGCCGATCCGATGCCAGCGAGAGGACGAGCGGTTCAACGAACGGCGTTGTCGTGTCGCTGAACACGGTCCACTGCATGCCATCCCACCGTGCAAGTCCATGTTCGGTGCCCGCCCAGATGGTCCCCCCGTTATCCATCGCCAGCGAAGTGACGGCCAGGCCGGATACTGGGAAGTTCGTTGAATCGAACACCAGCCATGCCGTGCCATCGTAGAATGCGATCCCGTTGTCCGTGCCGATCCACACCTTCCCCTTCCCTGCCGTCGCAAGGGCCCTGATGTTGGACGACGGCAATGGTGTGCTATCCGCGGTATACGATATCCATTGGGCGCCATCGTACCGCGCAAGTCCATTCGCCGTGCCGATCCAGACATAGGAGGAGTCGGATGCGATCGCCTGCACCTGGTTGTGCGGAAGGGGTGAGTTTGCGGTATCGAAGACGGCCCATGCGGGCTCCTGACTGAAGACCATGTGCGGTACGAACTGGAGGAGGAGGAGCAGGGTCCTGCAGGAATGCGACATGTAACGATCCCTTGTTGGCTGGCGCGCGGCGGTGAATGACCGTATCGCTTGCGTTGATGATGGCCGTGTTCACGATGATGCCGGTGATCGCACCCAACACGATCGGGCCGGACGAACGCAGGAATGCTACCGTGGGGCAGCATTCTGGAAGCAGATCAGTGTCGTGACTCATCCCCCCAGACGACGGGAGTCCCGGGAAAACACTGACTGTTCGACTAACGCCCGTGCGGATCGGTTAGTTCCTTGATCGGCCCCGGGCGTGGATCTTGCGCGCCGTTCTGCACCGGAGAGTCTCACCTCCAGGGCCCGCCACGAGGGGCACAGCGTCGTTCCACCGCCGGAACACCCGATGTCAGCAGACACGCAGCGATATGATCGCAACCTGCGTGCGCCATTGACAATCCTCACCTCGAGCGGTATATTCCTCCATTGATCGCGTCTCTCCACACTCTCGACTATCGCGAACACCGGAACCCTTCCTGATCCACCACCGGCTATCCCACCACGAACCAGACACAGAACGCCATGCCTCAACAGATCAACGTCGGTATCATCGGTTGCGGCGCGATGGGCGAAACCCACGCCCGCTGTCTCGCTGCGATCGAGCATGCATCCATCCGTGCATTCTGCGATGCGGATGAACAGCGCGCACAGGCCTTGTGCGCCACGTATCACGGCGGCTACGCCACGACCGATCCCGAGAGAGTGCTGCGCGACGACACGATCGATGCCGTCTACATCTGCACCCATCACGACACCCACAGCACCCTCTGCATCCGCGCCGCCGAATGCCATAAGCATGTGATGGTCGAGAAGCCCCTCGCCCTGACCCTCAACGAATGCTATGCGGTGGGCAACGCGGTGGAGAAGCACGGCATCACGCTGATGACAGGGTTCAAGATGCGCTACTACCCCGCCGTTGCACGCGTCAAAGAGTACATCCCGACACCACTCGTCACCACCGGACAGATGCTGGACGGACGCTGGCCCGATGACTTCTGGGCCAACGACCCCGTGAAGGGCGGCGGCAACGTCCTGTCGCAGGGCTGTCACACGATGGATCTCGTGTACTATTTGAACGGCTCGGAGCCGGAACGGATCTATGCGGAGGGCGGCAACTTCACCCACCAGGGGCTCGCCATCGTGGACAACATCGTGGCCACCCTACGGTTCAAGAACGGTTCGGTCGCCAGCATCGTGCAGGGCGATTCGGGACAGACGCCCTTCGTGTCGAAGTTCTCATTCCAGGTGACCGATGGCCGGAAGACCGCACACCTGCGGAACCGCCTGAAGTCCGTCACCTTCTTCGACGGCGAAAAACCGGAAGAGATCACCGATCCGGAAGAGTATGGCTTCCCGGAGGAGAACAGGGATTTCATTCGCGCGCTGCTGACAACGACTGCGCCGCCGATCACCCACCGGGACGGACTCCGGGCCACGCTCCTGATCCTGAAGGCCTTTGAATCACTGAAGACGGGCCTTCCTCAGACGATATCCTTCTGACATGAACGACATGACCGATCCGCGTCAGGATCCTTTGGCCGTACCGCCCGGCGAGTGGCACATGTACCGGCGCGACCACCGCCTGCACGGCCGCTCGCCGCTGCCCGGCACCATCACCACCCCCGCGATCCGGTGGTCGTTCCCCCTTGGTGGTTCAGAGAACGAGTGCTTCCCCGTCCCCGCCTCAAACGGCCGGATGGACCTCCTCTTCGCCTATGGTGGCTGTGTCGTCCGCACGGATGGCTCGGGCACTCAGCTGTGGAAGAGCAGGAGTTACGGCATCAATGCCATTGGCGCCGTCGCGGACCTCGATGGTGACGGCATCATGGAGATCGCCTGCAGCACCGGGTATGAAGTGATCGTGCTCGCGGCCGAGTCGGGCGCTCTGCTGATGCGCCACGATGTTGGGTTTCCCCGGTCCTCGGGCACACCCGCCGGCACCATCCTCTGCCATCAATTCGACACAACCTCCCGCGGGATGCACCTCATCGCGCCCATGATGAGCGCCAAGGAGGTCCTGGTATTCGATTTCCGGAACGGCAACCGCAACGGCACCCTTGCGCACACGCTCTGGATGGACGATGCATTCCATCCAACGGCCGTGGCCGCGGACATGAACAACGACGGCACGGATGAGCTGGTGATCTCGAAGCTCAGCGGACTCTATGTCTTCAACGTGCTCACGGGCGCGATGATCACATCGGTGACCTGGACGTCCAACGGCGAACGGCACCGGAACTACGGACTCCATCAACTCATCGACATCGATGGCGATGGCATACGCGAGGTCGTGATCGTGGCCGAACGCGTCGCGCGGCACATGGCCGTGATCGACAACGACGGCAAGGGGACGCTGACGCCGCTCTGGGACCGGTTCGTGGAGTTCATCTATCCGAGCGACACCACCGAACTGCGCCACTGCGGCAACTCCGTGGCCGATGTGGATGGCGATGGAAAGCCCGAGCTGATCGTCTGCCTCTTCAATGACCGGAAGGACAACCGCTGGTGGCTTGAGATCATTGACCCGCTGACCGGCGCGGTGAAGATGGCGATGCCGGATACGTATCTCTGGGGCGTGCAGGACATCGATGGCGATGGGGTTCCGGAGTTGCTCATCGGCAAAGAGTACCACCGCAACCCCGCTCCGTACGGCACGGTGGAGGTCGTTAGTGTGAAGGGACTCTCCACCGCGACGCTCTGGAGCTGCGACCATGCACGGTTCGCGGGCAGGGCGCTCCGTCCGTCCGGATGGAGTTCCAATTTCCGCCCGATCCAGTTCGCGCATGACGAAACGTGGTCCGAGCGGTCCGGCACCGGCAGCACGCTGTTCCTGTTCACGCAGGCGGCTGACCGCACGCAATCGCTCGCGGCGGTCACCTGGAGCCATCGGGCGATCACCATGTGCTCGACCCCGCTGCATACGGCCGGCGAGATCGTGATGGTGGCACTCACCGATGTGAACGGCGATGGCATCGCTGAGTGCGTGCTGTCGGAGAACAACGGAAGGATCCTCATCCTCCGCCCCGGCACGGAGATCTTCGGGCAATGGTCCGCCGGGTTCCGGTTGCAGCTGGAAGGGTTCTCCGCTGCCCGTCCCGGCCCCGTCCCGGTCGTGTACCGCACGCGACCCGGGGCACGGCCATGCATCGTGGTTCCCGACAATACCAACACGTTCCACCAGATCCAGGTCGGCCCCGACGGTTCCTCCATAAGCGAACACTGGCGGCATCCGGGACGGGGATGCATGGGCTATGACAATTGCTTTCACAGCGCGTATGTCCGTGACGTGGACGGCGACGGCGTGCCGGAGATCATGATCTCGAACACGCAACGGCCGGAGTGCTCTGAACTTCTCGCGCTGGATGGTCAGGGCACCCTCAAGCGGTCGTGGACGTTCCCTGACATCCCCCCGCCGGGGATGACGAGGATCGGGCTGTACCAGTGGATCGTGGTGGATGGCACGGGAGGCAAGACGATCCTGGCGTCATCATACGCTTCCTATTCGATGAACTCCGAAGAGACGGCCGCGATCGACCTGCACGGAAAGACCCTCTGGCATCGGCGCGAGCAGGGCGAAGGAGAATGGGGACGCGGCGTCGGTCCATGGAGCGCATTCTCCGTTGCGCTCATGCCCGGTGCCGACACCGAGGTCATGTTCCTCGCGAAGGACCTCCTCTGCCGGATCAACACCCGGACCGGCGAGTGGATCCGCGAACCCTGGCTGTTGTGGCATGCCACGAATTCGGTGATGAACCAACCCGACTGGGAGTTCACGAAGGACCGTCAGGCGGATTTCGGCACGGCACGCGATCCCTTTACGGCATACGGCTCGGCCATCCTGGCGGACATGGACGGCGACGGGCTGGAGGAGATGCTGATAGGCGGTTGCTTCGGTGGGTTCGGCTTGCTGCGCGCCGATTTCTCGATCGTCTGGTGGATGCAGGCCCCCTTCACCGACATGATGCTCCGGCTCCCCGGCATCGCGGACGTCCACGGGAACGGACGGCTGTGCGTGGGACTCTGCCGCGCCAATGGCGTATTCCATTGCCTCGATGGCGCCACCGGCGCGTCGCTCTGGCAGATCGACCTGCAGAGCACGACCGCGGATATCGTGAGCTGCGATATCGACGGTGACGGCAAAGAAGAGTTCATCGTCGGTACAACGGACGGTCGCCTGCTTGCCATCGGCACGGATCCCTCAGGCCAGGGGGTCATCCGCTGGAGCGTGACCATCGGCACCGCCCTGGGCAGTCCGGTCGTCGCGGATGTGGATGGTGATGGTTCTTCAGAGATCCTCGTCGTGACCGGCGACGGATCACTTGTGTGCATCGGATCGGGAGGTTGAGCATGCGTCCAGTGACGATCGGGACCACCGCATTCCTGGTGGAAGACTCCCCGCATTCCATTGCCATGAACATCGAGCGGGCGGTGGGCTACATCGCACTGGCTGCCACGCGCGGGGCGGACATCCTCTGTCTCCCGGAGATGGTGAGCACGGCGCATGTCCCCCGCGACCTGGAATACTACGCCGAGACGTATCCGGGCGAGATCACCTCGGTCTTCCGCCGCGCCGCGCGCAAACACCGCATCAACGTCATCGCCCCGTACCTGGTGCGCGTGGGAAGGAAACTCTTCAATCAGGCCACCGTGATCGACCGCAAAGGAACGATCGTGGGATACTACCGGAAGGTCCAGCCGACCGCGGAAGAGAGTCATCATGTCACGCCCGCGAACGACTTTCCGGTGTTCACCCTCGACTGCGGACGTGTCGCAGTGATGATCTGCATGGACATCTACTTCCCCGAGATCCCGCGCATCTATGCCTTCAAGGGGGCCGAGATCCTGTTCTGGCCGACCGTGTCGCACGGGCCAACACAAGAGACATTGCGGACGCAGCTGATGGCGCGCGCGGTGGATAACTCGCTCATCGTGGCCGAGTCCAACCTCGCCGGGCATCCGCCGTACGCCGTGTATGCCGGCCGGTTCCGCCCGGCCACCGCGCGGATCATCGACCACAATGGCGACGTCCTCGCACAAACGGGCCGCCGGCATGGGGTCGCAACCGCCACCGTTGACCTGGATGAGGTCCGGCTGACCTCCCAATGCGTACTCATCCGTGAGCCCGACCGGATGCGCGAGGACCTGCAGAGCATCACGCGCCTGGACCTCTACGCAAAGGAATATGCACGCCTCTCCCGCAAACAGAAGAGGTACTACTGATGCGAGCCTTCCGGGTCACGATCGCCATCCTGTGTGCGCTCACCGCCCTGTCCTGCGGCACCAAAAAACAAGGCAACGGCATCACGCTGACACTCTATCACTGGATGGAGCAGGACCGGACACTCTGGGAAGAGGAGATCATCAAGCCGTTTGAAGCAGCCCACCCGGGCATCCGTGTGGTGCTGCAGACCTCGCCATACTCGATGTACGTGACCAAGAGCCTGACCTCGATCGCCTCCGGCAGCGAGCTTGCCGATGTCATGTTCGCGGAGGACTGGTTCGGGCAGGAACTGATCCAGAAGAACTATGCGCTCAACCTCACCCCGTTCGTGCAACGGGACATCACGCTCAGCGACTTCAACACCGAGACGTTCACGGAGTGGCGTGGTGTGGCGCAACGGGACGACGAGCTCTACGGATTCTGCGCATCGCTGGGCCTCACCGTCCTCTTCTATAACAAGGACCTCTTCGACGCCGCGCACATCCCCTACCCGGACACCACGTGGACGTACGATGACCTCCGGCGGGTGGGCAAACAATTGACCGTGGACGCGAATCGTGACGGAACGCCCGAGCAGTGGGGACTGTCGTTCGACGTGCAGTATACCGGGCTCGAGACGATCCTCTACTCCTTTGGCGGCCGTCTCCTCACGGATGATTCCCGGCGCGCGGACCTGCATGGACCCGCCACGGTCCGCGGGTTCCGGTACATCCGCGATCTCTTTCTGGATCACCGCATCGCCTCACATACGACCTCCTTCGTCAACCCGTGGGATTCCTTCGTCGGGCGCCGTTCCGCCATGATCCTCATCGCATCACACGGCGCATTGAACCTCGAAGGCAGCCCTATCCGGTGGGACCTGACATTCCCCCCGAAGGGACCGGACGGCAAGCGGATGTCGCGGCGTTTCACCATGGCGTACATGATCCCCAGGAACTCGCCGCATCCGGAGGAGGCGTGGCAACTACTCCACTGGGTGCTGACAAAGAGTCCGGTCCAGCGCCTCAACACCCAGTACCTCGGGATGATGCCAACGTACAAACCGTTCACGCGTTCGGCGGAGTGGCTGCATGCCGGCCCGACGCACAACCGGCATCTGCTGGTGGAACTCGAAGAGCGACACGCGTTCCCGCTCTTCACCCCCGCATGGCAGGAGTGGCGCGATAACAACCTGACGCCGGAGATGCTCCTGATGATCCAGGGTCAGAAACCCCTTGAACAATGTCTCGACGACGCCGAGCGGAGGATCAACACCGTCCTGTCGCGCGTCTTTCCCCAATGACCACACTGGTGACCACACATGATCCGCATCGGCCTCGTTGATCTCGACACCTCCCACCCGCAGGCATTCCTGAAGATCCTGCGTACCATTCCCGGCGTCGAGGTGACAGCGCTGTGGGACGGCCATGATGTCTGGCCCGAAGGATACGATGCTGCGTTCGCGCGTGACAACGCCATCCCCACGGTCTGTCCGCGACTCGAAGATCTGCCCGGGCACGTCGATGCGGCCATGCTCCACGGAACGAACTGGGATACGCACATCGAAAAGGCGCTGGTCTTCATGAAGGCGAAGAAGCCTGTGCTGATCGACAAACCCATCGCCGGTTCCGCCGCCGACTGCGACCGCCTTCTGGACCTGCAGGCGAAATACGGCACCATCGTCTATGGAGGGTCGTCTCTGCGCTATGCCAGGGAGGTGACTGCGATGCGCACAGCGATCGGCCCGCGCACGGACCTCCTCTCCGTCGTGGCCGCAGGCCCCGGGGATTTCTTCAGCTACGGTATTCACACCACGGAGATGCTCCAGGGGCTCGTAGGGACAGGCATCCGCTCGGTACGGCTTGTCGCGCAGCACGGCGCCCCGGTCTTTGCCCTCACCTTCAATGACGGGTTCGTGGCGATGATGCATCTGCAACTCCCCTTCCATGAATGGTCGCTCAACGCGTTCACCGCACAGGGACTCCGTGCATCCACGGTCGCCATTGAAGGATTGTATGAGCCGTTCCTGCACAACTTCATTGCCCTGGTGAACGGCGAACCGGTGGACTACACACTGGCGGGCCCCGTGGAAGCGGTCAAGGTGCACCTCGCGGCACGGATCGCGCTCGAAAGGGGTGGCGAGGTGTCCCTTGATGACCTCCCTGCGGACCCGGGATTCGATGGCCGTGCATTCGCACAGGAGTATGCTGCAGCGAAGCGCGCCCAGACGAAACACTAAACACCGCATTCCCCACAGCGGCCCCATTCAGGAACAGAGGAACAAATGATCCGGTCCATCGACGTGATCCCCCTCCGGCTTCCGGTTGCCCGTGTACTGACTCTCTCCCGCGGGGCGGCTACGAACGCATCGACCGGCGCTCCGCACATCCTCGTGCGGATCGTTGATGCGGACGGTGTTACCGGGTGGGGCGAATCCCGCCCGAGCCACCGGTGGTCCTACGAGACGGAGGAGACGGTTGTCACCACCATCCGCGGCTATCTCGCCCCGGCCCTCATCGGACAGGACGAACGCGACATCGCGCAGTGTCATGCGCTCATGGATGCGTTCATTGCTCCCGGGATGCAGATCGGACAACCCATCGCAAAGTCCGCCGTGGATCTTGCGCTCCACGATCTTCTCGGCAAACAACGGGGTCTCTCCATCGGCGGCCTGCTCGGGCGCGCTGCTGCGACGCCGGTGTCGCTCGGCTTCGTCGTTTCCGCCCACTCGATCGACGACGCCGTGCAGCAGGTGGCCGAGGGGAAGGCGAAGGGCTATCACGGTTTCAAGGTCAAGACCGGGATCCATCCAGAGACCGATCTTGAAATGATGCAGGAGATCATGCGCGTTGCCGGCGGGGCGCCGGTATGGGTGGATGCCAATCAGGGGTGGGAGTACAACACCGCCATCCGGATGTCGCGCGAACTGGCGATCCTTGGCGTGAAGGTGATCGAGCAGCCGCTTGCAGCGGGGAACATCACCGGCTACGCCGGGCTCGTACGACGGTCCGATGTACCGATCGTGCTGGATGAATCGATCTATGCACCACGCGACCTCATCCAGCACATCCGGCTTGGTGCCTTGAACGGCCTGGTGATCAAGCTGTGCCGCGTTGGCGGGATCTTCTGGGCACGGCAGCTCGCCGAAATGGCGCTTGCCGCAGACCTGATGCTGCTGGGCAGCGGGTTGACGGAAGGACGGATCTCGCTCACCGCGGGAGCCGCCGTCTTCAGTGCCTTCGGCATCACCATGCCGGTGGATCTGAACGGCCCGCAGTTCCTGGCAGATGATATGGTCGCCGGCCCGCTCGAGATACCTGGCCGGCGCGTGGTGCTCACGGACCGGCCCGGGATCGGCGTCGAACCCGACCCCGAAAAGCTGGAACGCTACCGGGTGAAGGAATGAGCATCACGCCATGAAGAACCCGTCCCGGCTATTCAGGGCGCTGGAGCCCTGGCTGTATCTGCTGCCGACCCTCACGGGGCTGGCACTCTTCAGCGCGGGGGCGGTCGTAACCTCCTTTCTGATCAGCTTCACGACGTGGGACATGATCACGCCACCCGAGCTGGTCTGGGCCGGCAATTACCTCTCGCTCTGGCGGTCCGACCTGTTCTGGGAGGTCGTCCTCAACACGCTGTACTTCATCCTCCTGGCGGTCCCCCTTTCGGTGAGCTGCTCCCTGGCCCTGGCGCTGGTGGCGAATACCGGACTCCGGGGGATCACCTTCTTCCGCACCGCATATTTCCTGCCGGTCGTGTCGTCGATGATCGCTGTTGCGCTGGTCTGGAGCTGGATATTCAATCCCGAGTACGGCCTGCTGAACTATCTGCTGGAGGAGGTCTTCGGCGTGAAAGGGCCGGCGTGGCTGCACAGCACGACATGGGCGATGCCGGCGATGGTGATCGTGACGGTGTGGAAGGGGCTCGGGTACTCGATGATCATCTTCCTGGCCGGATTGCAGAACATCCCACAGGACCTCTACCACGCCGCGACCATGGATGGTGCCGGGGCGTGGAAGCGATTCCGCCACATTACGCTCCCGATGCTTTCACCCACGACGTTCTTTGTCCTGGTGATCACGCTCATCAACGCGTTCCAGGTGTTCGAACAGACGTACGTCCTCACGCGCGGCGGGCCGGCAAATTCGACGCTGACGATGAGCTACTATATCTACCAGAATGCGTTCCAGTACTTCCAGATGGGCAGGGCGGCAGCTTTGTCCTACGTCCTGTTCGCCGTGATCTTTGTCGTCACCCTCGTCCAGTTCCGGATCCAGAAGCGGTGGGTCTTCTATGCGTAGGATCATCGGGAACACATTGCGCTACTTCCTGCTCACCGCGATCGCAGCCCTGATGGTGGGTCCGTTCCTGTGGATGGTGGCGACCTCTCTGATGGACCCCCAGGACATCTTCCATTTCCCTCCCCGGTGGATCCCCGACCGGTTCGACCTCCGGAACTACGGCGCCATCATGGACGTGCTGCCGCTTGGCACCCTGTTGCTGAACAGCTTCGCGATCGCCGTGAGCGCAACGATCGGACAGCTCCTGAGCTGCACGCTGGCGGCATATGCGTTCGCGCGGATGGAGTTCCACGGGAAGAACGCGCTCTATTTCATATTGCTCGCCACGATGATGATCCCCGCGCAGGTTACGATGATCCCGACGTTCCTGATCATGCGCGCGGTCGGACTCATCGACACGCTCTACGCCCTCATCGTGCCGGCGTTCTTCGGCGGCGCCTTCGGCACATTCCTCCTGCGGCAGTTCTTCACCTCGATCCCCCGGGAGCTCGATGATGCCGCACGCATGGACGGGTGCGGACGGTTCCGCATCCTCTGGTCCATCTATCTGCCGCTCTCCCGGCCCGCGCTGGTGACGCTCGGGCTCTTCTCGTTCATGACGTACTGGAACGATCTGCTCGGGCCGGTGATCTATCTCTCGAGCACGGAACATGCGACGTTGACGATGGGGTTGGCCAGCCTGCAGTCGGGAACGATGGTGACGCGCTACGACCTGCTCATGGCGGGGTCTGTGTTGAGCGTGCTGCCGATCCTGGTGCTCCTCATCGTCGGACAGCAATGGTTCGTGAAAGGGGTTGCCACGACGGGGTTGAAGGGGTAACGGCCTAGATCATCGGGACATCGAACTCACCCAGCCGCAGCGGATAGCGCCCGTATTCCCGCACCAGCCTGACGATGTAGTCATACGCTTTCCCCGGTACGCCCCTCGAGACCGAGTGATCCGACTGGAAGATGAACCCGCCCCCTTTTGCGGCGTTCAGCTTCCGCAGGACATCCCTCCGGATCAGTTCAAGGTCACCCGTTTCCCATATCTGGATGTTGTTATTGCCACAGTATGCGATGGTGGTGCCGTACCTCTTCTTGAGTGCCACGGCATCGAGCCCCGCCTTGGCCTCCAGAGGATTGTAGGCATCCACGCCGATCTCGATGAAATCGTCGAAGATCAGCTCAACGTTCCCGCAGCCGTGATAGATCACGGGGAGGTGATGCTTGTGGCATACGTCGATCATCGCCTTTACCCACGGCTTGAAATACGTGCGCCAGTAGGCGGGACTGAAGAGCATGGTGCGGGTGTAGGCAACATCACCCCAGATCACGAATCCATCCAGCATCCCACCGGCCGCATCGATCTGCGCCTTCACGGTCTCCAGGTAGAATTCTCCGATCCTGTTGATGCAGGCGCCCAGCTCCTCGGGATACATGCCCATCCAGATGAGGGTGTTCGGTTGTCCGATCAACCGGGTCAGGCATTCGGAACATTCGAGCGTGCTTCCGTACACGGGGAAATCCGGATGCCACGACCGCACCGTCTCCACCCATGCCGGCGAGTTGCGCGTGAACCCGTCGCCGACGCCCGCGATCTGATTGTCTCCTGCCTCGCAATACCGCCGCCGGTCCCAGGGATCGTCGAATGTGAAGGCCTGCAGTTGTTCGATGGTACTGACATCGAACCCCATGTACTCCGGCATGGGATAATCGAACCGTTTGCGCAGCGTGCCTCCGAAGCCGGTCTTGACGACCACCTCCTGTGCATCTTCCCGGATGGTCTGGAAGGGCCGGATGTGCGGGTCCAGGTTCGGGTTGGTCACGATCCAATCAAGGTCGTAGTAGGTGTACGGCTCGGCGCTGTCCGGCAGGCCCAGCTCCTGCCGCCAGCGCCTGACAAAGCCTCCCCAGAAGAAATCGCTGATGGGTACCCGGTCGGCTTCTTCGTGCCGCAGGGTCCGGTTCATCCGGTCGAGCTTGGCCAGGCAGTTCGATGTCCGCTCCACGATCGCTCCTCCGTGCATGATGCATCAACGTGCCGCGAATGACGCAGGCACGCCCATCGATCCTTCTCCCGAGGCGGGAGGGGTCTCAGTCCAGATGAAAGACCTCTTCCATCGTCGCCCACCACTCCCCGGGAGCGCGATCGGCGACCGGCCGCTGCATGGGCATCATGACGCTCCACCACTCCTGCGTCTTCGGATCGGCGGCCATCTTCGCCATGTCGGCAGCGAAGTCGTTCCCGGTATACTCCATGTATGCGAAGAGCTGGCCATCCTTATGGAAGATGGAGTAGTTCTCGATGTTGCACGCCTTGATCATGGCCAGGATCTCCGGCCAGACAGCAGCGTGGTAGGCCTTGTACTTCTCGAACTGTGCGGGGTCGACCCCGATGATCTGTCCGAAGCGTTTCACGACACGACCCTCCGACATTGATGAGCGGTCAGCATCCGTTCACCGGAGCAGCTCCCACACGAGGAGAGCTCTTGTGCTGCCCTCACCAGCAGTGAGCAGGCCGCACAGAAACCGCCGATGAGTCGCGGTGTGCCTCATGTGCACGGCGTTGACAACGAATGAGTGAAGGTAGAGCAGAAGAGATCCGGGAGACCCTCCGGACGATGCAACATAGCCCGAACTTGCGCAAAAGTCAATTCCCCAGCGTGTGTTTGGCCCGACGCGTAGGGGCCCTCCGGCATTGGGACCTTCCGAGCTCGATCCTGTACCCCGGATCATTGTGCCCCGGATCATCAGCGCGCGAATTGATTTTTGCGGTGGCGACTGCTATCTTGCGAGCCACTCCTCAATACTCTGAAGGTCTTTCCCGTGAACGAAGCAATGAGCGGTCTGGACTGGGGGATCATTGTAGCGTACCTGGTCGGTGTCGTCGGACTTGGGGTCGCGGCGGGGTTCCTGCGGCGCCGCGGGGGAGAAGGGAGCCACTACTTCCTTGCGGGGAACACACTGACGTGGCCGGTCATCGGTCTCGCCATGTTCGCCGCAAACATCTCGACGGTCCATCTGGTCAGCCTCGCGCAGACGGCATATCAGTACGGACTCGTCTACGGCAACTTCGAGTGGATGGCGGGGTTCACGCTCATCCTCCTCTCGCTCTTCTTCGCACCACTCTACCTCCGTTCGCGCGTGCCCACGCTTCCGGACTACCTCGAGCGCCGCTTCAACCGTCCCTGCCGTGACGTGCTCGCCATCGTCTCGCTCTTCTCGGCCATCGTCATCCATATCGGTGTGGCGCTGTACACGGCATCATGGGTCCTGTGCGGCATCCTGGAGATCTCACCTTCAGCCCCGATCTTCGGACTCGATGCCCTCATGGTCTTCATCGTCGCGCTCGGTGTGCTCACGGGCATCTATACGATGCTCGGAGGGTTGCTCGCTGTGGTCTGGACCGAAAGTCTGCAGACCGTCCTGCTCCTTGTCGGCGCAGTGGCGATCACCATCGTGGGCTACGTCAAAGTGGGTGGATGGTCCGCTCTCTCTACAACGCTTGCCACCTATCCGCACCCGCTGGCGGGACAGGAAGGCATTCCACAGTCGACGGGCAATTTCCTCAGCATGGCCCGCTCCGCCAGCGATCCGAGTGGGCTCCCCTGGTATTCCGTGCTGCTCGGCTACCCGGTCCTCGGCATCTGGTACTGGTGTGCCGACCAGACGATCGTACAGCGTGTACTCGCCGCCCGTGATGAGAAGCAGGCCCGCCTCGGCCCGCTCTTCTGCGCGTTCATCAAGATCCTGCCGGTCTTCTTCTTCGTGCTCCCGGGCGTCATCTGCGTCGCCCTCGTACAGCAGGGATATTTCGAAGGGGGTGGGCCCGCCCGGACCGCCGACACGTATACGTTCATGCTGACCCGCATGCTGCCGACGGGGTTGAAAGGACTCGTGGCCGCCGCCATGCTCGCTGCTGCCATGCAGACGTGCTCCGCGGCACTGAACTCCTCCGCCACCCTCTTCGCGTATGACATCGTCAAGCGCTGGAGGCCGGCGACCACCGACCACCGCCTTGTCGTGATCGGCAAGGTCACCACCGTCGTTGCCACCGTCATGGCGATCGTGATCTCTCCGCTCTTCGGACAATACAACACGATCTTCGAAGGGCTGGCACGCCTCATCTCCTACGTGTCGCCGCCCATCACCGCGGTCTTCCTGTTCGGCGTGTTCTGGAAGAAGGCCACCGGACGGGCTGCCCTGCTGACACTGAGCGTGGGAGGCGCGATCGGGATGATCCTCTTCGCGCTGGACTTCTGGAAAGGGCCGATCGCGACGTCACTGGGTGGAGGCAGCCCCATGCTGGCCGGTGCCTTCGCCTGGTTCACGCACAACGTCATCCATGACTTCATGCTGCTCGCGTTCTATCTCCTCGTGGTCTGCTGCGGCATCATGGTGACGGTTTCTCTCTTCAAGCCCGAGCCGCTGAAGGCCGGGGCGCGACAGCTTGTCTGGGAGGATTGGCGCGAGCCGTTGCGGGGCGAAGCCCACGGCCATGCCCTTGGCAATTACCGGATCCTTTCCGGACTCGTACTCGCGGCGTTCATCATTCTGTACATCGTCTTCCAATGATCATGCGGTCGGACGATCGCCCATCACTCATTTCTCACTCACACCGACGGTGCCCCATGAGAACCTGCATCGCACTCCTCCTCGCGGTCATGCTGGCCGGCTGTTCGGCGGAACCCCCTGCGCCCAAACGCTTCGCATGGGTCACCGGGTTGAAACCGGAGAAGGCCGCATACTACAAGCAACTTCATGCCAACCCGTGGCCCTCGGTCAATCGTCGCCTCAAGGAAAGCCACATCCAGAATTATTCCATCCATCTCAGAGAGATCGAAGGGAAGCTGTACCTCTTCTCATGTCTGGAGTACACGGGGGATGACTGGACCGCGGATATGAAGATGATGGCCGCTGATCCTGAGACGCAGCGCTGGTGGAAGGAAACCGACCCATGCCAGGCGCCGCTCCCGGAGGCCGCGGCACAAGGAAAGATCTGGTCGGATATGGAAGAGGTGTACCACCTGCGGTAACAGGGAAACCGGACGGACGACGCCGATATGCCCGTTCCGGCAGGTCCGTCCGCAATGGTGCCACTCGCTTCACTGAACGGGTGGCCTCGCTGTCCCGCAAGTCCCGAAGGATCGACATACCCCCCGTCCCTCGAGCAAATCCAGGTATCGTCCGAACCGCGCCCGTGCGCGGAGCTGACCCCCGATGTCCCCACACCCGTGTGCGATGTTCCTTCCTCCCTTGATACCACGGTGTTGAAAAGAATCTCCCCGGCGACCGGAAATGGACCCACAGGCCGTTCACCTTTTCCGCGTTGGGGACATCAACCTCCAGAAGGTCACCGTCACCCAATCCATCACGGATCAACCTGTGGAGGTACACTATGAAGACCCTTGCCGCGATAATCCTCGCTCTCTTCGTCACAGCCCGATCGGCCGGTTGCGCGGTCCCGCAAACGGAGAAGGTCACGCTCTCCGGGCACCTCACCTGCCCCGCGGTCTCCACCGCCGGCGGGAAGGTCTATCTGCGCCTCGCCGTGAACACGCCCCGGTACCACCGGGAATCCCGGAAGCCCATAAACCTGAGCGTCGTTCTGGACCGGAGCGGGTCGATGTCCGAGGAATCCAAGATCGAGCACGCAAAGGCCGCCCTTCGTGCTCTCGTCGATCAGCTGCATCACGATGATATCTTCTCCCTGGTCATCTATGACGATGTGGTGGACGTGCTCCGCCCGGCCGCGAGGGTCGGCAGCAACAAGGAGGGAATCCGGTCGCTTATCGACGAGATCGCACCGCGCGGATGGACGAACCTCGGCGGGGGGATGCTGGAAGGGTTCCATCAGGTCCAGAAGAATACCGGCCGCGAATACGTCAACCGCGTGATCCTGCTGTCCGATGGACTTGCGAACCAGGGAATCACGGATCCGGAGCGCCTTGCCGGTATCGCGCGCAAGCAACGGGACCGTGCGATCTCCCTTTCCACCATCGGCGTCGGACTCGACTACAACGAGAACCTGATGGTCGGCCTTTCGGAGAACGGTGGAGGCAATTACTACTTCCTCGAGAGCTCGCGCAACCTGGCGTCGGTCCTCCGCAAGGAGTTCGACCGGCTCGGCGATGTAATGGCGCAGAACGTGACGATCGAGATCGAGCTCGGCCGGGGCGTGCGGTTGCTCGATGCCATCGGGTACACGCATAGCACCTCCGGACGGACAGTGTCGATCCCGGTCGGCGACCTGTATGGTGAGGAGACGCGCGATATCACGCTCGAACTGGACGTCCCCCCGGGCACCGGTTCGTTGACCGTGGCGAACGGCAAACTGACATCACATTCTCCTTCCGCGGCGGGCGACCTTGGATCGTTCGAAAGCGGGGTCCGCTATGAAGCCGATGTCGCGGCGATCGAACGTCAGCGTGATATGTCGGAACAGGCACGCGCGGATGTGGCGGTGTCGACGCGCGATGTCCACCGGGCGATGGAATCGCTGGACAAGGGTGACCGTGAAGAGGCAACGCGGACACTGGCGGGTGCGGGACAGGCGTTGATGTCATCCCCCGCCGCCGCAGCACCCGGTCCGGGGTCTGACGCGATCCGGGAACAGGTGCAACGGCTCCGCAACTACACCGACACGCTGCGGAGCGGGAGCCAGGATGCCCGTCGGGCAAAGAAGGCGATCCAGTACGAGAACTACCAGCAGCAGAAGCAGCGGTAGATTGGGTGGGACGGCAGTGTGACAGGCCGGCGGGGTGCATCAATGCCCCGCCGGTCGTTTGTCCGGCGGTCATGGTGCCAGAGATCAGCAAACCCACTCCCCGCCGAACACGGACCCGTGTCGCACGGCGTCCCCGTCTTGCAATTCACAGTCCCTTTCGTATGTTGTATCGACGTGCAGAAGAGGATGCCTACTGTGAAACGGTTCCTTCCCGCGGTTCTCCTTGCCCTGACGGTCGGTGGTCTCTACCTCCCGCTCGCCCGGTACGGGTATGTGCACGACGATCTCGTGATGATCCGGAGCATTTCCGCATCACGCGTACCGGACCTCTCTCCCGTCGGCACGACCTTCTATCGTCCCATGGGGACCTTGTATTGTCACACCGTCTACGCCGTCTTCGGCATGAACACGGCAGGGTTCCATCTCCTCGCCATCATCATGCTCTACATCACGGCTCTTGTCGTCCGGCGCGTGGCCGCCGCACTGACCCGGGATGACGTGATCGCGTGGGGCGCGGCATTCCTGTATGCAGCCGCTGCACATCTTCACCTGGATGCGCAGATGTGGATGGTCGGGGTCTTCGACAATGGGGCCACGCTCTTCTCGCTCCTGTGTCTGCTCATGATCATGCGTGGTCAGACGTGGCTCTCCGCACTCTGGTTCGCCATCGCACTCGGGTTCAAGGAGAGCGCGGCCCCCATCGTGGTCGTCCTTGCATTCTGGATCATGGTACACGGACAGGGCAGGAAAGCGATCCTGCAGATGTGGCCGCACGCTCTGGTCCTGATCGCCTGGATCATCATGAAAAGCATGGGCACCCATCCGCTCGCGATCACAGACGACCACCCCTATGCCTGGGGCCTGCTCGGTGGGCACATTCTGAAGAACATCGGGCTCTATGTCACCTGGCTGATCCCGGTACCGTTCGGCTTCCTGGCGATCATCGCCCTGATGGGATGGACGTGCATTCGCAGACCGGCGATCGGGGTGTTCCTGTTGATCTGGACACTCCTGATGCTCCTGCCCCCGGTCATCCTCGTTCAGCATGCATTCCGCTACTACGCGATCATGGCACTTCCCCCTGTCGCCATTGGCATGGCGATCGCCATCCGCTCACTCCCCTTCCCCCGACAATGGCAAACGGCTTCCATCGTCGCGATCGCGACGATCCAGATCGTCGCGAATCTCTTCTTCATCCAGGGACATGTGGGCAGGGGGATCCACGACGATGAGCCGGCACGGGATGATGGCTACAACCATCTGATCCGCCGGTCGCTCCAGGGAGAATAGGACCCGGGGCGGGACCGCGATCGCCCGCCCCGGTCACATACTACACAGCGGCTTCTTTCGACTTTGCTATCATCAGTGATGCGACCACCCCTGCCCCGAGGATGGCAAGCACCATCCCGAGGACGTACAGATTGAAGTGAGCACCGAGCAGTTCCTTCAGCCAGCCATGCGTCAGCATCTTCACTCCGACAAGGACCAGCACGAGCGCGAGTGACACCTTCAGGTACCTGAACTTCTCGATCATACCCGCGAGGGCAAAGTACAGGCTCCGCAATCCGAGGATCGCGAACACATTGGAGGTGAAGACCAGGAATGGGTCCGCCGTGATCGCAAAGATCGCCGGGATCGAGTCCACGGCGAAGATCAGGTCGGTGAACTCGACCATCACCAGCGCAAGGAACAACGGTGTCGCCAGGAACTTGCCGGCCGGTGCGGTTGCCACTACCTCATCCCGCTGCGGTTCCTCGCCGGGTTGCGACGGTTCCAGCGACCACGCGGAACCAGCGCGGACGAAGAAATGCTGGCCATGATAGCGTTGTGTGATCGGGAACAGGCGCCGCGTGATGCGCACGATGATGCTGGAATGCGGATCCTCGTTCCCTCCCTTCAAGACGAGCATCTTGAGACCGGTGATGACGAGGAAGACGCCGAACACATAGATGACCCACGTGAACTCCGCGATCATGGCGGCACCCACCGCGATCATCACCCCGCGCATCACCAGCGCCCCGATGATCCCCCAGAACAGCACCCGGTGCTGATAGATCGGCGGCACCGCCAGGAACGAAAAGATCATGCTGATGACGAAGATGTTGTCCACGGAGAGGGATTTTTCGACGATATAGCCGGTCAGATACTTCATCGTCGCCGACGGACCATCGTTGTATACCTCCCCCACCCCCGCCACACTGCGCGACGCCCCACCCATCAGGTCAGGGGAGAGACCGAGCCCCATCCAGTGGTTCTCGTAGCCAACGTAGATGAAGACGGCGAACGAGAGACCGAGGGCGATCCAGAACGCGGACCAGCCGAGGGCCTCCCTCACCGAGACAACATGCGCCTTCCTGTTGAAGACACCAAGGTCAAGCGCCAGCAGGATGAGGATCAACCCGGTGAAGCCGGCATACATCCAGAACATTACGGTCCTTTGGTTGGGTGGACGGAAGACTGATGTCCTCTTGTAACCATGGGGCAGGGTGGGGAGTTCCGTTCTCCGGAGCCGCATCAATACCCCGGGGAATGCCCATTCCACCCGTTCCAACAGAGTTCATCCGGGGGCCCTGTGGAGCCTGGGAGAGGCGACCGGCCTGCAGTTCACCGTTCGGGGGCCAGGGCGGGGTCAGGCCCGGGCACCGGCTCCCTCAGTATCCAGTAGACAATGACACTGATGATCGCAGCGAAGAAACACCAGACCGACGTCAGGTACTGGAAGAACGCGACAGCGGTGACCAGACAGGACAGGAACATGAGGACGCCCATGACGCGGAGGCGTGAATTCTTCGCAATGAACAGCGGCGTGATCACAGTGATGAAGTAGACAATGAAGACGGGAATAGCCAGCGCTTCGGGGAAGTCGCTGAGGTACCGGACGTGATGCCCCTGAATATCCGGAACGACATGCAGGAACAGCAGGCACCACGTGTAATACAGGGAGACCGAGAGACCCATGCCGAGCAGCGCGGTGTGCAACCGCCTGTTCCCGCCCCCTTCCTCCATCAGCAGCACGGCGAGCGGGAGCATCGTTGGCCAGACGACACGGGCCATGAGGAGGAACCCGAAGGTACCGGCCCGTTCGAGGTGCGCATACCCGGGATCCGTCAACGCCAGCCAGAGAAATCCCTCGGTGATCTGCTGGAGTCCGAACAGCAGTGGAATGCTTGCAAAGGCGATCTGCGAGGGCCGCCGGACCTCCCTCACCGTCACGGCCCCTATCGCCGAGATCGCTGCACCGCCGATGAAACTTGCTTCTGCCGAATAGCACATGCCGTTTCGCTTGCTCCTGATTCATCGCCATCACACCGGTGACCGGGAACATCCACCCACGGGTACCGGTGCCGATCGTCCATGCCCCGTCCGGGGCACGGCTACTACAGCCGCAGACGGACACCGGCCATGGCGGAGAGCCCATACTGATCGATCGCCACGGGGAACGACCGGCTCGTATTGTTCGTCACGTCATGCTCGGCATTGAGGTTGTTCACATTCGCATAGACCTGCAGCCCTGCCCACGGCAGTTCCTGCTTGACCGAAATGTCCCAGCGTCCATACCGGGCCGACATGGTCCGGAGCTGCGGCCAGAAATCCGGGTTGCGGAAGATGTTGTCCTGGAACAGGAATGACACACGGGCGGAGAATCCCTCGTGGTCGTATCCGATCATGAGGTTCAGGACATCGTTCGGTTGATTGAGGAGACGTGCCGTATAGAACGTATCCGCGATCATGCGCGTCGCATTGCCGTCTTCATCGTACTGCCACTGCATGATGGCCTTGGGGTACTTCGCCTCGGAAAAGATGTGCGTGTAGTTCACATTCAGCGACAGGCCCGACAACAGTCCCGGCAGATACCAGAAGTTGGTCTGCCATTCGGTCTCGACGCCGTACAGGTCCACCGGGATCGTGCTGTTGATGTACGTGTTCATCTGATACAGGGGCCCGGTATACTGCGGCAGGTCGGGGAACTCGCGCAGGTTGCTGAGGAACCGCGAGGAGAAGAACACCAGTCCGCTGATCTTCTTGCGGAATCCGTTCACCGAAAGCAGCCCGATCTCATTGCTGTGCAGCGCCACCACAACATCGAGATTCTCGGACGTCATCGGCTTGATGGCGAAATTGTTGTAGGTGATGACGCCGGCCAGGGTGATCATGTACCGCGGGGAGAGCGTGCTGTAGTCGGAATACACGAGCGTGTTGGTATAGGCCACGCGCATCTGCAGCCAGTCGGTGGGCTGGTAGCGCACGTGGACCATCGGGAGCCAGCGGCCGTGCGGGACGGACACCGTGGTGTCCTTTCCCTGCACCCCGCGGAAGACCTCCATCCCGCGGTATCCCGTGTAATGCGTTGTCAGGTTCTGATACCGGATGCCGGGGACGATCGAGATCTCGTCGCCGAGTGCGAGTGTCGCCATGGCATACCCGGCACTCTTCGTCTCGAAGCCGTCATAGTTGTTGAGCGTCGACGAGAGCGCATCACGCGTGATCCCGCTCCCGTCGGCCGGCGCCAGTGCGGTGAGCAGGTCAACGTTCACGGCGTACGGCGCCGGGAACTCGCCATCCAGAAATCGCCCTACCGTGTACGCGGGATCATACATCACCTTGGCGGAAAGATTCCGCGGAAACGTGCCATTCGTCGCCAGCACGCGGAGAAGGGCCTGCACATCGCCCGCTCCCGTACCACTCACATACTCATAGCCGTGCTCACGACGTTGGAGCATCCCGCCGATCTTCACTGATCCACTGATCCCCCCGGTGAGCGTGAACTCACGCTGGAGATCAAGATAGCCGGCGAGCAACCGCTCCCGCGTCGTGGTCCCGCGCATGGTGAGTCCGGAATATCCCGCGCGTGAGGGATCCACCTTGAGCGCGCGCATCGTGACCTGGGGATCGAGGTACAGATAGTCCGCCGGCCGGGCAAGCGCCTGTCCCTGCCGGAACTGGAAACTCAGTGCGCGCGGGTCCAGGTTCTCCGAGCGGCCATAGGAGAGCTTGAGATCGGCGTGGAACCACGGAAGCTCCTGCTTCACCGTGAGCACGTTGCTCAGGACATTGATGGTGTTCTCGCTGTACCCGGCACCGAGGTAGACCGTGCTGCTGGAACCGGGAAGGGTGATGTTCCGGTTCGATGTACGGGTCAGCCCGGAATTGTAGAAACTGATCAGACCGATGGCTCCGTCCTCATGCTGATAGTCCAGGACGGCGGTCACCCCTTGACGTTCGCGCGTGCGGAAATTGTCGTTGACCACGATCCCCCCGACCACCGGCAACCCGCTGTAGTCCGCGGCTTTGTTGTACAGCGCGAGCGATGCCGTCATCGTATTGTCGCTCAGGTTGCGCCGTTCGATCGACCCCAGCAGGAATATTCCGAGCGCCTCATCCAGGAACCTGTTCTCGAGCGACGCGGAGAGCCGGTAGTCATTCCGGGTGTTCTTCAGGCCGTTGTAGCCGCCTTCGGTGCGGAGTTCGAGCGAAGGGATCCAGGACGTGTTCCGGGGTGCGGCCTCCGTGGATCGCGCGGCCCGCCGGAGCGTGAAGTTGATCGTCCCCCCGATCAGCGCCGCATCCATGTCGGGCGTGATCGCTTTGACCACCTCGATCCCGCCGATCATGGTGGAGGAGATCATGCTCAGGTCCTCGGCCCTGTCGCCCAGGCGCGTGAGGGTACCCGATGCGGCATCCACACTGGTGATGTTGTTGCTCGACGGGATATCGCTCGGCAACTCGACCCCCTCGATGGTGACCTGGTTGTACTGTGGCGCCATCCCGCGGATGATGACCTGACTCCCCTCGCCGCCCACCCGTATCAGGGCCACACCCGGAAGCCGTCCGACGACATCGGCCACGGTCATGTCCGGCAGCTCCAGGATCTTCGCCGCGGACACCACATTCATGACAGGTAATGCCACCAACTGCTGGGCGATCGCCGCATTCTGTCCGACCGCCTGCCCGGTGACAACGATCGTCTCCCCTTCGATGGTGATCGGCACGAGCCGGAAGTCCCGGGTGATCGTACCGGTCGCGGCGGCGCCGATCGTGACCGTCGATGCAAGCGTTTGGTACCCGACGAAACTGATCTTCACCGGATGTTCCCCGGGGGCGATCCCCCGGATGGTGAACCGTCCATTCACATCGGTGGATGCGCCCGATCCCGTTCCGGTGAGGAGGACATTCGCCCCGGGAAGGGGATCACCGGTATGTGCATCCTTGATCGTACCGCTCAACGTGACAGTGGGTTCAGCAGGGATGGCAAGGGATGAGCAACACACGAGAACGACGAGACACAGCAGCGGACACCGGAACACATTCATTGCAGACGATCCTTGTAACGTGATACTCCTCCTCACTTGTCACGCGCCGCCACGGAGTCAGGAGGAACAACCGGGGACCCCACCATGCATGCCGGGAGAGAGGGGAATTCTCTGGGGGCAGCATGATAATGTCCGGCATATCATGCAGAAAAGCAACCCGCCGGGCCCCGGAAATCACGATCAGGCAAGCAATCCGGCAACGACGAACAGCACGGCCGCGATACTCGCGGAAACCAGCGCATACGGGAGCTGGGCTTCGACATGCTCGATCACGCTGGTCTTCGCGGAGATCGCGGTGACCACGGAGGTATCAGAGAACGGAGAGGTATTGTCGCCGAACACGCCGCCGGAGATGCATGCAGCGAACATCAGGGGAAGGGGCACCCCCATCGCCTGGGAGACCGGAACGGCCAGCGGGACCATGATACTGAATGTCCCGTACGAGGTCCCGGTCGCGAACGAGATCAGACAGCTGACGAAGAAGAAGATCAGGGGCATGAGGAACGGAGGAACATTGCCGGACGCAAGGCCGGCGATGTAGTGGCCCGTTCCCATTTCCTTGCACAGGGAACCAAGCGCCAGCGCGAGCGCCAGCAGGATCCCGACTTCCATGAAATCGCCGAATCCGGTGTAGACCGATTTCTCGATCGGTGGCCGCTCCGCGGCCGGGCGGAACTGGATCATGAGCGCGAGCGCTGCAATGGAAGCAAGGACCGCGTAGAAGACCGACGCCGTGCCATCCCCTTTGAGCATCGACCCCCCGCCGGTCACGAACAGCGCGATCAGCATTGTGGCCACGAGCACCAGCACCGGCACGATCACCAGAAGGCTCATCGCCGGTGTCCCTCCGGCCAGCGCCGGGTCACCCGTCCCATGGTCCGCCGCCACATCGTCCATGACGTCTTTCTCCTTCACCGCGGCGACGTACTTCTTCATCGCACCGATGTTCCAGCCGAAGGTCATCGTGAAGATGATGACGATGAGACTGACGATACAATAGAAGTTCATGGTCATCGCACTGACGACCACACCGAACGGGTCGCTGATGCCCTGGGCGACAAGGAGCGTCATGTAGAACGCTCCCCAGCTGTTGAACACGATGGTGGCGACCCAGTTGATGCTGATGCTGTGAAGGAAGTACGCGAGCTTCGCGCGCGGGATCCCGAGCCGGTCGTACAGACTCCCGACCGTCGTCCCATTGACCATGATATTCGAGTAGTTCTCCAGGATCATGAGCAACCCGATCGCCCATGTCAGGAGAAAGACCGGCCGCCTGCTGCGGATGTTCAGGGATTCCAGAAGACGGATCATCCCCTTGAAGCCACCCGACGTCTCCATCAGCTTGATGAGTCCGCCGACGAAGATCCCGAACAGGATCAGCTGCAGATTGGCACGGTCACCGGTGACCGTGATCACCCGTTCCAGATACTCCACCACGAACGCACCCTTCGCAACGGACAGGAGGAACGTCGCCGCCAGACCGCCGACCAGAAGGGCGGGAATGATCTTCTTTTTCCAGAGGGCCAGAACAAGCGCAAGGACGGGGGGAAGGATGCTCAGGATGCCAAGGTGCGTCATCGTCGGACCTTTGTCGTGACTGGCGTGTATTCGCTTGGGAGCCGCGGCCGGCGAGCGCCGGACCGTACAGGAGTAACGGAGCGTGCTCAGAGTATACGGAGTTGCATCCGAGAAATCAACATGCACGGACGGGACCGTCGGCCCCCTCCACACCCCCCCCCGCGGGGTTTGTCCTTTCCAGAAGAATGTGATACATTGCTTTCATTCGTGGTACGTCTTCTCCTGCACCCGGAAGGAACCTGCATGTCACGATTCGCACTCGCCCTGATATCAACACTCCTGCTCCAGACCGCGCTCCTCCACGCGTCAGCCGCCGGAACACCGGACGGCACCATCCGGGAGCAGCCCGGCCCTGCGGACCCGCCGGTCCGGGAGAGACTCCTCTTCGACCGCGGATGGAAATTCGCCCTGGGCAGTGCCGCCTCGAAGGACGACGATTTCGGGTATGGCTCCGGTGCCCCGTTCGCAAAAGCAGGTGATTCCTTTGGTCCCGCGGACCCCGGATTCGATGATACCGCATGGCGCGTCCTGGACCTCCCGCACGACTGGGCCGTGGAACTCGCACCGGTCTTTGCAAAGGATGACAATCTGATGAGCCATGGCTACAAACCGATCGGCCGTCAGTATCCCCGCACCTCGATCGGATGGTATCGCCGCGCCTTTGCGGTGCCGGCCTCCGATGAAGGGCGGCGGATCGTGCTCACATTCGACGGAGTGTTTCGCGATTCCCGCGTGTGGGTGAACGGGCACTACATCGGGTCGAACCTCAGCGGCTATGAAGAGTTCAGTTTTGATGTCACGGACTACCTCCGCTACGGTGAGAGGAATGTGGTCACCGTCCGGGTCGATGCCACCGAAGGAGAGGGATGGTTCTACGAGGGGGCCGGCATCTACCGTCACGTCTGGATGCTGAAGTACGGACCCGTCCACATACCGCACTACGGCGTGTTCGTGACCACGACCGTCGGCACGGGCTCTGCCGACGTCGGAGTGACCACCGCGCTCTCCAACACCACGGATGCTCCGGCCCTGTGCGATGTGATGACCGCGGTCGTTGATGACCACGGCACCACCGTTGCCACGACGGTGACAAAGAACGTTGCGGTACCGCAGATGCGGGATCACTCGCTCTCCCAGTCCCTCCGGGTCGCGAACCCGCGTCTCTGGTCGCTGGAGTCCCCCACCCTGTACAGCGTGCGCTCGATCCTGCGCGCCTGCGGCACAACCCTGGACAGCGTCGTGACGACATTCGGGATCCGCACGGTCACCTTCGACAAGGACAAGGGCTTCTTCTTGAATGGCATCCATGTCAAGCTGAAGGGGGTGTGCTGCCATCAGGACCATGCCGGTGTTGGATCTGCGCTCCCCGACCGCCTGCAGTACTACCGCATCGAACGCCTGAAGGAGATGGGCTGCAACGCCTATCGCACCAGCCACAATCCACCGACGCGGGAACTGCTCGATGCGTGTGACCGTCTCGGGATGCTGGTCATGGATGAGAACCGGCTCATGGGCAGCTCTCCCGAACTGATGGCGCAGTTCGAGAAGCTCATCCTCCGCGACCGGAACCATCCGTCCGTCATCATCTGGTCGATCGGAAACGAGGAGTATCGCATCCACAACACCGATGTCGGCCGGCGCATCGCACAGTCGCTGGCTGCACGTCTGCAGCAACTCGACCCGACGCGACTCTGGACATACGCCGCGAACAATGGGAACAAGTTCGAGGGGATCAACAGCGTCGCCCCGGTACGTGGCTTCAACTACATGAACATCAGCGACATCGACCGGTACCGCAGGGACCATCCGGACCAGATCCTGCTCGGGAGCGAAGAGGCCAGCACGCTGTGTACCCGGGGGATCTATGCCAACGACACCATCCGCGGATACGTCTGTGATTATGACCGGAACAAACCTTCCTGGGGTGCCCTGGCCGAACCATGGTGGAAGTTTTTCGATGAACGGGAGTGGCTCGCCGGTGCGTTCGTCTGGACCGGGTTCGACTACCGGGGCGAACCGACACCGTATACCTGGCCGAACATCAACTCCCACTTCGGGATCATGGACGTGTGCGGGTTCCCGAAGAACAATTTCTACTACTATCAGGCCTGGTGGTCGGGAAAGGATGTCCTGCACATCTCTCCGCACTGGAACTGGCGCGGACAGGAAGGGAAGGTGATCGATGTGTGGTGTCAGAGCAATTGCGAAAAGGTGGAGTTGTTCCTGAACGGTACCAGCCTCGGCGCAAAGACGATGGAGAAGAACTCGCACCTTGAATGGCAGGTTCCGTACGCTCCCGGCACGCTCGAGGCACGTGGTATCCGGCATGGGCGGACGATCACAACGACGATCGCCACGACCGGTGACGCAGCCCGCATCGTTCTCACCCCCGACCGCGCCTCGATCCTTGCCGACGGTGAGGATCTGTGCGTTGTGAACGTATCGGCGGTGGACGCGCAGGGCCGTCCGGTGGCGGATGCAGGAAACCTCATACGCTTCGAGCTCTCCGGGCCAGCACGGATCATCGGGGTCGGTAACGGCGACCCGAGCTGTCACGAACCCGACAGGGTTCTGACAGGACACTACCAGCGCAGCCTGTTCAATGGCGCGTGCCAGGTGATCGTGCAGTCATCCGGAAAGGACGGGGAGGTCACGCTCCATGCAACCGGTGACGGGCTCCAGGCAGCCGATGCCAGGGTCCGGATGGCGCCAACGCTTCTCCGCCCATCGGTCCCATCCTATACCCCGGAGTTCGTCCACCACCATGGTATCGGCAAGAAGATCACCTACGGCACGCCGATCGACCGCCGCTACCCCGGACAGGGGCCCGAAGGAGTGATCGATGGCAGGCTGGGCAGCACGGAGTACAAGGATGGGATGTGGCAGGGACGCGAAGGCGAGGATCTCGTTGTGACCATCGACCTCGGCGACCGGACGACACTCACACGCCTCGGTTCGCGGTATCTTCAGGACATCGATCCCTGGATCTTCTTCCCGACGAAGGTGACGTATGAGCTCTCCATGGACGGGACAACGTTCACGACAACGGGGATCGTCGTGAACGACGCCCCGGTTGACAAAGAAGGGGTAACGACCAGGACCTTCTCCGCGACGATCACTCCGAAGAATGCCCGATACGTGCGAGTGACCGCGACGAACATCGGTACCTGTCCGCCCGGACACAAAGCGGCAGGAGGTAAGGCGTGGCTGTTCATCGATGAGATCATGATCGAGTGACAGGACTCCCGAACGGCATGCCGGGAGACACGGGGGACCTGGACCGTGCGTCCGGCACGATCAACGAAGGAAGTTCCCATGTACCGAGCGAGCGTACTTTTCGTCTGCGTCCATAACAGCGCACGCAGTCAGATGGCAGAGGCATACATGAACCACTTGGGCGAGGAGAAATTCCGCGCCGAAAGTGCGGGCCTCGAACCGGGCATCCTGAATCCCCTGGTCGTGGAGGTCATGCGGGAGGATGGCATCGACATCTCCCGCAATACCCCCAAGAGCGTCACGCGCTTCCAGCGGGGGGGCAGGCAATTCACCTACGTCATCACGGTCTGCGATGAAGCAGCGGCGGAAAAGTGCCCCATCTTTCCGGGCAAAGGCGACCGCCTCCACTGGGAATTTCCCGATCCTTCCGCGTTCACCGGCACCCGTGAAGAGCGGCTCACCCGTACACGCGAGGTGCGTGACCTCATCAGAGCAACGGTCACCCGCTTCATCGCCACGACCGTCGTGGAAACGGAATAGCCGGCGCCGCCCGTGCCCTGAGACAGCGCACCCGCCCGGCCGACACCCCGGGCATCTTGCACTTCACCCCTTCCCATGCTTTATTGGTGCAGGGCACTACCGTGTGAACCCACGCACTCACCTTCGAACGCGCAGACCATGAAACGCAGAGACCTTCTCAAGACCTTCGCTGCCGGACTCCCCGGCATCCTCCTCGCCGACCGCCTGTCCGGCCATCCTCTTCCAGGCATGCGCGCACCGGACGTGGCGGCGGACCAGCACTTCGATCCAACATGGGAATCACTGAAGCAATTCCGGACGCCGGCCTGGTACGCCGATGCAAAGTTCGGCATCTGGGCACATTGGGGGTCACAGTGTCAGCCCGGCGCAGGCGATTGGTACGCGCGCGGCATGTATGAGGAGGGCAGCAGGCAGTACCTCTACCACACCACGCACTACGGTCATCCGTCGAAGACAGGATTCAAGGACGTCATCCATCAATGGAGGGCAGAGCACTGGGATCCGGACCACCTCGTGGGCATGTATAAGGCAGCGGGCGCGCGCTTCTTCGTTGCCATGGCGAACCATCACGACAACTTCGACAACTACAACAGCAGGCACCAACCCTGGAATTCCGTCAACCTCGGCCCCCGCAAAGATATCGTCGGCGGATGGGCCGCCGCCGCCCGGGCTCACGGGCTCCGGTTCGGTGTCAGTGTCCATGCTGCGCATGCCCATCTGTTCTATGAGACCGCCCAGCGCGCCGACAAGGAGGGCCCGTTCAAGGGGATCCCGTATGACGGCGCCCTCCGCAAGAAGGATGGAACAGGAACATGGTGGGAGGGGTACGACCCCCAGGACCTCTATGCACAGGATCACCCTCTGAGCATCGGCGATGACACGGGCAAGCACTGGGATTGGGGGAACGGTGCTGCGGTGCCGAACGCTGCGTACTGCGAGAAATTCTACAACCGGACGATCGATCTCATCGACCAGTATCAACCGGACCTGGTCTACTTTGACGACACCGCCCTCCCCCTCTGGCCGATCAGTGATGTGGGGTTGCGCATCGCCGCCCATCATTACAACCGGAGCATCGCGCGCCACGGGCGGCTCGAGGCGGTGCTGAACGGAAAGGTCCTCACGCCCGAGCAACGGCAATGCATGGTCTGGGACATCGAGCGGGGCCGCAGCAATGCGATCGAACCGTTCGTGTGGCAGACCGATACGTGCATCGGGAGCTGGCATTACGATCAGCGGCGCGTGGACGAGAATACCTATAAATCACCCGCGGAGGTCATACACGGACTGGCAGACATCGTCAGCAAGAATGGGGTATTGCTTCTCAACATCCCGGTGCGGGGTGATGGCACGATCGACAGCAAAGAATCAGCGATCGTCGAGGCGGTGGGCGCATGGATGTCGGTGAACGGCGAAGCGATCTACGGCACCCGGCCGTGGAAGGTATTCGGGGAAGGACCAGCAATGGAGAAGGCGAAGCCCATCAAGGAGCAGGGGTTCAACGAGGGTGGCGAGCAGTTCGGCGCGCGTGATATCCGGTTCACGACGAAGGGCGATGCGCTCTATGCCATCTGTCTCGGGAGGCCGGAGCAACGCACGGTGACCATCAGATCTCTTGGCTCCGGCAGCACCCTGCGGCCGGAGAAGATCCGTCAGGTGTCGCTGCTCGGTGGCGGCACGCTGACATTCGATCGGACCACAGACGGCCTGACGATCTCACTTCCGGAACAGGATGAGTCACGTCCGGAGGCACTGACGTTCAAGATCGTGTAGACGGGGGATGTGGCGCCGGCATCAGGCACCCGAGTCATCGTACACGGCCGAACTCCCGAACCGGCCCGCGGCCCAGAGCGTCAGGAGCGACGTGATCCCCGCGATCGCACGCTTTTCATCTTCTTCATGGATCACGAGTCCATAGGTATCCGCCACAAAATGCAGGTCCTGCAGCACACGCGCTGCCATCGCGCGATCGATGTCGCCGTGCCAGTAATCCACCTGATCCAGGATCATCTTGTCGTGCCGCCGGAAGAATTCGCCGAGCGAGATCACGTGCACACTGAGTGACGTGCGGGGTTTGGCGATGGCCATGAGGTCGACGAGATACTGATCCCACAGGTACGTGAGCGACCGGTGTTCCGGCCGCCGCAGATACCGTGCACGTGCCACGGAGAACCGCGCTTTGGTCGGCACACGTTTCCGGGGGATGACCGGGTGCAGATCGAAGACCGGTTCGCGATGGTCGCGGTCGTATTCATCCTTCAGATGGTACACCCACCTGTTCTTGAGTTCGCCCCACGACAGGATCGCGAGGACCGCTTTGACCTCACTGTCGAGCACGATGAACTGTCCCCGTTCCGCCTTCACGATCGCCACCCAATGGCTCCACTTGTACAGGCACAGCAAGGCCGGGATCCCGCGACGAAGGTACGAGAGGAGATCACTGCGCGCCTTCTCGGGACGGTGTCGCCGGATCATGGGCAGGTCGCAATGATAGTAGCGCGCCGCAAGGGCGAGCTGCTTTTCATCCGTGCCGTTGTCGACACTCGTCCCGGCGATCCGGGTGATCGTTGCCTCGTCGGCGAAGATGCCGAGGGTGATGAGCGCGTGCTTCAGCGCGAACGGTCCGCATTGCCAGACGTTCGGTTGGGGAGTGAGACCCATGGAACAAGTGCACCGTATGTGATCGATCGTGAGCCCGTGCAAGCTAGGCAAACTTCGCACAAGACGCAACGGAAGGGGTTGTCTTTGCCCCCCGAACTCGCTTTATTATTCAAGAAGGAGACCGAGGCATGCCCTCCCGACAGCCACGACCCGACGTCCTGGTACTGTACAACCAGGTAGGAAGCGACGAATATGAAGCCCTGAAGGACGTCGATCCTGCCAGCCTGGGGTTCACGCCCTCCTATCCCATCCATGTGGCCACCGTGCAGGACGAGATCGGCGCCATCGCCCACGCGCTGGAGAATGAGGGGTTTCAGGTGCGGGTCGTGAACGTCAAGGACGACCTCCGCATCCTCCAGAACGCCCTCCGGCGGCGGCCGGACGTTGTCTTCAACCTGGTGGAATCCTTTCACGACAGGCAAGGGCTGGAGGGGTCCGTGGCCGGACTGTACGACCTCTTTCAGATCCCGTATACCGGCGCCGGCCCGTTCGCCCTTGCGCTGTGCAACCGGAAGGCCCTGGCCAAACAGGTCCTCCTCGCTCATGGCATCCCGACGCCCCGGTTCAGGCTTCTGCACAAGCCCACGATCCCGCGCCGCCACGGCCTCCATTATCCTCTCATGGTGAAGCCGGCACGGGAGGACGCCAGCGCAGGCGTCACAAAAGACTCCGTGGTCCATGATTACGTGTCCCTGACGGGCCAGCTGGAACGGATCTTCGCGGAGTTCACTCCGCCCATCCTGGTCGAAGAGTACATCGAAGGGAAGGAACTGCACGTCTCCGTCATCGGGAACACTCCCCCCCGGGTGCTTCCGATCATCGAGTTCGATTTTTCCGAACTGCCGCCGGACAGCCCGCGCATCATCAGCTACGATGCAAAGTGGAATCCGCTGCATGAAGAATACCACCGCATCCACACGGTCTGTCCGGCACGCCTGAGCCAGCGAGTCGTCCGGAGGGTGGAGGACATCGCGATCCGCGCGTTCCAGGTGACCGGATGCCGCGACTATGCCCGGTTGGACATCCGTCTGGACAAGAAGAACCACGTCTCGGTTCTGGAGATCAACCCCAATCCGGATCTGACGGAAGGGGTGTCGTTCATGGAATCGGCCGAGAAGGCGGGGATGAGTTTCGGCGCGACGCTCCGTACGATCGTCGAGTTCGCCCTCGCCCGCAGGATCCCGGCGGTCACACCGCCATCACCGCGTGCGGGCGACAGCTGAGATCATCCGGCATTGCACTCGAGGATGAATGCGGTCCCGGCACCACGCTCGATCATGAGGGTGCCCTCGATCTGCTGGGTGAGCATGTCCACCAGCCTCAGGCCGAACCCGGGCGACGATTGCAGGTCGAAGTCGACCGGTATCCCCACCCCGTCATCGCGCACCACGAAACGTGTCCGTGTCCCCTGCACTGCCGCGGAGATGTGGATCACACCCCTCCCCCGCCCGGCAAAGGCATACTTCATCGCGTTCGAGAGCAACTCATTGACGATGAGTCCCACCGCCGACAGCTGCTTCGTTTCCATGGCAAATTCCTGGATGTCCGTCTCCAGCGTCACACGATCCTTGTTCGGGAACCCGGCAAAGATCTCCTTGATGAGCGCCTGGAGATAGGCGGAGACCGGGAGGTCGCGGAAGCCATCGGACCGATAGAGCTTCTCGTACAGGAGCATCATGCTCTGGATGCGGCGGCGGGCATCACCGAGAGCTCCGGCGAGCGCGGGATCGTCCATGCTCTGTGCCTGGAGCGACAGCAGGCTCATCACCGTGCTCATGTTGTTCTTGATGCGATGATGCACTTCTTTGAGCAGCAGTTCCTTTTCACGGAGAAGGTGCGTGATCCGGTCCTGCGCCTTTTCCTGTTCCGTGAGCGATCTGGCCTGCTGGATGTTCTGGTAGGCGGCACGCGATAACTGTCCCGCGAGCGAGAACAGCATCGTGGCGATCCGTTCGAACTGCGCACGCGACATCGCCGGAACCTGATGGAAGGCCTCGATGAACCGTTCCTCATCAGCACCGATCTCGCGCGCATAGGACCGCATATTCTCATCCGACTGCGTCTCATCGCGCACCTGACCGATCAGCCAGTTCGCAATGTGCCGGTGGCCCACCGTGATACTGGCACCGGCATCCCACAAGCCGCCACTGAGACATTGTTGGACCACAGGGCCGGCCGGATGGTACCGGCCGATCGCGGCATCCGAGCGGAAGCAATTCAGGCATCCGCGTTCGGTCTTCCGGATGATATCGCTGCAGAGGGCGGTGAAATTGCTCGGCGCGGTGAGAGGGGTGCCATCGACATGGGTGATAATGGAGGCGACGCCTGTCGCATCGGAGAACTCATCCTGGATGCGCTGGATCTCGTCGGGATCGAACAGATCCGCGAACGTGACGTCGCCATCCTCTCCGGGACGGGTCAGCGTGAGGATCCGCCGCTCGATCACGGCTTTGCTCCTCTTGTTCTCGGTGATATCGCGGCCGTAGATGCTCACCCACGAACACTCTCTGACCGGGATCACCAGGAGGGAGTACTGCCGCTCCTGGCACCGTAGTTCCCTCCTGGTGGATGCCCGGCGTTGGAACGCTGCGGTGATCACCTCCTGCCATTCGAACGGGATCCGTTCACCACGCCCGCACCCCCATGTCGCCAGAACAGGTTGGCTCGCCCGGTTGGCATAGAGCACCATGCCATCGTTGCCGATCCGCATCACCGGGTCCGGATGGTCATCGGTCAGATGCGAGAGGATGTCCACTTCTTCCTCGGTCCTCTTCCGGGCCGTGATGTCAAGATAGATGCCCAGGATCCCTATCACCTCGCCATCCGCTCGCCGCAGCGGGATCTTGCTCGTGAGCAGTGTGATGGTCCCGCCGTCCGGCGTCGTCTGGGGCTCTTCGATCAGGAGTTTTGGCTGCCGGCTTTCGATCACATGCCGGTCATCGGCGCGATATTGCTCCGCCTGATCACGCCACCCCATCGCATGATCATCCTTCCCGATGATCTCGGCGGGCGACGTGAATCCGGCGTCGCGCGCAAACAACGTATTGCAGCCCAGATAGATCAGGTCCCGGCTCTTCCAGAACACACGCGCCGGGATCGCATTGATGATGTCGTCGGTGATCCGCTGCGTTGCGGAGAGTTCGGTCTGGACACGGTTCCGTTCTCCGAGCTCCGCGGTCAACCTCTCATGGGCGGAGAACAATTCGAACGCCATCTCGATCGAGGAACGGAGGACGAAATCTCCGGAGTCCTTGATCACATAGCCGTAGCGGGTGATCCCGCGGACCTTCGCCACGGTCTCCTCTTCCTGGTGGGAGGTCAGGAAGACGATGGGCACACTCTTCGTCTCCAGGATGCGCACCGCAGCCTCTGGTCCGCTGATCCCTTTTCCCAGATCGATGTCCATGAGAACCAGATCGACCCGTTCGCTCCCCAACGCCGCACGGATCGCATCATTCCCCGAGTGGACGACACGGACGGCATACCCGAACCTGCGGAGTGCCGTGGCTTCCGTGAGTGCTATGATTGCCTCATCCTCCACCAGGAGAATGGAGCGTTGCTCGGACCCGGTCATGATACCTCATCCCTGAAGATCACCGCGCGCTCCGCTCGTTTCTCCGAAAGTACGGAGGGGAATCGACAGATTCAATGCACACGGGTGATCGGCAGACCCACCGGCCGACAGCACCGGGCTTCGCCCGTGGATGACCGCGGAAGACACATCGTCACAGCCGGATCCTGATCCCGAGGTCCCCCATCATGCCATAATACTGCACATTGCTGGGAAGTGCGGTCCTCTGGTTGATGTCGGTGTCCATGATGCCGGTAAGATTGCTCAGCGACAGGAAGAGCTGGATCCCATACCAGGGGAGTTCCTGCTTCACCGCAAGATCCCACCGGGTAGCGCTCGCGGAATTCACCCGGTTCTGCACCCAAAAATCGGGCCGCTTGAAGATATTGTCCTGATAGAGCATCGACAGTCGCGCCGAAAATCCCATGTAGTCGTACCCGAGGGAAAGGTTCAGAATGTCGTTGGGCTGGTTCAGCAACCGCGTGGTGTACGACGTGTCGCGCACCGTGACCGTGGAATTCCCGTCATCGTCGTAGCTCACATTCACTTCGCTCCTCGGGTAGCTTGCGTCCGAGAAGATGTGGGTATAATTGATAACAAACACCAGACCGGAGAACGGCGATGGGAGATACCAGAAGTTCGTCTGCCACTCGGTCTCGATCCCCTGCACGTCGATCGGCATCGGATTGTTGATGTACGTGTTGAACTCGAAGAGCTGCTTCTTCCCCTGCGGCAGATCGGGATACGGACTGAGGTCGCTGATGTACGTCCGGGAAAAGAAGATGAGCCCGGTGATCCGCTTCAGGAATCCGTTCACCGTGAGCAGGCCCAGTTCATTGGAGTGGAACGACAGCACGAGGTCCAGGTTCTCCGACCGCGCGGGTTCGATCCGGTAGTTGTTGTAGGAGATCGCTGCATCCCCGACGTAGTACCGCGGCGTGATGCTGCTGTAGTCGGGGTAGTTCAACGTGTTGGTGTACGCCGCGTGGACCGTGAACCACTCGAGGGGCGAGTAGCGCAGATGCACCATGGGCAGGAAATAGCCGTGAGATTGCGTCACGCTCGTGTCGCCACCCTGGATCCCGCCCGGCACCGCGGTGCCCCGCATGGCGTGATACGTGGTGGAAAGATTCTGATACCGGACACCCGGGAGGATCTTGATGTCCTCGCCGATCATCAGCGTGAACATGGCGTACGCAGCGCTCTTGGTCTCATTCCCGCCATAATCATTGAAGACCGACTCAAGTTTGTTCCCCTGATAGACATCAGGATTCATGTCCTCCTTGAAGAAGGGCATGATGGTCCACATGGGTCCGGTCTTGAGTGCATAGGGCAGCGGATATTCACCCTTGAGGAACCTGCCGCCCGTGTAGGTCTCGTCGAGGAACGGCAGCATGCTGATGCGGCCATTCGTGCCATACGACGGATACCGCATGAGGGCGTGGTCAATGGCCGCTCCTCCCAACCAGTAGTTGCCGCCGTCAATGGCATTCAGGTCGAATTCCCGGGTCCGGTACAGCACCGCCCCTCCGAACTTCACGGTCCCCGACAACATGTCCGAGATCCCCACACTGGTCTCCAGGTCAAGGGAACCGTTCAACGTGCGCTCGCTGGAAAGAACATCGGAGAGTCGGAACCGGGCAAGGATCGTGGCCGATGGATCCGGCGTCGCCATCATGGCGAGCGCACGGGGGTCGAGCTTCGACAGGTCCCCCTTGTTGGCGAACCCGGCGTTGGCCATCTGCCAGAAGCTGAACAGCAGGTCCTCGGGATTCCTGCTCTCGGAATACGTGTGGGATACCTTGAGCTTGACCCGGAACAGCGGGACCTCCTGCTTGATGCTGAGGATGTTCGTCACGCTGGTGAGTTCGTTCCGGGTCTCCTCCGCGGAATAGTAGATCATGTTCCGCTGCCAGGGAAGTTCCTCCCCGGTCCGCATCCCGTAGGTCCTGCTCCGACTCACAGAATTCAGGAACCCGATCTCACCCGTCCCGTGCTGATAGTCCACAACGAAGGTGCCACCGATACGCTCCCTCCGGCGCTGGATGTCATCGAGATTCATCTGCGTAAGGTCCGGGATCCCCGCATCGCCATGGGTCTTGTCGGTGAGGTTGAAATTCGCCGACAGCGAATGGGCACTCAGATTGCGGCGCTCCGCTGTCGCCTGCAGGAAGAACCCGAGACTCTCATCGAGGAACCGCCTCTCGAGCGATCCGGTCAGTTTGTAATCATTGGCGGTCCGACGCAGGTCGTTGTACCCGCCCTGCACACTGATCTCCGTCCGCGGCAGCCACCACGGCCGGTCATCGCTGGCGACGCCCTTGACCGCTTTGCGCATGTCAAAGTTCACGACTCCGCCGAGCACCGTGGCATCCATATCAGGAGTGATCGCTTTGATGACCTCGATCCCGCCGAGCATACTGGACGAGATCATGCTGAGGTCCATCCCGCGGTCGCCCAGGAGACCGATCGCCGCCTCCCCCTGATTGGCATCCGCGGACACGATGTTGTTGCGCGACGTGACATTGCTGGAGAGTTCGACGCCATCGATCGTGATCTGATTGTATTGCGGCGAGAGGCCGCGGATGACCACCTGTGCCCCCTCGCCACCCGTCCTGATCAACGACACACCGGGAAGCCTGCCGACCGATTCTGCGGCATTCACGTCGGGAAGCTCCTGGATCCGCGCGGCCGACACGACGTTCATGATCGGCATGGCCGAGAGCTGCTGGTTGATCGCTTCCTTCTGGCCTGCCGCCTGGGCTGTGACGACCACTTCCTGACCCTCGACACCAACGGCAGACAGCTTGAAGTCCTGCCGGATGGTCGCATCCTCTTTCACCTGGATCGTCACCACCTTCTGGAGATATCCCACATAGGCAGCCCGGAGACTATGCGCACCGACCGGCACATTCCGGATGGTGAACCTCCCATCCATGTCGGTCGACGCACCGAGACTGGTCTTCAGGATCATGACGTTCGCGCCAGGCAATGGGTCACCCGTCTGCGCATCGCGCACGGTGCCTTCCACCGTGCCACTGGAGGCCGCATGTGCCGCCGGGACATTTCCCGGTACGAGAAGCACGATGCAGACGAACGTGAGGATCAGACGTGCGGATTGTGGAGACATAGCATCGGTCCTTCTGTGAGAACGTTGAAGGTAACAGCACGTGAAGAACATTGGTGCACTGTACAGCACAAGCGATGATCCCGGATACATGGCCCGTGCACAGCGAGTTTCGCTCTGTCGCAACCGCAACCAGGACCGCACCGCGGGCTCCGGGCGGCCTGCCGTCCGCTCCGGTAAGGTAACATTCTCCGGCTTGATTCTCTCGTTTTTTTTGTTTCTTTTCATCCGTTCCGTCACTCGCATATACGGCGGATTCTCCCACGTAGCCTATCCGTACCCACCGTGACCTGCACACGGTGCTGTTCCTTTCGATCCGTCGTTCGTTCGCCTGTTCTGCCCACCTCCAGGGGAGGCCTTGATAAATGCATCTCCAATTGCGCAGCCGGTCTATCGCCGTGGTGCTCGCGGCATTGGTGCTCGCGTGGGTTCCCGCGCACCCGCAGATCTCCGTCCTCTCCGCCGTCCTCCAGATGAAACCCGAATGCCCTGCCTATCCCGGCGACTGGCAGGCGGACCCATCGATCGGCACGCTGACGATCATGAATTCGGTGATGGGCTACGCGCCCACGGTCGTGGTCGAGGTCCATATCTATCGCTACCCCTCCCGCACTCAGATCGTCGCCGGTAAAAGTGACCCCCTTGTCCTCAATCCCGGCCCGGCCCCGACGATGCTCAACAACACTCAGTTCCTGAGTCTGCGCAGCGTCACGTATGACCGGACACTGAAGGATGTCGCCACGAAGACCGGACGACTTCCCGAAGGACAGTTCGTCGCTTCGGTCATCATCACGGAGTACCCCGGCACGACGGTGGCAGTGAAAGAGACATTTTCGAACCCCTTCACCGTGTCCTATCCATCGCCGCCGGTGCTCTGGAGCCCTGCCGATAAAGATACGGTGACCATGCCGGTACCGATCCTGCAATGGGAGCCTTCCTTTCCGCCACCGCTTTCGCCCGTGCATTACTCCCTCCGGATCGTCGAGGTCCTCAAAGGACAAATACCCTCGACCGCGATGGCGTCGAATGCCGTCGCACAATATGAGAACGATAACCTGTATACGACCACCCTGCAGTATCCGATCGATGGATACCCTCTGCACAAGGGCTCGGTCTATGCATGGCAGGTCCAGGCCCTGGATCTGAACAATTACCCGGTCTCATCAAACAACGGGTATTCTCAGATCTTCAGCTTCACCTACGCCGACAAGTCCGGACCGGAACCCAGGCCCCAGCCTACTGCCGAGTGCCTCGCGCTGCGGCCGGTGTCCCCCGAACAGGGTGGCAAATGGAAGACCCTGACCATCCCCACGTTCAGCGTGAAGACCACACCGCCGATCAATACGTCAGGCCTGAAGACACTCCACCTGCAGATATGGGACGCCAGCCGCTCGGGCAGCAGGGATTCCTCCGGCGATGCGACCGAACCCCTGGTGTCGGCAGTACTCGATACGAACGCCGCCGGTCTGAGCATCACCCCACAGGCGAACAGCACGCTACTGAGCGTGAACCTCGACACCAGCCTCGCCGGCATGCACTTCGCGCCGGTCCTCCGCAAGAAGTACCGCTGGCAGGTGATCCTCTCCTATGACGGGCGGCGGATACGGGAGGATGGTCTTGCATGCCTCCACGATACTGTCGCGAGCGAGACATACGCGTTCCTGTACGACACGACCAACACCGACCCGACCGCCGGTTCATGCAAAGACGACTGTTCGGCGCCGGAGCCCACGGACAAGAAGCCGCTTGGCACTCCGTTCGCTACCGGCGACTCGATCCGCGCCGGCAAATTCACCATGCTCATCACCGAAGCCCACGGGTCCGGTGGTGCACTCACCGGGAAGGGCTCCGTGTATATCCCGATGATCCGTGCCATGCTTGCGGTGGAGTTCAGCAACATCCAGGTGAATGCCGCGAAGCAGCTGATCGATGGCGAGATCACGGGGATCCAGGATCCCGCATCGCGACTCACGCGCGACAAGGCGAACGGATCTGGAAGCGATCTCGGTCTTTCCACGACTGAGATCGAAGCAGTGCATGCGATCGCCTCCGGCGTGTCCCGTGCATTGAATGGCGTGCGCGGATCGGAGCCCTTGATGCTGCCGGTGGGCATCGACAACGAGATCGGGGGTGAACGGTATGTCATCGGGGTGATCGGCGCCGTCTTCACACCCACCGGCGCATACCTCAATGCCGCGATGTCGTATCCCATGCCTGACCTCGGCCCGGGGTTCGGGCTTGGTCTCGGCGCACGCAATATCTGCTTCTCCCCCGAGGGATTCGGGGGGGACGGGAACGTGACACTCTACCTCGCCTCGGATATCGGGTACCAGCACGACGATACATGGAGCTTCGCATTCCTCTCTCCCAGGGATGGGGACAAGGGATGTGCGGTCACGTTCGACTGCAAAGGTTTCAAGCAGCTCGAGGTCAGTGCCGAAGTGCAGTTCCCGCGCGCGTGGCTGCGCCCCTTCCCGCATGATGATGGCCGGTCACGAGTGAAGGCAAGTTTCCGCACGCTCGTCGGCCGCGGCGGCAATTTCCTGGCAGCCACCAGTCTGGACCGCTGCGAGATCGCCAGTGCACCCGGATTCGTCCTGGAAGCTCAGAACATCACGTTAGATAAATCCTCCGAGGAGAACCCCAAAGAAATCACGTTCCCCGTCGGATACAGGGGCGACACCGAGAGATCATGGACCGGTTTCTACATCGGGCGGGCGAGTGTTTCGCTTCCTCCCCAGCTCCGCACCTTCGACAGCACGGCCCCACCCCAGATCTCGGTCAACAACCTCATCATCAACCGGAGCGGCCTCACCGGAAGTTTCCGCGCGGAGAACGTGTTCATGTATCCGCAGGGGAACTTCGGCGATTGGGGTGGCAGCCTCGACACGCTCGGGATCGAGATCCTCAACAGCTCATTGCAGCGCGGCTGGATGACGGGCAGGATCAAAATGCCGATCTCCGAGACCCCGCTGCGGTACCTTGCCACCCTCGCACGGCCGTCCACCGGCGACACGGCGCACACGCTTGCCTATCAGTTCGTTCTGACGCCGGATTCGACCCTCTCGGCGGACATCTGGAAGGCGCGTCTCACCCTCAGTCCGGCGTCATCCATCAGCATCAGCAACGACAATCCCTACCGCAAACTCGTCGCGTCCGCCTCACTCAGCGGGAGCATCACCGTCGCCGGCGATATTGCGGGGATCCCGAAGGTGGACCTTCCCGGGGTGCAATTCCAGAACCTCAAGCTGCAGTCGGTCAAGCCGTATTTCCAGAACGGCACCTGGAGTTTCGCGAGCCCCGAGAAGGGCCTCGCAGGATTCCCGCTGTCGATCTCGGGCATCACACTGGCGAACACTGAGCGCGATGGCAGGGATCTCACGGGCCTGAGCTTCAAGGCCAGCGTGAATCTGTCGCCCGGTTCAAGCGCCATCAGCGGCAGCACAGCCATCACACTCTGGGGCGAACTGGGCCGCGGCGGCGGTGCTCAGAAGTTCAGCTTCTATGGCGCGGAACTGGATTCCATCACGGTGAACGCGGACCTCGGACCCGTGACCATTGCCGGCAGCGTGGGGATGTATCGTGAAGATGAGGTCTATGGATCGGGATTCCGTGGCGTCGTCCGCGCGGAGGTCCTGAAGAAGATCACGGTCACGTCGACCGTCCAGTTCGGCAAGGTGCGCGACTTCCGCTACTTCTATGTCGATGCCAAAGGGCTCTTTACTCCGGGCATTGCGTTCGGCACAACAGGCGTCGGATTCTACGGACTTGGCGGCGGCTTCTGGTGGAACATGAAGCGCGATGGGGGCGCGAATCCTGCCGTCCCAACGGCATCGGCGGTGGCTGCCCCCTCTCCGGGGGCAACGGCCTCAGGGTTCCGGTTCGTGCCAAGCGAAGGTTCATTCGGCTTCAAGGCCATGGTGGTACTGGGCACACATCCATCACCGGTGGCATTCAACGCGGATGTCGCTCTCGAGATCGAACTGCAGCGTACGACAACGGGCGTATCGATCGGCCGGATCACCCTGAACGGGAACGGCTACATGATGGCCGAGATCATGGCCCGGGAGAAGGCGAAGGTCACCTGCGCCGCAGACATCACATACGATTTCCCGACCTCGACGCTCCACGGCGTCTTTGATGCGGTCATTGTCGCAACGCCGGTCACCGGGTCCGGCCGGATGGTCCTGCATGTGACGCCGGCAACGTGGTACATGAAGATCGGCGAGCCGTCGAACCGGATCAGGATGCAGCTCGCCAGCTGGCTCACGACGGACGGCTACCTGATGATCGGGAAGGACCTGCCCGCGCCACCACCGCCTCCGCAGCGCGTCCTGAACATCCTCGGAATGCCGTCGGCAAAACGCGATGCGCGTATCGCCGCCGGCAACGGGCTGGCGTTGGGTGCGTCGATGTCCTTCACGACCGGACGCCAGTACTACTTCATTTTCTACGGAGATGTCAGTGCCGGCGGAGGGTTTGACATCGCGTTGCTGAAACAGTCGCGGTGCGAGGGCATCAACGGATGGCAGGCGCAGGGACAGCTCTATGCCTACATCGATGCCTCCGTCGGTCTTCATGTGGATATCGGGTTCTACGTGTACTACCCATGCGGACCCTGGTGGTGCGCCCGGCTCTGCCGGTGGTGCCGGAATGGGTACGTAGGGTACAAGGGCGACTTCGAGATCCTCGGCATTCACGCCGCGGCACTCCTGGAGGTGGGCGGTCCACAACCCCTCTGGGTCACGGGTACCGTCAGAGGACGGTATTCGATCCTGGGGGGTCTGGTGAAGGGTGATTGCTCATTCAAGTTCAGCAAGGGCACGGAGTGCAGACTATGACAACGATCATGCGACGTGTGCACCCCTGCCCCTCCCCCGCGCAGATCCGATCTGCAGTGGTGCTGATCCTGATCCTCGTCTTCTGCGCCATGCCACGGACGACCGCGCAAACGACGGAACCACAACCAGGAGCACAGGCAGCACCGGACACCCTCACGCCGCATGATCCGGGATTCACCAGGATCATGGTAGCGGCACGGGCGGACAGGGACTCCGTCGTCCTTCGCTGGGCGCCGGGGACGCCCCACGGGTGGCGTGTCGCGAACCGTACGGGGTACGTCGTCGAGCGGCGGTCCGCAAGTGGAGACTTCATCCGGCTCACACCGGATACGCTGCATCCATGGCTGGCGTTCCAGTTCATCGATTCGATGCGCGCGCACCCCGACCACAAGTACCTCGGCCTGGTGTTGAATGCCCTCTGGGCCGATTCTCTCCTCCTCGAGCCCGATGGCGCGGATACGGTGGGCGACAATGCGGTGCGGAACACCAATCTCTTCGGGTATGCACTCTTCGCAGCGGATAACGACCCCTCCATCGCCGATGCGATGGGATTGCGGTACGTGGACCGCACGATGAAGAATGGCGAACGGTACACCTATCGGATCCGGTTGAACGAACCGCGCGACTACCGCATCGATCCCGGCGAAGTGGAGGTCGAGGTCCGCCCTGCGGCCGTAGCTCCGCCGCCCGTGAACCTGACGGCGCGCGGACTCGAACGCCGCATCGAACTCCGTTGGGAACCGCAGCCCGTTGTGGAATACACCGGCTACATCATCTCCCGGTCCGCCGACGGGGGGAAAAAGTTCGTTCAGGTGAATGCAACACCGATCGTCATTGTCGATGCAGCCGACGGTGCCGTCCGGTCGCAGGGCGGTTTCACCGATACCACGGTCATCAATTATACAGTGTATGTGTATCGGGTGCACGGGATCACGGCGTTCGGCGAGCGCGGTGCACCGGCAGAGGTGCGTGCGTTCGCGCGCGACCTCACCCCTCCACCGGCCCCGATACTGAAGAATCCCCGTCAGGCAGGACGCGCGGCCGTTCAACTCACATGGGACATGCCGTCGGGCAGCGCCGACCTTGCCGGATTCATCGTCCTCCGGAGCGCGTTCTCCGATAGCAACTATCATGCACTGATGGCGAAGCCGCTCCCGAAGACCGCCCGTCAGTACACGGACAAAGGCGCGGATGAAGGCGAGCCCTACTACGTCGTCGCATCACTCGACACAGCCGGAAATCGTGCCTCATCGTTCCCTGTTCTTGGAGCACTCATCGACACCCTCCCTCCGTCGGTGCCGACCGGTCTGCACGGCACGATCGACACCGCGGGCGTCGTGCACCTCACCTGGAACAGGAATCGCGAACGGTCGATCCTCGGATACCGCGTCCTCCGGGCGAACGCGCCTGATCATGAGTTCACGCAGCTCACCGGACAGGTATGGCCCGACACAGCCTTCACCGATACAGTGGCGGTCCGAACCCTCACACGCCACGTGTACTACAAGATCGCCGCGGTGAATGCGCGCTACAATCACTCCCGGCCCACGACACCCCTGGCACTCACACGATCTGATCTGACGCCCCCCGAAGCGCCGGTGTTGTACGATGTGCAGGCAAGTGACTCCGCCGTGGCCCTGCGTTGGGCACCCAGTGGAAGCGCTGATGTCCGTTCGCACCTGCTTTCCCGGCGGGCACTGCCGGAGGGACCCTGGAGCACGGTGGCTACATTGGCGAAGGACGCAACGCAGTATCTGGATCGTGCAGTGCACCAGGGCACGATGTACGAGTACCGCATAGGGGCAGTGGATAGTGCGGGATTGCACTCGCCCCCGGGGCTCACCGTGCAGGCCCGTCCTTTCGACAGCGGCGTGCGCCCGGCACCCACGGACCTGAAGGCATCCTTCGATCAGAGCGCCAATACCATTACCCTCGCCTGGACATATACCCCCGCGTCACGGGAGAGCGCATACGTCGTCGTGTTCCGGTCCCGAAGCGGGAACCCCCTGCTGCGTTACCGGTCCGTGGAAGCGGACCAGCATGTGTTCATCGACCGGGAGATCACCGGTCCGGGCGACTACGCGTATGCCGTGAAGATCATCACCAGGACAGGCGCAGAATCAGTACTGAGCGCGACGGCCCATGTGCACATCGAGCCACCCGGCAAGTAGGTCCGGTCCGGCATTCACAATGGGCACATCGTCCATCTCATAAGGTGAGCACTATCGGTCACAGCGGGGCTTCATGAAAGCGAAACCGTTTCATGCGATGATCGTGCTGGCTGCAATGATCCTTTGCACCGTCACGCTGCGCGCACAGTACCGGGACACTCTTGCGTCCGGCACGGGTGGGTCACGATTCACGCCGATCACGATCTCCGGCGAGATAGGGACCTACGGAGAATTGTACAGCATGTCCGGAAGGGATGGCCGGAGGCCATCATCGATCGCACGCCTGTTCTTCCGGCCCACCCTGACGCTGTTCGAGACGGTCTCCCTGGATTTCGATGTCCTGCTCTCCACGGAAGGAAGTCAGGCTCGTCAGGATATCAACCAGTTCGGTGTGAATCCGTCCTGGAGCTGGGGACAGGCGCATGTGGGCGATTTCACCGACACCTATGCGCACTATACACTGAACGGTGTCCGTATTCGCGGGGGCGGCTTCTTCATCAATCCCGGTCTCTTCCGTCTGGGGGCGGTCGGGGGCGTGACACGCCGTGCAGTCGTGGGTACAGCGGAGAACGGCGCGTACGACCGCTCCATCTATGGCGGACGCATCGGCCTCGGTGCGGCGGGAGGCAGTTATGTGGACCTGGTGTTCCTCCGGGTGCGCGACAGGATATCATCGTTGACCGACATGCCGCCAGCCGCCACGTTCGATTCGACCACCGGCATGTATGCCACCCCGCCGTTCGAGGTCACGCCACAGGAGAACGCCCTGATCGGCATGATGTCGCACATCACGTTCTTCGATAGCCATCTGACCTGGGACCTGGAGGCGACCGGGAGCATCTTCACGCGTGACATGCGCATGGACCAGAACACACAGATCAACGTGCCGGACTGGGTGAACGATCTCTACCATGTGAATCTTACATCGAGCGCCGGGATCGCGGTCAGGACCGAGGTCGGGGTCACGATGGGAAGTGTCAACGTCAGCTCCGGCTACCGGTACGTGACGCCCGGGTATGCTTCGCTGGGCGTCGCGTCGCTCATCAACGACTGGCAGGAGTTCTCACTGTCACCCTCGATCCGGCTGGGCCGCTGGATGGTCTCCGTGAACGCCACTCGCCAGAACGACAACCTGTTCGGCCAGAAGCTCAACACGCTCGTCCGGTGGCAGCAGGGTGGCACCGTGAACTACCAGCCCACCGACCATTGGTCGGCTTCCGTTCATGGCAACTACCTCACCATGACGAACGATGCCGTGAACGACACGTTCAAGGTCTCGTACTCGAGTCTGACACTGGGGACCAATCAGTTCCTGGTCTTCGGCGATGGCGCGGCGGTCCAATCCATCACCCTCGGCTACCTGTATCAGGAATCGGGCAACGAATCGCGGCTGCGTGCGGACACGAGGTTCTCTTCCCATTCCGCCAGTTGCGGAATGACGATCCCGCTGGCGGAGACCATCACCCTCATTCCCGGAGCCGGGATCGTGGTCTCCCAGGTCGCCGGCTTCGGGGCGCAGACCACGCAAACATATTCCGTCTCGGCGCAGCACCGGGCTTTCGGGAATCTCCTTGTCAATGTGCTGACAGGTGTGCTCTCGCTCGGGCAGGGGTCATCGTCGTTCCGGTCGATGGTCACCTCCACCTACCGGCTCACCCGGTCGGCATCGATCGGCCTCACGCTCTCGATGATGAACTTCAGGACCAACGCCACCTACGGAGGGAGGTTCAACGAGTACTCGGCCTCGTTGTATGTGGCGCAGCGGTTCTGATCACCGGGGTGATCAGCGAACGAGCACGAATTTCTTCGTCTGGACGATGCCGCCTGCATGCAACCGGTAGAGGTACATGCCGCTGGCCAGGTCCGACGCTTCGAAAGAGATGCGGTGCGTGCCCGGAGCCCGGTTGTCGTCGACCAGGGTCGCGACCTCACGACCGAGCATGTCGCATACGGTAAAGCGCACATGGCCTGGCGATACCCCGCCCACAGTGAATCCGAACACCGTACCGGCATTGAATGGATTCGGGAAATTCTGCAGCAAAGCGAAGGCCGCGGGGTTCTCCTCGTCACGACCCTCAACAGCGGTACCACTCCCCGTCGTGAATCTCCAGACCTTCCCGATCGTTGTCCCGATCGCATTCTTCTCATCGATCCGCCAGTAGTACAGGGTGTTGGGAAGGAGCGTACCAGGATCAAAGGTCGTATCGGCCAGTTCCGCCACCTTCTCGAGCACACCGCCGGCACCAAGAAAGACCGCGTGCGCTGTCGCCGTCGGGTCACCCTTCCACCGGAGCTGGGCCGTGATACTCACCCCCGTCGCGTTGTCCGCGGGGAAGGGTGATGCCGCCTGGGTCGGACCGACGACGAGGGCCTTGAAGACCGCATCGGTGTAGGCCTTGCTGTTGTTCGCGGCGTAGACCATGATCCCCGCCTTCGGGGGGACCGCCGGCTGCCACGCCGCCGCACTTGTGGCATGCGCAAGGTCGAAGTAGTCGTTCAACATCCCCACCATGGTCTTCGATGCTCCGATGGAGTCTGCCCACTGCCGGAAGCGGAAGCCGAAATCGGAGGTGAAATATGCCATGTCCATGATGAAGTTCATATACGACGTGATATCCTTCGACTTGCCTACGGCCGGTCCGGGCGCGCCGCCGGAGTAGATCGCCGCAATGTACATCTGGCTCGTGCTGTCCGGTGAGCGGGGTCCGAAATACTTCCCGATCTCTTTCAGAAGGCCCACGTAGTCGGCATTCGCCGTCGCCTTATGCTCGATGTCCAGGGAGATCCCGTCGAGGCCCACGGAGTCGATCGCGCAGGCTTTGATGAACGCCGCGAACTCGGCTGCGTTCAGCTTCTTCCCGTCGTACGTCGTGAACGGCGTCGTCGTGCTCCACGATGCCGCATCATCCACATTCATCAGGACCTTGACGCCCCGCGACTGCAGCGCGCGGATGTCGCGCAACACCTCTGCATGCGAATGATAATTCACGTTCCGCATCCATCCGGTCGCGTAGTGCGCCGAATCCGCCAGCTCCCAGAGCGTCCCCTCGAACACGATCACGATATTGGCTTCATCCGTGAAGGATGTCATCGGGTAGTGATCGGGGCCGCCGGAATCGAAGACATAGTAGGCCACTTTGTTGTACCCGGGCGTAGGGAGGCCGGCCCCGCCGGCGTGGACGTCGTGACACATCGTGACGAGAAGGAGCGGGAAAGCGAGAAATGGAGAGATGCGCATGGTCGTGAAATGTCCTCTTATACGATCACTTGTTCTTGAGTACTGGATAGCGTACAACACGACGGGTTCGGCCGACGGCAGGTCAAACCGCGTCCGATCGATCATCTGGTGTTCATCCCTTCCAGGCGAATCGCGCCGGGGCGATGATCAGTACATGATCGGCCGTATCGCAATGGCGCCCGTGGCGCCGGCACGCGCCCCACGGAGCTTCACACGGAACACGGTCGGATACTGGTCGAGTGTTTGCTGCGACCGCGTGATGCGGAACGCCGGGCCCGGGGACAGCACCTCCACACCATCCGCGATGATCCCACCGTACATCTCGATCGTGGGGTCCTTGAACTCCAATCCGGTCATGTTCGTCCCCGGAGCAGGAACGAACGTGATCACATACTGCCCGATGCGGGACACGTGTCTCGAGAGGTCCACACTGATCGTCTGCCACTCCCCACCGGGCGATGCCGTCCACACCCCAACAGGATCAGCCGCCACATCCGCCACGGCAGCACCCTGACGTGACGCGACGCCATCGTAGAACATGGTCCGGTCATTCCGCACGTCGGGAGTGGGCTTCGCGCCCCGGATATCATACAGCGCGAAGTTCGCGATCTGTGGTTTAGCCCTGACGTTCGTGAATGTCACCCGCACCTTGCTGACCGACACGCCGGGGAACCAGCAGATGCGTTTCGACCCGATGGACGTTCCGGTGTACAGCTCCTGCCACCGTCCCTGCGGGTCCAGTCCGTGAATGACGAATGCCAGCACCCGCTGGCCACGGGCAACATCCTCCTGCAGCACCACATGGTTCACATCCGTGAGTGATGGAAACGGGATCTCGAGCAGGCGCCCCGTCCCCCGCGTGGCAGCCAGCGGGGTGTCGAACCGCCGCCGGATCTCTTCACCGAATGCCCGATACGCCGCCACATGCGATGCCGGGATCAGACCGGTGGTGTCGGGAGTGGAATTCAGCAGCAGGACCGACCCCCGTCCCACGGACTTGTAGTACATATCCATGAGTTGATCGGTGGTCAGGATCAAATGGTCGGTGTTCGGGGCCCAGAACCACTTGTGCCCCTTGTTCTTCAACAGCGGAACGTCGATCTCCACCGGTGCATATGCATCGCCAAACGGATCCGATTGGGCAGCGGTCGCAACACCCGTCCGCAGGTCCTTGGTGCTCAGCGTGTACCAGTTCGAGAACGGTGCAAACCCATCCTCGTTCCCCACCCACCGCAAACTCGCCTGCGGCCCCTGAAAGACCACTGCATGGGGTGCATAGTGCCGCAGGATGTCGGCAACGTCGATGCGGCAGCTGCCGTCGAACCACACTTCCCGTATCGTCCCGTACCGGCTCAGCACCTCGGTCATCTGTTGGCGGAAGACCTTCGTGTACCCCTCCTGCTTTGCCGGGTCCGATGTGATGCCGCCGCTCCCGGGACCGGCACCCCACGCAGGATCGCCGGGATAAATATAGATGCCGAGGTCGAGGCCATGGTTCCTGCACGAGCGCGAGAGCTCGTCAAGGACATCCCCCTTCCCGCCCTTCCATGGCGTATTCCGGATGCCATAGTCCGTCGTGGTCGTCTGCCAGAAGCAGAACCCACCCACATGCTTGGCAACAAAGATGATCATCTTCGCGCCCCAACTGGACGCGACCTCGCACCACTGATCGGTGTTCAACTGCCGGGGATCGATGCGGTCCAGGGAGATCGAATGATCGTCCCATTCATTCTCCGGACCGCGGTGGACCTGCCAGGTATTCGCCGAGAAATGGACGAACATGATCCGCTCACTGGCGTGCCAGCGCACCTGAGCGGGCGAGGGCAGAGGCAGTGATCCGGCGGACGGCGTCTCCTGCGCACACGCGATGGCCTGAACAACGAGTATCGGAATAAGGAGGTGGTACTTCATCGGGCTGCCCGGGGGACCGTTGCTCTCGCGATGGATTTCCGCACGCACCCGGTGCCGACCTGCTCAATGCCAGCTTCAACGGGAGGTGCCGGACGTAAGATACGACAGAAGATCCACAAATACCCGGGGGGGCGATGGGATGTTCCGGGACCCGCAAGTTCGCGTGCGGGTGATCATCGGGTGGATCACCGCGCGCTGCCGCGCAGCTGCTCCTGCAGCGCGAGAGCCGGCTGATATCCCGGCACAAGGCGCAGTGCCTCGCCAAGATACTCCATCGACTGTGTCACGCTGTCGCCGCTGGCGGTGATCGCGGCAAGTTCGTAATACGCCTTTGCCCGTGTTTCCGTGGGCACACGCTTGTTCGCCGGATCGGCAAAAAAGGTGTGAAGCTGGATGCGCGCCTCCTGGACGCGTCCGGCTCGCAGGAGCACCCCGGCCATGTCCACGCAGGCCTGCACGAACTCGGGCCGCAGATGACGCGCCATTTCATACTGCTCGATCGCATCATCGATCCGCCCGGTCGCCTCCAGAGCGCCCGCCAGACCGTACCGGAAGGGATACGTCCAGGGATACTCTTCCACCAGCGCCGCGAGCGCCGTCACCATCGCGTCGTCCTTCTTGTGCTGATGCGCATCGTACGCATACTGCAGCAACGCATCGGTCCACCCTTTCGTCCCGCCGTAGACCTCGTTCACGATCTTCATCTCCCACGCCTCCCGGCCCCGCAGAATGTGGTCCCGCGGAGGCATCCCCGTGAAAGGCCAGCTGCTGGTCAGGTTTCGCATCCCGATCGCACCGTACGCAAGATCGAGCCAGGGCACGCTCAGGCTGTCGGCATCGAACGGCAGAAGCGCCGGAGCAGGCTGCACCGCGGAGGGCACCAGCCGGCTCCCGACGATCGCCCGAACGAACGCACGCGCGATGAGGTCGTACCCGGCGAAGGTCGGATGCAGATGCTCACTGAAGTAGAGGCTATCCGTGATGCCGTGCGGTGAGTGGGCCCGCAACAATGAATCGATCGCAAGCACGGGGACCGACGCCGTGCGTCCGGTTTCATGGATGATCTCATTGATGCGGCCAGGCGCACGGAATTTCAAAAGGTCATTGTCCCTCGCACGTTCCAACGAGCGAACGGACGCAACGGTGTCGCCATATGCAAGCTCAAACCGGCCGCGCCAGTACAGACCGTATGCGCTGGAGGGATCGCCCGCAAATATCTTGCCGAGGAGGACTTCGGCTTCATCGAACTGCCGTGAGACGATGGCGGTGGCCAGCGGATCGGCCGGACCGGGCGCGGCAGGCGCGAACGGCGGGAACATCAAGTTCGAGCTGATGTCCGCGACCACCACCGGGACATGATGCTCGGCGAAGCCATCCAGGATCCGCTTCAGGTTCTCTCTGAACTGGGCGAAGATCCGTTCAGACTCAGGACCTTCGAGCGGTACGGTGGCACCACCGGACACCTGCTTCATCAGGTTCCGCTCGCCCGGTGCCGGTGCGCTCCCCACCCGGCCGACCAGTTTCTGAAATCCCATCACGAGCGGCTGACGGCGCAGGGTGTACTTCGCCTGGATGTACCCCGGGATGGAGCGGTCCAGCCACGACGCACCGATCCCTTCCGGCCCGTAGTATTCATTGTGCCCGGTATAAATGAGCACCAGGTCGGGCTCGAGCGAGAGATACTCCGGCAGCAACGCGCGAATGACGTTCGTATTGATGGCCGAAGCGCCCAGATTGATCACTTCGATATCGCAGTCCGGATACAGATGCCGGAGCTGCTTGCGGACCAGCGCCGGGATACTGGCGCTGAACTGGAAGGGCACGCCGAACATCGAGGATTCGCCGAGACAGAGCACCCGGAATGAATGCTGGTACTTCTTCTCCAGGACGAACGTCGACCTGAGTTCGGGGACCAGCGGTGATCCGGCAGGAAAGAACGGCGCGAGATAGCTCCGGTTGATCTGCCGGTACTGAATGCCGTCCTCCACGATGGGCTTCGTGAAGGGCACATCCAGGGAGGGATCGAGCGACGGGAGCACAGCATTCAGGATGATGACCACCGCGATGATCACCGCGTAGGGGACGAGGACGAGGTACCGGTTGCGCCTGGACGGACGTTTCGTCATGCAACAACTCCCATGGATAGGACAACGATTACGCGTAGATAACGAACTCAAGCACGAGTTGCAAGGAGAACGCCCGGCCACCCCGGCCGGACGGCAACACCCTTGCCGGACGGCAACACTCCTGCCGGACGGCAGCACCCCGGCCGGACGGCAACACTCCGGCACTCACCGCATGTACATGATGGGGCGCGTCAGCATGATAGTACCCGTACGCACGGTGCACCAGTAGACCCCGCTTGCGATGCCGTGTGGAGTGAACCGCCGTTCATGAGTGCCGCCCTCCTCCTCACCATCCCACACGCTGGCAACGAACCTCCCGAGAACATCATGGACCGTCACGGAGACATGAGCCCGGGCAGGGAGTGTGTACCGGATCGTGGTGGATGGGTTGAACGGATTCGGGTAATTCGGAGAGAGCCGCACACCTCCGGGTACCGTCGGGGCAGTCGTGTGCTCACCAGCACTTGCCGCCGGACCGAACTCCAGCACTTCGCCATTCCGCACAACGCTGAACCTCGCTCCGACCATCCCACCCAGTTGCCGCGGCGTCGCTTTGCCGGGATCCCGGAATGTTGGTACGCTGCGGTGTGTCGCCGCACGTGCATCGGCGACCATGACGGGTGTCGCACCGAAGGCGGCGAGCCCCTGACCGCTGACCGTGACGAACGAGGCATTGTCCAGGAGAAGGCCTATCGAGGCTCGCCCCTGCACCATGGACCAGAAGAGTGCACTGGCGCGATTGTCGATCCAGTCCGGGGCTTCGTACAGCCGTGGTATGCAACGAAACCCCGGGAGTACACTGAGGCCTGCCACCGTCGTAAGATACCCGTAGTAGGCTCCATAGATGCTCTTGTACAGCTGCCCCACAGCCTGGTCCCCTGCGAGCATCGCATCATCCGCAAGGAACAACAGCGGAGAAGCGAAGCCAGCTTCGTCATGGAATGCCCGGCCTGCAAGCGTGGTCGGACCCAGGAAGCCCGCAAGACTATCGACGGCATTCGCGCAGAAGACGACCCCGCGGCACGCTCCGAGTGCGTCCGCAAAGGCGGGATCATCCTTCATCGCATCGCTGATGATGAGGACCTTCGCATGAACGGACCGGCCGGCAAGCACCGCGGCGACGTTCGCTGCCACGGCGGCACCTGGTGACGATGTGACGATGGCGACGGTGTCATCCGGCGATGTGAGGAGCGATTGGAACCGGGCGAGGCTCCCTGCAGGCAACGACCACTCACTGATCGCGTTCCCTCCATCCAGGATCACGGGTCTCGACGGACCCGGACACGGCATGGGGTCGTACGGGACGGCATCAGGCGGGGCGGTGACCGTACCATCCATGAGCGAGTAGCGCCCTCCCGCAGTGAGTTGATCCAGTCGGAGATCGCGCATCGACAACGGCGAGCCGGAAGAGAGCTGGGTCTGCGTCTCTGCCGTCGTGCGGAGGATGGACACGGTACCGGATCCCATCGCTTCGCCGACACCATCCGGGCCGATCGCGAATGCGGTTCCGTACTCCACGCCGATCCCGGCGATATCGCGTCCGCTCGACCGCTTGTAGAGCGCCAGGAATGCCGGCAATCGCCCCAGCCGCCCACGCTCGAAGAAATGGCTATCGGCGACGATCCCCGGAACGATACCCAGAAAGTCGTCGGTGAGCGTGATGCCGGCAGCGAATGGATCGCGCAGCGCCGTGCGGGGGGCAACGGAGGTCTGGCGCGCATCGAACACGATCTCGCTCAGAACAGCCTCGCCTGCGCTCGTACCACCGATCACGCCACCGCGTTCATAGATCTCCGCGATCGCGCGGGCCACCAGTGTTCCCCGCCAGAAGTTCACGTAGTGCCATTGGTCGCCACCGCGGAGGAATATTCCGTCGAACCCGAGGATGTACTGATACAGCGAAGAATCGTTCGCCGCCGCGCGCGATGCGATGGCCCTGTTCGCCACGGTGCACGGACTCAACCAGGGCAAGTATGCGGAAAAGAACGCGCTGGTGTCCGCGTAGTGCAGAACGAGGATCCTGCGGTTGGGCGCATGGGTGACGAGCCAGCGGTACGGCTCGTCGGACCAGTCATTGTAGTCCTCGCTCCCACCGCCGACGAGAAGGAGGGAACCCTGTCCGGCGCCGGCGTGCGAGGACCAGAGCACAGCGGCCAGGAGGAGAGTGGTCAGTCGCATGCTGGCTCAGTGCGCATGGAGATAACAGATCCGATGCCCCGCCAGGGCGTCGAAGATCTCTTCATTGTGGGAGATCACGAGAATGGCCATGCCCGCCGCCATCTTGTGTTGCAGGATACGAACCACCCGGGTGCAGCTCTCGAAGTCCAGGCCGTTCAGCGGTTCGTCCAGGATCAGGATGTCCGTGTCGAGTACCAGTCCGCGCAACAGGTTGAGCCTCTGTTTCTGCCCCCCGCTGAGGAAGCGAACCTTCTTCGGCAGGAGCTCGCGGATCTCGCTTTCATCGAACAACTCCCCCGCCAGGGCAACGATGGCGTCAGGGGTCAGCGCACGCCGCGTGGGCAGGCCGAGGAAGGAGTCGCGCATGGTCGATTGCTGGTTCAAGGCCTCATCCGCATGCTGGAACACCATGGTCATCGTTCTGCCCCAGATCTTCCGCTGCCAGAAGGAGCGCGGGGTCTTCCCGTCGATCCGGAGATCCTTGATTGAGGCGTGAATGTCACCCTCATTGATGAGCCCCATCACGCGCTTGACAAGCGTCGTCTTCCCCGTGCCGCTCGGTGCCTTAAGATATGTCAACGTCCCTGGGTGCAGGGAAAGGTGCGTGCGCCGGACACCTTCCCGGTCGGGTGCAATGACCAACCGCCGTCCGAAGACCGTCAGGGTGTGGTCCACGGTGAGTACGGGCGCACGGTCGGGTGTGTGCCCTGCCGTCGTTGTGGCGTGCTCCAAGGCTCTGACCCATCCGGTATACCGCGCCGGATCGAAGTCGCGCATCACGATCCCTCCGTCATGCCGCGCCAATTCCCGGAAGACGATCTGTTCCCTGAGCGCCGCATCCTCGGTGGCGATCCGGCTGATCATGGAATAGTCGTGCGTGATCACGAGCCCGGTGAATGGGCGGCGCCGGTAACTCCCGAAGAGCCCGCTGAGAAATATATCGCGGAACCTGTTGTCCAGGCTCCCGCTCGGTTCGTCGAACACGAACAGGGTCTCCGGGCCCCGTGCGTCGCCGGGTGGCAGCATGGCGATCTTCTCGAGGGCCATCGCCAGAAGGATGCGCTGCTTTTCGCCTCCGCTCGGACGGTAGGGCTTCGGATAGACCTGAAGGATCTCCTTCAGATCGCCGCCCGCCCTCCCTTCCCAAAGGCGTCGCAGCGCCTCCTGACCGGGGGACGACCGCGCCAGGCTGCCTTCACGCATCTGGTCGTGCAGGGTCATGAGCGGATTCAGATGCGACGACGGTTCCTGGAACACGAAGAAGCCATGCTCCCGGATCTCCCGGACCTCCGTGCAGCGGAGGTAATCGGCGTAGGTCATGCCGTTGATCACCGCGGTCAGTTCGGCCGGGTCCAACAACCCGTACACCGCCCGGGAGATCAGCGACTTCCCGATGCCCGATTCGCCAAAGAGGAATGTCACCCGGCTACGCGGGATCGTGAAGTCGGCACAGTCCACCAGAAGCTTGCCGTCGGCCGCGATCTGTATGTCGAATTGGAGTTCGTCCATGCGTCTTACAGTCTGTATCGCCGCACCATGCCATTGGCGACATGGTGCGTGCAGATGAGCGTGTAGATGATCGTCGCTGCGACCGTGAGTCCCTGCAGATGGCGCGTCAGGAGCGCGCCGAAATACGACGGGTCGGCCAGCGTGAGCCCGATGGCAAGGATGTCTTGTTTGCTGTCCATGCGGGCGAGCAGGCTCCCGAGGGTCACCGGGAAATTCGCCGAGCTCACGTCGGTGGACAGACCAACGGAGATGATGAAATCGATGCTGCACTGCAGGAAGACCGCCATGCCGAACACCGCCACGGCCTTGTGCAGGAGATGCGCGGCGCTGTTCTTCCGCAGGATCTCCACATTGATGATCCGCCGCATCGGGATGCCGCACACCAGCATGGCATCCACGAAATCCAGCTTCCGGTAGTGCGCGATCCGCTCACGGATGAGGTCCATGACCTCCAGGAACACGAACAGACTGACGACCACAGACATCAGGACCAGCTGGAGCAGTGGTGAGCGCAACGAGCCTTCGATGATGAATGCGGTCAGCACGACGTCGCCCAGGAGGATCCCGACGATCTGGGGGACGGAGCGGATCAGATCGAAGAGGAAGGTCATGACAAGATACACGCTGCGGATCCCGCGCTGTTCCAGGGTATCCATAAGCAATGCTGCACCCCACCCGAGGAGCATCGAGAAGACGACGACCAGTGCGCCGCCAAGGAAGGAGTTGAGCAGGGCAAGCCGGACCTGCGCGAAGGCCGGAACGTTCAGGAACAGGAGGTCCCAGAGCCACATCGCGCCGATCCCTGCAACCCAGACAAGGATCCACCGGATATCGGTGCGGGATGGCGGGGCAAGACGCAGCGGAGCATGGCGGTCAGTGCCGGTTGTCATACCTCAGTCCCTCCCGGTACCGGTACACATCCACCGCGATCTCGGTCAGTTTCACCAGCAGGAAGATCCCGAACACGATCGCCGCCGATTGTGCATGATGCTTGTAGAGCAAGGTCTGCAGGAGCTCATAGCACAGATGCCCCTGAATGTTCAATGCCATCTCGATGATGATAAGCCCCGTGATGAGGAAGGACGCCTGCATCTTCAGGGCAGGCAGATACTGATGCTGCGCATTGCGATAGATGTGATCGAGAACGTGGCCGGGGAAACGGCGTGGGAGCACGAGCAACGAGCGAAGCGTGAGGCCGCCGGGGACGTTCCACGCGTAGATCCCGCTGAGGTTCTTGACGAGCGCAGTGTCAACATAGCCCTTTCTGCTCTCGGCCATCAGCAGCGTCGTGAAGGCATTGGCGTTGGTGATCACCAGACCGTTCGAGACGATGCCGAGCACCACCATGAAGAGGAAGGAATCCATATCGACGTTCGTCTTCACGGCGTAGCCGATCACATACGCAGGCGCAAACAACAGGGTGTACGCGCCACCCTTCAGAAGAGCCACACCGAGCAGGCGGGCGCTGCGTCCCGCGCGCCTCGCCGCCCCGCCACTTGCCTGCAACGACTGCCATGCTTCCTTCAGGTACGATCCCCGGCCCTGCTTGAAGTGGACGAAGCGGAACAGGGCCAGGGTTTGTGAGGCATAGAACGAGAGTCCGAGCACAATGACATAGACGACGATGAACTGCAGATACATGCCACCGAGGCGCCGGAGTACGGGCCCCGTGAGGCCGCGGTCATCCGCACCGGTCTTTTGTGTCGGATCCGTGAAGCGGGATTGCAGCTCCTGCTGGATCGCTGTCAGGAGTGCTTCATGCGCACGCACGGAATCGGGCCGCGCAACATTCATCGCCTCCCGCAGCAGTGCGCGGTCCGACGCCTGCGTCAGGTCGATACCGGGAATGCGCAGGTACGGCGCCAGTGCCGCCTCGCGCGCCAGATGGTCCTCATCGGGGCGGCCACCAACGAACGACACGGCCGCGACGAACAGGATCGTGACGACAAGAATGCTGCTGATATGTTCAATGATGAGCCGGCGCATGTCAGTCGGGGCGCACCTCGAATCCATCCGTTGCGGCAACAGTCCGGAATCCTGACCCCGCGATCCGGTCCTCGACGTCCCTCATGAGATACCGCGTGCTCTCCGGGAAATCGCGGACCGCCGAACCACCCACCAGTGTGCAGCGCAGGACATTCCCCTCCGGTCGGGCCTCCCAGCGTGGCGCTGACAGGCGTCCGTTCCCACGTGCGGCAAGGAACGAGAAGACATTGGTGAGTTTGCTGTTGACGCGGGAGAGGACGGAACGGACCCCGTCGACGATCGACGGGGGAACACCGGACGGCAGCGTGACAGCCAGGCGTGCGGATCCCCAGACCCGGCCTTCGGCCGCCGGAGCAAGATCGACCCATCCGTACGTGTCGCGCCCCGAAGAACCGCGGACATAGGTCTGCGCGCCGCGGGAGAAGATCCGGATCAATCGCTCGCCGGCACCGAGCACGGCAGTGCGCTGGCCGCCCGGCGTCCGGAATGTCAACGCACCCGCGCGGAGGACGAGCACCGTGTCCCCCGGATGGAACATACCGTCATGCGTGGCGACCACTCCAGCCTGGGCTTCTCCGGCGAGACGGCCGGAAGCATCACGGACAAGAAAGAACTCTGTCCCGCTGATCCGCACACGCATGCAGGGTGTGAAGCCATCGCCCAGCATGTCGCGCCGTAGTACCACCGCCATGGGGACGAAGGGTTGGAGCACGGCGTGCTCGGCCCCGGTGAGGGTCTGCTGATAACGGTTCAGCACCGTCAACCGTGTGGGGCGCTCGACGATCAGGAGTTCGCCTCTCTCCTGCGCCGCACAGGGTCGGAACGCACCGGTCAGACCAAGCAGGATGATCAGCCACCACACGGGACCGGCCTGCGGCCGGCGGAGGATCATTTCTTCTCCCGCTCCTTCCATTTCTTGATCGTCGACAGCTGGGAGGCAACGCCGTACAGATCGATGCTGGAACTGTCGAACTGCGTGCTGAAGTACGCCAGCGACGGGAGGGAGAAGAGCCACTTCCCGAGACAGAGCTGCTGTTCCATGGCATCCACCCGGCGGGCGTATTCCTGCTTGTCGCCCACCTGACGGCTGGACATGAACCCGTACATGTCGGACATGAACTGGAGCACATCCTGCTGATCGACCGTCTCACGGCGTGCATCCAGCCGGAAGAAGTTGTGGTCCGCCTGCAGCGAGGCCGGACTGATCGCCGCGGTGCCTTCCGCCGTCAGCTCGGTCTGCAGGTTGATCTTGTAGGTCTCCAGGTCCGGTTCCCGCAGAACGATGTCATACAGGTCGAACAGGAAATTGCTCCGGTAGCCGGTGAAGGCCACCAGCACGGCATCGTAGTTGCCCTTCCGGATCACGTCGTTCGTCACCGCCGTGACGTGCAGCTTCGCTCCGAAGAGTCCGGGCGTATTGAAGATCGAGATCAGCTCGCTGTACTCCTCGCGCGCCCCGTAGTTGAGGCACACCTGGATCTGGACGGTGTCCGGAAGGATTCCCGGGAATCCCGCCGAGGAGTCGGGTACGGACTCGATGACCTTCTCCTCCAAATAGTACGAACTGGACGGAAAGATGCTCGTGTTGAGGTAGTCCCCGAAATTATTGCTGTTCCCCTTGTAGTCCACGATGTTCCGCTGTTGCGGGGTGTTCACCTTGAAGAACCGGTCGAGCACCAGACGCGCGTCGACCAGCCGGCGGAGTTCCTTCCGCTGTTCCCTGTTGAGGCGTTCGGTGTTGAACAGGAGCGCGAAGAACGTGGTGCTGATGTTGGACTTCGCGAAGAACTCCTCGTGGTTCGCCAGCACAGGGGAAACGCTGCCGAACGGGGTATCGAGGAGGACGTTGATCGACTTCCCCTTCATCTCCGTCGGATACGTGCTGTTGTCGATGAACGGCATCAGGTCCACGAACGGGATGAGCGCCGGACTGCCGGGCATCCGGTAGTAGTTCGCCACACCTTCCTTCGGCGGCAAACTCAGGTACGTCCCCGTGCCGTTGCGGTAATTCAGGTCGTTCATCGCACTGCCTTCGGGGAGGATCTTGAAGGACAGGATCTCCTTGATGTCGGCCTCCTTCCAGATACGGTCGCCGCGGAACTGGAACCGAATGATATTCTCGGCATCCGGCCCCGCGAACGAGAAGTCGTCAACGGCCTGTGAGACCAAGATGTAGTCCGGCGAGAGGGTCCCCAGGCTCTGGATGCGCTTGAGCGTGAATTCCAGATCGCGCGCCGAAAACAGATGGTCCGGTCCCTTCCCCACCGTGATATCGTCCCCGTCCATGGTCACCGGGAAACTGTCATGCCAGCGTTTCCCCTGCTTCAGGCGGACCGACACCACATTGTTCTCGTCCACCCCCAGGAGTTCGCCGAGCCCGTCCTCATAGACGACGCCGCTCGGATTCGCGGAGAGATTGAAGAGCCCGTCGAACTGGATCTCATCCAGCTTGTCGGACAGCGCATTGGCGTTCGGCAGGTGCGGGTCGATCGCTGGTTTCTGATGCGCGATGAACGGGATCGCGATCCGCCCCTCCAGCCCGGCCCGGGAAAGGAAGTAGAATAGCACCGCCGCGGCGATGAGGACCACGATGGCAGCGATGATGATGATCGTGCGTTTCTGCATGACTGGCGACCTCAATTCTTTCGGATGATGGGGACCTGGGCCATGGCACTCACTTCGAAGACCCGGTACCCCGGATACATGAACCGCACCTCGAGGATATTGTTCCCATCCTTGTCCATCTGGACCGGAGAGATCAGCGACTCGTAGTTGTTGTCCGCTTTCGGCGCCGTGATGCGGAAGCGCCCTTCATTCTTGATCGGCTTCCTGTTGATCGTGATCTCCTTGTACCACTGCTCGCTCCCTGCTTTTGCCGCCACCTCCGGCGGGAGTTTGACCGTGATATCAAACACCGGGAACGCCGCATCCGACGGGATGTTCAGCCGGAGCCGGAGGACGTATTCGTTGGTGCCGCGGAGATTCTGCGTGACCGGCAGGGCATACACGCGCCGGTACTCCTTCGCCTTCACGATCCACTTCGCCACCTGGGGATCGCATTCGTTGATGTACGCCTTGATCTGTTTGTCGTCCCCGCGGTACTGCTTCCCGTGCTCGACGATCGCGCGCGCCCTCTCGGCCCCTTTCACCGCGATGTTCTTCGTGAACTCCGCATACAGGGCTTTGATCGCTGCTTCGGGGAACCGGATGTTCTTCGCCGCCGTGAGATACGACTCGATCTGCTGGTTCCGCTGTGCGACAACACCGGACCCGCCGGCGCTGAACGTCACACGGAGGGCCGGAATGAACACGGAATCCTGATACATGGCGGGCACATCGTCCGTGACCAGGATGTTGCGCGCGATGAACGCCTCCACCTTCTGCTCTGTCGCCGCCTTCATCCGTCCGAACAGGTCGGACTCAAGATGGTTCACGAACATGTCTTTGTGGGTACGCAGCGATGCGCTCGTATTCGCTTCGATGGCGTTGTGCAGATCGCGGAGCTGTTCCTCGGCCATGCGCCACGATTCCATCACGATCCGGCCGGCAACCGTCCGGGCACGGGTATGAATGCTCTGATACCCGACGATCTGTGCGGTCGTCGCAGCGACCTCCTGGTCGAGGGCGGCAACGCACGGATACCCGGCCTGCCGTTCGAACCGGCTGAGTTCCGAGCCCACGAACGCGGCATTCGCGGCAGCGTCACGCTCGAGCAGTGCGGCGTACAGGGTATCCGACAGCCAGGTGGGGTTGCGCTGGAGGAGTTTGGGGATCTCTGCCAGACGCTCCTTCGCCACTGCCAGCGCACCGGCCTCCACGTTGTACCGGGCAAGGAAGTCCTCGAGGGACTGGAGTTCTTCAGGGTACTGTTCGCCTACCGCAGCATACAATTTCCGGACCGGCGCCGTGGCCGGCTTCAATGTGACCGGCCGGGGGTCGGTACGCGTCTTGACCTGGTTCTCGTAGTAGGCCGGGACATGGGCCAGCCGGGCCATGATGAGCGACCTCGCACGGTCGACGACCGGCTTCCGGAGCGAGCCCGATTGCCTGAAGAAGTCGGCGAACGTCGGCGCCGCGGCCAGGAATGCCTCCATGGACCCGCGTGTGTCCTTTTCGCGATCGAAGAAGGCAAGCGCCGTCGCGTATTCGGTCTGGAACTTCAGTTCGTCGTCCACTGCCGCACGCAGCTTCGAGTAACTCACGTATGCGGTGTCCCGGCTGCCGGCGATCTCCGGGGGGAACAAGGTCCCGAGCTTCACGAGTTCATCACGCAACGCCGAGATGGTGCCGGTGGTCCGGTCCAGCCCCGCCCGCTCCTTCTTCAGGTCGACCTGTTCGCTCATGAAGTCCGGGCCGATCGACTCATACGTCTGCCGCCCGACGACGTTCGAACTCAGCGTGCCGCTGTATTCCACGTATTTGTTTTCGAACGTGAACCGCCACCGGGGGGCATACCGGTAGTGCATGTTCAGACGCGTGTCGGCCTTGACCGGATCGATGACCCAGTAGAACGTCAGCACCCGGGTATCCACGGCATAGACGCTCATGGTATCCGAGCCTGCCGTCTCATCGGGTATCCGGTCGGCGGGTTTCACCCCGTCATCGAATACCGCGGTCAGCGTCGACCCGATGATCGACTTGTTGCTGAGGGTCAGCACGAGGACCGTATTGTCGCGCGGCGGCGCGGGGAACGTGACGAAGTACTTGCCATCCTTGTCCAGGGTGAACTGCTCATCGCCATTCTTCAGTTCGATGTATCCCCGTTCCGCCGGCAGCACCTCCGGGTCCGGGGACAGTTCCTTATAGGCCGCGCATCCGGCGAGGAGCGAGGCAAGAAAGAGGACGGGCCAGATTCGTCTCACGGTCATTCTCCAGTCAAAGTGTACGATACACTCAAGATCGAAAACTTGACAGTGTGTTTCAAGGGGTTTATGAAGGAATGCGGTAAACCCACGCAAGGATCAGCGATTCGCACCGTGGAGCACGACTTCGTATTGTGATGATTTTCCGCTACATTGGGGTATTGTGAACAGACGATCACCGGCAACACAGGAGAGCAGCAATGAGTGACCACGCATGGATCACGGAATTCCCCGCCGCCATCACCGTCTGCGATGCGGAGGGGATCATCATCGCGATGAACAACCGCGCCATCGAATCATTCGCGGGGGACGGCGGAGCAGCACTGATCGGCAGGAACGTCCTCGATTGCCATCCGGAGCCATCACGGACCCAGCTCACCGCCATGCTCGCGTCCGGAGAGAAGAACGTGTACACGATCCAGAAGAACGGCGTGAGAAAGCTGATCTATCAATCGCCATGGTATCAGCACGGCACCTACGCAGGCTTCGTGGAGATGAGCCTGCCGCTCCCCGACGCGATGCCGCATTTCAACAGGGACGCACCGCGGACCTGAGGATCTGCCGGTGGGAGCACCACGCCCGGAACAGCGCAACGTGACACAGCATTTTCCGGGATCCGGTTCCACGCGACAACGCTCAGACCGATCGGGGGCCGGCGTTTCGCCGGACAACGATCTGTGCCGAACGTCCGGGGATCGGCGCTTCCCACCTCTCCCCTCGCGTCGCCTGTCCCTCGATCTCCCGGTCATCACACATGATCGATGACCAGCACGCGGGCAGTGAGAGCATCCACCGCCCCGCGGGAACCACACCGCCGGGATGGAACACAATATCCACCACCGCCGTATCTCCGCGAGGCCGGACACGAATATCGACCCGGCCTTCCGGGACCGGCGCTCCCTCCAGGGCAAATGGCTCCGACTGATCGAACCACGCAGCAGGTATCCCGCTGAGAAGGCGGAGTGTGTGTTCCCCCGGGAGAGAGTCCCACACCTCCATGACAAAGGCATTCCTGATCGCAAGGACGACCTCAGCGGCGGCCCATCCATGATGTCCGTCTCCCATGCATCCCCCACCCGTGAGGGGGTGGATCGCTTCGGGATAGGTGAAGGTTGGCGATGACCGTCCCGCAACATCGGCAACGATCGCCCAGAACGACCCGCTGTCTCCCGCATACAACATCGCTTCGGCAACCTGCACTGTGAGATAGACATTCAACCCGGAGTGAATGAACGGCTGGTAGAACATGCCTTGCATGAACATGCGCTCACGGATCGTCTCCAGCGTTGCACGCATCCCCGGGTCGTCCGGTGGGAACACCTGAAGCGGATACCATGCTGCGACCGAACCGATGATGCCCGCATCGATGGACCGGAGGGGACCGGCCGGGATCGCGGCCGTACCGATGTTCGCGCGCACAGTATCGATGGAACGTCCGATATCGCGGCGCAAGGAGAGGGCAAGCCTGTGTGCCCGGTCCCGCTCCTCCCCCCTCCCGAGCATCGCGCAGATCCGTTCAAAGGCCTCGACACCGGCAAGCGACCAGAAGGAATCCCAGTAATACACATCCGCAAGGCCGAGATGCTCGGCACTCAACCCGCGTGGCATCAATCCGTCCACCAAAGGATCCCCCGGCGTACGCATGCGCTTCGTGTCGATCCACCCGATGCCCTTCACGAGTGATGGGAACAGCCGGCCGGCAAGCGATGTATCGTGCGCGAACACCGCATGGTTCCAGACGCTCCAGATCGCCTGTCCGGTGGAATCCCATTCTCCCTGCTGGGATCGGAACATGCCGGACCGTTCCTGTTCTTCCGGGAATCGCTCGATCACGCCGCGGGTCATGGCACCGTACCCGAGCCGGTCGAGCGCCAGAAGCATGTATGCCGCATCGCGGAACCAGAAATAGTGGTAGGTTGCCGGTCCGGGACAGATGGATGTAGCATCCAGTGAAGCGAGCAAGGCACTCTTCGAAGCTTCGAACAGGTCCCCTATCCTCTTGTCCGGCACCTGGCATCCCGCACCACGCCCCAGCAGGTCCTTCCACCGTGCAACAACTCCGGCAAGGGGTTCCGCCTCCACGGTCCGGGAGTCATCCAGCGGACAACTGAGGTTCACATCCTTCCCCTCCTCCGGTCCGAGCGACAGATCGAAGATCATCACGGCGGTCGCCAGCCCGGACGCACACGTGACGTGCCGGTCATCCCCGCCCTGTGTCCACTCTGCGAACCGCCATGCCACATCCCCCGTGGCACGGTCGGACATCAGCAATCGTGACGGCGGTGTGTCAACGGTGATCGCGTGCGCGCCATTGACCGCCACCCTTCTGCCGGAGGCATCGGCGCGGATCTCCTCGATGAGTGCAACACCCTCGGGATTGAATGGCCTGATCGCGACCCCAAGCCGGACACTGCGCCGGGCGCGCCCGCGGTTCGTCACCCGGATCCGGATCGCGGCGGTTCCGTTAACGGTGTACACAGTAGAGGTCATCGCGAGGTCCTCCAACGTGGCCACCGTGCTCACGATCGGCAGGTTCTCCTGCAGTGACTGCTGCACATCCGTGGAGCGTGACGGAAAGAGCACGGCCGTTTCCGAGCCGAGCCAGAGGTCAAGCGACCAGGCATCCGGCCGTAACGTCACCGCTCCGCGGGGGTCCACGATCGGTTCGATGGCGCACTCCGGACTACCAGCGGCTGTCCAATTGCGATGGGTCACGTTCATCGATAGCCCGAGATGTGAACGGGGAATGAACTCCGGGGAGGTCGGGTCATATTGCCGCTCCGCCCAATACGGCAAAACCCAGCGATCCAGCGTCTGCAGGACGGTGAAATTCAGCAGACCTCGCGACATCTGGATGGTGTTCAACGGAAGGAGTTCGACCGGAAGCGTCGATCGGTCCAGACCGCTCGATCGCGATGCAGCGCGGAACATGCGCACGGCTGCGGACGGGATCCGGAATCGCCGGGCGAGAAATGAGATCAGAGCATCGGAAAGGGACACGTGGCACCTGTGTTGGTCGTGCGATACGCCAATATCCGCTGTCGGGCGGGCAACTGCAAGGGCAGACATCGACTTAACACCTTGATAATACTCGCATAACACTCTGTTCACACATGAAGTGTATCATGGAACACCATAATCGGGGAGGGTCCATGACATATCCATGGTTTGCGGTCGCCGGACTTCTCGTCCTGTGCGCCGGTTTCCTGAGCGGCTCGCACCGCCGCGGAACGAATGCCCACAGCCATATGCCACAGTAAGGAAGGGCAGCCCATGCGTGTAGCACACTTTGCCGGAACAATGCGGCCCGGACACGACGGCGTCACACGCGTCCTGTACCGGATGACCACCGCGCTCGCGGGCGCCGGGGTGGATCATGTCTTCGTCGCACCGATCGTGCCCCCCGAGACGGAACGGACTGCGACCATGATCGAGGTCCCTTCCGTGGCATTCCCGCTCTACACGGACTATCGCCTCGCAACCCCCGGTTCACGGTTCTTCGGCAAGCAGGTGCTCGACTTCCGGCCCGACATCCTCCACATTCATAGTCCCTGCTCATTGGGCTACGCAGCCGTCCGGTTCGGGAAGAAACACAATATCCCCGTGGTCGCAACCTACCATACGCACTTCGCAAGCTATGCGAAGTATTATAACATCCCCATGTTGGAACCGTTCGGCTGGTCGTACCTGCGTCACCTGTATGACGGGTGTGACAGGATCTTCGTGCCGTCGATGCCGATCCTGGACGAGCTCTGGACGCAGGGCTTCCGCCGTCTGCACCACCTTCCGCATGGTGTCGACGCGACCATGTTCAATCCCGGGCACCGCTCCTTCTCCTGGCGCACCGCGCACGGCATACCCGGCAACAAGAAGATGCTGCTGTTCGCGGGGAGGCTGGTATGGGAAAAGGACCTGCGCACGCTGGCAGCTGCGTATGAACTCGTGAGCACGCAACGCCAGGACATCGTCTTCGCCCTCGCAGGTGATGGACCGATCCGCCAGGAATTGCAGGGCTTGATGCCCAATGCCGTGTTCCTCGGGCAACTGGATGGAACCGACCTCTCGCGTGCCTACGCCTCCGCAGACCTGTTCGTCTTTCCTTCGACAACGGAAACGTTCGGGAATGTGATCATTGAATCGATGGCATCGGGAACCGTGCCGGTGTGCGCGCGTGAGGGTGGAGCGGCCGGCGTCGTCCTGCATGGCGTCACGGGACTCCTCACCACGCCGCGTGATCCGGCCGACCTCGGGAGGGCGATCACGGAACTCCTGGATGCTCCTGCACGACGCGAAAGCATGGCACTCCAGGGGCTGGAATTCGCGCGGCGTCAGTCCTGGCAGAACATCTTCCAGACGATGATCGATGCGTACCGGGAGGTGATCCATGAGCGCACAATCCGCAGAACCCAACGACCAAGGAAGGCCGCATGACGTCATCCATCACGATCGCACATCTTTCCGACCTGCATCTCAGCGCATTGCACAAACGGAGCCATATCCGCCGCACCCGTCGCGCTCTGGACCATCTCAACGCGCTGGGGGTGGATCATGTGGTCATCACTGGCGATATCACGGCGGACGGCACCCCGGAGGACTACCGCGTGGCGCGGTCGGTGCTCGCATCGGCAGGATTGCTGGCTTCCCCGCGGCTGACCGTTGCGATCGGGAACCATGATGTGTTCGGAGGGGTGCACACGGCGGAGGACGTCCTCTCATTCCCCGGGCGATGTGCGCGGACCGATGACAAGGCGAAGCTCAAGGAATTCGGCGCGGCCTTCCAGGAGACCTTCCAGGGAACCCTGATGCCCGCGGAAAAGCGCATCTTCCCGTTCGCGAAGATCATCGGGGGGGTCGCGCTCATTGCCGTGAATACGGTCGCCCCGTATTCCCGCGTCAAGAACCCCCTCGGATCCAACGGCAGCGTGGACGACCGGTCCTTCGAAATGCTGCGCGATATCCTCGCTGACCCGGTCATCCGGACCAGAAGGAAGATCATCGCATTGCATCATCATTTTCACAAGATGCGCGAGACCCGGGAAGGTACGGTCCACTCCGTCTGGGGGGCGATCGAGCGCCAGACCATGAAGCTCCGCGGCAAGTCCCGGCTCCTCAAACTCTTCGCGCAGCACCAGGTGGACCTCGTCCTGCATGGCCATATCCACCGGTCCGCGGAATATCTCCGTGATGGCGTGCGCTTCCTCAATGCAGGAGGATCGGTCCTGCATGAGGCGGATCCGGACCTGCACATCAACCTCATCCGGTGCACGGCGTCGGGATGCACTACGGAGATCCACCGGATCCCCTTCGAAAACCTGCCGGCCCGGATCAGCACCTCCCTCGTCCACTCCGAAGCATCGCTCACGGCTGGCCATGCCGCGGCGTGAACACCGCGGTCCCTTGCTAATCTGGGGCACGGAGGATATATTCCTCAGTGCCCGATCCCAGGACATACCACCTCTCAGCCGCACGGACGGCGCTCATGATCCTGGCCGTGCTCATGACGGCCTCTTCGTGTCGTCACGAGGCATCCCGGCATGAGGCCGCTGGATGGACCGGCGAGGTCACCCTCCAGCAGATCGAGGAACTCCGGAACGTCGATGCCCTCCTGCCGCTGGACCCCGACAGCATCGCGACCCTGTATCGGCGGTACGACCCTGTCACGTTCTCTGTGGCCTATGGCGATGAGATCAGGTCCCTCACGCTGCTCATCGACTCACTGAACGCCCCCCTGCCGGATTCCCTGCGCATCGATACGCTCTCCATCGACCATACCTTCACGAATCTTGGCGAGGCGGCGGTCCGGGGACGGACGCTGTACATCTCCAGCAGCTATTTCTATATGTACCGATCGCCCGAAGTCTGCCGCTCGGTCGCAACACACGAGTTCGGCCACCGGTACTATCATACGCTCACCGCCGGAGCCCGCGATTCCATCATCAGTGTCTGGCGGTCGCTCCAACGGACCGCCTTGTTCTACATCTTCCGCGACGGCGAGTATGCAGGCAACGCCCGCTTCGGAGGACATCCCGAAGAGAGCCCGCCCGAGCTGTTCGCCTCAGCATTCAACGTGATCCGCAACCGTCCGGGAGAACTCGCTTCCCGGCTCTTGTTTGTCAGCAACCAGGATCGCCTTTCCCCCGACCGTGTCATCGCGATCGTGGAGAGCGCCGTGGCCCGCACCCGGCGCTGACGCCCCCATCATCAACAGCGTCTTCCATCCCTCCCTCGCTCCCGTACGTCCACACATCATCATTACGATTCGGTAACACTCCAGTAACACTGGCATAATACTCCCCTGTTACATTGCGGTGGTTGCACACTACTGCATTGCGAACATGTATGTGGGGGTGGAATGCACTACCTGGAGACTGACACGACGGCGGTGGCCACACGGCCCGACCACCCGATCGCCAGCATCGGTGAACGAGGACCGGAAACGACCATTTGCATCGGAGACTTCCGGATCGACATCGAGCATGAGGTGGTCTACATCGGAGCGGAGCGCATCCTTCTCACCGGGACCGAGTTCCGGATCCTGCGCACGCTCCTCATGCGCTCCTCGGCTGTGATCCGCCGCGATCTCCTCCTGGCCACAGTCCGCGTGCATACGCAGAACATCTCCTCCCGGAGCCTCGATGGACACATCTCGCGCCTGAGGACCAAACTCGGCCGGCATGGCACCTGGATACGGACGTTCAAGGGCGTGGGCTATCGGTTCTTTCCCACCGTCCTGCCGTGAACGTACCGGCACGCAGTGCAACCCCTGGCATCATCCTCACAATTTCTTAACACAACCGTAACACGGCGTTCATGCGTGCGGTGACACTTAAGGATGTGATAACGATTCGGTAACACTGGCGTAACATGCACTTCGTACCTTGGGATACCGCGCGGGTGAACTGCCCGGGCCGGGCAACGCAGGCGCGGTCCATCAACCATAGTGCACGAGTGACCATGACAACAATTCCACGACGCTCTCTCGCCATCCACCTTGCGCTCTTGATCGTGTTCCCGTCGATCATTGCCTTCGGAAAGACCACCGGGACGATCACCGGCAGGGTGTGGGATGAATCCACCGGTGAAGAACTTGTCGGCGCAAACATCCTGATCGTCGGGACGACCCGTGGCGGAACGACGGACATCAACGGGGGCTTCTCCCTGCGCACCGTGCCGTTCGGAACCTACGATCTCCGGGTCACGTTCGTCGGCTACGCCACGAAGATCGTGCAGGGCATTCAGGTGGCCACACCCGCTCCCGTGGCACTCCAGATCACGCTCAAGGCCGAGCAGTATGAGGCCGAGGAGGTGGTCGTGACCGCCGAACGTGTGCTCTCGAGTGATGCGGCCATCCTCGCGACCCGGAAGAAGGCCATGGCGATCGGCGACGGTCTCAGCGCCGAACAGATCAAACGGACTCCCGATGCCACTTCCGGTGATGCGCTCAGACGGGTGACGGGTCTGACGATCGTGGACAACAAGTTCGTGTATGTACGCGGCGTCACCGACCGGTACAACGGCACCATGCTGAACGGTGTGCCGGTCACCAGCACCGATACGGACGTCGACCGGAAGAGCTTCGCCTTCGACATGATCCCCGCGAACCTCCTCGAGAACACCGTCGTGGTCAAGACCGCAACCCCCGACCTGCCCGGCGATTTTTCCGGCGGGATGGTACAGGTGAACACGCTTGATTTCCCCTCGAAGCAGGTGATCCGGATCGGCGTCTCGAGCACCTACAACTCCGTGACGAGCGGCCAGGAATTCCGGACGTCGCAGGGGGGCGCCCGTGACTGGGCGGGGATGGACGATGGCAGCCGGGGGCTCCCCGCGGGCTCCGGCGCTCAGCTTGCGCAGAGCCTGCCGAACACCTGGAACCCCCGGCAGCAGAGCGCGCCGGTCAATGCCGCTTTCAACCTCTCCTACGGCGACAGATTCCAGTTCGATGACGATGAGGCAGGCGTCGTGGCCGCGCTCTCGTATGCGAATGCCTACGCAGCCCAGGAATTCCGCGAAGCTCCGACGTACGTGTATGGCGGTCTTCCGGTGTTCCAGTTCACGGGCAACTCCTACTCCCGGAACGTGCTCTGGACGGGGCTTCTTGACCTGAACTACAAGCTCGCCGCGCACCACAAATTCAGCATGCGGAACAGCTACAATCAGTCGGCACAGGACAACGTCGCGATCTCATCGGGGACGAACATCGCGGGCAGCCTCTCCCGTCGCCAGTCCATCTCCTGGGACCAGCGCTCTCTGTATCTCCTGCAACTCAGTGGTGACCATGCAATCCCCGCACTCGGCGGATTGGAAGCCACCTGGAAGGTGTTCTCTTCATCGTCCCGCGCAGAAGAACCGGACCGGAAGCAACTTGAATACACCGAGGGGTCCGGTGACGCATTCTCCCTGGGCGAGAACTACCGCACATGGTCGAAGCTGAACGAGCGCACACGCGGCGCCACGATCGACCTCTCCATGGGTCTCGCCGCACTGAAGGTGAAGGCCGGCGCCACCGTGGACATGAAGGAGCGTGCCTTCGGGATCCGCGCATTCTCCGCGCTGCCAGGCCGCGACCCGTTGTACTTCTCGCTCGTCCTCCTGCCCGCCGACCGGATCTTTGCCGCAGAGAACTTCGGCGGGAGTAAGTTCCAATTCCTCGAAGCGTCCACGTTCACCGGCGCGTATGAGGGCGATCAGCGGCTGAACGGGTACTATGCCATGGCAGACGTGGACCTCGCGGTGGCCGGCATCAGCGTGCGTGTCAACGGCGGTGCCCGCCTGGAGAATTTCGAAGAGCACGTCACATCGCCGCTCGCGATCGATGACCCGACATTGACCACGACGACCCTGCAGGCCACCGACGTGTTGCCGTCGGTGAACATCAAGGTCTCTCCGTTCGAGGCCTTCAACATCCGGCTTGCCCATTACCAGTCCGTGAACCGGCCGGAGTTCCGTGAACTCGCCAACGTCCTGTACCTGGATTTCAAGACCGATCAGAACACGATCGGGAACCCCTCCCTGCAGCGCGCATACGTCCACAATAACGATATTCGCGCCGAGTACTTCCCCGGTGCGGGCGAGGTGATCGCGGTGTCCTACTTCCACAAGACGATCTCCAACGCGATCGAAGAACGCCTGCTCGCAGCGCCCGACCGGTATGTGAAGACATGGTTCAACTCCCCCTCCGCCAGGAACACCGGCTGGGAGTTCGAAGCCCGGCTCTCGCTTGGTCACCTTGCGGGGATGTTGGACAATGTGACCGTGATGGCGAATTACACCACCGTCCGGTCGGAGGTGGAGTACACCGACGCCCGCACGGATGCAGCAGGGAATGTGGTACGGACAGCAGCGACCCGCATGATGCAGGGGCAGGCCCCCTGGACGATGAACCTGGGGGTCTACTACACCCATCCCTCGCTCGGCACCAATGCCAGCATCATGCTGAACAAGCAGGGCCGCCGCCTCAGTGCGGTGGGCGATGTGCGCGACTATGATGTGTATGAGGAACCGCGCGACATGGTGGATATCAGCGTCAGTCAGCCGCTGTTCGGATTCCTCGAGGCAAAACTGAGCGCAAAGAACGTCTTCAACAAGGAACGGATCCTGACCAGCGGCGACCAGCGTGTCCCCTTCGCGTTCTGGAGCCAGGGCAGTTCCTACACACTGGCATTGTCGGTCAACCTCTGATGCCCGTGATCGGACCTTCACAACTGCAACGACACACCCAACGACCAAGGAGAAGCGGTATGAGACGACTGTCATCACTGGTGCTGGCCCTGCTGGTCCTGCCCGCAGCCACACTCTTCGCGCAGCTGCCGGAGCGCATTCTGGGGCCGGGCCTCAATGCCGGGCGCACGGCGTTCCATCAGCATGCCAACATCACACTATCGGCGGACACTGCCTATGTTCTGACAGGGCTGTTCTATGTCGATTCCACGTTCACGATGACCATCCAGCCCGGCACCGTGGTGTTCGGCGATACCGGCGCGGCTCTCATCATCACCCGCGGTGCGAAGATCTTCGCGATGGGCAGCGCCAACAGTCCGATCGTCTTCACAAGCAATAAGCCGGTGGGCCTGCGGCGCTCCGGCGACTGGGGCGGGATCCTGATCCTGGGGAGCGCCCCGACCAATAAGGTCAACCCCCTGATCGAAGGCGGGATCATCGGCGGGAGCTATGGCGGCAGCGATCCGAATGACAACAGCGGCATCTTCCGCTATGTCCGCGTCGAGTTCGGCGGCTACCGGTTCCAGTTGAACAACGAGGTGAACGGGCTCACCATGGGCGGTGTCGGCGCGGGTACCGAGATCCACCATGTGCAGGTGAGCTATGCCGACGACGATTCCTTCGAGTGGTTCGGGGGGACGGTCAATGCGAAGAACCTCGTCGCGTTCGGCGGCACCGACGACGAGTTCGATTCGGATTTCGGCTACGCCGGCAAGGTGCAGTTCGCCTTCGGCATGCGCGACCCGAATCAGTGGGACCCGACCGGCGAAAGCAACGGGTTCGAATCCGACAATGATGGGTCCGCCACCTCCACCGACCAGCCGTTGACCAAACCGGTCTTCAGCAACGTGACGCTGATCGGCCCGGAACGCATCGACTCGCTTGTCGGCAAGCTGCCCGCGGGCAACAAGTTCCAGTACACCGCCCTGCTGCGCCGCTCCACACGCCTGAGCATCTACAATTCCGCCTTCGCCGGCTACCCCTGGGGATTCCGGGTGCGCGACGTCAATACGATCGCTGCAGCGAACAATGACTCCCTGCAGGTGCGGAACGTGAGCCTTGCTGCCAGCGCCCGTCCGAACAATTCCTCCTCCGTGCATGATTCATCCCAGTGGGCAGGGATCACGGCGTGGTTCAACACACCCGCCTATGCGAACACCGGTGCCGCACCGCGGAACCCCAGTGCCCTTGGATTCACGAACCTCGCACTCCTGAACGATCCTGATCCGGCTCCGCAGACCGGCTCGGAACTCGCCGGAAGCGCAAGCTTCAGTGCTGCGGCACTCGGCGGGCTCGACGTCGTGACATACCGCGGGGCCTTCGAGCCCGGCAAACCCATGAGCGCACAGTGGACGGCAGGATGGACGAACTTCGATCCGCAGAACACGAACTATCGTGCGATCAAGGCAAAAGGACAGGCGATCATCGGTCCCGGCCTGAACAGCGGACGCACGGCCTATCATCTGACGGCGAATCGGACCCTCTCGGCCGACTCGCAGTACGTGCTCACGGGTCTGGTCTATGTCGATTCGACCTATGCGATCACCATCCCCGCCGGGACCGTGATCAAGGGCGACACCGGCGCAGCGCTGGTCATCACGCGCGGGGCGAGGATCTTCGCCACCGGCACCGCTGACCGGCCGGTCGTCTTCACGAGCAACAAGGCCCCCGGACAGCGTCGCTCCGGCGATTGGGGCGGCATCCTCATCCTCGGCAGCGCTCCGGCCAACAAGGTCAACCCGCTCATCGAGGGCGGCATCATCGGGGGGAGCTATGGCGGCACGAACGTGAATGACAACAGCGGTGTGTTCCGCTACGTCCGCATCGAGTTCGGCGGGTACCGCTTCCAGTTGAACAACGAAGTGAACGGCCTCACTATGGGTGGCGTGGGCGCAGGGACGGAGATCCATCACATCCAGGTCAGCTACGCCGACGATGATTCCTACGAATGGTTCGGCGGCACCGTGAACGCGAAGTATCTGGTGGCGTTCGGCGGGACCGACGATGAGTTCGATTCGGATTTCGGGTATGCGGGTAATGTGCAGTTCGCCTTCGGTCTGCGCGACCAGAACCAGTGGGATCCCACGGGCGAGAGCAACGGCTTCGAATCCGACAACGACGGTTCCGCCACCTCGACGGAACAGCCGTGGACACGGGCACAATTCTCCAACGTCACGCTCGTCGGCCCCGAACGGACGGATGCACTCGTGGGCAACCTGCCCATCGGCAATAAATTCCAGTACAGCGCGTTGCTCCGCCGCTCCACACGGCTCAGCATTTACAACTCGGCGATCGGTGGTTACCCCTGGGGCTTCCGGGTTCGCGATATCAATACGATCGCGGCCGCAAATGCCGACTCCCTCCAGCTCCGGAATGTCACCCTCGCAGCGAGCGCCCGGCCGAACAATTCCTCATCCGTCCACGACTCATCGCAGTGGGCGGGGATCACATCGTGGTTCGATACCCCTGCGTACGCCAACAACGGGTCAGCGCCGCGCGGGATCAGCGCACTCGGTCTCACGACCATGAGCAACCTGAATGCCCCGAACCCGGTTCCCGCAACGGGATCCGCATTGATCGGCTCTGCGTCGTTCGCGAACCTCCGCCTTGCGTCCTTCGATGTTACGACGTACCGTGGAGCGTTCGATCCTGCAAAGCCCATGAGTCAGCAGTGGACCGCCGGCTGGACGAACTTCGATCCGCAGTACACCAACTATGCATCCTCGTCACCGGTGACGTCGGTCGAACCGGTGGCGGACGGTGATCTCCTCCCGCAGGGTTTCTCGCTGGAGCAGAATTATCCGAACCCGTTCAATCCTGCCACGCGCATCCGGTTCTCCGTGCCCCAGAGCCAGTTCGTCCGCCTCGAGGTCTACTCGATCCTCGGTCAGAAGGTGGCAACGCTCGTGGAGAATGTGGTACCGGCAGGCTCGTTCGAGGTCACGTTCGACGGACGCGGTCTTGCGAGTGGTCTGTACATCTATCGCGTGGAAACACCCGGCTTCACCCGGGCAGCGAAGATGATGCTCGTCAAATAGCTGTTGCTGTCACACCCCCACACAACGAACGCAGGGCGCCAGGGGAGGCGCTCTGCGTTCGTGCGTTTCTGGGGACCGGGCGATCCTGGTAGCGGTGCCGCCGGAGGATCAGCGCACCAGCAGCAGTTGCTTCGTCGCCCTGAACGGCTGTTCCTCGCTTCTCCCCTGCGGAAGAACCTGCAGGACATACCAGTACATGCCGCTCGGCAGCGTCCGGGCATCGAACACCACCGCGTGCACGCCTGCATCCATCACGCCCTCGTGCACCAGCGCAACCTCCTGCCCGAGTGCATTGAAGATCCTGAGCGTCACCTGCGACGGTCCTGCGATCCCAAACGTGATGGTCGTGGTTGGGTTGAAGGGGTTCGGGTAGTTCTGAGCAAGATAGGAAGAGACCGGCACCGTGGAACCTACGGTCGTCACGCCTTCAACACGGACCGGGTCGGAGTACCGCACCGACCCATCGAGATCCACCTGCTTCAACCGGTACCAGACATCGGGCGCACCGGCCGAAGCATCGGTGAATGTGTAGCTGTGCGGCTGGATCGTCGTTCCGTGTCCGGCAACGAATGCCCCGGGCACGTCCGCAAAGGCTTCGTCGTCCCCCCGTTTCCGCTGCAGATAGAACCCGAAATTATTCGTCTCCGATGCGGTCGCCCAGGCGATGAGCACCGCGCCATCGCCGTCGGCACGGGCAGTGAATTGCGCCAGGACGATGGGTACCGGGAAATCGGCCTCCCCTTCGGACCAGATCACATTGGCGATGCCCACGGTTCCTTGCACGCTCAAGGTATCATCCACCGAGAATTGCACGGAGGATCCATCCCGCGCACGAATGATGTACCCGACGCGTGTCCCCGGCAACGTGCCGTTCACAAAGTGGTCGGTCTTCTTAATGCGCAGGGCATCCCGCGACAGACCATCAGGCAACGTCAGCGATCCATATGCATCAACCACATAGGAGATCGCGTGCGTGTTGTAGACAGGACCGAACGGGACGTTCGTCCCGAGCGCGAACACCGAACCGGCGATGGACTCCGTGTAGTTCGAGGTCCACGTGCTCCCCATCTGCAACGGGAAGACCAGCTCGGTCGCCGGCGGTGCATTCAACCATGCACCGCTTGCCGGGTACGGATTGCCGAAGATGTAGGCCTGTCCGGCCCCTTTGAATCCTGCGTTGTCCAGCTTCCCACCAGCAAGGGTGTAGTAGAGCACTCCCGTCCCCTTCAGCAGGATGGTACCGAAGGTCGCGGAAGCGAACGAGTACGTGAATGCCGTATCCTCCAATGCATGCGTGGCCGCCGGAAAATCCGCTGCATATGCCGTGGACGAAGGCACCTTCCCGATGAAATGGGTCACCGACGTGGTGTGGAGCTTCGTGAAATCCCAGTTCGTGGCCCCGGGAGCCCCGATGTCCGCACTCCGGGTCAACGTGTCGGTCCTCTGGGGAAGACTCGCACCCGGCGCAAAAAGGATCCTGACATCACCCGTATCGATCGTGATCCCCTGGGCCCGTACGTGCTGCATCAGACCGAGACACACAACCAACCCCGCTACCACCACAAGATTCCGCCCCATAGCTCCTCCTTCGATGTAGTGTTCGGCCGACCATACCGGCCGGTGGTGTGCTCCATGCAGCCCGCGCACACCTGCGGGTGATATCCGATCAGCAGCATCTCCGCGGAGGCGTTAGCGCTGGGCTCCGGTACCCATCCACGCTTTGTACCGTATGAGCGCCTCGACAAAGTAGTAGTCCGCATACGTGAGCGGCACATCGACCTCGGAATTCCCGGGCTTGTGACCCACCCCATGCCGGAGAATGAAATTGCCATTCGTCCCCTCCCCTGCGAGATACGCAGGCGATGCGAGGGTGCGGAGCTGTGTTTCCGCGACGCCGCGGTATGCCGCACCCCGCTGCGGGTCCGTGAAACGGCTCAACTCGAGGAGCGCCGAACACATGATCGCTCCCGCGGACGCATCGCGCAATTCATCCGGGATCCCCGGCGCATCGAAATCCCAGTAGGGAATGCCATCGGCCGGGAAGTGCGGATGATGGATGATCAGGTCCGCCATCCCTTCGGCCCTGTGCAGGTACGCCGTATCTCCCGTCTCCCGGAACATCATCGTGTAGCCATACAGCCCCCACGCCTGCCCGCGCGCCCACATCGACCCGTCACTGTATCCCTGATGGGTCTGCTTCTGCTCCGGCAACCCTGTGAGCGTATCGTACGAGACGACATGATAGGTGCTCAGGTCCGCGCGGAAATGGTGCCGCATCGTGGTGTTGGCGTGCGTCCGCGCGAGGCGGTCCAGCGCAGGAAGACCGAACTCCTTCGCTGTCCACTCCAGGAGCTCCAGGTTCATCATGTTGTCGATGATCACCGGGTACTGCCACTTGTTCGTGGATGGCGACGGGCCCCATGAACGGATCGCACCCACCCGTGGATCGAAGCGCGTGCTCAACGACGTGGCCGCCGTCCTGATCACCTCCCGGTATGCCGGGTCGTGGGTGAGGCGGTACCCGTTCCCGAAACTGCAGAAGATCATGAACCCGACGTCGTGGTGTCCCGTCACGTATTTCTGAGATTCTACACGCGCACTGAATGCCCGGGCCAGCGAAGCGATCGCGGTGTCCTTCGTGTCCTCATACAGATACCAGAGCACGCCGGGGACGAAGCCGCTCGTCCACCAGTCCGGCGCACACGTGACCAGCACGCCATCCTTGCCCAGGGTCCGTGGGAGAAGACCCGGACGGCTGTTCAGCGTGGCGGCCATCGCCAGACTCTGCATCCGCGCGACATCCAGGGCGTGGTTCACGATGCCACGCAACGGTGCTTCGCCGGGTCCGTCGGCCCGGCCATCGCCGGTCCACAGGAGCATTGCGCAGCCGGTCATGATCATCAACGATCGCATGGGTTCAATTCCGTTTCAGTGCAATGGAGTGATCGTCAGTGTGTGCTCGCCGGTCAGCGAAGTCTGCGTCGACGTGAGCGTGATCCGCCAGATCCGGCTCCCCCACGACGTCTGCAACTGCGGATCGGTGATGGCGATCTCTTCGGCCCGCGCCGTGAACCGGTCCGACGGATAACGGATCTCCGCACCCCGTCCTTCCTTCCCCCGGAACGAACCCCCGAGCACGATCCGTCCACCTGCAGCCGCATCAGGCTCCCGGCAGGTCATCAGGGAAAGCCGCATCGGCTCCTTCACCGCTGCCAATGCATATGCGTCATGGACCTCGACGCCATGCTTCCTGTCGAGGGAGATGACCCGCTGCCAGGACTTCAACGCTGCATCGGGTGGATACGCGCCGGCGATGTCCATGCTGAGCGATGCCCGGACATCAGTGGCGGTCGAGGACACGCCGCGCGCAGCATACTGCCGGCCGTCTTTCTGCATGATGCCGTTCACGGTCGGCACATTGTGAAACTCGGACTGCATCGTCCAGATCGAGTAGCGCTGGCCGCTGAAGGTCTTCGCCGTGTAGGTCTCCACGCCGATATCGATGATCAGCGGCGCGCCGTCGAGCGCAACGATGAAGTTGCCCACATCGTTGTGGTTATGGCTCTCGTCATTGTGCCCGCCCTGCGCCGCGAGAAAGAACCCGTCAGCAGTCCCCTCCACGGACCGGGCCATCATGACCTGGATGCCCGGGAACCATGAGTCGCGAAGGCACGCATCGGACGGCGTGGTCTTCAGGAGGTCCTGCAGGACGAAGAGACCCGGCAGGACGCGCCCCAGAACGCCGAATTGTCCGGGCAGGATCCCCTCACCGAGATGCTGTTCACGCGCGAGGTGTGCCCCGAACCCCATCATGGTGGCGTCACCGATGGCCCGCCCATACCGGAAGATGGTCGGCGCATCCGGCTGCAACCGCGCCGCCGCATCGGCGAAATTGACATACCATGGTCCCGCGATGTGCGCACGCACGATGAACCTTCCGATCTCACGCACGCGCGGATGGGTATACACGTCGATCCGGCCATGCGTGGCCGCATCCAGAAGCTCGAGGCAGTCGAAGAGCGACGCACCAGCCCGCCCCCAGTACCCCGGCCCCTCGTCACACCCACCATCATCCTCATACGTGTCCAGGAACCGGTCAAGGCACTGCATGATCTTGCTGACGGACCGTGCCCGTATGTCGGTGTCCTTTTCCAGGAGCAGCACGGCTGCAAGCCAGTTCGAACATATCCATGGGGTCCAGTTGTTCACCCGCTTGGGTGTCAGCCCCATCCACCAGAAATCGTCGCGGGCAAGGTTCGGACCGATCACCCGCCGGTCCACCTCATGGGCGATCCGGGCGGTGATGAGCGGCGTGACCGCCTCGAGGGAATCATGCAGAAGGTAGGACGTCCACGCAAGGAGCGACGCGGTCTCCGCGGCGAACAGGTCCACGGTGGGTTCTTCGACATCGGGGAGACCCGATCCGGCACGCTGCATGCCGACGTGCGCCGGAACGCCCCAATAACTTTCCTCACAGATCGTCCAGATCCCGTTGATGATGTCATCGCGGAACCTCCCTCGCCCCTCGATGCACTCGGCGATGACCAGAGTGGCGAGTTGCTGCCTGCGCGCGAACATCGTCGTCTGGAATCTGCCCCGGTCGCCGGTGCGGACATACTCCAGGAACCCGGTCGCCTTCAACTCAGGCCAGCTGCAACCGAGCGATCCTTCCGCCGCGCGTACATACGCTTCTCGCACGGGAGACGGAAGCGACCGCCATTGCTCACGCGCGGAGAAGGGCGGGATCAGGGTCCACGAACGTGGAACGGCCAGCGTTGTGCGAAGATCCTCCAGGGAGATCGATCCCGCGAGGATCCCGGTCGGGTGCCCCGCCGCATCGGTGACCGCTGCCGATACGGGCACGGAAAGACACAGGGCGGTCAGGATGCCCAGGGCACTGCACCTCAACGAGCGGCATTGGGTGATCACCGGTCAGAGATCCTCTCTCTATAATAAGGGTACGCGTGATGCGAGTTCGGGGGAGTGACCCGGCAGATGGTGTTCGCGCACCTGCCGGTACCTTGGAATCTACGCGGTTCGAGGCCGAAAGGCAAGCTCGCGGAACTGGCGGACCGTCTTTCGGCCGTGCAGGGACTAACGGGACGCTTCTGAAAGGGGTTATTTTTCTTAGAAGGATGAACGCGTTGCCGCTCCCCAGTGTTCCATTGTTGAGGGACCACCAACCAGGGAGCGGTACAGGATGAACAAGCTTGAAGTGATCCGCAGTATCGAGGGATTCGTGGGCGACAACATTGGATCGCTGCTCAAGCCAGTAGGCGACAGCTGGCAGCCTTCCGATTTCCTGCCGGCCATGTCCGACCCCGACTGGAAAGAACGGGTGGACGCGCTCCAGGCCGGGGCCCGCAACCTCCCCGATGATCTCCTCGTGGTGCTTGTCGGGGACATGGTGACGGAAGAGGCTCTTCCCACGTACCAGACGTGGATCAACCGACTCGATGGCCTGACAGATGAGACCGGCGTGAGCACATCGCCGTGGAGCCAGTGGAGCCGCGGGTGGACCGCCGAGGAGAACCGTCACGGGGATCTCCTGAACAGATATCTGTTCCTTTCGGGGCGCGTGGACATGCGGGCCGTCGAGGTCACGATCCACCACCTGATCAACGCCGGCTTCGATCCGCAGACGGAGAACGATCCGTACCTCGGGTTCATCTACACATCCTTTCAGGAACGTGCCACGAAGATATCGCACCGCAACGTTGCCACGCTCGCGCTCCGTGCCGGGGACGAGACGCTGCACCGGATCTGCGGGATGATCGCGGGGGATGAGGCCCGGCATGAGAAGGCGTACAAGTTGTTCATGACGCGGATCTTCGAGATCGATCCTGTGGGTGCCATCATCGCCTTTGCGGCGATGATGAAACGGAAGATCGTGATGCCTGCCGTGATGATGCGCGACGGGATCAGCGACTCCCTCTTCCATCGCTTCTCACGGGTAGCCCAGCATACCGGGGTGTACACGGCGATGGATTACGCCGACATCGTGGAGAGCCTGGTGAAGCACTGGAACATTGAGAACCTCCCCGGCCTCTCTGATATCGCCGCGCGTTCACAGGACTACCTCTGCGGACTGGCGGCCCGGTATCGCGCCCTCGCCGAACGGGCCCCGGCGTTCGCCGGACCCGACCGTTTCAGCTGGATCTTTGACAGGCCGGTGGGTGAGGTGTGAACGCCGGCAGCACGGTGTGCGAACGAACGCAGGAGAAGGCAACGATTTCTTTACACTCCCATAATACACGGGTAACGTAGCGATCGTAGATTGCGTGCCGACATCCAGGAGGAGCCAGTATGAGCGTATGCACAACGTGTGGCGTGGGCGAACTCAAGACCGCCCGCGGTGCGAGCAGGCGATCGTTCTATCAAACGTGTTCGAACCGCAAGTGTGGCGCGACACACGAACTTGTCCTGAGCATCTCCGATGCCGTCTCATCCCTCCCCAGGGAAACGCCCCGGAAAGCGAAGAAGGGACCCCCATCCGGCACCACCGAGTGGACCCCGGGCGGCGAGTGACCCGGAACGGGCCCCTCGGTTCCCCCACCCGCTCCCCGCATAGGCATGGTCTCCGCATCAGTGACCGACGCAGCGGTCCCCTGATCGCCGACGGCAACCGCGTGACCTCCCGCAGGCGCACCTTCTCCCCCTCACGTTCCGTGTCCCGACCGTTTCCTCTTGTGTGTGATTGACATTTTCCCCCGGAAAACGCTCATTAGAAGATGGAGGAAACATGAAGGGACGGACCATTCGCATAACAACGCTCGGCGGTCTGCTAGTCTGCTGCCTGCTCGCACTTTCACCACACACCACCCATGCGCAGGGGTCCTTCGGTATCGGACTCATCGTCGGAGAACCGACCGGGATCTCATGGAAGTATCAGCTGAGCGAGCGCAACGCTCTGGACGGTGCACTGGGGTTCTCGCCCTTCGACCGCATGCGTCTCCATGTCGATTATCTCTGGCTCGCGCGGCCATTCAATGAGCGCCGTCTCATTCTTTCCTATGGTGCCGGGCTGGCTATCGGATTCGGGAAGCGGTGGGTCGACGGGAGACGTGGCGTGTTCGGCTATGTCGTTCAGGAGGCCGGGCTGGCGGTACGGATCCCCGTGGGCCTGTCCTACACGATCCCGCGGACGCCGCTTGAGATCGGCCTGGAGATCGCCCCGCTGGTCATACTGGGACCCGAGGCCGGGCTGGGGGCGGATGGAGGCGTGATACTCCGCATTTATCCCTGAGTCGGAAGGCCACGGGTCTGTGAACCTCCTTGTGGGCCGGTAGGCTCACGACGGCGGTCGCCTCATCCGCGCGTGGTTCGTTCCGTTGCTACGGGCGCACATCTCCCGCTTGTGCACCCAGATCCTTGAAAATCGTTGAAATATGGCATATTGACAATGACTATGGTATTGGTGATATTATTCGTTGTTAAGCCAAACTAATTCCACCTTGCGGGTCTCGATGCCATTCCCCGATCGGCTATCTCCGCAAGAGCGCTCATCCGAATTCCCGATCATCCTTATCTCAACGTAGTCCCTATCATCGTTTCGCGAAGAAGGAGATACCCATGGTGCAACGGCTGCTGCATCCCCTGGCTCTGGCGTTGATCGTGGCGCTGTGCACGGTGCTCACCGCACATGCACAACGGTCATCCAACCTGACCGGCACCGTAAAAGATGCGACAACGAGAGATGCCCTGCCGGGCGCGAACATCCTGGTCGTGGGGAAGAGCATGGGGGCGACCACCGACATCTCCGGCAAGTTCATCATCCGCAACATCCCCGCGGGCACCCAAACACTCCGCATCACGTACGTCGGGTACCGCACGGTCACGGCAACCGTCACCATCCCCGAAGGGGGCGATGTGCGCAAGGACTTCGACCTCTCCGCGGTCGCGATCGAGGGCGAAACGGTGGTCGTCACGGCACAGGCCGCCGGACAAAAGGAAGCGATCAATCAGCAGCTCACCTCGATGCCGGTCATGAACGTCGTCTCCGCGGCACGCATCCAGGAGCTGCCCGATGCCAATGCCGCCGAGTCCGTGAGCCGCCTCCCCGGTGTCTCCCTCATCCGCACCGGCGGTGAGGGCGCCAAGGTGGTCATCCGCGGTCTCTCGCCGCAGTTCAACCAGGTGACCATCGACGGCGTGGAGCTTCCGAGCGATGTCGCGTCATCGAACAATCTCACGTCGGGCGACCGCAACGCACAGGAATCTCAGTCGAACCAGTTGGGCGATCGCGCCGAGGACCTCAGCATGATCTCTTCGAGCATGCTCGGCGGCATCGAAGTCATCAAAGCCATCACGCCTGACATGGATGCGACGCTGATCGGTGGCGTGGTGAACTTCGGCATGCGCAAGGCCTCCCGCGGGATGACGTCGCTCATCGATCCGGAACTCGGGTGGCTCCCCAACATCGAACTGCGCGTCCAGGGGGGCTTCAACGACCTGAAGAGCACCCGGTCGGATTACCGGTTCGTGGGCTCGCTCGAGAAGCGGTTCATGGACGATGCGCTCGGCGTGTTCTTCCAGGCCTCCACGGAAAAGCGGAACCTGAGCTCGCACAATCTCGGCGTGGGATACAACCTGAGTGACAAGATCCACGGTGATGCCGGCATCCCCGACCTCTCGACACTCGAGCTCACGGACGTGAACCGCACCCGCGAACGTGTGGGCGGTACGCTCGTGCTCGACTACCAGCATGAATCGGGCGAGATCGGATTGATGAATTTCGCCAGCGCGAGCGACACGCGGGCACTCAACCGTGGGCAGGTGATCAATACCGGGAACCGGTGGGTGAACTACACCGCGGGTGAGACGCACGACGAGCTCAATATCATCAGCACCATGCTGAGCGTGAAGCAGGAGATCCCATTGTTCCATGTCGACATGAAGCTGTCGCACAGCTATTCAGAATCCCGCAGCCCCGAAGACCTGTACTTCAATTTCCGGCAGCAGGATGCCGGCTTGAACAATCTGGGCGACCTGACCAAGCTTCCCCCGCAGGTCCTCGCAAAGCTGATCACACCGAATCCCGCGACCGCGTATCAGGACGCGATCTCGACGTCCACGACGCTCTCGCATGAGCGGGCGATCACCGGGAGCCTGGACCTGCAGACGGACCTGCAACTCCTTGACTGGGTCTCCACGAAGGTCAAGTTCGGCGGCTTCTACCAGCGCCGCACCCGCACCTACGACTTCAACACCAGCTCGGGATCCACGTGGGGTGAGGACGCGATGCTGAACGCCTTCCGGGCAGCCTATCCGTCACTCATCACCAACGGCAGTCTCCTGAGCATGCTGAACTTCATCGATGACCCGTACCGCTACGGGACCTTCCTGAACGGTGACTACGATCTGACCCTGCCGATCAGCATCGACATGATGTGGAAGCTGCTCCCTGTTGCGCGGAGAACGGCACAGGTCGGTGACCGTGGCGGGTATCAGCCCAACGACCTCGGCACCGTCATCAATGACTACAACGGCACGGAGGACAAGAGTGCCGCGTACGCCATGGCAACCTTCACCCTCGGCGAGCAGGTGACGATCCTCCCCGGCGTGCGCTACCAGAATCTGTCCACGGAGTACACCGGGGTGCGGGGCAAGCTCGTCCCCGGCGGACTGCAGGGCGGCGATACGACCGTCTCCATGGCGCACGGATACTGGCTGCCGATGCTCCACCTCCGGTATGCACCGTTCGAATGGCTCCAGTTCCATTTCGCCTACACGAACACCCTGAACTACCCCGACTACAGCACGATCACGCCGCGCTATCTCATCGGGACCGGCTTCATCTCCTACAACAATTTCAGGATCAAACCCGCGCGGTCGCAGAACCTGGACCTTGTCGCGGCATTTCATTCCAACGAGATCGGCTTGCTCACGCTCAACGGGTTCAAGAAGCGGATCGAGGACCTGATCTTCTTCTCCAAGACCTATGTGACGGACGTGAGCCAGTACCCTGATCTGCCCGCCCCGAGCGGACAGCTGTTCGAGTTCAACACCTACATCAACAACCCGATCGCGATCGATGTGTACGGCATCGAGACCGAATGGCAGACACACTTCTGGTACCTGCCCCAGCCGTTCACAGGCCTCGTGCTGAACATCAACTATACGCACATCTTCTCCGAGGCCAGCTATCCGAGGAGTGAGCTGTCCGTCACGTATGACGATGACGGGAACGCCACGACCACCCGTCTGGACACCGCCTACACGACGCGCCTGCTCAATCAGCCGAACGATATCCTGAACCTGACCATCGGCTACGACTACATGGGCTTCTCGGCACGCGTGTCGATGCTCTACCAGGACAACATCTTCAAGAAACCGGATTTCTGGATGCAGAACCGCGTCAACTCGGCGACGTATACCCGCTGGGACCTCTCGGTGAAACAGGAACTGCCGTGGTACGGCATGCAGCTCTTCTTCAATATGAACAACATCACCGGCGAGAATGAACTTGACATCAATCAGAAGACCAGCTTCGCCGCGTATGAGCAACGGTACGGCATGACCGCGGACCTCGGGTTGCGTATCCGGCTCTGATCCGGCCTTCCCTTTCGCGCCGGTCGGCGCCGTGCGACCGGTTCATGCAACGGCCCCTCGTTCACACGAGGGGCCGTTCCGTTGTCCCCCCCGTCCACCTCTTGCAACCGCACCCGAATCGGCCTATATTGCAGCACGAACCAGGACCCCCCGACCATGGATCCATTGACCTCGCGCAGGACCTTTCTTGCCACCGTTGCGGGCGCCGGCACATCGGCGATCCTCGCAGGGTGCGCGACCACGCCGTTCACCACCCGGCCTTCCTTCGATCTCGCGATCATCAACGGCACCGTGATCGATGGGACCGGCGGCCCCGAACGCCGCCTGGATGTCGGGATCCGGAACGGCGTGATCACCGCCATCGGCGATCTCCGGCAGGCCTCCGCCACCCGTGTCATCGATGCCTCCGGACTGAAGGTGGTCCCCGGGTTCATCGATGTTCACTCGCACACCGATCTCGACCTCATCAAGAACCCGTATGCGCCCAGCAAGGTCCGCCAGGGCGTGACCACCGAGGTCACCGGTCAGGATGGCGAATCGGTCGCGCCGCTGGGCGGCATCGGTCTCGATCATACCTTGCAGGAGTTCCGGGGATCCTTCGGCTTCGATTGCCCGTACCGGACGATGGACGAATTCTTCACATTCCTCGGCGCCCGGGGTTCCGCGCAGAACCTCATTTCGTTCATCGGCCTGGGGACACTGCGTGCCGTGCACGTGGGCTTCGATGACCGTCCTGCTACCGCCGACGAGATCACGGCCATGCGCGCGGCCGCACGCGCGGCGATCGAACAGGGGTGCTTTGGGGCAAGCACCGGCCTGGAGTACACGCCGGGGAGCTTTGCCGATCAGGCCGAACTCGCCGCCTTGATGGAAGCGATCCCGGCGCGGGGCCGCCTCTACGCATCACACATGCGCAACGAAGATAACCGCGTGCTGGAGGCACTCACCGAGGCCATCGCCATCGCCCGCGCCTCCGGATCACGGCTGCAGGTCTCGCACCTTAAGGCGCAGAACAAGGGGAACTGGCCGAAGGTGACAACGGCACTGCGCATGATGGACGACGCCATTGCCGGCGGCATCGATGTGCATGCCGACCGGTATCCATACATCGCCTTCAATACCGGCCTCACCAACCTCTTCCCGCTGTGGTCGAGGGATGGCGGGACCGCAAAGTTCCTCGAACGCCTGAAGGATCCGGCCCTCGCGGCACGCCTGCGCGCGGATGTCCAGCGCAAAGTGGATGGCCTGGGATCGTGGGACGCGGTCATGATCTCGAGCGTGCGCCAGGAACAGAACAAACCCTACCAGGGAAAGACGATCCTCCAGATCGGCACCGAACGCCGCGTCGATCCCTATGAGTTCGTCGTGGCACTGCAACTGGAAGAACAGGCAAGCGTCGGGATGGTCGGCTTCGGAATGGATGAACCAGGAACGGAAATGGTCCTGGCCTGGAAGAACACGGTGGTCGCATCCGATGCCGGTCCACGGGCCCCGGGTGACGGTTCCTGGCCCCATCCCCGCGCCTACGGCACCTTCCCCCGCGCCATCGCACACTATCAACGCACACGGAAGATCACGACCCTGCCGGATATGATACGGAAGATGACCTCCCTGCCTGCCGGCGTCCTCGGGCTTCGCGACCGCGGCGTGATCGCGGAGGGGAAGGCCGCCGACATCGTGCTCTTCAACTATGACACGATCGCGGACCGGTCGGTCTTCACCGATCCGCATCGGTTCCCCGATGGGATCCCCTTCGTGATCGTCAATGGCATCCCGGTCGTGGACAACGACAGGCAGACCGATGCAAAGCCCGGAAAGGTCCTGCGCGCATGAGCACCTCTTCACGCATACGGTGTGGCTGGGCCGGCACCGACCCCTTATATGTCGCGTATCACGATACCGAGTGGGGCGTCCCGGTGCACGATGACCGGCACCTCTTCGAGATGCTCACCCTGGAGGGCGCGCAGGCGGGACTGAGCTGGATCACGATCCTCCGGAAACGCGATAACTACCGGAAGGCATTCGATGGATTTCGCGCCGAGCGCATCGCCCGGTATGATGCGAAGAAGGTGCGCGCGCTCCTGGCCAATGAGGGGATCGTACGAAACCGGCTGAAGATTGCCTCCACCATCAGCAATGCCAGGGCATTCCTCGCGGTCCGGAAGGAGTTTGGCAGCTTCGACCACTACATCTGGCAGTTCGTTGGCGGCACGCCCCGGCAGGAACACCGGCATTCGCTGAAGGACATCCCCGCACACACGGCAGAGTCGGATGCCATGAGCAAGGACCTCAAGAAGCGGGGGTTCCGTTTCGTCGGCTCGACGATCTGCTATGCATTCATGCAGGCCGTGGGCATGGTGAACGACCATACGACCGATTGTTTCCGTCACGGCAAGGTACGGTAGCGTGTCACTCTCCTCCGCCGCGAAGCACCGGCTCTTCGGTGCCATCCTCGTGCTGACCCCCGTGCTCTTCCTGCTGCTCACAGAGGGAGCGCTCCGGTTCTTTGCCGTCGGCACGGACCTCGGTCTCGTGCAGAGAACCATCGTGCGGGGTCGGGAGTTCTACACGATCAACCGCATGGTGGGACGCCGATACTTCTCCCGCCCGGGCGTAGCCATTCCGGAACCACCCGATGTGTTGTTCCCGGTCAGAAAGTCGCCACGGACCAAACGTGTGTTCTGCCTCGGGGAGTCCACCATGGCCGGATTCCCGTATGAGTACAACGCCACCCCCGCATCCCTGCTGAAGGATCAACTTGCATCGCTCTTCCCCGCCGATACGATCGAGGTCATCAACGTGGGGATGTCGGCCATCGGCAGCACCGTTGTGCGCGATCTCCTCACCGATCTGATGCCGTACGAACCCGATATGTTCGTGATCTACATCGGGCACAACGAATACTACGGGGTCTTCGGACCGGGGTCGTCGTCGCCGCTCGCCGGATCGACCTGGCTGACCCGGTTGCACCTGACGCTGGTCAGGACACGGCTGTACGTCCTCCTGCAGGAGGCGTACAATCGGGCCGAGGGCCTCGTCCACACCGAACAACGCGCCGCCGAGGCGACGTTGATGGAGGCGATGGGGAACCGCACCGGCATCCCCTACCGCGGCGTGGTCTACAGCAAGGGGTTGGAGATCTTCCGCGAGAATATCACTGCCATCATCGACGAAGCACGCGGCCGCGACATCCCGGTCCTGTTCAGCACGCTCGTCGAGAACCTGTCCGATCAGCCACCGTTCCTCTCGGTGCACAGCCCCGCAGCGGATGCTGCAACGCAGGACGCCGTACGCCGACTCATCGATGAGAGCATCGCCGCGGCCCGGCGTGGGGACTGGGTGGACGCATCTGATGCGTTACAGCGGGCGGCGCTCCTCGACTCATCCTATGCCTCCACGCGCTTTCTCCTCGGTGCTGCCTTCCTTGCCCGCGGCGACAGCGCCGGCGCAGCAGTGGAATACCGTGCGGCGCGCGATCTCGACGCCCTGCGGTTCCGTGCTTCCGCGGAGCTCCAGCACACACTGCTCGCGATCTGCGCCGCCCGTTCCGTGCCCGTCGCCCGTGTCGATGCCGCCTTCGCTGCAGCGTCGCCGGGCGGGATCACCGGACACGGTCTCATTCTCGAGCACCTCCATCCGAACGTCCGTGGCTACGCACTCATGGCGAAGACCTGGGCCGCGGCCATCCGGGAGCACGGACTCCTTACATCCACGGGTCCGGCCGGCACCCTTCTGCCGGACAGTGTTTGGGAGCGCACGGCGCCGATCACACCCTTCGATGTCGCGATCGGCGCGGCGAAGACCGCCCAACTCACCAGCCGGTGGCCGTTCGCGCCGGAACAATTTCGGCCGGCACCGACGCCGACCGACACCGTGACCATGATCGTCTCCCGGGCACTGCGCGATCGCACCCCCTGGACCCGTGCACGCTACAGCGTCGCGGAGTGGTATGAGCGGCGCACGGAGTACGACCGTGCACGCACCGAATACTGCGCGATCGCCAAGGCGCTCCCGTATTCGTTCCAACCTCTCGTGCGTCGCGCCGATGCATTTGCCGCTGAAGGCCGGACCGCTGATGCCGCGGCCGGGTACCGCCAGAGCATCCGCGTCGAGGAAAACCCGTATGCACACATGAAGCTCGGTGTACTCCTGCTGCAGAACGCGGAAGCAGCCGGCGCCGCAGCCGAACTCGAGCAGGGCTTCGCCGTGGACGCCTCTCTGGGTGGTGTCCTCACGTCGGGTGAAGCGGCCTTCGGCCGTTCATTGCTTGCATACGCCTATGCCCGCAACAAACAGTATGCACAGGCAAAGGAACAGGCCCGCAAGGCACTCGCACTGCAACCGGGGCAACGAGAAGCCGCGGAACTCCTGCGCCGACTGCCGTAGTCCCACCCGGAACGTACCACCATCACCGTGCAGCTCATGGACAGGTCGCTGCCACCGATCGATCACCGCATCTCCAGAGAACCAGGGTCATTATGAAACGATCACTTCTGTTGGTCTTTGCTCTCATCCTCGGCGCGGCCCTCGTCGTGCATGCGCAGAACCGGTCACCGTACGTGCCAGAGACCGACCCGCTCGTCGTCACAAAGCTCGCTACATGGCAGGGGTTGAAATTCGGCCTGATGATGACGTGGGGTCCGTACAGCCAGTGGGGAGTGGTCGAGTCGTGGTCCATCTGTGCGGAGGATGAACCGTGGTGCCAGCGGAATGCGCCGGACTATGTCCGGTACAAGCAGGACTACGAGGGACTCAAGAAGACATTCAACCCCATCCACTTCGATCCGGAGAAATGGGCGCGTGCCGCAAAGGACGCAGGCATCAGGTACGTCGTGGGCATGGCCAAACACCACGATGGGTTCTGCATGTTCGATACGCGCACCACGGAGTACCGTGTCACCGACCCCGGTACACCGTTCTCATCTCATCCGAAGGCCAACATCCTGAAGGAGATCCTCACGGCATTCCGCGCGCAGGGACTCTGGACGGGCATCTACTTCTCCAAACCCGATTGGCATTCGGAGAACTACTGGTGGCCGTATTTTCCGACGCCCGACCGGAACGTGAACTACGACGTCACGAAGTATCCCGATCGGTGGAAGAGGTTCGTGGGGTTCACCCATACCCAGATCGAAGAGCTGATGACCGGGTATGGACCGATCGACATCCTGTGGCTTGACGGCGGCTGGGTACAGCCCATGACGCGTGAAGAGGTGCTCGGGTACATCACCGCACCCGACTACAAATACAGCCGCATCCAGAGTCAGGATATCTATATGCCGGAGCTTGCGCGCATGGCGCGCAGCCATCAACCGGGGCTCATCGTGGTGGACCGTGCGGTGCATGGCAAGTATCAGAACTATCTGACGCCGGAGAACGTTGTGCCGGACACGCTCCTGTCGTATCCATGGGAGTCGTGTATCACGGCGACCACAAGCTGGTCATACACGTTCAAGGACCAGTACAAGTCGGGGCGTGAACTCATCCATATGCTGGTGGACATTGTTGCGAAGGGCGGGAACCTTCTGCTGAACATCGGACCCGGACCGGATGGCACATGGCAACAGGAAGCATACGACAGGCTGGCGGAGATCGGGGAATGGATGAAGGTGAACAGCAGCGCGATCTATGACACGCATCCGATCGCACCCTACCGTGAGGGGAACGTGCGGCTGACACAGGACAAGAACGGTGCGGTCTATGTGATCGCGCTTGCCGGGACCGGAGAGACCACGCCTCCCGGCATGGTTCGGCTGAGTGCACTCCGGCCGGCCGCGGACGCAACGGTGACACTGCTGGGATCCACGGCAGCACCGTCGTGGAAGGTGTCAGAAAAGGGATGTGCGATCGAGATCCCGGCTTCGCTCCGCAGCAAGGCCCCATGCAAGGATGCGTGGGTCGTCAGGATCTCGAAGGTACAGTAAGCTGCAAGCGCGGCGTCCGGGGAGCGACAGATGTTCCGTGAACCCGGACACCGCGGATGGTGATGTTCGCTGCTGCTATTGCACCGTGATCTCGTCCACAAATACCCAGGCCTTCCCCCCCGCACCTCTGTGCCACACAGGACACACGGCGACATTCGCCGCACGCACTTTCACGAATCGCGCCCGTGGAGAAGCAAGACCGACCGTGAGGTCTTTCACCGTGACACGGGGATCGTCCGCCGGTTCGCCTGTCGTCACCGACCCGGCGAAGGTGTAGTCGGTGCCGTTCGTGGAGATCATCACGTCCACCGCGCGGGGAAGAAAGATCCATGAGCCCTGCGCCTGCAAACAGCCGACGGTGACACTGGCGACCGTCCGTTCCTTCCCCAGATCCAGAAGGGCTTCACAATCCGATCCCTCGAAGCCCGCCCATTCCGCATCATTCATCTCCAGCATCCCCCGCAGCCCATTGGACAGACCCGCTGCCCCTTGACCCGGGTATTTCGGGGAAGGAGATTCCTGCAGCGTGACCTTGTCCACGCCGAAGGTCGCAAAGGAATTCTCCGGAGCTTCCAGCACCGGCAGACCGGCAACGGGGCCATCGAGGTCGAGAGCGATCACGGCATCATACGGATCGAGCCCGTCTGCGGGGAGCGGGATGACAAGGCGATCGGCCAGGAGGCGACAGGTCAATCCCACGCCGCCGAGGACTGACGCTTTCGTGACGGTGCGACCGGGGAACATGCGCAGAAACAGGGTATCTCGTGGTACTGTCAGCAGATGCACGAACACACGCTTCCCTTTGTTCGTGGACGCGATCCATGCCGATGGCCTGATCGGGCCACCCTGCGTCCCATAGATGCTCTCACCGTTCCGCTTCAGCCATGCCCCCATCCCCTGCAGCCGTTCGATCTGGCGTTGTTCGATGCGGCCATCGGGCATCGGACTGATATTCAGGAGCAGATTGCCGCCGCCGCCCGCGGTCTTCGCGAGCGTATGGATGCACTCCTTCAGCGACTTGATCCTGTCGTTCGGCTTCCACGACCATTGTGTACCGATCGTGATGCACGATTCCCACGGGTGTTCATTGTCGAAGGCACCGACCTCCTGCTCGGGTGTGCCGAAGTCGCCGGCGTATTTCGCGGATGCACTCATCCCCTTCGCTCCGGAACCGTGTCCCTTGTCCACCCGGTTATTGATGAGGAGTCCGTCCTTCAACCGTCGCGCATACGCATAGAGCTCCATCCCATCGTGATGGGTCCACGGGTCCTCCCATTGGCCATCGAACCAGAGCATCTCCGTGCCGTACTTCGTGATGAGTTCCGTGACCTGATCGCGGAGGTATGTGCGGTACCGGTTCATATCCGCCGCGGCGATCGGCTTGGGGTCGCCGCCGTAGGCCACAGGATAATCCGGATGATGCCAATCGAGGATGGAGTGATAGGTACAGAACATCACGCCCTGTGCTCTGCACGCGGTGGCGAGTTCTCCCACGACATCGCGCCGGAATGGGGTGGACATGATATCGTAGGTCGTGAATTTCGAATCCCAGAGGCAGAAACCATCGTGGTGCTTCGTCGTGATGACCAGATACTTCATGCCGGCGGCCTTCGCCAATCCGGCCCACTCCGTTGCATTGAAGAGAACGGGGTTGAACTCCTTGTAGAGTCCGTCGTAATCCTCGATCCGTACCTGCGGACCGCGCGACCACCCTATCTCGGCGCCGCGCAGCGTGATGGGCCCCCAGTGGATGAACATCCCGAAGCGCATCTCCTGCCACCGTCGCAATGAGGCGGCATTGGTCATGAGTTCGGGGTTGGCTTCACCTCCGCCGCTCTGTTGGGCGAACAGCGAGGGAGTGCACAGGGACAGCAGGATCGCAAGAAGCGCCGCTTTGCTGGTCGACATGGATCGTCTCATCGGGATGTATGGGTGACGGGAAGTGATGGCTGCGCGTTGCCATCAATCTACACCCAGAGGCCTGCAATGTCAATGAGGACTTGCGCCGGAGCTGCACGCCGTGTGATGCGATCATCGATCCTGGCAATGTGCTTCAAGCCGTTCCACCGCGACGGGGATGCCCCGCCGTTCACTGCGCCGCCAGGCATCGCAGGCGGCACTCAGCCGTCCTTGCTCCATCCGGCAGTCGCCGAGCATGAGCCATGCCTCCCCATCCATGCTGTCGGAAGCGACGAGGGTTTCCAGGGCGGAGACGGCCTCGTCCAGCCGGCCGGCAGCGCGGAAGGACAACGCTTCGTTATACAGGAGCCACAGGCACGTATCGCACTCACTGAGCGCATACGCATAGTCCTTCAGCGCATCCTCATATCTGCCGGCTGCATGAAGCAGATTGCCGCGTTCGGTGCGTGAGCGGACGTCGGCCGGGTCACAGCGCAACGCCAGCGTAAGATCCGCATAGGCCTCTGTCTGCCTGCCCGCTCTCCTCCAGAGGATCCCCCTCTCACAACGGGCGCTCACGTCACACGGGTCACGCTGCAGGATCGCTGCCAGCTCCTCCAATTGAAGCACGCCAAGAGCAGTGACCCATGTCCGTCTCAATACACGTTCGGCATCCCACGGTCCGTCATCCTCCTGTGCAGCTTCGATCTGCTGCTCCCGGATCTGAAATCGCATCCATCGCGCGTCGCGGTCCCCTGGCGCAAGCCGGATCGTGCGGTCCAGATCGCCCCTTGCTCCCGGAAGGTCCCGGAGGCCGAAACGGGCAAGTGCGCGGTTGTACCACCCATCCGGATCGTTCGGTTCATGCAGAAGATACACAGAGAAGAGGCTCTCCGCTCTCACCAATGCACCATCACGGTACGAATCCTCTGCGTGGGCAAAAAGGGACTGATCGGCCGTTCTGCACCCCCAACCTCCGATCGCGGCGACCATGACAATCAGAATGCTGGATCTTCTGATTACACGTCGCCCTATCCTCCGGAGGATATCCCGATGCCGTCCCATCATGTGCTTCCGATCCCTGCGCGATACATACATGCTCAACCTACACTTCCTTTTTCCTATCCACAAGGAGGGCAGACAGCTATGGAGACTATGAGCCACCTGTCCCATTATGCCACAACTGAAACGGCCACATCGCCGATTCATCGAAAAATGACAGATATTTGTGGCACGGGAATTGGAAGTTGAAGGAACGGGGAGTTCCGCATCATTCAAACGCAAGAGAAGGAGGTACTCATGGCGTTGATGGATTGGCAGGAAACCCTGAGCGTTGGCGTTCCCACGATCGATACCGAGCACAAGAAGCTTGTGTCTCTGCTGAACGATCTCCACACAGCCATGCGCGAAGGCAAGAGCAAGGAAGCAATGGGCGTGGTGCTGAACGGGCTCATCACCTATACCGCGACCCACTTCGGGACCGAGGAAAAGTTCATGACCAAGCATGCGTATCCGGCGTATGCTGAACACAAGAAACAACACGATGATCTTGTGAAGCAGGCGCTGGATGTGAAAGCTGCGTTCGAAGCCGGCAAGACCGGCGTGAACATGGAACTCATGACCTTCCTGAAGGACTGGGTACAGACACATATCGTGGGGACCGACAAGAAGCTCGGAGCATTTCTGGCATCCCATGGTGTGAAGTAGCCGCCCTTCCGACCATGAGCCGCACGGCGTGCCCGGGGGAGATCCATCCCCGGGCACCGTCCTCGCCAGACTTGCTTCCCGCGCCTAGCGGATGATCACGAACTTCCGGATCTGGACGAACGTGCCGGCCTCGATCCGGTAGAAATAGACACCACTTGCGAGACCATGTCCATCAAACCGGTCTTCATGATATCCCGCATCCATCTCTCCCGACCGTACGACAGCCACCTCCTGGCCGAGCGCTGAATAGACCGCCAATCGCACTCGCGCGCGCTCGGGTAACCCGTAGCGGATCAGCGTTGAAGGATTGAAAGGATTGGGATAATTCTGATCCAGAGAATAGACATCGGGGATGTCCGATGGTGATCCTACCGCAGTGAGGGCAGCCGAGAACCTCCACGGAGCGCAGTACGCGGACGCGCCCGCAACATTCTTCGCACGCACCCGCCAGTAGTACGTCCCTGCCCCCGCAAGCGTGACAGCTTTCGTTGTATCGGTCAGGGTCGAATCGTCGAACACCGGGGATGCGAAGGTGGACGACGTCGCGACCTGCAGATGATAGGTCTCCGCCCCAGCCGCCTTCTTCCAGACACACACGGGATCCTGCGGAACCCCGACCGCCAGGTTGGATGGAAACACGAGCACAGGCATCTTCGGGACATGCGGCCATGCCGGACGACCATAGACACCCCGCCCCCATGTCCCGGCGTAGATGGTGCCATCGGTCTGTATCGCAATGGACCTGATATCGGAGATCGGCAATCCGGAATTCAACCGGTACCACGGTGAGGTGCCATGCGTGGCGGACATCCAGACATAGTCGGTCGTCGCGACATACACATGCCCTTCGGCGTTCGTGGCGATCGCTTGTACCTTGCCAGCCGGACCGCCGGACGCAGGGACCCACGTTGTGCCGTTGGTCGCAGAATAGTACAGGCCCGTTCCGGTTCCTGCGAACAATCTGCCGGACGGATCACACGCAAGCGCGTACACATGCAGGTCTGCCATGCCGCCCGATGCAACTGCCCAGGTCGTCCCCCGCGTCGCCGACCGGAACACACCGAATCCGTCCGTACCCGCAAAGAGCGTGTCCTGCGCGTTGTGGACCAGTGCGTACACGGTCTTGCCCGAGAGCGGTCCGGCCAGCGCGGAGTAGGCCCCACCCACGAACTTCGCGAATGCCCGCCCCGTGCTCATGGGAAGCCCTGCCAGATAGGTGGTATCACCTGTTCCGACCGTCACACCATACGGCAGGATCTTTGCCTGCCATGGGGGGGCGGAAGGCGCTCCCCCGGAATAGCCAGCGCGGACACTCTGTGTGTCCGTCCAGTCATTCGTGGTGGTCGCAACGCTCCCCCACCACGACTCATACGATACACCACCATCCGTGAATCCTAAACCCTCCGCCACGCATGCCAGGAACCCATCGGACCCTTCTCCCATCGCCAACACGTGATAGGGGGGGAATGTTGCATGCCACGTTGCACCGGTCCGCTGCTCCCATGGCGCGGATCCGTCCGCGGCACGCCAGATCCCCATCTGGGTGCCGGCATAGAGGATGCCGCCCCGGGTGCACAGCAACGATGGAACGAATGTGTTCCGCAGATCTTCGGTCACATCGGTCCACCCCCGGCCCGACGCACGCAGGAGTCGCCCCGTCGATGCCGTGATGTAGAGGGTTGTACCATCCGGACAATAGACATGCTTCGCCCCGACGCTGGCAGGTGCCGTCGTGGTCCAACTCACGCCGTTGTTCGTGGACCGGAGAAGGCTGCCATCGGCATCGACCGCATACACGTAGCCATTGGCGAGAAATGCGAATCCCCTGCCTGTGAAATTCGAATCAAGCTCCGTGTACCCCGTGCCGTCGGTCTTCAGGCGTACCAACCTGTTCGGTGACTCAATGCCAAAGATGTAGCCTCCCTTCGTGACGGCAAGATCGGACAGCACGGTGTTCGTAACGAACCTGGTCCAGGAGTTGCCGGAGGTCGTTGATTTGTAGGTCGCCTTCGTCCCCGCATCATCGCTCATGGCAAGATACAGGGCGCCGGAGGAATCCATGGCCAGATTCCGGACCCAGGGATGGCCGACATACCCGGGGACCTTCTGCTCCCAGATCGTGCCGCCATTCGTTGAGCGCATATACCATGCCCCCGCTTCGGAGGTATAGCGTCTGCGCCAGATGTTGCCTTTGCTGTCAACAAGCAGGGCGGAGATCTCGACCGTGTCGATCAGCGTCCAGGCGGATCCCTCATTTGTGGACCGGTACAGATATCCCGTGGCCGACTCCACGTTCGGGGAATGGGGTCCCTGATAGGGATGCCCATAGGTGAGAGCCAGAAGACCGCCGTCTGGTTCCACCGCCATGAGACGGACGTTCTGCTCCTGGAGTCCGCTCGCCGCACGCTTCCAGGTCAGTCCGTCCACGGAGCGGTAGACACCTGACGCATCGGTGCCGAGGTACATGTCGCCCTCCGGAGTCCGCACAAGGCATTGAACCTCGCCGGCGAGTGGCCCGCCGGTGTAGGTCCAGGATACCGATACTTGAGCGATCGCGACAGATGAGAAGAGCGTGGTGATCAGCAATGCAGGGACAAATGACGTTCGCATAGTTCGCGCCCCCTTCGGCAATGTGGGACATGTCTCAGTGGGATGATGGATGCAGGTCACTACCGGGGAAAGTGTGCATGCGTGCGCGTGCATGTTCGATCCTCTCGATCGGGCCAAACACCGAACGTGCCGTAAGGTACCCTCCCCTTCCCCATATTGTCAAGCCTGTGCACACAGTCCATATTTCACTCGTTGACAGCCACGTGGCCATGAATGCACTCCCCCCCGGGGGAAAAGCCCCACATTCCCTCAAATTTGCCTCATTGGAGCAGACCGCTCATGGCGTGATTTTTGCGGAGGGATGGGCAGGATCTCGCACGGTACACTATGATCGATCGCGTACTGACCGCCTTCAACGAAGCTATCTTCGACACGGACCGGGAACGCGCCCTGCGCGTCATCCGTGAAGCCGAACAGGAAGGCATTCCTCCCGAGGACATCGTCTTCAAGGTCGTTGTCCCTTCGATCCACATTATGATGAAGTCCACCAGCGAACGGAGAACCCCGAGCATCGCTCAGCATTTCGTCGCCGCACAGATCGCTTCCGAGGTCACCGAGACCATGGTGAGCCGATTTGCCCGATCTCCCGAGATCATCGGTCGGGTCGTGATCGGCACCTCCGTAGGCGACATGCACGGCCTGGGCAAGCGCATCGTGAGCGGATGCCTCAAAGCACTGATGATCGAGGTGATCGACCTTGGCCTCAATGTCCCGGCCGAACGCTTCGTGGATGAAGCGGTCGCACAGAACGCCGACGTGATCGGCGTCTCATCCATGATGGTCCACACCGCACGCGGTCCCTCGGCCGCTCTCGGCGTCCGCAAGATCCTGAAGGACCGGGCCCTCGAACGACGGATCAAACTTGCTGTCGGCGGCGCACCGTACCGGTTCGACCATGATCTCTATCGCACGGTCGGCGCCGACGCGTGGGCCGAGGATGGGATCATCGCAGGTACCGTGATCAGCGCACTGATCAAAGAGGCCCGGCAATGATCACCTCGATGGAACGTCTCCGTGCTGCGGTCAATGGCACGCCGGCCGACAGGATCCCCGTGTTCTGCAACCTGCTCGACCAGGGCGCAAAGGAACTCGGCCTCGACCTCGAGTCGTACTACACCAGCGGCGAACACGTCGCCGAAGCCCAACTCCGTATGCTCCGGAAATACGGCCACGACAACGTCTGGAGCCTTTTTTATGTCGGCAAGGAGGCCGAACTGCTTGGCTGCAAGCAGATCCTCTTCGCCAGCGAAGGCCCGCCCAACGTGCTGGACTTCGTCATTCGTACCCTTGAGGATATTGACGCCCTCGAAGTACCCGAACGGCTGGAAGAACACCCCGCGTTCACCGAGCAGACCCGGTGCTTTGAGATCCTGCGGCACGAGATCGGGGGAACGGTGCCGATCTGTTCGTACATCTCGTCGTCCATGACGATCCCCGCGATGCTCATGGGCATGGAACGATGGCTCGAGTTGCTGCTGCTGGGCCCCGTCGAGAAACGTGATCTGCTCATCGCAAAGTGCCACGAGTTCTTCGTGCGGGAGGTGCAGGCATGCCGGGCCGCAGGCGCCGATATCATCGTGTATGCCAACCCCTTCGGGTCCACGGATTTTGTGCCGATGAACATCTTCACTTCGCTCTCCCTGCCGTGGATCATACGCGATATCCAGGCGATCGGACCGGCCGGCGTGGTCTATTATTGCGGCATGGCGAGGATGAATGACGTCATCGCAACGGTGCGCGAACAGACAGGGCTCGGTGCGTATTACGTCAGCCCCCTGGATGATCTTGCCGAGGCGAAACAGATGATCGGGACGCAGGGACTGACCTGCGGGGTCATCAACGACATCCGACTGATCGAGTGGACTCCCGACGAGATCCGTCAGGAGGTCAAGCGCATGATGGCAACCGGTATGCCCGGTGGACATTTCCTGTTCGGCACCGGCGTCATGCCCTATTGCATTCCCGAAGCGAACATCAGGACCATGCTCGATGCCGCATACGAATACGGCCAGTGGCTCCACTAGTGCACGGACACAGGAGCAGACTGTTCTCATAGGCTGCGGGATCCTCGCCCGGGAGATCCGGACTTTGATCAGGAAGAATCACTGGCCTCTCGAGACTGTCCTGCTCGATTCCGACCTCCACAATGACTATTGCTCGCTCGAGAAAGCGCTGGCATCCTCACTCTCCGAGCACCAGACGGACCGGACGGTCGTCTTCTACGGATGCTGCCATCCCAGGATCGACGAGATCGTCGCCGGCGCGGCGACCGTGCGCACGCAGGGACAAAACTGTATCGAGATGCTTCTCGGTCGTGATGTGTTCACCACGGAACTGGAACAGGGGGCGTACTTCCTGGTGGAACCCTGGGCCCGGAACTGGCACCGGGTGATCATGCATGCATTCGGTACCGCGAATCCCGATGTGATCCGGTCCATCTTCAACGAGGACCGGCGCTACCTTCTCGCCCTCCGCACCCCCTGCACAACCGATTTCACCGTGGACGCGGAAGAAGCAGGCCGCATCGCCGGCCTGCCGGTCCGGTGGATGGATGTCTCTCTCGACCACCTGGAACACACACTCCGCGCCGCCTTCGTCCTCCGGTCCTCACGGAACGCACCATGAACGGGAAGGCTGCCACGGACCACGAGACTGCCGCCCTGGAAGAACGGATCCGCAGACTCGCCGGTGAGAAATCCTCGCTGGAACTGGTGATCAGCCTGATGAACCGGATGAGTGCAGCACCGGGGCTGGACACCACGATCGAGAACATGCTTCGCGCCGTTGCCGATGTGATCGGCGGGGTCGACCTCATCCTGTACTATGTGAGCGACGGCGAGATCCATTCAACCGACATCAACAACACGGCCCGGGTGCACACCGCGATCGCGGATCCCCTGGTGCAACGCGTGTTCACCTCACGGCACTTGGAGGAGATCGAACTGCCGTTCGAGGACACCCGGATGACCACGGAGGAATTCGCCCATGCCTACACCTGGGCGGTCCCCCTCCTGGTGGGTGAAGAACTTATCGGCGTCTTCAAGATCGAATGCCTGCACATCAGCCTCGGTGAGATGCCGAGAGAGCTTTCGACCTTCTTCTCGTATGCCGCCATGGTCCTGAAGAACAGGATCCTGGGACATTCCCGTCTGCAACGCGCATACACCGCGCTCTCCGAGGAAGTGGCCGTCCGCACGAAGGCAGAAGAGGAACTCCGCGATCTGAACAAGGACCTCGAAGGGCGTGTGCTCGCACGGACCGCACAGTTACAGGCGGCGAACGAACAGCTCAGGGCCAGCGAGGAGCGGTTCTCGGCAGCGTTTCACCACAGCCCGATCGCCAGTTCCATTACCCGGGCGGACGACCTGCGCCTCGTCGACGTCAACGACGTCTTCCTCGCCTCCAGCGGATACACCAGGGATGAGCTCATCGGCAAGGTCCCGTCAGAGCTCGGGCTCTTCGAACGGGGAAAGGAACTCACTGCCGCCCTCGAGTCGCTCCGCGCCCACGGCGAATCGCCCCCCTTTGAATCCCGCTACCGCACGAAGTCCGGAACCACCGGAGTGAATCTCCACGCGATCCGGGTGATCGCTATCGGTGGCGTGCCGCATCTCCTGGCGATGACGCTGGATATCACCGATCGCAAGCGCTCCAGCGAGAAGGCCAATCAACTCGCCGCGATCGTCCAATCCTCGGAGGACGCGATCATTGGCAAAGACCTCGCCGGGATCATCACGAGCTGGAACCCCGGCGCCGAACGGATCTACGGGTATACCGAGCGCGAAGCGATCGGTCAGCCCATCGCAATGTTGCTTCCGCCCGGGCATGAAGAAGAAGGTCAGGAGATCATCCGCCGCGTCCTGGCCGGCGAACACATCGAACACTATGAGGCGATGCGGTGCACCCGGTCGGGCGACCACCTGCTCATGTCGCTCAGTGTCTCTCCTATCCGCAACGCGGACGGCCAGGTGATCGCCGCATCCACGATCGCACGCAACATCACGGAAAAGCGCCGTTCGGAGGATGCCCTCCGCCGATCCCTGCGGGAGAAGGAGATCATGCTGAAGGAGATCCATCACCGGGTCAAGAACAACCTGCAGATCATCTCCAGCCTTCTGAGCCTCCAGTCCGGCCGGTATCGCGATCAGGAGATCCTCCGCGCCTTCGATGAGAGTCAGCGCCGTGTCCGCACCATGGCGATGGTGCACGAACAGTTGTACCGGTCCGAGAATTTCGCCAGCATCAACTTCGGTGAAAACCTCACACGGATCACCCGCGAATTGATCTCGGCGTACGGCCGGCCGGGCATCCGCCTCTCGATGGAGATCGAGCCGGTGACCCTCGCGATCGATAACGCGATCCCATGCGGCCTCATCGCGAACGAACTCCTCTCGAATGCCTTGAAACATGCCTTTCCGGGGGGACGCGCGGGGACCCTCACCGTCGGACTGCACATGATCGATCCCGCACACGCACGCCTTGTCGTGAGTGACGATGGCGTGGGGCTCCCCGAAGGCAAGCGGGGATGCAGCAACCCCACGACCCTCGGCATGACCCTCGTGACCTCCCTGGCCGAGCAGATCGACGGCTCCCTGACATGCGCCACCGGGTCCGGGTGCACATTCACCCTCGATATCCCCCTCACCGCCGCCGATCCCGGGTACCTGCCGCCTTGATTGTGGACCGCGCGTGAAGTACTTTCCATGACTGTCACACCGTATTCCAGCATGAAGGACCCTGACCCCGTGCGAACTTCACTCATCTGCGCAATGCTCTGTCTCTGTGCCGTCACCACCCGGAGCGCATTCCTGCGAGACGTCCCTCTGACCGTCCGTCAACCCGACGGAACCGTCCTCCAGTGCTACGCCACAGGCGATGAGTTCTGCAACTGGCTTCACGACAAACAGGGATATACGATCGTGCAGGATCCGGCGACGGGAACGTACGTCTACGCACAGCGGAGCGGCACCGTGCTGCTCGGTACCCGCATGGTTGCCGGACACGACGATCCGCGTGCGGGCGGACTGACGCCGTATGCCACGATCCCCGAAGAAGCGGCCGCCCGGATGCGTGCCGCCATGCCCTGGTATGAGCCGCCTGCACACGCCCTGGCACCACGTTCCGGTATCCTGAACAATGTGGTCGTCTTCATCCGCTTCAGCGACGACGCCGAGTTCACCGATCCGCTCTCGAAATACGACAATGCATTCAACGTGACCACCCCCGGTGTGAATTCGATGTACAACTATTTCAAGGAAGTGTCGTACGGACGGCTCGAGATCTTCACGACGTTCTATCCCGTATCACCCGGTGCCTCCATCGTGAGTTATCAGGACCCCCAGCCACGCTCCTACTTTCTTCCCTATAGCACCACCAATACCGGCGGCTACGTGAATGACCAGTACGCCCGCGAACGGGAGCTGCTCCTCCGCGCCGTCGCTGCCGTCGCACCCCAGATCCCCCCGGGGCTCGTAGTGGACGGCGACAATGACGGCTATGCGGACAACGTCTGTTTCATCGTCAGGGGCACGCCCTCCGCATGGGCGACCCTGCTCTGGCCCCATATGTCCTCGATGGGCAGCTCCGGTCCGACACTGGGAGGAAAGAAGATCGGCGCGTACAATTTCCAGATCGAATCCATGGCTGGCGTCAATGTCCTGTCCCACGAGATGATGCACACACTCGGCGCCCCGGACACGTACCGGTATGCATCTCCGGACGCCGTGGCACCCACAGGCGCATGGGACATCATGGCCTCCACCTCCAATCCACCCCAACATACCGGGGCATACATCCGCTACCGCTACATGACATGGATCTCGAGCCTCCCGAAGATCACGGCCTCCGGCCGCTACTCATTGCGACCGGTGAGTTCGCCCACGAACAATTGCTACCGGATCGATTCGCCGAATCCCGGAGAGTTCTTCGTGCTCGAATACAGAAAGAAGACATCCATTTTCGAAAACTCACTTCCCGGACAGGGGCTGCTCGTCTACCGGATCGACAGTCTCATCTCCGGCAACGCTGGCGGCCCGCCCGATGGCGTCTATATCTACCGTCCGGGCGGCAATCCGACCACCAGCTGGCCACCCAATGGCACCCTCAACCAGGCGGCGCTCAGCGCCGGTGGACGGACGGCGATAAATGATACAACGGATCCGGCCTGCCTCCTCACTTCGGGCGCGCGCGGCAATCTCGATATCTCGGACGTCAGTGCGATCGGCGATAGCATCTCGTTCACCGTGACGATCAAGAACAGGATACCGGACTGGACCGTCACCGCACTCACCCCCGCCAACGATCTGAATGGCATCGCCTTCCCACAACCACAGACAGGATGGGCCGCCGGATCATCGGTTCTCTTCCGGACAACGAACGGGGGCACCACGTGGACCAATCTGCCCGCCCGCCCCGTTGCCACCCTCTACGGGGTGAGTGCGGTCGATCACCTGCGCGCATGGGCGATCGGGTCGACCGCGGTCTATCGGACCACCGACGGCGGGTCAACATGGACAACGACATTCCTGACCATCCCCGGCGGCGGGCGCCTCTATGCTCTGACGATGCTCTCCCCCACCGTCGGCTGGCTCTCCGGCGCGGGCGGCACGCTCTACAAAACAACGAATGGGGGGGACAATTGGACGCTCGTCACCACCGGAACGCCACGGATACTCCGCGCCCTGCACTTCCGCGATGAGGGACACGGGTGGGCGGTGGGCGATGGCGGGACGGTTGCTTCAACATCCGACAGCGGGGCGAGCTGGTCGGTCCACACATTCACCGATACGCTGGCATTCAACGGCGTGGCGTTCGCCGATTCGCTCACCGGCGTGCTGGTCGGTCGCTACGGCCGCGTCTACCGCACCACCAACGGCGGTGCGCTCTGGATCATCCAGAGCATGCCCACACGGTCGCATCTGAATGCCGTGGCGTTCCATGGCCGCGATACGGGGTGGATCGCCGGGGACAATGGTACGATCCTCCGGACGATCGATGGTGCGAACTCCTGGACAGCGATGATCAGTGGCAGCATGGTGAACCTGCGGTGCTTCACACCAGCCGACGGGAAGAGTCCTTGGACCGCGGGAGGACACGGGATGGCTCTGCGCGCAACATCAACACCGACGGGGATCGGGGCGGGGGCGTTGTCCGGGGAACCGTCCACGTTCACGCTCGCACAGAATTTCCCCAATCCGTTCAACCCGTCCACATCCATCGCCTACGCGGTGCCCGTCGGCGCGCACGGCCCGGGCATGGTCGATCTCACGGTGTATGATCTGCTCGGACGGACAGTGGCAACGCTGGTGCACCAGAGGCAGGAGCCCGGTGCTCATGTCGTCCGGTTCCACGGCTCCGGATATGCCAGCGGGATGTACATCTATCGGTTGACGGTGGATGGGACCGCCATCGCACGGACGATGCTTCTCATGAAGTAGTCGAAGGCGTTGCTCAACGGCGCATGCCGCATCACCGTAGCAACCTCGGCGATGGTGCGGCATGCGTGTCGTACCGCGCCCGGGCACCCCGGGTCACTTCCCGCGCGCTTCAGCCTCCCGGGCTGAGGTCCACGGGGGAACGACGCCCACCATACGGGCATACGCTACTGACTGACCGAGGTGCTCGTGCTGATGCGAAAGGATCAGCATGAGCAGCGACCGCACCGTCATCGGATGGCCGAAGAACTCCACCGACCTCTCCAGGTCGGCATCAGGCACTCCCTTGATGGAGGTCTTCAGGAAGTCAAAGGACTGCGTCAGGCGCTCCGCGAGTTCCTTCTTGCCCGTCACAGATTTCTCCCACTTCTCTGCGTCCGCGGGGCCTGTGATCGCGATGCCATCCGGCAGCGTGAAACCCGCCATCCGGCCGATCATGAAGTTCGAGAAGGCGATGTGGGCATACACCTCGCTCACGGAACGAACACCCTTTGCCGGCCGCCAGGACAATTTCTTGTCCGGGATCGCGTTCTCGAGATCCATGATCTCCTTCTGGACGTACTCGATGTGGCCGACGAGATCCGTCTGGAACCCGCTGCCGGCGAACCCCGGCGCCAACGACATCACACAGAACACACCCAGCATGAACAGTGAACGAACGGTACGCATGGCAGGACCTTTTACACTAGTGGGACATGGTGGTATGCCGGGCCGGTGGCCCGTCCGCACTCGCAGACGTCGCGGTGTTCATGGGAATGCGGCACAAGGCAGCATACTCATGAACAGAGGGCGGCTGCGCATTGTTCCTCGCGCGCGCGCTGATTTCCATTCCCCGCCGGCTTGACTTTGCGCGGCGGGAACGGTACGTTGCACTCGAGGAAGCAAGGAATCCTGCCTTCCCCCCACATGTGGCAACCATCACACGTCACGATCGAACGGGAGACCCCTATGGTGTCACGCATCAGGGTATGGGACCTGTCATTGCGCGTTTTTCATTGGACATTCGCTCTCTGCGTCATCGCTGCGCTCGCCATCGCACTCACGGTGGACGATGACAGTCCCGCATTTCGCGGGCACATGCTCGCAGGCCTGTCCGCCGGGTTCATGCTGATCGTCCGGATCATCGTCGCGATCGTTGGAGGTAAGTTCTCACGGTTCACCGGATTGCTTTTCTCACCCGTGGAAACCGTGCGCTACCTCGTTGGTGCCGTCACCGGAAGTGCCCGGCGCTATACCGGTCACAATCCCGGCACCGCCAACGCAGCGCTCGGCATGTTCACCCTGGTGGTCCTTCTGGTAGCGAGCGGACTCACGATGAGTTCCGAGTTTGCCGAAGATGCGCACAAAGTATTCGCCTACCTGATGATCGGGTTGATCGGAGCGCACCTCCTGGGCATCACCCTCCACACGATCCGCTACAAGGAAATGATCAGCTTCAGCATGATCACCGGCTGGAAACAGGGTGAGGAGGGGGCCGGACGTGCGAGCGCAGGGACGCCGGCAGGTCTGATCGTCCTGCTGCTGGTCGTCCTGTGGTTCTTCGGACTCTCCTCTTCCTTCGACTTCACGACGGGAAAACTGCGGATCCCTCTGACAGGGCAAACGATCACGCTGGGCGGCGAAAGTGCGGAACCCGGCGATGTGCAAGGAGAGCCAGAGGGAGACCACGAAGACGACAGATGAACTTTTCTCAGCGCCACCGTGTTCTTCAAGGCTGGAGCGGTCACTCCGGGCCGCCGATCTCCGCCATCGAACAAACCACCACACATTCAGGGGCCACTATGGTTGCCACCGATCACAGGATCTTCGAGATCTTTGGACTGGTCGTCATGCTGTTCATGCTCACATTCGTTGATGTCGCCGCCCAGACCACGCCGTCGGTCACTGCTGCCACGGATACATTCGTCACCGTCATCCAGCGCCGCACACAGGATGAGATCAAAGCCGACATGGCGTATGTTGCTGCTTTGCGGAACGGGGCCCAGGCCCGGAAGGAGCGCCTGAAGGAAGAGGTGCGGGTCCTCGAAGGCCGGATCACATCGCTCGAGAAGGAGATCGAATCGCTGGATGGACGGCTGGACACGCTGGACTCCGACAAGGACTCCGCCGCGTATGCGATCGCAAAGGACAGGAAAGCACTGCTGGACAAACTGAAGGACCTGCTCGAGGTCCGCACGGATGCCCGGAAAGCAGAGACCGCGGCCGCGCAGGCAGCGCTGGGGTTCGTGGAGGCCCGCGAGCGGATGTGTACCCACGAATCGTCGCTGCTCGGGAAGAAGGCAGAACGAGATGCACTCGTCAAGAAGGGGGCTTCAAATCCGGCCCTCCCACAACTCGACAAGTCCATCACGTCCATGGAGACCGAGTTGAATGAACTCTGGGAGAAAGCCCTGAGCGCGCAGGACGATTGGGTCTCCGCCGAGAAGGACCTTCTCGATGCCCTGCGCAAACTTGCAGAAGCACAGGATGAGTTCCACGCTCCCTGATCCCGTCCCCCGGAATCCCTGATGTCATGACTGTGTGCCGGGCGTGCATCCACCAACCACCGACGTGGGTGAGGGTGCGTCCGGCACGCCCGCTGTTCCCATCCGCACCACGATGCGGTGTTTCACCAGCTCACGGACCAGCGGAATGATGCCCCCCAGGATCGGCTGCCCATCCATCACAACGCGAGTGACTCCCCTCTCGCAATGATCAGGGTTCTCCACGCGGATCTCGTACATCGCGTCGCCGTGCCGGTAGCTCATCGTAAAACCATCCCACCATGCCGGGATGACAGGGACGATCTGCAACGTCTCCCCTCGTACACACAAGCCCAGTATCTCCTCAACCCAGACACGGTACATTAACCCCGCTGATCCGGTGTACCAGGACCACCCCCCTTGCCCGATCCTCCCCGGCAGACGGTAGACATCTGCAGCGATCACGTACGGTTCCGTACCGTATCGCCAGACCGAGGCAGGGTCACGCGAATGTTCAACGGGATTGAGCATGCGCATCATCCTCCCGGCACGAGTCCCTTCACCGCTCCGCGCCATTGCCTGAACCAGCCAGAGCGCCGCGTGGGTATACTGCCCTCCATTCTCACGCACCCCGGGCGGGTATCCCTGTATGTATCCGGGAGAAGGGACCGTTCGGTCGAAGGGAGGGTCGAACAACAGGATGAGCCCCTCGTCCTCCCTGACGAGGTGGTCCCAGGCGGAGCGCAATGCCTGCCGTGCCCGGGCGCCATCCGCGGCTCCACTGATCCATACCCAGGATTGGGGGAGAGAATCGATGTGTGCCTCTTCACTCGATGCAGCACCGATCGGCGTCCCATCGTCGAAGGTCGCCCGGAGATACCACTCCCCGTCCCAGGCAAAGGCCTCCGTTGCACCGATCAATGCCTCGCGGCCGTTCATGTACATATCGCGCGCTTCATCCAACCCCATGAGTTCCGACAGTTCGGCCATACCTCGCAGCACGTCCGCGAGGAACCATGCCAGCCACACACTTTCGCCCTTGCCGCCGGCGCCGACCCGGTTCATGCCATCGTTCCAGTCCCCTGACCCGATCAATGGCAGTCCATGCGCGCCGGACGTCGAGCCGCGCGCCACAGCCCGCTGACAATGATCGAAGAGCGACGATCGCACCGGAGAAAGGGCCGGCACCTGAAGACTCTCATGCTCGGTCCGGTCGAGCGCAGGGGCATGGAGGAAGGCGACCGTCTCATGAAGGATGGAGACATCCCCCGTGATCCTGACATAGTGTGCCACAACGGCAGGAAGCCAGAGGAGGTCATCAGAGATCCGTGAACGGATCCCTGCTCCGCTCTGCGGGTGCCACCAGTGTTGAACATCTCCTTCGGCGAACTGCCGGCCGGCCGCACGAAGGATGTGTGCGCGCGCCTCTCCGGGATATGTATGGAGCAACGCCATCACGTCCTGCAACTGATCGCGGAAGCCGAATGCTCCTCCCGATTGATAGAATCCCGATCGCCCCCAGAGTCGACACACGAGGGTCTGATACAACAGCCAGCGGTTCACGAGCAGATCCATGGCAGGTTCCGGCGTATGCGTGCTGATCGCATCCAGGCGCGCATCCCACCACAGCCGCGTCGCCACGAGCGCGGTATCCACCGCAGCAGCGTCCCGATACGTGTGGATCAACGCCCTTGCCTTGAGCACCGTCGGAGCCTGCCCGAGCAGACAGATGAGTTGGATCTGTTCTCCCGGGGTCAGGCGCACCATGACCTGGATCGCGGCGCACGGATCGAGACCGGCCCCCGTCCGACGCGACAACCCCACGCGTTCCATCGCAGCAGGATTCTCCATCGAACGGTTGCGGCCAAGAAAACTGGTCCGGTCTGCGGAATATGAATCCGCCGGCAGACTCATCGCCACGAACGCCACCTGATCGCCGAAATCGGGATGATAGCGATTGCGGGCAAAGATCGCATTCGCTTCCTCATCCCAGCCGGTCACAACATGCATCTGCGATGACTCGCGGAACTCACCCAATGTCCACTCGACGTAGTATGTCACCGACAGCCGGCGGATACGCGGGGAATCATTCCGCAATTCCAGCTTCTGCAGTTTCACCGGTTCTCCGCCCCCGTCGTCCACAGGGACAAAGACCGTGAGTTCTTGATCGATGCCGTGACTGTTGTGTTCGAAGACCGAATAGCCCGCGCCGTGTCTTGCACGGTAGGCGGTTTGTTCCCGTATCGGACGGGCGCAGGGCGTCCAACAGGCCCCGGTCTCCTCATCGCGCACATACAAGGCCTCGCTCGCCGGGTCCATCACCGGATCATTCGACCATTGAGTCAGCCTGTTGCTTTGACTGTTCCCCTGCCACGTAAATCCTGCACCGGTCTCACTGACAAGCGTCCCGAATCCTGGATTGGCGATGACATTGACCCACGGCGTGGGAGTGTTCATGCCCGGACCAAGATAGATGGCATACTCGTGGCCATCCGGTGTGAACCCACCGATACTATTGAAGTAGGGGAGTTCCATGAACGGCAGTGCCGCGGACGGATCACGATATTCACGCCGCACGATAAAGGGTGCGGGGAGGCCAGGTGTTTCCGGTGCCACGCTGAGCTGTTGCGACAGATTGCCGCGCGCTGCGATCATGACCACGGACGCAACGGCCCGCAAGAGCTCCTGATCCTCAACCGGGATCGATTCGGCACTACGGAGGAACACACCACCCGGCTTGTCGACGCCTGTGATATCGGCATGAGCGTGGATGAGCCGTTCGAGCTGCTCCTGCAGTGGACGCTCGTAGCCGGCCGACTCTTCATTCAGGATCACAAGATCCGTGTGCAGCCCGTGCATGCGCCAGTACGCATGCGCCTGCAGCATCTGTCGGACCAGGCCGAGATCCTGTTTGTCGTCGATGGCCACCAGCGCGACGGGCAGGTCCCCTGATATCCCGTAACCCCAGAGGCCGGCCTGCCCTTTGCGGTTCTCCGCAATGCGTTCTGCCGGCGAGCGAAGGAGGAGGTTCGGGAAGAGCATATGACTCCCCAGTTGCTGAAAGCGCCGAGCTTCATCGGGTTGGATCCGCATGAGACGAAGTTCAAGCTGGGCTGCCCCCCACGCAAGATCCATTGCGCGCGCGATCACGGACTCGTCGCCGTACGTGCTCAGCATTTTCAGGACCCGTTCACGGCTCGGCCCGCAGGCAACGATCATGGACATCTGGACCCGCTGTCCGGGATCCACGATCACACTCTGCCGCAGACTCAGGATGGGGTCCAGAGCGACGCCGTGACTGTTCCCCGGCTCCTGGACCGCTCCCATCGGTGCCGTAAGGGTCCGGCCCCGGCCAATGAAACGTGTCCGGTCGGTCTCGCACCTGATCCCCCCGGCTGCAGACCTGCCCCCGGTGAAGCGATGGCCGACATGGACCGGTGTTTCACCCTCGTGTCGCAGGCGCCGGGAGGCGAGGATCGCACCTTCCTCCGGCACGATCTCTGTCTGAATGAAGAGCTTATTGAAGGCCGGATGCTGACGATCGGTAGCGTGTGGCGCAAGGGCGAGCTCATAGTAACTCGTCAGGTCGAGCCGGCGCGGCCGCAGGGAGCGGTTGATGAGCGTGATCCGGCGGATCTCGACATCGTCGTCGGGCACGACAATGATCTCGGTTTCGCACTCGATGCCATGATCGGTGCGCCGGAAGACAGCACGGTCCAGAGAGAAATCTGCCGAGAACCCCTCCGGAGTTCCGCCGATCGGGTGAAACGTGGTGCACCACAACCGGCCGGCGTCCACATCATGGATGTAGCAGAACACTCCCCACGCATCTCGCGTCCGGTCCGACATCCACCGTGTGATGTCGAACTCGTTCCAGCGGATGTAGCCGCCGCCCGCATTCGTGATCATCAACGCCAACGCGCCATTGGAGAGGAGTTGGGTCCGGGGAGTGACGGTGTGTGCGGTCCCGAATTGGCTCACGGAAGGCGCACCTTCGCCGGGGACGGCCACGGATGACACGCGTGCGCGCATGGAGATCTGGTTCGCCGGCGCGATGTGCGGTGATCGTTCATGGAGCAATGGCTCCGCAGCGCGGATCCGCATATCGTTGTGGAAGTACCCCTGGAGCAGATCACCATGCAGGAGGTTGGTCAATGCCAGGAAACCCATTCCCTGATGGTGCGCCATATATGCGCGCACGATCTCTCCGCGCTCACCTTCGCGCTCCGTCTGCCTGCTGAAATCCATGGCTTCGAAGAACCCGTGGGTGCCAAGCATCCCGAGCCCGGCAAGCCTCCGCAGGTTGGTGACAGCGTCGCGGGGCGCGGTGCTCAACGCAAGGAGGGTTGCGTACGGCGCCACCACCACGTCCTCCGTGGTCCCCCGTTTCAGCCCGAGCGCCGGCACGCCGAACGCTTTATACTGATAGGTCTTGTTGATGTCGAGGTCGCCGGAAGCTGATTCGGACACCCCCCAGGGCGTGTGATGAACCCGGCCATACGAGATCTGGGCCACCACCGCCTCCCGCATGGCGCGGTCCAGAAGCGAGCGTGGGTACGCTCGTTGAAAGAGCAGGGGCATCAGATACTCAAACATCGTCCCGGTCCAACTCAGCAGTACCTGTCGGTGATAGAGTGTGCCGTACGGCCGGTTCATGGCGAACCAATGCTCGGGCGGGACGTCCCCCCTGGCGATCGCAATGAAGCTGCCGAGTCGCGCTTCGCTCGCAAGCAGGTCGTAGTACGCATGGTCCAGCCGCCCTTCGGTCACATTGTATCCGATCGAAAAGAGCCGACGTCCCTTGTCATACAGGAATCGCATACTGATCGATCCCGACAACTCATGCACGTCATTGACCAGCCGCTCGCCGGATGCCAGCATCTCGCCGGCCAGCCATTTTGCCCTGTCGAATGCCGCAAAGACACGGTTGATCCACGTGAGCACCCCGACGTCTTCACGCGCTGTGCGAACACGGATCCGCCGCAGTGGCTCGATCCATGCGAGTTCACCCCGGGCCAGATCATGCAACGAGGGAGCACGGGTCAGGGCCTGAATAATGGCCGGCAACGCCGACGGATCGTTCCTGGCGATATCCTCCGCCGACCGCTCCCCCAGGATCTCGATCCAGACAAGATATCGGTCAATGACTGCGAGCCACACAGCGAGTTGCTCCTGTACCTGGCGCGACCGGGCCGCTACGCCTCCCGCGTCACGATCAGCGGTGGGAAGAGTGGCATTCGCTTCCACGACCATACGTTTCATGCTGCGAAGCGTACGGATCAGGTCCACGATGCGGTCCGGGCGAGCATCGCATGCCAGTAACATGATCCGGACCGCCTCCGCATCGGCCGCGGGAGATGGATCCGCCGCGATCGCCTGACGCAGGATATCCCCGGCATCATACAGCCCGGCAGAGGCCCTCCGGTCGAGCAGGTCCGTGCGCATCATCGCCCCGAGTCCCTGCTCCAACGTCACGAGTGCACCGAGGAGATTGCCGCTGTCCACCGTAGAAACGTACCGGGGCCGGAGCGGAGCCAAGGTCTGGATGTCGTACCAATTCAGCAGGTGCCCTTCGTGGCGCTCCAGCCGGCCGATCGTCCCCATCGTTGCCGAGAGTCGGTGGATGAGACCGTCGATGCTGATGTAACCGAATTCCTGAGCCCCGAGCGCGCTGACCATCCAGAGCCCGATGTTGGTCGGACTGGTCCGCATCGCCAGTTGGTCCTGATAGGCAACCTGGTAGTTATCAGGGGGGAGCCACGACGTACCGTCATTCACAAACTCAGCGAAGTACCTCCACGTCCTGCTGGCGACATTTCTCAGGAAGAGCCTGTCTGATTCGTTGAGGAGCGCTCCGGGAAGCTGAACCGCCGGCCGTCGGTTCAGCAACCAGCCGATACCTGGTGAGACCAACCAGAGAACAAGCCAGGGAATGGCGATGGGCAAGGCCGGACTCCCCGAGGCATAGACCGCCACGGCCACAATGGCACTGAGAAGGCTGGCGCGAGACATGGACAGGAGGAAGGCGGGAAGTCGTGAGCGTGCATCACCTTCCACGACCCGCGCCGAGCTCCACTCCAGCATTTTGCGATGAGACACGAACCGGCGATGGAGTGCGCGGACGATGGCGTCCAGGGCGATCCATCCCTGATACGGCAGGAGTGCGGCTTCCACGCCGACGCGCAGGAGGTCATGACCGATCTTTCTGATGGACATTCGCGTGGCACCGGGAGACGTGGTGGCCCATGCGAGTGGCGGCGACATCGAATGGAGCAGGAGTTGTGCCGCGACCACACAGGACGCGACCACGCCGGCCTGCAATGAGACAGACCACGACGCAACGAGGAGAATGGTGCTCGCGATCGGAAGAAGACTCCGCCGGAGGTTATCAAGGATCTTACCGCGGGCAAACAATGAGAGCACGTTCGTGACACGTGTCCCGTCCTGCGCGGGAACCCGGGGGGAGACCCACTCTGCGATCTGCCAATCCCCCCTCACCCAGCGGTGATGACGCCTGATGTAGCTCTGATAGTCCTGCGGAAATTCATCAAAGAGTTCGATGTCACTGGCCAGCCCCACCCGCACGTGCACCCCTTCAATGAGGTCATGACTGAGGATCCTCGACTCCGGGAATCTCTTCGCGAGGATGCGGTGGAACGCACGGACATCATAGATCCCCTTGCCGTGATATGATCCCTCCCCTGCGAGGTCCTGATGCACATCCGACACCGCACTGGTGTATGGGTCGACCCCGATCGGATTCGAGAACAAACGGCTGAACGGCGATCCGCTCATGCTTGGTAGAGAAGCACTGACCCGCGGTTGGATGATCGCGTATCCGCCGGTGATGTGGCCGTTCCTGTCGAACCGGGCATGGTTGAGTGGGTGTGAAAGTGTTTCGATCATCCGGCGCGCGGTGCCATTCGGCAGTTGTGTGTCGCTGTCCAGGGTGATGACGTACCGGATATGCGTCACGTGATCCTGCTCGCCGACGTGCAGAAGCCGCGGCGCGCCCCGGGGTCGGGCGCCAGTGATCAGGGCATTCAGCTCCTCCAGTTTGCCCCGCTTTCGTTCCCACCCGATGAACCGTTGTTCCGAATCGCTCCAGGTACGGTCACGGTGGAACAGGAGGAACCGCTTGCCACCGTAGCGAAGGTTCAGTTCCTGGATCCCTGCCTTCGCGGTCCGCAGCAGCACTTCATCTCCCTCGCGATGCGCTTCCGGGGCATCAGGGAGATCCGTGAAGAGGGCGAAGAGCAGGTTGTTCTCCTTGTTCGCGAGGTAGCGGATCTCCAGTTTCTCCACGTCTTCGGTTATCGCCTGGGGCGTGGTCAGGATCACAGGGACGACCACGAGCGTCCGGCATGCATCCGGAATGCCGGACAACCTGTAGTCCATCTTCGGGAGGATCCGTGGGGGCAACAGCCGCATGACGAGGAAGTTCGCCGCCTCGAGAGCAAGCTGACTCCCGGGAATGATCAGAAGGAGGACAGCCAGCAGGAGCACGAGAGGGCCCGCGGAATGCAGGCTCCAATGGACCGGCAGAAGGACACTGGTGATCGTGAAGACAGTGAGCACGAGGGTATACAACAGGGCGTGATGACGGTATGTCCATTGCAGGGTCCGGAACGCCAGGGTTTCACGACAACCGATCGATCTCGCCAGCTCGCTTCTCCGCGCGCCGATCAGGTATGTTGCCACGTGACCCGCATGCACTTCATCGCCGGTTCCGCGGAAGAGATGTGTGGCGAGATCGATGGCATGGCGCGCGATATGGTCCTCCGCAAGCCCGGACCCCCGATGGAGTTCTTCGACGGCCCTCCGGCACCGATCACGGGTACTGAAATCCGTGTGCGGATACACCCCCGCCGGATCCTGACGCAACAACGATTCCACATGGCTCAGCTCTTCAAAGCACACATTCCAATCGAGCAGGTCGAGACGGCGCAGACTGGAAAAGGCATTGCCCACCGAGATCTGATCGCTGGTCTGCCTCGCCTTGGCAACGGCGCTGAGGTCGTTCAGCGACCGCTGCCACCTGCGTTCGAGCCAACTCTGTACCGGAGCCCGCGCGGATTCTTCATCATAGAGATAGTCGATCAACTGCGACGCGAAGTAGGGACTCGGATCAGGCTGTGTCGCGGTCATGTCCGAAAGGATCGAGAAGATGCGTTGAGGGTCACGCCGGTTCACCGCAATGAGCCTGTTCGCCCAGAGATTGGCGATACTGCGCTCACGGAGTTCGGTCCTGGTCCGTGCCGCGATATGCTGGATCCCTTCGATCAGTGCGATCCGCAGCATTTGGGGAACAGCCCACAATTCGCCGATGGTCAGCGGGACATCGATCTGGTACGCGGAAAGGAATGCAATGATGGTATCCCGGTCCACACGCAGATCAGAATGACGAACCAGAGCTCTCGCAAGTGCGGACACCCGCGGTTCTTCATCTCCGGGTCCGCCCATCAGCGCCGGGAGTTGACGATAGAAACGCCGGGGTATGTTCAGGACGATGTTGCGGACGGTGCCTTCGATGATATACTCATTGTCAAGCAACCATTCGGCCACGGGAGACACGCTCTGTTCCAGGGTGTTCGCGACATCAAGGTCGAGACATGCCTCATGGATCTGGCGCCGGTCCCTTTCGATGCGTCTGAGCAGTCGGGGATCGTGCAGAGCGGTGGGATTCAGCCGGTGCGTTGAGGACAGCCGGCGGGCAAGATCCTGAAGCTGGGGACCTGTCATCGACCGCACAGGGCTGCCACCCTCGACGCTCTCACCCACCGCATCCGGATATCGGATGAAGAGCGCGGGAGGAGCCTCTCCGGATTCAGAGAGGAGTGCCACCGGGTGCTGCATGTCCACGAACGGGACCTGGAGGATAAGGACGCTCTCCCCGGAGACCAGCCAACGCGCGTGTTCGTGAATGATGGCGGGGGGGATACGGGAACCTGTGCGCCGTTTCCACACCAGCAGGAGGGTTCCCCCGATCACGCCGCACAGGAGCGCAGGGACCGGAGAGATGCTCCACGGGGTTTCGGGTGTCCATGCAACAACCATCGACACGGCCAGAGCGACCGCTCCCGAGAGTATGGATGCGACCACCACCTCCGCATACGAGCGCCACCCGGGTGTGTCTTTGACAGTGAGTTCGCCGGTAGCGCCTTTGCTCGCATGCACATCACGGCGGTAACCCTTCCTGCGGAGGTGGCAGGAGGCCTTGGATGCACCATCCTGTCCGCCGAAGTATCCAACGAGTATCCCTGCGTACATCTCGGGTTCCTGAGTGGTTGAGATGGAGTGTGAAGTCCCGGCACCAGGAACGGACTCTTGAGGCGTGGTACAGTATACCGGACCGGAATGATGCATGAATCAACTGGAAGGATGAAAGAGTAGCTAATCCCTGCCGGCTCACTCCTGATACGCCTGACGGTGCCACCAGTGCGACCTGCGCCGGGGATGAACAGGGTATGACGAACCGATGGTCGGTCACTACCTCTTGGGGCTGCGCCGGGCTTCCCCGAAGTGCAGGTGACTGCGCAGAGCCAGCTTTTCGAGGATATTGCTGATATGGCTCCTCACGGCGGACGATGTGATCCTGAGGTGACGGGCGATCTCGATATCGTTCTCCCCATTCGCGACATGCATGGTGATCTCGCGCTCGCGCCTCGTCATGCGACTCCCGGGTGGCAATGCTGCTCCAGTCTTCCGGGATGCCCGGTCGGCGACGAAATGGAGAAGCGATCCTGTGAGGGACGGAGGGTGGGCAACCCCTCCGCCGACAACAGCGCGGATGGTTCTCAGGACATCGTCGACGGTGGCATTCTTCAAGATGAAACCGGACGCTCCCGCCTGCACAAACCCAACAATGTCTTCCTGCGACGGCATCAGTCCCATGCCTATGACCCGGGAATGCGGCAAGAGACCGATCAATGTCGTCACCGCACGCAATGCATTCGTGCTCCGCAACCCCATGTCCAGCAGGATCACATCTGGCTTGCACTGCCGTGCCACCCGCACCATGTCGCGGCCGCCGCTGAGCGCCTTCACCACGCGGAAGTCCGGCTGTTCACTGATTACTGCGGCGATACCATCACGCAGTATCCGGTTGGCTTCGATGATCATGAACCTGATTGCTCTCATTGTCGGATGATCCTCATGATGACGGATGGATGTGACCCTGCCTATTGCCAGAAGCTGGCGTCCAGCATGAGGTCCCGCACCCCATTGATCACGAACTGAGCTCCGATACACACAAGCAGAAATCCCATGATCCGTGAGAGGCTATTGACCCCATTGATACCCAGCACACGGCGGAGCCCCCCCGCTCCCCGCAGAACGAGCCATGACACCAGCGCCGCAAGAACGATCGCGATCACGACGCCGGCATAGGCCCACGGCTTGTCGTTCCCCTGGCGCCCGTTGATCGTCGAGGACATGGTGATGACCGTTGCGATCGCACCGGGGCCGGCCAAGCTGGGCATAGCCAGCGGACTGAACGAGATGTCCCGCTTCTGTTCGACCTCCGGATCGACCACAACCGCAGGCTTGTTCTCTTCAGGAAAGAGCATCCGGAATCCGAGAAGGCCAATGACCAGTCCGCCGGCAATGCGGATGCCCGGAATGGAGATCCCAAAGACCAGCATGACAAGATGCCCGGCCAGCAGGAACGTCACGAGGATCCCTGTCATGTAGATGCAGGCCCATGTGACCTGCCGGTTGCGCTCCTGCACGGTCAGGTGGGTGCTGATGCTGAGGAGCAGGACCGCGGCGCTGATGGGGTTGATGATCGGCACGAGCGTAATAAGCGTGACACCCACCCATGAGAGGAAATCCCCGAGGCCGCTCATGAGGCTTCCCCGGAGGGTGGTGCGGCCCACCTCCAGTCCACGATCAGGGGCATGTCTTCGCCGTAGCGTTCGATATAGATCCTGTGTTCACGCAACTCCCGGGTCAGGGGTTCTGGGTGTGAACCGCGAGACTGTTCGCGCATATGCATTCCCCGCTACCCTTCAGTGGTGACAGCGTTATCCCGCGTTCCCTACCGGAGTGCACCGCTCTCCGCGGCATCCTTCATCTTCTCATTCGCGAAGATGGCGACTTCGACGCGCCTGTTGAGCTGACGGCCTGCGGCATTGTCATTCGACGCCACAGGATGCAGCTCGCCGGTCCCGACGGTGGAGATCCTCGAGGCGGGGACCCCCTGGCCCTTATGATAGTCGGCAACGGCCTGTGCACGACGTTCCGAAAGCGCTTGATTGTACTGGGTCGTGCCTTCGTTATCCGTCGCACCTTCGATCAGGATATTGGTATCGGGGTACTTGTTCAGGATCCTTGCGAGATTGTCGATGTTCGCTCTGGCAGCGGGCTGGAGTTCCGACGAATTCGTGACGAACAGGATGCCGGAGTCGAATGTGATCTTGATCCCTTCCCCGACGCGTTCCACTTTCGCGTTGGCGAGATCCCGTCTCAATTCCTCTGCCCGCTTGTCCATATTGTTCCCGATGATAGCTCCGGTGGTACCACCCACCGCCGCGCCGATGATCGCACCAAGCGCCGTGTTCCCCGCCGCGTTCCCAATCAACCCACCCACCACGGCCCCACCGCCCGCGCCGATCGCCCCACCCTTTACCGCATTGCTCGCCGAGCAACCCACGAAGATCGTGGCGATGCAGAGCACCGTGGCAAGTGTTCCCTTGTGGTAGAATCTCATTGCAGACCTCTCTGAGAAAAAATGCGCAGCACATTGACCCCCTCCACATTGCTCGCACGACTCTGCGAGGTGAATGAACCGAGACCCGTGCCCGGCAACGCTCCCATGAACTTCTGGCGTTCCATCCCGGGTCGTTCCTGGCACCACGACAGTGCACGATACCGAGGGATACGCTACACGAGCTTCTTGCCGCTGATGACCCGTACCAGGATCGAAATGATCGCCAGCACCAACAACACATGCACGAACCCTCCCATGGTATAGGAGGTGACCAACCCGAGAAGCCACAGGACGACGAGAACGACTGCAATGGTATAGAACATGGTGATAATCCTTCTCTTGTGAACCACGTACGTCGGTATCTGGTGCGGAATACACGTCCAGCCATCCCTGCTGGTGCCGGGAACTTCCGTCGTCCCGACCTCAAGAGAATTCACGAGCCGATCATCCTACCTGAACATCGTCCCGTAGAACCGGATGCCCTCTACCTGACGCTCCACTTCCCACAAACATTCCCATCCCGAATGGTCCTCTTTCTTGCTCGACCGCCCGAACCGTGGGGGACGGTAGAACACATTGATACCCTCTTTCATGGCCGGGAGAACATACCCGGGGACATCAGCGCAATCGCAATAGCCGGTCGTTACTCCCCTCGCCTGCATCGTTCGGGATGCCGTGGCCAGAGCAGCATCGTACGCCTTTCCCACCGCCCGGACGTACTCCTGCACACTGTCCACATCGTACACCACCACGCTCACGGCCGTTTGAACCTCCGTCGTTAACCTGTCGAATGCATGTCGGGCAAATCGGGCCGCCAATGCCGGAACATCTCCACCCGTCAACGTGGAATCCAATCCTTCCAGCTTGTGCAGGGCGAAGTACGACAGATGCAGATTGTCAGGCGAGGCAACAATGAACCGCGCTGAGGTCCCCAGAGATCCTATGGTGTACGGGGTCCCTCCGTAACAGGTCGACAGGATCATGAGATCGTACCTGTCGTTCCCCCGGGTGAATCCCTGCACACCATCCGCCAGATCACGCACCGTGAAGGGCCGGTCCGGATAAGACGCGTCGTACCCCGTCCCTCCAAACTCCGGGATCCCATGGCCAAAATACATGAACAACGATGTTGCACCGGATCCCTGTCCCCCGTGGAAACGCTGGAACAGTTCCCCTTCGGGGGCAAGGTGCGACCGCTCCTGGTCCCGCCAGTAGTTCTCGTGCACGACAAGCCGCCCGCCCCGGTAATAGAACATTTCACCGTCGCTCACCGGGAAGAAGAGCCACGCCGTGCCCGCGTGTTTCTGGTGAAAGATCCAGACCTCGGCAGATGGGTTGCTTTCTGCGATCACTTTCATGCCCGCGAGCGCTTCCTCATCTGCCATGTGGCCGTTCCCGCTGGTGTCATGGTAGAGATAGTTCCCATCACCATGGATGACGCACACGATCGACAACCGCACCGGCGGATCTGCTTCCCCCCCCTGCACCCTGCCACGCTGGAGCGGAGTACCGGCGCCACAGGAGGATAGGACGAGGGCAAGCATGATGTACCCGAGAGCCAGGGCACTCCGGCCCTGACCCCCGGTACGGATATTGCTTCGCCCGATGTTCGCCAATGTGTTGTGCATGGGACTCCCCTTACCTGAGCAAGAGGATCAACACAATGATACCGACCAGCAGCGTGACAAGACTGATGGTGATGACCTGGTCGGCCTGTTCAGTGTCCTGCACGATGAACTCTGCGAAGGCATTGAGCCGCGCATCCGGTACTGCCTCATAGCCGTTGGTGCCGGACAGTTGGTGCTGTTTGTCGAGCAGCGAGGTCCTGAGACGTTCGATCCCGATCGCATCGGCACTCGAGAGGGTCGGTGATTCATGAAGAATATCCAGGACCCGGGTCATTGTGCCCATGGAGCCGGTGAGGATGGCACGCTTTTCAGCCGCCACATTCGTACTCTTCACTCGGTGGGCGGTATCCTTGAGGTATTGCTGGAGGTCTCCTTTACCATCGGCATGGGCCGACAGCCCGAGAAGGGACATCATGATGGTTACGGCGAGAACGTTGTGAGCTTTCATTGCGGTAGCTTTCGATAAGTGGGACGGCATCAACTTCTCCTGCAACGACTGTGGTGACACAACACCTTCTGCGGCCCGCCCCCGCCCTACAGCTTTCCGATCAACGCGCGCACTTCGTCCCTGGTCTTTCCGAGCTTCTTCTGCAACCTCCCCAGAAGCTCTTCCTCCTTGCCCTCACGAAAGAGCACGTCATTGTCTGTCAGTCCGGCGAACTGCTGCTTGAGTTTGCCGGCCATCTCGTTCCAGTTGCCTGTGATGGTGAGTGTGTCCATGGTCAATGTCCTCTGGCCGATCTTCATGTTCTATCCGATCCTCTTGTACAGATCCCTCATCGTGTCACCGATCCCATCCAGTTCGTGCTTCACATCCGTCTTGAACGTTTCCCAGGCGGTTTCTCCCTGATCGCTGTAGTCCGCCAACTTCTTCTTCAATTGCATGTTCTTCTGTTCGAGAACGGCGAGGTCCTTGGCATACTCTACCTTCGCCTTCTTTCCTGCTTTGGTGATCTGTGTTGCGAGCGAGTCGATCGCTCTTTCGTTCGCGACGATCACCAGCTCGGTCTCGCGCTTGAAGGACTGCCAATCCGCACGATAGCTGTCCCGTGCTTCCTTCAGCTGCTGCGTGGTTTCTGTCGCTCTCATACGCGCAGCATCGACTTTCTGATCGGCGGTGTTGTCGCACCCGGCCAGGAGCATCCCTGCCATCGAAGCCACAAGAGTTGCGACACCAAATGCATTCTTCATGATCATCCTTCCTGATTGAGTTGCGTCGTTCAGATCGCACCTGCAAAAAGCACGATGCCCGAAACGATGATCAGTATGCCCGCGACGCGGCTGACCCATCGCATTCCACCGGCGGTGATCTTCCCATAGAACAATGTTGCGACGGTGCCAAGGCTCTGGAACCAGAGATTCGAGCCTACGAAGACGCCGAGCACCAGGAGGATCGCTTCAGCGACCCCGTGTTCCTGCCCGAGCCCGAGCATCGCGAAGACAGCGATGAACGCGAAGATGGACAACGGGTTGGTCAGCGCCAGCACAAGTGAGGAGAGGTAGATTCCCCACAAGCCGCGGCTCTCAAAGAACTGTGATGGATCGGTGGTGCGCTTTGCCTTCAGTGTCCTGATGCCGAGGACGAGCAGGAGCACGCCTCCGACCAGACGAACCCAGAAGGCCTGACCTTCGATCACATCCAGGACGACGGTCAGGCCGAACGCTGCTATCGCGCTATACAATGCATCGACCGTCGCAGCTCCGAGTCCGATGACCATGCCCCGTCCTCGCCCTTCGGTAAGGGTCTTGCGGATACACAGGACACCGAGCGGGCCGATGGGCACTGCCATCGCGAAGCCGATGATCAGGCCTTTGAGTGGTACCGTTGCATCCATGGACTTCTCTCTTGACCAGATAGTGTCCGCCGGACCTCGATGCCGTATCTCCACGTGTTCCGAAGGATCCGCATACAGGGGCCCGGATCGGATCCGGACCCTGCATGCGTTGTGAGGAGAGGGCTCGACTGCTACCTCTGGACCACGGGACGGTCGACGATGATCTCCACCCTGCGGTTGTTCGCGCGCCCTTCGCTGCTGGCGTTATCCGCCACGGGGCGAGTTTCACCCATACCCGAAGCCATCACCAGGTTGCTGGCATATCCGCGAGAGACGATGTAGGAGCGTACCGCATCCGCGCGCCTCTGCGAGAGGTCCATATTATGTTCGGCGGATCCCTGCGAATCCGTGAACCCTTCCACCGTAAGCCTTCGGTCCTTCGTCGCGAGGAGGGCTGTGGTCACCTGATTCAACCGCTCCCGCGCTGCCGGCAACAGTTCCGACCGGTTCGAGGCGAACAGCACACTGCCGGAAAGGGTCAGCACAAGTCCACGCGCATCTTCCCTGGCACCGGCAAGCTTGACAAGGTCGGCCTGCGCCGCTGCCGCCCGCACGTCTGCCTCACGGCGTGCGGTCTGCTCAATGGCCAGCTGATCCGACTTTTCCTTGTTCAGTTGTTCCGAGGCCGCAAGATTCACTTGCGCGGTCTTGGCGATCTCCGCCTGCGTTGCTTCCAACGATATCTTTGCAGCGGCAGTGGCGGCATTGCCGGCCGCGGTAACGGCCAGCGCTTCTGCAAGATGGGCTTTCCGGCCCGCGATGTAGGCGAGATCCCGGGTCATGAAGGACTTCGGCTCTTCTTTGAATGATGCTTCGGCCAGTGCCAGGGCCTGTTGCGCCTTGCGCACCTCTGCCGGCACCAATTGCTGAGCCTGACCGGTACTGACATGCTGATAGGCCGCGCGGGCAAAGACGAGCTCTGACGGGGGTGCTGTTGCAGCGCATCCAGCAAGGCCCAGCAGGGTGAGGATAACGAACATCGTTCCTATGATTTTCATGATCTACTTTCTTTCCGGAGGTAATTGATTGGCTTTGCGGAGTTGCTGAACCCGCTCGATCGCTTGTGCAGCTTCCTTCTTGTCAGCATCCCCCCGTGACAGTGCAACTGCCACTTCGGCATCGGCTTCCGCTCGAAGGAGCATGGACTCAGCCTGATCCTGTTGCCCCGCGGCCGCCAGTTCCTGGGCCTTTGCGAGCTGTTCCTTTGCATACTGTAGATACAGGGACGCCGTAGGCACGGCGGATGCCCCCGCTTCCTCCGCGGCGCGAATCGCCGATGTCGGAGCTTCCTTGTTCAGCGCCGGACTGCTCCCACACCCGACGATCGCGATCCCGAGCAACATGGTACTTCCCCAGACAGCCACATGTAGATTGCGCATGGTGTTCTCCTTTGTGTAGCGATGCGATGCATCTCGTTGAACGTGACTCACTGTGAGACCCGCAGAGCGTTGTACGAGTCTACCGAAAGATCCCGTCGAACCCAATAGGTCGAAGGGATGAACGTGTAGCTAATCCTTTGCGACCGCATGCAGCCTGCGCGAGGCCGCACCCCACAACCTCGCGTGGCCGTTCCCTTGCGTGCCTTCCATCCCGTTGCCCGGGATCAACGCGATCCGTTCCGACGACTCGATCCCCTTGAAGTGCGCCATGCACGCATCGATCCCGGTGAGGACTTCCGACCGGAGCTCGATCATCGCCCCTTCTTCCTGCGCCCTGCGGATGGCGTCCTGCCTCATCTTCATCCGTACAAAGCCCCGGATGCGTCTCTCCTGATCAGCGCGAGATACGCGTGTGACGATCCCCGCCACGAGGGCACTCATGACCGCGGAGACCCGACGTGTGACACTTCTCACCCGCTGCTTCTTCGCGAGCGCTTCTGTCACGAACAGCATCGCGACCACGGCGAGAACGGATATGGTGATGATCATGACACCCTCCTGGAGTGATTGTACGCATTCCGGCCATGCCGGCTGGAACCACGGAACCCAACACCGTCGAGCACTATCACGTGCATCCTTTCGGAGGCCGCTCGGGCCCCGATTCCGACCCGAGCACCACAGCGATCCATTGCGTATCCTGCCTGGATTCACATGCGAGTTTCAGCGTCATGGTCAATGGTACACAGAGCAGCGCGCCAACGACCCCGAGCAACGTGCCCCAGAATACCAGGGAAAGAAAGACGACAAGCGTGGACAACCCGAGCCGGCGGCCCAGGATCCGGGGTTCGATCACGTTGCCAAGGATCGCCCCGATGGCAATGTATCCGGCCGCAGTCAATGCCGCCGACCCCGGTCCGAATTGCACGAGCGCGAGCAATATCGCGGGAACAGCTGCAACGATCGAACCGACGTTGGGCACAAAGTGGAACAGGAACGCCAGGAACCCCCAGAGCACCGGGAAATCCACCCCCAGGATCAGAAGCCAGAGTGTCGTTAACACGCCGGCCACGAGATTGATCAGGGTCTTGATGACCATGTAGCGTTTGATCTGGCCGACGAACCGGGTCACCCCCGGAAACACGGCATGCGGCTGTTCCAGGATCGACCGCAGTTTGATCGGGAAACTCGATGCTTCAAGCAGGATGAACAGGACCGTGAAAAGGATGAGCAGGACGTTGGACAGGGCTGAACCCAGCGATGACAGGAGAGAGGCGGTCAGGTCCATCACTCCGGCTGGATTGAGAGACCGGAGGAGGCTCTCATCGGTGATCACAACACCATGCGCCTTCGACACGTCTTTGAGTGACAGGACCAGGTCGTGCATCGTGATCCGGTACGCGGGCAAGGCATCGTAGAAATTCGTCAGAGATGCCCCGACAACGCCTCCCAGCACTCCGAGGAACGCGAGCATAACGACCATCACGACCCCAACGGCCAGCACGGAGGGAACCCGGTGGCGTTCCATCCAGCGCAATGGTACCGTGCCCAGGATGGCCAGGAACACAGAGACGAGCAGGAGCACCAGGACATGCTGCGCCTGATTGATCCCCCAGAGGATCACCACCAGAGCAGCAGCAAGGACAATGGGACGCGAGCCCACGTGCGACATCAGGACACCTGCCATCGGGATCACACCTCCATGAATTCAGAAACCAACAACATCGCCCACCCCGCTGCGCAGCGCAAACCACGCGAACTCGATGAACGTTTCGCCCTTCCGGTGATCGTATCGGACAGCCCCGATCGCCGTGGCACCGGACCCATCCGGCATGTTGCTGCCCCGCATCGTGATCGTGTTACCGATGAACGATGCGATCCTATGCATGATGCCCTCTGCGCTGCCGGTCCTCTCGTCGATCATCGCAATGGTGAGATCCTGGTAGTACGCCCGCACGCTCCCCCGGGCACGTCCCCCGTTGACCGTGATCGCAAAGGTCGCATCATGCAGGACACCTCCGGTGATGCGTACATGCTCCGCGCGTTCGAGGAATGCGTTCAATGACAGGAGCCCCATCCTTCTGAGCGAGCCGGAGAACCTGTACGAAAGCCCCGGAGAGCCGATCGGTATCACCATCGCAGCGGTCATCTCCCCGGCGTTCATGAAGCGGCCACTGGCCCGGACAAACACGGTATCAGCAGGGTCTGCGGTAGTCACGACACGTTCCACCCCGATCTGCACACTGTCAAACGAGATCACGCCGGGTTGTTCCCGAACGCCGGACCTCTCACCGTAGCGCAACTGTCCGTTCGTCATTCCCAGGCTATCGATCCGTACATCATTCCCGATCGAGGAGAGGAGTTGCGATGGCATCCGGGGGCCCACGGAGTCTTTGAAGAAGGGCTTCTCCTTGTTGAGCAGGATATCGAATTGCGGATCCTGGCATCGGATGGATCGGGCACCGAATGATCCCCCGTCGAGAGGAGCGAGCCATGCGACACCGGACGCTTCAACGCGCGGCACTGCCATCCGCAGGCGGGTCTTCCTGAATGAACTCGAGGCGAAGAACAATTCATCCTCATGCGAGGGGAGCATCGTTAACGAAGAGATGGAGAGGGTCGAGTCGGCGACCGATACGCGGAGGGAATCACACAGAACTTCGTAGTCCGATCCCGGGAGCATCAGCGTGCCCTGCCGCATCTCGATGACCACAGCAGCAAGGTGCGCGGGCGTGATGTCCTGATGCCATATCAACGACCACCAGGCCATACCGCTCACGGCAATGGGACCACCGCAGGCCAACCACGATGTGTCCCGCGAGGCAACGACGAGGGAATCGCATTCCACACGGTTGCTGAGGATGCCTATCGTGATGTTGCCAGGCTGGAGTTCGTACTGTGGATATGCCTCAGCGAAAGCCCGCACCAGTCGGGGTTTGACCATGCTGTTCACGATGGGGTCAATGAACAGGACCAGAGCGGCAACGCCGAATGCGAGCACGGCGGCAACGACCGCTCCCGTGCGCCGGACGGCCTTCGCCCCCAGCCACCACCTTCCGCCTTGTGCTGTCGATGTGCTCACGCTCTGCTCCACGCCCATCTCCACATCTGCACGACCACGGGCTGTTCGGTCATCACCATCGTGCCGGGATCCTGATCTCTCCGGCTCATCCCGCGGACGACGGTCGCAGGGGGATGGATACAGTGTGCCGGAAACCGGGCAAGGATGAATCGGGCGAAAGGATGAATCGGGGGTTAATCCCCAAACGAAGAAGTACCGGGGGCGATCAGAGGGAAGCGAAGACAGAACGGCGATGGGAACGATGAACGATGCAGCGAACGCTACGAGTGGTCCTTGTTCTCGTATGTATGTGCGGCGATCTCCAGCCGGCTATGCAGCGCCATCTTTTCAAGGATGTTGTGTATGTGGCTCTTCACGGTGTACGTCGACAGATTCAATCTGCTGGCGATCTCCTTGTTGCTCAATCCTTCAGCAATGAGGACGATCACTTCACGCTCGCGTTTCGTCATGCGCACCGCGCTCGCAACCGCCCGCTTGCCCTTGGCCAGCGCATGATTGACCACGTGGGAGAACAACGAGCCGGTCAGAAGAGGGGGGAGGATCTTTGTGCCGTGTGCAACGGCACGGATCGTTGCCAGGACATCTGCCACGGTCGCATCCTTGAGGATGAACCCTGCAGCGCCAGCTTCGACGAACTCCACGATATCCTGTTGCGATGGGATGAGTCCCATCCCGATCACCTTGACCTGCGGCAGTTCCTTCGTGAGGACCGTGACCACCTGCACGCCGTTCTCATTGCGCAGCCCGAGATCGATGAGTACGACGTGGGGCTTCGTCGTTCGCACCTGCAGGAGAGTGTCATGATTCCCACCGCTTGCTGCGACGACCCTGAGGTCCGCCTGCTTGTTGATCATCGCTTTGATGCCATCGCGCAGGATGCGGTTATCCTCAATAAGTAGGATCCTCAACTTCTTCATGCGGTACCATGGACCCCTGGGGTGTCCGAGCGTGGATTTTGTGCCGACGACCACCGTCATCAAGATAGCAGATTTTCCAGCAAAGGACAACCGACCACACCACGCACCGGACGCGAACCCGTTCGATGCGCATCAACGCTGTGTGGGGGCAGCGTCACGTTGGGCTGATACTGGACTGTGATCACTACTCCCCCGCGGCACAGTGTGCAGCAGCCAGAGTGACCCCAAGCGCCGCTCCGTAGCCGCGTCCCGATGCGCAACGGGCCAGTGCCGCACGGAGGGACTTCCGCGCACGGTGGAGACGGGATCGGACGGTGCCAGGAGGGCAATCCAGGAACTCAGCGATCTCATCTGCGCGCGCTGCTCCGTGGTGTCCGACACTCCCCATTTGCACCCAAACAGTAACTCGAACAGATCGCCAACATCGCCGTCCACGAAGCCGTGATCGATTCTGCCTGTGTCCGCCGTGCTCCCCCCGGGGATGTCAGCGCAGTGCCACCCCAAGGGGTATCTGATCGATCTAGAAGTAATACCGGACCCCGAGACCGGCATCCAGGCCGAGTGCTGAAGCAGGCAGGAGTTCAAATGATGGTGCGATCTCCATGAAGAAGTCCGCCACCGTCCCTTCCGGCAGCCAGAGGATGCCGATCACCCCCCGGAGAGCCAGAGACTCATCATACCCTGCGCCTGCATTGAGCCGTGCACCGATACCATAATAGAGGGGGAACCGTCTATTGGAATGGATCGCGGCAAACGCGTGCCAGAGGTGATCCATATGATAGTGCACCCGACGGCCACGATCGTCGTGACCCCGGGGCTTGCCGACCCAATTGCTGCCAATGGACCACCCGAGGCCAAAGTCGAGCGCATGCAACCCGGAGATCCATACCTTTGCACTGAGCCCGGTTGGCTCACCGATGATGACGCCGAGACCGAGACCATGATCCTGTCCGAACGAGCCCTGCGCACTCCAGAGGACACAGATCAGGAGGAGGACCGATCGGACGCCGAACGAGTTCCATCTATGCATGAAGTTGATCCCTCACTCGAGTCCACCATGCGTTTCTCCCGTCCCGGGACCACCCGACTCCGGAGAGGGCGTGACCGTGTCCATCGGCCCTTTCGCAACGCCAGGGGTCAGGAGCCGCTTCGACCTCGGGCGGTGCAGGGCATGATGCACCGGAACGTCCTTGGGCGGAGAGTGCATATGGGGCGGCAACGATCTCCCCTCGGCGTCGCGTGGTTCGCTGGGTTCAGGCACCGTCGGCGTGCTGCCCCTGCGGTGACGGTCAGTCGCGCCGTGCTGTGGGTGTGGATCACGTTCACTCATGCTCGACCTCTCTCCGTCGCATACCGTCTCCTCGTGCATCCACAGGGAAGGCACAGCACCCGATCCTGCTCCGGTACGGCCCCATGCATTGAGTCTCAACCGGACATTCGCCGCACCAGCCAGGCAACGAGTCCACGGGGATAGCTCCTTCGAAGGGCGGGGTTTCCGGGACGCGAAGGTGCATCTTGCGCAGGGTACTTTCTGATACCGTCGATCCCCGGAACGGATTCGCCCCGGCAACGATCGTATAGAGCGCGAAGGCCTCTCCTGATCCCGTTTCCTGCCACCCCGCAAACACGGCGTCGCCCTCCGGGATATCCTGCACCCGGGGTGTCCATGTGCTGTGGACTACATCCATCGTCTTCTCCCACTTCCGTCCGGTCACCCGGAGACTCTACTTGGTGTCCAGGATGATCGGCAACCCATCCCTGCCGGCACCGACAATGATCACCTTGGTATTTGGCGATTGAGCGATCTTCTCCGTCGCTTCGATCCCCTTCCAGCGCAAGAGCTGCTCACTGATCCCGGCAGCGACGATCGTCTGGAAATCAGCGATCCCCTTCGCCTCGATCCGCTTCCTGTCCGCTTCCTGCTTTTCCTTTGTCAGAATGAACTCCATCCTCTGACTCTCCTGGTCGGCACGCTGCTTCTGCTCGATGGCTTCCGTCAACTGGGTCGGCAGTGCAACATTCCGGATCGGGGTATTCTCGATCGTGACTCCACGGGGCGCAACAGTCCGGGCCAACTCCTCCTGGATCGTCGATCCCAGCCGTTCGCGCTCCGTCGAGTAGAGAGCACTGGCCTGGAAACTTGCCGTCACGGCCCGGCAGATGGAACGGAATTGAGGGATCAAGATGATCGTCTGGTAGTCGCCGCCGGCAACGGTTTTGTACACACGCGCCGCGGAATCCGGATTCAGCCTGTACAGGGCACTCACCTCGAGCCCGATCGTCAACCCCTCCCGTGAAAGCACCTGCATTGTCTCCTTGTGCTCCTGTGTCTGGATGGAGTACTTGATCACATTCGCCAGCGGATTCACCGGACTGATGCCTGCACGCAGGGTCTGGTCGGAGACGACGCCGAAGAAGTCCACCACGCCGACATGGCCGGCGGGGACCTGCGTGAAGCACTGAAGGATGGCCAGGATCCCGAACACAGCCGCGCCGAGCGCGCTGATCCGGGCGACCGGCCGGAAGCTCAGATCATTCTGACGCACCTTCCTCGATGCGTTCACCCAGACCACGAAGGCGATCACCGATATCACAAGCGTGAGAAGGAAGAACATGGCAGTGTCCTCATATGGTAAGTGGTTCGTTCATGGATCGTGCGCACATGTCGCCACCCCGCTCCGATGGCTACCCTTCTGCCCGGTGTGCCGTGGCCGGCTCCCCGAAATGCAGGGCGGAGGCAACAGCTTCAACGGCGTTGCGCTCCTGCTTCCACTCCTGTTCACGACGAGCCACCTCCGTCACTTCACCCTGCGCAAAGCAGTGATATGCCTCGTTGGCTGTGGCAACGGTCTGTTCAAGCTTCGCGAGCTCGACAGGGGTCATGGCGGTCAACGGACAGTGCACGACGAGAAAGGGCCCGTCAAGTTCCGTGTGGTGGGCAGAGCCGGACTCTTTCCACTCGTGAAAGAAGATGGTGCGCCATTCAGGGGCAGGGGTGCTGGAGAGATCAAAGAATATCTGGTAGTCGACACCGGACCCGATCACTTTCCGTGTCTTATCCGTGTTCATGCGCTCGATGTGAATGTCAGGGGCAATGAACCCGGCTCCTGTTCGCGGCATCAATGGTGTCATCATATAGTCCTCCTGGTGCAAACCTCGTACGTTGACCGATACGGGCACTGCGCCTGTTACGATCGTTGCTGCCTGCAGACCGCGCATCACACAGAATGCGTCACTCCAGGTCATCCCCGGGACGGTTTGCGTTTCGCTGTCGGAACCCGGCGCCTTCCAGCCGTGACCACGCGGCCCACCGTCCGGCGTGGGGCTGCCTGTATCGAGTTCAAGCGTGACTGCAGGACCATAAGCTTGGCATTGGATTTCTTCAACTCGATGACGAGTTTCTTGAAGTCGTCCAGTTGCTGCTTCGATCTGTCACTGGCGATGCCGTACCTCTCCTGGAGCTTGCCGACCAGTTCTTCGTACTTCCCTGCAATGGCGGCGAGCTCGTCGTTCATCATCTTCCCCCAATGATGAACTGCTTTCCCCCTCCGTTGCTTCCATTCTCCCTCGATCCGATCCCAATTCATCACAGCATTCCTTTCATGCGTGCGCCAGCCACCAACATCAGCGTGCCCGGAATCCCCATGGAGACCCGGGCCGAAACGACATGATGGAGTATACCGGAAGGACGGGTTGCTTGAATCGGCTGAAAGGATGAAAGAGTAGCTAATCCCTTACGGGAGAAAGAAATGCGGCCCCGGGGAGTTCCGGGGCCGGAAGGTTCAGCGAGGAGAGGAGGAACGGATCAACATCCACCCAGGACTCGTTTCTGGGTCTTTTTCACGGGTCCGGCAGGACCGCTCTTCCGGATCAGTTCCGGCAGCACCCTCCGTGCATGCTCCTGAAAGCGCGTGGCAGGATCGCCGGTTGCACTTCCCGGTACGAGAGGGGAGCCGCCCTCAAGGAATTGGCGCCGGAAGCCTTCGAGACCTCCCCGCAGCACACGGATGTTCGTATACCCGAGCTCAGTCGCCATGATCGCGATCCGCCGCTGCGTGGACTCGTCCTCCGCAACGACGACGTTGGTCTTGTGCCTGAGTGTCAGGACCTGATTGGGCTCTTTCTCGAAGAGATTGTCGATGGTGAACGACGTTGATCCGGGCAGACTGAAGTGAGCGAACGCTTCGGCGGAACGGAAATCGATCACCTGGAGTGACGGATCCTCATGGAGCAGCCGGAAGGCCAGTTCGTCCACCGCCATGGTGTCCAGCGGGTACGAGCGGACAAGGTCCTCGTCCGCGACCATGTGTTGCAGTGCTGCCTTTCTCTCCGGGAACATGAACGCCGACAATGCCACGAGCAAGCCGATCGAGGCGAGGCCGATATAGTAGCGGGTCATCCTGATCGGGCGTGCCTCGACGCCATTGACCCGATTCTCCACGATCGAGACGAGAACAAATGCACCGAGCGCGCTGATGGCCAGGAGGAACGCGAAAAGATGCTGGGGCAAGCCGAGGGTCTCGAACATACGCGGGCTTCCCCAGCTGGATGCTTTGTACAGACCCTCGAACAGCGGATACCCCTCGGCGAACACGAAGACACCCAGCACGGCGCCACCGATGAAGATCATCGCATCAACCTTCCCGATCGCAGCGGCGCAGACACTGGTGCCCGGACAGAAACCGCCGATGACGAAACCGAGCCCCATGATGAGGCCGCCGATGACGGCCGACCAGAGGAACGTGGGGTTCACGTACACGAGGGTGATGTCCAGCAGGCCAAAATGCTCCAGCGCCATCACACCGATCATGGCAACGATGCCTGCGGTGAAGAAGACCCGCAGCACGGTGAAATCGTACCCGTAGAAGAGTCCGACCAGCTTTCGTGATGTCGAGAATCCCGCCTGTTCGAGGATCGCCCCGAACGCGATACCGATCACGAGTGCAACGATGAAGTTCAGATCGTTGCCGATGATTTCCGGAACCAGTGGTCCCATGGGCGTCTCTCCTTAGATCCAGAGTTTTCGGAAGAAGTAGGCGAACACGTATGCCCCGGCAAAGATCGCCAGCATGGTGATGATGCCGCCTGTCGACATCACCGCCATCCCGCTCAATGCCGCCCCGCTCGTACACCCGCGCCCCAACTGGGAACCGATGCCCCACAAGAGGCCGCCGCCCAACGCGCCGGTAATGCGGACCTTCGCGGTCGACCGCGGACCGAATTCGAGTTTCAGGTCCATACGGTCGGAGATTACACCCGACACGAACGCCCCGATCAGCACACCCACCACCTCGAAGACCAGCCAGTTCATGAGGGGATTGCCCGCATGGTCTCCGGCATACTCCTTGTAGAATGTGGTCGCAGCCGTATGGGCGGGCGCAACCGTTTCGACCCCGGCCACGACCGCGCTCTTGAACGCGCCACTCGCTCCCAGGCCGCGGCCTGTAATGTAGATCGTGGCGGTCAGGAGCAGACCCAACAGGACACCTGCAAGATACGGATTCATGTATGGTCGTGGCTTCATGATGCCTTCTCCTGTGCGATCACCGGATCTGGTGCGGGCGCCCCTCCGTCCGGCTCTGTTCCATGGTCCGCAAGGTCCTCAACACCCGTCAGCATGGCCTTCAGGTTGGAGGTCACGGTCTCGCCCGTGGTGATGAGATAGAGATGTCCGACGACGAATGACACAAGGAGGAACGCACCGATCGTGTGGGCGATCGCGATGACCTCCAGCGACTCGATGTTCAACCCCGCGATCCCGTACTGCTGGGGATACCGGTAGAGCATGTACAGCAACCCGGATGTCACAATGATCGGGATGACCAGGACCTTCAGGCCGAAGTAGGTGATCTTCTGGAGCGGGTTCAGCTTGCTGAGCACCGTCTTCCTCGTCGGATGCGGGGCATTCCGGAAGATCCCGAAGAGATAGTAGTTCAACTGGGACCGGATGTTCGTGAGGGTCGGCACATACTGCCGCCACTCGCCTGTCGTCAGGTGCCAGAAAACGGCGAAGACGATGAGCAGGAGGAGCATGATCGCCGCCACATTGTGATACCGCACCGCGTCCCGGAAGCCGAAGAACGCATACGTGCCGTGGATCTCGAAACCGGTGAATCCGAGGAAGAAGATCAGAACGGCCTGCAACCAGTGCCAGAACCGCTCGAAGGCCTTGTACACCACCACCGATCGCGTGCTCATGCGTCACCTCTCCTGTGTGCCTTGCGTGCCAGTATCACCCTGATGGAGCCATGGATCACGGCGCCCGCCACCGTAAGGAGCAGCAGCCAGGTCCCGCCCGTGTCCACAAGGGGAGAATAGTCCCTCCCGGGCATGTAGAAGTCGGTCAACCCCGCAAGCCGCCCGTTCGTGCGCGTATGGCATTCGCCGCAGGGAACCGTCTCCTGTTTCGAGGCCACCATATGGTTGACCGGCCAGTTCATGGCGGTCGTGATGAAGGTGGTCTTCCCGCTGAAAGGCAGGTTGACATCCTTCATGCCGGTCGCCGCAGCGGTGGACCAGTCGAAGTCCAGCCAGAACGCTCCCTCCCCTTTCGCATCCGCATACAGCTTCGGCTGGATGAGGATCCTGTTGACCGGATCGAACGGCTGGCGGGCCCGGTGGACCTTTACCGGGATGATCTTCGACGCAACATCGGCGTACGAACCGCGCAAGGGGTTCAGGACAAGCGTCTGCGTGGTATCCCCGACCTTGTCTCCGAGGAGGTAATGCGACGCCGTGCCGTTGAACCAGACATACTCGGGGGTCACATCCTTCGCCCATTGAAAGGTCCCCTTGATGGACATGTACGCATGATTGCCCATGGTGTCTTCTTCAACGAACGGTTCGCCGTTCCTGAGCCGCCCCGCCGTTGACCAATCCCAGAACATCTTCGTCGCGTTGTCCTTTGCGTACGTCGGAATATGACAGCTCTGACATGCCACCTTCCGTGTATGCTCGTTCAGAATATCATCCGTGTGCGGCGTCTCCGTGTGACACTGTTCGCACGTGGCGCGGTGCTGATTCGTGGACGCCAGGGAATAGAGCTTCCCGGCGATGACATGTCTCTCGGTCTGGTGACAATCCACGCAGACCATATTCATCCCATCGGTCCCCATATGGATGTCGGTGGCAGCCGCCGGTTCGAACATCGACATCTCCAGGTCCCCGTGTTTGACGTTGTTGCCTCCTCCGCCAAAGAAGTGGCACACGCCACAATTCGACCTCCTGGGCCTGCCGATGTGCCCGGCAATGGCCCTCAGGTCCAGCGTCGGGATGGGTGCCCCACCCTTCTCAGGAGCCTTCGCGTAGGTATCGGTATTGTCATGGCAGACGAGACAGTCGATATTGGTGGAATCGGTGTACACCTCCCCCTGCGCATCCATCCCGTAGCCGATATGACATTTGGCACAACTCCGCTCGTTGCCTCGGGTCCCGATGCAGAAATTGTTGATAGCGTTCTTCTTGCCGAGGTACACCACACCCCGTCCGGCGATGTACTCTTCACGCTCCCAGTTCCAGTGGTTCGACTCCATGATCTCCGTGTGACGCTGATTGTGACAGGCGATGCACGCCGCCGTCACCTGCTGCGGAGATGCAAAGACCTTCTGCAGAGAGGGGAACGCTGCATGGTTCACGGATGGGACCGGCTTCTTCGCGTACCGTTCCTTCAGCTTCATGAGGGTCGTGGCCTCCGATTCCTTGCGCAACAGCGACCCGGCGGCCAGAAGGATGGCGAGGCCGAGGAAGGCCAGAATGAGGACGATCTTTTTCATCGCAACACGTTCCTGTGTTCGGACAGTACCAGCTACTCACCCCGTTTCCATGCGCCGATCCCCGGCAGGACCAGCATCACCGGCCGGGGGTCAACAACGGGCGGGGGAGCAGACGGTGTTAGTGCAGCATCCACGACAGGGAGATATGAAAGAGATCCTCTCCCAGTTCACTCGTGCTATTGTTGTACTCCCGGGCGATCTGACTTGCGGCCGCCGCGGTCTGCTTCTTGTTCAGCGCCATCTCATACGCCACGTGCACGCTCAGCGGGCCCGCGATGTTCACGCTCGCTCCGGCCATCACATGGTTCTCCACGATCGCGGGGAAGACCGGAAAGATCGTTTCCTGGGGAACAGGGTTGGTGCCGTACGCATACCCGGCACGGACCGTGAACATCCGGGAGAGATCATACTCACCTCCGAACCGCACATTGTAGGAATCCTTCCACTGCATCGGGAAGAGGATCTCGAAGGTGCCGGCATTGCCGAGCATACGGTTGATGTTGGCATTGTTGCCATTGGACATCGACAGTGTCATGGTGTTGAATGCGCTGCTCCAGTTGATCCATTCAGCCTCCGCCGAGACACGGAAGTGCGGGGCCAGACGCCAGGAGAAGCCCGCTCCAATGGACTGTGGGAACTTCAACGTCACATCCAGGTCGTAGGATGCCGCCACACCCTTCGTCATATCGATCCCCATCCCCGTGAACTGCGCCACCACCGCGGCCTGCGCCTGTTGCTGTGTGGCCGTGGGGTTGGCTGCCATGTACCCCTGCATTGCCCGCCCGAACGCATCGTTCATCTGCGCGGTCATGTCCATGGCAGCCTTGCCGCCCTTGTACGTGATACTCGTCGGCAGTGTATAGGAGACGCCGAGGGAGAAGTCGTCGGTGGGGTTGTACGCGATCCCGATCTTCCCTCCGACGCTGAACCCGGTGAGCTCATTCATATCGGCCAACGCGGTCACTTCGGAATAGCCGAACCCACCCTGCGCCGGCGGAGCCGAGAAGAGCGCTCCGAAGGTCATGCCCGGAGGGACACCGTTCGGCACACCCTGCATGATCGAGGGCTGGAGACTGTACGGCATCTTGAATTCGAGTTGGCTGTATACAAGATGTGCCGACACTCCGACGGACAACTGGGGCGTCAGTCTGTATGCAACACTTGGCCCACCCTGCATGACCGCGAGCCTGGAATGATAGTCCTGCGCCGTCGGAAAGAGCGTATGCTTGAGCGCAAAGTCCGCGCCCATCCCACCCTGCGTGAAGACCCCGATCCCCCAGGCCAGAGGGGCATCGGGAGATTGATGTGCATACGCAAGGCCCGGCATCGGGAAATAGTTCGTCTTTCCTTCCACCTCGGAGTTGAGTATATTCGTGAACTTCAGGGATGGGACCATCAGCGAGAAGTTCGCATCGATCGACGAACCGTTCAGGAACGAGATCCCTGCAGGATTGGTCATCATGAGCATCGGACTATCGAACAGGCCGATGGTGGTGCCGCCCCGGCCAATGGTCTTTGCGTTGAAACCGACAATGCGCGTCCCGTTCGTCGCAAACGCTGTCGCCGTAAGTGTCGCAACGAATACAACGATCCCCAGGCGTTTCATGGTGACTCCCGTTCAGAGGTGAAAAGAGGGATGAGATCCAAGGAAATGAACTTGACAGCTGATGCTTAGTGCAGTATATTGCTATGGTATAATATAGCAAACAATGGCATATGATGCAATATGGCTGACCTCCTCACCGCAAAAGAGCTTCAAGACCTCCTGAAGATCGACCGGACGACCATCTACCGCATGCTTACGGATGGGCGCCTCAAGGGGGTGAAAGTTGGCAACCAATGGCGATTCCCGAAGGATGCTGTTGATGCCCTGCTCTCAGGCGCCCGGCCAGAGGACACAGAGAAGACACCGACGGCGCATCAGGTGCTCCCCCTCAACTGTATCCAACCCATCCAGGATGTTTTCGCGGACATCACGCAGGTCAGTTCCCTCACGACTGCCCCGGACGGAACGCCACTCACGCAGCTCAGCAGCCCGTGTGCATTCTGCTCGTTGATCCTGGGTTCAGCTTCGGGGAAGGAAGCGTGCGTCGCATCGTGGCGGAAGCTGGCAACGCAGCAGGAAGTGAAGCCCCGCTTCATCATGTGCCATGCCGGGCTGCACTACGCGCGGGCACGGATCGAGATCGGGGGGACTCTTGTCGCGATGGTGGTGGCGGGACAGTTCTACGCCGCGGCACCCGACCGTGCCGAGGAGCAGGGGCGCATTCGGGCGCTGGCAACGACACACGGCATCCCTGTCGAGACATTGGTGACGGCAGCACACGAGATCCCCGTGGTGGACGCACGGAAGGAAGCACAGATCGGAACATGGATGGAGAAGATCGCAGGGACCTTCGAGCACTTCGGAAAGGAACGCTCGGAGATGATGTCGCGCTTGCGCCGGATAGCGGATATTACGGCGATCGATGCGCCATGACCCGCGGGCCCAGGCCGTTTCGGCTGCGCCTCCGGCTCCGGGCGCGAGCCGCGTACCTCCGAAATGCGCTTCAAACACCCGCCGGAAATGCGATCCGTAGATCGCGAGGGTGATCGCCGTAGAGAACAATCGCGGACGGCGAAACAGCGACCAAAAGAATAGCTGCCAGTAGTGGAGCCGCTCCTTCCCCACCATCCCGAGCAGGACCATGGACTTGATGACGGCGACAAGCTGCGCGGGACCGACCGGTGCGCGGTGCAACTGCGGTGGCGTGTGCCCCCTGAGGAATTCCGTGACCCGACGATAGTATTCCCCCGGCGAGTAGACCGTTGCCAGTATCTTCCGATATCCCTCCAGAAGCACACTCCGGTCCATCTTCGGCGAGAAGTTCATCGAGAAATCCGTATTGTTCCCAGTGAACACGTCCAGCAGACGTTCCTCCTTTTTCAACCGTGCGTGCAGGCGTGAGTTGATCGGGGCATTCAACAACCCGACCATCGCCACCACGATGCCGCTCTCCCTGATGAATTGGATCAACGCATCAAAGATCGCCGGCGGGTCGTTGTCGAACCCAACGATGAACCCGCCCTGCACCTGCAATCCGGCCTTCTGCAACACCTTCACACTCGCGATCATATCCCGCCCCCTGTTCGGGGTCTTCTTGCACTCCTCCAGGCTCTCCGGATTCGGACTCTCGATCCCGACGAACACTTCTTCGAAACCTGCCCGGGCCACCATCGCCAGCAGGTCGGGATCGTCTGCAAGGTTGAGTGAGGCTTCCGTGCCGAGTGAGAATGGATATCCATGGACCTCCATCCACGTGATCACGGCTGGCAGGACCTCCTTCTTCAGCTTGTCTCTGTTCCCGATGAAGTTATCATCCACGAAGAAGACGTGCCCGCGCCATCCCGTCGCATACACCGCCTCCAGCTCAGCGATCACCTGGCCTGCGGACTTGGTTCGCGGCCGGTGTCCGTAGAGCACGGTGATGTCACAGAATTCACAATCATACGGACAGCCCCTCGAGTACTGAACGTTCATCGTTGCATAGTTCCGCTGGTCGATCAGTTCCCACAGGGGAAGCGGGGTCGATGAAAGATCGGCCCAGGCGGCCGTCGTGTAGCACGCCTGTGGTGTACCCCGCCGGAGATCCTCCAGGAATTGCGGCAGGGTGATCTCCGCTTCGTTCAGCACGAAATGGGCAACCCCCGTAAATTCCGCATGCCGCGCGGTGAAGAGTGGCCCTCCTGCGACAACAGGGACTCCGGCTGCATTGCACCGTGCGATCACCTCACGCGCAGAATCCGCCTGCACCGACATGCCGCCCAGGAACACATAGTCGGCCCAGCGGAGATCGCCGTCAGCAAGCGGAGCAATGTTGAGATCGACGAGCTTCTTCGAACACTCCTGCGGAAGGAGTGCCGCTACGGTCAGCAATCCGAGCGGCGGCTGACCCGCCTTGCGGGCGATGAACGAGAGCGCATGTTTGAAGGACCAGAAGGTATCAGGGTATTCGGGACAGACGAGAAGAATGTTCATCGGACGGCTCCCACGGGTCAGCGGCAGCATGCATGCAGGGGGTATCACCCCCCACACGAATGTAGCGCGCGATGCATGGCGGCCGCATCGATCAAAAGGATGAAATTAGAGCTAGATCTCCCCATCGCAACGAAGGACAAAATAGATCAATTACTTCTCGCTATTGACCACCGGATATGGTATACTGAATCATTGATCATTTGTGATCGTTGTGTGGTTTTCGCTGACTCCGTATCATCGGAGTGGGGCCTGCAAGGGCCCACCAGTCAAATCCGCGGCTTTCGGCAGAGAACGCAACCATGGTCAGTATCGACAGGGCTGCGTTTTTTCGTTTTGAGGCACACTTCTGATTGTGGATGACCGTGTCCGCCGGCTGCGGATGTACATTACGTGAAAGGACGTGTTCCATGGAAAAAGGAACAGTCAAATGGTTCAACGGAGCCAAAGGCTTCGGATTCATCTCACGCGAAACCGGTGAGGATATCTTTGTGCACTTCAAAGAGATCATCGGCGACGGCTACAAGACCCTCAACGAGGGTGACAGCGTCAGCTTCGAGGTGGTGAAGGGACCGAAGGGTCTCCAGGCCACCGGCGTGACACGGGCATAACTGTCCCGGCCTCCCAGGCCACACCGCCCCGGTCGCTCAGCGACCGGGGCTTTTTTGTCCCCCGGGCCACGAACGGCAACTGCAGAAAGGTGATGGGTTTCATGCCTGAACGGCGAACACCACGGTCCCGCACACGGTCCAGTCGGCCTGACCCGTTGACATCCAAACTCGATGATGTGCGGAAGAAGGTGCGTTCCTACATCCTGAACCAGACATCGATGGGCGAGTTTCAAGAGACCCTCCGGCGTTCGGCGGGCAAGGATGAATTTGCCCCGCACCCTCTTGACGAGCAACGGTTTCGGAAGATCGTCAGCGACGTCGTCCGCACACGCAGGAGTGATGCAAAGAAACGCAGGGGAACCCCGGAAAGGAAACAGCATCCATGACACACGATACGACATTCCGCGCCACGCTCACTCAACACTTGCCCCGTCACACATGGATATCGATCGCGGACATCTACGCAATGGTGGAGCAGAGCACTCCCCTGGATGCGGATGACCGGCGGTGTTCCGGTCGTGTTGCGCACGTCCCCTCGTGGCACAAGAATGTGCGCAAGGTCCTGTACGCCCTGCGGCGCGAAGGTCGTTTGCTCAGCCGTTCAACCCCGTGATTTGCGGGCCCCCCTCTTCGGGGTCCCGGTGAGGGGTCGGCGCGCCTCCGGTCCGGCATCACGCCACACGCCGGACCAGACCTCGACACGGGTGGTCACACAAGGAAGCTCAGGCCGAACGAGAAGAGCAGCATGCTCCCCCTCTTCTGCTCCGTCAGTGTCTTCAGGTAGCTCGCACTGAAGTCCAGCGAAGTCCGCCGCGTCAGATAGTACCGCAGCCCGCCATTCACACCCAACCATCCGCGTTCCGCGGGATTCCCAAAGTCGATCTTGTAGAACGACGCTCCCACGTACGGCACCACCCGCGCGTCCTTCATGAGGAATGAATACGTGATGAACACCGTGCTGCCGAAGGTCACCGCGGTGGTGCTCTTTTCCTCCGTCCGGCCCGTCAGAGGCGCAACGGTCGTGAGGGTGGTCGTGGTGATCGTGAGCGTTGGTCCAATGCCGATCTGAATGTTGTCCGTGATGAACGGCGCGAATTTCCCCGCGATCGTACCGACATTGACCGAGACATCCGTGGCAAAGGTCGTGAAGTAGGAGCCCTGCAGCTGCAGCTCCACATCTCCCTTTTGTTGCTGGGCCGTCGCAGGGCCTGACACAAGGACAAGCAGCAGAAACATGGCGGACAATGCGGTCGCTCGCATGATGGGGCTCCATATGGTGAGAAGGAACGGGTCCAGGGTTTCGTAGATGATACCGTATTCGGGAACGACCTGCCACACCCCGGACGTCTCTCCGTGCCATATAATAGATGAAACAGCATTTCCTACCTGACTTTGTCGATATTTCTGTCGATATTCCCGTGGTGGTGTTTGCCTCGCCAGGGAAACCCCACCCCACGACCACTCATCCCGCTCTTTCAGCACGATCATCCGACGCCGTACGCATTCCACCCGAGGAGATCCACGCGATGCAGTTAGCGCCTGTCGACATTGCCATCATCATCCTGTACCTCATCGCCACCATGGCGATCGGCACGGCCTTTCAGCGCCGAGCCTCAAAGAAACTGGATGCGTACTATCTCGCGAACCGACAGGCGACCTGGTGGATGATCGGCCTGTCCGGATGCTCCAGCTACGTCGACATCGGCGGCACGATGCTCATCATCGGCGTTATGTTCTACACCGGACTCAAATCCATCTGGATCATTCATTTCGGCTGGGGATTCTTCGGCATGGCCATGTTCATGGCATTCCAGGCGAAATACATCCGGCGCTCCGGGGTCATGACGCCGGCCGAATGGATGGAAACCCGGTTCGGCAAGGGGCGGGAGACCGAGATCCTCCGGACGATCATCGCGGCATTCATCCTCCTCTCCATGATGCTGATGCTCATCTATGTCGCGGTCGGCACCGGAAAGTTCGTCGAAGAGTTCGTGCCCCTCCCCCGCTGGGAATCGACCCTGATCCTGTTCGTTGTCGTCGGCATCTATGTGACCCTCGGTGGGTTCTTCGGCGTCATCTGGACCGACCTCTTCCAGACGGTCCTGATCATGGTCGGCGCAGTGATCATGACGATCGCCGCGCTCCAGTTGCCCGACGGCCTGTCCGCGCTCGCGGCACGCAGCCCGGGCTGGGACTCGCTGGCGATCCCCTGGAATCTCTGGCCCGACTATGTCGCAACGGTGCCAGCCCAGTTCCATCAGTATGCACCTCTCGGCCCGTATCTCGGTGCCAGCCTGGTCTGGCTCGTGTACAAGTTGCTCCTCGGACCGTTCGGGTGGGACTTCGCGTTCTTCCTTACCACGAAAAGTCCGCGCGAGGCATCCCTGTCCGCAGGCATGTGGACCCTCGGTCATACGGTGCGGTGGCTCGTGGCCGGGTCGTTCCTGACCTTCGGCGTCTATTATCTCGGCAGCGGCGCCAACTTCGATGCCGAGAAGATCATGCCGCTGGTGGTCAAGAGCATGCCGGCCGGCATCGCCGGACTCGTGATGGCGGTCCTCCTCGCGGCCCTGATGTCCACCCTGAGCGCGATCATCAATGTGTCCAGCAACGTGGTCCTCAACGATTTCCTTAAGCGCTCCTTCGCCCGCTCGATGTCCGAACGCTCACTCGTCCACCTGGGCATGATCGTCTCCAGCCTTGTCATCATCATCGGCTTCGCCATGAGCTTCATGTATGACAGCATCATCGCAGCCTGGGAGATGCTCCTGTATGTCATGCTGACCGTCGTCCTCGTGCCCGGCACGTTCCGCTGGCACTGGTGGCGGTTCGGGGCCCGCGCCTTCATCTGGAGCATGCTCGGATCCGCCATTGTCGTCGTGGTCCATAAGCTCTTCCTGGATTTCCTGCCCCTGCACTATGCCATCCTGTTCCTCATGATCGCATCGACCGTGGTCACCATCGTGATCACATTCCTTACTCCCGCGGCGGACATGGAATCCCTCGTGACCTTCTACGCACGCGTCCGCCCGTTCGGGTTCTGGAAGCCCGTGCGTGAAGAGGCTGAACGGCGCGGTCGTGTTCCCGTGAACGATCCGATGCCGCGCACCGACGTCCTCAACGGTTTCGTTGCTGCATTCTTCCAGCTCTGTCTCGGGATCGTACCGTTCTACATGTTCCTGAAGGATTGGGCACAGGTGGGGGTGTGGACCGCCGTGACCCTTGCCGTCACCGGGGTCCTCTACTTCACCTGGTACAAGAATCTCCCTGCTGCTGATGAAGTGTGAACAGATACCCACACCGAGCGTTCTGAGACGACCATGACGACACCAACACTCCACCTGATCTGTAACGCGCATCTCGACCCCGTCTGGCAATGGCGTTGGGATGAGGGCGCGGCCGAGGCCGTGACAACGTTCGGCATCGCTGCACGCCTTCTCCGTGAATTCCCCGAGTTCGTCTTCAACCATAACGAGGCGATCCTGTACCGCTGGGTCGAGGAACTCGATCCGATGCTGTTCGCGGAGATCCGGACCCTCGTGCACGATGGCCGCTGGTGCATCGCGGGTGGTTGGGACCTCCAGCCCGATGTGAACATGCCCGGGACCGAAGCACTGATCCGCCATATCGCAGAAGGCCGCCGGTTTTTCCAGGACTCTTTCGGGGTCACGCCGTCCGTCGCGTACAACTTCGATTCCTTCGGTCACAGCGGCGGCCTCCCGCAACTCCTGCTCCAGGCCGGCTACCGCATGTACGTGCACATGCGGCCGGAAGAGAAGGATCTTCCGATCGGATCCGATCTCTATCGCTGGCGTGGCGTGGATGGGTCCGAGATCCCGGTGTACCGCATCCCGTTCGCGGCATACAACACCTACCCGGGGAAGACCGTGGAACGGATCATGGCCGCCGCCGAGATCGCTCTGCGGGAGCAACGCGACACTCCTGTCTTCTGGGGCATGGGCGACCATGGAGGCGGCGCGGCGAGGGCTGAACTCGAAGCCATCCGCGCGCTGATCGGGCGCGAACATCGCGTGAAGATCGTGCACAGTTCTCTCGAACGGTTTCTTGAGACGGTCGCAGACAGGATCCCGTCGGCACCGCTGCGGGAAGGCGACATCAATCGCGTGTTCACCGGCTGCTACACCTCCATGGCACGTCTGAAGCGCCGGATGCAGCGGAACCTCGCCGAACTGCTGCAGACCGAAGGCATGCGCACAGCATCGTGGTGGCTCAAGGGACAACCGTACCCCGCGGAGCAGCTGACGGATGCATGGCGCGACCATCTCTTCAATGACTTCCACGACATCCTCCCGGGGTCGTCCATTGAGATCGCCGAACATGACGCCCTCGATCTGTACGGCCGATCGTCAGAAACGCACCGCCGTCTCCGCCTTGGCGCCATCAGCGCATTCTCGCAGGGCACACCCCTGCCCCTGCAGATCCCACTCACCGTGCTCAACGCCAATCCGGCGGCCCCCCTGGTCCCCGTGGAATGCGAATACATGATCGATCACATGCCCCGGTGGGAGGGATCGTGGCACGCACGCCTGTTCACGACCGACGGACTCGAGGTCCCGGCCCAGGAGGAGCAGGCGGAGATGCTCCTGCTGGCGGACCAGTGGCGCCGCAAGATCAGCTTCACCCCGACGCTTCCCCACGTCGGCGTTGCACATCTCCACATCGAGATGCATGAGGGACCGTACCGACCCGCCCCGGCAGCGCCGGCCATCCCCCACACTATCGATGCGACAACCGGCCGCATCACGAGCCTCGCGGCCGGTCGGTGCAGCAACATCCTTCGTGGTGATCTTCTCCGCGCGCTCGTGATGAACGATGACGCGGACTCCTGGGGGATGGAGAAGTGGAACTATCAGGACGTTGTCGGGGAATTCACGCCGGAGCCGGGATCATTGCGCCTCGCGGAGTCCGGTGCCATCCGGACGATCCATGAAAGCCACGCCAGGTATGGCACCAGCACGCTCACGGTGCGAACGATCGCCTATGCGCACCACCCGTTCATCGAATTCCGCATCCGCGTCGTTTGGAACGAAGAGCGGAAGAGACTCAAGCTCTCATTCCCGACCTCCCTTGCGGCACCCGAGGTCTTGTGCGAAGTGCCCGCGGGGGCGATCCGGCGACCTGCGGACGGTGAGGAGTACACGCACGGACGGTGGATGATCCTGGAAGACACCGCCGGTAGCACGCCGATGGCGTTCGGCATCGTGAACAGCGGGCAGCATGGCTTCGACTGCCGGAACGGTGAGGTCCGCCTGTCGGTCCTCCGCAGCGCCCCCTATTGCTTCGAACGCACATTCGATCTCGCCACGCGCACGTCGTACAAGGTGATGGATCTCGGCGTCCATGAGGTGCGGATCCTGGTCACCACCGGAGCACCCGGAGACGTCCGGCAGCGTGTGTCCGGGCTTGCAGACTGGCTCGCCGCCCCGCCGGTCGTCCTTCCGCACTATCCGATCGGCGCAGGGGTACCGGGCAGACAGGAACTTCTGACGCTTGCGCCGGGGTCCGTCCGGCTCCTCGCGTGCAAGCGATCGTGGGACGGGAACGCGCTGATCGTCAGGATCCAGGAAACGATGGGAACACCGGTCAACGGCACGATCGAACTGAAGTCACCGGTGGCGACGATCCCATTCTCCTGCAGGCCCTTCGAGATCAAGACGTTTCGCGTTGAGAGAAATGGAAGTGCCCGGGAAGTAGCGATGATCGGCGAGGGGTGAACGGCGGGAGGGTGATCCTGTGTCCGTGGCCAGGATTGACCACATGTGGCGCAATCTTCAAAACGAAAGAACGACAGTCCAGGCACACCCTCGCACGGCGCAAAATTAGGGGGTTCTTCGGCAGGTTCCTACGGGCACTCCGTTTGCATGATACTACCACGGATCGTTATGGCCTGATCTGGGATCCTCACAGGCCGGTCGCATCGCACGAAAGGGACGGGTTGCATGGGTGGAGCACGATTCATCGAACACGGGGGCAAGCGGATCCTCTTCATCGACTTTGCGGGAGTCGAGTTTGAAGAACTTGTGGGCGTCATCCGGGAATGCAAGAAGCTGATCGCGAAGGAACAGCCGGGGACTGTGCTGACGTTGACGAACGTGGCAGGTGCGCGGGTCAATCCGATGACATCGAAGGTGCTGAAGGAATTCACCACCTTCAACAAACCCTTTGTCAAAGCCGGGGCGGTCATTGGTGCAACGGGACTGTTGAAGCTGGAGTTCGATGTCGTGATGAAGTTCTCGGGGAGGGTCCTCGCGCGGTTCGATGACCCTGAGAAGGCCAAAGCCTGGCTCATCACGCAGTAGCGCCCGGAACCTCTGGCATTCCGGGCATCGAGTCACCTTCTCAATCCACCCACGGCATATCTTTGGTCTTCTCGGGAAGTTTCGCTGTTGCAGCCCTTTTCTGCTCGCGCTCCGCGATCTCCTGCTGTTCCGCCGGACTGAGCAGGCCGAATTTCCTGATGTAGAACAGCAGTTCCTTCCTGTCGATAGGCTTCTGCAAGTAGGCGTCGCACCGGGGCAGTGCCTCGATCACATTGTCCTTGTCGCCCAGGGCTGTGGTCATGATGACACGTGCGGCTTTCATCCTGTCGAGGCTCTTCTCTTCTTCGAATGCGCGGATGGCCCGGAGTACCCCGTGGCCATCGAGTTGCGGCATCATGATGTCCAGGCATATCAGATCGAAGGGTTTCCCCTCGGCGTGTGCCAGACGGAATGCGTCCAGTCCGGCCTTCCCATCCACGGCCGCAACAGTCTCACCATATGGTCTCAGCAATGTGGTGAGAATGAAGCTGCTCGCACTATCATCTTCAACGACCAGTATGCGCATGACCGGCTCGCCTTTTCGAACGACTGTTCTCTCCGGCGAGTGCGGACCCCCTCCGGTCACTATCGCCGTCTGCCCTTCCCGCTGCGCGGGATGGTATTGATCACCATCGTAGAAGGAGCAAACAGTGTGCCTGCCGACTGTGGGAAAATGCCACAGGAATTTCAACAAGGAGACAGCGAGGGAGGTTGGGAGTGGTTATCATTAGCCACATGCACTCTGCCCGGACAATGCGGTTCTTGATCGCCCGATTCCCGGAACAGACGCATGAGCGAACCGTGGGGGAGCAGGGACGACCTCACCCTCTCCCCTACGGGTCCGACGATCTATCATCAGAATGTCACTTCACGTTCGCCACGAGCATCCGGTACGAATCCCCCGTCCAATGATCGGTAAATGGCGGCGCCTTGGCGATCCCTGCTCCGATCCCGGTCAGGATGGTCATCTTGAAGACCCTGCAGATCCCGGCCTCGTTCTGCTGTGCCGCACAGTACACCGGCAACCCCCACTGCATGGGTTGCCCGAAGATGTTCGTCTTGGTCACGGTCCATCCCCCTGAGACAGAGACGGCCAGGAGACGCTCCTTCGGATACGCTCCTCCATAGTACTTCTTCACGGCTGCAACAAGATCCGGGATGCTCCCGGGGCCAGCGAAGCCGGACGCATGGGCGGGAAAGCGCGCCGATTCGAGTGCCTTCTTTGCATCAGCGGCAGACCGCTTCCTGCTGGCCTGCACGGTCGCCAGCGCCGCGGAGATCTCGGCATCCTTCGGATTGAACTGCAGCGCGCGCTTCAACTCCGCCTCGATGCCCTGATACTGTGCATCGCGGTGCGTGTCCATGATGAACTCGGCATCCGCGAGTTTCAGCATGGCATCCCGCATGATGTTCTTCGCTTCGCGCGCAGGATTCTCCTGCACCCACGTCAACCGGTCGGCCAGACCGCGGTAGCATTGACTGGGAAGATCATCGGGCCGTTGGTTGGCTTCGTCATACATCCCCTTCTTCGGGTCTTTCGGCGTCAGCGCGATGATCTTCCGGTCCATCGCATCGTCTGGTTGTCCGTACTTCCCTGCGAAGTCCTTGAGGAAGGCAAGTATCCGTGGCCTGTCGTTCTTCATGACGTCGGCGGCAAGGGCGATCACCTCACCGGTCTGCTCCGGACTGTACGCAATGTTCGCACCATTCGGAAAGAACCGGTCCGTCTTCTGACGCAGCGCTGTGTGCATCTCGACGATGGCCAACCAATCCTTCAGCGCCTCCGGAGAGGAGCCCCCGCCGACCGTTGCTGCCGGCGCTGCAGGAGCGGCAGGCGCGGCATCCGGCGCAAGGTACCGGTACTTGCTTTCGAGCGTTCGTAATTCACTGTTTCCCGGCTCTGCAGCCTTGATCTGGTCGATGAGTGTCCGGGCTTCACTGAGCTTCGTCGCTTTGACCTGGGCATCATTGGTGTTCTCTGCAGCACGCAGGGCAGCCTTCGCTGACCGGATCGTCTCACGAAGATCCGCGGCCGGGGACGAGAGAACGGTACACATTACAAGAGTTGCAACAACGAGGATCGAGGACATCTGGATCTGGAAGGGCATACCACCTCCACGAGAGTATCCATCGGATTGGTTTGTAAGGAAGGGAACAGAGACCCCAGCAGAATGTACGGAACGGCATCGCCGAACGCAACCGTCCGGTGTTCATAGGTGCAACGGGACAGAGAACGAGTGGATCACCGGGCGCCAGACACCCCGATGGCCGGGAGCGCGCGGATCCTGGACGACGAAGCGGACGCCTACGATTTCAACAGGCCGAACCGCTTGATATAGAAGAGCAACTGTGCCCGGTCAACGGGCTTCTGCAGATATGCATCGCACTGGGGCAACGCTTCCAGAAGGTTCTCCCTGTCGCCGAGAGCGGTGGTCATGATCACCTTCACCTGCTTCGCCGCCGGAATATTGAGTTCCTTCTCGATCGCCCGGACCTGCTTGAGCGCGGCCTGTCCGTCGAGCTTCGGCATCATGATGTCGAGACACACCAACTGGAACGGATCTCCGTCTGTCAGCGCCTTCCGAAAGGCCTCAACACCCGCCTCACCGTCGACAGCAGTCGACACAGCACCGAACTGTGTGAGATAGGTTGACAGGACCAGCATGCTCGCTTGGTCGTCTTCGACGATCAGGATGCGCATCGGTGAAGTCCCTTGCGTGGATCCGGAGATCGCGGGCACCCCAATGCCCGCGTCATGAAAGTATCATCACTATAGAGAGAAATATCGTGAAGCGCAAGACTCAATCAGCGGCACCGTCGTCATACGGGGCTTCGGAAAGCTCGATCGCGGTGTGCTTCTGGGTAAAGACCGACAGAGCCCAATCGCCCGGAAAAAGTATCACGGTCTGTCCCCGCGCATCATCGGCGATGATCGCCCCCGTCGGAAGAATGCCCGGGGTGAGGGTTGCCCGGTCGACCGAAGGATGAACCCACCGGGCGAATTTCCAGTCCGTCGCCCCCAGGTCAACTTCGGCACCGTATTCGGATTCCAGACGGTACTTGAAGACCTCGAACTGCAGTGGCCCGACAGCAGCAAGGATCGGGATCTGCGTGGCCGAGCCTCTCGGCTGGAATCCCTGGACCACGCCCTCGCGCAGGAGTTGGTCCACACCTTCGCGGAACCGCTTGAATTTTGATGGGTTCGGATTGCTCAGGAGCGAGAAACACTCGGGCGGGAAGCGGGGGATCTCGTTGTAGACGATCGATGGGTCCTCGGTGAGCGTATCGCCGATGCCAAGGAGCGAATGCCCGACGAACCCGACGATATCGCCTGCCACAGCCTCGTCCACTGTTTCGCGGTCGCGGCCGAAGAGTTTGGATGCATTGGAGAGCCGGATCGTCTTGCCACTCCGCGAATGCGTCACGGTCATGTCACGCTCGAACCTCCCGGAACAGATACGGAGAAACGCGATGCGGTCGCGGTGGCGCGGATCCATGTTCGCCTGGATCTTGAACACGAATCCCGAAAAGGTCTCGCTGTCGAGCTTCACTTCCACCCCGTTGCTGGAACGCGGGCGGGGCGGATCAGCGTACTGCAGGAACCCATCGAGCAGGAGCTGCACGCCGAAATTGTTCCGCGCACTCCCGAAGAACACAGGCGTCATGCGGCCCGCCCGTACCGCCTCGATATCGAACTGCGCTCCGGCATGATCGAGCATCGCGATCTGCTCGAGGAGGATGGCGTGCTCATTCGGATCCATCCGGTCCGTCACGATGGGATCGGAGAGCGACCCGACCTGCTCGGGCACACGGTACGCACCGTTCGATCCGAATTCGAACAGATGAGCCTCTTTCTTCATCCGGTCGTACACCCCACGGAAATGGAACCCCGTACCCAACGGCCAAACCATCGGGAACGCCGCGATCCCCAGCACGTGCTCAAGCTCGTCCAGAAGCTCCAGCGGGTCCATCGTCGGCCTGTCCAGCTTGTTCATGAACGTGAAGATGGGGATGTGCCGCCGCCGGCACACTTCGAAGAGCTTGCGGGTCTGCGTCTCGATACCCTTCGCGGAGTCGATGACCATGACCACGGCATCGACAGCGGTGAGCACGCGGTAGGTGTCCTCGGAGAAATCCTGATGCCCCGGGGTGTCCAGGAGATTGATCCGGTAGCCGTCGTAGTCGAACTGCAGCACCGTGGAACTGATGGAGATCCCCCGCTTGCGCTCGAGGTCCATCCAGTCCGAAGTGGATTGTCGCTGGTTCTTCCGGGCCGTAACTGAACCGGCAAGCTGGATCGCGTTGCCGTGGAGAAGGAACTTCTCGGTCAATGTTGTCTTCCCGGCGTCCGGATGCGAGATGATCGCAAATGTCCGGCGGCGCAGGATGTCGTCTTTCAGCCCCATGGTCCCTGAAGGATATGCATAAAGTATCAATATACGAACAATGCCCCTCTACTGCCACTCTCCCGGGAGCATGACCGGACACCACCTGCCGGGCCGCCAGCGATGTGGCCCGGTGCGCCCGAAATGACGCCGACCCTGGACCGTCGGCCCCCCGGGAATCAACTCCCGCCGCCATTCGTTCTATGAGGTAGGTCATAGACACATCATCCCCGGAATGATGAGATTCTCTCACCAGCACGGAAGCGCACCGCTTCCCGAAAGCAGGGTCCCGACATGATCGCTGAAGACATCCTCACCCGATTTGGTGCACGCATCCGGCACCTCGACAGGAATGAAGTGTTGTTCGAACAAGGCGACACGACATCATTCTTCTACATCGTCCGGACGGGCAAGATCAAGATGATCACCCAGACGGAAGAAGGAAGGGAATTCGTCCAGGGCTATTTCACCGACGGCCAGAGCTTCGGCGAACCCCCGTTCTTCCTGAATGAACCCTACCCCGCGTCGGCTGTGGCGATGACCGCCGGCGAGGTGTGGGCTTGCCCGCGCGAAGGATTCCTAAGGCTCCTGCAGGCGAACCCTGCGATCCATCTCGCGGTGACCCAGGGGCTCTGCAGCCGGTTGCTGTACAAATCGATGATGCTGACCGAGATCGCGGTCGAAGAAGCCGAGCACCGGATCACGACCCTCATCGAATACCTGCGGCGGACGGAACGCGGCCCGGGAACCACGCACTCGTTCCGGGTCCCGCTGACCCGGCAGCTGCTGGCCAACATGACCGGCCTCCGCGTGGAGACGGTCATCCGGTCCATCAAGGCCATGGAACAACGAAAACTCCTCTCGATCGATGCCGACGGCAAGATCGTCTGGAAGCATACACTGACACAACAGAAGGACGCAGGACCATGATATCTCTTCACACCACAACCCTGAAAGAGATCGTGACGCAGGATTTCCGCGCGGCAGCGATCTTCGAGAAACACGGATTGGATTTTTGCTGCAACGGCGGCGTGACGATCGAACAGGCCTGTGCGGCCCGCCACCTGGAGACGGCTCCCATCATCGCGGCACTCGGCACCCTGGATCACTCCCCGCTCCCCCGCGACGATCGATACACCCGCATGACCCCGGACGCTCTCATCGACCATATCGTTTCGGTGCATCATGCCTATGTACGTGAGGCGATCCCTACGCTGCTGACCCATACGGCAAAGGTCGCGCGCGTCCACGGTGAACGCCACCCCGAAGTGATCACCATTGCGGAGCACTTCGTCAGGGTCGCGGACGAACTCCAGCACCACATGATGAAAGAGGAACGGATCCTCTTCCCCTACATCACCGCACTGGCGGTGACACATCGCGAAGGAGGGACCCTCCCCCGGCCGCCGTTCGGAAGCGCCGTGAATCCGATCCGCATGATGGAAGCGGAGCACGTCGCCGCCGGAGATACCCTTGCGACCATCCGCTCGCTGAGCACCACGTATACCCCCCCTGCCGATGCGTGCACAACGTATCAGGTGACGTATCAGGAACTCCGGCAGTTCGAAGAAGATCTGCACACGCATGTCCACCTCGAGAACAATATCCTGTTCCCGCGTGCGATCGCGCTGGAGAACGAAGTAGCCCCAACGAACCAGACGTCACACGCATAAGGAACGATCATGAAGCCATACTGGATTGGGTTCGCCGCGGTCCTCATTCTCTCGTTCGCCGTCCTGGGCTGGGTCGGGGTCACGATCTATCAGAAAGCCCCCCCGATACCGGACCGCGTGATCACGCCGGACGGTTCGGTCGTGATCGGCGAAGGATCGATCAGTGCCGGTCAGAATGTATGGCAGGCTCTCGGCGGTATGGAGGTCGGGTCCGTCTGGGGGCACGGCAGTTACGTCGCGCCGGATTGGACCGCGGATTGGCTGCACCGGGAGTGCATGTTCATCCTCGAACGGTGGGCGGCGAATGAGCATGGACACTCCTACGATGCTCTGGCGCCCGAAGAGCAGGCCCGGCTCGCACGCCGGCTGCAGGAACTGATCCGGACGAATACATACGATCCGGTGACCGGGACACTCACGATCGATCCACTCCGCGCCGAAGCATTCCGTGCAAACGTTGCGTACTACGCCGATATCTTCACGAACGGGCGTTCAGAGTACGCGATACCCAGGAACGCTCAACCGGACCCCGCGAAGCTGCAACACCTCGGCGCCTTCTTCTTCTGGACGTCCTGGGCAGCTGCAGCGAACCGCCCCGGAGAGACCATCACGTACACGAGCAACTGGCCACATGAACCCCTCATCGGGAACGTGCCAACGGGTGATGCGGTGGTCTGGACCGGCGTGAGCATCATCCTGCTCCTCGCCGGCATCGGGGCCATGGCGTGGTATCACGCTTCGCTCGAACGTGCCCCGGGACCGGGGACGGTACCGCAACAGGACCCTCTCCTCGATGCCTCCCCGACGCCATCACAGATGGCGGTGGTGAAGTACTTCTGGACCGTCACGGGGTTGTTCCTGTTGCAGATCATTGCGGGTGTCGTGGCCGCGCACTACGCGGTCGAGGGCGACGGCTTCTACGGCTTCCAGCTCTCGGCGATCCTGCCCTACAGCATCGTGCGCACGTGGCACACGCAGCTGGGGATCTTCTGGATCGCAACAGCATGGCTCGCGGCGGGTCTCTACATCGGACCCGCGGTGAGCGGTGTCGAGCCCAAGGGCCAGCGCCTCGGCGTCAACATTCTCTTCGGAGCCCTCGTGGTCGTCGTCCTCGGTTCGATGACCGGCGAATGGCTCAGCATTCAGAACGTCCTCCCGGACGAACTCTGGTTCCTCCTGGGGCACAGCGGGTACGAGTATATCGATCTGGGCCGCCTCTGGCAGATCGCCCTGCTGGTGGGATTGTTCCTCTGGCTGTTCCTCCTGGTGCGCTCGATCCTGCCGGCACTGAAGAAGAAGGATGAACAGAAACCGATCCTTACGCTGTTCCTGATCTCTTCCATCGCGATCGCCTCGTTCTATGCCGCCGCCCTCATGTACGGCAAGCACACCAACCTGGCCATCGCCGAATACTGGCGGTGGTGGGTGGTCCACCTGTGGGTGGAGGGCTTCTTCGAGGTGTTCGCCACCGTGGTCATCGCGTTCCTGTTCGCCCGGCTGCAGCTCGTAAGCGTCGTGTCCGCCGGCAAGGCGACCATCCTCGCCGCGACGATCTTCCTCTCGGGCGGGATCATCGGGACCCTGCATCACCTCTACTTTTCCGGGACACCGACGATCGTCCTCGCACTGGGGTCGGCGTTCAGCGCCCTGGAGGTCGTCCCCCTCGTCTTCGTGGGATATGAGGCATGGGAGAACATCCGTCTGTCGCGCACCACCGAATGGGTGACGCGGTACCGCTGGCCGATCTACTTCTTCGTGTCCGTCGCCTTCTGGAACATGGTGGGTGCCGGCCTGTTCGGATTCATGATCAATCCACCGATCGCATTGTACTACATGCAGGGATTGAATACGACCCCGGTGCATGGCCATGCGGCACTGTTCGGTGTGTACGGCATGCTCGGGATCGGCCTCATGCTGTTCTGCCTCCGGGCGCTCCGCCCGACGGCCCCCTGGCCGGAACGCGCATTGTCCTTCACGTTCTGGTCGATCAACATCGGGCTGATGGCCATGGTAGCGATCAGCCTCCTTCCCGTCGGCTTGATGCAAACCTGGGCCTCGGTGGAACATGGCTACTGGTATGCCCGCAGCGCGGAATTCCTGCAGACCGACGTGATCGCCGCATTCCGCTGGTCACGCGTGCTGGGCGATACGATCTTCACGGCGGGCGTCCTGGTGCTCGCAGTGATCATCGTCCAGATCTCCCGGAGACTCCGGCGATAGGCCGACGGAGTCCCTTCGTCGGGTAGGGCGGACGAAACGCAAACGGCCCGTCCCGGAATAACGGGACGGGCCTTCGCGCGCTTGCACCACCACACCACACTATTTCATCAGCATCATGCGGATCATGCTCGTCTGATTCCCCGCATGCAGCCGCGCAAAGTAGACCCCACTCGCACAGCCGGCGGCCTGAGAGAGGCCGCAGGGGCGGTCCGGGTCATGAAGCGATTCATGCAACCTCCGGTAGTACGATTCATGTACGGTGCCATGCTGGAAGTACTGCTGGTGAAGCGTGGAACAATATACACACGTCGCATGGCCGTTCGTGTGACCATGGTCACGCGGTCCGCGCTCCGCGGGAACATGTGACGGGCCACCACTGTTCACGCACCATTGACAGATTTTATTGTGGCTTTTCATGATGCTTCTGATTACAATCGTTCTGCACCTTCCGGGAGGCTCCCCATGCTGCTTCATCAAGCGTTCGTCCGCAGTGCAAAACGGTACTCGGGAAAACTTGCGATCATTGACCGTACTCTCGGCCGCCGTGTGACCTACGGCAAGGCACTGATCGGCACGCTCATCCTCGCACGGAAATTCCGTGCCTACGACCCCGGATTCCTCGGGATCATGCTGCCGAATTCCGCCGGATCGATCCTTGCGATCCTCGCAACACTGATGAGCGGACGCACACCGGTGATGATCAATTACGCCACCGGCGCGGCCGGGAACTGTGAATTCGCACAGAAGAAATGCGCATTCCGGACGATCATCACATCGCGCGCACTGTGCGAGAAGATCGGCTGCCCTCCCGTGGAAGGCATGGTGTTCCTCGAGGACATCATGGCTGGCATCGGACCGGTGGATAAGGTCCGCGCGGCACTGAAGGCGCACCTCCCCACAGAACAACTCCTTACCCGCATCCACCGGGGCTCGGAGGATGAAACCCTGGTCATCCTGTTCACGAGCGGCAGCGAGAAGGAACCCAAGGCCGTCCAGCTGACACACCGGAACATCACCGCCAACTACGAAGGGATCACAAAAGCCTTCACCTTCGCGCCCGAGGACATTTTCCTGGCCAATCTCCCGTACTTCCACGTTTTCGGACAGACCGCCAATCTCTGGGTCCCCCTGATCGTCGGGACCACACTGGTCACCTACGCCAACCCGCTCGACTTCAAGACGATCTGCGACGTTGTACGCGAGGAAAAGGTGACGATGATGGCGGGCACGCCAACGTTCTTCTGGGGCTATCTGCGCAACGGGAAGCCCGGCGATTTCGATTCAGTGCGGATCCTGCTCACGGGCGCGGATAAATGTCCGGACGGGCTGCGCGATGGGTTCCTGACGAAGCACAACAAGGTGCTCCTCGAGGCGTACGGTGCGACCGAGACCAGCCCGGCGATCACGATGAATACGGTGGAACAGAACCGTCCCGGCAGCGTGGGCCGGCCGATCCAGGGGATGGAAGTACGCGTGGAGAACTACGAGACCGGAGAATCCTGCGCGGCAGGTGAGATCGGCAAGATCCTTGTGAAGGGCGACAGCGTGATGAAGGGGTACTTCGACGATTTCGAGCAGACATCGCTGAGCATCCGCCATGGCTGGTACGACACGGGCGACATGGGGTATGTGGATGCGGACGGTTACCTCTGGCACGTAGGACGCTTGAAGCGGTTCCTGAAGATCGGCGGGGAGATGGTCTCCCTGATCCGCGTCGAGGACGCCATCCAGAAGGTCATCTCTCCCGACATCGAATGCTGCGTGGTCGAGGTCCCGGATGCGCTGCGGGGAGCACGGATCGTGGCCACCCTCACACGCCAGATCGACGAGAAGTCCGTGATGAAGCAACTTACCGCGCACCTTCCTCCCATCGCCATGCCATCACGCTTCGTCTACCTCGACGAGATGCCGAAAATGGGAAGTGGCAAGATCGACTTCCGCGCCATAACAGAAACGGTGCGGGACATCGTCCAGCACCGTTGAAGAAGACCGCGGGGCGCTGCGCCCTGCGGATGCCCGCGGCTCAGAGCCCGTAACTGGACGGGAGGAACCTGTGGCCATAGGCATCGGCCATCTCACCAAGCAACTCCCCTTCGTCGTCCGGCATCTCGTCCAATGCCACGGCGATCTTCGCCAGCCATTCGGTTTCGCGCTGCACGAGCGTGATCGTGCCTTCCTTCTGGGCACCTTCAATGAGGCTCACCGCTGTGCGTGCCGCGGCCACGGTCTGACGGTAGGGATCGGGCGCGCCGACGATCGCCCGGGCGATGGCGACGGTCGATTCCGGCGACAGGACGAGTGCCTGCGGACTGAGTCCGATATCCGAATGCACGAGCAGAGACCGGTACTCTGCGGACTTCTTCTGGCGTGTTGCTTCGTTGAACAGGCGGCAGTCGTAGGCCAGAAGCTCGAGGAAAGCCTCCGGCGCGGAGCCGGAAAGAAGACGCAGGTTCTGGACCGACTCATTACTCCAGAGATCGCACATCGCCGCAGCCACATTCCCCACCGGACTGAAATGTGCGCAGCTGGCCGATTTCCCCTCCATCGCGATCGGCGTCCCCGTGATCGCTTTGATCACCGGTCCCTCATAGGCACAGTCCTTGGACGGGCCCGTCGCACCGACCCGGTACGCCATCAGGCTGCGCACCACGCTGGCCGCACGGATCACCGCGGCGAGCACTTCCGGCAGCATGCCCTGCCCTGCCAGTTGCATGGCGGTGTTCGCAAACCCGCAGGCAGAATCCGCCCCGGGCACGACCCGGTGCTGCGATGCCACATCGACGATCATGGTCCAGAGGAACTCCATATCCCTGGGGGCCAGCACCCCGAGCGCAAAGATGGCGCCGCGGACATCGCCGTACATCAGCGCCTCATCATGCACTTCCTTCCCGCCTACCGACTCGATGGAGAGGATATCCGCGCCCGCCTTCGAACACAGCTCGAAGGATGAGCGGAGCACATCCCACTCCTCGCCGGAACGCAGAAGCGGGGGCCGCTGCCGGTCGCGCACATCGGTCGGCGTGACGCGAAGCGCACACGGGAGTCCATACGCTTCGTGCGCCTTCTTCAACCCATCGTGAAGGATCGCGGTGATCTCCGCTCCCCACTCCGGGGTCTCCGTCATCGGGGGGAGCAATTCGAATTCCAGTACCAGTCCAGGAAGATGGAGCCTCTTCCCGGCACGCACCACCATGTCCGCGATCTCCTGATAGTGCTTCCGGACGTCCGACCACGTCGCCTCCTCGATGGTCATCGTGGGCAGGGTGAAATTCAATTCAGGATAGACCTGCCCGCCACCGATAGTGATGCCGAAACCACACTGCACGGGCCGTGGTGATTGCCCGAAGCAGAGTGCGTCGGGGTCGCTGATCGCAAGTGAGGCGTATGGTGTGGCCATGGGGACCGTCCTGTCAGAAAAGTGGGGAGATTGACAGAAATATACGGCGGTCGAATGACCAAATGCAAGGAATGAAACGTCGTTTACCATATGAAACTATCAATATCACTGACAGATTTTGCCACACCGAAGGCACACGCGATCGTTGCCGGAGGATACCCCCGAATACACGTGTACGGGCGCCGCGTACGGGCGCGGTGAACGTGCCGTG
>JAUQWO010000065.1 GCA_030835135.1 Bacteroidota bacterium
TACCGACCGTTCTTTTCCGCGTCGTATGGGGCAGTACTGCCTTCGATGATGAGTTCCGGTCCCGCCTCAACGAACTTACCCCATCCCGATACGGACTGTGCGCTCACCGGCGTGACCGTCGTGTCGTGCGCCAGCATGTTATAGCGGACAATCGTCGAATCCGCGAACATCTCCATGACCGGCCCGCTCTGATAGGTGTCGATCATGCCGGGGTTCCATCCCCTGTTTCCCTCGTAGAGAGTGTGCCGTGCGCCGTCGCTGGTGCCGAACATGCCGTGACAGTTCCACGCAACATTGTTCCGAACGATATTGAACGCGCCTTCGGAGGTATAGACCGGGACCGCGATGGCAAAGTGCGACACGTTCTTGATGTAGTTCCCCTCGATGATGTTGTAGTGGGAATTCGCCCCGGTCAGCGCGATCCCCTCCCCGCGGTAATCATCATCCGAAATGTTGGCATCAAGACGGTCGACCAGATTTCCGATGGTGCGACAGTACCGGATATTATCAAGCCTCCATGTGTTCCAGTCACCCCGCGTCGATGTGTTCTGCGTGCTCCCGCCATACGTGCGGCAGTCGATGATCGCGGAGTGGTCACAGTCGTGCATATACACCGGGTGATAGGCGGACGTGGGGTTCATCTTGACCGCAATTCCCTGCACGATCACGTAGTCCGTGCTGATCTCAATGCCGTACCCGCCGGCGATGTACAGCGAACACACGGCCCCAGCGCTTGCAGGCATGTACACTATCGGGCTCCCCGCCGACCCACCATTGGCCGGTGCAATACCGACGGTGTACGTGCCCGCTGTGATTGCTACGGTATCGCCGGCCACCGCGCTTGCATTGGCACTGGTCATGGTCGCATCGGACGTGACCGAGATCTGTCCGCCGTAAGCCAACGTTGAGCAAAGGGCGATGAGAATGAGTGCTTTTACGGCTGCTGTTGCCATGCGCCTTGAATCTCCTTGAACCAAAAACCTGTGAGTGTGTTGAGCCACTGTGTCCCCAGAATGCCGGTAAGATCCGCTCCGGCAGGGTCCCGGGACGCAGTCTTGACCGATGGGATCGCGGCTACTTGCACCGCCAGCTCAGACTCTGCTCCCCCGATCGTGATCCCGGAGACAGCGTGCAGGCCCATCCCCAGGACGAGGAGACCGACTCCGCGGAATCTCTCCCCTCGAAGCTCCAGCGAATGCATCCCGGCAGTGATCTCAAGGGGGAGTGCCCGCTCGGCTCCATCAACCCACAGGAACAATGGTTGAAAGGGGCGATATTCCCCGGGGTATTCTCCGTCGTCTACCCAGATGTTCGAGAGTATTATCGCACTCGCGCACGTGAGCGTTATGAACTGGGTGTCGGTGTATCCGACCGAGACCTCGATCTCAGTTGTCGACTGACTCGTGATCACAATGAAAACTCGAGATTGATGGCTACCCGGACAGCGGCCGTCGCGAATCCGTCGTCCTTCGCATACTGCACGGTGCCGATCAGAGTCGAGGTCGGCACTGAGGCTACCATTCTCCAGCCGTAGACGTTCACGTTCATGTAGCGGTCATCACCCCCGATCGCAACTTCGGCCGTGAGCCACGTGTATCCGGAGTCTGAGAAGCTGACGGATGTCTCCTCCACGGCGAAATCTGATGTGCTCCCGATGAACCACTGCAGGCGGATTTTCTTCAATACCGCGCCGTTGGGGATCTGGATAGCGAGGGTCTGGCTGTCCTTGTCCTGCACCACGTAGGTGGTGCTCGCCGCCGCAGATGCAATGTACCGCTGCAGGGGGATGAGGAAGAAGCCGGACCGAGCCAGCCCTTGGGCGTACTTCTTCGTGGCGAGCGGATTCCCCGCGGAATCTGAGATGGTCCCGTTCTTCTGGACCTTGAGGATGGTCACGAACTGTCCGGCCGAGGTATCGTACACCTGGATGAGTGCGCTGTTGTCGGCATCCGCGCTCCCCACGATCTTCGCAAAACGGTTGCCGGCCGCATCCTGTAGCTCGACCGCCGGGGAGGCCTTCTTGATGATCAGGTCATCCGTCAGGGTCTTCGCGCCAGCTACCGTCTGGGCGCCGGTGAGCTTCACGGCCATCGCATCAATCTCGGTTTCGGTATAGTACCTGCCGTCATGGTCCGAGGACGACTTGTGGGTGTCGAGGTCGGTGATCTTGGAATACCGGCCGTCGTGGTCCGTGTTCCCCGCCGCCTTGTGGGTTGCGATAGCGGCCGTCGCGGCAATGACCTCGTTGTTGATGGCCGTGTCGTTCGCATTCCAGATCGCACGCCCGGTATTCGGGGTGTCTGCGCCGCCTACTGAAGTGATCGTTGCCATGGGCTATTCCTTACGTGAGCTCGCTGAAAGTCTGCGTGATATCCTGGATGCGCATCGAGACGGTCCCCCACATGACGAAATCAGCAAGCGCCAGCGGGACCCAGTCCACCCGCTTCCGCCCGATCAGCTTCAGAGTGAAGTCTTTGTTCGCCAGGAGCCGCATGTACTGGATCTCGATATCGTCGTCATCGATCGTGACGTCTTCCTTGTAGTATGGCTTCTCCACTCGGTGGGGATAGAAGTCCACTGTGTCGTATCCCGCCACACCGTTGACCACCACCTGGTGCATGAGCCGGGCCAGCTTCGTGAGCTCGGTCGCGTCGACGATCTCGAAGTAGAGCTCCGCCCGGAAGCGAAACCCCAGCAGCTTCCGGTGCAGCGTCCCCTCCTGATCCTCGAGCGAGTTGAAGTCCGGGGTAAAGCGGGCCCGGTAGTCGCTATGCTGGTCGAGGGTCACCGTCTCATCGGCATATCCCGCCCGATGGATCACGAACTTCGGCTGTGGCACACCGTTGATGATGCTCATGGTATGAACTCCATGGCTTTCACCGCCGCCGTCTCCTCGTCCAGGTCGATCGAGACGCTGCGGATCAGATTGATGGTCTTCCGGCCGAGCGGGTGGGCGATCAAGCGAAGCGGTTTGATGATCTCCGGCAGAACGGCTTCATTTCCCATCAGGATGAAGGTCGCCTCCCACTCCATGAGCCCGCGGAATTCGCAGTCATGCCAGGAGAGCACGTCCGTCGGAGTCACCTCGATGTTCCCGCCGGAATACAGCGTCGGGTTTCCGGAGTCGTTGTACATCAGGTAGAGACCGTTGGTGTCGGCGGCATTCCTGGAGATGAACGCCGCATGCTGGGAGAAGCGGATCCTCTCCGGGGTGTTTGCCTGGAGGAAGACGCTCTTGAGCTCTTTGCTCAGGGGGAACGATGTCGCATACGGATCCCGGGCGATCGCATGCCCGCCAAAGTAGGCGTATTCGTAGACCAGCTCGCTTTCCAGGGCGTTCGCGAATTCGAACTTCACGCGGTCCAGTCCACAGCGCCGGGTGCTCAGCTTCAGAGACCCGCGCACGTACGGCAGGCTGAGGGGGGTATCATCCGAATCGAGGAAGGACTTCCGGTCGC
>JAUQWO010000066.1 GCA_030835135.1 Bacteroidota bacterium
GCCGGGGGGGTGGGGGGTCACCCATGAAATGCTGTTTCGTCTGTGCGCTTCCCGGTCCTTTCGCCTTGACATTGAGTCACGAAATCTCTAACCTTCTCGCGTAACAACTGTTCTTTTCTCATCGCGGTCCATCGTCCGAGAAGGTTTCGCCGCATGGCATTCAACCTCTGGGTAGAACGTCCACACGATCCCTTCCCGGTATCACGCCTTCTCCTTCCGCTGTCGCTCCGTTTCACCCCCACCACTCATGGTGGCGTTCCTGTTGTCCCTTCCCGACGAACACGTACTTCCCGAGTTCACATCCACACACGAACGTCCACTCACCACGGAGGACCGATCCATGTCCCTGCTCTGCCCACCGCGTCGTATCATCGCGTTCCTTGCCGCCGTCCTCGTTCTTGGATCCATGGCACGATCCCAGGAGCGCGAGCTCACCACCACTGAACTCACACGACAGGCGGATGTGGTCGTCGTCGGAAGAGTGGCGGACATCCGTTCATCGTGGAACAGCGACCGGACGCGCATTCAGACCGCGGTCACTGTCGCTGTCGATCGATCATTGAAAGGCGTATCGGGTGGAGCGTCGGTCACGATCCTCACCCCGGGGGGCGAGATCGATGGCGTAGGCGAGTATTACAGCCATACGGCCCGCTTCAGGAAGGATGAGGATGTGGTCGTGTTCGCCCGGAACGTCGCGAATGGCGAGCTGCGGGTGACGGGAGGTGAGCAGGGGAAGGTCGCCGTCCGACGGGATGAAGTCACGGGCGCCAGGATGGTCGCCGGGGGTATGACGCTGGATGCGTTCATTGCTCACGTCAAGGCACAGACGTCCGACGTCACCAAATGACAGGTCGTCGTCGTCACCCTCACGATACGCACATCCAGGAGTCTTTGATGAAACGAGCACTGATCGCGCTGGCAGCGCTGCTCATGCTATTACCTGCCACAGGTTCTGCACAGACCGCGAGCCGGACGGTCTTCCTCCCGTTCCTCTCAAAGAAATACACCTACCAATTCGTGAAATCGAATGCATCGGTCGTGTCCAAGTTCTCCAGGATGGGCAGCGACACCGGAACAGGATGGTCCCAGGGTAACGGTGCGTTCGGCACGCTGAACAACACCTCGTCACCGCCGTGCCCGCTGAACGACACGGCGCACATCAAGACCATCTGGCCCTCCTCGCGCGATCTCCTTGTCCGTCGCCACCTCACGATCCCGGCCGGTGCCAGGAATGTCGTCATCAAGGTGGCACTCGACAATACCGCCCAGGTGTATTTCAACGGCAAGGACGTGAGTGGTGGTGAACGCGAACACAATTCCTGCGCGACCGCGGACGGCGACGTCATCATCACGGTGCCTGACAGTCTCCTTCGTGCGGGGGACAACCTGCTGGCGGTGCGCGGCGAATGGGAGAGTTCCAAGAACTACCTCGATCTCCACGTGTCGGGTGACGTTGCCTATACGATCGATGCTTCGGCGGGAACGGGTGGCACGATCACGCCATCCGGACGTCTGACCGTGTATGCCGGGGCGAGTGCTGCGTTCCGGATCACCCCGCACAAGGGGAAGCACGTCGATAGCCTGATCGTCGATGGCGTCGCGGTCACGCCCGATACCGCCTATGCATTCAGCGCCGTCAACGCGAACCACACCATCCGTGCGGCGTTCCGCATCAATTCCTATTCCTTGTCGACCCCCGTCGACCCGTCCGGGGCGGGATCCGTGACGGTGTCTCCTGCACCCGGTCCGTATGTCCACGGATCGCAGGTGACCCTGACTGCCTACGCCGGGGCGGGCTACCATTTCGAGGGGTGGACCGGTGATACCACAGCCTCCGACAATCCGCTGACAATGCCCATGCTGCGCGACCGCACGCTCACGGCGCGGTTTGCGGCGAACATCCAGCAGACATATCCCGTCACGAGTCTGAGCGACAGCGGCCCCGGTTCGCTGCGGTCCGCGATCGAGCAATCGAATGAGAACCCCGGGACCGACATCATCACCTTCGGCGGCGGTGTCGGTGGTACGATCGCCCTCCTCTCTCCGTTGCCTTTGCTTTCGGACGCGATCGTGGTTCAGGGTACCACCGATGAGAGCGGGAACCCGCTGGTGACCCTGCAGCCATCATCGTTCTTCACGCCCTCCGCCTCTGCGCCGGATGGGCTGCAGCTCTCCGGTGTGTTCCTGCGCTGGGGATATACGCCGGCACAAACGACGCTGCGTGGACTGCGCATCGCCGGCTTCAGCGGATCTGGCGTGGTGATCATGAGCGACAGCAACCGGATCGAAGGGTGCGAGATCACCGGCAACGGTGGTGATGGGGTGACCGTGTACGGAGGGAACGGGAACACGGTCGGGGGCACGGCCGCGGGCACCGCGAACCGGATCCACCACAACGGTGCGAGCGGAGTTGCGGTACGTCTTGCGGTACCGGAAGTATTTCCTTCCGGGAATGCAGTCCTGGGGAATGAGATCCACGGGAACGACGCACTCGGCATCGACCTCGGGGGGACAGGAGTGACCGCGAACCGGTATCAGCCCGGACCGTCGCGCATCGAACAGCGTCCTCCGGATCCGCCGGCAGTGAACTACGGCCAGAACTATCCGATCCTCTTCTACGCCTCCATCGCAGGAAGCGCGCCGAACTCGGTCATTCAGGGATCCCTCCTGAACTGGCCCAATACCACGTTCCGGATCGAGTTCTACGTCAACGACACCACGGATGGTTCGGGCTATGGGGAAGGACGGGAGCTTGCCGGCGTGCAGTCCGTGACCACGAATGACACCGGGTACGCGTGGTTTGAAGTCCCGGTCGCCCCGCTGTCCTGGGGACAATATGTGACCGCGACCGCGACGGATGCTGCCGGGAACACATCGGAATTTGCAGCCGATCTGCCGGTGGGCGTACGGACCCGGCACTTCGGGGATGGGTTCGTTGTGAATACCACACTTGCCGGGATCCCCCTGCATTGGCCGGGAGGGAACGGATCGTACGCGGTGAGTCCGAGTATAGCGGATCCGGCCCAACGCGCCGCGATCGATGAGAGCTTCGCGACCTGGAATGCATTGTCCGGGACGACCCCCCAGGGGGCGCCGTGGCGGCTCCATTACACACCCGTGACGTCATCCTCGAACCAGTACGGCGGTTCACCCGACGGACTGAACAATGTCGTAAGGATCACAGACAATTGGACCGGCGTGACCGGAGCCGATGTGAATGTGATCGCGGTGACGCGTGTCCGGTACAATGCCATGAACGGCGAGATGACGGATGTGGATATTGCGTTCAATGCGAAGAGCGGAACGAACCCGGGCGGGTTTGAATTCGGTGAATCACAATCCGACGACCCGAATGGCACCATTCGTGACCTCGGGAACGTCGCCGTGCACGAGATCGGTCACTACAGCGGCCTGGGCGATATCTATGACCCGGGGTACCCGCCGTATGTCCCTGCCATGGGATCGGGCAACGGTGAATGGACGATGTATGGCATCATCCGCGGAAGCGAGATCAAGAAACGCACACTGGAAGCGCCGGACCGGAATGGCATCTCCTACATCTACGACAACGCGCCTCCGGGTCGCATCGATCTGATGCTGGTCTTTGACGGCTCTCCGGAGTATGTGTCCGCCTATGGCGCATTCGATGCGGGGAAGAACGCTGCTGTTGAACTCGTGCAGCGCATGGGCGTCGGTGACCGCGTCGGCGTGGTGCAACTCCCATCGACGCTCGTGCTTGGACTCCAGGAGATCACGGCAGACTCCACGTCGCGACTGCCTGTGGTCAATGCGATCAAGGGTCTGACACCGGGCGGGACCAGCGGGATCGGGGCCGGATTGCAGACCGCTCTCTCGCAACTGAGTGCGACGCCCGGAGGCATCCGGGCGATGATGGTGTTCAGCGCCGGTGATGAGAGCGGCAGTCCCTCCGCGGCAACCGTCATCCCCTCACTGGTTGCAGCGGACAGCACCCGTGTCTTCACGCTGGGTTTTGGATCGAGTCCGGAGTATGCGCAGGAACTCAGCAGTACGCTGGCGAACGGCACGGGCGGCGCGTACTACCTGACCACCCCCGCTGATCTCGATCTGGCGGTAAAGGAAATGTGGAACCGATTGAATAGTCTGCAGCTGATCGGGTTCACCACGTTCGCTTCGAACCTGCCCGGTTTCAACTGGCAGGGAGGCTTCAATTATCAGGGTGGTTTCAATTGGCAGGGAGGCTTCAACTACCAGGGGGGCTTCAACTGGCAGGGAGGTTTCAACTGGCAGGGTGCGGTCGATGAAGGGACGTTGACGCTGCTGCCGGGCTTCAACTGGCAGGGGAGTACCGGTGACCTCGCCCTCGTGCCGCCGCAGGACGGATTGGTCGTGCCGACCGCGCCACCGTACACGATCCCGGAGCAGTATGCCATCATCACCCCCACGGACTGGGACAAGTACCCGTCACCCAACCCGTTCTTCACGAGCATCCGTTACGTGAAGGGGGACACGTACAGCTTCTATGAGATCACGAATCCGAAGCCCGGCGTGTGGACACTCATTCCGGCGGGTGATGCGGCCAATCCGGTGGAGGCGGAACAGCTTGACCTGACACTCGTCGGCGTGGCGGACGTCACGATGCAGACCTATCTGCCTGCCACGACGTTCCAGCCTGCCACCGCGATCGGCATGCAGGTGACGCTGTCGCACGGTGGCCTCTCGATCAGCGGCGAGCACATCGCCGGAGGTTCGGTCATCAACGACGCGCATGTGGAAGCCGTGGTCCTTCTGCCCGATTCCTCCGGGATCGAGACTGTGGCACTGACCCCGATGGGGAACGGCCTCTATCAGGGGACGTTCACGTCGACCGGTACGCCCGGCACATACAATATCTCCCTCCGTGCGGCAGGAAATATCTCCGTGTCGGGGCCCGCCGGGCCGGTGACGATGGCGTTCACGCGTCAGCGGGAACAGGCGGTCTATGTGATCTCGCCGTTCCTCCCCGATGCTGTCGTCTTCGCCTCGCGCTCCGTGGTCCTCGGCGACAGAGCCGTCGTCCATAGCGGGAGCATCATCGCGAACCAGGCAGGCGGATCGGTGAAACTCGGTCACGACGCCGTGACGCCGGGGCGTTACAACATCAAAGCGGACCGGGTCACGCTGGAGGATAGCGCACGGGTTGCGGGGAACGTGTACTACAATCAGTTGAGCAATGAAGGGACGATCCTCGGGACGCGGACGACACCGCTCTCGTTGCCGGTCGTTGGGGCGCTTCCCGCGTTCCAGACCGCACAACCGGGCACAGCGGACGTGAAGGTCGCGAATGGTGCGACAAAGAGCATCACACCAGGGAGGTACCGCGATGTGAGCGTCGGGTCGGCGGGCAGCCTCACGCTGAACGGCGCCGGCACCTACGACTTCCGTTCCGTGCGGCTGCAGTCGGGGGCGAAACTGTACTTCATCGGCGCCTCGCGGGTTCGTATCGCACTCTGGTTCCGCTCCGATCAGGGATCGTACGTCGGGCCGAAGAATGGCAGCACGATCACGGAGTCCGATATCGTGGTCTATGTCGGTGGCACGGACGCGCAATCCTCGTACACCACGTCAGTGAACCTCGGCCCGGCGATCAGACTCTTCGCCAACGTCTATGCACCCAATGGCACACTCTGGCTGCAATCGAATACCAGTGCCACCGGCGCGTACCTTGGCAAGGATGTCCGCGTTGATGGATGTGTCGACCTCACGCTCGGCACGACATTCGCCGGTCTTGCGCGCCCGGGGGCGGATGGCTGGACACAGGCGCCCGGGGAGGATGCGAACACGGCAGACGTGCCGCAGAGCGTCGTCCTGGATCAGAACTATCCGAATCCGTTCAACCCCACGACGCAGATCCGGTATGGCCTGCCCCAGCGGGGGCATGTCGTGCTCACCATCCACAATCTCCTCGGACAGGAAATTGTCCGGCTTGTGGATGAGATGCAGGCCGAGGGTTTCCATGATGCGCGATGGAATGGCACCAACCACGCAGGGATCACCGTCGGATCGGGCGTATATTTCTACCGTCTGCAGGTCCGCTCGTCGGAGT
>JAUQWO010000067.1 GCA_030835135.1 Bacteroidota bacterium
ACTCCCGGTCACGATCATCACCTTGTTCATCTTTTCGAGCGTGTCCAGCGTGATGAGGTGTTTCAACTTGAACATCTGCCGCACGACAATGAGCGAATTCTGCACCATCGCAAACCCGGAGAACACGGCCCCCGCGACGAAGTACGGCGGGAAGATCGTGGTATGCCACCCGGGAATGACCGAGACGGCGAAGTCGAAGCTGACGATCGTATGCACCGACAGCACCAGCGGCGTCGCAAAGCCCGCAAGGATCAGGTACGCGCGCTCGAAGTGATGCCAGTGGCGGCTCGAATGCCGCCACCCGAGACTGCAGATGGAGTAGATCACCTTTTTCACGGGTTGCGTCGTGCGGTCGCGCAGCGTCGCAAAGTCGGGCACGAGCCCGAGGTACCAGAACACCGCCGACACCGTGAAGTAGGTCGACACGGCGAACACGTCCCACAACAGCGGCGAAGTGAAATTCACCCACAGTGCGTGCTGGTTCGGATACGGTGACAGGTACAGCGGAAGCCATGGGCGACCGGTGTGCAGGAGCGGAAAGATGGCCGCGCACATGACGGCAAAGATGGTCATCGCCTCCGCGAACCGCGCAATGCCGTTCCTCCACCGCTGGCGGAGCAGGAACAGGATCGCGGAGATCAGCGTGCCGGCATGGCCGATGCCGACCCAGAACACGAAGTTCACGATATCGAAGCCCCAGGAGACCGGCTGGTTCACGCCCCAGACGCCAAGGCCATACCAGAAGCTGATCCCGAAGCAGACGAGCCCGATGGTCAGCATCGTGGACGTCACGCCGAAGGCGATCCACCACGGACGGGTCGGGATGCGGTCCAGCGGTGCGCTGACGACCCCATCGATCTCCGATGCGGTCGGGCGGCCGGCAACAACAGGTTCTTCGCGGGTGTAGTCGACGACGGCGGTACTCACGCGCTCTTCTCCGAATGGATGTTACGTAACCTCGCGATGTACGTGACGTTGGGGCGCACATTCAGTTCGCCAAGCACATCGTAACCCAACTGATGCTCCCGCATCTTCGTCACCGGCGACGCGGGGTCAAGCACGTTGCCGAATTCGATGGCGCGCGCCGGACACGCCTCCTGGCAGGCCGTCCGCACGTCCTTCCCCTCGATCGTCCGGCCCTGCTCCGTGGCAAGCTGACGCGCTTCCATGATCCGCTGAACGCAGAAGGAGCACTTTTCCATCACGCCGCGGGAACGCACCGTGACCTCGGGATTCTGCATCAGGTTCAGTGGCTCTTCCTGCTGGTACCCACCCGCGAGATCATCACGGAAATTGAAGAAGTTGAAACGGCGGACCTTGTACGGACAGTTGTTCGAGCAGTATTTCGTGCCGACACACCTGTTGTAGATCATCTGGTTCAGTCCATCCGCGCTGTGGTTGGTTGCCACCACCGGACAGACGTTCTCGCACGGCGCATTGTCGCAATGCTGGCACAGCATCGGCTGATGGCTTGCCACCGGATCCTCGGGCGTGCCGCTGTAGTAGCGGTCGAGCCTGATCCACTGCATCTCACGGCCCTTCGCCACCTGTTCACGGCCGACCACCGGCACGTTGTTCTCGACATTGCAGCCGGCAACGCACGCATTGCAGCCGGTGCACTTGTTGAGATCGATCGCCATCCCCCACTTCAGTCCGGCATATTCGACGCGCGGGCTGATGCTCTCGTACTCCTTCCGCTCGATCCCCAAAGAGTGCGGATCACGGCGGTACTCCTCCAGCGTCCCCTCCTGAATGATGTGACGCTTCAGGTGGAAGTCCTTCACGAACGTATCGTCCAGTGCATGGTGCTCCTGCGTCGAAGCCAGAGCATACGACCCCTCCGCCTTCGTCACCGCTGAAGCAGCAACCACGCGCGTACCGTTCAACGCCGCGAGGGAGAGCAAGGGCGTCACGTCCACTCCAACGCCGGAGCCCACGGGACCAGCGTTCGTGCGGCCGTAGCCGAGGGCGACACTGATGAGGTCCTCGGCCGTCCCGGGCTGCTCGAACACCGGGAGCGTCACCTTCCCGTTTGCTGTGCTCACCTCGATGCGGTCATCGGACTTCACGCCGAGCCGCTTTGCGGTTGCCGGGGCGATGGCCGCGTAATTGTCCCACACGATCTTCGAGACAGGGTGCGGCAGTTCCTGGAGCCATCCATTGTTGTTGAACGCACCGTCCCCGATGTACGGTGCAGCGGTCACCAGCACGGACATGCCCGTGGGAGCCGTGATCCGGATGTCCGCAAGGGCATCAGCGCGGAGAGCTCCCCTCACCGGGGTCGCGTGGGGCAGTTCGATCACGCCATCGTGCAACGCTGACTGCCAGAACGCGGTGAAGTCCACCGCCGCTCCCGCCAGCGGATAGACCGCCGTCTCCCAATACTTCTTCACATGGTCACGGTATGCCGACTCATTGAACGGACCGGAGGCGCCCATCCAGTGCAAGAGCACAGCCTCCTTTTGCCGGGTGGCATACAGCGGAGCGACGACCGGCTGTTGAAGCGAGAGCACGCCGTCGCGCACACTGTGATCGCCCCACGCCTCGAACATCGAATGGACCGGAAGCATGTACGTGCATGCCACCGCTGTCTCATTCTCCGCCTCGACGAATGCGACCGACAGCGGAACCCCGGCGAGAGCTGCGCCATACCCCAGGGCTGCCGGGAGGTGGTACACGGGGTTCACATCAAGATGTGCGATGAAGCCGACCAAACCCGCCTTCATGTCCCTGACCAGCCCCGTAAATTCCTCGACCGGAGAGACGGCCGCGCCATCGGCGCTGCGCACGGGGCCATATAGTGCGGTATTCCCGAGAAGTTCATTCACGACGTTGACAGCGGCATGCATCTCCGGCGAGTGCACGGCACCGGCGTACACGATCGCTTTGCCGCGTGCGGCAACAAGATCATCGATGAGGCGGGCGAGCGTCGGTGCAGCAAGACCATAGGCGGTCGCAAGGCCATCGAGGCTCCGGCCTGCGGGATACTGCGCGGTCCTGATGTTCACTCTGCGGCCGATCTCGTGCAGCAGGGCGAGGACCAATTCGAGCTGGGCGGCCGGGGTCAGCCGGATGCGGTAGTCCGCATTCGTGCCGGTCAGCGACATCGCACCTTCGACGGCATACAGCCGGATGAAATCATCCGGGCGGTCCACGTCACGGCCGGCCGCGAATGCGCCGGTCTGCTCGACCACGGCACCTTCGGCACCGAGAATATCGGCCTCCAGCGTAACGATCACGCGCGCCTTCTCCCACATGATCGTGGGGACCGGGCCGCTGCCGTACGTGCGTTCCCATCCGCGGCGGCGCGTGTCCTCATGGAGGCGATCATAGGTCAGCACGCGCGTGGTCGGGAATGCGGCCTTGAAATCCGTGATCACCTTCCGGGCGGAGGGCGATGTCTGCGGCCCCGTGACGAGCACCACCTGCTTCCCATCGCGGATGCACGCGGCCAGTTGTTGTACCGCCTCGGTATCCACCCGGTCCCACGTCACATCACCGGAACGCGCGGATGCGGCACCGGTGTGCGGTTGGCGGAGCCGTGCGGGGTCATACATCTGGAGCAATGTTGCCTGGCCCGTCGCGCACAAGCGGCCCCGATTCACCGGATGATCCGGATTGCCATCCACCTTCACCGGACGGCCTTCGCGGGTCTTGATCAGTGTGCCACAGACCTGCGTGCAGGCCGTGCATGTTGACGCGTAGTACAGCGGGCGGCCCGGGGTGATATCCTCGGGTTTCTTGCTGTACGGAACGATCTCCCCCTTGTCGCGGTAATTCGTGCACCCCGCGGCACCGAACGCCGCAGACGCCGCCATCAGTGCGAGGAATTGTTTGCGTGAGAGGGGCGACATCTCCGACGGATCGAATGTGTCGGTCACCCCCGGTTCGAATTCACGCGACTTGCGTTCTTCCGTCGCACCCGCGTCCTGCAGGTCACGCAGACTGCGCCAGTGGTTCTTCTCATTCATGGGACGGCGGCCTCGCATTGGTCCGTGGAACGGCGTGAGGATGAGGGCGGACGGTCACGTGCGCATCGTCCTTCGATGCGGCGGACACGATCGCCGGAAGCCGGAAGATGTTGCCGGCAGCAACGCCAGCAACGATCGCGGCGGCAGTCCGCGCGAGAAATGATCTGCGGCGGACAGGTGTGCCGGGGTTCGTGTGTTCGGGCAACGACATCGGGTCTCTCCTACCGGTGACAGGCATTGCAGTTTTCCGGGCCGCGCTTGACGCCCTGGATCGACGCGAGTCGCGTCGGCGCATTCCGGTGACAATCGAGGCATGCAGCCATTGTGAACGGCTGGATCTGGCTGAGGACATCCATATTCTGGACCGGACCATGGCAATGCACACAGTCGATCCCTTTGTTCACGTGGGCGCTATGGTTGAAGTACGCGTAATCCGGAACGCGGTGAACACGTTTCCAGGGGATCGCGACACCTTCTTCGTAATACTTCGTGAGTTTAATGATCTCGGGACGGGTCTTGCGTGCAACCGTATGGCAATTCATGCAGGTGGAGGCGGCGGGCACGGTGGCGTGCCGCGATGAGGTAACGGCCGTATGACAGTACTTGCAGTCGATCTGCATCGTCCCCGCATGCAATGTGTGGGAGAATGCGATCGGTTGGACGGGCGCATACCCGACTCCGTCCCGTTCGCTCCGTGAGAGATAGTAGGTTGCAATGAACGATCCGGCCGCAACCATCATGATCAACGGGACGCGGACCTTGAGGGTATGATCAAGCCATGCCTTCTTCATATGCACTCATGACAGGTGGAGCGAGGGGATGAAGCCGGACGTACCCATGCGTGAACCGAGCGGTCGATGGACTGCATGAGCAGAGGGATCAACGACTTACAAGGAACACGAAATGCAGTACTCGACAGGAGCGTGCCGGCGTTACGATTTCGCCAAATGTTACAAAAGTTTGGACTTGAAAGCAACGGGTATTTTGCCGATATTCGGCACATGAACTGGATAGAATACTCCCGCCTCCCATCCGCCGCGGGCGGATACTCTGAATTGTACCTCGACTTCATTGCCGGGGCTTCCTCTGCCCGCCCGTTCTACCCTTTCAGCTTCCGGGAGAACAGCGGGTTCGAATCGATCCTCCGGCTGCAGCAGGAGCATCCGCGCGACCGGACGGTCATCGCCGGCGTTCTCCGCGAGCAGAACGCACGCTTTGGCGCGTCCGCCAGGACCCTTCAGCACATCGCAGCGCTCGAGAACCCGTCCACCTATGCCGTCGTCACGGGGCAACAGGTCGGCATCCTCGGGGGGGCATTCTACACAGTGCTGAAGACCCTCACGACGATCCAGCTTGCCGCCAGGCTCCAGGAGAAGTATCCCCTCTTCACCTTCGTGCCTGTGTTCTGGCTCGAGGGAGAGGACCATGACTTTGCGGAGATGCATTACGCGCAGTTCCCGGATCCCTCCGGCGCGCTCGCGAAGTTCGAATACCTCCCGGGTGGGGTCCTCCCCGAACGCAACCCCGGTGCGGTCGGTGAGATCCGGTTCGACCATTCCATTGCCAACGTCCTCGAGGCCCTGGAAAAGGGTCTCCAGCCGACCGAGTTCACTCCCCCTCTGATGGCTTCGATCCGCGAGTGTTATGCAGAGGGCGTGTCGTTCAACGAAGCGTTCGCACGATGGCTCAACCGGCTGTTCCCCGATGATGGACTGGTCTTTATGTCCGTCAACCATCCGACGCTGAAGAAACAGCTCTCCCCGCTGTTTCTCCGGGAGATCACCGAGTTCCCGGCGTCATCCCAGATCGTGATCGGACAGAGCGCGGAGCTGGAGAAGACCTATCACGCTCAGGTGAAGCCAAAGTCGGTGAATCTGTTCCTCTTTCACAAGGGCGGCCGGTACTCCATCGAACCCCGGGAGAACGATTTCAGTCTGCGGGGCACGCGCCATTTCCTCACCCCTGACGAGCTGGCCGCGATCGCGCGGGACACGCCCGAACAGCTGAGTCCCAACGTCATCCTCCGCCCGATCGTCCAGGATACGCTCCTCCCGACCGTGGCCTACGTCGCGGGCCCCTCCGAGGTCGCGTATCATGCACAACTCACGCCGCTGTATGGACACTTCGGGGTCCCGCAGCCGGTCCTCTACCCCCGTGCGAGTGCCACCGTGGTCGAGGAACGGGTCCGTCGTGTCCTCGAGAAATATTCCCTCGAGATACAGGACCTGTACGGCGACCCGGGCCTGCTCACCAACAGGATCCTCGAGCAGATCTCCGAGATCAAGCTGGACGATCTGTTCGACCGGACGGGAAAGGGCATCCAGACGCAGCTCAACGAGTTGCGCTTCGGGTTGAAGGAACTCGATCCCACCCTCCTCGGCGCCCTGGATACTGTGGCAGGAAAGATCGACAGCAGTCTCGGACAGCTGAAGGAGAAGAGCGTCGGCGCCCAGAAGAAGCGGAATGAGACCGCGGTACGTCAGATCGAACGCGCGGTGGCATCCGTGCTCCCGGGAGGCACACTGCAGGAGCGGCAGGTCAATATCGTGTACTTCCTGAACAAGTACGGCCCTGGGTTCATGAAGTGGCTTGCCGGCGAGATCGACATCAATGGGTTCCAGCACCAGATCGTGTCACTGTAGGGACGCATCCGCGAAACACACGGGGACGCTCAGCGATGAGCGTCCCCTTTTTCCGGTCGGATGGCGACCGCGGCATCCCCTTCACCCTCTCTCCCCGTCGCTCTTCCTCCGATCGCAGGGAAGCACCACCGTCCAGTGCAAAAAAAAGACGCAACAGTTCTCCGGTCTCCCGGTTTCCTGTTGCGTCCAGGGTTCTTCAGCGGGGTAGTCTACCCTTCTGACTGCTCGCCACCCTTGTGTTCTCCTCCACGCGGACCGCTATGATGGCGGCGGTCGCCATGCGGCCGGTCGCCACCTTCGCGTCGCGGTGCAGGACCGCGTTCGTACGGCACATCGGGCTGGAGCACCGCCTTGCGGCTCAGCTTCCAACGACCCTGGTCGTCCTTGTCCACGATCTTCACTTCGAAGACATCGCCCACCTTGCAGACATCGGCCGGGTTGGCGACGCGCTTCACATCGAGCTGTGACACGTGCACGAGGCCTTCCTTCCCCGGCAGGAATTCCACGAACACACCAAAGTCCATGATCTTCTTGACGGTGGAGTTGTACACCTTCCCGACCTCGGGGACTTCCGTGATCCTGCTGATCTCGTTGATGGCACGGTCCGCGGCTTCCTTGGACGTCGCCGCGATGACCACCGAACCATCATCCTCGATATTGATCTCCGCGCCGCTCTCGGCAACGATACGGCGGATGTTCTTTCCACCCGGACCGATCAGCGCACCGATCATGTCGGTGGGGATCATCAGGGTGGTCAGGCGCGGCGCATACTGCGACATCTCCGTGCGTGCCGTCGAGATCGTTTCCGCCATCTTGCCGAGGATATGCATCCGTCCCTCACGGGCCTGCTCGAGAGCATTGCGCATGATGTCCAGCGAGATCCCGCGGATCTTGATGTCCATCTGGCACGCCGTGATACCGTCCTTTGTGCCCGCGACCTTGAAATCCATGTCCCCGAGATGATCCTCGTTCCCGAGGATATCGCTGAGGATCGCGACCCGGTCCTGTTCCTTCACGAGGCCCATCGCGATACCCGCGACCGGCTTCTTGAGTGGCGCACCGCCGTCGAGCAAAGCAAGCGTTGCGGCGCAGACCGTGGCCATGGAGGACGAGCCGTTGGATTCGAGGATATCCGACACCACACGCGTGGTATACGGGAATTCCTTCGCATCCGGCATCATGATCTTGATCGCGCGTTCGGCGAGGTTCCCATGCCCGATCTCCCGGCGGCCGGTGGTGCCGAGGCGGCCCACTTCACCGACGGAGAACGGTGGGAAGTTGTAGTGCAGCATGAACCGCTTCGAGTACTCGGGCAGCAGGCCGTCGATGATCTGCTCGTCCAGCTTCGTGCCGAGCGTCAGGGTCGTGAGGCTCTGCGTCTCGCCGCGCTGGAACAGCGCCGAACCGTGCGTCCGCGGGAGCAGGCCGACCTCGATCGTGATCGGGCGGATCTCACGCAGCCCGCGGCCGTCAAGACGTTTGCCGTGGGCGAGGATCATCTCGCGCATCTCGCGATACTCGAGGTCGTGCAGGATGGTCCTGATCTCGTCAGCCTGATCCGGATACTTCTCGGCCAGTGCTGCGACGACCTCTGCCTGCATCGTGGCGGTGCGTTCTGCGCGTTCTTCTTTGAGGAGCGGGGTCATGGCCAGCTCGCGCGTGCGCGCTGCAGCCAGGGCTTCCACATCCGCCTTCAGCGCGGATGCGCCTTCGGCTGCCGGGGGCTGGCGCTTTGCGGCACCCACCTCTTTCGCGAGCGCGGTCTGGATCGCGCACATCTGACGGATGTACCCGTGCGCGAACGCGAGGGCATCGAGCATCTCCTGTTCGGAGATCTCGTGGGCTTCACCTTCCACCATCACGATCGAATCATCCGTGCCGGCAACGGTGATGTCCATGTCGCTGGTCTGCAACTGGGTGAACGTCGGATTGATCACGAGCGCGCCGTCGATGCGGCCCACGCGGACCTCACCGATCGGGCCCTCGAACGGGATATCCGAGATCATCAGGGCCGCGGAGGCGGCCACGGCGCCCAGGACGTCGCCGTCGTGTTCCTGGTCCGACGAGTAGACGGTAACGATGACCTGCGTCTCGCACTGGAACCAGTCGGGGAACATCGGGCGGATCGGACGATCGATGATGCGGGCGGAGAGGATCTCCTTCTCGGACGGGCGCGCCTCGCGCTTGAAGAATCCGCCGGGGATCTTGCCGGCCGACGCCGCCTTTTCCCGGTACTCGACCTGCAACGGGAAATAGTCGATGCCCGGCTTCGCTTCCTTGTTGGCCACCACGGTGGCGAGCACCATGGTATCGCCGAACCGGGCCATCACGGCGCCATCAGCCTGCTTGGCGAACCGGCCGGTTTCGAGCGAAAAGATCTTTCCGCCGATCTCAACTTCTTTTGTGACTTTCATGCTCTCTTCTTTCTGGTCGCTTTCGACCCTAGTGTCCTACTTGCGCAGCTGCAGCTCTTCGATGACCTTCCGGTAGCGGTCGATGTTCTTCTCGCGGAGATAGTCCAGCAAGCGGCGACGCTTGCCGACCATCTTCAGCAGACCGACGCGCGAATGGTGATCCTTCGGAAACTTCTCGAAGTGAGGCGTGAGGTCGTTGATGCGAGCGGTCAGTAATGCGACCTGGACCTCGGGCTTCCCCGTATCCACCGAGCCGTTGCCGAACTTCTTGACGATCTCGGCTTTCATCTCCTTCGTTACAGCCATGACGAATTACTCCTTGTTATGGGTTGACGTGTACGACAATGCCGATATCATGCGCCGCGCATCCTCGCGGTCCCTGTCCAGCTGCTCTACCAGTTCCTGCACGGAGCCGAACTTCTGTTCGTCGCGGAGCCGCCGCAGAAACGTGACCGCAATGCGTTCGCCGTAGATATCGCGTGAAAAATCCAACAGGTGCACTTCCATGACGCGCTGCACGCCGGCACTGACCGTCGGCCGCACGCCGATATTCATGATCCCGAACGTCTGCGTTGCACCGACGCCGACACGGACCACATACACTCCGTTCCCGGGCACGATCTTCTTCGTCGCGTCCGGATCCAGGTTCGCGGTCGGGAAACCCAGGGTCCGACCCCGGCGATCGCCCCCGACCACCACCCCTGCCAGCTGGTACGGATGACCGAGCATCCGCTCTGCACGCGTGATGTCTCCCGCCTGCAGCGCCTGGCGGACCCTCGTGCTGCTGATCGCCTCACCGTCGAGCGTCAGGGGGTGCGCGGTGAACACCGAGAAATCCAGATCCCTGCCCAGTGCCATCAACGACTCGGTGCCCGCTTCCCGGTCGCGGCCGAACATGTGATCGTAGCCCACAACGACCTCGCTGACCCCGACCCGCGCATCGATGATGCTCCGGTAGAATTCGCCGGCGGTCATCCGGGAGAACTCCCAGGTGAACGGGATCACCAGGACGATGTCCACATGCAGTGCATCCAGCAGGGCGATCCGTTCCTCGATCGACGACAGCAGCTGCACCGGGCCGCGTGCGCGGGTCACGACCTCCTTCGGATGCGGATCGAACGTCACGACCACACTGCGTCCTTCGCGCATCCGCGCGCGATGCACCACCTCGCGGATGATCTCGCGATGGGCCAGATGGACACCGTCGAACGTGCCGACGGTGACCACCGAGTTCTTCTGGCGTTGCAGCTTCTCAAAGGAACGAAGGACGATCATACCCCGCGCATTTCCCTTGCCCGTTCGACCAATGCTTCGACCGTCTGCGCATCTTCGATGCGGTACGGTCCGATCCTCGTGCGCCGCAGCGCCGTCATCGTTCCACCACATCCAAGCCGCTCACCGATATCGTACACAAGCGTGCGGATATACGTGCCTTTTGAACATGCGACCGTCATCACGACCTCGGGCATCGCCACGCGGTCCACCGTGAGCGATCCGATCCGGACCTCGCGGGGCGCGCGTTCCACCTCGATCCCTTTCCGTGCAAGCTCGTACAGACGCCGGCCATCCTTCTTGACCGCCGACCACATCGGGGGGACCTGCTGTTGCACGCCCACGAACGCTGCCGCAACGGTACGCACCGCCGCTTCATCGATACCATCGGTGGGCCGCTCGCGGAGGACCGGCGTTTCGGTATCATAACTCGCCGTCACCACGCCCAGCCGCATCGTGGCAACGTATTCCTTGTCCAGCCCCATGAACTGCTCGATCTCCTTCCGCTTGCGCCCGGTGCAGATGATGAGCAGTCCCGTCGCGATCGGATCGAGTGTTCCCGCGTGCCCCATTTTCAATCCGCCATACGCCCGGCGGAGCTTGTTCACGACATCGAACGATGTCCACCCGGCGGGCTTGTCGACCAGCAGGAGTTCTCCCGCCGAGGCTGCCGCATCAGGAGCCGCTGGTGTCACCGTGCCCGCTGTCATTCTTGTGGATCTCATTGATCAGCGTATTGATGCGGTGCACCCGGTCCATCGTTGTATCATGATAGAACTGCAGGTCCGGGATGAAACGCAACGTCAGCTTGCGTGCCACCATGCCCCGGATGTGGGACCGTTCCTGCTCCAGCATGGCCATCGTCTTCTTCTGGACGTCGGGCGCACCCATGATGCTGAACATCACCTTCGCGATCTTCAGATCGGCGGTGACGCGGACGTCGGTGACGGTAATGAAGCCGTACGCCGGGTTGTTGTAGTCCCTGACCAGCAGGGCCCCGATCTCCTCTTTGATCACCGAGGCCACGCGTTCTGTCCGGATCGACATATCAGAGCTTCCGTTTGCTTTCCACGATCTTGAAGGCTTCGATCGTATCACCCACCTTCACGTCGTTGAAATTGTCCAGACCGATACCGCATTCGAAGCCGGCCTCCACCTCGCGGGCATCCTCCTTGAAGCGCTTGAGCGAACTGATCGTCCCCTCGAACACCTGGATGCCGTCGCGCAACAGGCGCACGCGGTTATGCCGCGCGATCTTGCCGTCCTGCACGTAGCAACCGGCGATCAGACCGATCTTCGGGACCTTGAAGACATCGCGCACATCGATCGTGGCAACGATCTCTTCCTTCTTCTCGGGCGACAGCATGCCTTCGAGCGCTTTGTGAATGTCATCGATGGCATCATAGATGATGTTGTACGTCCGGATGTCCACCTTTTCTTTCTCGGCCAGACGGCGGGCGTTGAGGTTCGGGCGCACACGGAAGCCGATGATGACGGCATTCGAGGCCGCGGCCAGGATGATATCCGATTCGGAGATCGTCCCGACGCCGCTATGGATGACGTTCAGCTTCACTTCCTTGTGCTGGATCTTCATGAGCGAATCGGCGAGTGCCTCGACCGAACCGTCCACGTCGCCCTTCACGATCACGCCCAGCTCCTTGACCTGCCCGTCCTTGATCTGACGGGAGATGTCGTCCAGCGTGGTGAGGTGGATCTGACGGAAATCCTGCTCGCGTTTGAGCTGCTGACGGCGCAGGGAGATCTCGCGCGCGACCCGGTCGGAATCGACGACCATGAACGTATCGCCGGCCTGCGGGAATCCATCCAGACCGGTCAACTGCACCGGCGTGGACGGGCCCGCGAGTTCCACGCGGTTCCCGCGCTCGTCGAACATTGCCCGGACCTTCCCGCTGAAGATACCGGCGATGAACGGATCGCCAACCTTGAGCGTACCCTTCTGCACCAGCAACGTCGCCGTGATGCCCTTCCCCTTGTCCAGCTGCGCTTCCACGATGGTGCCGGATGCGAGGCGGTCGGGGTTCGCCTTCAGCGCCAGGACGTCGGCTTCCAGAAGGATCTTCTCGAGGAGCAGGTCGACGTTCTTTCCCGTCTTCGCGGAGAGCTCGACGCACTGGTACTTCCCGCCCCACTCTTCCACGAGGATGTTCTTCTCCGAGAGCTGCTGACGGATGCGGTCGGGATTGGAATCCGGTTTGTCCGTCTTGTTGACCGCGATGATGATCGGCACGGCGGCGGCCTGCGCGTGGCTGATCGCCTCCAGTGTCTGCGGCATCACGCTGTCATCGGCCGCGACCACGAGCACGACGATGTCGGTGATCTGCGCACCGCGTGCACGCATGGCCGTGAATGCCTCGTGGCCCGGCGTATCGAGGAACGTGATCTTCTGCTGCGACGCGGTCGTCACTTCATACGCACCGATATGCTGCGTGATGCCACCCGCTTCACCTGCCACCACATTGGAACGGCGGATGTAGTCCAGCAGCGACGTCTTGCCATGGTCCACGTGGCCCATGATCGTCACCACCGCAGCACGTGGCTGCAACGTTTCGGGCGCATCCACCGGTTCGGGGATGTCGCCTTCCTCCTCGACACCCGAGGAGAACGTCACCTGGAACCCGAATTCATCCGCCACCAGCAGGATCGTGTCCTTGTCCAGGCGCTGGTTGATGGACACCATGATGCCGAGTTCCATGCACTTCTTGATGACGTCGGAGACGTTCACCTTCATGAGGTTCGCAAGGTCGTTCACCGAGACGAACTCGGTCACGCGCAGGATACCCTGCTCACGCAGTGCCTCCTCTTCCTTGCGGAGTTCCTCCTCTTCGCGTTCCTTCCGCTTCCGCTTCTTGAACGCGGTGCGTCCGCTCACCGGAGTGTCATCCATTGCGGCGAAGGTGCGGCGGATGGCTTCCTGCACTTCCGACTGATTGACTTCCTTGTGCCGGAGCTTCTTCTTCTTTTTCTTCTTCTTGTCCTGGTCTTCGGTCTCCGGCGCCTTGGTTTCAGGCACGTCGTCCCGGACCTTCTTTTTGACCTTCTTTTTCTTCTTGTGGTCGTCTGAATCCGAGGCCGGCGTTGCCGTCGCAGGTTGCGCACCCTTGGCCGCCTTGCCCGGCGCCGGCTTCTTCGGCGCCAGATCCATCTTCCCCTTGATCGTCAGGCCGATCTTGCCGCGCCGATCCTTCAGGCTGTCCAACGGCGAGCGGACATCCGAACGGACCTTGGCGGGCGGGGCCTCAGGCTTCGGCTCCTCCACCGGTTCGGCGACCGTTTCCGTGGTCTCCGCAACCTCTTCTTCGGCGGCCGGTACCGGTGTCGCGTCCTCAACGGCAGCCACGGCCGGCGGCACGTCTTCCGCGACCGGTTCGGGCGTACCGTCGACGGATTCCTCGGCGACGTCGATGGGCGCTTCTTCCTGGACCGGGGTGGTATCCTCGATGGGCTCCACTTCGGGTTCGGGGGTCTCCGCGACCGGCAGTTCCGCTTCGGGGACGTCGGTCTCCGCCGCCTCCTTTGCACTCACCTCCGTACGCGGCGCACCATCGGTCTCTTCGGCCGCCTTGCGCTCCGCACGCTTCTTGTTCTCGCGGATCTCCTGGATCTTGCGCTGGTGCTTCTCCGCGACGTCCTTATCCTTCTTGAAGTGGATGAGGATGTCGCGCATCATGTCGTCGTCCACCGACGACATGTGGCCCTTCACCTCATGCCCCTTCTTGCGCAGGAACTCGATCAACGTCTCGTGCGAGATGTTGAGTTCCGTCGCAACCTTGTAGATCTTCTTTTTCTTTTCTACCGTCTCGGCCATGCGATTCCTTTACGAGTTCTTGCCCCCGTCACCGGGCGCGGGCTGCGCCTGGTCGGTGGCTCCCGCTGCGGGTGCGGGGCGCGGAGCGCTCACGCCTCCCGGCGGCAGATCGTCGGGTGTGGCCGTGGCGATCGGTTTGCCCGGCTCCACCTGTTCCTCTTCGTCCTCCACCTCGGCCTCCTCGAGATCGCGGCGGATCATGTCGCGGATCTCTTTGATCCTCGCCTCATCCAGCCCCTCGATCGCGAGCAACGAGTCCATGGTGGCGTTCAATACGTCTTTGGCCGTTTCAAGGCCGGCATTGATCAGCTTGTCGTACAACTCCGCACCGAGCTCGGGTTTGAAGTCCACCAACTCGATGTCGTAATCGTCTTCGTCGCCGCCCTCCTTGATGAGATTGATCTCGTATCCCGTCAGCTTGCTTGCCAGACGGATGTTCTGGCCGTTGCGCCCGATGGCCAGCGATACCTGGTCCGATGCCACAAGCACGTTCGCGGTCCGCGCATCCTTGTCGACCTCCACCCCTTTCAGCTTCGCCGGGGCGAGGGCGCGCGCGATGAACAGCTCCGGCACGTCCGCATAGTTGATGACATCGATGTTCTCGTTGTTCAATTCCCGCACGATCGTGTGGATGCGCACGCCCTTCATGCCCACGCAGGCACCCACCGCATCGATGCGGTCGTCGTGCGATTCCACCGCCACCTTGGCGCGTTCACCCGGTTCGCGGGCGATGCGCTTGATCTCGATGATGCCGTCGTAGATCTCGGGGATCTCCATTTCGAACAGCTTCGACAGGAACATGGGATCGGCACGCGAGACGATGACGGCCGGATTGCCGTTGTTCTTGCGCACTTCCTTCACGGCCGCGCGGATCGTATCGCCCTTCTTATACCGTTCCTTGAAGATCTGCTCGGCCTTCGGCAGGATCAGCTCGTTCCGGTTGTGGTTGATCAGGATCTCGTTCCGGCGGATCTGATAGATCTCGCCGACGATGATGTCACCCACCGTGTTGTTGTACTCATTGAACATCAACTCGCGCTCGATCTCCTTGATGCGCTGGTTGAGATTCTGCTTCGCGCTTACCACCAGGCGGCGGCCGAACGTCACCAGGGGGACGACCTCGACATAGTCCTCGCCGACGTCCAGGTCCTCACCAGAGAGTTCCTTTGCCGTCTCGCGGTCGATCTGGGTCGCGGGATTCTCGACGGTCTCCACGACCTCACGCTCGAGAAAGATCTCGATGTCGCCCTTGTCCATATTGACGACCACATCGAATTTCGCGTCCTGGCCGTACTTCTTGCGGACCATCATCGAAAAGACATCCTCGACGATGCCGGCGAGAATGTCCTTGTCGATCCCCTTCTCGCGGACCATCTGCGCGAATGATTCGACGATCTCGGAATTCATTACACCCTCCACATATGAGAACAGATTGTGCCCGGCGATCTCACCAGGGCAACACGATTCGCGCCTCACTGATTTCGCTGAAAGCCAGCCGCACGCTCATGTCAGCCTTCGCCTTCAGGACAACCACATCATCCTCCACTGCTTCAAGCGTCCCGGTGACCGCCTCGCTTTCCGGCGCGCCCGTCATGGTGATGCGGAGCGGACGCCCGATGTGCTTTTTGTATTGCCAGAGGTACCGCAGGGGGCGGTCAAGACCGGGCGACGAGACCTCCAGCCGGTACTCCTCGGCGATCAGCCCCTTCCCGTCCAACTCGCCACTGATGCGCCGGCTGACCTCCGCACACACGTCGGTCGTGACCGGGCCGGGGGCGTCCAGATATACCTCGAGGACTGGTCTGCGGTAATGACCGCGCATGACCAGATCCACGAGAACGGCCTGACTCTCCGCTACACTAGCTTCGATGATCTGCCGGACGGTATCCGGAAGCTGCATGGAGTTCCTGCTTGTGCAAATGAAAATAGCCCGTTACGGGCTATCTCTACAAACCGTATTATAGTAAGGGTTTCGCGCGACAAAAGCAAGGAAAATATGAAACAGCAGCCCCCTACACGATCAGGGGCAGGTCCGCGGAATACCTTGCAGTTCACCCTCCGGGACGCTATATTCTCCCTCTCCATGCAACGATCCTTCACATCCTGCGTTCTCCTGGCCCTTCTCGGGGCATCCGCGCTCCTGGCCTGCTGCCAGACAGCCCGGGCCCAGGAATCTCCACAACACACCCCCGCTGTCGCGTATCCCGGACCACTGAACCTCTGGCAGTGGGAGCGATCGGTCGGCATCAGCCTCAGCACACTGCCCAGGGTGATCGTCGAAGAGGAATTGAACCAGTCACCCGCTCTCGACGCACGCTCCCGCCTTGGCCTGCCGTGGGGATTCAGCGCCGAGGTACGCATCCTCGCGCAGGTCCTCACCAACCATGTTGAGTGCGGCGGGAGCTGGTCGTTCTCTCTCGGACGCTTCGCGTTTTCCATTGGCGACAACGCCGCCTTCTGGTTCGGATTCCTGACCATCGATGGGTTCGACAACAGCGCGAATGGCTGGCTCAACTACCCGCACGTCTCCATCGGGTACGACCTCGGACGGTTCCGCTGCACCCTGCGCGCGGACATGCTCCTCGTCCTTTCGTTCCGTTCGTATGCCGGCGACTACCTCCTCGCCTCCGACAAGAACGGGTTCGGCGGATACTCCGCAAGCCTGACGATCGAACAACCCTTCTGGAAGAACACCCATGTCCTCATCGGGTTCAAGGCGTCATACCTGAAATACTTCTATCAGTCGTGGTTCACGTTCGAGACATTCAACCGGTATCTCTTCATTCCCGAACTCTCCTTCGGCTTCCTTCTGTGACGCGCCGGATCGCCATAGCGCTGGCCGTCCTCCTCGTGTTCGCATCGTGTGCACCGGAGGACACCGTGATCGTCCCTGACGATGCGTCCTATGCGCTCCCTCCCGGGACATCACCCCTGGCGCCCGCTTCACGCAGGGTCCTCGAAGGGGTGTATCAGGTCCTGGACACTGCCAAACCCTTCGGCGAGTACCTTGTGCTTCGGTGGAGCTATGTGGCGAACGGTGCAGACACGACACACTATCTGTCCATGTTCGGTGGACGCGAGGTCAGCTATCTCATTCTTGAAGGCGGACGGACGGACTCCACCGTCCACTTCTCGGGGTACTGGCGGAAGATGACCTCGTTCCAGACCGGCAATGCGGCCTTCACCATCATCCCGGCGAACGGCGGCAGCGCCATCACGGCGGTCCTGCCACATGCCCAACGTGATACGCTCACGATCACGGGACGGTACGATACCGGCAGCGGGTCCGAAGGCCAACCCATGACCCTCCGGTACGTGCGGCCTCTCTACGTCACCACACCATTCGCCATCATCGGACACCGGGCCGGCGGCCGCAACTCCGACATGTTGCCCGCCAGCGAGAATACGGTTGCCATGACCCTCATGGCCGAACGGCTCGGGGCGAACGGGATCGAGATCGATGTGCGCATGACGACGGACAACGTGCCGATCCTCTTCCACGATGAGAACCTGAATCTCCGGCTGAACATCAAGAACGGACTCGTCGGCCCCGTGGAATCATATTCCTACGCACAGTTGCAGACGTTCGTCCGGCTCCTCCACGGCGAAAGCATTCCGACCCTCAAGGAAGTCCTGGATGCGGTGATCGATCGCACCAACCTCCGCATCGTCTGGCTCGACATGAAATCCGCGCGCCCCTCCATGGCCGCCGTCCGCGCCGTCCAGCGTGCGGCGATGGCCCGTGCCAATGCGCAGGCGGCGCTGGGCAAACGCAATCCGCTGGTGATCCTCATCGGACTGCCGGACGAGGCGAAGGCGGATGAGTACATGACGTTGCCCGACCGCAGTGAGGCGTACGCGATCTGTGAACTCGGACTGGATCAGGTGCGCCGCACATCCGCGAACGTCTGGGCTCCCCGGTGGACGATGGGCACACCGCCGGCAGACGTGGCCCAGATGCATGCGGAGGGTCGCAAGGTGCTCGTGTGGACCCTTGACGTCCCGCAGTACATCTCCCAGTTCATTCAGCAGGGCGACCTTGACGGGATCCTGTCGAACTATCCCTCCAGCGTCGCCTTCATGTACTTCGTGCGGCCACCACAATGAGCACACGGCACACGCTGCGCCTCCTCTGTCTCCTGTCCTGTGTGATGACGTCGCTCTTCACGGGCACGCCGGCCTGTGCGCAGCCGCATCCCGACTCATCCTATGCCGTCGTCCTGTATGGTGGTGCCGGTCTCACCCGCTACGTTGCGGCGATCAACACGCCGGTCGGGGTGCGCGCATCACTCCACCCGGGCGGCGCCGCTTTCACACTCCGTGCCATGTGGTACCCGGATCACCTCCTGCGGGTGGGCATTGAAACGGGCTGGGTGCGGTTCTATTCGTACACGCTGCACGGTGCGGCCGACGGGAACCTCACAACCTCCGCGGCTCCGTTACTCCTCGTGTTCTCCATGCCGGTGACCGAACGGTTGAATGCGTACGTGGGGGGGGGTGGCTATTACGTGTCGTCAAAGCTCGACTTCGAGGGGGTGGTGCGCGAAACGAAGTTCAGCCAGGGATACATGCTTGGCGCATCCTACCACTTCCCGTTGAACGAGACGCTGGGCCTCGCCGCTGAACTCAAGTGGTACAATGCGAGTCAATTTGAAGATGGGACGTTCTGCGCCCAGGCGATGATCGTCTGGCGGTGCCTCTCCTGGTAGCGGTCAGCGACCCCCGGATGTGAACACGCGCACCATGATCTGCGCGGCGGTGCGCACATCCTCTGCAGAGACATCGAGATGCGTCACGGCGCGCAATGTGCGCTCGCTTGCCTGACTCACCCGGACACCGGCCGCGGCGCACCGCGCCGCCCACTCGCCTGCCCCGATCCCGGTGCCCGCGGTGTCCATGATCACGATGTTCGATTGCACGGTGGCCATGTCGATGACGACACCCGGTATGCCGCCAACGACGGTCGCGAACGCCAGCGCATGTGCATGGTCCTCCGCGAGCCGGTCGACGTTGTGATCCAATGCATACAGGCCCGCCGCAGCCAGGATCCCTGCCTGCCGCATCCCGCCACCGAAGATCTTCCGGTAGTGCCTCGCCTCCTCGATGAAGTCCCTGGACCCGGCAATGACCGACCCGACCGGCGCCCCGAGCCCCTTCGAAAGACACACGGACACCGAGTCCACATGGGCACAATACGATGCCGGGGTCTCCCCCGACGCCACGCATGCATTCCACAGACGCGCGCCGTCCAGGTGCACCCGCAGGCCGGCATCGTGTGCCACCCGTGCGATCGATGCGAAGGCATCGAGCGGATACACTGCCCCGCCGGCCCGATTGTGCGTGTTCTCCAGGCAGAGGAGGCGCGTCCTTGGCATGTAGTAGATGTCGGGACGGATCGCCTGACGCACGTCGTCCGCCGCAAACACACCGCGCGTTCCGTGCACCTGGTGGATCTGCACGGACGAGAGGAAGGCCGCGCCGGCGGTCTCGTAGAAGAATACATGCGCCCCTGCTTCAGCGATCACTTCATCGCCCGCGCGGGTATGGGTCTTGATGCAGAGCTGGTTGCCCATCGTCCCGCTTGCCACGAACAGCGCGCGCTCTTTCCCGAGGAGATCCGCGACCCGGTCCTGCAGCCGGTTCACGGTGGGGTCTTCGCCGAACACATCGTCGCCGACCTCCGCTGCTGCCATTGCCTGCCGCATCGCCGGTGAAGGGCGTGTGAGGGTGTCACTTCTCAGATCAATCATTGCTGCTGCCATGCCAGTGAACGTTTCCGTGAAAGGAACGCCTGCCCGAGTCCCGCCCCCAACACGACCACCGAGAGCCACAGGCACAACTCGCCGAGCAGATCCCCGTGTCTCGTGTAGAATGTCAGTTCCGTATTCCGGGCGATGCGGCTGCTCAGGAGCCGTTGCGTGAAGAGCTCCGTTGCTCCATGCGCCCGCCCATACGGGTCGATGGTGCAGGAGATGCCACCGACCGCACACCGTGCGATCCAGCGACGGTTCTCCACCGCACGGAGCACGGCGATCTGTTGATGCTGATACGCGCCGGACATATGGTCCCACCAGCTGTCGATCGTGATGAGCGTCAGGAATTCGGCCCCGCGCCGCACGAACTCCGCGATGAAGCCGGGATACGTGGATTCATAACAGATGATGGTCGAGAACCGGGCACCCGATCGTGCGTGTTCGAAGACCGTGGTATCCGGGCCGATCTGCCACCCACCGATCCCGACATCCCACCGGAGGAAATCCAGGGCCTGGAACATATCGGCGTACGGGATCCGTTCAGCGAACGGCACCATCTTCATCTTTCCGTACCAGGCCGGAGGAACAGAGTCGGGTTGAATGAATGCAGCAGCATTGTACCAGTCGTAGCGCGTGCTGCTGAATTTCTCCTTCCGGGCGCTCTTCGGTGCGCGCAGGGAGTCGGGATAGATCACCTTATGGGGAAGCCCGGTGAGCAGCGACGTGTTCCATGCAGCAAGGTGTTCCTTGATCGAGGCAAGCACGGGTCCATTCTGCGCACCGAGCACATCCAGCGGCGCAGCGGTCTCCGGCCACAGCACGATGTCCGGCCTGGCTGCACCGACGCTGTCGATCAATCGTTTCGTGAGGTCCATGTACAGCGCGTGGGTCTCGAACCCGTTCGCCTTCCATTTGTCCCAGGGGTCCACATTCGACTGAATGATGCCGATGGTGACACCCCGCGGATCATCCTGCGCCACGTCGCCTGATCCTGCCGGCGACAGAACGATGAGTCCGTGGACCGAAGGCAACAACGCGAGCACGACCGTTATGGCAGCGAGCACTTTCGTGGACGACCGCCAGGTGGAGCGCAGATCCGCGATGACCCGGAAGCAGAGCTCATACAGCAGCACGTTCAGCGCGATGAGCCAGAACGACAGACCCCACACCCCGGTATACTCGATGAACTGGATCTTCGCCAGGTCGTACGTCTGGCTGTTGCCGAGCGTCAGCCACGGGAACGACCATTCACTCAACGAATGACTGTACTCGTAGCCGACCCAGAGAAAAGGAAGGAAGAACAGCGCGCGTGCCACGCCGAGCCGGCGGCGGACGAACAGGAAGACGCCCATCGGCAGGTAATAGAAGAACGGATGGATCAGGATGGTCGCGGTGCCCGCGATCATCATGTAGGGATCGTTCCCGTGCACAAACCCGCCCGTCCAATTGATCGCGATCGCGTGGAACACGAGCATCGCCAGGTACACGTAGCGGAGCGGCACCCGGATGCCCGATACCCCCTGCAAGGCAACGAGGAGGGGTACCAGTCCGACGGCGGCAAGAAACCCGAGATGGAACGGAGGGAACGACAAGCCCAGGAGCACGCCGGAGCACACGGCGAGGAGGATGCGGTGCCATCGTTTCAGTTCCGGAACGTCATCGCTCACGGGCGATCCCTCCTGACGGTTCGAGGCTCAACCACGGCGCGACCGTGCGTCCACACAGTTCCCACACCCGAAGGAGGATCATGGCAACGCCCCAGCCGATGAGCGCACCTCCGAGAATGTCGAGCGGAAAGTGGACACCCACCGCGACACGTGAGAGCGCGACAAGGGTGGCCCAGACGAACAACCAGACCCGTGCACGCGCATAGAAGAAGGCGAAGAGTGTCGCGACCGCAAAGTTGTTGACGGCATGGGATGAGGGAAACGACTTTCCTCCGCCGCATCCGACGAGGAGGTGGACGTTCTCCACGACGGGGACACCCTCCACGCTGTGGCATGGCCGCGGGCGGTTGACCAGGGGTTTGATCACGAAGCTGCTGAGCTGATCTGAACACACGATGACAAGCACCACCAACAACGCCGCCGTGCGGCCGCGCTTTCCCCCCCGGATCATGAGCGCCAGCCAGACACCGACGAGCAGGATGCGCACAACGGGGATCCGGTCGTAATCGGTGATCCAGGGCCACAGCATGTCGCCGAGGGGGTTCGCCAGGGTGGTGTTCACGAAGACGAACACTGCTTTGTCGATGCCGAGAAGGAGGTCCATCACTGCTTTCGTTTCCCGCCGTTCGTCCGCTTGTACACGAACCGCGCCGCCCACACGAGGACGACGAGAACCACGATGGTCGTCACGATCTGGCTATACGTCGAGATGAAGAAGCTGATGCGGTCCCAGTTCTGCCCCAGATAGAAGCCGCAGAGGATCAGGATGGCATTCCAGACGAGTGCGCTGATGAAGCACAGGCCCGTCGTGGGCAGGAGCTTCAGCTCCGACATCCCGGCGAAGAAGGAGACGACGGCCCTTGTCCCGGTGAGGAATCTGTTCACCACGATGATCATGTAGCCGTATTTCTGGAACCATTGTTCGACACGGTGGACCTGTTCGATGGGCAGGAACGTGATCTTCCCCTGTTCCAGGATATGATCGCCGAACCAATCTCCGATCTTATACATGATCATGAACCCCAGCGTGCTTCCCGCCGTCGCGCTGAGCAGTGACGGTATGAACGACACATGCCCCATGCCGACGAGCGTGCCCGCGGCGACGATCATGACATCGCTCGGCGAAGGCGGGAACAGATTCTCCACGAGGGCCAGCCCCATGACGAGGGCATAGACGTACAGGGGGTCGATACTGCTCAGATACTGGAAGGCTTCTTGCACAGAGGTCCTTGCGTGTGAAGGGCTACGGGAGTTGGAGGATCGCGGCGACCGCGTGGGCCGCCGCGCCTTCACGCCGCCCGACGAAGCCCATGGCCTCACCGGTCGTCGCTTTGATCGAGATGCGGTCTGGATCGACACCAAGCGCCGCGCCGATATTGGCCTGCATCTGCGGCACATGCGGAAGGATCTTCGGGGCTTCCAGGATGAGGGTGGCGTCGATGTTCACCAGCGCATATCCCCGCGAGGCCAGAAGTTCGCCGACATGGGCGAGGAGTCGGACACTGGAGATCCCCCGGTACTGGGGGTCGGTATTCGGGAAATGCTTCCCGATGTCGCCCAGAGCAGCGGCACCCAGGAGTGCATCCATGATGGCATGAATGAGGACGTCAGCATCCGAATGGCCATCCAGCCCGTGGGTGTGTGCGATCGCCACCCCGCCGAGAACCAGCGGACGGCCGGTGACGAGCTGATGCACATCGTAGCCAAAGCCGATGCGCGGGATAGGATGCTCAGCGGATCTCAAAGGGCTTCGTGTCCTTCTGTAGTTCCTGCCATACGATCTGCAGATCGCGCACCTGTGAGGAGCGCGGTCCGACCTTCACATGGGCGATCAACGCTTCGATGAGTGAGCGGTCGCCCTCTGCCTCGAGTTCCACGGTCCCTTCGGTGCGATTCCTGACGAACCCCCGGAGGCCGAGGCGGCCTGCCTCGCGGGCCACGAACCAGCGGAAACCCACACCCTGGACGAGCCCGTGGACGATGATGTGGACACGCGCTTCCATCATGCTGACCGACCTATGATACAGCCGCACGTTTTGAAAGTCAAGATTCGCCCCCGAGTGCGCGGTTGAGGAGGGGGATGTTGTCCGAGAGCTCCGACAGCAGGACGCCGCCGATGATAAGCCCGCCGCCGATGACCCCGGCGGTGCCGAGCACTTCGCCCAGGATGAAATACGAGAGGATGGCGGCAACGACCGGTTCGATCGAGAATATGACGACGGCCCGCGTGGGGGTGGTCTCTTTCTGGTACCGCGTCTGGACATACGTCGTCAGCAACGTCGCACAGAGGGTCAGATACACCACGCCGGCGATCGCCGTGGTGTCGTACACGAAATACACATCCTCGAATCCGAACGTGGCGATCAGGGCATACACCGACGTGGCGGCCATCTGCATGAACAGGAGCTGGAGGGCGGACATGTCGCGTGAGATCACATCGAGGTAGACGATATACACCGCGAACAGGAGCGCGCACAGCAGCGTAAGCGCATCGCCGCTGTTCAGTGCGGCGCCCGCGGGTGAGGTCAGCAACCAGAGCCCGCCGACCACGACGACGATCCCAACGATGTTCCCGATCTTCGGCGGTTTCCGCTCGATCACGAACTGCAGGAGCGGCACGAACAGCACCATAAGTCCCGTGATGAATGCCGATTTCGATGCCGTGGTCACGGTCAGACCGATGTTCTGCGCCACGAACCCGAGGAACAGGAAGAGCGCGAGCACGCTTCCCTTCCCCACGGCGCCCGGCGGCAGAGGAAAGATCCGCTTCCGGAAGACGAGCAGAAGGATCAGGGCCGCGAGCGAGAAGCGGATCGCCACAAGCAGGACGGGCGAGACGAACGCCATTGTGAGTTTCACGATGGGGAACGTCCCGCCCCAGATGAGGGTCATGGACAGCAGCGCTGTCTCAGCCCGGGTCTTCGATGTCACGGTGTGCCGGGAGCTCCTTACATCTTCTCATACTGCTGGAACATCCCGCCCCACTGCGTTGTCGCGCGCCAGTGCTCGAACGTCGCACGGTCCTTCAGTGGCCAGCGGTAGTAGTCGTGGTATGCCTCCGACGCGAAGATGAAGGCATGCACCATCGGCGTATGGAAGAAGAGCTTCTGGGCGAACTTGAGCGGGCCGAACCATGCGAGGTTGCCGAACATGCTCGCGCCGTTGTTCCCCACCTTGAAGCCCCACGACTCGTTGCTGATGTCGGCCCCGACGATCTCGATCTCCCGCGGGTCGCCGACCCCCAGGCCATCCTGATGGGCGACGCGGATGAATTCGATCGACATGGGATCGAAGCCCATCATCTTCGCGGCCACGGCATCGATCGCGGTCTGATCGGCGCTCGCCAGGATGTAGTCTTTCACCACGGGGAACATGGTGCGCGGACCGGGGCCATTCCCCACCGTGGTCCCATCCATGAAGGCGAACACTCCGGCATGGATCTCCTTCTGGATCGCGAGCAGGTCGACCAGGGTCCGGTGGATCCATGAATGCGTATAGTGCCGCTTCGTGTTCAGGAGGCCGCCGAACGCGTTCTTCATGGCGCCCGTGGTCGTTGAATAGATGTGACACTTCACGGTGGGCAGGTGCACGATGTTCTTGCCGGCGAAATAGTCCGGGATACGGATCCCTTCGGGGAAGATCCGGTCGAGGACATGCATCTTCGCCTTCGGCCTGATCGGCACCCACCGCATGTCCGCATCGCGGAAGTTGAAGAGGACGGGGATCTGGTATTTCTTGAAGATGGGGACATACCGGTTCAGATCTTCGCCCTTGAAGGCATCCGTCACCACCGTCTTGTTCTGCACGGCGGTCACGTCCTTGTAGCCGGCGTTCTTCAACGCCATGATCGTCCCTTCCAGCTGCCAGGGCGTCGTGTTCGCCGAGGGGAACGGGAAATGCCATGAGATATTGTCCTTCAGGATCGTCGTCGCATTCTTGCTCAACGCCTGTTCCATCCCCGCCAGTTCTGCAAGACGCGCGTAGTCCTGCAACACCGTTGCAGGGGTCGTTTTCAAAACGGCGACTTTGGATCTGGTCATTGCTTCCTCATCATGTGATACGTTGCTGGTAACTGCTTAGAAGGCGGCATGCTCCTCGTACACGCCGAACACCTCGGACAGCGTGCGGCACATTTCTCCCAGGGTCGCATAGGCCCGCGCACAGGCGATCAACGGGGGCATCACATTGGCATCTCCCGCAGCCGCAGCGCGGAGCGACGCGAGTGCTGACGCGACCGCACCTTCATCCCTGGAGGCCCGGACCGTCGCGATGCGCCTCCGCTGTGACGCTTCCACCTCCGGTGAGATCGTGAGGATCGGGATCCCGACCTCTTCATCCGCCTCCGTAAAACGGTTCACACCGACCACGGTCTTCTCCCCTTCGTCCAGGGCGCGCTGGTACCGGTACGCTGCGTCAGCGATCTCCCGCTGGAAGAACCCCTGCTCGATGGCGGGGATCACGCCACCGAGAGCATCGATCCTCCGGAAATAGTCCTCCGCGCCAGCCTCCAGTGTATCGGTCAGGGACTCCACGAAATAGCTCCCGCCAAGAGGGTCCGCGGCGTTCACGACACCCGTCTCATGGGCGATGATCTGTTGCGTACGCAGGGCGATCTTCACTGCCTTCTCGCCCGGCAACGCGAGCGTTTCATCCATCGAGTTCGTGTGCAGCGATTGCGTCCCACCCAGCACTCCGGCCAGCGCCTGGAAGGCCGTCCGCACGATATTGTTCTCCGGTTGTTGTGCGGTGAGCGTGCAGCCGGCAGTCTGCGTATGGAATCGCAGCGTCATCGAACGCGCGTCCTTCGCACCGTAGCGCTCCTTCATCCGTTTCGCGTAGATGCGCCGCGCAGCACGGAACTTCGCGATCTCTTCGAAGAAATCCAGATGCGAGTTGAAGAAGAACGAGAGCCGGGGCGCGAACGCATCGATGTCCAGACCCCGCTCGAGACACGCCTCCACATACGCGAAGCCGTCCGCCAGCGTGAAGGCGAGCTCCTGGAGCGCGGTGGATCCCGCTTCGCGGATATGGTAGCCGCTCACGGAGACCGGATGCCACAACGGCATCTCCTGCGTACAGTATTCGATCATATCCGTGACGATCCGCATCGAGGGCCGCGGCGGATAGATCCATTCCTTCTGCGCGATGTACTCCTTCAGGATGTCCGCCTGGATCGTACCCCGGAGTTCCGCCGGCCGTGCGCCTTGCTGCTCCGCGACGACCACATACAGTGCGAGAGCCATGGCTGCGGGCGCATTGATGGTCATCGACGTGGAGATGTCCTTCAGGGTGATGCCGCGGAACAACACCTCCATATCCGCCAGGGAACTCACGGATACACCGCAGATCCCGACCTCGCCTTCCGCGAGCGGATCGTCGCAATCATACCCCATGAGCGTCGGAAGATCGAACGCTACCGAGAGCCCGGTTTGTCCGTGGCCCAGAAGATAGTGGTAGCGTGCATTGGTGTCCTCCGGCGTGCCGAACCCGGCGAACTGGCGCATGGTCCACAACCGCCCACGGTACATCGACTCGTAGATCCCCCGGGTGTAGGGATACCGGCCCGGATCGCCCAGATCCTTCTCGTACATCTTCCCTGCCACATCGGCAGGAGCGTACACCGGTTTGATCTCCTGTCCGCTCACCGTCGTAAACCGTTGCTCAGCCATCCATCCCTCCATCCGTCATCCCGCTCAGTATACATACTTTCGGCGAGACATGCATTATTTCCGCCCGAACCGCCGATCGAGTTCGTCCGTCGAGATGCGCAGGACGACCGGACGGCCATGCGGGCACACATACGGCATGGACGTCGCGAACAGCTGATCGATCAGCGAGCGCATCTCTTTCTCCGTCAGGGGGTCGCCCGCCTTGATGGCCGACCTGCAGGCGTAGGCCTTGGCCATATTGTCCCGCACCTCGGTGGGAGCGTGGTGCTGGTACTCTTTGTATTGCTCCAGGATCTCCTGCAGGATGCCCTGTTCGTGTCCGGGCTTGACATCCACCGGGACACCTTCCACGAGCACCGTGTGTTTCCCGAACGGTTTCGCATCGAAGCCAAGAGCCGCAATGTGCGGCAGCAGTTCCTCGAACAGTGCGAAGTCACCCGGGCTGAGATCGATCGTGCACGGGAAGAGCAACTGTTGCGATGAACGCATCCCCTTCTCGAACATCTCCAGCGCACGCTCGTACAGGATCCGCTCATGGGCAACGTGCTGATCGACGATCATCACCCCGTTCCTGATCTGCGAGAAGATGTAGCGGTCATGCAACTGCCAGAGGAGCAGCGACGCACCCTCGTCGGCTGCGGCGAGCGGCGTGGCAGTCACCTGTGGGCGCACCGCATCGACGGAAGCGGCGGGGCCGAACAGTATCTCGCTCTGACTCATCCCGGCAGTGCCCGTGCGCGACGTGATCTCTCCGGTGACAGGGTTCACCTCTTCCCGTCCCGGGAGATCCCAGGCGGATCGTCCACCGGCATCCCCCGGTCCCCACGCATGTTGCCGTGGTGTGAACCGGAACCCGACATCCGGGGACTCCACGTCACCGTATGCGCTCAGCGCAGGCACCGCCCCGGCCGCGCCGAGGGCCTTCCGTGCAAGCGCGGCGATGAAGCGGTGGACCCCCTGCTCATCATCGAACTTCGCTTCCATCTTGGACGGGTGGACGTTCACATCGATCCTGTGGGGATCGATCTCGAGGAACAGGAGGAAGAACGGAAAGCTCCCTTTCGTGAGGAGATGCTCATAGGCCGTGTGGATGGCGTGGCTCACATTCCGGCTCACGATGAAGCGCTTGTTCAGGAACAGGTATTGTCCGGAACGCGACCGCTGGCCGAACTGTGGTTTGCCGATGTACCCGGTCACGCCCAGGAAGTCCGTCGTCTCCTGCACCGGGATCATGGCCTCAACGGCGCGCTGACCGAACACCTCGATAAGGCGGTCCTCCATCCCGGCCGGCTTCAATCGGAAGACCGCTTCTCCGTCGCTGATGAATTCGATCGCGAGTTCCGGATGCGCGATGGCCGTGCGCTGGATGACGTCAAAGATGTGCCGGAACTCGGTGTTCGTGCTCTTGAGGAACTTGCGCCGCGCGGGAACGTTGAAGAAGAGATTCTGTGCGATCACGGTCGTGCCGCGGGCGTGAGCATCGCGTGTGACCACCGGACGTGCCTCGCCGGCGACCTTGATGACGACCGCCATGTCGTCCTCCTGCCGGCGGGTCTTCATGGTCACCTGCGCCACGGCAGCGATCGAAGCCAGGGCTTCGCCCCGGAACCCATACGTGGTGATGGCTTCCAGCTCGTCGTACGTCGCGATCTTGCTCGTCGCATGACGGAGGAATGACAGCACCGCATCCTGCTCATCCATCCCGACACCATCGTCGGTCACCTGGATGTAGTCCTTCCCACCCTCGCGTATCACGACCTGCAGCGAGGTTGCGCCCGCGTCGAGCGCATTCTCCACCAGTTCCTTGACCACGGAGTCCGGCCGCTGGATCACCTCCCCGGCTGCGATCTTGTTCGCCAGGTGGTCCGGCAACACCGCCACACGCCGGCGTGGAGTGTCGGTTGCGGTCATGCCTGAAACAATGCCTCGGTGAAGTCCGCCGGACTGAACGGCTGCAGGTCGTCCACGCCCTCACCGACACCGATGTACCGGACCGGCAACTGCATATCGCGGGCAATGGCGAGGACGATGCCGCCCTTGGCGGTACCATCGAGCTTCGTGAGAACGATGCCGGTCACGCCGGAGGCGGCGCTGAAGAGCTTCGCCTGCTGGAGTCCGTTCTGCCCTGTGGATGCATCCAGAACGAGCAGGACCTCGTGCGGTGCCGCGGGGTACTGTTTCGCGATCACGCGGCCGATCTTCTTCAACTCCTCCATGAGGTTCACGCGCGTGTGGAGCCGACCGGCCGTATCGATGATCACCACATCGGTCTTTCGCGCCGTGGCCGCCGCCACCGCATCGAACGCCACTGCCGCCGGATCTGCTCCCTGTTTCTGGATGACGATATCCGCACCGGCACGCTTCGCCCAGATCTCGAGTTGTTCTCCCGCGGCCGCACGGAAGGTATCCGCGGCAGCGATGAGCACCTTGTTCCCCGCGGCGACATACCGCCGGGCGAGTTTGCCGATGGTGGTGGTCTTGCCGACACCGTTGATACCTACCACGAGGATGACGTATGGACGCGCGGGCGGCAGCGCAAAGGGATCGGCACTCGCGGGCCCGGAGCCGGCGAGCTGCGACGTCACTTCCAGTTGCAGGAGTGGAAGCACACCCGACACATCCGCAGGCGGTGTGTCCTTCAATCGCCGGCGCAGTCCCTTCATGATCTCACCCGCCACGCCCGCGCCGACGTCGGCACCGATCAGGCTCTCTTCGAGCCGTTCGAGCAGATCCTCATCGATCTTCGGGGCACCGGTGAGGATGCGCGTGACGGTCCCGACGAGCCCCTCGCGTGTCTTTGCAAGACCCTCCTTCAATTTGCTGAAGCCCAGCGTGTCAAGAATACCCATGACGGGTCACCTTTTCGTGCGAATGACAGTAAGGAATCGTTGGACGTATCCCGTGGTGGAGATCACGACCATGATCACGCTGAGCCAGGTGCCGATGGGGACGATGAGCATGGTATTGTCGATGAGGGCGAACAGCAGCGTGAACCCGATGACGCCCACCGCCCACTTGCCCGCCGTATTCGACGGGAGGACCTCCCCCGTCCGCCGGCGCAGATAGAGTCCGCCGGCAAGAATGAGCACGTCGCGTATCAGCAGGAGCAGCACGAACCATGCGGGCACCAGACCGAGCCAGAGCAGGACGAGCGCCATGACCGCCACGGCCACCTTATCCGCAAGCGGATCGAGGATCCGTCCCCACTCGCTCTCACAGTGCAGCCAGCGCGCGATGTCCCCGTCCAGTTTGTCCGTGATGACACCCAGGACGATGATGCCGACGGCCCACCATCGGGCGCCGGGAACATCCGCGAGCATCACATACGCGAACGGCACGGCGAGCAGGAGCCGGAGCATGCTCAGCGCGTTCGGTATCGTCCAGAACTCACGCTTCATGCTCTTCCTTGGATTGGCGCACATCGACCTTCACCGGATACTGCCCGTTGAAGCACGCCGTACAATAGTGTTCCCCGTTCTCCCGCGGCACCGCGTCGAGCAGCTCCTCGATCGTGAGGTAGCCCAGGCTGTCGACGCCCAGTTCGTCCGCGATGGCATCGATGTCGCCGTGCTTCTCATTCGCGATGAGCTCGTCCTGTGTCGGGAAGTCCATGCCGTAGTGGCACGGATGCATGATGGGGGGGGCCGTGACCCGGAAGTGGACCTCCTTCGGAGCGGCCTGGCGGATGAGCTGGACGAGCTGCTTGGAGGTGGTACCGCGGACGATCGAGTCGTCCACGATCACCACCACTTTGTCTTTCAGGACGCCCTTCACGATGTTGAATTTCGTCTTGACCTTGTTCTGCCGGATCTCCTGCACCGGCTGGATGAAGGTGCGTCCGATGTAGTGGCTCCGGATCAGGCCGATCTCCAGCTTCGCATTCCCGCCGAGCTTGTTGGTCTGCTGCACGAACCCCATCGTGGCGGTATTGCTTGAATCGGGCACGTTGATCACGATCAACTTCTCCCCGTCGGTCTTCGGCGTCACCGGCCGCGCCGTCGCGAGCGCCTTCCCCAGTTTGCGGCGCACCTTGTCCACGCTGTGACCGAAGATCTGGCTATCGGGACGGGAGAAGTAGATGTACTCGAACACGCAGTGCGACGGGCGTGCCGGCTTGTCATCGATGCGGTAGGAGTGCGGGATCCCTGTCTTCAGCGTCGCATCATCGAACACCACGATCTCGCCCGGTTCCACATCACGCACATACTCGGCGTCGATGATATCGAATCCCACCGTCTCCGACGCGACCACGAACGCCCCTTCTTTCTTCCCGATGGCCAGCGGCCGGAACCCCTGGTGGTCGCGCGCCACGATCAACCGGTTGTCTGCCAGGATCACCAGGGAGAAGGCCCCTTCCACCTGCGACAGGGCATCGCGGATCTGTTCCAGCTGGTCCGTCCTGGTGCTGCGTGCGATCAGATGCAGGATGACCTCGGTGTCGGACGTGGTCTGGAAGATCGTTCCCGCGTCCTGCAGGCGCTGACGGATCGCACGGAAGTTCGTGAGATTGCCGTTGTGGGCAATGGCGAGGTTGCCGGATTTGTAGAGCACGGTGAACGGCTGGACGTTCGCCTTGTTGTTCGCGGCGCCGGCGGTGGAGTAGCGGTTGTGCCCGATGGCCGCGCTTCCCTTCAGCACATCCGTGAAGATCCGGTTGTCCGAATAGACATCGTTCACGAGTCCGAAGTCCTTGTGCACATGGAAGCGTGGCCGCTTCTGTGCCGGGTCGAACTCCGATGTCACGATCCCCGATCCTTCCTGTCCGCGGTGCTGCTGGGCAAGCAGACCGTAGTAGGTGAGGTGCGCGGCGGAATGGTGCCCGAACACGCCGAACACGGCACAATGACAGCGAGGTTTGTCTATCGCAGGATCACTCATCGTCGGTCTCCGGCCTCAGCCACGGTTGAACAATGGGACATGAACAAAATGACGGCGGGCTCCCGGATCGTCCGGCAGCCCGCACAGACACTCCTTCAATGTGACGGGGTCCGCGCACGGTGCGCCGCACCTACTTGACCCCCACGGCGATCCAGTTCCCCCACACGGACCCGACGCGTCCCTCGCCCCAGGTCTTGACCCGAAGGGTGAATCCCGTCTTCGTCACACGGAAGGCAGAGGCATGCAACCGCACCGTGTTGTCCGGTCCGGCGGTGGCATCGTAGCCCGAGAGAGAAACGAGGACGCGGGGTGGGACCGTGAACGCCTTTTCGAATGTGACTTCTTCGATGTACGTTCGTTCGCCGGTACCGCCATTCAGGGACCACCCCTCCTTGTCGGGTTCGCCGCTGTATTCACCCGCGAGGATGGTCTGTGCCCCGGCGCCTGCCACGCAGACACAGAGGAGAAACAATGCCGTACACATGTAGTTGATCATGACCTATGCTCCGGAACGGATGAGTGTGGCGTCCGTGCCATCACGAAGAGTGTTCACTGTGCTCAATGTGTCCAATATACGGAAATGGAGCCAAGGTCGCAACCGCCGCTCCTTGCATCCGCGGTCGGAATTCAGTATCGTTTCCTGTCCGCGCACCCCTTCACAACCGCAGGTCCTCGTGCTCTCTGCAGTGCTCATCACGCTCACCGTCATGTATGCGGCCGGCATCGCTATCACCGCGCTTGTCGCATTGATCGCCCGTCATCGGACTGGTGCGGGCCGGCGTCCCTTCGTGTCGGTGGTCGTTGCCGCACGCAATGAGGAGCACAATATCGGCCGGTGCCTGGAATCCATGTCGCGCCTCACCTGGCCGCGCGACCAGCTCGAAGTGATCATAGTGAATGACCGGTCGGAGGATGCCACGCCGGCGATCGTGCGCGAGTACGCGGCACGGTTCCCGTTCATCGCCCTCCTGTCCGCGGCGCCCGGCACCGGCCATCTCGCCGGCAAGACCAACGCGGTCACCCAGGGGATCGATGCCTCGAAGGGTGAGATCATCATGATGACCGATGCGGACTGCGCCGTGCCACCTTCATGGATCGAGGAGACGGTGAAGTACTACACGGCGGACGGGATCGGGCTCGTCCCGGGCTTCACGGCCATCCGCGCGCGGAACCTGTTCGAGGCGATCCAGACCATCGATTGGTTCGCGCTCTTCACCGTTGCGTCCGCCACGAATTCCATGGGTTTTCCCGTCACTGCCGTCGGCACGAACTTCTCCGTACGGCGTACCGCGTACGAGGCCGTCGGTGGCTACCGGAAGATCCCCTTCAGCGTCACGGAAGACTACGCCCTCTTCCATGCCGTGACCTCGCACCCCTCGTATCGGGCGGTGTTCCCCATGGACCCCGGAACGATCGTCACGAGTGAACCCTGTCCGACCTGGAAGGACCTCTACCGGCAGCGGAAGCGCTGGTTCACCGGTGGGAAAGGAATGGACCTGAAGAGTGTCGGGATCTTTGCGGTGATCTGGCTCATGCACGCAGGCATCATCGGCGGCCTCATCCTGAATGCTCCCGTGGCGATGGTCGCTCTCGGGATCAAGGCAGCGGCGGACCTCATCCTCATGCTCCCGGGGATCGTGCGCTTCCGGAAGCCGGCGCTGCTGGCGGCATTCCCCTTCTACGAGATCTACTTCTTTCTGTATGTCATGCTGTTCCCCCCGATCGTCCTGATCCACCGGAACGTCGTCTGGAAGGACAGGGACTTCAAAGCGAACGGGTGAGAGCACGGACGGCACCCCGGCGGGTCCGCAGGCAGGGAAGGAAAGAGAAAGGGCGTCTGTCCCGGTCCACGGGGCAGACGCCCTTGGTATGTTCAGGGCCTCGTGAGGGGCCGCACGTTAGGACCGCGTGCGGGCACTCGCGATGCCGAGGCGTTTCAGCTTGTACCGGAAGGTCTGTTCGGTCATGCCGAGGAACTGCGCGGCCTTCGACTGGTTGAAGCCGAACTTCTCGAGGGAGCGTTCGATGATCCCCTTCTCGATCACGTCCAGCGACTTGTCCAGAACGAACTCCTGGCCGGCCATGATGTTGTTGATCATCTTCACCACCTCGGTCTTCTCGTCCAGCAACTCCGGCGGCAACACGAACCGTCCGTCCGTCGAGAAGAGCACGCACTTGTCGATCACCGATTTCAATTCGCGCACGTTCTCGCGCCATGGCTGGCGCACGAGCACGTCGACGGCATTGATATCGATGGCCAGTTCCGGCATGTTCATCTCACGGCAGATCTCCGCGGTGAAGTGCTTCACCAGCAGCGGGATATCCTCCTGACGCTGGCGGAGCGGCGGGATATCCACCCGGTCGAGGTCCTTGATCTTCGCGTACAGCTCATCGAGCAGCTTGCGCTGGTCGAGGAGCACCGAAGGCTCGGCTTTCAGGGTGAAGATCACCCGGAGGTCGCCCGCCGCGGCAGATTCCGCGCGTCTGGACTTCCGCTCATTGATGAAGGACAGGACCTTCATCTGGCTGCGGAAGGAAGCATCCTCCAGGTTCTCGATCAGCAGTGTGCCGCGCGGCAGCAGGTCCAGCACGGATGCTTTCGGTGCGCCCGCGGCGGTCTGCAATCCGCGATCGCCGCCAAAGAGGATCTGTTCCAGCTCCTGGTCATCAGCCACGGACATGTTCACGGACAGGAACGGTCCGTCGCTGCCCACAGGCTTGCCATGGAGGTAGATGTTCTTCGCGACAGCCCCCTTGCCGACGCCGCCTTCGCCGACGATGACCACATCGCGGCGCGACTTTGCCAGGACCGAGATCTGTTTCACGAGCGCATCGACCGCCCTTGATTTCCCAACGATCGGGTATTCAAAGGCATGCTTCCCCTTGCCTGCGTCGTTGCCCTTATGTTCTTTTGGTTCCATACGGTTTCCGTAGTAGTTTGATCAATTCCCGGCGTCGGATTTCGGACGTTCGTAAAGGGCGAAGAGCCGTCCGTGGACAACCTTCCGGTTGAAGAAACTTTCCACGACGATCGTGTCGAAGGCGTCGCGCCACCGGGTGATCCCGGCCGGACGCGCCTCGAGTTCGGTCTCGTAGAACTCCCCCTTGACAGACATGATGAAGCGGAGACGAAGAGCGAAGAAGACGGCGATCAGGAAGCACACCACCGACGTCGCATACTGTCCGGCCACGAGGATCTCCGCGAACACGTTCCACTCCAGCAGTTTCACCAGACTGGCATGGTGCAGGATCTCCATGCTCGTCGACAGCAGGAAGAGGAACATCATCTTCTCGATGTAGGCTCCCTGGGGCGGGTCCCGCATGTACTGGTAGCCGAAGAAGAGCAGGATGAATCCGACGGTCAGGACGCCCATGAAGATCATATACGAGTGCGCGGGCTTCCAGAGCAGCATGAGGTAGTTGTCGCCTTCCAGATACGGGAAGAGTTCCTCCACCCTCGCCAGACGTGCATCATTATAGAGCGTCGCGACCTCGACACCATCCCGGTACACGAACAGGTTCGTCCGCTCGGCGAGCTGTGCTGGTGTCGGCTCCACGTCATTGTGCGCGTTCTTGAAATCCATCAGCGCATTGTCCATCTGCTTCCAGTCACGGGTGTCCTGCGTCGTGTACGCATACTCGGGATCGACCAGGAATCCGTTGAAGTAGGTGGCGAAGAAGGTGCCGACGATCGCCAGGGCGATGAAATACTTTTGCGCGGTCTTGAAATCCCTGAAGAGCGTGTCGACGGAAAGATACACGATCGCGAATGCCAGGAAGAAGCCATAGGCGCCGTACCCGACATACTGCTCGAAGTAATGGTTCGCCTTCGCGGCTTCGGTGAACAGGACGCGACCCTTCCCCACAAATGGACCGACCCACCCGATGATCGCAATCGAAAAGAACACGCCGAAGTTCGCAAAAATAAACTTGTTCTTCGTGGAGGGTTCATGCCGCATGATGGCAAAGGAGATCAGCGCCAGGAGAGCCTGGAACGAGGTCACCACGAAGAGCGACAGCTCCACCTCCTTGTGCGGCAGCGTGAGGAGCGCAGTCGCATAGGTCGCAACAAGTGCTACCCAGATCCAGAGGATCTTGCGAAGCGATATGGAGAATTGTGTTTTCATCTCACCGTTCCTGGGCAAATATAGGTAGCCACCCCCTTGCAGTCAAGAGCAATCCGCAAAAAACCTTCAATCAGCGTAGAATTGTGCTATGTATCACATTGAATATCGGTGGGATTTCGTAGAGAAACAACATTGATGCCACATGATAACGAGAGTGTAAACGGCGAAATGTGGCGCCTTTTCGCCGCTTTTTCAGAATTGCCTTGACAAATCCTGTGCGGTTGGCTATATTTCGTATCCATATGGATGCCTATACGCACCTTCGTGTTCCACAGGGGGGAGGCAATCTCAAGGGTCACTTCCCCGGTTCCTGCTTCGACGGTTCGCCCCAGTCTACCTTATAAAGTAGTACAGACGCCATAGCACACGTGTACCCTCTCGCCCCGTGACTGGCGACGATCGCCCCAGGGACGTGTGTATCCGCACATGCGGATCCCGAGAAGAATGAAAACTCTACTCACCACGAACCACACATTCACCGACTTAACTCACGGAGGAGTCATGTCCACGAACGCACGTCGTTTCCGCTCACTCGCCATCACGATCCTTGCCGTTGCCGCAACGAACGCAGCCATTGCGTTTGCAAGCGGAGTGCCGGTAGGCAAGCCGGATTCCCCGCGCCCGAAGACGAGCGGCGTGCCCGTTGGCAAGCCCGATTCTCCGCGCCCGGATGCCGAGAAGACCAGCGGCGTACCGGTCGGCAAGCCGGATTCTCCGCGTCCGTAGTTGCGCGAGCGTTTCGCTGCAACTGCAGGGACCAGGAGTTCACCACGGGACAAGGAGTACCTGACCCGCGTGCATGAGACAGTGTGCGGAATTTGCGCATGACGTGCTTTTTCCGCATACTTTCTTCAGGTGCTATGCTGTCTCCTTACTCCATATCTCCCACGTGGTGTTCCCGTTCGTCATGCCGCTGAAGCAACTCCTGATCCACATCGGATTGTTCCTCCTGACATTCCTTACCACATCCTTCGCGGGTGTGGCATGGCTGAACCTGGATCCATTGGAATTGCTGAACCTGCAGGAGGGTCTGCTGTACGCGACCCTCCTGCTCTTCATGCTGTTGAGTCATGAGATGGGACACTATGTCGCCGCGCGCGTGCATGGCGTGGACGCGACACTTCCCTTCTTCCTGCCGTTCCCCACGCACCTCGTACCTGTACCGGTCTTCCCCTTCGGCACTCTCGGTGCTGTCATTCAGTTGCGCTCCCGTGTGCCAAGCCGTCGCGCGCTGCTGGATATCGGCGCAGCCGGGCCGATCGCAGGATTCATCGTGAGCGTTGCGTATCTGTACATCGGATTCCGCACCCTGCCGTCGATCGAGTACCTGTACACGATCCATCCGTTGTACCGCGGACTCCCGGCGATCCCGACCGATGGCCTCGCCTTCGGTTCGAGTCTGCTGTACGATCTCATGCGATCGTTCACGCCGTCACCCGGAACGTTCGTCCCTCCGTTGAACGAGGTGTACCACTATCCTTTCCTGTGTGTCGGATGGTTCGGGCTGTTCATCACATCGATGAACCTGTTGCCTGTCGGACAGCTCGACGGTGGGCACATCACGCGGGCGCTCTTCGGCGACCGATCGCGCATCATCAGCCGCTCGGTTCTCGGTCTGCTGGCACTGATCGGGTTGCTGGGATTCCTCCCCCTGGTGGGTTTGCCTGACACCTACGGATGGAGCGGGTGGCTGTTCTGGGCAGGGATGCTCTACTTCGTCTTCGAGCGCAAGAAACGACGTATGATGGCGGCCGTGCCCCTGCGCGACGATACGCCGCCGGGCCCGGTGCGTACGGCCATCGGATGGACCTGCTTCGTGATCCTGGCACTCGGATTCGCCGTGGCGCCCTTCACGATCGTGATGTGACGCGCGACAGGCGCCATCTCCTCCATATATATCCGCCCACGACAGAGATCACCGTCGCGCACCCCAGCAGGATCAACCACCGATCCCAGCCGCCCGTGCTCCCGGCAACAGCAGGCACCACGAGCGCGCCACCATCGCCGTACAGCTGGAAACCAGCCCACACCCGGTACGAGTGGTGGCCACGGGCGATCATCGTCTGCATCGCGCTCCGCACCGCATCCCCTTTCGTCTCCCCTTTCGCCAGTGCACCATAGAACGCGGCGAGGAACTCCACCGCAAGATCATCATCAACACTCCACCTCGCCGCAAGGACGGTACCGGCCCCCGCTTCCAGGAACGCGTGTGCGATGCTCTCCACATCTTCCGTCAGACTCATCTGCCCTGCATAGCATACCGGAAGAACCACAAGCGACCCCTGCAACTCGAGGGGAAGGATGTCCTCCGGACCAAGATCACCGTCGGAACCGGTCGATGGCGAAAGATACAGGGCGTGCTCCTTCCGGCCCGGAGACCGCGCAGCCCCATGCGTCGCAAGATGAATGATCCAATAGCCGGGCGCACTTGCGCAGAAACGCACATCCGTCGCATCCGCCCCCCAGAGGATATCCACGCGTGAACCGAAATGGTCCTCAACGAGGGACATCTCCCGCACCGTGCCCGGTAGAGGCTGCATCAATCCGGACGCATGCTGTTCCTCACCCGTCGAGACTCCGGGGATCCCTGGAAGACGCGGCTCCATGAGCGGGAGATCCACGTCACCCACCACAAGGACCCTGCCGTTGTTCGCGCGTGGCAAGGCCCCCCCGCTCCGGGCCGATGTCAGAGCCGGTCGATACACCACGGCAAACCGGTCGATCAATCGTCGCCGGGGCGCGGCGGCACGAAGATCCATCAACGATTCGAATGGGATCAGTGTATGAGGACCGTCCCCGATCACCACAAGCTGATCCCGGCTGCCCGCGATCCGGTCAACCATCAGGAGCACCGGCTCCAGTGTGTGTGTGAGCTTTCCGGCCGGAGAGGTCGGATCCGCGTCTCCAGCATGCGCATCCTCCCCACCCGTGATCCTCCGCGCGAGCGCGGCAAATCCGGATCGGCCAACAGGGATCCGGCAGAACGTCACGGTGTCACGAGTCATCCCCATCACGGTCGTCTCGTCGGAGCCGTACACGAAGTCGATCGCGACCTCGTCCGCACCGACGCGCACGCAAGGGTCCGCACGATCATCTCCCCCCGGTACGTGCTCCTGATATCCCTGTCGCACCACATCATCCCACCTGAGGAACCGGGGGAGCGCATCCGTAAAGAATGTGCACAGCGCACGGAATGCCGAGTCGGAGAATGCGACATCATCCAGTGATCCCCGCAGCATCGTGCGATGCACGAGAGCGGACGTGGAGCGGCGGGCACGGTCCAGGGAGCGGAGGTCATCCGGGGCAATGCCCGCAAGGTCCGGGCGGGAAGGAACCACCGGCGTCAGCACATCTTCGCGCGCCCGGGACATGATCGCCGAAGCGAGCCGCACGGCACCCACGGCGAGGAAGGCGTCGGCCAGATCTGCGTGCTGCGCGATGTACCATGACCGCATCTCGTGGGTCAGAGAGCAGAGATAGCGCAGACGACGCACGTCCTCCAGACATGCGAACGCACGTTCGAATTCCGCTCGGGCGCGGACGGTGTCTCGCCGGATGGCAGCGATCCGGCCGAGCAGGATCCGGGATCTCTTTTCGGAGAACCGGTCGCCTGTCTGCGTGGCATGTTCCAGCGCGATTGACGCCCACGCCGCCGCGGACCGGGTCCCGGTGCGCACATCGTATGTGTGCGCCATCGCGAGCGCTGCGCTCCGCAGCTCGCCCGTATCCTGACAATCGCGGCCCAGCGCCCATTGTCGCTGGAAGTGCATGCGGGCAGCCCGTGCATTCCCGCACTGGAGTTGGATCTCCCCGAGGACACCTTCACAATTGCCGGTCAGGTCGCGGTCGGAACCCATCGATCCGGCGAAGCGCAAGGCTGTCCGGCCATACCGCATGGCAAGGGCGGAGTCTCCCATGGAGGAGTGGATCGACGCCAGCGTTGTATTGAGCCGGCATCGGTCATGGGAAGCAAACAGCATGTTCTCGAGCGTGCTTTCCGCCTGGATCCCAAGGACGATCGCGATCCGTTGCCCCCCGATCCTCGAGAGGATCCAGGCCGCGTCGATCGCGGCGCCCGCGTGAAGCCGCGGGTCAGCCCGACCGTCCAATTGCAGCAGCATGCGCGAACAGTAGTCGAGCGCTTCGGCATACCGGAACGATTCCAGAAGAAGGTCGAGACGGAGCGCGTACGCCGCAAGGATCCCATCGTATGCACCGGCCCGTCGGAAATGCTCCGCGGCGGAGTCCGTCGCCGCGAGAGCGCGGCGGATATCACCCTGTCCGGCTGCATCACGGCCGCTCTGCAGGAGGAACTGCCCCCGCCACTCGAGCATTCCGAGATCCTCCACCATGCGCAAGGCCTCATGGCATTGCACCGCTGCGGAGTCCGGCATTGCCGAGACCGCGAGTGCGCTCATCCGGACCCATTGCAGGAATGCCATCCCTTCCCAATCGCCCCGGGCGCGGGCATCCCTGGTGGCCCGGTCTACGAGACGGAGACCATCCATGTCCGGCCCCGCCGCACAGCGGATCGCGAGATGCAGCGACTCGACCCGGGGATCGGGCGGACCGCTCCGTCGTGCCTGCTCGATCGCGTTGCGTGCCTTGGTGAGATCCCATTGACTCCAGTAGGCCAGCGCGATCGCATACCACACCGGTCCCGCTCTGTCGTGATCATGCGTCAGCGCGAGCAGATGAGAGATCGCGGCATCCCGCCCATGCAACTTCTCATGCATTTCCTGGATCCCGGCATACGCGAGATAACGATTGCCGCCATACTCGAGTGCGGTCTGAAAATGGGCGTAAGCTTCCATCCACCGTGCGCCGTGCACATCGAGCCACGCCATGGCGCTGACCGCATCTCCCACATTCCATCCCTTCCGTACGCACGCCCCCAGGATCGAATCCGCTTCGTGTTCCCGACCCGCGTACTGACCCGCTTCAGCGAGGAGAGCATAGAATGATGCCCGGTCGGGGACCGAATCGATGATCCTGCGGGTTGTGAGGAAGGCCTCATCACATCGGCCTTCGCCCAGCAGGCGACGGATGGCAACGGCGCGTTCATCAACGGCGCATGTGGCGGTCGCAAGACCACCGATCAGGAGGATGGCGAGGCTCAGGATGATCCGCATGCCGGTCTACCGTCGCGCGTCCAATACTGCGAGGATGCGGCGCGCGTCCGGCACGAAGACGCCGCCATGCTCCACGATCCGTCGCAATCGAGTCCGGGCCTCATCCGGCTCGCCCTTCATCAGGAATGACCTCGCCTCGAACCAGGCGATCTGTTCGCTCTCACCGGGTGATGGCATGCCCGATCGCGCATTGTCCAATGCCGCCAGCGCACTGTCCACAAGGGAACGGTCGTAATGAAGGCCCAGGCCCACGAAGTCTTTTCTGGCCCCCATGAGGAAGCCCGCCGCGCGTATGATGTATACCGTTGGCCGCTCCGGTGCGGCGGCATGCACGGCAAGGTACCAATCAGCACGCCGGACAGCTTCTTCCCATTCACCCTCATAGAGATACGCGCGCATCGTTGCGACTTCCGCGGTCGACCCGTCCCGAATGCGCAAATGCAGTTCTCCGGCATCCATCCGCGCAAGGTGCGCGTACGGCGGAGCCAGGGCACCATCGATCAACTTCCCCGCACCGAGGATCATCAGGAGCACGGCCGCAACGCGCAGGAGCACGAGCCCCGGTCCGGCAGCCTCCCGGAGTGTACGTCCCCGCTCCTTCGTCTGATCGTACCGTGTCGGACGCTCCTCGCGCATCCCTTCACCCATCATCAGGATGATGAGATCCAGCTCCTTCGACAGTTCATCGTCCGCAGCCACCCGGTCAAGGAGTTGCCGCGCTTCATCGGCACTCAGGCGTCCATGCGCCAGTTCCACAAGAAGTGAATGGTCATCCCCTTGCCCGCCTCCACCGCGCCGGACAGCGTTGAGCTCACCGCCTCCTGTCGTCATAGGCCACGCTCCGCAAAGAACTTGCGAATCCTTTTCAGTGCCGCATCCTCCCTGCTCTTCAGGGTCGAAACCGGCGCACCGACGATCTGTGAGATCTCGATGAAAGTCAGACCAGAGAAGAACCGGAGCTTCACGATCTGGTAATCCTGTTCACTCATCGATTGCAGGACCGCCTTCAGTGCCGCACGCTCCTCCTTCTGCTCCAGGCCCGCCACATCGCCCGTCGACTCGAGGAGGCCGATCCCTGTCGAACCTTCATCGAACTCACACACCCGTTGGCCACGCTGATATGCCTGACCGGCACGGTTCAGCATCGCGCGGGCCACGTAGTTACGCACATGTGCGATGGACTCGAACCCGACATCCCTCCGGGCAAGCAACGACCCCATGATCGCGTGGAGGATGTCCTCCGCCTCTTCCGTCGGGAGTTTCGCGGTACGCCCAAGGTTGATCCAGAATGGGCGGTAGCGCTGGTACGCGCTCACGATCAGACTCGTGTAAGCGTCCACGCAAGGAGGCTCATCTCTGTGCATCCGGATGGTCCTGAGCAATCGTCCGGTGAATGGTTTGGGGCCGGTCACGCCTGGCGGTCGCGAAACGACCGCGCTCCCCGGGCCCGCGGCCTGCCGGGCCCCTGATACTGCTACACGCCACTGACAGGATTTCCGAAACGGTGGGTCAGAGTCAGGAGATCCCCTGCAGACTCTGACGAAAAGTAGTGAGGGGAACAGAGAGAATCAACCGTCGCGGGGCCGGGGCGGTGCGCACGTCACGCCACACGGGTTTCTCCTGTGACAGCCATCAACCGCGCATTGCATCTTCACTCGCCATTCCCTAGTTTCCGGTCAGGTGTACAACTCCACCATTCCATTCCTGACATCTTCGGCGGTTCATCCATGACCCGGCACACGTCCTCCACTACCCTGCGTTCTCATTGGATCCTGTTCGTCATCGTCCTCATCGCTTCGCCCGTCCGCGGACAGGAGGATCAGTTCCTCAACGCCTTTGCGCCAGGCCGCGAATACTTCATCCTGCGCAGCGGCAACGCGCGCATGATCATCGAGAGCAACACGGCAGGGACGCAACCCGCCGTCACATATCTCCTCTTCGACGCGAACAAGCCGTGTCAGACGCTCCGCAAGGAGCGCGCGTTCAACTACGAGCATGGACGCAACTGCACATCGAGCGCCCTCGAACTGATGCTCGCCGGCACCCGCTTCACCGCGGTGCCGCACACCACGCAGGTCCGCTGGGTTCGTACCAACGGGATACCGACGGTGGAAGCACGGTGGTGGGCCGGTGGCATTCGCGTTACGGAGTCATTCCTTGCCCTCGCGGAGGGCGGCACGTTCCTCCGGCGCATCCTCTTGGAAGGTGCCGACATTGCCGGACCCGACACCGTCCGCGTCCGACTGTCGCTCCCGTCCACGTCCACGGTGAGCAGCGGCGCTCTGCTGGCCACGATCTCGGGGAACGCCGCCCTTGCCATCGGCCTGATGCCTCCGGCACAGGGATCGGCACGCGCCGACGATGGATCCATCGTGTCGGCTCCCATCGCGCTCCGCCCGGGCGG
>JAUQWO010000068.1 GCA_030835135.1 Bacteroidota bacterium
GCATGCACCGCCCCTACAAAGGCCAGGTACACACAGTCGGAGTATTCAGACCGCCCCTACGAATGCGACATCCATCCATAATTTCTGCCGTCCATTCCCTGAAAAGTTTGCATTTTGACGGAATTCGCGGGATATTCTGTAACTGTCCTCGTTTCCAACTCCGGAACCTGACCCATGCACCATGACACAGCCGACCGCGGCTCCGCGGCGTACCTCGCACTGATCGCCGGCAGCGGCGCACTCGGTGGACTCCTCTTCGGCTACGATACGGCCGTCATCTCGGGAGCCATCGGGTTCCTGAAAGAACATTTCCACCTCGCGGCCGACATGACCGGCTGGGCGGCCTCCAGCCTCCTCATCGGCTGCATGGTCGGCGCCGCCGTCGGCGGTCCCCTCGGCGACAGGTTCGGACGCAAACCTATGCTGTTCGTCTGCGCCGCGATCTTCGCCCTCTCGGGGATCGGCTCCGGTTTCGCACCCGATCTCACGCTCTATACCTGGAGCCGGCTCCTCGGCGGACTCGCGATCGGCGCCGTGTCCGTGCTCTCGCCGCTCTATATCGCGGAGATCTCCCCGGAGAAAAGCCGCGGCCGCCTCGTCTCGCTCTATCAGCTCGCCATCGTGGTCGGCATTCTGGTGTCGTTCTTCGTGAACCTACTCATCCAGCAGTATGGCACCGCGCAGCCCGACGTGATCGTGAACGGCATGACGGAATCCTGGAATACCGCCTACGGCTGGCGATGGATGCTCGGCGTGCTCGTGCTCCCGTCGGTCCTCTTCGGACTCATGCTGATCCCGCTTCCGGAAAGCCCCCGCTGGCTCATGAAACGCGGCCGCCGCGCCGAAGCGGAGGTGACCCTCGCCCGCATCAGCGGCAAAGAGGCCGCCGCACGCGAACTCAACCAGATCGAACAGGCCCTCGGCGAAGAATCGGGCAAGGTGTCCGAACTCTTCCGCGGCGGCTTCGGCACCGCGATGATGATCGGCATCCTCCTCGCCATCTTCAGCCAGTTCGGCGGCATCAATGCCATCATGTATTACGGCCCCGAACTCTTCAAGACCGCCGGCGCAGGCGCCGACCAGGCGTTCCTCAGCACCGTGATCCTCGGCTGCGTGAACCTCCTGGCCACGTTCGGAGCGATCGCACTCATCGACAAGATCGGCCGCAAGACCCTGCTGGTCATCGGCGTGAGCGTGCAGGTCGCCGCGCTCGCCCTCGTGGGCACACTCTATCATATGCAGGGCAACCCGTACGTCCTCCTCGCCGCCATCATCGTCTTCCTCATCGGCTTCGCGGCATCCACCGGCGCGGTGACGTGGGTGATCATCTCCGAGATCTTCCCCACGCGGCTGCGCGGACAGGCGATGGGGATCGCGGTACTCTTCCTCTGGGGCGCGGACTATATCGTCTCGCAGACCTTCCCCATGCTGGTGGAAGGGATCGGCCCGGCCAACACGTTCTATATTTATGGCCTTTGTGCGCTCGCGGGGTTGATCTTCACGATCCTCAAGGTGCCGGAAACCAAGGGCCGCACACTGGAAGAGATCGAACATTCGTGGCTGAAGGGTTGACGCATGCCCGTCCTGGTCTGTGATGCGGGCGCCACCCGAATCAAATTCGGCATCGTCGACAACGGCCAAGTGCTCGCGCACGACAGCATCCCGTCGCGCTCGGAAGGGCCGCTTGCCATGCGGCTCCCGGACCTCGCCGCGGCGCTGCGCGGGATCTGCCGCATGAACGACGTGCCGCTGGAGTCTGTCCGCGGCATCAGCATGTCGGTGCCGAGCATCGTGGACGTGAGAACGGGGCGCATCCTCGCCGAATACGGACGGTTCCGCGACATGCCGACCCTCGACCTGCGCGCGTGGGCCCGGGAGGAGTTCGGCAAACCGCTTGCGATCGAGAACGATGCGCGCATGGCCTGCATCGGCGAATGGCGCGCGGGTGCCGGACGCGGCTGCGACAACATGGTGATGATCACGCTCGGCACCGGCCTCGGGGTATCGGCCGTGATGGAAGGCCGCCTCGTGCGCGGGGTGCACGGACAGGCCGGGATCCTCGGCGGACATATCACGGTGAAGTACGGCGGCACGCCTTGTCCCTGCGGCAGCATCGGCTGCGCGGAATCGGAAGCGTCGTCAAAGGTGCTCGCGGCCGTCGCCCGCGCGCATCCGGCATTCCCCGGCAGCGCGCTGGCACGCGAAGAGCTGCTGGATTTCGCGGCAGTGTTCCGCACCGCGGCGGCAGGCGACGCGTGCGGACTCGCGGTACGCGAACACAGTCTGCAGGTCTGGTCGTCGCTCGCGGTGAGCCTGATCCATGTGTACGACCCCGAGCTGTTCGTGATCGGCGGCGGCATCATGGCGAGCGCCGATGTGATCCTCCCGGCGGTGCGCTCCTACGTGGAGCGGCACGCGAACACGCCGTGGGGGAAGGTGACGATCGTTCCAACGGCGCTGGGCGATACGGCGGCGCTGGTGGCGGGCGAATGGCTTCTTCAGGACCAGTTTCCACAGTGATGGTGAGCATGCGAACGACCGGCTACGATAAGTATCCCTGTATTGAAGTCCCCTCGACCGACGGCCTGAGCTGGACCGGCTGGGAGGCGATCGCGCGGCAACTCTCCGCTGCGACCGGCCCGACCACATCGTCAAAGCGTGTCCTGGTTGTGGAGTGCTACAGTGGCGTGGATGAGGATGCTGTCCTTCGCGAACTCGAGTCGCGCCTTGCCCCCGTCCTCACGCTGGATGCACGCACGGCCATGCTCCCGCCCGATGCGATCGACCGCCTCGTGGCGCCGTTCCTCGGCGGCCCCGATCCGGTCTTCGGCTATCTCACGAACCTCACGCTGCCGCAGTTCTTCGATCCCGCTGCCGTGCAGGCGATGCAACAGAGGGTTGCCGCTGTACAGAACGGGCTCGTGCTCATCGTTGGGTGCGGCGCCCGCATGATCGCCGACGGCGATGTGCTGGTCTATGCCGACCTCGCCCGGTGGGAGGCACAGCTCCGCTACCGGCGCAATGCATCGTCCAACCTCGGCGTTGCGAACGCAACGGCATCCGCGGGCTTGCAGTACAAGCGCGCGTTCTTCGTGGACTGGCGGGTATGCGACCGCTGGAAACGTCCCTTGATCGCACGGTGGGACTATATGCTCGACACCCACGTGGCCGATGAACCCAAGCTCGCCGAAGGCGGCGCCGTACGGAGCGGACTGCAGCACGCCGCTACGCATCCCTTCCGCGTGGTGCCGCTCTTCGATCCGGCTCCGTGGGGCGGGCAGTGGATGAAGGACGTGTGCGACCTCGACCGCTCCGTGAAGAACTTCGGTTGGTGCTTCGATTGCGTGCCGGAAGAGAACAGCCTCCTCCTCGGCATCGGCGGCGCGGTGATCGAGCTCCCGTCCATCAACCTTGTGTTCGATCAGCCCCGGAAGCTGCTCGGCGATGCGGTGCATGGACGCTTCGGCGATGAGTTCCCGATCCGGTTCGACTTCCTCGACACGATGGACGGCGGCAACCTGTCGTTCCAGGTGCACCCGCTCACGGAATACATCCAGCAGCAGTTCGGGATGCACTATACGCAGGACGAGAGTTACTACATGCTGGATGCCGGACCCGATGCCACTGTCTATCTCGGTCTGAAAGAAGGCATCGATAGACACGCGATGGCCACCGACCTGCGCAAGGCACAGGAAGGCGGCTTCATCTTCGATGCGGAGAAGTACGCGAACCGCTGGCCTGCGAAGAAGCATGATCACTTTCTTATTCCTGCGGGCACCGTCCATTGCTCCGGTGCCAACTCGATGGTGCTGGAGATCAGCGCAACGCCGTACATCTTCACCTTCAAGATGTGGGACTGGGCACGCCTGGGGCTCGATGGCAAGCCGCGGCCGGTGCATCTGAATCACGGTCTGGCGAACATCCAGTGGGACCGTACCACGGCATGGGTGAAGAAGAACCTGGTGAACGTGACGCAGGTGCTGGGCAGTGGACACGGATGGCGCGAGGAGCGCACGGGCCTGCACGAGCGCGAGTTCATCGAGACCCGCCGGCACTGGTTCTCCGGCATGGCGCCGCACGATACAAAGGGCGGCGTGAACGTGCTCAACCTCATTGAAGGCGAGGAAGCGATCGTGGAAAGTCCGACCCATGCCTTCGAGCCGTTCGTTGTGCATTACGCCGAGACCTTCATCATCCCGGCATCGGTAGGCGTGTATACGATCCGTCCGCACGGCCCGTCGGAAGGGAAGACCTGCGGCACCATCAAGGCATTCGTACGGACGGGCGATGAAGGACATTGAGAAGATCCTGGCGACGTTCGATCCGGCCACGGGCAGGATGGACGGCGCGCCGCTGACGCAACGTTTTCTGCACGATCTGCGCAGGTGCTTCCACGATGCCGCCGCGTTCGAACAGGCCGCCGCCGCGGGCAACCCGCTCATCTATACGGTGGCGGGTGTGGAGCCCGGTGCCGGCGACGGCGACCTGCACTACGGCGTGGGAATGATCATGCCGGGGCGGATCGGGGACGAGTACTACATGACCAAGGGACATCTGCACTCGTGGCGCGAGGCTGCGGAAGTGTATTGCGGTCTGGCGGGCGAGGGGGTGATGCTCCTCGAGGATGAAGATGGTGGGAACAGCCGCATGGTGCCGCTTGGTGCGGGCAAGGTGGTGTATGTTCCCGGCCGCACCGCCCACCGCACCATGAACACCGGTACAGTGCCGCTGACGTATATCGGCATTTACCCCGCGAAGGCGGGACATGATTATTCCACCATCGCGCGAAAGAATTTCACCTCCATCGTCGTCGAGCGGAACGGCGCACCGGCGATGGTCCGGAGAGGAACGAAGGCATGACGGACTATGTGACGAAACCGATCCCCACGGAGAAGCCGGAACCCGGCTATGTCGAGCGCCCGTGGGGATCGTTCAAACAGTATGCGCATAACAAGGAATGTACGGTCAGCATGATGACCGTTCTCCCCGGACAGCGGCTCAGTTTGCAGTCGCACAGCGGCCGCGGCGAACTGTGGATCGTGATCGACGACGGCGCGGTGGTGCAGGTGGGTGAGGAGGAACGGGTGTGCCGCGCGGGCGACGAGATCTGGATCCGCGCGAACGAGAAGCACCGGCTGTCGTGCACGGCGGAGAAGAGTGTACGTGTGCTCGAGGTTGCTTTCGGCAACTGGCAGCAGGAGGACATCACGCGGTACGCGGACGATTACCGGCGCTGACCGGCCGCATGCTGCATCATCATCCCGCAACGCGGGACGCAGTGCTCAACATCAGTACAGGACCATCCCTATGAAACGGCGTCACTCCATCCCTATCACTCCCGGTCTGCTCTTCGCTCTTCTCCTGTTCTCGTTCACCCCGACGCACGCGCAGACCACGGCACATCCGCCGGCACGGTCAGCGTCCCCCGACCGCACGCTGCACGTCGTCGGTACGGCGCACCTCGATACGCAGTGGCGGTGGACGATCCAGACGACCATCGATGAATACATCAAGAACACGCTGCACGACAACTTCCGTCTCTTCGCAACGTATCCCGCGTACCGGTTCAGCTTCGAGGGCGCGTTCCGGTATGAGCTGATGAAGGAGTACTACCCGGCCGACTACGAGCGCATGCGCGGGTTTGTGGCGTCAGGACAGTGGAACGTGACCGGCAGCAGCTACGACGCGGGCGACGTGAACATCCCTTCGCCGGAATCGATCTTCCGGCATGTGCTGTACGGAAACGGACTCTTCAAGAAGGAATTCGGGAAGTCGAGTGTGGACATCTACCTTCCGGACTGCTTCGGGTTCGGGTATGCGCTGCCCACCATCGAGCGGCATGCGGGGCTCTCGGCGTTCAGCACGCAGAAGCTCACCTGGGGATCGTTCATTGGCGTACCGTTCGATATCGGGATGTGGGAAGGCGTGGACGGATCACAGGTCGTGGCGACGGTCAACCCCGGCGACTACGGCGCGGAGATCCGCGAGGACCTGAGCACCAGCCAGCAGTGGCTGAAAGTGATCGACTCCCTCGGGAACCGGTCCGGGTTCTACCGCGGGTACAAGTACTTCGGCACGGGCGATATCGGCGGCTCGCCGGATTCGCTGTCGGTGGACTGGCTCATGAGGGGGATGAACGGCAACGGGCCGGTCCGGGTCATCAGCGCGCCGGCGGATTCCGTTGCCCGTGAGGTGACGCCGGAGATCGCCGCGAAGCTCCCTCATTATAAAGGGGAGCTGGTGATGTCCACGCATGGCACCGGCTGCTATACCTCGCAGGCTGCCATGAAGGTCTGGAACCGCCGGAACGAACTCCTCGGCGACGCCGCCGAGCGGGCGTCCGTTGCAGCGGCCTGGGCCGGGGGACTCCCGTATCCGGCCGAGCGACTGACCACGAGCTGGAAGAGGTTCCTCTGGCACCAGTTCCACGACGACCTCACCGGCACCAGCATTCCCGAAGCATACACGTTCTCGTGGAACGATGAGCTTCTCTCGATCAAGGACTTCTCCGCGATCACGACTTCCGCGGTGGGATCGCTGGCGGCGGGCATGAAGACCGATGTGGCTGGAATACCGGTGGTCGTGTACAACCCGCTCTCTCAGCAGCGCGAGGACCTCGTGGAAGGGACATTCACCTTCCCGGACCGTGCGCCGAAAGCGGTGAAGGTCGTTGACGCCGATGGGAACGAAGTGCCGTCGCAGATCCTCGGCGTGGATGGCCGTACGGCGCGGATCGCATTCCTGGCGAACGTTCCGCCCGTCGGGATGCGCGTGTATGCCGTGCAGGCGGCCACACAACCCACCGCACTGCAGACCGGATTGCGCGTCTCGAAGACCACGCTGGAGAACGCGCAGTACCGCATCCTGATCGATGATGCCGGGAACGTGGCAAGCATCTATGACAAGAACGCGCGCCGCGAAATGCTCGCAGGTCCCCAACGGCTCGACCTCTTCGCGCATAAGTCCGTGAAGTGGCCGGCGTGGGAGATCATGCCGAACACTATTGCGGTCCCGCCGCGCGCATCGGTGGGCGGACCGGCATCGGTCGCGGTCGTGGAGAACGGTCCAGCAGTGGTGGGGCTGGAGATCACCCGCACCATGGACGGCTCACGGTTCGTGCAAAAGGTGCGTCTTGCCGCAGGTCAGGCCGGTGAGCGCGTCGTGTTCGCCACCACCATTCACTGGAATACAAAGAAGACATTGTTGAAGGCGACGTTCCCGCTTGCCGTGCAGAACGAGAAGGCCGTGTACGACCTCGGCATGGGCGTGATCGAGCGCGGCAACAATACGCCGAAGCTGTACGAAGTGCCCGCACAGCAGTGGGCGGGTCTGGATGCGAAGGACGGTTCGTACGGCGTCGCGATCATGAACGATAGCCGGTACGGATGGGACAAACCGGACGACAGCACGCTGCGGCTGACGCTGGTGCACACGCCCGAGACCGGGCCGGGTTACAGCGATCAGGCAGCGCTGGACCTCGGCACGCACCACGTGACGTATGCGCTGTACGGCCATACCGGCACGTGGCAGGACGGCAAGGTCGCGTGGCAGGCCGCGCGACTCAACCAGCCGCTCATGGCGTATCAGACCGGCAGCCATGCCGGTGCCCTCGGCACGGCATTCACCATGCTTGCGAGCAACACGGATGCGGTGATGGTGACCGCGGTGAAACGCGCGGAGAACAGCGACGAGATCGTCGTGCGTCTCCGCAACCTGACCGCACAACCGGTGAGTAACGTTGCGATCACCTTTCCGTCCGCGCTCACCGCGGCCGCGGAATGGAATGCGTCCGAAGAGCCGGTGGGTCCCGCCGCGTTCGAGAACACCATGCTGAAGATCGGCACGATCGGTGCGTATGCACCGAAGACGTTCGCGGTGCGGCTTGCCGCCCCACAGCCGGCGGCAGCAACGCCGTCCTCGCAGCCTGTTGTGCTGGCATTCGACGGCGATGGGATGAGCATGGATGCCCATCGCGCCGATGGCGATCTGGACGGCGCGGGGCATACATTCCCCGGCGAACTCGTCCCGCCGTCGCTGACCATCAGCGGGGTACAGTTCATGCTCGGTCCGTCTGCCCCCGGAATGAACAACTTCCTCTTCGCGAAGGGGAACGCCGTGCGCTTACCGAAGGGCACATTCGACCATGTGTATCTCCTTGCGGCGGCCACGGAGGATGCGCACGTGACGGTACAGACCGGTACGGACGCGCACGCGGTGGTGATCCCGCGGTGCATCGGTCAGAGCGGACAGTGGGACAGTCCGCTGCTGAACGGCAAGAGCATGACCCTCGGCCGGATCAACGGCGAGGCGCTCGAGAGTCCGTTCTTCACGCCGGCATTCACCAAGCCCCAGCAGGCAGCGTTCATTGCCACGCACACGCATGACGGGTCCGCGGACCGGAACCTTGCGTATGTCTTCAGCACCATGTACTGTATCGCACTGCCGGTGAAGCCCGGCACCACGACGCTCACGCTGCCGTCCGATCCGCGCGTGCGGGTGTTCGCGGTAAGCGTGGCGGCCAATCCGCTGGAGGCGACGCGGGCGGCGATGCCGATCGCGGAGACCGCACCGGTAGTGATCATCGGCACACCGGCGGGGAGCACTGCCTTCACCGATGCGATCACGTTCACCCTGGCATCTTCCAACGGCACCGGCACGATCCGGTACACGCTGGATGGCAGCGAGCCGCGGCTCAGCTCGCCGGCGTACAGCTATCCCGTGCGCATCACGAAGAGCGCGAAGGTGATGGCCGCGGTGTTCGGCACGGCCGGCCGCATCGGTGCGGTGTCGTCGGGCACGTTCGTGAAGGCGGAGTATCTGCCTATGACCGGCCTCAAGCCGGGGGCGCAGGGACTCCGGTGTGACTATTTCGAAGGGACATGGTCGCACGTGCCCGATTTTACAGGCATGACCCCGCTCCGGTGGTCCGTCGTGCCGCGGTTCGAATATCCGTTGCACCACATCGAGGACAAGTGGGGGGCGCGGTATTCCGGCTACATCACCGTGCAGAAGGACGGCATCTACACGTTCGCGGTGAATGCGGATGACGGGGCGACGCTGTCCATCGGTGCGCTGAAGATCGTGGACAACGACGGGTTGCATTCGGCGCACGAGGCGACGGGTGCCGTGGCATTGCGTGCGGGGACGTATTCCATCGCAGTGTCGCATTTCGACCGGGGGTCGGAGGATGTGCTGGAGGTGCGCATCAGCGGTCCGGGGCTCGACCGTCAGATCATTCCGACGTCGATGCTCACGCACTAGCGGGCACCGTTGTTCACAGGAAGTGCGCTACTGTTCACACCGCGGGAGGAATCCGTACCCGCGGTGTCGGGTTCTGCGGTGATTGTTTGGCTACTGCATCAACCAATGCCACTCCATGACCCTGCCCGATGAAGTGATGCCAAGATCATCGTCGGAGTGAGCATTCCGTCACGTTCTGTTTGGCGGGAGCCAAATCATGATCCTGCCCGATGAAGTGATGCCAAGATCATCGTCGGAGTGAGCATGCCGTCATGTTCTGTTTGGCGGGAGCCAAATCATGATCCTGCCCGATGAAGTGATGCCAAGATCATCGTCGGAGTGAGCATGTCGTCATGTTCTGTGTTACGGGAGCCAAATCATGATCCTGCCCGATGAAGTGAAGGCAGGAGAACCGTTGGTTGTGCCGGGCGGAATGAAGGAACGAGGACCGGTGGCGTGAGCATCCCGTCACGCGGGAGAGGGCGGGATCGAGCCCGAGAATGCTGCAACTGTAGGAAGAGGTGCCTCATGAAAACATATGTAGCGATCGGCTTCGCGGGCGTGATAGCGCTCGTCCTGGGGTCGTGCACCCCGGCCTCCGACCGTGCATGGGTCAGCACCGCACCGGCCGGCAATGAGTACACCCGGATCGACCGGGATGGCGCGACGGTCATCCCCAACGGCCGCATCCTCACCCCGCGCGGCACGCAGATCGGCACGGCACCGCATCCGTACGGACTCGTCCTCAGCCCCGACGGGTCCATCGCCGTGACCGCCAACTCCGGTACCGGACCGTTCTCCGTGACCATCATCAGCAACGTCACCGGCGCGGCGCCGCAGGTGCACCAGGTGCCGGAAGGGCACCGCACCGATGCCGGCATCCTGGCGTCGGTGTACATGGGACTTGCCATCGCGCCGGACAACCGGACGCTGTACGTGGCGGGGGGACAGGAAGGGAGGGTGTACATCATCGACTGCATCACCGGGAAGCGCACGGGCGAGATCCTCTGCGACGTGCCGGTGAACGGCGTGGCATACGACGACAGCTACATCGGCGACATGGTGATGAGTGCGGATGGCACGCGCCTGTACGCCGTGGATCAGATGAACTTCCGCATGCTCGTCATCGATCCGGCTGCGCGCAGGGTCGTGGCAAACGTGCCGGTCGGTCGCTATCCGTTCGGCATCACGCTCTCGCCCGACGGTATGCATGCGTATGTGGCGAACGTGGGTGTGTTCGTGTATGAGCGGATCAGGAGTTTCGATCCGAAGGACCCGCACCGCACATCGCTTGCCAAGCCGCCCTTCGCCTACGGTTCCCGGGAGATGCGTGAAGGGATCGTGAACGACAGCATGAACGTGCCCGGGCTCGGCGACCCGAATGTGCCGGAGTCGTTCTCCGTGTGGACCGTGGACATCCGGGATGAGCAGGCAGTGAAGGTGACGTCGAAGGTCAAGACCGGCTTCCTCGTCGGCGAGGTCGTCGAGGGTATCCCGGCGCTCGGCGGTGCCAGTCCGAACTCTCTGGTGGCAACCGAGCGGTACGTCTTCGCAAGCAACGGGAACAATGACTGCGTCTCGGTGATCGACGTGCGCGTGGACAGCGTCGTCACGAACATCCGTCTCGCGCCGGAACCGAGGATGGCGAAGTACCGCGGGCTGATCCCGTTCGGACTCGCGCTCGCGCCCGACGGCCGGCGGTTGTATGTTGCCGAGGCGGGGATCAATGCAGTGGGTGTGATCGATGTGGCGACCCTCAGCGTGATCGGTCACATCCCGGCGGGATGGTTCCCGTCCAAACTGAAAGTGAGTGCCGATGGGAAGAAGCTCATCGTTGCGAATGCGAAGGGATATGGCAGCGGCCCCAACGGCGGCGGCGATGCGGACAAGGACCCGCGGGGGACATACATCGGAAGCCGCATGAACGGCACCGTGTCGGTGATGGACATTCCCACCGACGCGGCGCTCGAGGCGGAGACCCGCACGGTCGTAGAGAACAATTTCCGGTTCCTCGCACCTGATGCACCGGAGCTCCGGTGGCGGCGTGCGAACCCGATCCCGATGTTCCCGGGCGCGAAGGATTCGCCGATCAGGCACATCGTGTATGTGGTGAAAGAGAACCGGACGTACGACGAGATCTTCGGACAGTTGCCGAACGGCAGAGGCGATCCCTCGCTCGCGCGGTACGGCACCGGACGCGCGCTCCAACTTCCGAACGGCCCGGTGCTCCACGACATCGCCGTGATGCCGAACCATCACAAACTCGCGGGGCAGTTCGCGGTTTGCGATAACTTCTATTGTGATTCGGATGTGTCGGCCGACGGGCACCGGTGGCTTGCAGGCACATATCCGAATGAGTGGGTGGAAGTGAACGTTGCGTCCGCGTATGGCGGTGGCAGGGACCCGAAGCCGGTATCCACCGCGCCCGGCGTGCTGGCCATGACCGGCTCTTCGGGTGCCGTGTATCCCGAAGACCTCAACGAAGCGGGGACGCTCTGGGACCATTTCGAACGGAACAACGTCGATTTCTTCAACTTCGGGTTCGGACTGGATCAGGTGAACACGATCGAGGACATGGCGTTCAAGCACACGGGCGAACGGTATACCGTGAACTACCCCGTGCCCGCGCCGCTCCATCACCGGTCGTCCGATCTGTTCCCGACCTGGAACATGGCGATCCCGGATCAGTTCCGGATGGACATGTTCATTCAGGAGTTCAGGAACCGATGGCTGGGTGATGGAAGAACGATGCCGCAGGTGCTCACGGTGTACCTCCCCAACGACCACGGGGCCGGAGTGCGCCCGGAGGCGGGGTATCCGATGGTGGAAAGCTATATGATGGACAACGACCTGGCGCTGGGCCGGCTCGTGGACTTTCTGTCGCACACCCCCTACTGGAAGAACATGGCTATCCTGGTCACCGAGGACGACCCGCAGGGGGGTGTGGACCATGTAGATGCGCACCGGAGCATCGCGATGGTCATCTCGCCCTGGGCGAAACGGGGGTACGTCAGCCACGTGCATACGAGTTTCGGCAGTCTGATGAAGACCATGTGGAATGTCCTTGGAGTTCCGTACCTTAATCAGTATGATGCTTCGGTCGCCGATCTGGCGGACTGCTTCATGGATACTCCCGACCTCACGCCGTATGTCGCGTCGCCCGTGGACACGGACATCTTCGATCCCGAGAAGGCGATGACGCCGCTGGATGAAGGGTTCAATTGGGATGCGTTATTCGCATCGCCGGAGCTGGACGATCCCGAGACCATGAAAGAGTGGAGCGAGGCCGACCGCGAGGAGCGGGGGAGGATGGCAGCGATCGTCTTCCCGCCGGTCATCGAACCCGCCGGCGGCACGTTCCGCGGCAGCCAGCAGGTCCGCATCCGCAGGATCGGTCCGTCGGGCACCGTGCACTACACGGTGGACGGCAGCGCACCCGATGCTTCATCACCGGCATACACGACGCCGTTCACGATCGCGACGAGCACCACGGTGCAGGCGGTCACGATCGGGCGCGACGGCAAGACGAGCAGGATGAAGAGCGCGGTGTTCACGCAGGGCTCCCGCGCGCGGTAAGTACACGTACACAATGATGAAAGGTGGTAGCATGGCAAGTCCAGCAGAACAGGTGAAACGCTATCTGCTCGCCGGCGTCTCGTATGCGATCCCGTTCGTGGCCGCGGGCGGTATCATGATCGCGACCGCGATCGCATTCGTGCCGATGACCCCGACCGGTCCCGACTTCTCCAACGCACCGTTCCTGAAGATGATCCTGGACATCGGTGCGGCAGCGTTCTCCTTCCTGGTGCCCGTACTCGGCGGCTATATCGCCTTCGGCATCGCGGACCGTCCGGGCCTGGTCGCCGGATTCGTGGGCGGGTACATCGCCAATCAGGTCGGTGCCGGGTTCCTCGGTGGCATCGTGGCCGGCCTCATCGCGGGCGGCGTGGTCCTTGGATTGAAGAAGATCAAGCTCCCGCCGTACCTCCGTCCGGTGATGCCCATCCTCGTCATCCCTGTGATCTCCTCTCTGGTGGTGGGGTTCATCATGTACCAGGTGATCGGGTCGCCCATCAAGGACTTCATGACGTTCCTCACCGAATGGCTGAAGGGGATGAGTGCGGGGAGCAGCGTGGTGCTGGCGCTGATCATCGGCGCCATGATCGCGTTCGACATGGGCGGACCGGTGAACAAGGTGGCCTTCTTCTTCGGCGTGGCCATGATCAAGGACGGGAACTTCGCCGTCATGGGCGCGGCGGCCGCGGCGATCTGCATCCCCCCAATCGGTCTCGGTCTTGCGACGCTCCTCGGCAAGAAACTCTGGGCGGAGGAAGAACGTGAGGCGGGGTATGCGGCACTGGCCATGGGCATGATCGGGATCACCGAAGGTGCGATCCCATTCGCCGCCGGCGATCCGATCCGCGTCATCCCAACCATCATGGCAGGCTCAATGGTGGGTGCGGTCATCGCCATGCTCGGCGGCGTGGGCGACCATGCGCCCCACGGCGGACCGATCGTGCTGCCGGTGGTCGACAACCGGATCATGTACATCATCGCCATTGTGGCCGGGTCGCTGACCGTGGCCCTCATCATCAATACGCTGCGCAAGATCGCAGCCGCACAACGTGAAAGGAACGCAGCATGAAGATCGTCGCCGTGACCGCATGCCCCACGGGCATCGCACACACCTACATGGCCGCGGAACAGCTCGCCAAGGCAGCGAAGAAATTCGGTCACACCATCAAGGTGGAGACCCAGGGATCCATGGGCATCGAGAACGAGATCTCGCAGGCGGAAGTGGATGCCGCGGATGTCGCCATCTTTGCCGTCGGCATTCCCGTTCTGAACAAGGACCGCTTCGCGAAGATCAAGGTGCTGGAAGTGGGCGTGCAGGAAGCCATCAAGAAACCCGACGCCATCTTCGAGCAACTCGGAAAGTGACGAAGATCCGCATCCATGTCCCGTGACCTCCAGTTCGTCTTCCCCCTGAAGAACGGGTTCCATGCGCGCCCTGCCAGCGCGTTCCAGGAACTCGCGAACCGGTATGCCTCTGCGATCACGGTGGTGAACGAGATGTCGGGGGCCACCGCGAACGGAAAGAGCACGCTTGCGCTCGTCAGCACCATGACGAAGGAAGGCGACCGCTGTGTCGTACGGATCGACGGACCGGATGCGGACCGCGCCGCCGATGCGATCCGGATGTTCCTGGACGAGACGCTCCCGCACTGCGATGACGATCTGCCGGCCCCGGCCATACAGGCAGGCGGGCGTGTGCCCCGCATCCTGCGCGACACACATGCTGCCGTCATGCACGGCATCCCGGTGAGCGCTGGCATTGCCTGTGCCCCGGCCCATCCCGTGCACGCACGCCGGCTTTCGCTCCCCCCTGCCGCTGCGGACTCCGCCGGTTCCCGTGAAGAATGTGAACGGTTGCATCATGCACTGGACGTGCTGGAGTCATCGTACCGGTCCGCCCCCGCGCGCCGTGGCACCGAAGCCGAGATCGCGAAGGCACATCTGTCCATCGTGACGGATGTGGAGTTCCGCACGGAACTCGAGAGCGGCATCACGGAGCACGGCCTGAGCACCGGACAGGCGGTGATCAGGACCGCGGAGCGGTATACGGCGTTGCTTGGCACTGCCGACAGCGAATACCTGCGCGAGCGTGCGGTGGATATCCGCGACGTCTCGTCGCAGATCATGGATGCCGCCTATGGTGCTCCGGCGGAAGCGCACGAGGCGGCGCTCACGAAAGATGTGGTCGTCGTGGCAGATGACCTCACGCCGTCGCAATTCATGGGGCTGGACAAACATTTTGTGAAAGGCCTGGCGCTCGCCCATGCCGGGGCCACGTCGCATACCGTGATCCTTGCCCGCTCCCTCGGCATCCCGTGCGTCATCGGCGTGCCGGACGCGGTGCTGCACCTGGCGGCAGGGGAGATCGTGGTGCTGGATGCCGTGCGCGGCATCGTGGTGACCACCCCCGCCGGCCCCGTACTCGCGTTCTACCAGGCGGAGAAGCGGACCCAGGAGCGGATCGCGCAGCGCCTGATGGTGCATGCGTCGCGGGAAGCACGGACGGCCGACGGCACGCGCATCGAAGTGGCGGCCAATGCCGCGTCGGTGGAAGAAGCAGAGAAGGCGTTCCGGGATGGCGCAGAGGGGATCGGGTTGTTCCGGACCGAGATGCTATTCATGGACCGCGGTGCGCCACCCACGGAAGACGAGCAATTCGCGGTGTATGCCGCCACCATGCGTGCCGCGCAGGGACGGCCTGTCATCTTCCGCACGCTCGACATTGGCGGCGACAAGGGTGTCGCATACCTGGGCCTCCCCGACGAGGAGAACCCGTTCCTCGGCTACCGGGCGGTCCGGCTCTATCACGCGTTCCAGGAGATGATCGATGCGCAGCTCCGGGCGCTGCTGCGTGCGTCGGCGCTGGGCAAGGCGAAGATCATGATCCCGATGATCGCGTCCGTCACGGAAGTGCGCGCGATGCGTGCATGGATCGACAGGATCAAGGAAGAACTTGTCGCGGCCGGGATCGCGTTCAACCCGGCCACGGAGATCGGCATCATGGTGGAGATCCCGTCGGTGGCGTTCATCATCGATCAGCTTGCGCCGCTGGTGGACTTCTTCAGCATCGGGTCGAACGACCTCACGCAGTACTTCCTCGCGGTGGACCGCGGGAACGCGAAGGTGCGCGCGTTGTATTCATCGTTCACGCCGTCGTTCCTGCGGCTGTTGAGAATGATCACCGATGGCGCGCACCGGCATGGCCGGTGGGTGGGGATGTGCGGCGAGCTCGGCGGCAAGATCCCCGCGGTGCCGCTATTCCTCGGGCTCGGACTGGATGAGGTGAGTCTCGCATCGCCGGGCATCCCGGCGATGAAAGAGCGCATCGCGCAGTTCAGCGCCGCCGAGGGTGACGCGATCCTGGCGCGGGCCCTCGCGTGCGAGACGCCGGAGGAGGTGGAGACCGCGCTGGCCGGCGCTGCTGCTACCCGGCTGTCCGGCAAGCCGTTGATCGACGGGTCCATCATCGTTCTCGAATCGGAGAACAGCGCGAAGGCACTGGTGATCCGTGAGCTGGTGAGCGCCCTGCATGCGGATGGACGGACCGCCGATCCGGATGAGGTGGAAGAAGCGGTGTGGCGCCGGGAAGAGACGTTCTCCACGGGTATCGGGTTCGGCGTCGCGATCCCGCACTGCAAGTCGGCCGCGGTGATGTCGAGTTCCATCGCCTTTCTCCGTCCGGCGAAGCCGTTCCTGTGGGCGGAAGGGGACGAGGACCCTGTGAACATGGTGATCCTGCTGGCGATCAATGATGCCGCGGCGGGCGATGAGCATCTGCGCATCATCGCGAAGCTGTCGCGCAAGCTGATGCATGATGAATTCCGTGCGAAGCTCATCGGCGCGCCGTCGCCGTCGGATGTGGTGGCCGCATTGAGCGAGGCCATGCAGTAGGTGTCAGGGTGCAGTGCGCGCCCCGGCTCCCATGTGCGTCCCCCGGGTTGCCATCCGAGCCCTGAGAAAGTATATTCAGTGATGCAATGACGACCCCGTCATTGCCGGCCCCTGCTGTCGTCTGGTGGCGGAAATAGACCGAAACAAAGGAGTACCCGGATGCGATCTCTCCGTTGGATCCTTGCCTGTGCTGTCTTCTGCCTGCAGGCGGAAGCCATGGCACAGCCATCCGGCCCATCAGCCCATGCTCTCCCACCCGCCGTTCCTCCTGTTTCCGATACCCTCCGCAGCACCATCCATCTGACCGGTTCGAGTCATCAGGACATCGCCTGGATGGACAGCCCGGAAAAGTGCAAGGAGCAGCGTGATGTCGTCGTGATCACGCCGGCACTTGCGCTCATGCGCGAGCATCCGGACTTCCGGTACGGGATGGAGAATACCCTCAACCTCGTGGAGTACCTCGAACGCCATCCGGATCGCTATGACGAGGTGCTTCGGCTGACCCGCGAAGGGAAGATGGAATGGGGGGCGACGTACAACCAGCCGTATGAATCGATGTTGTCGGGCGAACAGCTTGTGCGGGAGCTCTACTTCGGACGGAAATGGATACGCACGCATTTGCCGGGCTGTGATGCGCGCGTGGCGTGGAACCCGGATGTACCCGGCCGCGCGACGCAGATGCAGCAGATCCTGGCGAAGGCCGGCGTGCCGTACCTCATGATCAGCCGGCAGAAGGAGAATCTCTTCCGGTGGAAGAGTCCCGATGGTTCGAGCGTCATCGCGTACACCCCCGGCCACTATTATAACCATAGTCTGATCCTTGCCGAGACCACCGCCGTTGCCGCGGAGAAGCTCGGCAGGAAGTTCAGCGAGTGGCAGACGTTCTTCGCGGGGCGCGGGATGCCGGCACAGTTCGGCGTGCTTAACAGTGCGGACGCAATGGGTCCGCAGTATTTCGGCAAGCTCGTGGACCATTGGAATGCGCTTCCGTCACCGGCGCAGGCGCCGCGTCCGCTGATGAAGCACTCGTCCGCGGAGGACTTCTTCCGGTCGGTGGATGTGCCGGGTGCGCGGCTGGATACGATCACCGGTGAGCGGCCGAATGTGTGGCTGTACATCCATGGCCCCACGCACCATTGGGCGATCTCCGCGAAGCGACAGGCCGGCGTGCTGCTCCCCGCAGCCGAGGCCTTCAGCACCATCGATGCACTGCTTGCCGGGTCGTGGCGCGGGTACCCGCAGAAGGAACTGAACACCGCTTGGGCCGCATCGATCTATGATGACCACGGCTGGGGCGGGAATCAGGGACAGGTCACCGACCAGCTCTTCCGCAGCAAGGCGGATACCGCACGGACGATCGGGAAGGCGTTGCTGGGCCGGGCGCTCGGAAACATCGCAGCACGTGTCAAGACCGCGGCGGTGAAAGGGACACCGGTCGTGGTGTTCAACGCCCTCTCCTGGCCACGCACAGAACCCGTGCGCGCGATCCTTCCCGCAGGATCCTATCTCATCACCGACGCCGCCGGAGCGACGGTTCCATCACAGCAGGTCGCCGTGCCCGCAGGTGCAACCGAAGGCGGCGCGGCAGTGACGTTCATTGCGCAGGGCGTGCCATCGTACGGCTATGCAACGTATTACGCCGTACCGGACGAAGGCGGGGCCGCTCAGCGTCCGGTGACGCCGGCACCGGCGACATGGGAATCGAAGCACTACATGGTCAGGTTTGCCTCGGGCGGACTCCAGAGCATCGTCGATAAGGATCTCAAGCGTGAACTGCTGAAGACGGACACGTTCCTCGGGGGCGAGATCTTCGTCATGCGTTCCGTGGGCAATGGTGCGGGGGAATTCACGAGCGTGCAGCAGCCGACGATGGAAGGGTTCGACAGACTGAGCACCCACGCCCCGGTGTGGCGCATGGAGGAGAACGGACCGGTGTACGCCGTGTTCTCGATGCGACAGCCGCTCCCCACATGCACCATCGTGGAAAGGGTCACGGTCTATCATACGGTGAAGTGCATCGATATGGACGTTGCTATCCTCGGTTGGAACGGCGACCGCTACCGGGAGTTCCGGTTGGCGCTGCCGCTGGCGATGACCGCGCCGGAGATCGCCTATCAGGTGCCGATGGGCACCGTACGCTTCCGGAAGGACGAGATGCCTGGCGCGGCCGGGTTCGCGTACGGCACGGTGGACTATTCCCAGCCCAACGTGGACGTGCGGCCGCGAGAAGTGCAGAATTTCGTGACCGCGAGCGACGCGTCCTGCGGCGTCACGATGAGTTCCGATGTTGCTGTCGTGGACTTTCTTGACCCGACCGACCATCCCGTGGAGGGTCCGGTGCTGCAGCCAATCCTGCTCGCCTCCCGCCGGAGCTGTCACGGTCTCGGGAACTGGTATCTCCAGGAAGGCGACCATCATTACCGCTTTTCCATCACCTCGCATGTGCCGGGATCGGCCGTAGGCCAGCGCCAGGCCATCGGGGTGAACGATCCGCTCATCGCCGTGGTGCAGGAGCGCCGGGATGCGGCCGCGTCGCTCCCCGCGGTGCACGGGTTCCTGTCGGTCTCTGCGACCAACTGGGGCGTGACGGCCCTGAAGAAATGCGACGACGATGACACCGTCGTACTGCGGCTGTATGATATGGAGGGGAAGGATGAGGAAGGGACGGTGCGGTTCATGATGCCGCTCTCGCGTGTCCGTGCGGCGTCCATTATCGAAGACGACGGCGCAGAGGTGGCCCATGCGGGCGCGAGCATCCCGCTGCGCATCGGGCATCATGCGATCGAGACGTACAAGTTGTATCCGGGAACGCCGGTCCGGTAAGGAACGGCGCGACGGCAGAGCATGCGCGGGCTGCGGTGTGCGGTCCGTGAACCCGCATCACCGTACTGCAGACATCAAGGAGTGATCATGGCATCCGACAGACCATTACGCATGGGGATGGTGGGTGGAGGACCCGGGGCATTCATCGGTGACGTGCACCGGAAGGCATCACGCATGGACGGCGTCATCGTGACCGTTGCGGGCGCGTTCAGCCGCTCGGCGGAGCAGTCGCGCGCCACGGGCAAGCAACTCATGCTCGATCCCGCACGCGTGTACCCATCGCACCAGGAGATGATCGAGAAAGAGCAGAAGCTCCCCCCCGGCGAACGGATCGACATCGTTGCCGTGACCACGCCCAACAACTCGCACTTCCCAATCGCGAAACTGGCACTCGAATCCGGCTTCCACGTGATGTGCGAGAAACCCATGACCTTCACCTCGCAGGAGGCACGCGACCTCGTGGCGGTGGTGAAGAAGACCGGGAAGGTCTTCGGGCTCATGCACAATTATACCGGCTATCCGATGGTGAAGCTGGCGCGGGACATGGTGCGCGGCGGCGACATCGGAGAGATCCGAAAGATCGTGGTGCAGTATCCGCAGGGATGGCTCTCCACGCCTCTCGAGGCCACCGGACAGGTACAGGCGTCGTGGCGCGTGGATCCCGGCCAGAGCGGCGTGGCGGGGGCGATCGGGGACATCGGCACGCACTGCGAGAACCTCGCGGAGTACATCACCGGCTTGAAGATCACGCAGGTGTGCGCGGACATTACCACGTTCGTCGCGGGGCGCCGGCTGGACGACGATGGCAACTGTCTGCTCCACTTCAACAACGGCGCGCGCGGGATCCTCCACGTGAGCCAGATCGCGGTCGGCGAGGAGAACGCCCTCGCCATCCGCATCTATGGCACGAAACTGTCGCTCGAGTGGCACCAGGAGCATCCGAACGCATTGCACGTGAAGGACCAGAACGGCCCCGAGAAGATCTACCGCCGCGGGAACGGGTACGTGGCGGAGAAGAGCGCAGCCGCCGCGCGTGCGACGCGCCTCCCATCAGGCCATCCGGAGGCATTCCTCGAGGCGTTTGCCAATGTGTACTGCAATTTCGCCGATACCGTGCGGGCGGTGCAGGCGGGTGTGAAGCCCGATCCGCTGGCGCTGGATTTCCCGAACGTGGACGACGGTCTGCGGGGGATGCTGTTCATCGAGACCGTGATCGCGAGTGGCAAGAGCTCTGACAAATGGACCAACATGCCAGTCTAAGGAGGACCATCATGGGACGACCGGTAACACTCTTCACAGGACAATGGGCGGACCTGCCGCTGGAGGTCCTTGCACAGAAGGCATCATCGTGGGGGTATGACGGGCTCGAGCTCGCCTGCTGGGGCGATCATCTGGACGTCGAGCGCGGTGCCGTGGACAAGGAGTACTGCGCCGGGCGGCTGGCGTTGCTGAAGAAGTACAACCTGAAGCTGTTCGCGATCAGTCATCATCTTGCGGGACAGCTCGTCTGCGATCCGAACAATGACGATCGGTCGGATGGGTTCGCGCCGGCCTCGTGTGCCGGCGATGCGGAGAAGAAGCGCGCGTGGGCGGTAGAGACCATGAAGAACGCCGCGCGTACCGCGCGCAATCTGGGCGTGCATGTCGTGAACGGCTTCACGGGTTCGCCCATCTGGCATCTGCTGTACAGTTTTCCTCCGGTGGCGGATGCCACCATCGAGGACGGTTTCCGCTTCTTCGCGAAGATGTGGAATCCGATCCTGGACGTGTATGACGAATGCGGCGTGAAGTTCGCGCTCGAGGTCCATCCCACCGAGATCGCCTTCGACATCGTCACGACGGAGCGGGCGCTGGAGGCGATCGGGCGGAGGAAGACCTTCGGGTTCAATTTCGATCCGAGCCATCTTCACTGGCAGTTGGTGGATCCGGTCCTGTTCATCCGCGAATTTGCGGACCGCATCTATCACGTGCACATGAAGGACGCGGCGTTGCAGCTCGATGGCCGGAGCGGCATCCTGGCGTCACACCTGAACTTCGGTCACCCGGGGCGCGGGTGGGACTTCCGTTCGCTCGGGCGCGGCGGCATCAAGTTCGAGGAGATCATCCGCGCGCTGAACCATGCGAAGTATGCCGGTCCGCTCTCCGTGGAGTGGGAGGACAGCAACATGGACCGCGAGCACGGTGCGCGTGAGGCGTGTGCGTTCGTGAAGCACATCGATTTTGCGCCATCGGGCGTGGCCTTCGACTCCGCGTTCGATAAGTAAGATCGGTGGTGTGTTGGGCGATGCGAGAAGTCGGGGCTTTCGCTCGGAAGGTATGCACAATGGTGGCAGGGACCGGGGGGTGCTCCTCCAACAGGAATTCCAGCGGGCTGGATGCGCGTTCTATGCCCGGAATTCCTGTTGGAGGA
>JAUQWO010000004.1 GCA_030835135.1 Bacteroidota bacterium
AGAGCCGCCATTGCGACGTTCATCGACGAATACAATCACTACTGGCTCATTGAACGCCTCGGGCATCGATCCCCTCGGGAGTACCGAGAGGACCATACCAATACTGTCTTAAAAAGTGCTTGACTAATTGGGGCCTATACACACGCCAACACGTCGAGCTCAGCATCATTGATAACCTGGGTCGGCAGGTCCAGGTCCTCGAGGATAGCCAGCGGGAGCCGGGCGTGCACGAGGTGATCTTTGACGGGACTCGTTTGCCATCGGCCGTCTACTTCTATAGGGTGCAGATAGGAGAAAAGTCGCTTACCCGGCCTCTTCTCCTTGTGAAGTAGCGGTGGACTGGGGAAATCTTGATCTAATCACGATTGGTGGACACATGACCAGCAGGAAGCCAGGTCCGTGTGTCCACGACCACGTTCCGGGAGAACTTATGGACGAGCGGAAGGCAGTGGTGCGGGTACAACGAGTCTTGCTCTGCATTGTTCTCCTATATCTGGTGGGACTGCACCAGGCATGGGGGCAGTCGCCGATACTTCAAGGGATCATCGGCGACGTCAGCCCTGACACACTTCTGTCAACGCTCCGCATCCTCACCGGTGAGGAAGGCTCCACGAATGATGGCCAGAAGGACACCATCGTCTCCCGCAATTACCGGATGCCGGCGCACGCCTTGGCTGCTGCGTTCCTGGAGCACCGCTTGGCAGCGCTCGGGTTCGGAGTGGCGAGGGATACCTTTTATAACTCGATCTTAATGACCGGCGGGACAAACATCCTGGCCGAGCGGACAGGAGCCCGTTTTCCCCAACATAAGTACATATTGTGCGCCCACTATGATGCGACGGCCGAGGACACACGAGATACCGTTGCCCCGGGAGCCGATGACAATGCCACGGGCGTGGCCGCCGTCTTGGAAGCAGCGCGCCTGCTCTCCCGTTACCAGACAGACTACACGGTCCTCTATGCCCTCTGGGATTGTGAGGAAGTTGGGACAGTCGGAAGCGATGCCTATGCCAAAGCTGCCCGTGCCCGGGGAGACTCGATCATGGGGGTGATCAATCTTGATATGCTCGGGACCGATACCAACAACGATAGCCTCATCTACGTGGCTGCGGGCACGGCCCGGGAAATTGCCGATACTGTTTCCCAACTGTGCCAACTCTATCAGATTGGCCTCAAGCCCCTGCTGGTTTTTCCCGGAAACCAAAGCAGCGACCATGCTTCCTTCATCCGGCAAAAGTACCCCGCCATGATGCTTATCGAGTACATGCCCACGGACTTTAGCCCCGTCAATCACTCAAGCCTGGACAGGATCGACAGGCTCAACCTCGACTACTTCCACCGCCAGACGAAGCTGGCCGTCGCAACGATTGCGTTTCTTGCCGGCGTCAGCCCCCCCTCCAGCGTGGCTGCGGCCGAGAATGGTGCCACGGCAATTTGTCTTGAGCAGAACTACCCCAACCCGTTCAATCCGGCGACATCAATTCGGTATGCTCTGCCACGCAGATCAACGGTGTACTTGAAGGTGTTCAATACTCTTGGCCAGGTCGTCGCAGTGTTAGAGCGCGGTGAGCGGACAGCCGGGTACCATGAAGCGAGATTTTCGCCACACAATCTATCAAGCGGGGTTTACATCTACCGATTGGAGGCAGATGGATTTGTTCAATCTCGGAAGCTCTTGTTGGTTAGATAGATCCGGCCGAACCCTCCATATGTGTCTGTTGTCCGCAGGGTCGCTATTCCATTAAGTGGAGGAGAAAAACACAGCCCTGGGAGAGCTGTGCTCCAATTGGTGTTACTTACTCAGTCACGTGGTCCCTTTGTTCGCGACCCCAAATAGCAACAAATCTGATGGCGTGAGTTCTTCCGAGGCATGCTCCCGTGCTCCCAGTTCCATATGGTGGCCTCATCCACACCAATTGATGTGGCAGCCTCGCGTTGGGTATGACCTAGCTCCCATCGACGGTTTCTGAGGCGTTCACCGATGGTTTGAGGGTTGGGATAGGGGGGAGCAGAGATTTCCGGCCTCAAAATGCCTGTGGTCATGACCTCGCCGCCTGGAGAAGGTGGCGCAGGAGTGTCCGTGCGGCCACTACGGCGACCCTAACAAGGAGTGCGCCTGTCAGGCGGGGAGTGTGCAGAAGTACATGATGCGAATCTCCGGTCCTCTCATGGACCGGATAGACTTGCACATTGAAGTGCCGGCGGTGAAGTACCGCGAGCTGTCGAGCCGGGAGAACGGTGAGCCGTCGGCAAAGATCCGCGATCGGGTAACCCAGGCACGAGCAGTGCAGTCCAAGAGGTTCGATGGCCACACCGGACTCTTCTCCAATGCCGACATGCAGTCGAGGGAGATCCGGCAGTTCTGCCGGATCGACGAAGCAGGGGAGGACCTCCTCAAAATGGCGATCCAGAAGCTCGGGCTCTCGGCGCGTGCCTACGACCGCATCCTGAAGGTCGCGCGCACCATCGCAGATCTCGGATGCAGCGATGCCATCCTGCCGGAGCACATCGGTGAGGCGATACAGTACCGGTCTCTGGATCGGACCATGCTATGAGGAGGTCCCGGTTATTGACTGAGGCCGGTGGCTGACTCAAGGAGCGGCCACTGTGCGCGGCGAATTCCTCCCACGTGCGCGCGCGTGAGTCTCCTCGCGCCCATGACTTCGTTTCCTTGACAACCTGCCTCTCAGCCTGTATATTGCTCTCGACCTCTTGGGGAGGGGAGAAAAAGTCGAACAGGATCTGGATCCTCACTCCGATGAAGGGATGTGGGGCTTTTTTTTGTTTCGTGCGTACAATTCGGATCCTCCGATTCGTGAGGTTCGAGTCTCTATCCTTCAAACGAAAAGGGCGTGGGTTTCATTGCCTACCTTGGTTCGGCACAACAACAAGATGTTACAGAACCAAGGCCGCGACCCCGACTGTCTCTATATCATCGACGACAAAGGATGTGTCCGTCGTGGTGGTCCGGTACAGAAAGGGTCAAGAAACTCACCTTCTCCGGTACGTGATATGCGGATACGCACATGCGAGTGCTCTTCCTTCTCACATTCGTAACACTCCTGACCCTCGTGGACGTGGCACAGAGCCAGCCACTCTCCATGGTCACAGGTGTGGTTCGTGATTCCGTGACCGGTCAGCCGGTCGAGAACGTCAACGTCTTCCTCTCCTCAACGACGTTGGGCGTGGGGACGGACCGCGATGGCCGCTATGCGCTGAAGGGCGTCCCTATCGGACGCTACACGCTGATCTATTCGCGCGTCGGCTATGCGCTCAAGACCAGACTCGTGGACATCTCGCACGCTGACACGATCGTCAGCACTGTCTCTCTGGCACCCCGGGTCATCGTGCTCGGCGATGTCGAGGTCAGCGCGGAAGCAGCCCGTGAGTTCCAGAACGATCTGAAACGGTTTTCGGGGATCTTCCTCGGCGATGGCCCGCATGCACCACAGTGCGCGATCGTAAACCCGGACGTGCTGAGTCTGCTCTACGATCCCGAAAGCGGGATCCTCCTTGCGCGGGCCGATCAACCCCTCGTTGTCATCAACAAGGCTCTCGGCTACGAGATCCACGTCTCCCTGACGGATTTCCGCTGGGACACGAAACTGGATTTTGGCTCCTACCTGGTCTATCCGCAGTTCAAAACTCTCGCCCCTGAGAACGGGCTCGATTCCATGGTCTGGAGAACGAACCGGGCGAGGTCGTACGAAGGATCCTTCCAGCATTTCCTCAGGGCACTTGCGCTGGGAGCTGTCGAGGCGGAGGGCTTCGTGGTGTACAGCGGTGCGCTCTCCGACCTTCAGGGGGGGCATGGTACGCACGTCTTCCCGGACGATATCAGGCCCGAGATCCTGCCGGGCTCGGCGTTGACGCGATGGACATTCGACGGCTGGCTCCGGGTCGACAGGATGGGGGACATCAACTCCCGCCCGAGCTACATTGCGCTGGAAGGCCTCGGAGCCTTCGTCGACCATCATGGCACGTTGGATAACCCACTCTCTGTCCGGCTTCTCGGGCGTTGGGCCCGCGAGCGGGTCGCAGACATGCTTCCCCTGAACGAATGATGACCCGCTGCAGGGCCACCCTCCCGCCTGCCCTTGACACTTGAGGCCCAAGCACTGATATTGGAATGGTCACGTCCGGGGGATGGACATCTGCGACCATGAAAGCTCAGAGCGAATGGCAGAGAGACGATCACTGAACACCCACGGGCACGCCCACGCAGTCACCGACCACTCCCGCGCGTTTGCATTCGGCATCGCGCTGAACGTCGTCTATATCGCGGTGGAGATCGTGTCCGGGTTCATGGCCAATTCCACCGCGCTCTTCGCTGATGCGGGACACAACCTGAGTGATGTGATCGGGCTCCTTCTCGCGTGGGGTGCGGCCTATGCAGCGCGCCTGCCCGCGACCTCGCACCGGACCTATGGATTGCGGAAGGCGACGATCCTCGCCGCACTGTTCAATGCACTGCTCCTGCTCGTCGCGGCGGGCGGGATCACCGTGGAGGCGATCCGCAAGATCGCCCACCCGGACCCCGTGGGTGGCACCGTGATGATGGTCGTGGCAGGCATCGGGGTGGTGATCAATGGTGCGACGGCGATGCTGTTCATCAAAGGGAAGGACCACGACATCAACATCAAGGGCGCCTTCCTCCACATGGCGGCCGACGCAGGCGTCTCGGTGGGCGTCGTCCTTTCAGGACTCATCATCACCCTGACGGGCTGGAACGCGATCGACTCCATCATCAGTCTGGCGATCGTCGTGATCATCACCGTGGGGACCTGGGGGCTGCTCAAGGATTCTTTCCATCTCTCCATGGATGCCGTCCCCAGCTCCATCCTGCTGGATGATGTCAGGGCCTATCTGTGCGGACTTCCGGGGGTGGATGAGGTCCACCACCTTCACGTCTGGGCGATGAGCACAACGGAGATCGCGCTCACGGTGCACCTGGTGATGCCACTCGACAGATATGCCACCGAACGCACATTTCTGCCGGACGTCTGCCGTGAGTTGCACGCACGCTTCGGGATCGAACACCCCACGATCCAGATCGAGGCGGGGGCTCACGGCGACTCGTGCAGGGAGCCTCATTTCTGATCGTTGACCGGGCCGCGTCGGTTGCTTGACGTTGTTCGAGGGGGTGGACGCTCATCCCGGGGATCGATGTCTTTCATCGGGTCCCGACCGCAGGAAGCCGGGCGGGCGGGCGGGGGGAGGGAATCAATTCCCCCGATGGTGTGTTAACGGTGCACAGGACATTCCGCCGCAGAGAGGATGCCTGGGACCAGTGCCCCGGGGTGAACGAGTGTGGGGCCAGAAAGGTGCGGCAGGGGCCACACGTACACGGAGGGAGGGAAGCACCGATGCTCATCATTCGGGATGTGTTCACCGCTAAACCCGGTCAGGCCAGCAAACTCGCCCGGTTGCTCAAGAAGGTGTTCGGCCATGAGCCCCAGGCGCGGGTCATGACCGATCTGATCGGGCCGTACAACACCGTTGTCATGGAGATGACGGTGAAGGACCTCTCCGAGTTCGAGCGCCACATGGAGGAGTACCGGACGGGGAAGAGGGCTCCCACCATGGACCCGAAGGTCGCCGAGGAAATGTCCAACTATACCGAGATGTGGCAGTCCGGACGGCGGGAGGTCTTTCAGGTGCTGGAGTAGATCCCGGGCTGCTGCCTTCGGATGTACACACAGCGTTACCGCGTCCGTAGATCCTCCGGACCCGGAGGCACTGGTGCGCGTTCATGACGCGACCCGTGGCGTGAGCGATGCATGCCTGCCGCTGGCAAGGGCGCAGCATACGGCGCCACTACAACGTCATTCCTGCCAGGAAGGAAAAGCGGTTCGGGGCCGGGCCCTGCGACGGCACGACACCATTGGGCGTCAGTGTATCGATGATGCGGGGGAAAAGGGCCGGGAGACGGGAGGCGACCGCTTCTTCGGTCATCCCCGCGCGTTGCGCAAGGTTCCGCACGGCATCACCGCCGAGGGCGTCCCTGATCTGTTCCTGTGTGACTGGTATATTGGGACCGGTGCCGACCCATGATCTGACGTGTTCGCCAAGCCCGGCTTCGGTGAGTTGCGCCAGGATACCCGGAAGCCCTTTCGGACGCCCGCCGATCATGTCCATGATGGCATTGTAGAGCGCGACCTGCGAGGATCCGCCACCCAATACCTGCCACGTGAGACTATCGAGGAAACCCATAGCGACCTCATCAATGCCGGAATATGCACGCGATCAGCGGTCCCGTGTTCCTGCTTGTGCCGGATGCGCCGCGGACACCGCCGGACGGGGGATGCTATGACAGAGGCCAAAGTCATGCCAGCAGGGGACAGTGGGGAGGAGGCGATTTTGCACGTTATTCGGGGATTTCCGACGGCCTGTTCGCTGTGAAGGCGTGCGTCGTGGCATTGGCTCGCGAAATATCGTGGAGCCGTGATGCGGGGATGTGGTCCGTAGCGCGGTGGGAGTAAGAAAGACAAGAGGCCCGGAGTCACCCCCGGGCCTCGTCGCTTACGGTACCCAATGACGTCCTATTTCATCAGGCCCTTCAGCAATGACATGCCCTGCGACATGAGGTCGCCCTGGGGCAGCGCGCCATTCGGCGTCAGCTTGTCGATGACCTGGGGGAGGACCTTCGACAGCTGGGACACGACATCGTCCTTTGACAGTCCCGCCTGATCGGCGATCTGGCCGATGGCCTTGGGGCCGAGTCCCTTCTGCAACTGTGCGGGGGTGACAGGCAGGTTCGCGCCGGTGCTGACCCACGAGTTGATGATGTCGCCGAGCCCTGCACCCGAGAACTGCTTCACGAGTCCCGCGATGCCGCCTTCCTGGCTGCCGAGGACCTTCATGATCGCGTTGATGAGAACGTCCTGTGATTTGCCGCCCCCAAGGACCTGATTGGTGATCGAATCGAGCAGACCCATGGTCAATCCTTCCTGAAAGATATCGTTGTGTGAGAGTGTGCGCCGACGGGACGCCACCATGCTGGTGGCGTCCATCCGGCAACGGTTTTACTTCAGGCGGAAGAACTCGATGCGGCGGTTCTTCGCGCGGCCTTCCGGCGTGGTGTTATCGTCGATCGGATTCTCGGCACCCATGCCCTTCACACCGATGCGGGAGGCATCGATGCCCTTGGCCACGAGCCATGCCTTCACGGATTCCGCACGGCGCTGCGAGAGCTTCTGGTTCGATGCGGCCTTGCCGACGTTATCCGTGTAGCCGCGGATCTCCACAGCGATCTCCGGGTTGCCGGCCAGCACTTCGTATGCCTGGTTCAGGGTCTCTTCCGACTGGGGTTCGATGAGCGCCTTGCCGGTCTTGAAGACGATGCCTTCCAGCACGATCGCCTTGCCAACTTCCACCGTCTGCACTGCCGGCTTCGGCACATCGTCCGCCGGGTTGAGCGGGTTGGAGCCACGCGTGATCTCCGCGCCGTCGTTCACCGTGCCGGCGTCCGTGTCGGCCACCAGCGGGTTGGTCTTGTGCGTGCGCACCTCAGCTGCATCGGTGAGGCCATCGCCATCGGTATCAGCCTTCAACGGGCTGGTCTTCGTGGTGCGGACCTCTTCGGCGTCGGCCAGGCCGTCGCCATCCGTGTCTGCCTTCAACGGGTCGGTGCGCAGCGAGGCAACTTCCTCGCCGTCGGTCAGACCTTCATGATCCGTGTCCTTCTCCACCGGCGAAGTGTGATACGTGATCACTTCGTCGCCGTCCTTCAGGCCGTCTTCGTCCGTGTCCGCGACGATCGCCTTGGTCTTGTACTTCACAACCTCTTCATAGTCATTCAGACCATCGCCGTCCGTGTCCGCCTTGTCGATCGACGTGCCGATGCCCTTCTCATAGCCGTTGGTCAGGCCGTCACCATCGTTGTCGTCATCATCGCTGTTGCCGATGTAGAGCGCCACGCCGACGCGGGCCGTCGGATACCAGTCCATGCCCAGCGGGGGCTTCTTGCCGCCATCCGTGAGCAGATCGGTCTTCTTGTCCATGATCCGCGCACCGAGTTCGAAGTTGAATGCGCCGGCCCTGGAGAATGCCCACTCACCGCCGATCCCGACCGGGATGTGGATGGTGTGCTGGGTCAGGGTGTTCGGCACGCCGACTTCGTTCTCCGCGGTCCGCTCGTACCAGTACTGACCGACACCGGCGTAGATGTACGGGGAAAACGTGCTGCCCGGATTGAAGTGCAACCAGGCCACCAGATCCGCTGCCCAGCCCTCGTCCCGGAGGAAGGAGTGGCTCAGCGCCACATCCGTCGGCACGAGCGTGCTGTTCTTCGCCTTCAGCTTCGCGTACTCGGCCATCACGCCGACCGAGAAGACGCGCGTGAAGTGGTGACGGAGGAAGAGATCGGCACCCCCGGTGATCTCGCGCTTGTCGAAATTGTTCATCCACATGTTCGCACCACCGTGGAAGCCGACCGCCGTCTTGCCGACCCGGTTGAACTTACCGGGGGCCTGCGGGGGAACATCCTGTGCCATCGCGAGCTGTGCCGCGAAAAGCACCAGGAGCGTATAGACGAGTCTTTTCATGAGTGTACTCCGTCAATAGTGGAGAAATGTAGAGTGAATGGAGGACCGGGTGACCGGTGCCAACCGCTTCTGGGCCGATCGGTGATCCCACTTCGCCCTCACGATCACAGGAGTTCCGTGACGCGGGAGCAATCGATACTGCATGGATCACCGGGGAAGGTTACTAACCGTTTAGCGAATGGCATGCCACAGTCACTCGGATGGAGCAAAAAATTGCTAATCCCCTGATGTGTAACGATTTAGCAAAACGTGAAGTTCCATTGGTGGGACAACATTAGTAGTTTGTCCCCGTGACATATCGTGGAACCACGATACATCGTGGTGGGTTCGTGGCGAGGGTGGGTGTTTCAGCCCGGGATCGGGCCTGAGGTGAATCCCGCTTTCCCCCGCGTGATCCCCAATTTTTTCATCCTGCTCCTGAGCGTCGCAGGTTTGAGCCCCAATCTGGCTGCGGCTCCGCCGGCTCCTTCAATGACCCCGCCGCACTCCTCGAGGGTCTGGAGAAGGTGACGGCGCGCGACTTCATCGAAGCTCGCCGACAGGTCCTCGCGCGGACGGGCCGGCTCCACCAACCCGAGATGGCCTGCCTCGAGCGTCGTCCCCTCGCAAACGATCATGGCGCGTTCCACGACGTTTGCCAGTTCACGCACATTGCCCGGCCAGCTGTAGCCACGGAGGGCCCGGACCGTCTCGGGGTCGATCGATGTGATGGTGCGGTTCGTGCGCCGTGAGAATGTGCTGAGGAAATGCCGTGCCAGCAGCGGGACGTCGTCCGGACGCTCGCGGAGTGGTGGCACCCTGAGCGGGAACACGTTCAGCCGGAAGAGCAGGTCGTCGCGGAAGGTACCGTTCTTTACCTGTTCCTTCAGGTCGCGGTTCGTTGCGGCGATCACGCGGACGTTCACGCTGATCGCATCCGTGCCACCAACGCGCTCGAATGTCTGTTCCTGCAACACGCGCAGGAGTGTTGCCTGGGCGGGGAGCGGCAGTTCGCCGATCTCGTCCAGAAAGACCGTGCCGCCATCAGCCAGCTCGAAGCGCCCGATGCGTTTGGCAAGCGCCCCCGTGAACGCACCCTTCTCATGACCGAACAGTTCGCTCTCCACGAGTCCGGCCGGGAGCGCGGCGCAGTTCACCGTCACCAGGAGTGCATCCTTCCTGCCGCTCAGGCGGTGGATCTCGCGGGCGATCAGCTCCTTGCCCGTGCCTGTCTCGCCGGTGATGAGCACGGTGGTATCGGTGAGGGCGACCTTCCCCAGGTCGCGCATCAGGGTGCCCATCGAGGATGATGACCACACGATCGCCGTGCCCGGGAGATTCGTTTGCAGTGCCTCCTGCAGGGAGAGGTTTTCCGATTCCAGTCGTGAGATCCTCTCCTCGGCCCGCTTCTGTTCGCGGAGGTCGCGCCCGAGGAACACCACGCCATGAATGACCTGCTCGCCGGCCCCCAGCGGTGCGCGGGTGAAACTCACCGGGATCATCTCGCCCTGCTGTGACCGACAGCGGCGCTCGACCGGGACACCGTGCACTCCGGTTGCGGGGGCACCCGCGGGTTCATCCGGGAGCAGGAACGTGATGGGTTTGCCGATCAGGTCCGGAATGGCATAGCCCGTGAGCACCGATGCCGCCCGGTTCACGGCACTGATGGTCCCTTCCGGTGAGGTGACGATCAGCATGTCCGCCATCGCGTCCAGGATGTTCTCGATGTACTCCTTGGATGCCGTCATCGCCTGGATCAGGAGGAGGGCATCATTTGAGGTCTGGGCCTTGCGCTGGATATCGACCATCCACGGCGTCACATCATCGAGGGTAAGGACGAGCAGAGGATCGCCGATCCCGGGGCCCGGATGGATGCGCACATCCACGTAGAGCGGTGCTGCGTCGGGCGCATGGCGCGCGATCGAGCGGACCCCGAATGAACGGCGCGCTCCCCGTGCGATCTCCAGGAGAGCCTCCTCCGCACCGACCAGTTCCGGGAAGCCATCGCGGACATCCCGGTCGGGCACTACGGCCGACGGTTCCGCGGCGAAGCGGGCGGCGTGTGCCGAAACCTCACGAATGCAGAAGTGCGTGTCGAAGAGCACGAACTCCGCCGATCCGCGTGCGAGTAGATGCTCAGGCGACATTGCCATTGCCGGAGTCCGTCAGGAAGTGGTGGGCAAGGGCGACGAATGCGCCATCGACGCCGTCGCCGGAAAGTGCCGATGTGCGGAACGTGCTGAGGACGGCATCCATGGTGCGGAGGGACGCGGGCACGAGGACCCCCTGGTCGTGGTCCATGTCGGATTTGTTCAATGCGAGAAGGAGCACCCCGTGCGGGTTGATCCGGAGGAAGTGGAGGGCATGCCGCTCGAGTGCGTCGATGGTCTGTGGCCGTGTGACATCGGCCACGACGATCGCGCCCCGCGCTCCCTGCAAATAGGATGTCGTCATGTCGCTGAAGGATTCTCCACCCTCGAGATCCCAGAGGACAAGCTGAATGCCGTCCGGATGATCCCCGGCACCTTCATGCGGAGGAACATGCTTCTTGCTGATCTTCACCCCGACGGTGGTCAGATAGGCATCGCTGAAGGAACGGTCCACGAATCTGCGGACCAGACTGGTCTTTCCGACCGACATTTCGCCTATGATGCACACCTTGGCGAGCATCATGGCGTTGCCCCCGGCGCTGGCGGGAGAAGCGTGAACACCACGCAACGGTTCAGACTGTCGGCATACTGGATCTCCGTGCCCGCGGGTGTTGCACCTGCACCGATGCTGACCAGCCGGCCGGGATCGATGCCGCGGTTGACCAGTGCCGATGCGACAGCCTGTGCCCGCAAGAGCGCGATCCGTTCTTTGGAATTCTCGTCGCCGGCACTGTCGCTGTGCCCCGTGATCTGAATGTGGATCCAGGGTGCACGTGCCAGGAGTGCGTACACGGAGGAGACCGTCCTCAGCGCATCCGCGGAGAGTTCCGCCGAGGCGCGGGGAAAGTGGATCCGGTCCGCCACCGCCGTTGTGCCCGGCTGCAGGCGGTTCGTGATCTCCCGCAGTCCGGGTAACGAGGCATATGCCTCAACGATGCGAAGGGCGGTGCGCGTATCGGGGATCTGGCCGTTCAGCGTGAGTGCGCCGTCAGCGTACGCGGATTCGATGCAGACGCCGGGGATCCGGTTGAGAGCGGCCGTGATCCCTCCTGCCTGGGCTGCAGTCAGCTCCGGAAAGGGTGGGGCAGGCGGAAGTTCGAGTGCATCGGTCAGGGATCCACCCTGCGTGTAGGTGCGGATGAAATCCGTGATCTGTGCACGGCGGTATGCGTTCTCGATGGTCCCGCGGAGCAGGATGTCCCCGCGCTCCACCTGCAGGGCAACCGTCCTCGAGGGTCCGGGGAATGCGTTGGCGACGGCGGTGCGCAGCCTGGTCTCTGCGTCCCGATCCTGTCCGTTGCGGTAGAGCCAGATCCCGGCCGGGATGAGGAGTGCGAGCAGAAGGACGGCGCCGATCCACAGGACGCCCCGGGGCGCTCTGTGTGGGGCGGCGGGGGCGACCGTCAGCGGCTGTTCGACGACCGAGCGGAGGTGCCCGCCGACCTGCAGGGGGATGTTCGTGGCGTCGCCCGCATACGTCTCGGGTGTGAACCCTTTGATCTGGATGATCTCCGTCAGCGTGTCCCGGAGTCGCGCCCGCACGTTGTCATCGGGCACGCCGCGTACGACGGCAGCGAGGTAGCAGTAGCCGGCAACCTCGATGATGATGGTGGATTCACCGTACGAGATCTGATCGAGCTCCTGCGGCCGCGCGGGTGTATGCATCGAGTCGTTGAACAGACTTCTGATCGCGGTGAGCATGCCCGAGAGCAGATCGGGATCGAGCAACGGGATCGCCGGCGCCTGCGCCTGTGCCATGACGAGTCCGGATGCCGCGTGGATCAGGAACGCGGCATCGATGTGCACGGGAACGGATTCGCGGAGAAGGAGCTCGGCCTCCGAAACGCCGGTCAGCCGCGCGCGGATCTTCCGTGTGAGCGCACGAACGCTCAGCCGGGATTCGATGCGCTCGTTCATCTGGCGGACGAGTGAGGAGAGGGTCTCGGAGACATATTTCGAAATGGTGCTTCCGATGACCGGGTAGAGTGCGTCGATCATTGCTTCGCGCTCTCCGCGGACGGTCTCTTTGATCGCCGAACTCACCAGCGGGGCGAGGTCGGCCGATGCCTGTTCCGGTTCGACCGCGTAATACCGTGCGATCGCCTGTGTACTCGTGGGGGCAAGGGCCGTCGCCAGAGCGCCGGCGCTGATGCGGGTGTTCTCACGGATCGCCCGCTCCAGCACGGGAACGAGCGCCTGGAGGAGAGCATTCCGGAGCGGGGCATCCTCCCGGCCGGCGGCGTCCGCGAGGAGCGGTTCGATGAGTCGTGCCAGTTCCGCCGGGTCGTTGATCTGGCAGCGGATGGCATCAAGATCCCCGGCGAGGGTGCGCAGCGTCGAAGACTCGGGTGCGAAGAGCAGCTCCCGGAGTTGATCGTATTCTGAAGGAAGGGGGGGCACCCTCAGGATCCTTCACCCGTGCGCACGGCGTTGCTGAACTCTTCGAGCACGGCATCGTTACGCAACTTCATGGCGACTTCCTGGAGCAGCTCCGCAAGCCGTTCACGTGCCACCGAGCTGTCGCGCAGTGCCGTGATGTTCCGTTCCAGGTCGGACGCCAGCTGTTCGCGGGTGGTGCGAAGGTCGTTCTGGAATTTCGTCCGGAGCGCGGCCAGTTCCTGGCGGTGATCCTCCTGGACGGACGCGAGTTCGCGGGCCTTCGCCGCGAGCGCATCCTCGAGGTCCGCCCGGTTCTGCTGCATCGTCTTGGAGATTCGAGCAACCTCGGCATTGATCAGCGCGCGGATCTCGTCGAGATGCGTCCCGGTGTCCTCCTGATGCCTGCGCAGGTCCGCCGCAAGCCGGTCATGACGCTGATCCATCTCACGCTTCTGCGGCCCCATGATGATGTCACGGATCTGATCGATATGGTCCGGGCTGTGCTGGAGCTCGTCGTTGGTGGGCTTTGCCATGATGCCTCTCCCTTCAGGCGGTGCCTTGGTCTGATGCGGAATTCGCGAATAACAGCGGTCGTTCATAGTAGAGAAAAACACAGAGAGTATCAAGCGTTCCGGAGTGGCGGACGCCCGCGCGTCCGGCATCTGCCTCCGGCGGGCCGTGGGGCTGCTTCTGGAATCTGACCACCGGAATATGTACCTTGTGCGGGCAAAATCGAACGAAAACGACACTCATTCCAGGTGAAGCGCATGCACGAAGTGACCCTTATCCCGGGAGACGGCATCGGACCCAGCATCGCCGAAGCGACCGTCCGGATCATCGAGGCCGCTGGCGTGAAGATCCAGTGGGAGAAGGTGGAAGCGGGGATGGCGGGGATCGACAAGTACAAGGATCCCCTGCCGAAGCATGTCATCGATTCGATCGCACGGACGCGCGTCGCTCTGAAGGGCCCCCTCACCACGCCCGTGGGATCGGGGTTCCGGAGCGTCAACGTCGCCCTCAGGAAGGAATTCGACCTGTACGCGAACGTCCGTCCGGCCCATACCTTCGAGGGCGTGAGCTCGCAACACGAAGACCTGGATATCGTGACGGTACGTGAGAATACCGAGGAGTTCTATGCCGGCATCGAACACTACATCGACCCGCAGCGCAGCGCGGCGGAGACGATCGGGATCGTGACGCGTTCCGGTTCGGCGCGCATCCTCCGCTATGCCTATGAGTATGCACGCAAGTACGGGCGCAAGAAGGTCACGACGGTCCACAAGGCGAACATCCTGAAGTACACCGGCGGACTCTTCCTCGATGTCTCGCGCGAGATCGCCAGCGAATATCCCGAGATCGAATCGAACGACCGCATCATCGATAATATGGCGATGCAGATGGTGATGAATCCCCACCAGTTCGACGTGATCGTGACGACGAACCTGTTCGGCGACATCCTTTCCGATCTTGCCTCCGGATTGGTCGGCGGACTTGGCCTCGCGCCCGGGTCGAACATCGGCTACAACGCGTCGATCTTCGAGGCGGTGCATGGCAGTGCGCCGGACATCGCGGGGAAGAACCTGGCGAACCCCTGTGCGCTGGTACTGGCGGGTGTGATGATGTTGCGTCAGCTGAACGAGACCGCGGCGGCCGACCGCATCGAGAAAGCCGTGCGTGCCGTGATCAAGGCGGGCACCTCGGTGACGCGTGACCTGAACCCGACGTCTCCCGTGGGCACGATCGAGATGACCGATGCGATCATCAGGGAGATGGGTGCGTAAGGATCGCGCCGTCGGGTGAGGCAAGACGGACCGGGAGCGTCATGGTCCGCTGAACGGCAGGCAGGACCGCCCCCGCGTCCCCGACGATCACCGTCGTCATGGAGGCGGGATCGAGGAATGTCCGCGCCACGCGCAGGACATCGTCGCGTGTCACGGCGCGCAGCCGCGCCAGGTAGGTCGTGAACGTATCCGCGGGCATGTCGTACAGTTCCCGCACCTGCAGGGCCAGGGCAACCTGGCCCGACGTTTCGAACGCGAGTGCATACGCCCCGGCAAGACTCTCCACGGCGAACGCATGCTCTTCTTCCGTGATCCCGCTCTCCCGCATCTTGTCCAGCTCTGCGATCATCTCGCGTACCGATTCTTCGGTCTTCTCGGCGTGGAATGCGCCGCCCGCCATGAACGGCCCCTCTTCGCGGTACGCCTGGAAGGATGACCAGGCACCATAGGTCAGGCCGCGCTTCTCGCGGAGATTGGCGTTGAGCCTGCTGTTGAATTGTCCACCGAGGATCCTGTTCAGGACAACTGCCGCCTGATACTCCGGCGCGTTCCTCCGCATGGCGATCGCTCCCATCCTGATCTCCGACTGCACCGAACCGGGCCGGTCGGCGATCAGAACCCCGGGAGTACGTGCGGGCGGTGCAGGAAAGGGCGGCACGATGGCCGGCGCCGGTTCCGCCCAATCTCCGAATTCCCGTTCGACCAGCGACTCCAGGCGCGGCATCGTGATGTCGCCGACGCACATGACCGCCATGCTCGCCGGTGTGATGTGCGCTCTCTTGAATCCCGCAACATCGGCACGCCCGATCCGCCGCAATGCATCCTCCGTCCCCTCCGACTCCGTGCCGTACGGATGCTGATCTCCGTACAGCGTGCGGTAGAAGACGGTACTTGCGATGTGTGATGGCCGGTCCTTGTGCTGAACGATCGCCGTGAGCCGCTGCTGCCGGAGCCGTTCGACCTCGGCTTCGGGATAGGCGGCGTTGCGGAGGATGTCTGCCATGACCGCGGCCATCTGATCCAGAGCGGGAGTGAGCGTGGAGACGGAGAAGACGGTCCCGTCGTGCGTCACGCTGGATTGGTAGTATGCCCCCGCGGCGTCGAACGCATCCGCGATCGCAGCGAGCGGACGACCGGGTGTACCGGTATCCAGCGCATCGGCGGCGAGTGTTGCGAGTCCCGCCCTGCCGGCGGGGTCTGCGTTCGCGCCGGACCGGAACACGAACGAAAGGTGGACGAGCGGGAGGGCGGTCCGTTCGACCAGAAGGAGACGGATGCCGTTCCGCAGACGCGCTTCCTGGATGACCGGTATCATGCGCGTCCGTCCTTGTGTGGAACCACGGTCAATGTCACGGAAGGGGGCGCGAGCACACGTGCGGCACACGCCCGTACTTCTTCCGGTGTGATGCCCTGGTAACGGTCGGGGTACGTGTTCAGCAGTCCCGCCGATCCCCCGAGCGTGTGATAGGTTGCCATCGCGTCGGCCCGGTGCAGCATGCTGGAAAGGCCGTGGATGTGCTGGGAAAGATTCATCATGATGGACTTCTCGACCTCGCCCGGGTCTGGGCCGTGCGTGAGGACATCCTGCACCACGGCCATGGTTGCATCGCGCACCTCCCCGATCGTGTGACCGGTGCGCGGCGTGATCTGCATGACCAGCCGGCCGGTCCGCTCGAGTCCGTGGTGATACGTGATCACCGACTGCGCGCACTGCTGGTCCACCACCAGCGAGCGGTACAGGCGTGAGTTCTTCCCCGAGCTCAGCACATCAGTGAAGACGTCGAGGAGGATATCCTCGCGCGTGTTCCATGGGGCGCCGTGCCAGGCGATGTAGAGTCGGGGGAGCTGGACGGCATCGGGGAGTGTGATCTCGCATGGGGCCGCCAGCGTCCCCGGGCCGATCGCAGGCCGGGGCGGTTCGCCGTGCGACGGGATCGGGCCGAAATACCGCTCGATCAGTGTCCGGGCCTCGTCGATACGGAAATTCCCGGCGAGTACCAGACACGCGTTGTCCGGGGCATAATACGTGTGAAAGAATGCCCGCACATCATCCAGACGTGCGGCGGCAAGATCCTCCATGGACCCGATCACGGGCCAGTGGTGCGGGTAGTCCGGCGGGTACAACGCCGCCATCAGGGTTTCGTGGGCAAGGCCGTATGGCTGGTTCTCATAACTCTGCCGGCGTTCGTTCCTCACGACATCACGCTGGTTGTCCAGCTTCTCCTGCGTGAGGGCGGGCAGCAACGCGCCCATCCTGTCCGATTCCAGAAAGAGTGCGAGTTCGAGCTGATCGGCGGGAACCAGCTCATAGTAATTCGTCCGGTCCTCGTTCGTGGAACCATTCACCTGTCCGCCCACTGCCTGCAGCCGGTGGAAGTGCTCGCCGTCCGGTACGTTCTGCGAACCCTTGAACATCATATGTTCGAAGAGATGGGCGAGTCCGGTGTGACCCGGCGATTCGTTCTTGGAGCCGACGTGATACATCACTTCAACGGCGACCACGGGGACCGATGGATCGGGATGGAGAATGACGTGCAATCCGTTGGAAAGGCGGTCTTCGGTGATCGGGAGGTTGACGCGGAGTGTCTGCATGCCGCAATATCGCACTTTGTGCCGCGAAAAGCCACAATTGCATCTTTCTCCGAACAACCGTTTCTTATATTCATGACGCGACTGAGGTTCATGGACCGGTGGGCCGTCACCACCGTACTCGTGGTACTGTTCGCAGGATGCTCCAACTGGTATGAGAGCGGGACATCACCCCGTACCGCGGGGTATCGGCCAGGCTACCCGTCGTTCGATGTAGAGTGTGTGCCACAGGTGACGGGCGGCCGGTCGGGGTTGGACATTCACCTGCGGACGGTCACGCCGACGCTCACGTTCCTGAAAACGGATGACGGGTTCGTGGCGCAGCTCCTGATCCAGGTGCGCGTGATGGCGATGGATGGGGAGACGCAGGTGGCGGAGGCCGCATGGCCGGAGACGCTGAAGGTGGCGAGCTATGCCGGGACACAGGCGCACCCGCCACTCCACATCCGGAGGTTCGTTCCCGTTGCCCCGGGCGCATACCGGGTACGCGTCGAACTCGAAGATCGTGCGACCGGCAAGACGGGGGACCGTTTCCCGTCGGTGACCGTCCCGCGGGTCGCGGAAGGAGAACCGTCGCTCGGAGGTATCGTGCTCAGCCGTCGCGGCGACGGCAGCGATGGCGAGCCGGTGGTGGGATTCCATATACCCGCATCACGCGATACGGTGTTCGCGCGGGCTCCGGCGATCAACGTCCCGGTGGGAACGCCGTTGCGGGTATCGTACACGATCTCCCGGTTCGTCACCGACACGCTCCGGGCCACGGCGCCATATCTGTTCATGCCGTCGATCCTGGCCATGGAACGGAAGCGCATCTACCCCGAGCGCATCGATACGCTCCTGGTCATGGACGAGACCAGGCACCTCGGTGCGGACGGGCTCGTGCTCAACGACCCGTTGCCGCTGCTCGAACGGGGTGTCTATCAACTGGCCCTTGCGGTGTGGGGACCGGGGCAGGAACCCACGGAGGCAACCGCCGCGGGTGCGATCAAGTATTTCGTCATCGTCGGTCCGTCCTTTCCGCGGCCGACGCTCGTGCGGGACATGGTGGATGCCTCCGGCTATCTTGCCCGCAGGCCCGAACAAGCAGCGTTGGACACCGTGCGGGGGCAGCAGGAACTGCGCGCTGCGTTCGACCGGTTCTGGCTGTCGATAACGCGCGACAGGGACCGCGCGGTGCGGTCGATGCGGACGTACTTCGGGAGGATCGAGGAAGCCAACCGGCTCTTCTCGAGCTACAAGGAAGGGTGGAAGACGGACCGGGGGATGGTCTATGCGGTCTTCGGGCCGCCCGAGAGTGTGGAGAAGAAACCCGAGGCGGAGATCTGGCATTATAGTCTGTCCGGCGCCTCGCAGGGGAATGTGTTCGAGTTCCGCCGTGTCTTCTTTGCCCAGGCCGGCCTGGCGATCGAGGACTATCTGTTGCGGCGGAGTACGGCGTATGAAGCTTCATGGGATCGCATGGTCGAGAAATGGCGTGAGGGAGAGGTGTTCTGATGAAGATCGGTACTGTGGAGATCGAGCGTGGCTTGTTGTTGGCGCCCATGGAGGATGTCACCGACCTGCCGTTCCGTCTCATCTGCAAGGAGATGGGTGCGGACCTGATGTACACGGAGTTCGTGAACTCCGACGGCCTGGTGCGCGGGAATGCGAAGACCCGGAAGAAGATGGCCTTCCTCGAGCACGAGCGTCCGATCGGGATCCAGATCTACGGCGGCAACGTGGATGCGATGGAAGGGGCCGCGCGTGAGGCCGAAAGCTTCAACCCCGATCTCATCGACATCAACGCCGGCTGCTGGGTGCGCGACGTTGCGCTGCGGGGCGCCGGTGCGGGACTGCTGCGCGATCTTCCGCGCCTGGAGCAGATGGTGAACGCCGTGGTGAGATCCGTGCGCACGCCGGTGACACTCAAGACACGGCTCGGGTGGGATGCGAAGTCTATCCGCATTGTCGATGTGGCGAAGATGTGCGAGCAATCGGGCATCGCCGCGCTGACGGTGCATTGCCGGACGCGAGATCAGGGGCACAAGGGTTCCGTCGACTATTCCTGGATCCCCCGCATCAAGGAAGCCGTAGGGATCCCGGTGATCCTCAACGGTGACATCGTCACCCCCGAGGATGTGCAGAACGCCTTTGCGTCCACCGGCTGCGATGCGGTGATGATCGGCCGCGGCGCGATCAACAACCCGTGGATCTTCCGTCAGGCGAAGCACTTCATGGCCACGGGGACGCTCCTCCCGGAACCGACGCTGGAGGAGCGGGTGGACCTTCTCAAGAAGCATCTGCATCTTGCCGTAGAGCACAAAGGTGAACGCACCGGTGTGATCGAGCTCCGGAAGCACTACTCCGGGTTCCTCCGGGGACTGCCGCATGTCTCGAAGATCCGGACCGAACTGATGCAGTTCACCGAGGCCGAACCGATCCTGCAGCATCTGACCGCATTTCTGGAGTACTACTCGCCCGGGGCTCCCGCCGGCCCTGCTTGAACGGAACGTAACCGTTTCGTACATTCATAAGCTTGTCACCCGCTTGGCGTGACCTACCTGTCCTTTGGGAGGATTCCATGGTCGTACAACGTTCAATGCGGCTGCTTCTTGCGGCCGTCGTGGGAATACTGTGTGTTTCGTATGCGGTGGCTGACGAAGGGATGTGGACATTCGACAACCCGCCCCGCACACGATTGAAAGAGCTCTACGGTTTTGAACCGACGAAAGAATGGTTGGACCATGTCCGGCTCTCCAGCGTCCGTTTCAATGATGGCGGCTCCGGCGCGTTCGTCAGCGCCGACGGGCTCGTGATCACCAATCATCACGTCGCCCGCGGACAATTGCAGAAGATGTCGTCGCCGCAGAAGAACTATGTGGCGGAGGGTTTCTATGCCCGGACATTCGCCGAGGAACTCAAGGCGACCGATCTGGAGCTCAACGTGCTCTTCGGTATGCAGGATGTCACCGCCCGCGTGATGGCAGCGGTGAAGCCCGGGATGTCGACCAAGGAAGCCGTCGATGCCCGCAAGGCGGTCATGGCCGCGATCAGCAAGGAGAGCAAAGAGAAGACCGGCCTCCGTGCCGATGTCGTGAGTCTGTACCAGGGCGGCGAGTACTGGCTGTACACGTACAAACAGTACACCGACGTGCGCCTGGTGATGGCGCCGGAAGAGAAGATCGCGTTCTACGGCGGCGATGCGGACAACTTCACGTACCCGCGCTACGATCTGGACATGGCGTTCTTCCGCGTGTATGAGAACGACAAACCCGTGAAGGTCGACCACTACTTCCGCTGGAACGCCGCGGGCGCGGCGGACGGCGAGCTCGTGTTCGTGTCGGGCCACCCCGGCTCCACGAACCGTCTGCAGACCTATGCGCAGACCGAGTATCAGCGCGACGTTGCCTATCCGATGACGCTGAAGACGCTCAAGCGCCGCCTCGCGGTGCTCAATACGTACGCGGCGCGCGGCGGTGAACAGGCACGCCAGGCCCGCGGGTCCATCTTCGGACTGGAAAACTCCCTGAAGGCGATGACCGGCGAATTCGGCGGCCTGAACGACCGGGAGACGATGGCGAAGAAAGCGGCAGAGGAGAAGGACTTCCGTGACCGCGTCATGGCGAACCCGGCATGGAAGGCACAGTACGCCTGGGCATGGGATTCGATCGGCGTGGCCATCGAGCGTCAGCGTGCGAAGGCCGCCACCCGTTCGTTCCGCTCCGTGCGCAGCCGGCTCCTCAGCTTTGCCACGACGCTCGTGCAGTATGTGGAAGAAGTGAAGAAGCCGAACGGCGAACGCCTCGCGCCGTATCAGGATGCGAACATCGAAGGGACGAAGTTCCGTCTGTTCTCCAGGGCACCGGTGTATCTCGACCTCGATGAGGAGCAGTGCGTCGACGGACTCCGCGAGTCGCTCGAGGCGCTCGGGCCGGATGAGCCGTTCATGAAGGCCGTTCTGCGCGGGAAGTCGCCGGAGGCGCTGGCAAACGAACTCGTACGCCGCTCGAAGCTGGTGGATCCCGCCGTGCGCCGTCAGCTCCTCGAGGGTGGCGAGCAAGCGGTCACGGCATCGGACGATCCTGCGATCGTGCTGGCCCGCATCATCGAACCGATGAACCGCGAGACCCGCGCGTGGGAGGAGAAGAACATCTCCGGCCTGATCACGAAGGCGAGCGAGAAACTCGGCGAGGCACGCTTCGCGGTGTACGGGAAGACCGCGTATCCCGATGCCACCTTCACGCTGCGCCTGTCCTACGGCACCGTGAAGGGGTATCCGATGAATGGGACCATTGCGCCCGCGAAGACAACGCTGTTCGGCCTCTACGACCGTGCCTACAGCTTCGACATGAAGGGCGACTTCGACCTGCCGCAGCGGTATCTGGACCGCATCGGGTCGGTGGACCTGAAGACCCCGGTGAACTTCGTGAGCACCTGCGACATCATCGGTGGCAACTCCGGATCGCCGGTGATCAACGCGAAGGGTGAATATGTCGGTCTGATCTTCGATGGGAACATCGAAAGCCTGCCCGGCCGTTTCCTGTACTCCGAGAAGGCGAACCGCGCGGTGTCCGTTCACTCCGCGTACATCATTCATAGCCTGCGGACACTGTACGACGCCGCACCGCTGGCGGATGAACTGGAAGGGAAGTAAGGATCGGGGTGGGGCAAGGGATCAATGGCACATGCACCGTGCCCGGGTTCAAACACGAAGCGCGCCGGTCCGGCGCGCTTCGTGTTTGCGTATGTCCCCGTTCACGTTCCGTATCGCGTGTCCCTGCTCCGCGTTCCGTTCTTCGCTAGAATGGCCATTGCCCCTGCCGCTTCAACCGCTGCTCCATCCCTGATCTCCTGAAATTCTCCAACCGCTCCTCCAACGGCGTTCTGCGCAGCGGCAACGCGGTACCGTTCGCGAGTTCCCGCACGAGTAACGCTGCCACGGCGCTCGCATCGACCAACGCCCGGCGGTCGACCTTGTCGAAGCTGTCGCCCATGTCGTGATAGTGGTGCACGGATTCCTTCTCGAGATGCCCCATGAAGGTGAAGGAGGGGATGCCCTCGAGCAGGAACCACTGGTGGTCACTGTTCGTCCACGGCACGCTGATCACGCTGTCCGTGAAGCTGAACCCGGGCAGTCCGGCGAGGAACGTGCGAGCGAACGGGATGAGGGCGTCATGGCCCATGACGTTGATCCCCGTCGGCCGCCCCGGCATGTCCAGGTTCACCATCGCGATGATGCTGTCCTGTGTATGCGCCTTCAGGTAGGCCGCCGAACCCCAGATCCCGAGCTCTTCGCCGTTGAACCACACGCAATCCACGGTGTACTCGTTGACGGGGGAGAACCGTGCAAGCAACCGCGCGATCTCAAAGACGGTCGCCGACCCGACGCCATTGTCCACGGCAGCCTGCCCGATGTCCCAGCCATCGACATGTCCACCGACGACGATCCGTGCCTTCCGCTTGCCCGGGAAGGTCGCGACGAGGTTCGCCGTCGTCACCGGCGTGCAGCGCGATGCGGTGGCCACGCGGACCGTGACCGCATGCCCCGCTGCGAGGAGCCGGCGCAGGCGCTGGCCTTCTTCATAGGTGATGCTGTACGCGGGCACGGCAGCCGGCGTGCCAAGGAAATTGCTGACGCCCGCAAGCAAGAGGCCACCTGGTTTGTCGTTGATGAACAGAACGGCCCGTGCGCCGGCGGATGCCGCACGACCGATAACCTCGTAGCGCAGGGGCGATTCACCTTCCTTCGGGGCCTCGGAGGTGACGAGGGCCACCGAACCCCGGAGTCCGGTGCATTCGGCCTCCCGTCCGCGTCCGGCCCACACGAGCGGCGCATCGAACGCTGCCCGGGCATCGACGTAGCCAAGCGCGATGGCGCGCAACGGACGCGGCTCCGGGGTGAGCACCGTGACGGCATCGTCCCCGCGTGTCCAGCCGGGCATGGTGAATGCCTCCCGGTGGGCCGCAACCCCGTGCTTCTGCAATTCCTGTTCGAGGATCCGGAGCGTCCGGTCATTGGCAGGGGAGCCCGGGAGCCTGCCACCGGCCTCGTCGCAGATGCGCTGGAGAACGCCGTATCCCTCGTGCGCGCTGTAGGCTGAGCCGAGCATGGCATCCCGGACCGGGTCACCCGCAACGGCAGGTATGATCCCAAGCGTGAACGCGAGAGCGAGGAACGGGATGCGGAGCGAACGGCACATGGACGTGACCTCTGACGATGGTTTCTCAATGGACCTGTAACGGATGTGCAGTGTAGGGAAGTCGGATGTGAGAGTCAATCCACCAGTGCAACGGCGTTGATTGTCCAGAGGGATTATCGTACATTTCTGCACTCTACCATGCGCGATACCATCCAATTCCTTGTGAACGGCGAACCCGCGCGGATCGACCTCGGCCCGGGGTCGCCCTGGCGGCCCACCACGACGGTCCTGCAGTATCTCCGGGCCCACCCGGAGTACCGTGGCGTGAAGGAAGGATGCGCGGAGGGCGATTGCGGAGCATGTACGGTGGTCCTGGCGGAGGATGGGACAGACGGTGCCCTGCAGTACCGGGCCGTCGATTCCTGCCTTCTGTTCCTCCCGACCCTTCACCGGAAGAACCTGATCACGATCGAAGGACTCCGCGCAACCGATGGAGCGCTGCATCCCGTCCAGGATGCGATCGTCCGTCATTCGGGCAGCCAATGTGGATTCTGCACCCCCGGCATCGTGATGTCCCTCTTCGCACTCTATCATACGGCAGGGGTCATCGGCAGGCATGACGTGATCGATGCGCTTGCGGGGAACCTGTGCCGCTGCACGGGGTACCGGCCTGTTGTTGATGCCGCACTCGATTCCTGTGCGGCCCGCGGGCCGGATCACTTCAGCGCCGCTGAGCCCGGTGTTCTCCGTGCACTGGGCGCGATCCCGTCAGACGACATGCTCATCGAGACGGAGACCCAGGCCTACTGCCGTCCCGCGACGCTCGCGTTCGCCCTCCGCTACCGGAGCATCAAGCCGGAGGCGATCATCGTCAATGGTGCCACGGATGTGGCGCTACGCGTGACCAAGCGTCACGAACAGCTCGCCTCGGTCCTCGACCTCTCGGGCATCGCGGAACTCCGGTCGCTCCGAGTGTCGCCGGCGGCTATCGACGCAGGTGCCGGGGTGACGATCGAGGAATTGCGGCGGGTGGCCACCGGCAGGATCCCCGCCCTCGCGGAGATGCTGTCAGTGTTCGGCTCGCGCCAGATCCGCAACGTGGCGACCCTCGGCGGCAATCTCGGCACCGGCTCGCCGATCGGCGATACCCTCCCCGTGCTGCTTGCGCTCGAGGCCACGGTGTCGGTGTCCGGACCCCGCGGAGAACGCGCGGTACCGATCCAGGATTTCTTTACCGGATACCGCTCCACCGCATGCGCACCGGACGAGATCATCGTTGCCGTCCATATTCCCATTCCCCCGCAGGGAACCGATGTGCGTGCGATCAAGGTGTCGCGCAGGAAAGAGCTCGACATCTCCACCGTGAGCGCGGCGATGCGGTTGCGGACCACAGGAAACGGTTCCGTGGACGAGATCGTGCTGGCGTACGGCGGGATGGCGGCAACGCCGCAACGCGCGTCGGCGACCGAGGCGTTCCTCTCCGGAAAGCCGTGGTCGCGCTCGACGGTGGAAGCGGCCATGGATGCCGTGGCCAACGACTTTGCGCCGCTCACCGACGTCCGGGGTTCGGCGCAGTACCGCACGCTCATCGCGCGCAATGTGCTCCTGAAGTTCTGGGCCGCAACGGACGGGAAGGAGGGTGCTGCATCATGAGCATGCCCCTCCTGCATGAGAGCGCCGTGGGCCATGTGACCGGCGAAGCGCAGTACATCGACGATCTGTCGCATCCGGAACGGCTGCTCGCGGGGCGCGTGGTGTACGGTCCGCATGCGCACGCACGGGTCGTGACATTCGATCTTACGGCCGCGCGTTCCATTCCGGGAGTCCGTGCCGTGCTGAGCGCCAGGGACATCCCCGGTGAGAATCAGGTCGGACCGGTGGTGCACGATGAAGTGTTGCTTGCCGACGATGAGGTCACCTTCATCGGCCAGGCGGTCTTCCTCATTGCGGCGGATTCGGACGAACTCTGCCGCGAGGCCGAACGTGCGATCGCCGTGGAGTACGAGCAACTGCCCGCTGTTCTGGACCTGCCCTCCGCCATGGCAGCCGGCGCACTGATGGGACCCCCGCGGCGCATCCTCCGCGGCGATCCGGCGGGGGCGATCGGGAAGGCACTGCACCGCATCAGCGGCGAACTCGAGACCGGTGCGCAGGAGCACTGGTACCTCGAGACACAGGCCGCGCTGTGCGTGCCCGCGGAAGACCGGCGCATGCTCGTGTACAGCTCTACCCAGCATCCGTCGGAGACCCAGACCCTGGTCGCGGAGGTGCTTGGCTGGCCACGCAACGCCGTGGAGGTGGAGGTCCGCCGACTCGGCGGCGGGTTCGGCGGCAAGGAGACACAGGCGAACCATACCGCGTGCTGGGCAGCCGTGCTCGCGCATGCAACGGGGCGGCCGGTGAAGATCCGGCTATTCCGCGATGACGATATGATCATGACCGGCAAACGCCACCGGTTCCTCTCGCGCTACGAGGCGGGGTTCGATGCGGAGGGCGTGCTCCAGGGTGTTGCCATCGAGCTGAACAGCGATGGCGGTGCCACAACGGACCTCTCGTTCGCGATCCTCGAACGGGCCATGCTGCACGCGGACAACAGCTACTTCGTCCCGGACTTCGGCGTCACGGGTTCGGTCTGGAAGACGAACCTCCCGTCGAACACGGCGTTCCGCGGGTTCGGCGGTCCGCAGGGCATCGCGGTGATGGAGACCATCATCGACAGGATCGCACGCACGCTCGGACGTGACGCGGCGGAGATCCGCAGGAAGAATTTCTATCGCGCCGCACCGGCCGACACGACGCACTACGGACAGGTTGTCGAGGACAACCGCCTCGCGCTGATCCACGACAGGCTGATGGCGTCATCGGGCTATACGCAACGGCGCGCCGCCGTGGCTGCGTTCAACGCAGGAAGCGCATTCGTCAGGCGCGGCATCGCCCTCACCCCGGTGAAGTTCGGCATCTCGTTCACCACCACGTTCCTCAACCAGGCAGGTGCGCTGGTGCACATCTATACGGACGGCACGGTGCTCGTGAGCCATGGCGGCGTGGAGATGGGGCAGGGGTTGCACACCAAGATCCGGGGCATCGCCGCCGCGGAACTCGGGATCGATCCGGCGCGGGTGCGCGTGGGTGCGACGAACACGGCGAAGGTCCCGAACACCTCCGCCACGGCGGCGTCCTCCGGCGCCGACCTCAACGGCATGGCGGTCAGGAATGCCATCGACACCATCAAGACACGGATGTCTGCGGCGCTCTCTGAAAAACTTTCACCGGGCGCAGGGGGCGAGCCATCCCGTGCCGCCGACCTGCGGTTCGCGGCCGGCCGCATCGTGGACAGCGTGCATCCGGAGCGCGCGATCACATTCGACGAGGCCGTGCGGTGGCTCTATCTCCAGCGCATCGGTCTGAGCGCTGCCGGATTCTACAGCACGCCGGGTATCGGGTGGGACCGTGACGCGGGGCGCGGCACGCCCTTCCTGTACTATGCATTCGGGATGGCCGTCAGTGAGGTGAGCGTTGACCTGCTCACGGGTGCGCACACGGTCGAGCGCGTGGACATCCTGCACGATGTCGGGGATTCGCTCAATCCGGCCATCGACCGCGGACAGGTGGAGGGCGGGTTCGTGCAGGGACTGGGTTGGTGCACCACGGAGGAGATCCTCTGGGATGCGCGCGGAACACTCATGACGCATTCGCCCGATACGTACAAGATCCCGACCGCCGGGGACGTTCCGGAGGACCTTCGTGTTGCACTGGTGGACGGGGTCCCGAATCCGCATGTCATCAGGAACAGCAAGGCGGTGGGTGAGCCGCCATTCATGCTCGCACTGTCCGTCTGGCTCGCGATCAAAGACGCCCTGTCGTCGATCGCCGGCCATACGGTCGAGCCTCAGTTCTCACTACCCGCCACGCGCGAGAGGATCGCGCTGGAGGCGGAACGTCTGCGCCGGCTGGCATGATGCCTGCGCGGTGAAGTCTCAGTCCATGAACCACAGGAGTCTATGAAGACCGCAACACAGATACAGGACGCGATCCGGGCCGCGGGCGTCGTTGGTGCTGGTGGCGCCGGCTTCCCGTCGCACGTGAAGGCCGGGGCGAGCGTGGACACGATCATCGCCAATGGCGCCGAATGTGAGCCCCTGATCCACAAGGATTTCGAGATCATGACGCGGCATGCGGCGGAGGTCGTCCGCGGCGTGCGGCTGCTCATGCAGGCAACGGGCGCAGCGCGGGGGATCATAGGGATCAAAGAGAAGAACGCGGCAGCGGTGAAGGCCGTGACGGCGGCGCTGGACGGCAAGGACATGACGGTGCATCTGCTCGGCGACTTCTATCCATCCGGCGACGAATACATCCTTGTCTACGAGGCCACCGGGCGTCTGATCCCGCCGCAGGGGATCCCGCTCGACGTGAAGGTGGTCGTGAACAATGTCGAGACCCTGGTGAATATCGCGCGCGCCGTGGAGGGAGAGCCGGTCACCGAGAAGTGGGTGAGCGTCGCCGGTGCCGTGAATCATCCGGTGTCGTTCACGGCGCCGCTGGGCACGCCGTTCAGCGAGCTGCTGAAGGCCGCCGGCGGCGCGACGGCCGCGGATTTCGGCTTCTTCGTGGGCGGCATCATGATGGGTGCCCTGGAGTTCGATCTGACGCAGGTCGTGACCAAGACCACGGGCGGGTTGATCGTGCTGCCCCGCGAGCATCAGCTCATCACGCGCAAGAGCCGTCCCGCGAAAGCGATGCACCGCATCGGGAAGTCGGCGTGCGACCAATGCACCTTCTGCACCGAACTCTGCCCCCGCTATCTCCTGGGCTACGATGTGCAACCGCACAAGGTGATGCGGAGTCTCGGGTTCACAACGACCGGCGAAGCGTACTGGAACCAGTTCGCGTCGCTCTGCTGTGCCTGCGGACTCTGTACGCTGTACGCCTGTCCCGAAGGGCTGTTCCCGAAAGAAGCCTGCGACAAGGGGAAGGCCGACATGAAAGCGGCGGGGCAGAAGTGGGACGGCCGCAAGGAAGTGAAACCGCACGCCATGTATGAAGGCCGGCGGACGCCGTTGAAGCAACTCATGAAGAAGCTCGGGGTCCTGTCGTATGACCACCCATCGGCGTATACGGACACGAAGGTCACCCCGCGCACGGTGACCATCCCGCTTGCGCAGCACATCGGTGCCCCCGCGGTACCCGTTGTGTCGCCCGGCCAGCGAGTGGAACGCGGTGCGTGCATCGCGGACATTCCCGCAGGGAAGCTCGGTTCGCGCATTCACGCCAGCATCACCGGCATCGTCCGGAGCATTGATACCACCATCGTCATTGAGCAAGGATGATCTATGCAGAAGAATTCGATCGGACTCATTGAACTCTCCAGCATCGCTGCGGGCTTTCTCGTCGCGGACGCGATGTTGAAGGCCGCGGAGGTGGAGATCGTGCTCTCCCGCAGCATCTGTTCCGGGAAATACATGGTACTCGTCGGCGGTGATGTCGCCGCCGTCACCGCCAGCGTCGAAGCCGGCACCACGGCGGGCGAAGGGTCGGTGATCGATACCTTCGTGATCCCGAACGTCCACCCGTCGCTGTTCCCCGCCCTGGGCGGCTCCGCCACGGTCACGACGCTTGAATCGCTCGGGATCATCGAATCGTTCTCTGTGGCAACGATGATCGAGGCCGCCGACGCCGCCGCCAAGGCAGCGAACGTGCAGATCATCGAGCTCCGCCTGGCTATGGCGCTCGGAGGGAAAGCATTCGTGACGCTCACCGGCGACGTTGCCGCGGCACAGGCAGCCGTCGATGCCGGCGCGGCCGTTGTTGCCGCGAAGGGCATGCTCGTGAATAAGGTCGTTATCCCCGCACCGCGCCGTGAACTCCTGACGGAGATCGTGTGACCCCAACCTTTCGCTTCCGCGCCGGCTCCGCCGGCATCCTGGTCCTTGCAGTCCTTCAGTTCTCGTGCGGTTCCGACAGTCAGCTCATGCGTGCCTCACGGTCCGCCTCCGCTGCCGGCGCGGCCGCACATGTTGCCTACCTGGCATCGGATGCCCTGCTCGGGCGCAACACCCCGTCGCCCGGACTCGACAGCGCCGCCGCATACATCGCACGTCAGTTCCGGCAGGCCGGACTGCAGCCGGTGAACGGCTCCTGGATGCAGGAGGTGCGGATGCAGGTGATCGCGCTCGGCGACTCGAACGCGCTTGCACTCACGGTGAACGGGACCACCGCAGACTTCACGCTCAAGGACGACTTCGTGCCGTTCGATATGACGGCCAACCGCCGCGTCGCGGGCGATCTGGTCTTCGCAGGATACGGCATCACGGCGGCTGACAAGAAGTACGACGACTACGAGGGCATCGATGTCCGCGGGAAGATCGTCCTCATCTTCCGTCATGAGCCGCGCGAGAATGATACCACCTCGCAGTTCAAGGGGCGGAAGGATGCGGACCGGTGGTCGCTGGCGGCAAAAGTGAAACGGGCGAAGGAACTCGGGGCCATCGGCCTGATCGTCATGAACGAGCCCCTGTCCCACATGTCGCTCGCGCCGCGCGGATTCCCGTGGCCGTCTCTGTCCCGCATCATCCCCAAAGATGCCCTGCCGATGACCCTCATGACGGACGACGCCGAGAAGATCCCGGTGATCCACGCCGGCGAACGGGTCATCACCTCGCTGTTCGGGAGCGTCGACTCGCTGAAGAAGATCCAGCAGCGCATCGATGCGGATCTGCATCCGGCATCGTTCGCATTCCGGGGCGTGACCGTTGTGCTGCGCACCTCCACGGTGGTCACGATCCACCGTGCGCAGAATGTCGTCGGCATGCTGCCGGGAACGGACAGTACGCTGCAGGATGCGCCCGTCATCGTTGGCGCTCACTATGACCATGTCGGATATAAGAAGAACGCCGCGGCGGGAGCGGATTCGATCTTCAACGGCGCCGATGACAATGCCTCGGGCACGTCGGCGCTGATCGAGGCGGCGAAAGCGGCAGGGGCCATGGGCACGCGGCCGCTCCGGCCGATCCTGTTCATCGCGTTCGCCGGCGAGGAAAAGGGCCTGTTCGGGTCGGAGTGGTATGCCCGGCACCCGCTGTTCCCCCTTCCCCGCACACGCGCGATGCTGAACCTGGATATGGTGGGTATGAATGCCCCGGATTCGCTGCTGCTGATCGCGGAAGAACGCCACCGCTCGCTGGAGGAGACTGCCCGTGCACAGAATGGCGGCTCGGGCTTCACGCTCGTGACCTCAACGCTGGATGCAGGTGGGAGCGATCATATGAGCTTCACGAAGCGCAATGTGCCGGCCCTCTTCTTCCATTCCGGACTGCATCCGTACTACCACAAGGTCGTTGATGAAGCATCTTTGCTGAACCCGGACAAGATCGCCAGGGTCGCCGGACTCGTCTTCCGGACGGCGTGGACGCTGGCGGGAACCACCGATCGCTGACTTCTCACTTCCACTCAAGGAGAACCATGAATCACCGCACCATGCTGTTCCTCGTCTGCGCACTCTGCTGCGCGGCTCTCACATCCCAGACCATGGCCGGCGGTCCGTACACGCTCCGGCTGGGATTGCAGCAGGGGAAGACCTATCTGTACGCGGATGTCGTCCATGCAGACGTCACCCAGGAAATGATGGGACAGGAGATGAAATCCGCGACCGTCTCCACAAGTCTCAGCCGGTTCGTGGTCGAGAAGGCGGGGGCGGATGGGATCTCTGCCATCACGTCTCTGGACTCGATGACGGTCTCCGTGAAGAACGCGCGGATGGACACGACGATGGTGATGCCGGACCTGCTCGGCAAGCGGTCGCGCCTCGTCCTTTCGCCGCTCGGCAGGGTCCTGAGCAAGGCCGTGATCGATACGATCGGGAAGGCGGGCTCGCCGATGCGTGGCGCCTCCGCGCGCGATGCGATGCGCGTGCACATCTTCCCGGAAGCACCCGTGGCCGTGGGTGGCACGTGGAGCGGCGTGATCGCCGATACGAATGAAGCGATGGGCGGAAAGATGGTGACCGCCTCCACGCTGACCTACACGCTGGCGGGCGAGGAGCAGAAGGGTGGCCGCGCGTGCGTGAAGATCGCCTATACGGGAACGATCGTGGTGGAGGGGAAGGGGAGCATGATGGGCGCGGAGATCTTCACGGAAGGGAAGGGGACGGTGAGCGGCGTGCTGTATTTCGATCCGGCAGCCGGCGTGACGGTCGCGGATGAATCGAAGATGGAGACGGACATGACGGCCGCCATCACGGGGGCCCAGAACATGACCATGCCGATATCGACGGTCGGTTCGAGCGCGCGGACCCTCCGTGCCGTCGTGGACACGGCGCCGTGACCATGCGTACGATCCTGTCCATGATCGTTGCGTGTGCCGCGATGCTTGCGGCACACCCTGCCATGGCCGCCCCCGGAGCCACAGAACTTGCGGCACGCCGCGCGCGCGTCCTGGCCGCGCTGGATACGACGGCGGCGATGGTGCTGCGGGCTCCCGAGGAACGGAACCGCTCGGGAGATACGGGGTACAAATACCGCACCGACAGCAATCTGTTGTACCTGACCGGTGAGGACCGGCCGGGGCTCACGCTGGTCCTGGCACCCCGCGGGGTGCGTATCGGCGATACGACGGTGCATGTGGTGCTCTTCGCGAAGACGGGAATGCATGATGGGGCGCCGCCGCTGCCGGCGCTGACCGAGGGCGTGATCCGTCCGCCGGAAGACCTCAAGGCCGTGCTCGAGGAGTTGCTCCCCTCCATCCGCACGCTGTACGCCATTCCGGTCACCCCCGCGTTCATCGCCGACTGGCTGAACGCGCGGCCGCTCTTCCTCGAGCGGGACGTGAAGAAAGAACTCGAAAAGAAGTACCCGCTGCTGAAGGTCAGAAATCCGTCGCTGGTCGTCGGGCCACTACGTGCGATCAAGAGCCCCGCGGAGATCGCACAGATCCGGCGGTCGATCGTGGCAACGGGTGAGGGGCTTGCGTCAGCATTCCGCATCTGCCGGCAGGGTATGAAGGAATACGAACTGCAGGCGGCGATCGAATATCCGATGTATCGTGCAGGCGCCACGGCTCCCGCGTTCTCCTCGATCGTGGGCTCGGGTCCGAACGCGTTGATCCTGCACTACGAGCGCAATCGGCGGATGATGCAGGCCGGTGATGTGGTGGTGATGGATGTCGGTGCCGAGATCGAAGGGTATGCCGCGGACATCACGCGCACGATCCCGGTGTCCGGTACGTTCTCGGCAGAGCAGCGGATGGTGTATGACGTTGTCCTCCGCGCGCAGGAGGCGATCGTCGGCGCGATCAGACCCGGCGCGTTGTGGTCCGACCTCGACCGTGCGGCACGGGGGGTGATCGATGGGGCGGGATACGGGAAGTTCTGGCGGCATTCGGTATCGCACCATCTGGGCATCGACGTACATGACGCGGGGCCGATGGACACGCTGCGCGTGGGGATGGTGATCACGATGGAGCCGGGGGTGTACATTCCGGTGGGCGACACGACGGTAGCTCCGGGCTTCCGGGGTATCGGCATTCGCATCGAGGATGACGCCCTGGTGACGGAGCGGGGGTGTGAGGTGTTGACCCGGGCGGTGCCGAAGAGTGTGCGGGAGATCGAGCGGGCGATGAAGAAGAAGTAGGGTGGGGTTCGCTGTTCCAGGTGTTCTGTTTGGGTGGCCGTTATTGCGGCCACCCTTCTTTTTCCCTTGACACTGTGATATAGAAATGATATCATTGTACTATCACAGTCAGGAAAGGACGATGATGAACTCCATTCAGGAATTTCAGGCAAAGAAGATCAACGGATTTGCCGTATTGCTGTTCGCTCTCATCTACTGGACCGCGGTCGTCATCGTCTTCGTGATGATGATCCGGCACGAGGATATCGGGTTGCTTATCCTGGAGATCCCGCTGATCATTGTGGCCCTGATCATCCCGGGCGGCTTCTATGTCGTGCAACCGAATGAAGCGCGGGTCCTGGTGTTCTTCGGCAAGTATGTGGGTTCGGTCCGCGATTCGGGGTTCTGGTTCTCGAACCCGTTCGCCACCAAGCGGCATGTTTCGCTCCGCATTCGCAATTTCAACAGCGAGCGGCTGAAGGTGAACGACCTCCAGGGCAACCCGATCGAGATCGCCGCGGTGATCGTGTGGCGGGTGGTGGACAGCGCCAAGGCGCTGTTCGATGTCGAGAACTACGAAGGGTTCGTCGCGATCCAGAGCGAGACCGCCATCCGCGCGCTGGCGTCGCACTATCCATACGATGCGCACGTCGAGGGACATGCGTCGCTGCGAGGCAGTCCGGGCGAGGTGTCGGACAATCTGCGGCAGCAGGTGGAGGCGCGGCTCGGGGTCGCCGGCGTGGAGATCTCTGAAGCCAGGATCAGCCACCTCGCGTATGCCCAGGAGATCGCCCAGGCCATGTTGCGTCGTCAGCAGGCCGAGGCCATCGTTGCCGCGCGTCAGAAGATCGTGGAAGGTGCTGTCGGGATGGTGGAGAGTGCACTGAAGATGTTGCGTGATCAGAACGTGATCGAACTGGATCACGAGCGGAAGGCGGCCATGATCAATAACCTGCTGGTGGCGCTCGTCTCGGAACGCGAGTCCCAGCCGGTCATCAATGCAGGGTCGCTGTACTGATGACAGAGAAAAAGCGCTTCCTCCTGCGGCTCAACGCCGAACTGTACGATGCCCTCGAGCGGTGGGCGGCGGATGATCTGCGGAGTGCGAATGCGCAAATCGAGTACCTGCTGACCGAGGCCGCCCGGAGATCCGGGCGGCTTCCCGGCACCACACGACCCCCCGGGGGTCCCGCAGGCGGGACCCCACCGCCGCCTACTGTTTGACGTACAGCGTCCGGCTCGGGTAGGCAAAGCGGATCCCCTCGACGGCAAGGCGGCGGAGGATGGACAGGTTGATGGACTGTTGCGTGTTCATGAACAGGGCATAGTCCGGTTCCAGCATGAAGTACACCACCTCAAAGATGATCGCGGACTCGCCGAGTGTCTGCAGATGTGCGCGGTCGAACCGTACCCGGTCGTGCGCTCCCACGATCTCCTTCAGCATCGCCGGCACCTGTTCGAGTTTTTCCGCCGGCGTACCATACTCCACCCCGATCGTGAAGACTGCCCGGCGTTCCTGCATGCGCTTGTAGTTCCTGATCCTGCTCTTCAGCAGATCGGCATTCGACACGATGATCTGCTCACCCGAGATGCTCCGGATGTGCGTCGTCTTCAGTCCCACATGCTCCACCGTCCCCAGTACCGTATCGACCACGATGAAGTCGCCGATCACGAATGGTTTGTCCAGCACTATCGAGAGCGATGCGAACAGATCGCCGAGCACATTCTGGATCGCCAGTGCGACGGCGATACCCGTGACGCCGAGCCCGGCCACCAGCGCGGTGATATCGAACCCCAGGTTGTCCAGCGCCAGCAACAACACGATCGCCCACAGGAGGATCTTCCCGACGAACCCGAGGGCCGAGAGGGTGGTGGCGCTGGCGGCATCCTCCGTCATCTTCTGTTTGGTCGCCCGCGCGATCCCGTACACGATCAGGCCGTTCCCCCAGATCGCACCCTGCAGCAGGAGGATCAGTATGACCGCCGTCTTGATGAACTCCGCGACCTCCGGTGTCCTGGTGATCATGTGCGACGCGCCATAGGTCGCGAACGCGATGAGGAACGACAGGCGCGTCCGGCCGAGCAGGTCCACGATCAGGTCATCGATGTCGGTTGTGGTCTTCTCCGCCAGCATCCGGAGGCGGTGCACGATGATGCGCTTGGCGACCGTAAGGATGGCCGTACTCACGACGACCACCGCCAGGGCGGTCACCCATACGCGCACGGTAGTACCGAACCAGATCTCGTCGAACATGTCACATCTCCACTGCTTCGCCGGGGGTGAAGACAACGACCTTCTTCTTCATCGACTCCGGCAGGTGATCCTTCAGTTGTTCCGGCGTGCCCTCGAGCACCGGAGAGGTCCCGTAGTGCATCCCGATGATGTGCTGGGGCTTGAGCAGCTTGCACGCGTACGCCGCTTCCAGCGGCCCCATCGTATAGGCACCCCCGATGGGGAGCATGACGATGTGCGGCTTGTACAGATGTCCGATCAGCTGCATGTCGCCGAACACCCCCGTGTCGCCGGCATGATAGATCGTCTGGCCGTTCTCGAGCCGGATGATGAAACCCGCCGGATCACCCCCGGAGATGATCGGGCCGCCCGGTTCCAGTCCGCCGCTGTGCTCGGCGTGGGTCATGGTGAACTGCAGCCCCTTGAAGGACCCGGTGCCGGACTTATTGAGGCCATGCACATTCTGGATCCCGCGCGCCTGCAGATAGACCGAGATCTCATAGATCGCATAGACATGGGCGCCGGTCCGTTGCGCCAGCTCGATCGTGTTCCCGAAGTGGTCCCCGTGTCCGTGGGTCACGAGGATGACATCGGCCTGCGCCTGGGCCAGCGCATCCGGCGGCGCGTTGGGATTGTCGAGCCAGGGATCGATGAGCACGGTGACCCCCCCGGGGGAGCGCAAGGAGAAGGCGGAATGGCCGAACCACGTGATGGTGACCGATGAGGAATGGGGGTGCCGCGAACGGTGTGGCATGGTGTGCCTCTCGGGACAGTGGACAAAACGAAGGGTATAGTACCAAATTTCCGCCAATCTTCCTATATTGAGGGAACTTCAATTTCTCTGACTCCGGGAACCATCCCATGCGCCTCCGTCTCCTCATCGTTGCCCTGCTCGGGTCCGTTCTTGCCGCATGCGCACAGCCGCTGCCGCTCACGGTCCTCCACACGAATGACATGCATGCGTCGTTCGTGCCGCGCGAGGCGATCTGGGTGAAGCAAACACCGATCCCCCTGATCGGCGGGTTCAAGCAGGTCCAGTTCGCCATCGACTCGATCCGCGTGGGGCGCACGGACGTGCTGGTCCTGGATGCCGGGGATGTCATGACCGGCAACCCGATCACCGAACGCGTGTACCGGGATGCGCAGGGTGGTGCGCTGTTCGCCATGATGACCATGATCGGGTACGATGCCTGGTGCGTCGGGAACCACGACCTGGACATCTCCCAGAAGAATCTCGCCGGACTCATGAACGTGGCCGGCTTTCCGACCGTTTCCGCGAACCTCGTCAATGACGCGGGCGCGCCCCTGCTGGGCAATCGTCCGTATGTCATCATCGAACGCGGCGGGTTGAAGATCGGCATCATCGGGATCATCTCGCAGGAGCTGTACAGTCTCGTGCTGCAGACCAACCTTGTCGGTGCGCGCGTGCTATCGCCCACGGAGACCGCCCAGAAGTACGCCGATGAACTCGGTCCGAAGACCGACCTGGTGATCGCCCTGACGCATCAGGGCGTGGACGAGGATTCCGTGCTGGCGGCATCGGTGCGAGGCATCGATCTCATCGTCGGAGGCCACTCGCACACCCGCCTGAAGTCGCCGCTCATCGTGCATGGCGTCCCGATCGTGCAGGCCGGTTCCAATACCGAATATCTCGGCGTCGTGGACCTCCTCGTCGAGAAGCACAGGATCGTGAAGATCAACGGCAAGCTGCTGCCGCTCTGGGCGGCGCAGGCGCGTCCGCAGACCCGTCTGGGTGCGTTCGTGGATTCGCTCCAGAAGGAGATCGACCACGAGTACGATGAGGTGATCGGCACCCTCACGGGGAACTGGGAACGGAAGCAGGGAGCCAATACCATCGGCAGCTATGTCACCGAGGTCCAGCGTCAGGCCGTACACGCCGATGTGGCATTCATGAACCTGCACGGGATCCGGAGGGATATCCCCGCCGGACCGCTCACGAAGCGCGAACTGTTCGAGGCATTGCCGTTCCGCAATGTGCTCACCACCTTCCGGCTGAAGGGGAGGGACCTCGAGAACATCCTTGCCCATGCCATCGGGCAGCGGGAACCGATCATCGTCGCCGGCGTCACGGGCACATGGTCCGCCGGACCCGGCGGTGCCGTCAGCGTGCATGACATCCGCATCAATGGCGCACCACTCGACCGCGGGCGGTCGTACATCTGCACCGCGAACGATTATCTCGTCGGCGAAGCGAAGCGCTATCTCGGGATGCCGCTCCCCGATGTGATCTATCTCCAGCGCACGCTGTTCGCCACGGTCGAAGAGGCCATCCGCAGGGACCGCGAGATCACCCCGGCCGTCCTGCCTTCACTCACACGTTCACACTGATCGAGCCGGAGCATCTCATGAGCACTGCTGCACCACATTTCCCCATTCTGATCATCACCGGCCGCCCCGCCGCGGGCAAGTCGGAACTGATCGATTTCCTCAAGAAGTGCGATCCGGCCGAGCGCAAGCGCCGGTTCAACATCGGCGAGTTCGAAGAGCTCGACGACTTCCTGTACGTCTGGGAAACCTTCGAGACCGACGATATCCTGACGCGTCACGGGAAGCCCCGCGTCTGGACCGACGAGAAGTACTGGTTCAAGGAACACTTCATCTGGAACCTGTACATCGAACGGATCAGTCTGGAGTACCGCAAGAAGGTGGCCCGCGATCCGCGGTACCACGACACGATGACGACCCTCATCGAGTTCGCACGGGGCGGGGAGAACGGGATCGAGGAAGCGTTGAGCTACATGCACGAGGACATCCTCAAGCGCGCGAAGCTGATCTACATCCGCGTGTCGTATGAGGAATCCGTCCGGAAGAACCACCGCCGTGCACGGAAGGGTCAGGAGGATTCCATCCTCTACCATTCGCTGCCGGATGAGAAGATGGAGTACTACTACAAGACGAACGATTGGGACACGCTCGAGGCACGCGATCCGAAGTTCATCACGGTGAAGGGCATCAAGGTCCCGTATGCCGTGTTCGAGAACATGCCGGAGAAGACACTCGACCCGGCGATGATCGGTACCGAGCTGGAGCGCGTGACGGGGATCCTGCGCAATTCCTGAGAATGAGGGGTGTTCCGTGGGTGGAAACACGAACGCCATCCCGCTCCGCGGGATGGCGTTCGTCGTTTCATGGGGCCTTCGCCGGGCCGGCGCTGTGCCGGTGTCGGTCCGCTCAGTGCGCGGCACCCCGGCCTTTGGGGATCGCATGCCAGATCATCCGCGTCATGGCGATGCCCGCGATGGCGAAGGGGATGAGGAACACCGGCCAGTAACTCCAGTTCCAGCTCGTGATGTATCCGAGGGCGAGGGACTGCACGCCCGTGCCCAGATACACCAGTCCGTCGATGAGCCCGACCGCCGTTGCCGCCGCTTTCCGGCCTCCGAAGTCCATCGTGGCCGTGCCGCTCAACATGCCGTGTGTTCCGATCACCGTGACCGACACGATGGACACCAGTATCCCGAGCAGGAGAGGCGTGCTGTACAACGTCATGGTCATCCCGATCACCGCGAGCAGGAGGACGGAGTAGAGGATCCCTGCCACCGGTGCGCGGCGCGAGCCGAAGAGATGATCGGACATCCATCCCGCCAGCATGCCTCCGCTCGCACCGGCGAGCATCAGCATGAGTCCCCAGTTGTTCAACCAGAATCGCCACGCCTCGGAGGTGACGGGGTCAGCGGCGATCTGCTCCTTGGCGAAGATCGGGAACCAGTGCATCACGCCGTTCCGCAGCACGCCTGTGCAGAATTCGATCAACCCCACGATGATGAGGACGCGGTTGGTGAAGATCCTGATCAGGATCTCTTTCAGGTTGAAAGGGGTATTCTCCTCACCTGACGACGCATCGCCCGTATCGAAGTCCGCGAAGCCGGCCTGGCCGGGAGTGTCGCGCAGGAACAACATATCCAGGAGGACCCAGAAGAGGAGGATGGCCGCGGGGATGAAGAAGACTAGCCAGTACTGCGGGCTTGCGGGGTTCATGGTCTCGGTGAAGTTGACGACGGCCTGGCTCCAGTCGAAGGCGAAGTACAGTCCCAGCGATATGAGGATGCCGAAGATGCCGCCGAAGATCCCGCGCTCCCGTACATGGAACCACGCGGCGTTGACCTTCACGATCGCGACGGCGCCGTAGCTCTGGAAATACATGTTCAGCGAGTAGATCACCGCGAAGGACAGCGTGAGGTTGAGCGCCCAGTGCTCCACGAGAATGCCGTACACCACGATGCCGAGGAGGATGTTCATCAGGGCGGACCCGATGGCCCCGATCAGCATGGCGCGCTTCCCGCCGATCCGGTCCGTGAGCGGGCCGTTGATCAGAAAAGAGAAGGCATAGGTGATGGTCCCTGCGGCGAAGATGATGCCGAAGGCCTCCTTCGGCATGAGGTCGCCGAGCGCATTCTTGGAGACGGTGAGGTTGTACCGTGCCATGTACAGGAAGGCGTACGTGAGGCCGAGGGGCAACCAGTTGAAGAGCCGGCGGCGGCGGAACGCCGCGGAGTGAACCGGACGGTCAGAGACTGAGGTCATGGGATGTCGTGTTGATGTGTCGGAACAGGATGGTGATAGGTCGTCCAGCAATATACCAAATCGTTCTGAAACATGCGCTCCGTTCAGGCAATCTTTCGCGCGTGCTTGACCAAGTCGGGTTCGTTTCGTATGTTTTGCTGTCCCGCCGGGCACCTCTGCCCGGCCGCTGTGTTTGAGGCGGATCGGACGCAGCCCGGACCCTACGGGGCCCACACCGGAGGAAGCATGGTCAACATCTATCAGTTCCTGAATGGCGAGATCCGCAAGCTGACGTTCAAGGAGTTGCGGGCAGCCATCCTTGACCACACCAGCATCCTCTGGGTGGATATGGACGATCCCATGGAGGCCGAAGAGGAGACCCTGCTGGTCTCGATGTGCGACTTCCACCACCTGGCTGTCGAGGACTGTCAACGCGGCCGCGGGGAAGAAGGGCACCTTCCAAAGGTCGAGGACTTCGGCGAGTACCTGTTCGTCATTTTCAATCCGGTGGAGGGGATCGCGACGAACGACCAGACCGATGCGATCGCCCGCCTCGAAGTGACCACGTCCCAGCTCAGCGCGTTCCTCCTGAAGAACATGCTGGTCACCCACCATTATAAGCCCCTGCGGTCCATCTCGTACGTCGCCGGCCTTTGCTCGAAGAACCCGCAGGTGATGGGCCGCGGACCGGATTACATCTTCCATATGATCATCGACGACATCGTGGACAACTACACGCCGATGCTGGATAACCTGGATGACGCCATCGACCGTACGGAGGACGAGGTGTTCCACCAGCCGACATCGGATACGATGATGCGGATCCTCCAACTCAAGCGGAACATCATGACCATCCGCCGCGTCGCCGTGTACCAGCGCGAAATGCTCAACCGCCTCTCCCGCGGCGAGTTCCCGCTGATCACGACCGATGAGATGCTGTACTACCGCAACGTGTACGACCACCTGGTCCGCATGACCGACATGACGGATTCCTACCGCGATATGGTCTCGTCATTGCTGGATGCCTATCTGTCCGTGACCTCCAACAGGTTGAACCAGGTGATGAAGGTCCTGACGATCATCTCGACGATCTTCCTTCCCCTGAGCGTGATCACCGGGTTCTTCGGGATGAACTTCACCCATCTCCCGATCGCTACATGGGAACACGGGGTGCTGATCACGACCATCGGCATGCTGATCGTAGCGGGCGGGATGCTCGCGTTCTTCCGCTGGAACGACTGGATCTGAGCCCGGCGCGGCGCGTTGCTTCTGCGGGCCTGTTTGGGTATATTTGTTGGCATGTCGACCGTCCCGCAGCCCCGACCATCCATTCCGTTCGCAACGATCCGCCGCACGCTGGTGATCAAACTCCGTGCGGTGGGCGACGTCGTGCTCTCGTCGATCGTCCTGAACAACCTCCGGCATGCCCTGCCGCACGCAACCCTGGATGTGCTCACCGAACGGGCCAGCGAAGCCGTCGTCCGCACGCACCCCGCGGTCTCGTCCGTCGTGGTGTTCGATGCGAAGCACATGTCGGGGCTCGATCTCATCCGGGATGTCCGCCGACGCCGGTATGACCTTGTGATCGACCTCTTTGGGAATCCCCGGACGGCCCTCGTGACACGCCTGAGCGGGGCGCCGTACCGTGTGGGGTACCGGTTCCGGGGCCGTGCCTACGCATACAACCTGATCGCGGAGCCGCGGGGCGGATCGGTCCATAATACCCAGTTCAATCTCGATGCCCTCGAGCGCATCGGGATCCCGATCATCGACCGCGCGGTGCATCTCTATCCCTCGGCCGACGACCGCTCCTACGTTGATGCCTTCCTGCGTGAAGCCGGTCTTGCCGATGCGACACTCGTCGCCATCAATACCGGCGGGGGATGGTACACGAAACGGTGGGGGATCGACAGGTTCGCGACGCTTGCGGACCGGATCGCCGCGACGACAGGATGGAAGATCATCCTGACCTGGGGGCCCGGTCAACAGCACGAGGTGGAGCAGCTGAGGTCGCAGATGACCACTCCTGCCTTCATCCCGCCACCCACGACGCTCATGCAGCTGACCGCCCTCTTCGAACGCACCGGATGGGTCGTGAGCAACGATTCCGGACCGATGCACATCGCCGCCGCGGCGGGTTCCCGCGTCCTCGGCATCTTCGGGCCGACACGTCCTGCACTGCAGGGACCATATGGCGAAGCGAATCTCACCGTCCGCCGTGAGATCCTCACCTGCCTGGGCTGCAATCTCACGTCCTGTACGATCGGGAACGTGTGCATGACCGAGCTGACCGTGGATGAAGTGTACGACGCGTTCATGAGGCTCGCGCAGCGATCATCACCATCATCACCGGGTATACACTCATGACGACCCCGCTCACCATCCCATCCTGCAAGCACTTCACCGGATACAAGCCCTGCTTCCCCGGCGTGAACTGTCTCGAGCAATGCCGCGAGGACGTTCCGGTCGGGACACGCATTCTGATCGTGAACCTGGACGCGATGGGAAACGTGCTCGTGACCACGAGCATCCTCCCCGCGATCAAGCGGAAGTATCCGCAGAGCACCATCTCCTGGATCACCCTGAAGAACGCCGCGCCACTGCTCAAACACAATCCGCTCATCGACCGCGTGTGGCTCTGGGAGCCGGAGAGCTGGCTCATCCTCAACCGGATGACGTTCGACGTCGTGCTCAACGTGGACAAGTCGCAGCGCTCGGGTGCGTTCACGATGGGAGTGACGGCACCGGTGAAGCTCGGCTTTGGCATCAACGGGAATGGCACGATCATCCCGCTGAATCCGGAAGCGGAGGAGAACTACCGTCTCGGCCTGGACGATCACCTCAAGTTCAAGGTCAACACCAAGACCGTGGCACAGCTGCAGTGCGAGCAGTTCGCGCTGGAGTACCGCCGCGATCCCTACGTCCTCGTCCTCTCGAAGGAGGAACAGGAGTTCTGCGCGGCGTACCGGGCGGAGCACGGATTGGACTGTGCCGAACTCGTGGTCGGGTTCAACACGGGGTGCTCGGAATTGTATCCGAACAAGAAGCTGACCATCGATCAGCACGTTGCGCTCATCGAACGGCTCTCCGCCGTGCCCGGCATCCGCCTCGTGCTGCTCGGCGGGCCGGAGGATACGGTGCGCAACGCCGAGATCGAACGGCGGGTCGGGAAGAAGGTCCTGAATACCCCGACGACGGACGGGGTGCGGAAGGGGTTGTGCTCCATCAATGTGGCCGACCTGGTGATCTCGGGTGATTCGTTCGGCATGCATGCCGCCATCGGGCTGGGGAAGCATGTGCTCGTGTGGTTCGGACTGAGCACGTGGACCGAGATCGATCTGTTCGAGCGTGGGGCGAAGTTCATCCCGGAAGGGCTCTTCTGTGCGCCGTGCTGGAAGCGGGCCTGTCCTTATGGACTGGAGTGTATCTCGATGGTGGACCTCGACGGCATGGTGCGGCACGTGCTGACGTTCCATGATGCCCACCGGTCCACGCCGGCCGGATGAAGCGCGCGCTCATCGTCTGTCTCCTGCTGGCCGGGCACGCCTGGGGACAGGACACGCTGGCGGTCCGGCAGAACACCTTGCCACGCCGTCCGATGCCGGTGCAGCCCTCCACACCATTGCGCCGGTACATCGCCACCGGCATGGTTGGCGCGCTCCTCGGCGGCTCGCTGGTCAGTTCCTACTTCGACTGGTGGCAGGGGGCGGACAGGAAATTCCATACCTCCGACGACGGGATGTTCAACAACTACTCCCTCGGCATCGACAAGGTCGGGCACGCATACACCTCCTACTTCTATTTCCACACGTTCCACAATGTGATGCGGTGGGGCGGGTACGATGAGCATTCGGCGCGCTGGTGGGCCGCCGGGACCGCCGCGTTCTTTGCGGTGTCGATCGAAGTGGGGGATGGACTCAGCGACTACGGGTTTTCGTTCGGCGACCTGGGCTTCAACATGGCGGGGCTGGGCTACGGGCTCGCGCAGACCTACGTCCCGTTCCTGCGCAACTTCAACTTCAAGTGGAGTTACGTCCCGCTGGATGGCTACCGCTGGCCGCCGCGGTTCACGGACCACTATGATGCGCACATCTACTGGATGACCGTGAACGTGCATAACCTGCTGCCGGACGACGCGCGGCCGTGGTGGCCGGAGTTCCTGCAGCTTGCGGTGGGGTACGGGGTGGACGATCACCAGACGCGGCGGGAGGGGTTCATCGGGCTCGACCTGAACCTGCGGGTGTTTCGCCCGACCCAGCCGGACCTGCGGCTGCTGGTGCAGACCGTGGACCTGTTCCACATTCCAATGCCGGGCATAAAGACCACCGGGGGCCGAAGCCCCCGGTATCAATGGATCGTGTGGAACTGACGCTGGTGCGTCGGCGGCTCCTACTTCTCTTTCTTCAGGGCTGACGTCTCATTGAAGACGCGGGAGACGGCGCTCACCATCCCTGCGACGTCGGCCAGATTCGACGGAATGATCATCGTGTTGTTCGTCTTGGCGAGTTTGCCGAACTCTCCGAGATAGGCCTCGGCGATGCGGAGGTTGACGGCATCCATGCCGCCCTTGTCGCTGATGGCGCTGGCGATCTCACGGATACCTTTCGCGGTTGCCATGGCGACGCGCTCGATCTCCGCTGCACGGCCCTCGGCCTCGTTGATGCGCTTCATCTTCTCGCCTTCGGACTTCGCGATCGCTTCCTGTTTGTCGCCTTCCGCCCGGTTGATCTTCGCCTGCTTGTCGCCTTCCGATTCCGCGATCAGCGCCCGCTTCTCGCGCTCGGCGCGCATCTGCTTCTCCATGGCATCCTTGATGCTCGCCGGCGGCACGATGTTCTTGATCTCGTAGCGGGTCACCTTCAGTCCCCACGGTTCGGCCGCCTTATCGACCGACCTGACGATCTCGTGGTTGATCTTCTCGCGCTCTTCAAAGGTCCTGTCCAGTTCGATCTTCCCGACCTCGCTGCGCATCGTGGTCTGCGCCAGCTGGATCGATGCGAAGGCATACTCGCTGATGCCGTAGGATGCCTTGACGGGATCCACGATCTGGAAGTAGAGGATGCCATCGACTTCCACCTGGATGTTGTCCTTCGTGATGCATGCCTGGGGCGGGACATCCATCGCGACCTCTTTCAGCATATGCTTGTAGGCGATCCGGTCCACGAAGGGGACGAGGATATGGAACCCGGCTTCCAGCGTGCGGCTGTACTTGCCGAGGCGTTCGACGATGAACACGGTCTTCTGCGGAACGACCCGGGCGGTTTTGAGCAGGGTGACGAACGCGAGAAAGATCAGTCCGGCTATGATGATGGTCTCGAACATTGGCTGCTCCATGGTCGTGTCTGGTTAGGAAAGAGGTTTGACATGAAGGGTGAGATTGTCCTGGCTGGTGATCTCCACCATCTGGCCGGCCGGGATCGCGACATCCGCTTCCGCACTCCAGGGTGTTCCGTGGAACTCCACACGTCCACCCGGCGCCCCGGGGGTGATGGCCTGCAGCACCACCGCGCGCTGTCCCCGCACATCATCCATGGATGTTTCAGGGCTCAGGATGCGGCTGACCTTTCCTTCGAACAGGCGTTTGCCCTTCCTCCGGAACACGACAAGACAGAGGATCGAAGAGATCAGGAACACGAGCAACTGCGCATTGAACGTCGGCAGGAGTCCGAAGCCGACGAGCAACGCGGTGATCCACGCGCCGAAGCCGAAGAAGATGATGACGAAACCGGGGAGCGCGAGTTCAGAGACGAGGAGGACGAGGCCGACCAGGAACCAGAGCAGTTCGGCGCTTGCATTATCGAGCATGGTGAGCATTCCCGAGACGTGTGGTGGATGATACGGCGAGGCAGGAACGGTGTTGCAATACTACGGGGAAGTCATGATAATGTCAAGTCTGGCGCGGGGTTTCGGCCTTTCCATGCAGATATCATCCCGCTTCGCGGGATGATATCTTCACAGCGCAAGCCCCAGTGCGATCGTATGGCCGTTGCCGAGCGCCGTGGCGAGCTTGCTGTACGCGTAGTCGACAGACACGATGCCGTACCGCACACCGCCGCCGAGACTCAGGCCACGCCCCTCGGAACCCGACTGGTAGCCGGCGCGCACGGCGACCAGATCCGCGAACAGGAGTTCGCCGCCGAATGCCGCAAGCGTCCGGCCCTCACGGAAGAGATGGAGGCCGTCCACCGCGATGCGCGCCTGCGCATCGAGCGACGGCACCGCCAGCGGATACGCGGCACCGAACCGCGCGAGGAGCGGGAGAACGATGTCCTCGCTGCGCATGGCATTCATGCTGCCGATGTTCGCGATCGCCGCGCCCGCAACCAGCCCGTCGAACGGGGTATCCACCTGAACACCGATGTCGCCGGCAACGCCCGAGGCCTCGTCCACCAGGATCTGTTCATACAGGTACCGGACCGACACACCGGCGCGGATATGGTCCGCCACCTGATGCGCATAGGAGACGCTTACGGCAAGGTCGCGTGCGGTGAATGTTCCCTGTGCCTCACCGGGCCGCGTACGGATCTCGATGTCGGATACCGTGGTGGTATTCACCGACACGCCCAGCGCATCGTTCCCGCCCAGGCCGAATGCCGTGCCGATGAACTGCGACCGCGTGTCCTGGATCCACTCCTTGTGCATCACCATGAACGTTGGCGCAGCCGGCGTGCGTGTGAGGATCCCCGCGGGGTTGTAATAGGTCGCCGCCGCACCGGAGGCCGAGGCGCTCATGGCGTCGCCCATGGCCACACCCTGCGATGAGACGCCAAGCTTCAGGAACGCCATGCCCGATGCGCCGGTGCCGGCCATTGCCGGCGTCGCATGCACAAGGGCTGCTGCCGCAAGAGCGGCCACCCGCAGGAAGCGGGCACAGGGTCGTTCGATCGTAGTGGTCACTGTCTTCTCCTTCTCAGAACGCAACTGCAAGCGAGATCATATGGAGCGGCGACGGCGAGAACGGCTCCAGGACGAGCGCGTAGTGCACCGCCGGTTGCCACGAGCCGAGGCTGGTCCGCGCGGTGAATCCGAACGAGGGGCGGACCCCGTTGCCCTGTTCACGCACATCCAGCCGGTCGATCCCCGCACGGACCGTGAATGCCGGCACCAGGGGAACCTCCACACCCGCCCGCGCGATGGTGGACGAACGGTTGGAGTTTTCCAGCTCCACGGCGACGAGCGCGATGCTGTCGGGCAGCATGTACGCGACGCCGGCTGTGATCAGCATCGGGAACTTGTCTTCGGTGGTCTGACCGTTCTGTCCGAACAACGTCGAGGTGTCCCACTTGTACCGCGAATTGATGTCGCGCGCGGTCAGTGCGACGGTGACCCCGCCTCCCAGCCGGTAGAGGGCACCGAGGTCGATGCCGACCGTGGTGGATGCCACGTCGGTGTACAGATGATAGTAATAGAGCTTCAGTGCGATACCCATCTGCAGCGCGTCCGTCACCCGCACACCGAAGCCGAGGAACGCCTGGTTCTCGGAAGTGCGGAGCGCGCCGGTCTGCCGGCCATCGCTGTCCCTGCCATCGATCGCGCTCACGCCGGCATTGATCAGTCCGATGGACAACCCCGCCTTCGGGCGCAGGGCCTGGGTGTAGGAGACGAAGTTCAGGCTGCGGTCCAGACTGAGGATACCGAACGACGCCGTTGCGTTGCGCGTGACGGCAGAGGGCGAGAGTGCCGGGTTGTAATACGACACGACGTCGCCGGCGGTCACCGCCGACATCGCATTGCCCATGGCCATGCCGCGGGCGCCGAAGCCGAGGCGCGAGAAGGCGCCCGGTTCGCCGCCGATCTGCGCCAGTGCGGTGGTGGACAGGGCGAGTGTGCCGCAGAGGATGGCTGTCGCCACCCGGTACCGGGTATGCATGGGTGAGGTTCTCATTGCAGCACCATGATCTTGCCCCACATCGGTTCACCGCCGTCGATGACGACGCGGTAGAAATAGACGCCGTTCTTCACACGGTCTCCGGCGTCATTCAGTCCATTCCAGGTCTCGTCGTGCTCTCCCGTGCCGGTGCGCTGTGCATCCTTCAGGACCGTGCGCACACGGTGCATCCCGAAGTCGAAGACCTCGATCGTCACCGCGCCCGATGCGGCGGTGAGTGCGTAGTGGATGCGCACGGTCTCGATCCGCGGTGCGAACGGATTGGGATACGCGTACACACTGGTGGGTGAGGGGAGCGGCGCAAAGGACCGGAGGATGCTCCAGGAAGAGCCGAACACCGTTCCCGGGGCGTCGACCGTCTTCACGAGTCCTTCCGAGCTGCCGGCATACACCGTGTCGCCGAGGACGCCCACCGCATAGAAGCGGTTCGCCGTGATGCGTTCCCGTGTCGCCGCGTCGATCACATCGCCGGAACGCTGCCATGTCGCGCCGGCGTCAGCCGAGCGGTAGATCCCGCCTTCCGCCGCGACGTACACGATCGAATCGCGGAACGTGAAGTCGTATGCCTTGACCCCATGCAGAAAGTTCTTCCAGGTGCGGCCGCCATCGTCCGTCATCGAGATGCCGTATTCCTGACCGGGACCCTCGGCGGGCCAGTTGGTCGTCCACACACGCACACCGCCCGCCACCCGCTGACTGGCGATCGCGATCACCCAATCGCTGAGAATGTGTTCGACCTGATTATCACGCGTGAATTTCGTCCAGCTCTTCCCGCCATCGGTCGAACGGTTCACGCCGCCCGCGGTGCCGGCCCAGACCGTGTCGTCGCTCTGCACGTGCACGGCGAAGCCGAGATAGTTGTTGTCCTGCCGCGGATCGATCTTGGTGTTCACCAGCGTATCTGTTGGTGCGATCGACGCCAGCAGCCGGGAAGGAAGGACGGTGCGCTGCCATGTCGCGCCGCGATCGGTGGACCGCCGGATGCCGCTGGACCAGCTCGCGATCCACACGGTGCCCGTACCCAGGGAGATATCGAACGTCACGTTCTGCTCGTCGACCACGATCGGCAGGAACTTCACCGTGTTGATGCCGTAGGTCACCATGCTGTCCGACAGGTTATCGAGGGCCTGCGGGATGGCGGTCCACGTTGATCCGTTGTCCAGCGTGTAGGTGTATCCCGCGCCGGTCTGGACGGCGGTGCCTTCGAGGTCCTGGGAGTAGCCCGTGGACGTCCAGACCGTATCGTTGGCGAGCGCGATGGAGAAGATGCCCCGCCGTGCGAACCGGGTGTCGTTGGCGAAGCTTTCCCAGGTCCGGCCTCCGTTCGTGCTGCGCGCGAGGCCATTGCTGGTGCCGATCCAGAGCGTTGTCCCGCGTATGGCGATGTGCGAGATGCTGTTGCTCGGGATCGTCGAGGTGATCTCGCCGGCGGTGCGGTCGAGAGTATAGGCGGAAAGGAATCGGGACTGCCCGTGCGCGGTCACCGCAAGCGACACCATGACTGCCACGAGGACGAGGGTCGGGTACACTGTTCGGCGTGTCATGGCGGTCAGTTGATCGTGATGATGCGTGTGGTATCGGACCTCGCTCCTGCGCGGTCGGTCGCGGAGAACCGGAAGGTCTTTGCCCCGGTCGAAGTCGCCGCATCGATCGACAGGCGGCGTGACCAGATGCCATCGGCTGCGGTCGAATCGCCGTGCGTTGTCACATCGCCGTCATCGTACATCAGGATGATCGAGGGGCTGGTGGAGCTGAGGTTGATGAAGTACACCGAATCGATGTCGGCGCGTCCGTTTGCATCGGTCACGGTCGCGAAGAAGGAGACCGGGATGGATCCGCTGGCCGGACGGGTGATGGTTGCCGGGACGGCGAGGGCGGTGAAGCGCGGGCCCTCATTGTTCGCCGACCGGAAGAGGACATTGCTCAGCCTCCCGGCGGCGTCCAGGCCCGTATACTCAAAGAGGATGGCCGCCACGACGGTTGTGGGGCGGACCCAGCGGAGGCCGCTGAAGATCCCGTCGCCGGCGATGGCGTCGCCGTGTGCCCGGGTGCCGTCATCGTAGAGTTGTGTCGCGGATGAATCGCGACTGGCGAGCGCACGGACCTGGATGCGCGTGATATCCGCGAGGCCGTTCGAATCGGATGCCTGGACGCTCAGGGCGAACAGCGTGGAGTCGCCGCTGGTACTCACCTGCCGTGCCCCGGCGAGTGCAAGCACGGGCGCACTGCTGCCCAGGCGCACGACCAGTCCGAGCCGGGTGATCGTGCTGCGCGAACCCGCGGCATCGATCGCCGAGACATCGAGGGGATACGCACCCACGGTCGTCCGGGCGACGTCGAACGCTATCGAAGCGAAGTACTCGCGGTTCCCGCCCGGTCCTGTGGCCCCCGCCTGGAGCGTTCCGCTCGCGACAACTGACGTGCCCGCGGGGTCGCGCAGGACCCACTGTACCTCACGGACATCGGCAAGTCCCTGGGGATCCGCGACCGAAGCGGAAACGTACGTCGTGAGATGGTACACACCATTCCGTTGCTGGAGCGCATCGAGATCGAAGACCGCGGGTGTCGCCGATGCGGTTGCCAGGATGGGGGAGGTGCCCGTCAGGTCGGTACCGGTGGACGGGTTTTCTTCGCAGCCGGGGAGGGCCGCGACGAGAAGAACGAACAATGCTTTGCGCACGTGCTTCACCGAGCGTTGGTGATGTGATTCATCTGGACCTTGAACAGCTGCAGTACCAACGCCGAGTGTGCCGGTTCCTCTTCTATGCGTGGCTGTGTGAGTAGAGTATTCAAAGAGTACTCAAAACCCGCGACAATGTCAAGGTCAGGCACGGGCGTGCGGACGTTACTTGCTTTCGCGAATGAACATTCGTTTCTTAGTGTATATTCAGGAGTATCGCGTATCACGGGAAGGGTTTGGGCATGTTCAGGGATGCGATCGGCCGGACACTGTGCGGCATCATCGTGTGCATGACATCGGTCGCAGCGGCAGGTGTTCCCGTGCGCAGCGCAGGGGGTGGCGGGTCGGGCGCAGACGTCGTTCCCGGAATTGTCATCGTCGCCATGCGCGACGGCTCGTCAGCGGTGACGACCGCCGTGCAGGGAGGGCAGGCTGCCCCGGTGAGCGCCCTCCGGAGCGCGGGCGTGCTCTCCGCCCGCCAGATGTTCGCACAGGCGCCGGCAACGCCGGACCCCGCGCGCGCCACGGCACTCGCACGCCTCGGGCGTATCTTCGAATGCAGGATCCCGACTGACGCCGATCCGCGTACGGTCGCGGCACGACTCGCTCGCTCACCCGATGTCGAGTATGCCGAACCCCGCTACCTCCACACGCTCTACGATACACCGAACGATCCGCTTCTGGCGAGCCAGAATTCCGCGTTCGCCCAGATGAATGCCTTCGCGGGTTGGACCGCTGCCAAGGGAGCCTCCGCGGTCCTCATCGCCACGGTTGATGGCGGGACCCACTGGCGTCATGAAGACCTGCTGCCGAACGTCCGGATCAATGCCGGCGAAGATGCGAACACGAACGGTGTCTTCGATGCGCCGGACAACAACGGCATCGATGATGACGGGAACGGGTTCATCGACGATGTGGTCGGGTGGAACTTCGCGAACGGCACCAATGATCCCTCCGGCCTGAGCACGATGCCCCAGAGCTACGCCCATGGCACCGCAACGGCAAGTCACTTTGGTGCTGTGGCAAACAACGGCGTCGGCATGGCCGGGTCGTCGTGGAACTGCGCGCTGCTGCCGGTCTGTGCTGCATCTTCCACATCCGACAACTCCATCGCGTACGGCTACGAAGGGATCGTGTATGCCGCGGAGCGTGGTGCCGCGGTCATCAATTGCAGCTGGGGGCGTCTCGGCGGGTACTCGCGCTTCGAACAGGACGTGATCACATCCGTGACTGCCGGAGGTTCTCTGGTGGTCGCTGCTGCCGGGAATGACAATACCGACCTCGATGCAACCCCGCACTACCCGGCGAACTATCGCGGCGTCCTCGCCGTGGGGGCCACGGCATCCACCAGCGATGCCCGTGCCTCGTTCTCGAACTACGGAACGAACGTCCCGGTGTTCGCGCCCGGCACGAACATCTTCAGTGCCCTCGTGGGTGGCGGTTATGGCAACGGCGGGAGCGGAACGTCGTATTCCAGTCCGCTTGTTGCAGGACTGGCCGGGCTCCTGAAGACCTCACGCCCGTCGCTGACGCCGGAGCAGATCGCGGCACAGATCCGTGCGACTGCGGACCCGATCGATGCCGCGAATCCGGGTTATGCCGGCCTCCTCGGGAAGGGACGTGTGAACTTCGCCCGCGCGCTCACGGAGAACAACCCTGCGGTGGCCGTGACCGAGGCAACGGTGCTCTCACGGAGCGGCCGGACGTTCTTCCTTCCCGGCGATACGGTGCTGCTCTCGATCACATTCAAGAATCCGCTCCAGCTGACGGCATCGAATATCAGCTTCTCCACAGCGTCGTCGAGTGCGCTCGTCACGCCCCTGGACGGACCGGCACCGGTCACTTCCGTTGCCGCAGGACAGATCCTCCAGGTCGCCCCGTTCCGCTTCACCGTTGGTGCCGTGACCGGTGCAACGAATGCCGTGCTGACCGTCCGGTGGACGATCGATGGCGCCAACGGCGATGGCTTTGCCGCGTCCGCAATGCTCTTCCCGGTCATGCCGCAATGGGTGATGCAACTCGACGGAGCTGATGCGGCATTCTTCAGTGTCTGTGCGGTCAGCACGTCGGTGGTCTGGGCCTCCGGCGGCAGCGGTACGGCATCACTGCCGATGGTCGTGCGCAGCACGGATGGTGGCACGAATTGGTCCGACCGCACCGGGAACCTGACGGGCGTCGACCTCTATTGCGTGACGGCGCTCGACGTCAACCGTGCGTGGGCGGGGACGAGCGACGGGAAGATCTTTGCCACCACCAACGGCGGCGCGAGCTGGACCCGGCAATCCTATCCGGACAGGCAGAGCCCGTTCATCAACGGCATCCGGATGTTCCCGGATGGTACCGGCTATGCGCAGGGCGATCCGCCCGGTGATGCGAAGTTCGTGCTGTTGAAGACGACGGACTTCGGCGGGACGTGGACACATCTTGCGGCAGAGCCGCAGGGGACGACGGGCGAGGCGAGCTGGAACAATTCGTTCTGGTGGACGGACCAGCAGCATGGCTGGTTCGGGACCAACCACAGCAGGGTCTGGCGGACGACCGACGGCGGTGCCTCCTGGTCGTCGGGTTCCACGGGCTCCAGCAACAGCTTCGGCGTGGCATTCCGCGATTCGCTCACCGGCTATGCCATCCACGACGCGGGCTATGTCGCGCGCTCGACGAACGGCGGACAGACCTGGGCGGCGTTGCCGTCCGCGACCACGAACAACATCTATGCTGTTGCCGCTCCGGCCGGCACCCCGTCCGTGTGGTTCATCACCGCGGCCGATCCGTTCCGCTCCCGCAACGAGGGGAATGCCTGGACGACCGAATCGCTGTTCCCGTTCCTGGGGTCCCTCAATCATCTGTCGTTCGCGGATACGACCACCGGATGGGTTGTCACTTCGTTCGGCGAGATCCTGAAATACACCGCACCGGTCGCGACCGGCATAGCGCAGGAACCCGCCGGCGATCTGCCGTCGGGCTTCGCACTCCTGCGCAGCTATCCCAATCCCTTCAACGGGAGTGCGCGCATCACGTACCGGATCCCCGGCGCATCCGCATACCGCATCGCCCTGCGGGTCTTCGACCTGCTGGGGAGGGAGGTGGGCGTGCTCGCCGACGGCGTGCAGGACCCCGGTGATCACTCCGTGGACTTCGACGCCCGTGGCCGGGCCAGCGGTATGTACATCTGTGTCCTTGAAGCAACGCCAGTGTCCGGCGGAACGTCCGTCCGGCTGACCCATTCCATGATCCTTCTCCGGTAGACCCATGCGACCGCTTGTCCTCTTTCTGTTCCTTTCGCTCATCGCCGCTCTGCAGGTGCATGCCGGTTCGCAATTTGAAGGGACGATCGTCAGCGTCAACCGGAGCATGGACGATGCCGGCGCTCAACAGACCTATCAGATGATCATCCATGTGAAGAAATCGATGGTCCGCGTTGAAGTGCCATCGATCGCCGGGATGCCGGCCTCGACCGCCATCTACCGCCGCGACCGGAAGACCACCTGGATGCTGGATGCCGCAAGCCGGACATACTTCGAGATCCGGACACCGCACGGCGACGTGCGCGAAGAAGGGATCGTCGAAAAGAAAGAAATGCCCGCCGCCCAGCGCACGAAGAAGACGAAGAAGGTGCTCGGGTTCACATGCGAGCAGGTGATCGTGACGCGCAACGAGATGCGGACCGAGGTCTGGGGGGCGCGCGGTCTCGAGGACCTTGCCGCTGTTCTTGCCGATGTGCTCGGTGATGGCCAGGGGCCTGCGTCGGATGACGTTATCGCGGCCATGGGGCTCTTCCCCTTGCTCTCCACGACCACGGTCGAGGGCCGGGAGCTGGAATCGCAAGAGGTCACGCGGATCGAACGCAAGGTGCTGGACCCGGCCCTGTTCGAGATCCCGCAGGGGTATACGAAACAGAAAGCTGCCGATGTAGAATAGCAGTACCGCACACCGCAACGATCCATCCGCCACACGATCAAGGAATCCTGGCCCATGTCCACCCCGACGCCCCATACCCCGGTCGTTCCACCGCACTCCACCATGCGGGAATTCAGTCTTCGCTCCGTCGTGCTCGGCGTGTTCCTCGCCATGATCATGGGCGCGGCGAATGCCTATCTCGGGCTTAAGGCCGGCATGACCATCGCCGCGACGTACACGACCGCGGTGGTCGGCATGGCCGTGCTGAAGGCGCTGAAGGGGACACTGCTCGAAGAGAATACAGCGAGGACCGTCGGGTCGATCGGCGGGAATGTTGCCACCGGTGCGATCTTCACGCTCCCGGCATTCTTCATCGCCTCCGTCTGGAATCCCTTCTTCTCCATGAGCCATTATGTGATCTCGACGATCGTCCTCGCAGTGGCCGGGATCCTCGGCATCCTGTTCGTCACCATCCTGCGGCGCGTCCTGGTGGAGGACCGTGAACTGCCCTTCCCGGAATCCATCGCCGCGGCGGAGATCCACAAGTCGGGGCAGGGCGGCACCCAGAACTCGCGCTTTCTCTTCGGCGGGATGGGACTCGGCGCGTTGTTCGGCGCTCTGGTGGAATTCAAGGTCATTGCCTCCGGCTGGCAATGGATCCTCAAGCTGACGAAGGGCACGCTGTTGTTCCGTGCACCGGGTATGAACCCCGCGTTCTTCGGCGTCGGGTATATCATCGGGCCGAAGCTTGGTGCCGTGAACTTCAGCGGCGGCGTGCTGGCGTGGGGACTTCTCACGCCGGTCATCGCCTATTTCATGCACCGCGAGAACCCCGGCGCGGTCACGGACTGGGCGGCAGAGATGACCGCGGTGTGGAAGGGCACGGTCCGCTACATCGCCATCGGGGGCATGCTTACGGGCGCCTTCTATACGCTCTACAAGATGCGCGGGAGTCTCGTCAGCGGCATCACCCGCTCCGTGAGCTACCTGCGGCAGTCGGCCGGTGGCGGCGCTGAGGTGCTGCGGACGGACCGCGACATTTCGTTGCGGTGGTCGCTGCCGGCATTCGGCGCGATCCTCGTGGTCATGTTCTTCATCTTCCAGCATTTCGCGGGCGCATGGATGCCGGCAGGCGTCGCCGCGGTGGTGATGCTCGTGCTCGGGTTCGTGTTCGCCGCGGTGTCGGGATACCTCGTCGGGATCATCGGCGTCAGCAACAACCCCACCAGCGGACTCACGGTGTCGGTCCTGATCGTCGTGGCATTCCTGATGCTCGCACTCGGCATGAGCGGCGAACCCGCCGTGGCCGCGGTGCTCGGCGTGGCCGCATTCACCTGCACGAGCGTGTCGGTGGCCGGTGAGATGATGCAGGACCTCAAGGCCGGACACATCCTCGGCTGCACGCCGTGGAAGATGCAGGTGGGCGACATGCTGAGCGTCACCGCCGCGTCGCTGGTCATGTTCCTGGTGCTGTCGCTCCTTCATCTCGGCGACCTGAAACGCGCCGTGGGTGAAGAACTGGAACGGCTCCAGGAGGCGGGGACGACCACGGTGGTCTACAAGGGGAATGAATCCACGATGAAGGGAAAGACCTTCACGCTGGATGAAGTGCGGGCCCTCACCCCCGAACAGCAGAACGATGTGCTCGGCACGCAGGCAGGGTTCGGCGGCGAAAAACTTCCGGCCCCGCAGGCCAGTCTGATGGCCGTCGTGACCCGCGGGATCGTGGAATCGAAAGCGGAGCTGATCCTGATCCTCACGGGTGTCTTCTTCGGGCTCGCACTCATCCTCATGCAGGTGAAGAGTCCGATGCTCATCTCGGTGGGGATGTATCTGCCGATCGATACGACGTTCGCGATCTTTGCGGGCGGGCTGATGAAAGGCGCGCTGGAACGGCTCCTTGCCGCGCGCAAGGTGGAAGGAGCGGCAAAAGACCGGATCGATAATATCGGCGTGCTGCTGGCGTCCGGACTCATCGCCGGTGAAGCGCTGCTGGGGTTGCTGTTCGCAGGACTCGCGTTCGCGGAGGTGGACATTCCGCATCTGTTCGCACAACCATCGTATCTGTTGAGTCTCGTGGCGATCGGCATCCTGGCCCTCGTGCTTGTGCGCGTTCCACTGAAGCAGGCGGACTAGCTCACGGTCGGCGCGGCACGGTACCTCATTCATAGAGGAGGATCAGGTGCACGTTACCTATCAACTCCGGAATCTGCAATACCGGATCGCTCCCGGCACGACGGAGATCGTCCGCCGGTTGCGCCGCGAACAGGATCCCGGCTATGTGCACGAACGCGACCGGCATCCGGTGCGCGCAAAGCACCACGGTGGGGGCGGATGGAAGGAAGAGCACGCGGGGAACCTGCACTACCGTGACTACGCATCGTACGATGAGTATGTGGCACACCAGCAGCAGAAGTTCACGGAGATGCTCAAGCTCAAAGGCGGGTTCACCGGGAAGGAGATCCTCGCGTACCGCGAGCGCTTCTACCGTCGCTTCCGTCATCTGCCCGGCGTGCTGCAGCCCGATGCGGTGATCGTGTGTGCGGGGGCCCGGCAGGGGACCGAAGTGGAAGTGCTGCGTGACCTCGGATTCCGGAATGCGTACGGGATCGATCTCAATCCCGGACCCGACAATCCGTTCGTCCGGCCCGGCGACTTCATGAAGATGGACAATGCCCCGGGCACGGTCGATCTCATCTACAGCAATTGTCTCGATCACGCATTCGACCTCGATGGATTTCTGCGTGAGCACCGGCGCGTGCTCAGGCCCGAAGGGTACGCACTGTATGATTTCGTGCCTGCCGGTGGGACGGGCGCGTTCGAGGCGGTGGAATGGGATTCCGAAGAGGCGCTTCTGAAACCGCTTCTTGCTTCGTTCCGGTCCGTGGTGAAGCTGGAGTCTGAAGAACACTGGAAGTGGGTCCTTCTGCAGGGGCCTCGTCCTGACGACACGATCGACCTGCTCCTGCAGCGCGCACGCAGTGCGGGGGACCACCATGGATGATGCCCGCACGCCGGCAGAGGGGGCGATCCACGTTCCTCTCAGCGACTATGATGCGTATCGGCCGATCCGGGAACTCTCCCACTGGCTCATCATCTTCCTGATCGGCATCGCCGTCCTCTCCGTTGCATCCTTCGGATCGGGGCTGCTGCAGTTGCGTTTGCTCGAACAGATCCAGGCGGGCGTCCAGGTTACCCAGGACGTCGTCGAAGCGCATGACGATCGGTACTTCGTCACCGCGATGATGGAACTGGGTTCGATGGTGACGACCGGGATCCTTTTTCTGACTTGGATGCGGCGGGCGTACAACAACCTTCCGGCCTTCGGCATGAGAGATCCGGCGTATTCGCCCGGGTGGGCGGTCTGGGGGTTCCTGATCCCTTTCCTCAATATCATCCGTCCGTATCAGGTGATGAAAGAACTCTGGAGAGCCAGCGATCCCGATGTCAGGCCCGGCCCCGGATGGGTGACCGCCCGGGTGTCGCCTCTGGTCGGTTGGTGGTGGGGGATGTACCTGACGATGAATTTCGTGGCAAGCCTCGGGGTGCGCATCGCATTGAAGGGGAGCGCCGATGTGTCGGATCTCCGTGCATTGACCCAGATCGATGTCGCGGCAAGCGCCCTCACCATCCCCGCCGCTGTCCTGGCGGCGGGTGTCGTCCGCGATATCATGGTGAAACAGGCACAGAAGAGAGAGATGACGGTGCCGACGCAGGGATAGTGCGCGATCCCGAGTGGCTGCAAGGATCTTCCGTGCCCCGGGAACCGCAGGGTTGATGCCGTTTGGAGCGGTTCAATTCTCTGCTTGACTTTGTGCTCTATAGAGAGCATATTAGCCCTATTAGTTGTTTGGAAAGACAAATTAATCCCGGTTCGGTCGTTACTGGCGAGTGCTGTGTTTCCGGGGTTCTCCCATCATTCTCCCGATCGCGGTCACGCACCTTCCCCGAAAGGCTGGCGTATGTCCAATACCTCCGTAGAGAGCGGATCACCCGTGCGTTGGGTGCCGACGCTCTATTTCGCTGAGGGGCTGCCTTTCGTTGCCATTGCCACCGTATCGACATTGATGTATAAGGGGCTGGGCGTCAGCGATGCACAGATCGCATTCTGGACGTCGCTGGTCATGCTCCCATGGACCCTCAAGCCTCTGTGGGGTCCGCTCCTCGAGATGTTCCGCACCAAGAAATGGTTCGTCGTCCTCACACAGTCGGTGATCGGCGTCTGCTTCGCGCTTCTTGCCTTCTCGCTTCCGCTCAGCGCATTCTTCCAGTATTCACTCGCACTCTTCGCGATCATAGCGTTCAACGGGGCGACGCACGACATCGCCGCCGATGGCCTTTATATCTCCGTCCTGTCGGAGAAGCGACAGAGTGAGTTCGTCGGATGGCAGGGCGCATCGTACAATACCGCCAAGATCTTCACACAGGGGCTCCTTGTCTATATCGCCGGTCAGCTGGAGAGCAGCATCGGTGTCGTGAACGCGTGGATGATCGTCATGGGCGTGTTCGGCGCGATCATGCTGCTCCTCGGGCTCTATCACTCCCGCTTCCTCCCCGCAGGGGCCGATGCGGGCGTCCGTCCCACCATGGCCGATGCGGCGCGGACGGTGAGCGATGTGGTGAAGACGTTCTTCACCAAGAAGCATGTCTGGGCGGGGATCGCGTTCATCATCCTGTACCGGTTTGCCGAGGGGCAGGCAGTGAAAATCGTGCCGTTGTTCATGAAAGCCGCACGGGAGCAGGGGGGATTGGCGCTCAGCACGTCCGAGATCGGCATCATCTACGGCACGTTCGGGGTGGCGGCCTTCGTTCTCGGCTCGATCCTCGCGGGGTATTTCACCGCACGGCGCGGACTCCGCGGCTCACTGATGATCCTGTGCGCATTCTTCAACATCCCGTTCGCCGTGTATGCGTTCCTCGCCATGATGCAGCCGACCGATCTGCTGACGATCGGCGCGGCGGTGGTCTTCGAATATTTCGGGTATGGCTTCGGGTTCGTGGGGCTGACGCTGTTCATGATGCAGCAGATCGCCCCCGGGAAATACCGCACGGCACATTATGCGTTCGCCACCGGTATCATGAGTCTGGGGATGATGATCCCCTCGATGCTCAGCGGGTTCATCAGCGACTGGCTGGGCTATCGCGAGTTCTTCATCTGGGTGATGATCGCGACGATCCCGTCGTTCGTCGTGACATGGCTGGTGCCGTTCCGCGATACCGCGGACGACGGGGGGATTGCAGCGGGAGAGGTGTGATGTGCAGCATGGGCTGTGGCGCGCGCCTCTCCGCCGCCGCAGCGGAACATAGTGTAAGGATCGCTTATGCGTTACGGTTACTTCGACGATGACAACTGTGAGTATGTGATCCAGCGGCCGGATGTCCCGGTCTCCTGGACGAATTACCTCGGGGTGAAGGACCTCTGCACCGTGATCTCGCACAATGCGGGCGGGTACTCCTTCTACAAGAGTGCGGAGCACCACCGCATCACGCGCTTCCGCCAGAACGGCGTCCCTCTCGACCGCCCCGGCCACTACGTGTACATCCGCGATGATGACACCGGCGAATTCTGGTCGGTCTCCTGGCAGCCGGTCGGCAAGGACCTTGACAGCGCAACCTATGAGGTCCGCCATGGCCTCTCCTATACCCGCTTCTCCAGCACGTACCGCGGCATCACCGCACACCAGACGGTGTTCATCCCGGTGGACGACGACGTTGAGCTGTGGGATGTCGTCATCGGCAACACCGGCAGCACGCCACGCCGGCTGAGCATCTTCGGGTATGTCGAGTTCTCGTTCCATCACGTCGAGATCGATAACCAGAACCTGCAGATGTCGCTCTATGCGAGCGGGTCCAGCTGTCAGGACGGCATCATCGAGTACGACTTCTTCTACGAGCCGTGGACGTTCCATTACTTCACCACGGACGGGACGCCGGACAGCTACGACTGTCTGCGCGACCGCTTCATCGGGAACTACCGCACGGAGACCGATCCGCAGGCGGTGGTGAACGGCACGTGCAGCGGCAGCAGCGAGCTCGGCGGTAATCATTGCGGAGCGCTCCACCGCCGCATCACCCTGGCCCCCGGCACGGAGCAGCGGCTGCTGTTCATGCTCGGCGTGGGTCCGCGCGCGGCCGGTGCGACGATGCGCGCGAAGTACGCGAAGCCCGCCGCCGTCGATGCCGCGTTCGCGCAGCTCAAGCAGTATTGGGCGGCGAAACGCTCGGTGTTCCAGTGCTCCACGCCGCATCCGGGCATGAACTCCATGATGAACACCTGGACGCTCCTGCAGGCAGAGACCTGCGTCGTCTGGTCGCGCTTTGCGTCGTTCATCGAAGTGGGAGGTCGGACCGGACTCGGGTACCGCGATACCTCGCAGGACGTGATGTCCGTTCCCCATACGAACCCGGGTGCCGTCAGGGCGCGCATGCTGGAACTCCTGCACGGACAGGTGAGCCAGGGGTACGGACTGCATCTGTTCGATCCGGACGTCTTCAAGCCGCGGGAAGAGAAGCTCCCCGGCGTGAAACTCCCGACGGTCGTCCCGACGCCGAACATCGCGGATATCATTCACGGTCTCAAGGACACCTGTTCCGACGATGCGCTGTGGCTCGTGCCGTCGATCTGCGAATACGTGAAAGAGACCGGCGACGTGGCGTTCTTCGATCATGTCGTGCCGTTCGCCGACAAGGGCGAAGGCACGGTGTACGAGCACATGAAGAAGGCGCTGGATTTCTCGGCCGAGCAGATCGGAGCAACGGGGATCTGCAAGGGCCTGCGTGCCGACTGGAACGACTGTCTGAACCTGGGTGGGGGTGAGAGCGCGATGGTGTCGTTCCTGCACCACTGGGCGCTCGTGCATTTCATCGAAGCGGCGACGTTCCTGAAACGCGACGCGGATGTGCGGACGTACACCGCGATGGCGGACACGGTGCGTGCGACCTGCGAACGCGAACTCTGGGATGGCGAGTGGTACATCCGGGGCTTCACGCGCAAGGGCATCAAGATCGGGTCGAAGGAGAATGCGGAAGGGAAGATCTTCCTCGAGAGCAACAGTCTCGCGGTGCTCTCCGATGCGGCTTCCCCGGAGCGCGGCAACAAGGCGGTCGATGCGATCTACCGCCATCTGTTCTCGAAAGAGCACGGCATCCATCTCGTGTGGCCATCATTCACGAAGCCGGACGATGACATCGGATATGTGACGCGCGTCTACCGCGGCATCAAGGAGAATGGCGCCATCTTCAGTCACCCCAACCCCTGGGCGTGGGTGGCGGCATGCAAGCTGGGCCGCGGCACCACGGCCATGGAATTCCACGATGCGCTGCTCCCGTACAATCACAATGACGATATCGAAGTGCGCGAAGCGGAGCCGTACTCCTACGTGCAGTTCGTGATGGGACGCGATCATACGGCGCACGGCCGCGGGCGTCACCCCTGGCTCACGGGGAGCGGTGGATGGGCGTACTACGCCGTCACGCACTGGATGCTCGGTGTCCGTCCCGGCTTCGATGCAATGACGGTCGATCCGTGCATCCCGGCGGCGTGGCCCGGATTCGAGGTGACGCGCCAGTGGCGCGGCGCGACCTATCGCATCGTGGTCAAGAACCCGGCGGGCGTGGAGAAGGGTGTTGCCAGCATGACGCTGAACGGGAAACAGGTCCGCGGTGCTGTTCCCGTGCAGCCGGCGGGGTCGGTGAACACGGTCGAAGTGGTGATGGGGTGATGAATTAAGAATGAAGAACTGAGAATTATTAGTTCCTAATTGAAAAGCCCGGAATCTCTTCCGGGCTTTTTCTTGTTCAGGCCACCGGGCGGTGTATACACCGCCCCTACACGTTCGTACCTGCGTCCACCGCCCCTACACGAACGCACCTGCATGCACACCCTGCACGATCTGCGTGGACCCACAAGGGCTCGTCACCGCTCGCAGCGCACGGTCATGATGCCGAATGCGGGCAGGGACAACGACGTGCCGACCTCCCCGTCCTTCGTTTCATTCACGGAACTGCGGTAGACCTTCGACGGCCGCAGCCCCTTCCATTGCAGAGTGAATGTCTCGGGCTTGCCTCCGCAATTGAAGAGCCGTACGATCACCGCCGCACCGTCCGCACTGGGCTTCACGGAGGTGACCGCGACACCGGGTACCGACACGCCGAACAGCGTGAGGGGAAGCGGCGACGATGCTGCCGTCGTCCGCACGACCAGCGGCTGGTTCAGCTCGACCCCGCGCCGGAATGCGTCAGTGGCATTAAAGGCCCCGTGCGGGGTGACCGCATACGTGACGGTCGCCGGTCCGGCCTGATCGGCGGCATAGTTCGTATGCCAGTAGTTGTTCATCGCATAGGCGTAGAAATTCGTTCCCGCCGGCCGGGTGGTTCGCCACTGCCGCAGGCCACGGCTGTCCGGCGATTCATCCACCATCGCCCCGAGCTGAACGAGCGGCGATTCGACCGTCGCCCACGTCAGTCCACGGTCCTGGTTCGAGAGGTCCAGCCACCTGCCCGCAGAGAAATACTCCATGTTGGAGCCGGGAAGCTGGTCCGCGCCCGGACGCATGACCCCCCAGCCACCATCGAGCCGGAATGTCCCATCCGCCGGTTCCGCCGGGAAGGCAAAATGCACCGCTTCCTTCTCACGCACCTTTTCACGGTCCATGGTGTTCACCATTACCAGTCGATCGAGGCCGTCCACGATCCGGTACTCCTGTACCAGCGACCGGCAGCCGGGAGCCGCGGAGGTCACACGCACCGTGGCGACGAGCGGACCGGTGTCCACGACCGAGAACGTTGTGACCGTTGCCGTCCGCGCCTTCGCAGGGTCCTTGCCGGGTACATAGAGGTACTGGTTCAATCCGGCACTCTGGCCCGCTTTCACATACTCGATTCCATATCGGTCCTTCAGGCTGGTGATCGCTCCGGCTGACCTGTCGATGGTCACGGTGATGAGACCGTTCGTGACGGTGGTGTTGCTCACCCGCACGTTCCCCGATGCTGATGCCTTTCCCCCGGCAATCGTATAGCGCAGGGAGCCGAGCGATGGTACGCTGCGGGCCAGGAAGGCAAGGTCGCCATCCGCCAGCCGTTGCGACGGAACCGGGCGTCCATCGGGGCCGAGGACGACGTCGCCGGCACTGCTCTGGTCCCGTGGCACCGTCACGAGATCGGTGCGGTCCCAGGACGACGAGTTGATCACATCGAATGCCTGGCCCGCGGTGGCGCCGAGGACCTGCGTGAACAGTGCGCGTGATCTCTTGTCGGCACCGGTCATGTATCCCAGCTTCACGCGGAGTTGCTCCACGGCGAAGGGGTTGTCCGGATCGGAGACGCTGTTGTGCGCGCCCCATGTGTGCTCCGTGGAAAGATGGATATCCCTCCACGCATCGTTCCATTGCGCCGCGGAGGGGAGGGGAGTACCGGTGATACAGGCGAGTGCTTCGGCCTGCACGAGACGTTCGGCGGCGCGACGGGAGAGCGCAAGCTCGCGGAGCGTGGACAGTGCACCATCCTCCCAGTACGGCGTGATGTCGCCGGCGAATGAGGGTAGCACGGAGCCCCAGCGCCGCTCGAACTCTTCGAACATCTGGCGCGACGTTGCGACGACGAATTTCGGCGATACGTACTTCTCGTTCCATTTCCTGACGAACTCCGGCAGATCGGGATCGGTCGGGCCGTTGTCCGCGATGATCGTGTAGCGCATCTGGACCATGTCATACGGATACTGCTGTGCATCCAGTTCGCGCATGTAGGCGAAGACCTTGGTGGCCGGTTCGGCATCCGACTTGCCGACCGTGCCGCCGTGGAATGCCGAGTAGCCGTGGCCGGCCACCCAGAAGAGCACCTTGTCCTGCCCGGAGGGAGAGACCCAGTAGAATGGCCGGTCGCCCCACGTCCGATTGAAATGGCCGACGCGGTCACCGCCGCCGACGAGCCCCGGGATGAAATTCGGGCCGCTGGAGAAATACCTGATGCCGGCCTGTGCGAGCCCTGCCACGGTGGCCCAGGTGCCGCCGGGGATGTCGCTGATCATGGCATCATTCACGGTCAGGTCGTACTCCCTCGCGAGTGTCCGCGCGAAGTCGGTGATCCTGATCAGTTCCTCGGGGCGGGCCATGCCGGTGAGCGGATTGGTGTAGAAGGCATTCAGTCCGATGCCGCCTTCCTTCACAATGGCGATGAACTCCTTCTTTTCCGCGTCCGTGGCCGTCGCAAGGAAACTCTGCACGGCCCACATGATCTCGCTATTCCACTTGAACCGTGCCTCCTTCGGATACGAGGCGGTCTTCCTGTAGAGCGCCATGGCATCGCGGAGGTTCTTCAACTGCTTCTTCTCGACATCCACCTGGAGGTCGGAGTACCCGATGTCGTTGTGCGAGTGGTGGATCATCCAGAGTTCCCGGTGGGTCACCGGCGTAAGGGTGACGTCCTGAACGAACTGCGCGTGACCCGGGCGCGTGATCGTGACGCGCATCGGGGTCGGGATGGTGACCGCGTTCACCGTGAACTGCACCTGATTGAAGCCGAGTTTCAACTTCACGTCCAGGGGATCCTGGCCGGGCACCGCCACCCGCGCGGACGAGGTCGGCTCGATCACGTCGAAGAGCACATCGATGATCTGTTTCGTGCCGTTCTTGCCCGCGAGGAGCGCCGGCTGCGGCTGGATCGCGACAGAATCCCGGATGGCGTACTTGAAGGTCATGTACCAGTCGCGCCGGTTCGCCTTCTCACCCGTGATCCCAAACGTGACGGCCTTTCCCCTGGTGAGCATCTTCATCGGCACCATGCAATGCATGTAGCCGTAGAGATCGTTCACCGAGTCCTCCCACTTCGCATCGAAGGAGAGTGTGACCCCATCCTTGCCCTTCACGGTCCAGTTGCGGACCTGCCGGGCCTTGATCGTAGTGAAGCTCAGGACCTCGCTGCCATTGACCGTGAGATGGAACGTGGCATCGGCCGAACTCGTGCCGCTGGAGTGGGCTGCCACCCACACGAATTCCACCGCATCGCCGGTTGCGTTCGCGGGAACCGGGTCGGAGGCCCATTGGATCGTGCTGGTGCCGTCCAGGCATCGCGTGAGGAGCGACGTGGTGGCATACGGGTGGAACGAGCGGTAGCCGAGGTGTTCGCCGCTGATCTCCCGGGCGTAGCCGTTGACGACAGTGGTGGCCCCCTGAGCGGTGATGAAGCCGGCAGAGAGGAGGACGGTGAGGATGCTGGTGAGGCGCATAGGGATTTCCTGAATGAAACGGTCGGGGATACAGCAATGAAGGAAGAATCCGACTCCGGAGCAAGTCGCGATGCAGAAGAGAAATGACAAAGCCCGGCGGTGCCGGGCTTTGTCCTGTGCGTGGTCCCGCAGGGAACGGGTCGTTACTTCACCAGGAGCATGGAGCGGGTTTGCGTGAGCCCGTCTGCCTGGAGCCGGACGAGGTACGTGCCGCTGGGCAGTGCGCCCGCGTTGAAGGTGAGGCTGTGCTGGCCGGCTGGTTTCCGTTCCTGCACGAGCACTGCGACCTGACGCCCGAGCATGTCGAACACGGCAAGACGCACATCACTTGGAGCGGGGAGATCATACCTGACCACGGTGCCCGGGTTGAAGGGGTTCGGGAAGTTCTGGTGCAAGGCGAACGCGTGCGGCGTATTCCCATCGTTGGCGACGTCCGTTGCCCCGCTGAAGGCGAGATCGTCGAGGAGGAACCAGGATCCCGCATGGGGGAACGTCCCTCCCAGCGGAGCCACGATCTGATGCTGGATGATGCACACATCAGGCGTCTCGGCGCTCAGGTAGTTGAACGGCACGCTGAACTGATGCCATGCACCGTACGCGGTCGGGTCGGCGACAGCGGCGATCGCCACCGGAGTCCCGCTGGCGCCGCCTTTGAAGAGACTCACATTGATGCTGAAGCGGTCCGATTGGACGGGACTGTACTGATACCAGCCGGTGATGGAGACCGGGCGGGAGGAAATGGCGAATCCTTCACCTCCCGCTCCCGACTGCAGGGCGGGCTGGATGGCGAAGCCTCCGACGCTGACCACCTCGCCCCGTACCGAGGCGGAGCCACCGTGTGCGGTGGTCGACTTCGTGACATTCGTATAGGCGGGGGCGGCATTGCTTGTTGCCCAGTTGTCCGGCGCGTTGTTGGTCCATGCCTCGAACCCGGCATTCGGGATCTGTTGTGCGGTGGCGGAAGAGACGAGCAGGATGATCGCTGCGCAAGAGAGTGTCAATGATCGCATGATGTTCTCGTATTCTGTCGTAGAGGAGTGGATGCCTGCGGAGAGCATGGTACTGAACGCCGCGTGGACTGTCAAGTCCCCGGTTCCTGTCGGCCGGCCTTGTTGGCGCGGATCTCCGTCAGCATCGTGCCGGTGACGGGATAACCCCGGATCAGCCACAGCGACACCACTGCGATCGCCGGGCCAGCAAGAAGGGTCCATGCGCACAGCTTCCAGAGTGTTGATGCGGACTGGATCATTTCCGTGCCCTGCACAAAGCCGATGAACTGGAGTATGTATCCGCTGCCCAGCACCGCCAGGGAGATGGCGACCTTTTGGGAGAAGCTGAACACCGCGGCATACGCGCCATCCTTATTGGTCCCCGTGCGGATCTCGTTGATCTCCGCGACGTCGGCAACCATCGAGAGGATCGTGGGGAAGATGATGCCATTCCCCATCCAGTAGGTCATGTGGAATGCAGCAAAGCAGATGAATGCGATGGGGATGTCGAAGGAAAGGACCGTCGCGTGTTGCCCGGGAATGAGGATCCCCGGGAGGAAAAGCACCGTGAGCACCGCATTCGCCGCGATCGTCTGCAGCGCTCCCCACACGACACCGCCCCGCTTTTCGAAGCGCGTGGTGAGCCAGGGTGCGGCGAGCGAGCCCAGGCCGAACGCGGCCATCGATCCGCCGTGGACGATGGTCTTCTCGATGCCGGTGAACCGCATGAAATGCTCGTACAGATACATCTGGAGCGAGCTGCCGAACGCGATACCCGTCCAGACGACGATCGTGAACAGGAGGACATAGCGTGCGAGGCGGTCGGTGACGATCTCGCGCATGTCGGTGATGAATGCGAAGAGAGTATTCCCCTCGGTCGTGGCGTTCCGGGTGTCCTTGATATGGCTCCGGGTGACGATCACCACCAGCACGAATGCGATGAGTGAGACCGCGGAGAAGGCCAGGCCCATGCTGACGTAGTTGCCCGGTACCGATGTTGCGCGCACGCTCTCGTTGTTCGCGAAAAAGATCGCCCAGGCAAGACCGGGCCCGAGGAGATTCGAGAGCATATTGATGGCCGACCTGATGCCCTGGAGGGTGACGCGTTCCCGGTAGTCTGTGCAGATCTCAAATCCGAGCGCAACGTAGGGGACATAGAAGACGGTGACCGCTGTGCGCTGGAGCAGGTTGATCGCCACCAGGTACCAGAACAGCAATTGTGTGTCTGCGGTGAACGCGGCGGGGACATGCCACAGAAACACATAGGTGATGATCGTGGCGATGCCGCCGAGGAACAGATAGAGATGCCTCCTGCCGAACCGGCTCCGCGTGTTGTCGGAAATGTGTCCCATCAAGGGGTCGGTGATGGCATCCCAGAACACCGCCACGGCCATGGCGAGTCCTGCCTGCGCATGCGCCAGGCCGAGTGCATCGGTGTAGTACATCATCGCGAATCCGAACAGCGAGTTCATGACGAGGGAATTACCGCACTCGCCGATGGAGTAGCCGACCATCGTGCTACGGCTGCAGCTGGATCGTGGAGCGGACATGAGCAGGTTCCGGGGTGGAGCGATCGGGGTGATACGTATCAGATGTCCGGTAATATAGAGCACTCTGAGGAGGAATGCCAGGGATATCAGCGTGGGGGTGAGATGGAGGTGCGGTGACCGCAACGAGACATCACGGTGCGGGGCGCGAGCCCTGACCGGACCGACGGGCGCCTCGCCCAGGAGGGTGCCCGTCAGGAACGAAGTCTCCGGGTGTTTACCGCGTCAACATCATCTTGCGGGTTTCGATGACGCCGTCCGCGTGCAGCCTGCAGAAGTAGGCCCCGCTGGGGAGTCCGGTCGCGTCGAATGTCACGGTGTGTTCGCCTTCGGCCTCTTCGGCATCCGTCAGTGTGGCGACCAATTCTCCCAGAAGGTTGTACACCCTCAGTGTCACATGGGTCTGGCCCGCAAGCCGGTAGCGGATCAGGGTTGCGGGGTTGAATGGATTGGGGAAGTTCTGGTCGAGCTCGATCTGGAGAGGCACGCCTGCGTCCGGTCCATTCTTCGACGGGTCTGCTGCCGTTGTGAACATCGCGGTCGGCGAGAATTGTCCGGGACCGCTGATATTGATCGTCTGGATCCGTCGATAGTATCTCGTTCCGCTCTTCAACGGACCGAGGACCGCCACGGTATCCGGAACGACCGTGTCGGCAACGACGGTGGTGAACGAAGGATCGGAGGCGATCTGGACCCGGAATCCGTCCGCGCTCTCCACCCAGTCCCACTGCACCGGGATCGTGACGGGTTGGTCAACTGCGCCGGGGGCCGGCAGGATGTTCGCGGGAGCCGATGGGGGTGGGGGAGGTGTCGTGGTTCGAAGATCCACGCTGTCCAGCCAATACCGGTCGCCTGCCTTCGCATACCCCTCAAAACCGAACTGCACCATCGCATCGCCAACGGTCCCCGTGACGTTGCTCGTCAGGAAATAGATCGTGAAGATCCGCCACCCGCCCGTCAACGGGACGACATGCGATGTGAGGCCGTAACTCGTGAACGGGGAAGCCTGCTTCATGACGCCGACGGTCATATCCCGTCCGCCTGACGAGCGTGCAGCGAATGACAGACGGTACATGGTGTTCTGGTTCAGCGCCAGCGATCGTTGGGCGAGCTTCATCGTGGTGGATGTGGTCGTGAGGGTGACACGGCCCGACGTTGTGCTGTTGTACCCCGGTGTTGTGGTGGTGTAATTCCCCGTGCCGCCCGTCGTGAATGTCCATTCTCCGGTGCCGTTCTCAAACCCGCCGTTCCGTACGATCTGCGTTGCCGCAGTGCCGCTGCCGCTCGATGCATCCGCGGTCGTGAAGCTCCGGACGGTGGACCATGGCCCGGCCCCGGCCGCATTCGTGGCGCGTACGCGCCAATGATACTGCGTGGATGTCGCGAGTGTGTTCGATGTATATGAAGTTGCGGTGAGCGCGCCGGCGTCGACGACCGTGCCCGCAAATGTGGTCGTGGTCGATACCTGGATCTGGTAGCCCGATGCCCCGTTGGCGCTGTTCCATGCGAAGGTCGGCGCAGCATCAACACCGGTCGCACCTGCAGTGGGCGTGGTGAGCGACACCACAGACGGTGGTGTGGTGGCGGCGACGGTGGTGAAACTCCGCACGGCGGACCACGCTCCCGCGCCTCCCAGGTTCACCCCGCGCACCCGCCAGAAGTATGTGGTTGCGTTGGCGAGCGATGTGACCGCGAGTGAGGTGGAGGGGATCCCGTTCACGTCAACGAGCGTGCTGCTGAAGTTCGAAGCACTGGACACCTGCGCCTGATAGGAGATCGCGGAACTTACCGCGGTCCAGGTGATCGTTGTCGAGACCGCAACGTTCGTTGCGCCACTGGCGGGCGTGAGGAGTCCGACCGCGGCAGGTACTGGGGGTGCCACCGGCGTGCTGCCCCCGGATTCGATCGCGCCGATGTCGGGTGCGGTACCCCGGAAGGGCCGGTTGACGCCCGCGCCGGCGGGCCAGGTGAGTGGATCTTCGATGCGGATCACATTGTTCACGAGATCGACCGATGTGATCCTGACCGGAGTGCTTGCCCCGACCATGATCGAGTCGGCTCCATCCTCCCGGCCGAACCCGTCGCAGAAATACCCGGCATCCGCCACGGGAATGGACTGCCCGCTGCCCGCGGTGGTGGTGAACGTCAGCGAACCACCAGCATCGCGCGCTGGCGAACCGGCAGCCAGCTGGAAATCGTACTGCAGATGGTCGCCCGTTGGCCTGGCAGGGGCATTCACGAATCCGGGTGTTGTGGCGAGACTATGCTGCTCGGTCCCGCTCCATCCGCGCGTCGCAAGGCGTTGCACCCACCCGGCGAGATCGTATTGCGTGAAGAGTGCTCCCCCGGCATCGCAGACGTACACGCGGACATCATTCGCATACAAATTGAAGTCGACGTCGCCATTGATCATGCCCGAGGGATTGATCGCGATCTCGCCCTGCGCCTGTTGCGCAATGATATTGTTCTTGATCGCGATATTCGGTGCACCGTAGGCGAGGATGCCCGTGAAGCCGGGTCCGGGGTTCGCCCGCCAACCGCTGTTCGGCCCGGTGAAATCGCGGTTGTTGTTGATGATCGTATTGTTGTACACCTTGTAGTCAGCTTCGGCTTCGATCCCGCCAAAATTGTCAAAGAAGATGTTGTTCCTGATGATGGCATGGGCGGTTTGCGACGGAACACCGGCAACGCCGGTCCCGCCGTGGATCACCCCACCCATACCGCCCGACCGGTCGTTACCATCCACGATCCCGTCATCGTCGCCGTGATTGCCGTAGACGATATTCCCTTCGATGACGATGTCCGCGGCCCCTTTCAGATCGAAGGCGTTCTCGGCGCACCCACGGACGATGTTGCCCCGGATGATCGTGCCGCGATTCGACGCGATCGAGAAGTCACTCTTGTAGTTGGGCTCGAACTGGATGCCGTCCTCGTTCACCGAGTTCGTCAGGGTATTCCCTTCGATGAGGTTTCCCTGGAGGATACTGGTCCCATCTTCGGGGTCGGCAATGTCCACCATGCTCGAACCCACGTCATGGATCACATTCCTCCGTATCGTATTGAAGCGGGGGGCGGGTCCGGTGAGCCAGATCCCGATCCACATGCCGGCGATGTCGTTATTCTCCATGAGCGTGTACTGTGCAGCATCGACCGCGATCCCCACCTGCCGGAAATCGTCGATATAGTTCTGGAGGGGGTCACCGTCCTGGACGATCGTACAGTTGCGGATCGTGTTGTGGACGGAGAGGCGATTGCTGACCTGGACATACGCGAAGCGGTTGGCGAAGACCGGGACGTCGGGGAATTGTGTTGCGAACTGATACCGGATGGAGAATCCGTCCACCACGATATAGCTGGCGGGGCTGGTCTGGGAGTTCGTCGCAATATCCCAGCCGATGCCGATCACGCCGCGCTTCTGCGGGCTCTCACCGAGGAGGACCGCCGGTCCGTCGCCGTACGCCGCATACACGATCGGGAGTCCGGGTTGTCCGGACCGGGCCGGCTGGAGCACTTCGCTGTACGTTCCGGCCCTGACGAGGACGGTATCGCCGGCCTGCAGGCTGGCAGTCGCTTTGGCGATGGTCCGCCACGGTGCGGCGAGCGTTCCCGGGTTGGCGTCATTGCCTCCGGGCGCCACAATGTAGGTCCTGCCGAACAGAGTTGACCCGGCGATCAAGCACAGTATCAGTGCCACACCACGCGTGGTTCGACGCATGCATCCTCCCTCGGCCATTCGCTCCTCTTGCTGCGTACTTCTCACCATGCGGCACTCCAAGTCTTCATGCCAAAGCCACATGATGGTGACGTGCATCATCCATGCGGCACTTTGTCGTCACTCCGGTATTCGAGGCGGTATCCCGGTGGGGAAGAACCTGTGAGGTGTGACCGTGTGCGTCCTGCGAGCGCGGATCGTGCTCTGTGCGGCTCTGCGATCCGGTCTCATCCCAAAGAACTGTATCCTTGGTACGAACAAATTGCGGTTGTCACAATCGGGCAATGGTTGTACTTCTTGTCCTACAGTGATTTCCCGAGGGAACGCGCGGCAGATGCGCGAGCCGGGGGGCGGTCTGTTGACTCTCGTCGAATCCATCGGTATCTTCTGGTGGATTACCTCCGATCGCGCCCGAACGCGATGCGCATGACAGGAGAGAGGTTGTCCGGTCGCACGATATGACCAGGGGAAGTCATGAAACCGATCCGCCACGTCTGCATCCTCGCCGCGCTCCTTCTCGCGTTCACACCCCGGGCTCCCGCGTTTTCGCAGGAACCGGCCATCATGCCCGGGTCTCGTGGGACGAGGGCGTGACATGGGAGCCGCCGGGAGAAGATCCATGCGACCTTCGATCGTTGTGCTTCTCGCCCTGCTTGGCATCCCCATCACATCGGATTGCGCGGAGAGGCCGGGTGGACGCGCGCCTCTTCTCGTGAAGAAGACCAACCGCATCCTCGACATCAACCGGATCGTCCTCGGCATCACCGACCGCGGGAATCTCGATGAAGCTCCGTTCTCAGCGCCTGCAGGGTACCTCTGGCGACTGGATTCATCTCTCTGGGGCATTGCCTTTGACCACGGTCCCTGGATCATCGGGAAGACCGCCAGCGGCCTGGTCATGGGGAATACCTACTGGGGAACCTCCTATATGCCCGGCCCGGTCATCGATGGCCGTCCTGCGCTGGACGTCCACCCGCAGGACTCCCTCCGGTATCATCCGTACAAGATCAGCCGGACCTCACTGCCTGACGATCCCGACTTCGCAACGTGGCCCGTCGATCTCGGTGCACCGTCGCCCAGTCTGTCCGCTATCCCCGGCGATCAGATGATCTGGACCGTATTCAACGGTGCCGACAGTACAGCGAGACCAAGCGATTGGCGGTCGACGGCGAAGTTCACCCACATGCCCGTGGAGATCCATCAGACCGTGTATGCGCATGAGGGGAGTGCAAGCGATACATCGATCCTCGCGAACTGCGCGTTCCTTGAATGGACGTTCATCAACAAAGGCACTGCCCTTGTTGAGTCGTGCTACGTTGGTCTTTGGACCGACCTGGACTTCCGGGAGGCGCGCACGCCATTCGGGGTGGACACAGCAACACAGACAGGGTATTGTTGGGAGTATTCAAACGTCAATGACACAATCTTCACACCCAAGGCTGCAGGATATACTCTCCTCTTCGGGCCCCGGGTCCCGGACCATTCATCCACAGCAATGTTCCGTGGCAGACATGTTCAGGGCTACCGGAATATTCCGATGTCATCCTTCTGGGGGATGCGAAATGATTATGGACGGCCCGACATGTTTCCGATCGGCCCGAACACGGTGACGGAAGCGTGGAACGTAGCGCGCGGGTTCGACAAACTGGGCCAGGTGATCATCGATTCCGTCACGCGGCAACCCACGAAGTTCCCGTGGTCCGGAGATCCCGTCACGGGGACCGGGTGGGTGTACACGACCTGGACGGAATTCGAAGGCGGTTTCATGTTCTTCACGGGGCCCTTCACGTTTGCGGCGGGCGATACGCAGTGGACCCTCATCGCGCTGCACCCGGCGGCAGCAGTGACATCGATGGAAGCGGTCAGCATCATGCGGCGGAATGCCGCGCGGTTGCGCATGCTCTCGTACGACGAGATCACTGCAGGCCGGCCGCTCGCAGTTGACGACCCGGCCGTCGGCATGCCTTCAGCGCCGATGTTGGAGGGCAACTATCCCAATCCCTTCAATCCATCGACCACGATCCGGTACGCGCTGCCGGAGCGCGGCCATGTGACGTTGACCATGTTCAATACGCTGGGTCAGCAGATCGCTGTTCTGCAACAGGGTGAAGTGGATGCCGGGTACCACGAGGTGAGGTTCAGCGGGGAGAAGCTTTCCAGCGGTGTGTACTATTACCGGCTGCAGGCGGGGAGCTACACGGAGACGAAACGACTGTTGCTGCTCCGGTGAGTGGTGGAGGGGTGTTATGATACGGTCCGGACTTCTCGCCGGGCCATTGCTCTTGCCGGCGGTCTCGCGTTGGCACCGGGATCGTGATGCGGTGGGGTGGCCGTACGGGATATTGTTCTTGACTTTCTGAATGCCCGCTTGTATCTTGGCGGTGAATTGCATGGGGGATGTATGACCGTCACGGCTCCACAAAACTCGCCTCACTTGATCTGCCCGCTGTCAACCTCACGTTCGCAGGGGACTCGCCCATAGACACTTCGCTATCGATTGCTCCATAGGACGAGGTGCATCACGTCGATATTGAAGCAATCCATCAGCTCGCACAGGCTCGTGCAAGCAGCGACTCAGGACGGTCTTTTCGGAAGGAGTATGTGGTCCCGGAGTACTCACGTCACCCGATCTCTCGCGCCCTCTCATCGATATGGGCCACGCCAGGGTGAGCTTCCGGACACTTTCCCAGGCATGGTGCACAACCATTGACACTTGGAGGCAAGCATGAACCGGTCATCGTTGCCGATCACACTCATTCTCCTCACGACGCTGGGGGGTGTACCGTGGGCATCAGCCGGCACTCCGGAGCGTCCCACACCTTCAGCACTCTCCAGGACCGTCTTGAGCCTCTCCACCACAGGCGATGTCCACACCTCACCAGCATTCGTGGCGCAGGGAACGAACCAACAGGCATCGTTGAAGACGGTGGTCCAGAACTCCCGCTTCGGGCCCCAGCGATATGTGTTCACGTACTATCCAGGCGGGTTGATCGAGTCGCAACTCATCCAGTGTCACAAGAGTGGAGTCTGGAATGACTCCATTCGCGCGACGTGGACGTACACGGCGGCGGGGAAGATGAAGAGCATGTACGTCGAGCAGTACCTTCAGGGGGCGTTCCGCTCTCTGACCAGGACGACCCACGAATACAACGATGCCGGAGACGTTGTAAGTTCATTGTATGAACAGGGCAGCTGGCAACTCGCCCCATCCTCCAGAATGCTCTACACCTATGCCGCGCAGGGAAAGGAGAAGACTGTGACGGCCCAGTCCTGGTCCGGGTCCTGGACAAACTCCTGGCGGTGGAGCTCTGTCTGGAATGCGATGGGACAGCGGATCGTATCCGTTGACGAGCAATGGACCGGGGGCCAGTGGGACACGACAAGCATGACCACGTCGACCTACACCGGAACTTCGATCATCGAGGAGAATCACCGGAGCCGGTACCGGAGGGATGGGGTCTGGGGCGACTCCGCAACGCTGGTTGCGCGAACGGATGGTGCCTATAAGACGTATTCTATTGAGTGGAAGGAGTGGGTGAACGGCTCGCTCAGCTCGGCGAACAAGACCACGAACACGTTCGATGCCAATGGATGGATCATGCGCAGCGAGGTTGAGGAATTGGCGCAGGGAGTCATGGTGCCAACCCGGCGTGTGACCTTCACCTATGACTTTCAGGGCAATGAATTGAAGCGCGTCCGCGAGTCTTACTGGAATAACACCTGGGAACCGGTATGGCAGATCTCGTCAACGTACGACGGTTCCGGCAATATCCTGACTTCCAACGCCGATGAGTGGTCGGGAGTGGCCTGGATCCCCTCGGGCGGGACAACTTTGATTGACGGGTATGCGAATGTCCGTATCACTGATGCCGTCGGCAATACCACCGATTTCCATCGGTTTGCCTCTCTGGCTTTTGACTATGGTGTGGTGGCAACGGGTGTACCGGGTACGATCGCGGAACAGCCGGATATCTGGGAGCTCCTGCAGAATTATCCGAATCCGTTCAATCCGAGCACGGTCATTCGGTACGGTCTTCCCGTTCAGGCTGATGTGCGTCTCACAGTATTCGACGCCCTCGGTCAGCGCGTAGCAGTCCTGGCAGAAGGGATGCGCGGTGCGGGCTACCACGAAGTGACGTTCGATGCAAAGAGCCTCCCGAGCGGGGTGTACTTCTATCGCCTGAGCGCGGGGGCGTTCACCGAGACGAAGCGGCTCCTGCTGATGCGCTGATCCCTCTCGGGAGCATCAGAGAGGAGGCCCGGGCCGTTCGCGTAGGAGCTTGAGGATGTCATCATTGTGCAGGACGGATCGATGGCACGCGGGACCAATGCCCCGCCATGTGGACACTACAGGAAGGAAGAGACCATGAGGATCCGTCGATGGATGGTGTGGTTATCGGCCCTCTCCGCGCTGAGCATCGTTCTCATTGTTCCACCACTTCACGCCGTTGATCTCCACAACAAGGCGAATCAGGCGGACTACCTCGTTATCTCCCCCGCACCATACCTTGCCGATGCCGAACGCCTGGCGGCTTTCCGCCGCCAGCACGATGGCATCACTGCGCTGGTCGTCCATCTCGATTCCATCCTTACACAGTTCAACGTACATAGTACGCCGGACTCTGCGATCAAGGATTTCCTTGAGTATGCGCTCACGGAGTGGGCTCCTCCCCGTGCAGCCTATGTGCTCCTCGTAGGCAACGTGAACTGGATGCCCACACATGTTGAGCCGGAGATCCCGGGCTTTGTCTACCTCGGATATGCGGACACCGTATGCATCGATCACTGGTTCGTCGAGGGGCCTCAGGAGCAGGGGGGGACCGGCCTCATGCGTTGCGCCCTTGGCCGGCTTCCGGGGTGGAATAGCCCGGAGATCGCAGCGATGGTCGATAAGACCATCGGTTATGAGGCCGCAGCCCCGGCAGCGTGGTGGAGCACGTGCCTCGGGCTGGCGGACCAGGATGAGCTCGATGGGCAGATCTTCGTGGACGACCTCCGACGCTTTCAGAACCAGGTTGCCCCGGTATGGACTGATACGATTTCGGTGGACATGGATTCACTCTCCGCGCGCTATCGGGATTCCCTTTCGTTCCGGCACCTCTGGGATGAAGGCGCGGCGCTGGTCGTGTATTCCGGACACGCGAATGCATACAACTGGTCTGCGCGGCATTACTTCACCGCTGTGAGTGCAGATTCGTTGCGGAATGGGCCGCGTCTTCCGCTGTTGCTCTCGGTCGGATGTGCAATGCGGTTCGACGCTCCGGGTCCTTCTATGGCCGTGCGACTGCTCCGTAACCCGTTGGGTGGGGCGGTTGCCTGTATCGTCTCACAGGGCATCATATTCTCGTCCATATCCGCCGAGATGGTCGGCGGCACATTGCAGCGGCTCAGGACAGGGCTGACGGCGTCTGCAGGCGTGGCGTTCCAGCAGACCAAAGACTCGTTGTCCGATTTGATCTGCAGGAGGTTCACATATCTTGGAGATCCGGCGATCCGGCTCAAGCGCCCACGTGCGATCGCCTCGCATCCTCCTGAACTGGCCGCTCCGGACGGATTTCGTTTGGAACAGAACTTCCCCAATCCGTTCAACCCGAGCACGATCATCCGATATGCCCTGCCACGCCGCGCGCGAGTGATGCTCTCCGTGTTCAGCGTCCTCGGGCAGCAGGTTTCCCTCCTGCAGCATGGGGACCAGGATGCGGGATCTCATGAGGTACGCTTCGACGCAAGAGACCTTCCAAGTGGAGTGTACTTCTACCGATTGAGCGCGGGGACGTTCACCGAAACGAAGCGGTTGCTGCTGATCCGCTGAACGTCGCGTGTGGATTCAGCAAGAGGCCCGGGCGGTTCGCCGGGCCTTTGGTGTTGCACGCAGCTTTGCGTTGAAAGTTTGGGTTTGAAGAAGGGGGGGAGGTGTGCACATTGCGCCCCTTGTTTGCAGTGTGCGATGTGACGTGGGGCGGGGGAGAATGTCTCGCGTTGATTCTTATGCGTGGCCGTCGTACATTCCAGGTGTCACGCGGCTGGGGGGCGCGCCAGGTTCTGTGAGGAAGGGCTTCTTCATCTGCAGCGATGAAGGAGCCCTTTGTCGTTATGAGAGCATGTGCAGTGATCATCAAAGCGTCACCCTGGTGAACACACTCTTCCGTGGTCTACGGAATCGCATGGATCGACACCGTATGCTCAGATCTACGCTGGTTCAACTCGTTGCCGGGAGCCTTCTCATGACAGCTCCGTTCTCCCAGGCACAGTGGGAGCCCGCGTGCCCGGCCGCATTGTGCATCGCATCGTAAGAAAGAGAGAACATGATCTGGATACATCGCTGGTTGATGGTGTGTGCTGGCACACTCGCACTTGGCGTCTCGACGGCTTGCTCACAGGATCTCTTTGGACTGTACGAGCCGCTTTTGCCGGCGGCGGTTCGGGACTCCGTCTTTCTGGCCAGCATGGCACGGACGAATATTGAGATGTACGCAGCGATCCACCCTGAACTGCTCTCGTACTACATCGGCATGTTGCAGATCCGGTTCTGTGATCAGGACGAAGTGTCCGCCCTCACAGCCGGTCGTCGACTCCGTGACCTGAAGTATGCATTCCTTGAACAGCGCCGCGATTGGGCGTTGCATGAACTTCACCTTCTCACACAGGATGTCACCGAATACTCCCTTGTGGAAAGAGGGCGTTCCGTCGTCGACGAGATGCTCTCCTTCCCGCCCCCGGCCTTTGTCGGACCTCTCATGGCCCAGGCCGACGACCCGGACCCCATCCGCCCGGGATTTCGCGACAGCGTCATCGCGATGTTCTATGAAAGCAGGGGGTTACACCCGACCGGTGTGCACGGTGATGCGGCGTCGCGGCGTGTGCACGCCGAAGATGCGATCCGCCAGAGATTCCTGTCCCTCTCCCGTCACTTCGAGGGGAGACAGATAGACACGGAGCGCTATCCATCATCGGTGATGACGGAGTACGCTTCACTTTGGTATGTCGTCGATAGGACGACCCTCCAGGATTCCCTCCGGTTCCTTTCACGCTACCTGACCTACCGGTACGCCGGTGAACGGCCAGGATCTTCCTTTGCTCTCTCATTCGGTGGCCTCCACCTGTCAAGTCCCGTTTTTTCGAGGTCCATTGCATTGTTGCCCCCTGTTTCATACTCGGTCGATGCGAAAACGAGGATCGATCGATGGATGTACATGATCGGCACTGCGTATGCATTCACTCTGCGCGATGCATTGGTGCCGTTGAACCGGCTCCGGGTCTCCGCATCGTATGCGTGGGCACCCGGGGAGGTTCGGCAGCCGGCTGATGAGATCGTGGCCAACAGTATTCAACCCGCCGCGTCGTTTACGATGATGGAGGCCACCGTACATTCCCTATCGACTCTTCAGATGAGCGCAACGATCCCCCTGTGGTACCCTATTGACGCAGTGTCGTTGTTCGCAGGTGGAAGCATCGGTCTGGTCCGGGCAAGGTACTCTCTCGCCTACACCTATGTGTACGCTACGATCGCCCCGGATAGTTCGAAGACATACTATGCAGTGTCCGGGGAGAGTGGTGATCAGGGCCAATGGGGGTTCAGACTGGAGCCTTTGCTCGGCGTCGATGTTCAATGCGGAGGGCAGTGTGCGGTCATCCTCACCGCATCCCTGAGACGGGCGTCGCTTGAACTGGCCTGGTATCCATGATGGACCGGGGAATGACCGCGTCGGCAGCGTGATCCGGATCAACACGGCGTATCGTGTGCAGGGGTCATCCGTGCACGCGTACGGCCGTACGCATGTTTGCGGTTTCGCGTATGCAGGTTCATGCGAGTGATGATGGGAGGAAGCATGGCAGCGCATTTGACAATCCCGATGCCGGGACGTATATTCGCATAACACTATCGGGGGAACGATGGAACCGCGTGCGCCTCTTGTCCGGATGTCATTGGATAAGAGGCTCTATCGTTTGTAGGTGAGAGGTCTGTCAGCGCACCATATTCATCTACGACTTCGATCATGAAGAAAGGTCTCTACCGTCAGTTCGTTTGAACGACAATCGGAGGTTGTCTCCATGAAAGCCTCATTGCTCTTCTTATGCTTGCTCGTTCTCCCGTTGCCTTCTGTGGCTCAGTGGCAAATGCGGATGAGCGGCTTGCCATCGTCCTCGACGTTTCAAGCAGTCGCCCTTGCGGACTCCAACATTGCGTGGGTAAACGCAGGTATGAACATATGGCAAACCACAAACCTCGGTGGAACATGGACACTCGCATCCATTCCCTTCGCAGCGGGATTTCCAAGTATTTTGGCTGCAAGTGCTCACGCCACGCTGGTGTATGGTACGGACCAGGGCAAGATTCTTCGGACGACGGACGCCGGTGCGCACTGGGTGGTGGTCTTTGCGGATTCAACGGTTACGAACTTCATAAATGACCTTGCCATGTTTGACAGCTCGAGAGGGTTTGCCATGGGCGATCCTCCTGATACCGCACAGCGACCGGCTCTGCTCAAGACCAGCGATGGCGGCGCAACCTGGCAGGTCGTGCCCACGGATCTACCCAAAGGTGACGTTCAGTCTCGCAACAGAACATCGTTCGTCCGACCAGACCTGGGTTGGACAAAGGTCCGGAACGACGGAATCTACAAGACCACGAACGGTGGATTGAACTGGCAACGAGTCTATGCCCAACTCGCCCCCCACAATATATTCTTTGTCAGTGAGTCGGTCGGCTTCTATTCAACCTTTAGTCCTCCCACTGGCCTTTACAAAACGACAGATGGAGGATCGACTTGGGCACGGAAGCTCACCGGTCCACCGCTGTCCTGGGTAAGATGGGCGCCCGGAGGAGCAGTCCTTTGGGCCGGGGCAGATACGCTCTACACGAGCACGGATGCTGGCGAGACCTGGGTGACGGTGCTCAACAACAGGGCGCAAGGCGGGACTGGTTCCTTCCAAGATGCGGCCTTCTTCAAGGACGATCGAGGACTTGTGGCGGGCAGCGGTCTCGTTCTGGCTTTGGCAGATGGTCCAAGTCTTGTAGCTTCCAGGGAAGTGTCCGAAAGGCCACTGGTGACATTACACCAGAATTTCCCCAATCCCTTCAACCCAGTGACCATCATTCGATATGAGCTCCCCCGGGGTTCACATGTCGTCATCTCGATCTACAACAGTCTCGGGGGACTGGTGAAAACAGTCGTGAATCAAGAACAGTCAGCTGGCATCCACCAACTCGAATTTAGCGGAGAGGGACTTGCTGGCGGGCTCTATTTCTATCGGTTGCAGGCAGGATCGTTCACGGAAACGAAGCGGCTTCTGTTTATGAAGTGAGATGTGCGCGTGGTGGTCATGACAAGGCCCGGGCTGTTCGCCGGGCCTTCACTTTTGAATGTTGCTTGCGCTGATACTTTGGGTTTGAAGAAGGGGGGGGATGTGTGTATCTTGGAACAATTTAGATATCAGATATCTGAATTCAGATATCTGAATTTGGGAGTACCAAAGGAGGGACTCGAACCCTCACCCGGTGTGAGCCGGACTGGATTTTGAGTCCAGCGCGTCTACCAATTCCGCCACTTTGGCCTGTGAGTATACCAATATATTGAACCCGCGGTTCATCTGCAAGCTCGTCCATCCCTTCCCGGGACTCCCGCTGGTTCTCCTCACCGGCCTCATCCTCGCGCCGGTACCGCACGCGCATGCCCAACCCGCATCCGGACTCCCCCGCATCACCGAACGCATCGCCCTCCCGGCATCGTTCCCGGATTCCACCATCCGGCTCCGGCACCGCTTCATCGCCGCAGGCTCCGACTCCGTCTCCGATGGCACAACAGGGCTCCGCCCCGGGATCGACTACCGCGTGGAACACGGCTCGGGAACCCTCCGGCTCGACCCCGGCGTGATGTCCCGGATGCGCGCAGACCACCCCGGCGATTCGCTCGTCTTCTTCATCACGTACCGCTACCTGCCACTGCAACTCCAGGACGTCTATCGTAAACGCACGCTGTCGTCGCCATCCGCGCCGCCAACAGGGAAGGATTCCCTCCGGGTCGTCCGTCCCGTGAAAAGTCTCTCCATGAATGACATTTTCGGCGCGCAACTCCAGAAAAGCGGCAGCATCGTTCGCGGATTCACCGTGGGTTCGAACCGCGACCTCTCCCTCAACTCCGGCCTCCGCCTCCAACTCTCCGGAAAGATCATGCAGGATGTGGATATCACCGCTGCACTGACCGACGAGAATACTCCCATCCAGCCGGAAGGCACGACACAGACACTCCAGGAATTCGATAAGGTGTTCGTGGAGATCAATGCGAAGAAGCTCACAGCCACCCTCGGCGACTTCGTCCTCGACCTCACCGGCTCCGAGTTCGCACGCCTGAGCAGAAAACTCCAGGGCGCGCGCGGAACCGCACAGTATCAGTTCGGCACATCCTCGTCCGGCGCCACCACGGTCTCGGGTGCCGTGACCCGCGGACGCTTCGCAACAAAACTGTTCACCGGCATCGAAGGCGTTCAGGGGCCGTACATCCTCACCGGACAGAACAACGAACGCGATATCATCATCATCGCGGGCACCGAACGTGTCTTCATCGATGGCGAACAACAGACCCGCGGTGAAACGAACGACTATACGATCGACTACTCCACGGGCGAACTCACGTTCATGACCCGCCGCCTGATCACCGCGGCGTCGCGCATTACAGTGGACTTCGAGTACTCCGACCGGCAGTTCGCCCGTTCGCTCTTTGTCGCACACACGTCGGCAACAGTGTTCTCCGACCGTGCGCGGGTGGCGGTGACGTATGCGCGCGAAGCGGATGATCCCGATGCGCCGATCGACTTTGTGTTCAGCGATTCCGCACGTGCCACCCTCGCCGCGGCAGGGAACGACCGGTCAAGGGCCACGATGAGTGGCGTGACCCGCGTGGATTCCAACGGCGTGTACGTCCGCGTGGACTCGATGCTCGCCGGCGGTGTCCCGGTCACCTTCTACCGCTATGCCCCCGGCGACCCTCAGGCAGTGTATCTGGTATCCTTCACGAATGTCGGCTCCGGCAAAGGAGACTACGCACGCCAACGCGCAGGCGTGTTCACCTGGCGCGGTCCGGGTGCCGGCGACCATCTCCCGATCCGCTCGTTGCCACTGCCCCAACTGCACCAGATCGTGGATGTGACACTCGACGTGTCGCCCGTACAGGATCTGAATGTGAGGGGGGAGTTCGGCTTCAGCACCTTTGATGCGAACCGGCTTTCGTCCATCGGCGACGGGCAAAGCGCCGGCCGCGCGCTGAACGTGGCAGCGGTGTACAACCCGACTTCGCTCATGGTCGGAGGGCTCGATCTGGGGGGAGTTGATCTCAGGTACCGCGAACGGTTCGTCGATAGCCGGTTCGTCCCCCTGGACCGGGCGAATGACATCGAATTCAATAGAAAATGGGGTGTCGATTCCCTCGCCGCGGGGGATGAACGGATCCGCGAGGCCTCGCTCGCGTACCTCCCGACCAAAGGGATCTCCATCGGCTCATCCTACGGCACGATCCGGAGGGGAGATTCGCAGGATTCCCGCCGTTTGGAGGGGAATGTGCAGGTCCGTAGGGAAGACCTCCCGCTGCTCCTCTATAATGTAGAGGACATCCGTGCCACGGACTTCTTTGCCGGCCAGGAAAGCCATTGGTTCCGTAACCGCGGCTCCATCGAGTACACCGTCTGGGGCGTGACCCCCGGCGTGCGGTACGAAGGCGAGAACAGACGCCTTGCCACCCCCGGTGCTTCGCAGGCAGGGCAGGGGAGTTTCAAGTTCGACAATGTCGCTGTTTTTACCCGCATTGCTGCTCTCGGGCCCTTCTCAGCGCAGGCAGAGTTCGGTTGGCGCATCGATAACATCTTCCACGGCTCAAGCGTGGTTCGCGAGTCGAAGGCTTTTACCCAGACCTATTCGGCCCGCCTGAAAGAGTGGGAAACCATCTCCTCGTCCCTCGATGTCACGTTGCGCCAACGCACGTATGCGCCGGAGTTCAAACTGGAAGGAAAACAGGACGTCCAGACGGTCCTGGTGCGGAACAATACCCGGGTGTCGCCCCTGAACCACGGCATCGAGACCGATCTCTATTATGAGGTCTCCACGGAACAGGCGTCGCGTCTCGAGCGTGTGTACGTCCGTGTGACCCCCGGTTCCGGCAACTACCGTTACCTGGGTGATGTGAACGGGAACGGGCTGGCGGACGATGCTGAATTCGTCGTGACCAGATTTGACGGTGAGTACGTTGCCCTGACGCTCCCCACGGACGATCTGACGCCCATCATCGATCTGAAGTCCAGCGCACGCATGCGCATCGTCCCGCAGCGGTTCATCACGGGGGAGGGAACCCTGGTTTCCATCCTGCGCGCGATCTCCACCGAAACGTATGTCCGCGTGGAGGAAAAAAGCACGGAGCGCGAACTCGCGCAGATCACCATGCTGCATTTCAGCAAGTTCCGGCAGGACGCGACAACGATCGCCGGATCCGCGCTGTTCACACAGGACCTGCACATCTTCGAGAACCGTCCGTCATTTTCCGCGAGACTGCGGTTCTCCGAACGGCATGGATTGACGAACTTCAGCGGCGGCATCGAACGCGCCTTCGCTCAGGAACGATCGGTCCGGCTCCGCTGGCAACTGGTCACCGAGATCGCGAACCAACTGGATATCGTGAACAAGTCGGACCGGGTCACGGGCTCACGGTCCTCACCCCGGTTGCGCGATATCGCCAGTACCGGCCTGGCGTTCGACATCTCCTACAGGCCGGAGCAGGTGATGGAACTGGGCGTGAAATTCGATGTATCGCGTGCCGTGGACAGTTACACGTTGCCCGGACTGCAGGCGGACCTGAACGCGCAAACGGTGCGCATGGTATATGCGTTCCAGGGTTCAGGACAGGCGCGGGCAGAGTTCGCTCGTGAGGAGGTGCTGCTCGGCCGTGGGGCAGAGTCGTTCCCGTATGAACTCACCGGCGGACGCGTGGCAGGGAAAACATGGGTTTGGAGGGGAGCGTTCGAGTATCGCATTACACAGTTCCTTCAGACCTCTGTCAATTACGAAGGGCGTACCGAAGGCGGCCGCGATCCGGTGCACACGGCGCGTGCCGAGGTGCGCGCGTTCTTCTGATGTGCCGGACGCGTGGACGCCGTGCGGCATCCACATGGCTCCAGCATGGTCGGCGATGGCTCCTGTGTTGCGCCGCGCGGGCCGCCCATGCATGCCGCGCTTGCGTTTTGTAAATGCTTTCTGTATGTTCATTCCACCAATGCCCGCTCCCAACGGGGATCTCTTTCCACGCTGCACCACATCGGCGGGGCCTCGCTTTCATCTCATGGTCTACTGTACTTCATTCGAATCCAAGGTCGGACTGATCTACGTCGCCTCGACGGAGAAAGGTGTGTGCAAGGTCAGCGTTCCCCGCCAGACCAAGCGCGACTTCTTCCGGTGGTTGCGTGAGAACTTCGACGACAATGAAGTGGTGGACAACAAGTCGCGCAACAAGGAAGTGATCGACCAGCTCACGCGGTACTTCAACGGCAAGCTCGCGAAGTTCACCGTCGCGGTCGATATGCGCGGCACACCGTTCCAGCTCCGCGTGTGGAAGGAACTCTCCCGTATTCCGTACGGTACGACGATCAGCTACAAGCAACTCGCGAAGCGCCTTGGCACCAGCCGCGGCTTCCAGGCGGTCGGGCGCGCCAACGCGGGCAACCCCGTGCCGATCATCATCCCATGTCACCGCGTGCTTGGCGCCGACGGCTCACTCGTCGGCTACGCGAGTGGCGTGAAGACGAAGGAGTTCCTCCTGAAGCTCGAAGGGGCATTGATGATCTAGCCGCTCGCTGCTGCTCCGTTGTTGGTTGCCTCCGATTCCCAATTTCGTTATCATCATTCCATGTCATTCCTCGAAGAACTCAATACCGTGCAACGGCACGCGGTCGAAGCCGTTGACGGTCCCGTGATGATCGTTGCCGGCGCCGGCAGCGGCAAGACCCGCGTTCTCACCTATCGTACCGCACACCTCCTGCAGAAGGGGGTGCGGCCCGAGAGCGTGCTTGCGCTGACGTTCACCAACAAGGCCGCGGACGAGATGAAGTCGCGCATCGCCGATCTGGTCGGTCCCGCGAGCCGCGCATTGTGGATGGGAACGTTCCATTCGCTGCTCGCGCGCATGCTGCGGTTCGAATGCGAACCCCTCGGCTATGGCCGCAATTTCTCGATCTACGACTCCGATGAGTCCCTGAGCCTCATCAAGGGGATCATGAACGACCTCGGTGTCTCCCAGCAACAGTTCACCCCCTCCGGTATCCGCAGCAGGATCAGCAATGCGAAGAACAGCATGGTGCCGCCCGCCGAGTTGCAGCGCCGGGCGGTGGATATCCAGGCGACACGCACGGCGGACATCTTCGTGGAATACGAGGCCCGCCTGAAGCGCGCAAACGCCATGGACTTCGACGACCTGCTGCTCAAGCCGCTCGAGCTCTTCCGCGCGCACAAGGATGTGCTCAAGCGGTATCAGCAACGGTTCCAGTACATTCAGGTGGATGAATACCAGGACACCAACCGCGTCCAGTACCTGCTGTTGCACGAACTCGCGGCCGGACACAAGAACATCTGCATCGTCGGGGATGACGCGCAGAGCATCTATTCGTTCCGGGGGGCCGACATCCGGAACATCCTGGATTTTCAGAAGGACTACCCCGACTGCAAGGTCTTCCGGCTCGAGCAGAACTACCGTTCCACGAAGACCATCCTCGGTGCGGCCGATTCCCTGATCCGTCACAACGTGGACCAGATCAAGAAGACCCTCTGGACCAGCAACGCGGACGGAGATCAGGTGGTGGTGGATGTGTGTGATGACGACAGGGAAGAGGGGCGGCGCATCGTTGCCCACATCGAGGAAGAGATCCGTCACCGGAAACGCTCGCTCTGCGACTTCGCTCTGCTCTACCGCACGAATGCGCAGTCGCGGGTGCTCGAAGATGCGCTCCGCCGCAACGGCATTCCGTACGTCATCATTGGCGGCGTGGCATTCTACAAAAGGAAAGAGATCAAGGACGTCCTGGCATATCTGAAGCTGCTCGCCAACCCGAAGGACGACGAAAGCCTGCTCCGCATCATCAATGTGCCCGCCCGGGCGATCGGCGACACCACCATCAAGCGCATCCGGAGCGTTGCGGCGGGTGAGCGCCTCACCATGATGGATGCGCTCGCGGCCAAAGGGCTGGAGGGATTGCTGCAGGACCGTGCCCTCCGGGCGGTGCGGCAGTTCCATGCCATGCTCGCGAAATACATCGGGTTGAAGGGGCAGATGTCGCTGAGCGAACTGGCACGCGCCCTGGTGGATGAGACCGGGATCCTGAGGATCCTCAAGGAAGAGAACACCCCCGAAGCCACCGCACGGCGCGACAACATCCTGGAACTCATCTCCGCCATCACGGAGTACGCCGATACCCATGAAGGCGCCATCCTCGAGGACTTCCTCCAGGAGGTATCGCTGGTCTCGGATGTGGATACCGCGGAGTTCGGCCGGAACGCGGTGACGCTCATGACCCTGCATGCCGCGAAGGGGCTCGAATTCCCGGTGGTGTTCATCGCCGGCCTCGAAGAGGGACTCCTGCCCATCTCGCTCTCTCTCGATACCCGCGAGCAGATCGAAGAGGAACGACGGCTCATGTATGTGGGGATGACCCGCGCACGGCAGCAGTTATATCTCTCGCACGCACGTTCGCGCTATCATCAGGGCGAAGTGATGTTCTCGGTGCGGTCGCGGTTCGTCGAGGAGATCGACCCGCTGCACCTGGCCTTCCGGGGTGGAGCGGCCGCTGCGCACGACCCCCAGGTCCAGACCCAGGTGCGCCCGCGTACGGCGACACGAACACCGGCCTGGCGTGCCCCGGTCAAACCCGTCGGACAGCGCGGGGGATCTCCGGATCCGATGCCGCGCTATGAGGATGAATCGCAGGAACAGATCCACCTGCATGTGGGTCTTGCCGTGACGCACGAGACCTTCGGTCAGGGACGCATCGTGGCCCTGGATGGCTCCGGGTCGCAGGCACGTGCCGTCGTGGATTTCAAATCGGTCGGTCGCAAACAGCTCCTCCTCAAATTCGCCAATCTCCGCGCCGGAGCATGATATGGCCCGCACCACGATCGAGTACCTCCGCGAACTCCGGCAGCGTGCCGGGTTGGGTGGTGGTGAGCAACGCATCGAGGATCAGCACCGCAAAGGGAAACTGACCGCGCGGGAGCGTCTCACGCTGCTGCTGGACGAAGGGAGCTTCGAGGAACTCGACATGTTCGTCGAGCACCGGTCGTCCGACTTCGGCCTGGACAAGCAGAGGTATCCGGGCGACGGCGTCGTGACGGGGACCGGCACCATCGATGGCCGGACAGTCTGTGTCTTCAGTCAGGATTTCACGGTGTTCGGCGGCTCGCTCTCCGAAGCCCATGCCGAGAAGATCATCAAGGTCATGGATCTTGCCATGAAGATCGGCTGCCCGGTGATCGGGCTGAACGATTCCGGTGGTGCGCGGATCCAGGAGGGCGTCGTCAGTCTCGGCGGCTACGCCGATATCTTTCTGAAGAACACGCTTGCGTCCGGGGTCGTCCCACAGATCTCCGCGGTCATGGGACCCTGTGCCGGTGGGGCGGTCTATTCGCCGGCGATCACGGACTTCGTGTTCATGGTGAAGAACACCAGCTATATGTTCGTCACCGGCCCCAATGTCGTCAAGACCGTCACGCATGAGACCGTCACCTCCGAAGAGCTGGGCGGTGCCATGACGCATGCGAGCCGGAGTGGCGTGGCGCACTTCGCCTGCGACTCCGAAGCCGCATGCCTGGGGGCGATCCGCGCACTGCTGTCGTTCATACCGCAGAACAACGCCGATGACCCGCCGGTGCGGAAGAGCACCGACGACCCGGGTCGGCGTGATCCGGGGCTGGATACCATCATCCCCGACAATCCGAACAAGCCGTATGACATGGGTGACGTGATCCGGCGGGTCGTGGACAACGGCGAGTTCTTTGAAGTGCATGAAGAGTACGCGCGCAATATCCTGGTGGGCTTTGCGCGGCTCGACGGGAAGCCCGTGGGCATCGTTGCGAACCAGCCATCCGTGCTTGCCGGCGTGCTGGATATCGGCGCGTCCAAGAAAGGCGCGCGGTTCGTCCGGTTCTGCGATGCGTTCAACATTCCGCTCGTGGTCTTCGAGGATGTGCCGGGATTCCTGCCGGGCACCGATCAGGAGTGGCGGGGGATCATCACGAACGGCGCGAAGCTGCTCTACGCGTTCTGTGAAGCCACCGTACCGCGGGTGACCGTGATCACCCGGAAGGCCTATGGCGGTGCGTACGACGTGATGAACTCCAAGCACATCCGGGGCGACATGAACTTCGCGTGGCCGGCCGCGGAGATCGCGGTGATGGGTCCCAAGGGTGCAGCGGAGATCATCTTCAGGAAGGAGATCGAAGCGGCGCCTGACCGTGAGAAGGCGCTGGCCGAGAAGGAACGGGAGTACCGCGAGAAATTCGCCAATCCGTATCTGGCCGCGAGCCGCGGCTACATCGACGCTGTGATCGAACCCTCCGAAACACGCCCGCGGCTCATCCGGGCGCTGCAGGTCCTTGCCACCAAGGTGGACACGAACCCGAGGAAGAAACACGGGAACATCCCGTTGTAGCCCCGCCTCTCTTGCTTGTCGCCCTCTGAAAACGTATAATAAAAGATAGTGTGCAGTGGTATGGAACGACGTCAACCGTTGAAGGGACGCGTGATGAGAGTGTTTTGTGCGATAGCGGTTGCTGCCATCATCCTCGCGGGCTGCTCCTCCCAGCCCACCACCGATCAGCTTGTGCCGGTCCCCGCGGCCCAAACACTGGCAGATACGCTTCCCTCGGCTCCGGTGATGCCCGAGAGTCTGGACGTTGCCGAGGCGTTTCCCGAACAGTATGGCGTGCCGGACGATACCCTGATCACCGCGATGCTCGAATCCGCCCGGCAGCATTACGTCTCCGCGGCAACGGCAGCAGAGAACGGCGACTCCAGCCGCTCCGTCATCCAGTTCGAAGAAGCCATCTCGATCCTGGATGAACTCAGCTACATCCCCGATATCGAATCCAACCGCGACTTCAACGACCTGAGCAGGGCGGTCGTGGAGGACTATGAGCGGTACATCACCGTCATCGACAGCCTCTCACCGGAGTCGTCGATCTTCGCCCTGCGCGAAAAACTGAATCAGGTTGTGGATCTCCCGGACACGGCGGCCGTTGGACCTACCCGCCCCGTGATGCAGGGAACGACCGTTCCCCTGGTGATGAACGATCTCGTCGAGCGCCACATACAATTCTTCCAGGGCCGGGGACGACCGCACATGGAGCGATGGCTCCGCAATGCGGGCCGCTACTTCCCGACGCTCACGCGGATCCTCCGTGAGGAAGGCGTACCCGAAGAGATCGCTCATCTGAGCATGGTGGAGTCCGGCCTCAATCCGGTGGCCCGTTCGTGGGCACGTGCCGTGGGCATGTGGCAATTCATGAAGGGGACCGGGCGGTTGTACGGACTGCGCACGACGTACTGGTATGATGAGCGCCGCGATTTCGAGAAGGCAACACGGGCGGCGGCGCGCCACCTGCGTGATCTGTACGGCGACTTCGGGGATTGGTATCTGGCCCTTGCAGCATACAATTCCGGTGCCGGCCGTGTGTATTCCGGGATCCGGCGGACGGGAACGACGGACTTCTGGGAAATGCGCCGCCGGTTGCCGCGCGAGACCCGCAACTATGTGCCGCAGTACATCGCCGTCACGCTCATTGCCATGAACCCGGCAGAGTACGGGTTCGTGGACCTCGATATCCCGCCGGCGCTGGCGTTCGATGTGGTGACCGTGGATGATTGCGTGGACCTGGATGTGCTCGCGGACTGCGCGGGGACGGATGCCCGGACGCTGCGCGAACTCAATCCCGAATTGCTGCACTGGTGCACGCCGCCCGGCATCCGCGACTATCGCTTCCGCGTTCCCGTGGGCATGGCCGCGCGGTTCAAGGAGAAGTACGCAGCCCTGCCGGCGGACACGAGGCGCGACTGGATCGCCCATACGGTCAAGAAAGGCGAGACCCTCGGTGGGATCGCGGCCAAGTACGGCATCTCGGCAGACGCGCTGCAGGAGACCAACCGGATCAAGTCCAGCAAGCGGCTGTCCGTCGGCTCGACGATCGTCGTGCCCGTCCCGCGGGGTTCTGCAAAGCATACGCTGCAGTTCACTGCGAGTGCGATGGGGGACGATGCTCCGCCGGCACGCACACGGTCGTCGAATGGCCGGACACGGTTGGAGCGGGCTCTTGCGCAAGCACAGCGGCAGACCGCGGATGTTCCTCCCGGCAAGAAGAAGCTCATGTACACCGTGAAGCGCGGCGACACCATCGGCCACATCGCCGAATGGTTCGGCTGCCGTTCCGCGGACATCCGGAACTGGAATGACATCCCGTATGGCCGGCCGATCCGTGCCGGACAGGATCTCGACGTGTACGTGGATGATGGACAGGCCGGGCGGTACAGCAGGATCAACCAGCTTTCCTTCGACGAGAAGGAGCGGCAGTTCCGATCGGGCAGCCGGTCGGTCTCTGCGCAGCAGGGCGAGGAAACGGGGAGCTATCTGGTGAAGGAAGGCGAGACGCTGGAAGTGATCGCCCGCGAACACGGCGTGTCGATCGCGCAGATCAAACGCTGGAACAACCTGTCCTCCTCGAGGATCCGCATCGGACAGCGCCTGGTGATCCATGAGAGCGCCGAGAACGTCCGGATCGTCGAGCAGGCCCATCCGCAGCAACCGGCGAAGAGCAAGGATGGGAAGGCCGTGGTGTACGTCGTGAAGAAGGGGGACACGCTGTGGGAGATCGCGCGTGCCCATGAAGTGAGCCCGGAGGACCTGCGCGACTGGAACGCGCTGAAGCAGAACCGCATCCATGCGGGGCAGGAGCTTGTGATACGTAAGTAAAAGGGCAGAGGCCGAGGGGCGACGCATCAACACAGCAGAGCGGCACCACGTAACGGTGCACCGTGCAAGAACAACCTGACCGTGAAACGAAAAAAAGGCAGAGATCACTCTCTGCCTTCTGCGTTCGTTGCCACTTCCTTGTGCCTCACTTCGTCGCTACCGCCCTCTCCTCATCTTCATCCGCCCCTCCGGTCCCATCCCCATCCCCATCCCCATCCCCATGCGCTCTTCACCCATTGCCAGCATGTGCTTCTTCCAGATCTTCTGCTGCTCGGGCGTCAGGATCCCCTTCACGGCGAAGGCATGGTCGAGGCCATTGATCTTGAGTTGATGCTGGAGGTCAGAAACCTCCTTCATCTTCTTCTCGATGGCACTGCGGTCCGGGTTCTCGGCCTGGAACAGTTCCTTCAGTTCCACGCGGAGGACGGCGACCTTGCCGTGCACCGTCACCTGCTTCTTCTCCAGTTCGGTGCGGAGCTTCTCCATCTGCGCCTTCTGCTGATCCGTCAGGTTCAATGCTTCCATCATCTTGCCGCGCATCGGCATCCGTTCGCCATCTTCCCGGCAGACGCAGGGGCCGCGTCCGCGGGGGTGGGCCGGCCGGTCGTCCGGCGGGCCGGGCTGTGCGAACAGGGGAACGGCGATCACTGCCGCTGCCAGCAGTGCGAGAAAACCATGTCTCACCATGGGGTGTCCTTTCTGTGATAGTGAAGTGGTACGTTCTGGATGTTCGACACAGGGGAGTGGGTGGTGGTTTAATCGCGCTCCGTTCCGTTGACTTTTCCCGCGCAAATCGCTATGTTGCATCGGTGTCGAATGGGAGTGCCCCTCGTGCGGATACGTGCTAACGTTGTGAAGACCTTCCTGGTCTTGAGCCTGCTGTTCCTTCTTCCCGCCTGCGGCGTATGGGATTTCTTCTCCGCGTATTTCAATACGTACTACAACGCCAGGACCCAGTACGGACTGGCCGTGGATGAGATCTGGGCCATGCCCGAACTGCGTGAATCGGGCAAGAACATGCTTGCCCTGGTCCCGATCGGGACCGGACCACGGTCCAAATTCACGTCGGTGATCGAGAAGTGCTCCAAACTCCTCCAGTACCACCCCGAGTCCAACCTTGTCGATGACGCTCTGCTCATGATCGGGCGGTCGTACTACTTTTCGGGTGAGTATCAGCAGGCGGACCGGAAGTGCCGTGAACTTCTCGATCGCTATCCCGACAGTCCGCTTCTCGACGAGACGAAGATCCTTCTATCGTATTCCCTCTACAAGAGTCGTGACACCGTGGCGTCCGAAGAGCTGGCGATGAAGCTGCTGGAGGATGCCACGGCCAGGGATGAAGACCAGCTGGTGGCCGAAGCCGCCCTCGTCCTGGGGCAGCTTGCCCTGGACCGGAAGGCGAACCTCCGCGCACGCCAGATGCTGGAACTGGTGGGAGCCAATGCCTCCGATACCGATATGCGGGCGAATGCATTTCTCCGGGTCGCCGAACTCTATGCGGAAGAGAAGGACTATGGGGCAGCGGAGAATGCGTATGCGCGCGCGCGCGGGCTCAGCCGTGGCTACGGCGGCGAATTCCGCGGGCTGTTCGGTGCGGCAAAGATGGTCGCGAAACAAGGCACCTATGATGCCGCGCTCGACCGCCTCGAGGATCTCCGGGGCAGCCTCAACTACCGCGAGTCGTGGGGTGACATCGATGTCGAGATCGCGAATGTGTACAGGGACATGGGCGACATCGCAAAAGCGGTGGAGCACTACCGGTACGTGGACACGGCCTACGTGCGCTCTGAAGCGGCACTGAACGCCAACTATGAACTCGGTCTCCTGTACGAGATGCGGTTCCAGATGTACGATTCCGCGAAGACGTCCTATGACCGCGCGCGGAGTGGACCGACGTTCGCGAAGAACATGCCCGCGATCGTGCGGAAGAGCGACTACCTCGGGCGCTTCCTGCAATACCGCAGGGATGTGAACAGGCTCGACAGCACATTGCTGGCGGTGCTGCATCCGCCGGATACGCTCCAGGTGAAGGATTCGGTCGTGGTCCACGCAGATTCCCTCGGGCGCGATTCCACGGCGATGACCCGTGCCGATTCACTCACGCCCAAGCCCCCTCCGGTACCGGCCGTGCATCCGGATACGGTGCGGACACGCCTTGCGGCGGCGATCGATGACCTTGCGGGCGTGTTCTACGCCAATATGGAGCTGCCCGATTCGGCGCGGGTATGGTACCGGCGCCTCGTGCGCGAATTCCCCGGGAGTAAGGCGGCGCCGCGTGCATTCTATGTGCTCGCGCGGATCGAGAGCAGCGACTCCACCGTGGACCGCGCGGTGCCCGATTCCCTGTACCGCCGCATCGTGGAGAAGTATCCGCTGTCGCCGTTCGCTGACGAAGCCCGCCGTCTGCTCGGGATGCCACCGCTCGTGCGGGCCGCGGACGTGGCCGAAGAATCGTATGCCCGCGGGGTGCAGCTGATGCAGGCGGGCAAAGCGAAGGCAGCGATCGATACGTTCAGCGTGCTGGTGAAGCATTTCCCTGGGTCTCCCGCCGCCGTGCGCGCCATGTATGCCGCCGGATGGCTGTATGAGAATGAAGCGAAGTCGCAGGACAGCGCAGCCGCGTTCTATGAGCGGCTGGTCGCAAAAGCACCGTCATCGACCTACGCGCTGAAGGTCGGGCCCCGCGTCCAGGAGGTCCAGGCGGCACGGCGTGTCGCGCAGGAAAAGGCACGCGCCGATTCCGTTGCGAAGGCCGCCGCCGCTGCAGCGGCACTGGACTCGATCAAAGCGAAACAGGCGCCGAAGGTTTCGGCTGCGCAGGATTCTTTGAAAGGGAAACCGGGCGCAGCTGCGGCCGTGACCGATTCAGCGCGCGCGAAGGTCGCAGGTGGTGTTCCCGCTGTCACCGATTCCGCTGCCCTGAAACGCGCAGGCACCGCACCTGCCGCCATCGATTCGGCCAAGGTGCGACCGCCTGGGGAGGATCCAGAGGCGGAAGGCGCCCGACGCCGCCCCCGGCCCGGCGCACAGCCGGGCACCAAGCAAGCGAATCCCCGCGAGACTCCCGAAGAGCAACGGGTCGACTGATGCCCCTTTATTCCTGTCCCGTCCGTTCACTCCAGACCGTCGCCCGCAATATTTTCGTTCTCTCGCTCCATGCTCCCGGCCTCGCCCCCGCGGTCAGGCCGGGGCAGTTCGTCAATATCCGCGTCAACGATGCCCTGGAACCTCTGCTCCGCCGCCCGTTCAGCGTCCACCGTACCACGCACGACGCCATCGAGATCCTCTTCAATATCGTCGGGAAGGGGACAGCCCTGCTCGCGGAGAAACGCGAAGGAGACGTGCTGGACCTCCTCGGTCCACTGGGAGTGCCGTTCACGCTCGACGATGACCGGTTCGATACAGCGCTGCTCGTGGCCGGCGGACTCGGTGTGGCCCCGATGCCGTTGACGACGGTGGAGCTGCTCCATCGTGGCAAGGCCGTGCGGACCCTTGTCGGTGCCCGTGATGCCGCATCACTGGTCACGCGTCATTTGCATGATGTGGTCTGCGCTACGGACGATGGTTCCTCCGGCTTCCACGGGAATGTTGTGGCGTTGCTCGAGAGGGAGGCCGGACAGCTCGCCGGGAAGCGCGTCAAGATCTTCGCGTGCGGTCCGCACGCCATGCTCAAGGCCACGGCGCTCGCCGCGGAGCGACTGGGGATCCCGTGCGAGGTGTCCATGGAGGGCCCGATGGGCTGCGGGATCGGCATATGTCAGGGGTGCCCGGTGGAACTCCGCGACGCCTCGCACCGCTACGCCCTGATGTGCAAGGACGGGCCAACCTTCGATGCACAAGCGATCCGGTGGTGACGTGGTCCAGAGCGCATTTTCCATAGGCTCAGCGGAATTCAAGAACCGGGTGCTCGTCGCATCCGGGACGTTCGGGTATGGCGATGAATGCACCGATGCGGTGGACATCGCGCAGCTTGGCGGCGTCGTGACGAAGTCGCTGTCGATGAAGCCACGCGATGGGAACCCGCCACCCCGGATCGTAGAGACCACCGGCGGTATGCTCAACTCCATCGGTCTCGCGAACATCGGGGTGCACCGGTTCATCGCCGAGAAGATGCCATTCCTCAGGACGGTGGATGTTACGCTCATCGTGAACATCGCCGCCAGCACCGTTGATGAGTATTGCGCCGTGCTGGACCTCCTCGAAGGGGAGGAAGGGATCGACGGCTACGAGATCAACATCTCCTGTCCGAATGTGAAAGAGGGCGGGCTCAATTTCGGCACGAACTGCCAGATGACATCGGAGATCACGCGGCGGCTTCGCGCGCGGACGAAGCGGCCGCTCTTCATCAAACTCACGCCCAACGTCACGCACATCGCGGACTTTGCGCGGGCCGCCGCCGATGAAGGCGCGGATGCGGTGTCGGTCATGAACACGCTCATCGGTATGGCGATCAATGCACGCACCCGCCGGCCGATCCTCTCCACCGTGACCGGCGGATTGTCGGGTCCGGCGGTGAAACCCGTGGCGCTCGCCAAAGTCTATGAGGCATCCCGCGCCGTGAAGATCCCGGTGATCGGGATCGGCGGCATCACGAACGGCGTCGATGCGATCGAATTCCTCCTCGCCGGAGCGACAGCGGTGCAGGTCGGCACGGCGAATTTCCTCGACCCGGCCGCCGGCGTTCGCGTCGCCCGGGAGATGGCCTCGTTCTGTGAAGAACAGAAGGTCTCGGACATGAGCACTCTGGTGGCGGCGCTGGACGCCCGGACGGGCGTTTCGGTGCTCGATAGCTGGCTGTGAGCGCCCCGCTCCGCCACGAACGCCCGGGCCGCATGACGTACGCTGCAACCCTCCGGTATCTCTATGCGCTGCAATACCGCGGCATCAAAGTCGGACTCCGGAACATTCGTCACCTCGTGACCGTTGCAGGCCATCCCGAGCGGTCGTTTCCTGCATTCCATGTTGCCGGTACCAATGGTAAAGGCTCCACGGCCTCCTTCCTCGCATCGATCCTGACCGCCGCCGGCTATCGCACAGGGTTGTACACATCGCCGCATCTCATCGATTTCGTTGAACGGATACGCATCGATGGCACACCCATGCCCGAGACGCTGCTGGTGGACTATGTGCGGAGGTTGCAGCCGGCCATCGAGGCGACCGGAGCGACGTTCTTCGAGGCGACGACCTGCATCGCGTTCCGGTACTTCGCGGACCAGGGGGTTGATGTTGCGGTGATCGAGACCGGCCTCGGAGGACGGCTCGATGCGACGAATGTGGTGATCCCGGCCGTCAGCATCATTACGAACATCGGACTCGATCATCAGGAATTTCTCGGTACCACGGTGAGGCAGATCGCCCGTGAGAAGGCCGGCATCATCAAGCCGGGTGCGCCGGTGGTCACCGCCGCGGAGGGGGAAGCGTTGCAGGTGATCCGCGCCACGGGCAGGAAGCAGCGCATGGCCGTCCTCCTCCCCGGGGAGGTGTGTCCGCTGAAGGTGGTCGGCGATCGGTCAGGACGCGCTGTGGTGGGTGTACCCCGCGGCCGCTGGCGCCAGCGTGGGGTGGTCCTGGGACTGAGCGGCGCGCATCAGGTGTCGAATGCCTCTCTGGCGCTCTCCGCGCTCACGCTGGCCGCCAGAGCCGGCGTCTTTCCACGGGTAACCGCAGAAGCGGTCAGGGAGGGGTTGGAGAAGGTCACCGATCTGGCGGGTCTCCGGTGCAGGATGGAGCGTATCAGGCATCCCCGGGCGGACATTACGATCGATGTGGCCCACAATCCCGATGGGGTGAAGGTGGCCGTCGGGCCGTTCGCGAACCGGCGGCGACCGTATTACGATGTGGTCCTTTTTGGGGCGATGAAAGACAAGGACGTAACCGGGATGCTTGCCGTGCTGCGGCGTGTGGGGAAGGTGGTGGTGGCAGTGCGGCCGAAAACGACCCGTGCGGCGTCGGTAGGGGATATCGTGCGTGCGGGGAGGGCCCTTGGGCTTGCGGTCGGGGCAGGGGGGAGCGTGGGGGAAGGGCTGCGCCGGTCGTTGCTCCGTCTGGGAGGGGACAGTGGACGCCAAAAAGCCCGAATTCTCGTCGTTGGGTCGCATTATGTTGCCGGTGAAGCCCTGCATGCGCTTGAGAAAAGCTCTTGACATCTTTCTTGAAATAATCTATATTCCACAAGGGTTTATGAATCGCTTCGATTTGCCTTATCCACATCCCTTATCTCAATCACACGTCCAACCGATACTCCGTTCCTGAGTTCCTTCGACACCCACATGTGATTGCTAGCGGTACAGCTGGGTTTCTAATATTCCATAATGTCTCTTACGAGGTTCTCCTTCCATGGCCATGGACATCTCAGAGCTCAAGTCCAAGAAGATAGCTGAGCTCAATCAGATCGCCAAAGAGCTGAACATCAGCGGCTACAGCGACCTGCGCAAGCAGGAGCTCATTTTCAAGATCCTCGAGGCTCAGACGGAGCAGGGAGGGTTCAGCTTCAGCCGGGGTGTACTGGAAGTGTTGCCGGATGGATACGGGTTCCTCCGGTCGGTGGACTACAATTACCTGCCGTCGCCTGACGATATCTATGTCTCGCCGTCCCAGATCAAGAAATTCAACCTGCGCACGGGCGATACGGTCAGCGGTCAGGTGCGCCCTCCGAAAGAAGGCGAACGTTTCTTCGCGCTCCTGCGCGTGGAAGCCGTGAACGATGAGAACCCCGAGACGATCCGTGAACGGGTCCTGTTCGACAACCTCACTCCTCTGTATCCGAATTCTCCGCTCAAGCTCGAGACCGCACCCGGTGAATACTCCATGCGCATCATGGACATGCTCACCCCCGTGGGGAAGGGCCAGCGTGGTATGATCGTGTCGCCGCCGAAGGCCGGCAAGACCATCCTTCTGCAGAAGCTGGCGAACAGCATCTCCCGCAATCATCCCGAAGTGAAGCTCATCGTGTTGCTGATCGATGAGCGTCCGGAAGAGGTCACGGACATGGAGCGTTCGGTGAATGCCGAAGTGGTCAGCTCCACGTTCGATGAACCGCCGGAACGGCACGTGCAGGTGGCGGACATGGTCCTGGAGAAGGCGAAGCGTCTGGTGGAAGCGCGCCGCGACGTGGTCATCCTTCTCGACAGCATCACGCGTCTGGCGCGGGCGCATAACACGGTGGTACCGCATTCCGGCAAGATCCTGTCGGGCGGCGTGGACGCGAACGCGCTCCATAAGCCGAAGCGGTTCTTCGGCGCGGCCCGTAACATCGAAGAGGGCGGCAGTCTCACCATCGTTGCCACGGCCCTCATCGAGACCGGCAGCCGTATGGACGAGGTCATCTTCGAAGAGTTCAAGGGTACGGGTAACATGGAGATCGTGCTCGACCGGAAGTTGAGCGACCGCCGCGTGTTCCCGGCAATGGATGTCAACCGCTCCGGAACCCGCAAGGAAGAGCTCCTCATCGATGCCGACGATCTGAACCGGATCTGGATCCTCCGCAAGATCTTCGCCGAGATGAACACCGTGGAAGGTATGGAGTTCATGCTGGAAAAGATGCGCGGGACGAAGGGTAACAAGGAGTTCTTGCGCTCGATGAGCAGCTGACGCACGGGCAAAGGGTAAAAGGAAGAGGGAAAAAGGGCGACTTTTTTCCCTTTTCTTTTTTCCCGCTTTTTGGCATGTTTGTTCTACCTTCTGCCCTTTTCCTTCTCTTCCACAAGAGAGGTGCGTATGCGTGACGTCGTCATCGCCGGAGCCTGCCGGACCCCGATAGGGAGCTTTCAGGGGACGCTGAGCTCCATCCCCGCCCCCCGCCTCGGGGCGATCGTGATCGCCGAGGCCGTTCGCCGGGCAGGTATCCCACCCGCTGCCGTCCATGAAGTGATCATGGGTAACGTCATCCAGGCAGGCGTCGGCCAGGCCCCCGCGCGCCAGGCCTCCCGCTTCGCCGGACTGCCGGACAGTGTGGAATGCGTGACGGTCAATAAGGTGTGCGGCTCCGGGTTGAAAGCTGTGATGCTTGCGGTGCAGGCCATTCAGACCGGCGATGCGGACATCATCGTCGCGGGCGGGATGGAGAGCATGTCGAATGCCCCGTACCTCCTCGACAAGGCGCGGACCGGCTACCGGATGGGGAACGCGGAGATCCAGGATGCCCTGTACCGCGACGGTCTCATCGATGTGTATAACAAGTATCTCATGGGCAATGCGGCGGAGATCTGCGCGCGCGAGTGCAGCATCACGCGCGAAGCGCAGGATGCGTTCGCGATCGAAAGCTACACGCGTGCCCAGGCAGCGCAGAAGACCGGCGCCTTCGCCGCGGAGATCGTTCCCGTCGGCGTTCCGGGGAAGAAGGGCGAGGAGGTGCTGGTGAAGGACGATGAGGATCCCACCCGGACCAATTTCGAGAAGATCCCCACGCTCCGTCCGGCATTCGAGAAGGACGGCACCATCACCGCGGCGAATGCCTCGAAGATGAGCGACGGGGCGGCGGCGATGGTCGTGATGTCCGCCGACGCGGCGGCACGCCTGAACGTCCGGCACCAGGCGCGCATCCTCCGTCAGGCATCGGCGGCGAAAGCACCCGAGTGGTTCACCACCGCGCCCGCGGACGCGATCGCCAAAGTGCTCGCCCGTCAGGGGCTGACGGTCGCCGACATCGATCTGTTCGAAGTGAATGAAGCGTTCGCCGTGGTCGCACTCGCCGTGAATGCGCTTGCGAAGCTCGATCCCGCCCGGGTGAATGTGCATGGCGGTGCGATCGCCCTCGGCCACCCGCTCGGCGCAAGCGGTGCGCGTATCCTGGTGACGCTCATCCATGCGATGGAACGGATGAACAAGAAGCGCGGACTCGCCACGCTGTGCATCGGTGGCGGCGAAGCGAGCGCGGTCATTGTCGAGCGGCCAGCCTGATCCATCCAGCCATCTGATCCGGAGCAGCGAAGGTCATGGAGATCAAACACGTGTGTGTGGTCGGTGCGGGGACCATGGGCAACGGCATCGCCCACACGTTCGCGCAGCACGGGTATGAGGTCACGCTCGTGGACGTCCGGCAGGACCTGGTGGACCGCGGCATCGCCACGATCACGACCAATCTGGACCGGCAGATCAAGAAGGGGACCATTGCGGCGGCGGACCGCGGTGCGATCCTCGCGCGGCTGCATCCGTCGGTCGATCTGAAGGCCGCAGCCGCGGGCGCCGACCTTGCGGTCGAAGCGGCATCGGAGAACCCGGAGGTCAAACGCGGCATCTTCATGGCGCTCGACGCCGCATGCCGTCCCGGCGTGATCCTGGCGACGAACACGTCGTCCATCTCGATCACCGTGCTGGCGTCGGTCACGAAGCGGCCCGACCGCGTGATCGGGATGCACTTCATGAATCCCGTGCCGATGATGAAGCTCGTCGAGATCATCCGGGGTCATCTGTCGTCCGATGCGACCACCGGCACGGTCGTGGATCTCTGCCGGAGACTCGAGAAGGAACCCGTGGAGGTGCACGACTATCCGGGCTTCATCGCCAACCGCATCCTGATGCCGATGATCAACGAGGCGATCACGTGCGTGATGGAGGGGGTGGCAACCCCGCACGCGATCGATGCCATCATGAAACTCGGGATGGCGCATCCGATGGGGCCCCTGCAGCTTGCGGACTTCATCG
>JAUQWO010000069.1 GCA_030835135.1 Bacteroidota bacterium
CGTGCACCGCCCCTACAAGGTCATAGCCATGCACCGCCCCTACAAGGTCATAGCCGTGCACCGCCCCTACATGGTCATAGCCATGCACCGCCCCTACAAGGTCATAGCCGTGCACCGCCCCTACAAGGTCATAGCCGTGCACCGCCCCTGTAGTTAGAAGGTCAGTGTGGACACAAAAAAAGGACGCCCCGCATCTCGCGGGGCGTCCTTTGTGCGACTGGCCGTTGGTACGGCCGGGTCGGTGTTACTTCAGCAGCATCATGGTGCGCGTCATCGAGAACGACTTCGTCTGGAGGCGGTACACATACGCACCGCTCGCCATCTGGAAGCCGTGATCGTCGCGGCCATCCCACGTCGCGGCATAGGAGCCCGCGGCCATGTCCTGACCGTTCACCAGCGCGCGGACCTGCTGGCCCAGCATGTTGTAGACCACCAGCGACACCTGCTCGTTACCCTTCAGCGTGAAGGTGATCTGGGTCGTCGGGTTGAACGGATTCGGGTAGTTCTGATCCAGCGAGAATGCATCCGGAACGTTCGTCTCGATCGGACGGACATCCGTCAGCAGCCACTGGGCCTTCTTTGCCGGGAACCAGTTCAGGTCACCGATCGGGAAACCATCCGTACCGGCCGTCTGCATGGCCGTGTTGGTGTACGCGAGGTTTTCCGGGATCGGCCACGTCGGCGGATACAGAACGCCGCTGGTGCCCTTGTAGTGCCACGTTGAATCCAGGGTACCCGTGGAGATCTTGTGCACATACGCGATCAGTTGCGACAGGTGCGGGGTGACCGTTGCACCGAAGCCAGGATCCGTGTTGAGGTTGTTGCCGCTGTTGATGACCGTACCGCCCTGGGCAACGATGACGCTGTCCACGACCTTCTTGCTCATCTCGTTGATCCACGTCGGGGAGACGAGGATGCGCTTGATCCAGCCCTTCTGGCCAAGACCATACTGCTGGTAGTCAAGGCTGTCGAACTTCGTGGTCGTGTCGTTGTAGGCCTGATAGAAGCCGGTCAGAGCCGTCGGCAGGTACCAGTAGTTGTTGCGCAGGTCGAGCGTACGGCCGACCGGGGAGACCATCGGAGCCGTGACGCCGTGTGCGGAGTCAACATACACTTCCGGACCGGTCGTCGCAATGGCCTGCCACGTCATCTTCGAACGGATCTGGACGATACCGGAGGAGGTGGTATCCGGATAGTTCAGGAACCAGCCGCCCCACACGTGGTCGGGATTGCCGCCCATCGCGTGCATGGCATAGAACAGATTGTTCTTGATGTACAGGTGCGAGCCCTGACGCGTGAGGAACGGGTTCACCGTGCCGTACACCAGGGTGTTGTGTTCGAAGATGGACTTCTTGTCATAGCCGCGGATCGACCACAGGTACGAGTTGTTCGCGAAGAAGGTGTTGTTGATGAACTTCACCGTGTCCAACGCGATCGGGGAGCCCGTCATGAAGGGCTGGCCGCCGAACCAGGACGAGGAGTGCTGGTGGTTACGGAAGTAGCAATCCTGCACGTCCATCTTGGTCCAGTGTGCATCGATGCGGATACCGGCATCGCTCCAGCCATCGAACACGACGCTGCGCAGCTTGATCTTGACGCTGTCTGCGTTGATGCGGATACCATCGCTCCAGCCGAGCCAGTTCTGATCGGAACGGACCGACAGGAGGTACAGGTTGGTCATCTCGACCGTGGCGCCCTTGCCGATGAAATTGAAGAAGTGATCGACCGAGGAGTTGTCGAGAAGGATACCAGGTGCGAGCACCGGCGGACGGATGCCGGCGGTCGTATCGTTGGCCACGATGCGGATCGAACCGTTGACCTTGATCGGCTCGGTGACCTGGTACACGTTGCCGCGGCGCAGCTTGTACACGCGATCCGGATGGGCACGGAGGCCGCCGGTGAGCGTGTCGCCGTTGATCACGACGTTGATGTTACCGGGAGGCGTGGCGAGGACGACGAGGGTGTCGCCCGCTGCCATTGCCACCTGGTGCATCGGTGTGGCACACAACGCGACAAGCGCGACGAGTGCCAGGAAAGAGAACAAGTGTTTCATGATGCTTCTCCTTACTACTGGTGGTTGTGATGGTGAATCTACCGCTGTGAATGTACTGCGTTACATCTGTTCCGGTGCTGCAAGGACTGCTGTCAGGGTACCACGGTGTGCGGGGTGCCGGTGACCTCCTGCCTTGTGAATGGTCCTGGTTAGAATCGGATACGAATACCTGCATCCATGGACATGCCATAGCGCTGTTCGGATGCAGGGAAGCTCGATTTCTGGTTGATGTCGATATCGTCCGCACCGGTGATATTGTTGATGTTCAGGAAGGCCTGCATGCCCAGCCAGGGGAGTTCCTGCTTCACCGAGAGGTCCCAGCGCGAGAACTTGTCCGAATTCACCCGGTTCTGCATCCAGAAATCCGGACGCTTGAAGATGTTGTCCTGATACAGCAGCGACAGACGCATGGAGAAGCCCATGTAGTCGTACCCGATCGCCATGTTCAGGATGTCGTTCGGCTGGTCCAGCATGCGCGTGGCATAGGTGGTGTCCGAGATGACGGTGACCGCGTTCCCGTCATCGTCATAGAACACGCGCTTCTCGCTCCGGGGGTAGTTCGCCTCGGAAAAGATGTGCGTGTAGTTGATATTGAACACGATCCCGTTGAACGGTTCGGGCAGGAACCAGAAGTGTGTCTGCCATTCGGTCTCCAGGCCCCAGATGTCGATCGGGACCGGGTTGTTGATGTACGTGTTCAGGTCGAACAACTGGTTCCCCGTGATCTGCGGGAGATCGGGATATCCGGAGAGGTCGCTCGTGTACGTCTGCGAGAAGAAGATCAGGTCCTCGATCCTCTTCTTGAACCCGTTCACCGACAGCAGACCGATCTCGTTCGAGTAGATCGATGCCACGAGGTCGAAGTTCTGCGAGCGGGCCGGCTTGATGCGCCAGTTATTATAGTTGATGGACGTCGACCCGACGAAGAAGCGCGGGGTGATCGTGCTGTAGTCGGGATAGTTCAGTGTGTTCGTGTAGGCGAAATGCAGCTGGAGCCATTCGAACGGACGGTACCGCACGTGCACCATCGGGAGCCAGTAGCCGTGCGAGATCGCCACGGTCGTGTCGCCGCCCTGGATACCGCCCGGGATCGTCCGGCCACGCATGGCCGTGTATTCCGTGTGCAGGTTCTGATACCGCACACCGGGGAGGACCGAAATGGCTTCGCCAAGGTTGAAGGTCGCCATCACGTATCCGGCGCTCTTCGTCTCATTCCCGCCGTAATCGTTGATCGTCGTGGCCAGCTTGTTGACCTGGTATCCCTCCAGGGAGGATGTCCTCTTCGCGATCGGCATGAGCTGCCACATGAGCTCGGGATCGATCTTGTACGGGAGCGTATATTCGCCGCTCAGGAACTCGCCGTATTCATAGTCGCCACGCGACCAGTTTGTCATGGCGCCCACGCCGCCCGTGGTGGCGGCGAGCGATGGCATGGCCTGGCCGAAGGCGGTGAGGATCGCGCCGCCGCCCGAATAGTACTGGTTGCCGCTGCCCGAGTTGAAGTCGAAATCGCGTGAACGGCTCTGGATCGCGCCGCCGAACTTGACCTTCATGCCGATCTCGTCCGTGATCGATGCCTCCGTCTGGAGGTCCAGCGATCCGGTGAAGGCCCGCTCCTTCTGGAAGGAACCCGAGGTGGAGAGGTTGTTCAGCCGCGCGATGCTGATGTTCGGCCTGGCGACATCGAACAGCACCTTCGGGTGGACCTTCGACAGATCGAGGTTGTCGAGCCCGGCGCCATCCTGATAGAAGTCGAACGACAGGTCTTCCGGATTGCGGCTCTCGGAGTAGCTGTGCGACAGTTTCAGGTCGACGTGGAACATGGCAAGCTCCTGCTTCACGCTGAGGAGGTTGCTCATGATGTTTGTTTCGTTGTGATTGTCGCTGGCGTAATAGAGGATCGACCCGCGGCCGCCCTGCTGGATGCGCATGCCACGGTTCGTCTCGCGGGTGTCGCCGGCATTGACGAAGTTCATGAACCCGATCTCGCCCGTTTCATGCTGATAGTCGAGAACGAGTGTCCCGCCCAGGCGTTCACGCTTACGGTACGTGTCGGTGAGCGACAGGGAGGTCAGATCGGGGAAGGGGATATCCCCCTGGTTCTTCTGGGTCAGGCTGTAGCTTGCACCGAGGGCGTTGTTGCTCAGGTTCCGGCGTTCGGTGGACACCTGGAAGAACACGCCGAACGCCTCATCGAAGAACCGTTTCTCGATGGAGCCGACGAATTTGTAGTCGTTATAGGTCTTCTTGAGATCGTTGTACCCGCCCGATGCACGGAGCTCAACGAGCGGCAACCAGTTGGCATCGTCGGCGAACTGGCTGACCATACCCTTGGCCGCCTTCCGGAGACCGAAGTTCACGACGCCACCGATCAGGGTCGCGTCCATGTCCGGCGTGATGGCCTTGATGACCTCGATACCGCCGAGCATGCTGGAGGAGATCATGCTGAGTTCCGCGGCGCGGTCGCCGAGGGTCCCCATCTGGCCCGCGGTGGCATCGCTGATGGTATTGCCCGAGCTCACGTCGCTCGGCAATTCCACGCCGTCGACCGTGATCTGATTGAACTGCGGCGAGAGGCCGCGGATGACGACCTTGGAGCCTTCACCGCCGGTACGGACCAGCGAGACGCCGGGGAGGCGGCTGACGGATTCGGCGGCGTTCGCATCGGGCAGTTCCTGGATGCGCGCGGCCGACACCGCGTTCATGACCGGCATCGAGGAGAGCTGCTTGTTGATCGCCTGCATCTGGCCTTCGGCCTGCACCGTTACCGTGACGCCTTCGCCGGTGATGCCTTCATAGGCCATCCGGAATTCCTGCGTCACTTCGCCGTTCGCCTTCACCTGGACCTGGACATCCTTCGGCTTGTAGCCGAGGTAGGAAGCGCGGAGGGTGCGCGTCCCGGCGGGGACGCCACGAAGGGTGTACCGGCCTTCCACATCCGTGACCGCGCCAAGGCTGGTCCCGATCACGCTGACGTTCGCGGACGGGAGTGCCTCGCCCGTCTGTCCGTCTTTCACCGTGCCCTTGACCGTACCGGTCCCCTGTGCGAACACCGAGCCTGCACACACGAGGAGCGTTACGACGAGGACGCCGACGAGCACCTGGTATCTGTGGAACATGTGATTCTCCTTACAAAGGAATGAGCGTGAATGACTCACATGGAAATGGTGACATCTGCAAAGACACTTCGTATGGACAGCGCTGCCGCTCCGAGCAGTGGGGGATTGTCCGGGAGCGAGGTCGGCAACACCGTCGTCTTGTGCTGGGACGCGAGAGGGCGGCGGCCGCCTGCGGAGGCATTCACCGTGTCGCCAACAAGGTCCCAGACCTGCGTGATCGGCCCGCCGACGATCACCGCGGACGGGTCGAGGATGCACATCAGATCACCGATGCCGACGCCGACATGCTGTGCCCACGTCTGCAGGGCCTTCAGCGCATCCGCATCTCCTGCGCGCGCTGCGTCGACGACATCCGAAAGGGCGACCGCCGGAACGGACCCCGGGGTCGTGCTCTTGAGCTCGGTGAACCAGCGGATGAGCGCCTGCTCCGAGGCATACAGATGCCAGCATCCGGAGTTCCCACAGGAGCACCGCTCGCCGCCTTCCACCACGGTCATGTGGCCCACCTCACCGGCCGCGTGCGTGTCGCCGCTCAGCACCCTGCCGTTGATGGTGATGCCGGCGCCGATGCCGACGCCTACAAGTACGAACACCAGATTGGCGGAAGAAATTCTGTGTGCGCCCCATAAAAGTTCAGCCAGCGCCGATGCCTTGGCGTCGTTCTCCACGCTGATCGTTTCCACGTCCGGGGCCTGCTCCCGGATCAGGGCAGAAAGGTCCACGTTGCTCCAGCCGAGGTTCGCGGAATAGATCACACGCGACTGGTCGGCGTCCACGATGCCGCCGACGCTGGCACCGATCCCATGGAACTTATGCGGCCCGATCGTTGCCCGCAGCGCGTTCAGCCGTGCAACACTCTGAGCGACCAGGCTCTCGGGGGAGACGACCTTGGTCCAGATCTCATCGCGCGCCCGCAGGGTACCGTTGATGTCCACGATCGCGACACGGGTACACGGCGCATCGAACGAGATCGCGCCGATGAAATGCTTGCCCTGGGCAAGACTCAGATTCACGGGTTTGCGTCCGACCGTGCCGCCACCGATACGGTCGGGTGATTCTATGAGAAGCTCTTCGTCGATGAGTCGTGCAACGATGCTTGATACCGTGCTCTTGTTCAGTCGGGTGATCTCGGCGATCTCGGAACGGGGGATAGGCTGACCACGCCGCACTGTTGCCAGGATGATCGAGCGGTTGATGTCGCGCGCAACCTTGGAGTTGATGCGCGTGATCCCTTCATGTTTCTGCCGCCGTGCCTGCATCAATGACCAGATATGAGGGGAAAGGGGGTCGTAGATACACGGGTGCCACCAGGAGGGGTGGCCTTGCACTTCAGGATGTTCTTAGTTGGTTTACACAACCAACTGACTCGTTGAATATACACCCTTATAGACTATGTGTCAAGTGAATTTTTCCGGCCATTTTCATGTAAATTCATCACCCCTGGCCTCTGATCCGTACGGTCCGGCTTGGGATCATTAGGTTAAAAGACCTTCTGCTCCATGCTGAGGAAGGTTCCAGCCCCTTCCAACCGACGTAACTTTCTTTCTCCACCAGTGTGTGTACCCCAGCGCTTCAGGCCTGGCGGTGCACCGCCAGGATGTTCACGGTGGCCGGTCGGGCCGTTTTTCCGTCCGCCCTCTCCATCACACCACCCGTTGCCTCACGTGAGTTTCTATTCGAAGCTCATTCGCACCATTGCATTTGTCTCGTGAACTCCGGACTTTCAGCCCACGCGCTTTCCGGCGCAAGCCTCCCCCGTACTCCAAAGGACCGCACTTCATGAGCGAGCACACGCACGAGTTCAAGCGGGCACTCGGCCCCTTCGATGCGACCCTTCTCGTCATCGGATCGATGATCGGGTCCGGCATCTTCATCGTCAGTGCCGACATCGCGCGGACCGTGGGTTCGCCGGGATACCTGCTGGTCGTATGGCTGCTCACCGGCATGATGACCCTGACGGGCGCCCTGAGCTACGGTGAACTTGCGGGCATGTTCCCCCGGGCCGGCGGACAGTACGTGTATCTCCGTGAGGCCTGGGGACCACTCCCCGCATTCCTGTATGGCTGGACCCTGTTCATGGTGATCCAAACCGGGACCATCGCCGCGGTCGCCGTGGCCTTTGCGAAGTTCACCGCCGTTCTCCTCCCGGAGGCTGGCGAAGCACATGTGCTGCTCACGGCCGGGACACTCCGTATCACTGCGGCCCAGGTCGTTGCCGTACTCTCCGTGCTGCTGCTGACGTTCATGAACACGCGGGGGATCCAGCTCGGACGCCTTGTGCAGGATACGTTCACCGTGGCGAAGACGGTAGCTCTCGTCGCGCTCATCGTGTGTGGTGCCGTGATCGGGAGGAACGCCCTGGCCATGGATGCGAATTTCTCTGCGTGGATGCTGCCGGTTGGACTTTCGGGTGATGGGCCGGTGGCGCTGTCGGGTATCGGACTGCTGGGTGCGATCGCGGTGGCGATGGTGGGCTCGCTCTTCTCGAGCGACGCATGGAACAACGTGACGTTCACGGCAGGAGAGGTGGTGGATCCGAAGCGCACCATTCCGTTGAGCCTGGCGCTCGGAACGGGCATCGTGACCATCCTGTATCTGATCATGAACACCGTCTATCTCATGGTGCTCCCGCTTGCAGGGACGGCCGGTGCAGGAGACGTTGTCAGACGCGGGATCCAGTTCGCCGTGTCGGACCGCGTGGGGACGGCGGCGTCCACCGTGATGTTCGGCGATGCCGGGACAGTGGTCATGGCCGCGCTGATCATGGTCTCGACATTCGGGTGCAACAACGGATTGATCCTGGCGGGAGCGCGCGTGTACTACACGATGGCAAAGGATGGACTCTTCTTCACCCGTGCCGGCGTGCTGAATGAGCAGC
>JAUQWO010000070.1 GCA_030835135.1 Bacteroidota bacterium
AAGGATACCGAGAGATCCCCGTTCTGATCGCGGAGCTGGACAAACTCAGAGAAGAACAGGCAAAGGTCGCATAGCCACACACAACCGGTCAGCACCTCAGAGATCGTCAGGCAAATTCAACTAAGAATGGAACTATCCCCCTTTTGTGGCAACGGGGGGCGTCTCTACTTGACGAGCAACAACTTCTTCGTCTCTATGTAGCTCCCCGCTTGCATGCGGTAGAAGTACAAGCCGCTGGGCAAGGCGCGTGCATCAAACCGTACTTGGTGGAACCCCGCGTCCTGCTCCCCATTCTGCAGAACAACTATCTGCTGACCGAGTGTGTTATAGACCCTGAGGTTCACTAGCAATCGGCTCGGAGTCGTATACTGGATCGTTGTCGTCGGATTGAACGGATTGGGGTAGTTTTGGGAAAGCGATGCCGACCGCGGAATGCCGGCCTGCTGATCGTCGGCGACACCGGACGCAGTGCTCTTGAACCGATAGCCCGCGGCAGCGATCTGATGCGCGCGGGCGGCGACACGGGAGAGTCGCGCCCGATCTATCGCGAGGACGTATGCTACCGCGAACCTCCGGCGCGACCACTTCGGCAGAGCGAAGGGCTCCGACGCCACAACGAATGACACGGCCGAATCAGCGCGCACCGTGTCACCGATGCCCGATGTCATGGCATGCCACAAGCTGCTGTCATTCCCAAGACGAAAGCCGGCGATGCTTGTATCCATCTTGGCATGCATGGCGAAGCTTCCGATCCCGGCTGTGACCGTATCTGATGCGGCTTTCGCGGGTGTCTCCAGGACCACGAGGCCCACCAGGTGCGTCTTCCAATTGTCCGGCCATCCGACCCCCCCCGGACTTGAGGCAATGATCATGTCTTCGGACCGAGAGAGCGAGAGCGCTTGTCGGGGTGTCGACATCTGGAAAGAGCCAACACCAGGGATGGCGAGCAATCCGATCGCGGCACTATCGTAGTCGAAGTCCGACAGATTGACTACATCGTAGACGAAGAAGAGGATGTCCTGCGCCAGAGAGTCGCGTCCCCATTGCAGCCCCCGGGTCTCCATCCGCAGCCCGAGTCCGAACCGCGTGGTGTCGGAAACGATCGGCTGGTAGCTTCCTTTAGGTGCGCCAAGATCCGGGCAGTGCGCATCATCGGTGACGGAGAATGTCTCAAAGTCCGCATGGCCGGTGTCAACCCCGTCCATCCACCGCCATGTACCATTCCATGACGGAGGCCATGTGTCCCTATTGACGCTGGTGGCGATCCTGGTGGGTCGCGCGCCACCGGTATACCCTGGCACTGCCTCGAATCCTGATCGGTAGCGCGTGGTGAAGAATCGATCCCATCCCCCCTGAAGCGCACTTCCTTCGATCGCAGTCACTGTCGTGCTATCGGGAAGCCTGAACCGAACGCCGACAACCGGCAATGCCGATTCGAAATAATTGTGCCCGCTTCCCTTTGGCCATTCTATGGCCATTCCATCAGGCCACCGTGCCAGCTGCGATGTGTTATAGTAGATGCTGCGAATTCCGTTGCCATCCACCACCCCCTTCACAAGCGCGGACCGGTCGCCGTGCGGCTCCTGGCGGAAGGCCTGGATATCGGACGGGACCTGCGCGATCGCCCACGGTGCCATGACAACCAGGAACAAGTGCAAACGCATCTGTCGCATCATAATGTCTCTTTCATCAAAGCATGACCCTCAGAGCTCTTTAAAATGAAAAATGCCTCCCATCCATGACATCCGGACAAGAGGCATATGGAATTCCATCGTTTCCCCCGATAGTGCTATATGAAGATACGGCCGGGCGAGGGGAATGTCAACGGCTTCCAATGTACATGCGGCCGGGATGCTTGGAGTCATTGCGTTTGGTCGTCCATTTTTGAATTCTAATGATGCCTGAACACGAGGTATAATTGTGCCAGAAGCGAATCACCAAATCGCCTCTGGCAACAGGCAGCGGTTATGTGAGATGATCCGTCCTCAGGGTCAACCGCAACTCAGTTCTGGGATGTGTACATTGAACAAAACCCGGTTTGACGGAATATTATCATGAAGCCGTTATGGTCCACACTACCGGAGTATCAATGACTCGTACCCGTGGTTTCGTTTTCCTGCTCATTCTTCTTTCTCTTTCCTTTGGTGGATGCCAGCGGGACCATACCGTTGTCCAACGCCCTGAGCGAATCCGCAGCCTTCGTGAAGTACTGTACGACCAGGCAACCTACGTTCGGCTCGCCTCACTGTGGCAGTCTTACTATGAAGCCTACCCATCAGAAGACGCCTATGCAAACTGGATGTACGCATCTCGCTACGCTGAAGCCAGAGACTACTCCAGGCTCCTGGCAGAGGGAGCAAAACTGTATCCGTCGAATCCTGTGCTGATACATCTTCGGGCTCGCGAGATCTCCGATACCACCGGTGGGCTGGAGGCGTTGGCGCTTGAGGAGCGTGCCGCAGAGCTTGACCCTTCATTTATGGATCCCTGGTTCTCTTTGGTGATGAGGTACATGGAACGGGGCGACATGGAGAAACTCGACGTCGCACTCCGTAAACTCCTGAATTCCGGGATCATCGCGAACGAGGTCATGGACTATGCATACAACATGCTGATTGGTCTGGACAAGGACGCTGTGCTCGTCACGAACGGGGATAACGACACGTACCCTGTTTGGATCCTCACTCGGATCGCCCATGTCAGATCCGATGTCCATGTTGTCAACATCTCTTTGCTGAATACAGACTGGTATCCCGGATATGTCCAACGCGAAGGGCTCCCCACTTTCGTCCCCCATGCAGACACATTGAAGAACATTGTCAAATCAAAGCTCGATTCTCTGCGGACTCTGCCCGTGGACGACCCTGCGATTAACGATCCCCCGCATAGTACCATCCTGCTTTCGCGTCTTGCCGATGCTTGTCGGACTGCAGGGCGCCCAGTCTTCTTCGCCCTCACACTCCAACGTAGTCCTTTCGTGACCCGTCTGTGGGATGCAGGACGGATAGAGGGTATGGTAGTGCGGATTACCCCTCCGGTGGAGTCCCATGCAGTTGCCGCCCGGAGGATTGCCTCCCTCTGGTTGAACGAGTTTCGAACTGGTGGACTCGATGGCTGGGAGCTTCGCTATGCGGACGAATCCAGGGCGGGCGGCAACTTCTGCGCAACTACGCGAGCGGAATGCGTGCACTTATCAGGGTGCTCACAGATCTTGCTCCGGAGTTCAGGCTACCTCTCTTCCGCTGGTATTGCAGGTTTCTCCAAGCCGTCCTCCCGGCAAATGCAAGAGAAGAGGCCGACCGAATGTGGTGCGGGTTCAACGACATCCTGGAGATCAACGAGTGGTGCCGGAGCAGAAACCTGGTGCAGAAATAGCCGACGACTGGGTACTCCTCCGAAATGCCCGGGAGGGAGATGAGAAGGCGTGGAAGACTCTATTTGAGTCGCACTCACCGCGCCTTCTCCGCCTTGCTGCGATGATGACAGGATCTGTTGATGCCGCACGAGACTGTGTTCAGGAGTCCTTCGTCCGCCTGCTCCACGCAGAGATCAGCCATCACGATGGATCGGTGCGGACATATCTCTCCACGATCGTCTATCGGTCCGCGGTGAAGGAAAACCTGCGCCGGAACAAACTCGCAGAGGGTCCGCCAGAGTCCGCCGGATCTCCAGACCCAACACCCTTCGATCTGACCGTCAGACGCGAACAGGAGAGGGAGATCTTTCGCGCAATCCGGATGTTGGCTCCGCCTCAAAGAGATATTCTGGTGCTCAGATTCTATGGCGACTACGGATACGAGGAAATAGCGACAATGACCGGTGTGGCCCTTGGGACGGTGAAGTCGCGCATCTTTTACGCGGTCAAAACAGTGCGCACAGTGTTACAGAGCAGAGGCGTCATATGAACACGCATTGCACGGAAGACGAGTTGCTCCAATTCGCGCTCGGCGTGCTGAATGGGCATGCCGAATCCCGGATACGCACGCATGTCGTATCGTGTGCCCAATGCACTACCCGGCTGAAGGGTATTGAGAAGTCCTTGACCACATTGGGGAAATGTGAACCCGATGTTGCAATGGACCTCCCCGTCCTAGGCGTTGCCCGACGGCGTTTTCGTGCACCCGGAGCAGATAACAACTATCCACGGAGAAGATCGATCAGCGGTTTGGAATCACGGGATTGGAACCGTTTTGGGTCGTTGGTCCGGCTCGCCGCGGTGCTTTGCGTGGGCGTTGGCATCGGGTATGCCGCGTTTGGACTGTTGCACCCATCCGAACCTACCGTATTGCGTCAACTCGTAGTGCCGCGTGCTTCCGACCACAATCCGGACGGATTCGTTGTCTGTGGCGTGGATGGGCTGCAAGCACGGTGACCTTCTCCTGCTTCAGGGCATCGTTGAGGTCATCCGGTATCCGACCCCTCGACCGGGACCCGCTCGCCTCCGGAAGAAGCGCCGCATCCAAGAATTCGAGCTTCCCAAACGAATCGAAGAACTGGTTCCCCATGCCCCGAAGAAAACAGAAACCAAATTCACTTTTCGCCTGATTCAACTCTTCGATGCCCTGGACCCCTCACTCACGCCAGACGAGCGATTTGAACGGGTCTCCAAGATCCTCGCACCCCACATCCTGCGGACAATAAAAGAGAAGCGGAAACAGAGCGGGACCTCAGATCAAGACGGATCCGGTACCGAAACGCCGTCGCCGAAGGGTCCTCGGAAGCCAAAGAAGTGAACATCAAGTCTGAGGAAGTGGCGATTTCCGCGTGAATTCAAGCATCATCAGGGTTCTGCCAGACCCCCATCTACCCCGCTTCATGGGGGTCCCAGAGAGTATCTTTGGCGACCCCCTCTTTGTTGTTAGCCAACCGCATGCCCCCGTATTGGCACACGACGTGGGGGTGATCACGTCACCACGGCCTGCATGTGTTGATTCGGCATTGCCGGGTCGTCACCCTCTCTTTCTGCGTGCCAGTGGCTTTTCTCCGACCGCATCTCGATGCAACAAGTTCCGCAATCGCGGTCGCCGAGTACAGTCATTCCCGTATGCGATCGTCAAGGAACCGTTTGACCTCTCTGGCCCCACCGGCGTGACTGCAGTTGCAGTCGCGAATAACATCGATCACCCGACAGATACCGCAATTGCAGACAATATTGCGCCATGATATCTGTTCGGTCGTCAATTGCAGCACTCACGTGAGACTTTTCGTCAAAGCTGGATTGACTCCCCGCATCGACCCGCGTCGAATGCATTCTTGGGGGGTGTCTGTTGACCAGAGATGCCAGTCCTGCCAAGGCGATCAGGGCACACAACAGCGACCCCAGCCCGACGAATGAGTTTCTTTCGTTTCGTGGAAATAGCCTTGAGTTGTTTCATGACCGTTACCCTGTGACCCTGAACTTCGTTCAGTGATTGTGCTGTGCCGGGGGATCTTTTGCAGCATCCTCAGTCGGCTGGGCGCCATGCTGATGCGTGGCTCCAGTGCCTGTCTTGAGCTGACTTTCCGAATCGATCAGGTAACCACCTTGTGTCACGACCTCCTCTCCCTCGGTAAGCCCGTATGTGATCTCGTATTTGCCATCAAAACGCGATCCCAGACCGACCTCACGCGCCATAAAGTGATTCTCATGCCCCGCTTTTACATAGACAAGGTTCCTCTTGCCCGTGATCAGGACAGCTCCCACAGGGACAGTGATGGCCCTCCCGGTTCTCGTCTTGAACAGTGTTTCGGTGTACATGTTCGGACGCAAGATCCCGGAGGTATTGCTCACCACCAGACGGACCTTTACCGTCCTCGACTGCGGGTTAACTACGGGATAGACCATTTTGACGATTCCCCGAAATGACCTCTCCGGATAGGTCGGGGTGTTCAGGACCGCGGTCTCACCGACGGTAATGTGGCCTGCATCTGCCTCGTAGACCTCTGCGATATTCCACAGAGTCGAAATGTCCGAAACCTCATAGAGAGTTGCGCCTTCAGCGACATATGACCCCTTGACGATCTTCTTTTCGATGACCACCCCCGAACCGGGAGAAAGGTATGTCATGACAAAAGGTACTTGTCCCGACACGTCGATCTCCTGTATCTGCTTCGGGGTGAGTCCGAGCAATTCAAGTTTCGAGCGGATGAGGGCGGCAGTATTCTGCGATCCCGGCATGGTCCTTGTCGATTGGAGATATTCGTTCGCAGCCTGGACAATATCCGGGCTGTAGATATCGAAAAGTGGGTCGCCAATCTTCACGTGAGCACCGATGGCATCAACGTGCAGTTTCTCGATGCGACCGTTGAACCTTGCGCTGATCAGCGTCTTGTTGGGTTCCGGGATCTCCAGGTTACCATATGCCCGCACTAGGTGCGCAACGTTGTCGTACCCTACCACCATTGTTGCGACGTTGGCGAGGACCTGATCCCTGTCGTTCAAAGGGACCATCGCTTCAGAGCCAGGCGTCGTTGTCATGTTCTTGCTGTTGCTTGCTTTCACCAGGTCCATCCCGCAGATCGGGCAGACCCCCGGTTTGTCCATATGCACTTGTGGATGCATTGAACATGTATAGTAATCAGCGGCGTCAGAAACGGCGATTGAATCTGTGTGTCCTGCATGAGAACCTGGCGGCTTGCTGCACGCTGACAACCACAGGACTGAACCGAGGATGAGAATGATCGAGAGCTGTTTCATAGTTCTGACTTTCACTTTGGTGTTCTACTATCGTCGATCGAAAGGGTCACGTGTTCTTCTTCAGGATCAGCGTCATGCCGCATTGGGGGCACCTCCCCGGCTGCTCCGATGTCACCTCTCAGTACGTCATTTGTCACGTATGGGTGATCCGACCATTAGTTCGATTTCCACGAGTGCCATCTGCCGGGCCATCACTATCATGAGATAATCGTCCTGTTTCATCAGTTCCATTCGCCGAGCATCAAGGACGGTCGTGATTGGCACCTGTCCGTTCTGATATGCGATGGTTTGCGCATCAGCGGATTGTTTCGTCAATGGCAGGATTTCCGCGTCATATTGCAGCACGAGGGAATCCGCTGTCATGAACTTGGCCATAGCTTCGCGCAGGGCTGCGATCATCTCGCGCTGCATGGCTTCCCGCTCAGCATCAATGCCGAGGTTCGTGACGCGCATCTCCTGCGCCTTCGCCGACGAACGCGCGGACGACCATGGCATAAATGGAAGCGTGATAGATGCCATGATGCTGTACATCCAGTCCGTCTTCTGCATGGGCATCCCCAGGGCGCTTTGCTGTATCGCTTCAGCGGAACGGCTCCCGCCGGTCAGGACCATCCCGTTCGGCATCCGCATGATCATCCCCTGGATCATCACTTCGGGTATCAGGTCTTTCTCGGCCGATTTGATCATGGCTTCGTTCATCTCTTTCATCCGGTCCATGGATACAAGCTGAGGATTTGCGATCCTGATCTGGTCGGCAAGAACCAGCTCCGACGAACGGGGAGGATTTACCGGAAGAGAGCTTTCGGTGATGATCGGCGTTGAGAGATCATTCCTGGCAAGAAGGGCGTTCAATCCACTCACCAATCCGGTCCTTCGGGACATCTGTTCCTGGAGCCGCGCCCGCTCCGAAGCCGCTTCTGCCTGGATGGTGAGGAGATCCGCCAGTCTCATCCGGTTCGTAACGACATGGGGTTCCATGAATTGAATAAGGTCACCGAGCAACGTCAATGTCCGGTTTTGTACCTCGACCTGCTGGTCAAGAAGCCAGAGCTGATAATATGTCATCTTTACCTTGGCCCGCAGCTGGGCCTGGAATGAAGCCCCATTCTGGCCTATCACGGCACCCCTCCGGCGCTCCACCTCGCTCATAGCCGAGAGCTTGCCGCCGAGCATGAACATCTGCGAGAAGAAGACATTGTTCGAGACCGCGCCAGTGACGACGTTCCCGGTTGACAGAGGTACCTGGCTGAATTCAATGCCAAGCGTTGGCGGGGGAAGCGCCCCCAAAGCCTGTGCACGATATGCGGCCGCGTCGCGCTGGTAGTCGAACGCCTTCACCTGAGAGTTGTTCCTCAGAGCCTCCTGCACGAGCGAATCAAGGGATTGCGTCCGGGCGATCGAGAAGAGGAACGAGAAGGCAAGCGAGAGTTGGATGAACCGGTTCATCATTCACCTTCCTTTATGAAATCCGCCATCTTTGATAGTTCGAGAATCCCCTTCTTCAGAGCGTGTTCCTTCATGATCACGAAGAGCACCGGAGTGACGACAAGGACATGAACCGCGGACGTGAAGAGACCACCGATCATTGGTGCAGTGAGGGGTTTCATGACGTCTGCACCCGCTCCGGATGCCCACATGACGGGGATCAGCCCCATCATGCTGGTCACCACCGTCATGATCTTGGGGCGCAACCGCAGGACGGCACCTTCGACAGTCGCTTCATATATGTCCTGCATCGTTACCGGTCCCCGGATCCCACGCTTGTGAGCCTTGATGCGCCTGTCCAGGGCCTCATGCAGATAGACAACCATAACCACACCGGTTTCCACCGCAATGCCATACAGCGCGATAAAGCCGACCCAGACGGCGACGGAGAAATTGTATCCGAGTGCGAATATCATATACACCCCGCCAATGAGTGCAAACGGCACTGAGAGCATCACCACACCGGCTTCCACATAGTCCTTGAATGTGACATAGAGCAGCAGGAAGATGATCAGGAAGACGATCGGCATGATATAGGTAAGCGTTCGCTGAGCACGGATCTTATGTTCGTACTGACCACTCCAGGTGTACGTGTACCCCGGTGCAAGCTTCAGGTTCTCGCTGATGGCTGCTTTTGCATCATCCATCGCACTGCCCATATCACTGCCACGCACGTTCAGATAGACGATCGCTCGCAACTGCCCGTTTTCACTGCTGATCATCGGCGGACCGGTCACGATCTGTATGTCCACCAATTCCGAGAGCGGTACATAGGAGACTTCATCACCAGGCCGCGTGGCCAGGAGTGATGATGATTCAAAGGCGGACGGTTGCGATGTTGAGGCTCTTCCTGCAGAAACCGACGATGACCCCATAGCACCCATCCCGGCTGACTGCAACGGTCCTGGCCCGACCATACCCCCACCTTGAGCCGGACCGTTGGAAGCCAAGGCGCCAATGCGAACCGGAACGAAGATCCGCTTCAGCTCATCCACGTTGTCCCGGTATTCCCTCTCGAAGCGCACGCGGATCGGGAACCGCATTCTTCCTTCAAGGACAATGCCCAGATTCTGGCCACCAATGGCTATCTCAATGAGGTCCTGAATATCACCGATAGACATTCCGTACCGCGACAGAGCTCCCTTCTTTGGAATGATATCAACGTAATATCCATTACCGATGCGCTCGGCCACAACGTCCGCAATTCCGGGAACGCCCTTCAGGATTTGCTCGGCCTGAATGGCAAAATGTTCCAGCGTATCGAGATTGTCTCCGAAGACCTTGAACCCGATATCGGTTCTCACCCCTGTGGAAAGCATATTGATGCGGTTGATGATGGGCTGCGTCCACCCATTGCGGATGCCCGGGATTTGCAGTTTTGCATCCAACTCCTGAACAATGTCTTTCTTCGTAATACCTGGGCGCCATTCTTCTTTGGGTTTCAGCATGATGATCGTCTCGATCATGCTGATCGGCGCATTGTCAGTCGCCGTTTCCGCACGACCGGCTTTGCCAAGAACGTGATGGACCTCGGGTACAGAGCGAATGATCTTGTCCTGCAATGCCATCACGCGCGCAACCTCGGTCACCGACGCGTTTGGCAATGTTACGGGCATGTACAGAAGCGATCCCTCATCCAGCGGCGGCATGAACTCAGAACCGATGTGCATCATCATCGGAACCGTGATCACTAGGGCGAGCACATTGATGGCAATCGTCAGCTTTCGATGGGTGAGGACCCACTGGATCACGGGCTGATACAAACGGATGAAGAAGCGGGTGATGGGATTGTCCCCTTCCGGCCTGAAGGTTCCGCGCATCAACATCGTCATCAGCACCGGGATCAGCGTTATCACAACAATCGCCGAGGAGAGCATCACAAAGCTTTTGGTGTATGCCAGAGGGTGGAACAGTTTCCCTTCCTGACCGCTGAGCAGGAAGACGGGCAGGAATCCAACGAGGATGATCAGCTCCGAAAAGAAGATGGCACGACCCACTTGTTTGGCGGAGAGAATAGAAATGTCCCGGTACTCCTCATTTGTCAGATGGCCTTTCTTTGCCATCGCATTCGCGATGTTCCGGTATGCGTTCTCCACCAGCACAATAGAGGAGTCAACGATGACACCAATGGCTAAGACAATACCTCCCAGAGACATGATGTTGGAGGTAATGCCAAAAAGATACATCAGAATGAAGCTGAGGAGGATGGCTATCGGAAGCTCGATGAGAATCCGCACGATCGACCGGAAGTGAAGCAGAAAGATCGTGACAACAATCGCAACCACAATGCTCGCCTCGATCAGCGCCCGGTTCAGCGTGCCGATCGCCGCTTCGATAAGGGTAGACCTGTCGTATGAGGCATTGATCTCGACTCCGGGCGGCAATCCCGGTCTGATCTCTTCGATGCGTTGCTTGACCCGGTCAATGACCTCCCGAGCGTTTGCGCCGCTACGCATCACCACGATACCACCGACGGCCTCACCCTCCCCGTTCTTTTCAAGGAGCCCGCGTCGAATATCGCCGCCAAGCTGGACTGTGGCGACGTTCTTTACCAGAATCGGGATGCCGTTGGGACCCAGTTTGACAAATTGGTCCTCCACATCAGCCGTGGATTTGATGTAACCCTGCCCACGGATGAAGTATTCTGCATCCGTGATCTCGAGAAGCTTTCCCCCCACTTCAATGTTGTTGCGCTGGATCGCGGTGACAAGTTCATTCACCGTGACATTGTACGCCCGAAGCTTTGTCGGATCGATATCCACCTGGTATTGCTTCACGAAGCCACCGATGCTGGCGATTTCGGCGACGCCTTCTACGGAGACGAGCTTGTTACGAAGATACCAGTCCTGAATGGACCGGAGCGTGGCGAGGTCATATGCCTTGCCTTCGACCGTGTACCAGAAGATGTGCCCCACGCCTGTTCCGTCAGGGCCGAGGATCGGAACAGCATTTGCGGGAAGTTGCGACTTCACTAATGCCAGTTTTTCAACGACACGGTTCCTGGCAAAGTAGAGGTCCGTATTGTCGTTGAAGATAACGAAGACAAACGACATCCCGAACATGGATGTTGCCCGGACTGCCTTAATCTCAGGCAGCCCCTGTAACGCAGATGAAATCGGATATGTGACCTGCTGTTCGACGACCTCGGGTGAGCGACCCATCCACTCGGTGAACACGATGACCTGGTTTTCGGACAGGTCTGGGATCGCGTCCACAGGAAGCTTGATGACGCAATATATCCCGGCACCTGAGACAAGAAGGTACAAGAGAATGACGATGAAGCGGTTCTTTGCGCTCCAATCAATGATTTTCTCGATCATAGAAGCTCCAATAGAAATGTGAAGCGCCTGCTAGGGAAAGCAGCGGCAACGCGTACGTTCGTACACGCCCATTCTTCTACGGAGCGATCTAAATCAGGAGTGCGCCATCACGAACGTAAATATCCACCTTCGGAGGCGCGATATCGTCCGCATGGGCATAGGAAGGGATTGTGGAGGTTGTGGCAGTAACAAGTACAGCGTAATCAAGCAACCCGGTTTCCGGGACAGGTGCCTTGACCTGGACGTCCGAATAGGTATTCATCGCCACGGGCGTGAGTCCGCCAGCGACGATCTGCACATCGCAGGGCTCGCTCCGGCCCCCCAAAGAGGCGCCGGTTGATGAGGAGGCCGGGGGGTTCTTTTGTCCGGCCGCACAGCAGCATTCGAAAGACTGACTCATTGTGCAGTAATGTATCACTGTGGTATATCCCAACGACGACACAATTATCAGCGCCAGGATCACCGTGCGAACTGCAATATTTTCTATCAGTCTTCGCATATTCTTCTATACGTTCTAAGGAGACAATAAGTTCCCCCATTGTCAAGAATAGCATCACGTGAAGGTATTGACAGCTGCCCGGCGGATCCATCGGATCACGGTGGGACCCATAAAGTCTGGCCACTCGCCACCCCGGAAAACAATAATGCCTCCCATCTCCGAATTCTGGACAAGAGGCATATGCAGTTCCATCGTTTCCCCTCGGTACCGCCGCTCAAATTTTGGGGCGGGGCTGGGGGACTGTTAAATTGTGGGCATGGTTACCGCCGTTCACGCGAGACCGTCGATTTTGGCCCAGAAACGGCACATTCAAGCAACATCAGTGTTCTGCCAGACCCCCGTCCGCCCCGCACAAAAGCCCGCCTCCGGCGGGCTTTTGAAGTAAGAATTAAGAACTAAGAATTCTTAGTTCTTAATTTCCCCCGCCCAAACCCCGCGAGTTCCTTTCCGCCGTTCGTCTGCTCACCGCGATGATCCTACAGAGTTCATCACATTCCTTGAATACCGGCTCGCTGCGCTCGGAAGGCAGCATTGCCTTTAAGCGCACCATGCGAAGCCAGACCCGAGATTCGTTGAGCTCCTTCAAAACAATCCCCAGCTTATGGATGAAGTCCCTCATGCTCTCGCACCCACGCGCTTCGGCGTAATTCGGAGCAGGAGAGGTTCCAGCACGAAGGAGCTGATTCCCGATATGCTTTCCTGCAAAGGTCGTTGGCAAAGCCTCTGCGAGGTCCATCATCGAAACAGCAAAGCGGATCAGTCGGTCCTCGATATCATCCCCTTTGGCCATTCAATCACCCCATCATCCATTGTCCATTATCCATTGATCATCGACAATTCTCCATCCTCCATTCTACTACCGTCTAGACCGAATTCCGACATCGCGTACCCCCCCCAGAAACGCAAAAGGCCCGCCCCGAAAACCAGGACGAGCCTTTCGCACACTTCAGAACATCTCCACCGTCACCGGATGAGCGACAATTTCTTCGTCTCGGTGTAGTTCCCCGCTTGGATACGATAGAAGTACACCCCACTCGGCAGGTTCTGCGCTTCGAACTTCACCTCGTGGTACCCGGCATCCTGGTCGCCCCGGACAAGGCCTGACACTTCCTGCCCCAAGGTGTTGAAGACCGCCAGAGTGACATGCGATCGTGCGGTGAGTCCGTACCGTATCGTTGTCGACGGATTGAAGGGGTTGGGGTAGTTCTGCATGAGCATGGCAGAGAGCGGAACATGCTCCGATGGCGCTGATACGGATGTTGGCTGATCGGCGGGCCATCGCCACACACCTCCCACGGTGCCCGCATAGAGATCACCACCGGTGAACGACAACGAGGTGATGAGGCGATCGCTCACCCCATCGCTCACCGGTGTCCAGGTTTCGCCGAGGTCCGGCGAAGAATACACACCATTGTCCGTGCCCGCAAAGATTTGTCCGCGGCCATAAGCCATGGCAAATACGAAAAGCCCGAAGACCGGCCCGGGCACCGGCGTCCATGTGGTTCCTCCGAGCTTCAATCGCCGCACACCCAGATCCTGCGCCGCAAACAGCGTTGAGTCCACAACCAAGAGTGCCCGCACACTTTCCTGAGGAAGCCCGCTGCCGACCGGAGACCAATGTGAACCGGTATCTGCGGAGACAAATACACCTTCATCCGTGCCCGCGTACAGCTTGCCGGCCGAGGTAGTGAGTGACCGGATGAACCCGTAGAGCGCCGCCACCTTTACGCGGGTCCAGCTCGCACCGTCATTTGATGAATGCATGACACCGCTATTCGTTCCGACGAACAGTCGAGACCCTAACGTCTCAAGCGCGTTCACATATTCAACAAGCGTCCCCATGCTGATCTGCGTCCATGCGCCTCCGGAGCTAGTTGACCGGTACAATCCGGTCGACGTCCCTGCATAGAGGTTTGCACCCTTCCACATGATCCGTCTGACCGCCTGGGTGCCGATCAGCCCTGGTGCCGGACGAGACCAGGTTTTTCCGGAGTCTGCAGAGGATCGTATCGTGCGGCCTGCCGCGACAAGCAGGATCCCGCCGGAATCCGCAAGTGCATAGCAGCGCAAATTCCGAATGCCGGTCGATGCCAGACTCCACGAGGTGCCATCATCGGTCGAGCGGAAGATCTCGGATGAGGTTCCACACACCAGCACCCCCTTTGCGTCCGCCAGGCAGTTGGCGCTCGTGTCCGTCAATCCCTGGCTCTTTCTGCTCCACAAACGTCCGGTGTCCGCCGATGTGTACACGCCGTTGAGTGTGGCGGCAAACACCTTAGTCCCGCGGCCGTACACGGCCATGACTGTTCCAGAAAGCCCCGAATCGCTCAGGGTCCAGTGAACACCCCTGTCAGAGGAAACGTAGAGATGGCCGCTACTGGTGACGAAGAGACGACCCATTGCGACATACGGAGGGCCGGGTATGGGCGGGAATGGCAATCCTACTGTGGTGTCAGACCATGATACGCCCTGATCGTCCGAATAAAAAAAACCTTCCGTAGTGGTCATGATCAGGCGGCCCTGCATCGCAACCATGCCCTGGCTGTTCCCGGATACCATACCCGTACCTTGCCAGGTCACGCCATGGTCTGATGACGATACAACGCCGCTCCCGACAGTGGCCGCGAAGACCTTCGCTCCGATATTCCCGAATCCCCTCACCTGCCAGTCAAACGTCGGGTTCGGCTCGAGCCATGTGTTCCCCTGGTCGGAACTGACGAAGACGCCTTCATCGCAGCTCATGAAGAGAAGGGAATCGCACCGGACGATCGGCCTGACTCTGCCCGCATTCCGGAAAGGCGCATGCACGGTATCCCACGTCACACCGGCATCAGTCGAGACGTACATCCCCCGGTCTGTCCCCGCGAAGAACCGATCGCCGACTGTTAGGAGACATGAAACACTTCCACCAAATGGCCCAGCCGTTGACTGCCATTGTGCCGACGCATTTTCACCAATGAAGAGTCCGATCCCCAGAAGGAGAATCACAGCCCGCTCGATACGCATTGAGCCCTCCCCGATCATTCCCAATTATCGATCTTCACCCGATGGCACTTCGCTGAAACGACAATGCCCCTCATCCTATGATATCCGGACAAGAGGCATATTCGATCCATCGTTCCCCCCGATAGTACTGATCGAATATACACCGGGGCTCTGGGAATGTCAAGCGGTCGGTTCGGCTACTCTGAACGCCGACGAACCTTCGATTCTGGCCCTGAAACGGCAACATCAAGGATCATGAGAGTTCTGTGAGACCCCCATCTACCCCGCCACAAAAGCCCGCCTCCGGCGGGCTTTTGAATTATCAGTTATCCATTATCCATGGATCATGGATAATTTAGAGCCCGGAAGATTTCCGGGCTCTTCTGCTATCTGTACCTCTCCCCCCGCACACCTACTTGATAAGCATCATGCCTTTTGTTGCCATGAACCCCCTGGTCTGTATCCGGTAAAAGTACATTCCTGATGCGAGATGACTTCCCTCGAAAGGCAGAGAATGCACCCCGGCATCGAGTGTTCCATCGAAGATCGCCGCTGCCTCCTGGCCAAGCGGGTTGTATACCGTGACTCGAACGACAGAACGTTCTGGGAGCGAGATTCGAATTGTCGTGCAAGGATTGAAAGGATTAGGGTAATTCTGCTCAAGGGTGAATTCAAATGGATATCCGTCCGATACATGCTCAATCCCGTCGACGGTCGATCGATGCGTATAGTAGATCCCTCGGTCGCGCGACGACCATCCTTTCCCCCAGAGGGCATGGACCCCTCCTTGCGCGTCCGCCCGGATCACGGATTCACCAGGGTCAGCCACTACCGGAATCGACAAACTCACCGGCCTGGTCCATGGGCCGCTCCCGCTTGCCCGGGTGCTGTAAAGCACGCTGCTTCGAGAGTTCGCACGCTCACGGAGATACCAGAGCACATGAGGGGAGTTGTTCACGTCGAACGTGAGTGAGGGCCTGATCGATTCCGTCGTGTCGTACACAACTTCCGGAGCGGACCACGATGTCCCTCGTTTCGTCACCAGACGGATCCCGTTAGCAAAGTCTCCATACGTATTGAGTTGCTGATCCCACACAATGTTCGGATGCCCATTCCGATCGAGCGCAATACCTGGACGAACCGACTCAAGCGTGTCATCAGTCGTGATACGCTCGATTTGCGACCACAATCCATGATGCCCCTTCCTGTAGAAGACCTCGTATGACCACTTCGGAGGGATTTCACCACAGAAAGCCACATGAACGGTGTCTCCCGGGCCGACCACCAAATGTGGAAACGCGCCGGTGAAATTCGTATCGGAGAGAATGACCGAGGGAGACCACCCGTTGGCCACGTTAAACGAGCGATACAACACCTGGAACGTCCCTTCGCGATAATTGTCGTGCCAGACGAAGTGGACTGTGTTGTCGCTCCCGATGGCGATACGGGGGAAATAGGATTCTCCTTGTGGGGTCTCCGAGACATTCTGCGCCTCAAACCAATTCACACCATCGAAGTGCATATACAGGATCTCCGACGATTCGTAACCACTCCAGACAACGTGCAGATGTCCGGATCCGTCGATCGCGATATCGGGATCCTGATCCATCCTTCCGGTATCCGTAATGGCCGCTGGTGGCAACCAGGCCTGACCATCAGAGAGCGCACAGAAGAGCTGCGCCTTCAGATCGGACTCCGCATTGTTTCTTGACTCCCAGACTGCAGCGACACGCCCCTCAGGCGTAACCGCCATCGAGAAGAACTGACTTCTCGAGGAATCGCTCCCCTTGAGGTTCACGGGCTGAGACCAGCCAGCGGTCTGGGCCGAGGTTTCGAGAGAGCACAAGCTAAGGAGAAGAAGTACTGCGCCCATCGCCACCGCACGCGTCATTGCGACTACCGTTGTCAATCTCATATGCGAACTCCAGGCCCAATCAATAACACGAATGCCTCTCATCCACGAATTCCGGATAAGAGGCATATTCAGTTCCATCGTTCCCCCGATAGTGCTAAATCAATATAAGGGCGGACGAGGGGATTGTCAAGAATCCGTGCCTGGTCCCATTGCGTTTGTTCGGCAACATTTCAAATGGCCAATTCGGCCCGAACACCATGCATTCCCGTACAACCGCGGATCATCTCTAGTTTTTGTACATTGAACAAATTCCGTTCTGGCGGAATATTACCATGTAACCGTCTTGGTCAACAACGCAGGAGCACCGATGACACGCGCGCATGGTTTCACTATTCTGCTCATACTCCTTTCACTTATCTCTGCGGGATGTCACCAGGATCGATCCTTCGTCCAACGCCCTGAGCAAATCCGCAGCCTTCGTGAAGTGGTATACGACCAGGCAACCTACGTTCGGCTCGCCTCACTGTGGAAGTCTTACTATGAAGCCTACCCATCAGAAGACGCCTATGCAAACTGGATGTACGCATCTCGCTACGCTGAAGCCAAAGACTACTCCACGCTCCTGGCAGAGGGAGCAAAACTGTATCCGTCGAATCCTGTACTGATACATCTTCGGGCTCGCGAGATCTCCGATACCACGGGTGGGCTGGAGGCATTGGCGCTTGAGGAGCGTGCCGCAGAGCTCGATCCCTCATTTATGGATCCCTGGTTCTCTTTGGTATTAAGGTACATGGAACGGGGCGACAGAGAGAAACTCGACGTCGCCCTCCGCAAACTCATGAATTCCGGGATCATCGCGAATGAAGTCATGGACTATGCTTACAACATGCTGATCGGTCTGGACAAGGACGCGGTGCTCGTCACCAACGGGGATAACGACACGTACCCGGTTTGGATCCTCACTCGAATCGCACATGTCAGAGCCGATGTCCGTGTTGTCAACGTCTCTTTACTGAACACAGACTGGTATCCCGCATATGCCCAACGGGAAGGGCTCCCCACTTTCGTCCCCCATGCAGACACTTTGGCGAACATGGTCAAATCAAAGCTAGATTCTCTGCGGGCCCTGCCCAAGGACGACCCTGCGATCTATGATCCTCCACAAAGTACAATCCTTCTTTCGCATCTTGCCTATGGCTGTCGGACTGCAGGGCGCCCAGTCTTCTTCGCCCTCACACTCCAACGTACTCCTTTCGTGACCCGTCTGTGGGATGCAGGACGGATAGAGGGTACGGTAGTGCGGATTACCCCTCCGGAGGAGTCCCCCGCAGTTGCGGCTCGGAGGATTGCATCTCTCTGGTTGAACGAGTTTCGAACTGGTGGACTTGACGGCTGGGAGCTTCGCTATGCAGACGAGTCCAGGGCGGGGCGGCAACTTCTGCGCAACTACGCGAGCGGAATGCGTGCACTTATCAGGGTGCTCGCAGATAATTCACCGGAGTTCAGGCTACCGCTCTTCCGCTGGTATTGCAGATTTCTCCAAGCCGTACTCCCTGCAAAGGCTAGAGATGAGGCCGACAGAATGTGGTGCGGGTTCAACGACATCCAGGAGATCGACGAGTGGTGCAGGAGCAGAAACCTGGCGCAGAAATAGCCGACGACTGGGTACTCCTCCGAAATGCCCGGGAGGGAGATGAGAAGGCGTGGAAGGCTCTATTTGACTTGCACTCACCGCGCCTTCTCCGCCTTGCTGTGATGATGACAGGATCTGCTGATGCCGCACGAGACTGTGTTCAGGAGTCCTTCATCCGCCTGCTTCACGCAGAAATCAGGCATCACGATGGATCGGTACGGACATATCTCTCCACGATCGTCTATCGGTCCGCGGTGAAGGAAAACCTGCGCCGGAACAAACTCGCAGAGGGTCCGCCAGAGTCCGCCGGATCTCCAGACCCAACACCCTTCGACCTGGCCGTCAGACGCGAACAGGAGATGGAGATCTTTCGCGCAATCCGGATGCTGGCTCCGTCTCAAAGAGAAATTCTGGTGCTCAGATTCTATGGCGAATACGGATACGAGGAGATTGCGACGATGACCGGTGTGGCCTTGGGGACTGTGAAGTCGCGTATCTTTTACGCGGTGAAATCAGTGCGCACAATGTTACAGAGCAGAGGTGTCATATGAACACGCATTGCACGGAAGACGAGTTGCTCCAGTTTGCCCTCGGCGTGCTGAATGCACATGCCGAATCCCGGACTCGCACGCATGTCGTATCGTGTGCCCAGTGTGCTACCCGGCTGAAGGCTATTGAGAAGTCCTTGACCACACTGAGGGAATATGAACCCGATGTTTCAATGGACCTCCCCGTCCTACGCGTTGCCCGACGGCGTTTTCGTGCACCCGGAGCAGATAGCAACTATCCACGGGGAAGATCCATCAGCGATTTGGAATCACGGGATTGGAACCGTTTTGGGTTGTTGGTCCGGCTCGCCGCGGTGCTTTGCGTGGGCATTGGCATCGGGTATGCCGCGTTTGGACTGTTGCACCCATCCGAACCTACCGTATTGCGTCAACTCGTAGTGCCGCGTGCTTCCGACCACAATCCGGACGGATTCGTTGTTTGTGGCGTGGATGGGCTGCAAGCACGGTGACCTACTCCTGCTGCAGGGCATCGTTGAGATCGTCCGGTATCCGACTCCTCGACCGGGACCCTCTCGCCCCCCGAAGAAGCGACGCATCCAGGAATTCGGGCTTCCCAAACGGATCGAAGAGCTGGTTCCGCATGCCCCGAAGAAAACAGAAACCAGATTCACTTTTCGCCTGGTTCAACTCTTCGATGCCCTGGATCCCGCGCTCACGCCGGACGAGCGGTTCGAAAGGGTCTCAAAAATCCTCGCCCCCCACATACTGCGAACGATAAAGGAGAAGCGGAAACAAAGCGGTACCTCCGATCAAAACGGATTCGGCACCGTAACGCCGTCGCCGAAGGTCCCTCGGAAGCCAAAGCAGTGAGCTTCACGTCTCGAAAAGTGGCGATTTCCGCGTGAATTCAAACATCATCAGGGTTCTGCCAGACCCCCATCTACCCCGCCAGAAAACCCGCCTACGGCGGGTTTTCTAATTCAGATATCAGAGATCCGATATCTGAATTCAGAATTGTCCGAATTCACCTCCCCTGCCGCTGATTCAACTCCGCCGTCTTCCGGCTCGCTGATACGATCCTGCACAGTTCGTCGCATTCCATTCTCGTTGGTGCCACCGTTTCATCACCAACCATTCCTCTCTTCGCCACAAGATCCAGCCAGACCAGCGTTTCATTGAGCTCTTTGCGCACGATGCCGAGCTTGTGAATGAAGTCGTTCCGGCTTTCTGCTCCCCGAGCCTCAGCATAGTTCGCCGCACATGCGGTGCCCGATCGGAAGAGTTGTTCGCCGATGTGCTTGCCAGCGAATGTCCGGGGCAGCCGATCACACAAGACCATCACCTGCACAGCAAATCCGCTCAGACGACTCTGAATATCTTCCCCTTTCGCCATGGCGCCCCATCATCGATTGTCCAATATCCATTGATCATCGAGAATTCCCTCCTCCATTCTACTCCCCTCTTCCTTGAATTCCGACACCACGAAACATCCCACAGATGCACAGAAGGCCCGCCCCGAAAACCAGGACGAGCCTTTCGCTCACATCAGAATGCCGCCACCGTCACCTGATGAGCAACATCCTCTTTGTTTCCACAAAACTCCCCGCCTGAATACGATAGAAGTACACCCCGCTCGGAAGGTTCTGTGCATCGAACTTTACCTCGAGGTACCCGGCGTCTTGCTCTCCGTTCTGGAGAACAGATACCTGTTGCCCGAGGGTGTTGAACACGGCCACGATGACCTGAGACCGACTCGGGAGACCATACCGGATCGTCGTCGACGGGTTGAACGGATTAGGATAATTCTGTTCGAGGGCGAACCCGAGAGGACCCCCATCTGAACGCGGTCCTACACCATCAAGGGTCGACCGGCACGTATAGTAGACGCCCTGGTCAAAGCTTCTCCAAAGAACATGCACCGTCCCGGAAGAATCTGACGCCACCACCGGGCGGTAGGCACCTACGGAGGCTGGAAGAGAGAGACTTACTGGCGGGGTCCACTCCCCACCATCCAGAGTTCCAGAACTATACAGGATGCTCCCGACGTGTGTTACCACGCGATCGACCAGGGTCCATACTACATGGGCCGTATTGTGATTGTCGATGAACAGACAGGGGTTCGCTGACTCTGTCGTGTCCTTGAGAACATAAGGGCCGGTCCAACCTGACCCATCGTGCGTTGAGTAGTAGACTCCGTTATTGAAGTCCAGGCGCGGGAGATGTTGTTGTGTCCACACGATCACGGGTATTCCTCGTTCATCTATGGCGAGGCACGGATAGTTCGAAGCGAGTGAATCATCGAAGGTGATCCGATCGATCGGTGACCAGAGCCCTCTGATACAACTCCTATAGTAGACATCGAACATGCCTTCCGGCGGCATCCGTCGCGTGTACGTGATATGTACAGTTCCTTCGTGATCGACAGCGATCCGCGGGAAATCCCCATGGCGCGCGGAATCCGAAACAACTGATATTCGTGACCACCCTGTTGCTCGACTAAACGAACGATAGAGGACTTGATAGCTCCCAAGGACGTTGTCGTGCCACACCATGTGAACTGTGTTGCTGTCATCAACGGCGATCCGCGGAAAATACGATTCACCACTCGGCGTCTCCGAGACATTCAATCGCGGTGACCACCGCGTCCCGTCGAAGTATGTGTAGAAGATCTCAGAGGAAGCATATTCACCGAAGACAACATGAGGGTTGCCTGACCGATCGAGCGCCACATCCGGAGTCCTATCCATCGATCCGGTATCTGTGATGGCGATCGGTGCGGACCATGATCGGCCATCCTTTATCCGCAGGAAGATCTGAGCCCTCAGTGCCCACGGAGGTTGATTGTTGGATTGCCAGAGCGCGAAGACCTTGCCTCTAGGCGACACCGCCATCGCCACAAATTCGGTCTCGCGGGTATCATTGACCTTCAAGTTCACGGGCTGTGACCAGCCAGCTGTCTGGGCTGAGGTTTCGAGGAAGTTCAAGAGAAGGAAAGGAAGTGCTGCGATCATCGCCACAGTATGCGCCATGGTTCCTGCCGTCCTCAAACTGATATTCAATCGTTCGCCCATATTGAAGACACGAATGCCTCCCATCCATGACATCGGACAAGAGGCATATGCAGTTCCATCGTTCCCCCCCGAGAGTACTGATCGAATATACACCGGGGCTCCGGGAATGTCAAGCGGTCGGTTCGGCTACCCTGAACGCCGACGAACCTTCGATTCTGAGCTCAGAACAGCACATTCGATGATGATCAGTGTTCTGTGAGACCCCCATCCGCCCCGCCCGATCCCGCTCCGCGGGATCGAATTATCAGTTCTCTGTCTTGTGGAACTCGATTGTCGAATCCTACCTGCATTCTCCGCTGCTGTCTTAAGGCTTGCTGCTATGATCTTGCTGAGAGCGATACACTCATCCAGGGCGTGTGCTACGAGCTCACTCTGAATGCATGCCCTCTTCTCTATCGTCTCCAGCCACACCCGTGACTCGTTGAGTTCCTTCAACACAAGGTGACGGGCAGCGATGTCGACACCATAGCTCGTTTTGTACCACGTATCATGAAGAGCCTGGGGATCACGATCTACCGCATTGTCCTTTCCAGAAGAGCGACGAGTTCAGGTTCTGCCCCGATCTCCTTGAGAATGGGTGCGACGATGCTCTTTCCCTTCTCGCCGTTCGTCAGGATCACCGCACCCGTTCCATTCGTCGGACTCAGATACGCGAACGTATGGACACCCGGGTCATGGCCTGTATGCATGAGAAGTGTCGTTTGCTTGAACCGAATCACCATCCACCCCAGGCCCATCCCCAGCTCATCGGGACGAAGCTCAACCGGAATTGACTGACCGATTTCTTCCAGCAGGCTCACTTGAACTCGCTGGCGCTCGCGTGCAAGAGAATCCGAGATTCCCTCATTGTTCATCACCTGTACAAGAAATCTGGCATAGTCCCCGGCGGTCGTATAGAGAAGATCGGAAGCGAGCGGGCTAGCTGTGAACGTAGGTTCGATCCACACGCCGTCCTTACCGGCTGGAAGAGCCACTCTGCCTTCGAACCAGGGTTGGCGTACGTACGATGTCGCCGCCATCTCTGCCGGAGTAAAGAGCAGCTCTTGTGCCTGCTCCTGGAGGTCGCGGTTCGTTTTCTTCTGTATGAATCGCGCCAGGTATTCGTACCCTTCTCCCGAATAATGGAATGTTGTACCCGGAGTGCTCATGAACCTGAGCGTACCGCCATCCTCTGAGCGCCAATTGGCGGCAAAGCCGGTCCGGTGAGTCAAGGAGAACAGCGGCGTCAAGAGCATCCGCCGATCGTCCCGGGCGATGTCAGGATCGGTCCAGTAGTTGACCATCGGCTCGTCGAGTGAAATCGTCCCCCGTGAGACGAGGCGAAGCGCTACTTCTGCGGAAATTGGCTTCGCCAATGAGGCAACATTGTAGAGAGTCGTCGTCTTTGCAGCATCCACGGAATCCTGCCGTCCGTATGCGCCAAGAGCTACGATCTTACCCCCTCTGATCTGAGCAATTGAGACACCAGGGACGTTTTGGTCCGAAAGGAGTCGTGTGAATACCCCCTCGGTAGCAGGTGAGAACGACGTCTGGGCCAGGCTACTGTTGAGCAATCCAAGGATGACAATGGCGATGCAGCTGAACCGGTGTTTGAGCATTACAGGGTCCGTCCTTGAGTGGAATTGCCTTCGATTGAACGTCAGGGGTTTTCTTGGCGATGCAGTGCTTCAATGCGGGAACATAAGAATCGGCCCCTTCCGCAAAGGCGCCGGACTGTTTCGCGAGGAGTGGTTAACGAAAGTCAGCCATGTACGCTCCCAGAGTCCGCGCGGCAACATGCTCTTCACCGCAACAACATACCGGGATTCTCAGGGTTTGTCAAGAGAGATGGACATGGCTACGCTGGTTGTCGCCGGATCTGGTCCCAAGCTGGGGAATTCAAGCATCATCAGATCTCTGTGCGAGTCCCATCCGCCCCGCAGAAAGTGCCTGAGTCAACTTGATTCGGGCATTCTTGTTTTCGGTGAGTACCTTTCACTCGAGCAGGCGCTGCGTTTCTTTCAACATCTTTCAACACTTCTTTCAACATCTGTTTTCCTTGGCTTGGTGCCGAACGCAGTGGACGCAAGGTATCCCTTCGTGGGTACCCATACGACGAGAATTGGGATCTCATCCTGCCTTCGCAGGCCCCCCGTCGCAGTTGTCAGCAGGCCACGCCCTTCCCGTGGTCACGCGGTGGCGTATTCGCCGGAGCGCCAGATTGATCGATTGTGATTCAAGGCTTCAGGAACTCAAGGATCCTCTGATTGACTTCATCCGTGTGGGTAAACATCAAGTCATGTCCGGTACCTGGAATGAGATGGATCTCGATCCCCGGAGCGATCTTCGCGAGACGACTGACTGCGCTGTCCGCATCATAGCAGGTTTCATGCTCACCGATCATGTACAGCATGGGAACCCTCATCCCCTGGAGTTCAGCGTCGCTGAGGACCGTCGGATTGACAGGCGTCTTGAATTTGAAACTACCGTAAGCGATCGTTATATACTCTACCCTCTCGTCCACGAGTGCCTTCCCCTCCTCACCCCTCTCGGCCAGATCCTTCCAAACCCAATTCATCATCCTTTCCTTGAAGTACCGTACCGGGAGAAGGGTGGACACCATGCCCCATATATATGCACTCGGGAGAGGCAAGACGGTGAACGCAGGAGCCATGAGCACAGCGCCCTTCAGTCGTTCAGGATGGTCGAGCACGTACTGAGAAGCAATCCAACCTCCGTAGGAATATCCAATGATCCGAATGTCGTTGCCAAGACGAAGAGTGTCGAACAACTCGTCGAGCCAACCGGTAAAGTCGCGACCATTCTCAATTCTGCGAGTGGGAACGCTCCTCCCGAAATCCCAGATGTTGTCGAGTGCATAGGTCCTGAATTCCCTGGATAGAGCCGCGATGTTTGCGCTCCAGATATACGAATTTGAGCCGCCTCCCGGCAACAACACTAACGGTGGAGCGTCGATGGGGCCGCTGATCCTCATGAATGTCCAGCCAAACGAAGTCTGCACCAACCGTTCCTCGGAAATGGTGGGCCACCTATGGGCCATCTTGTCTTCAAATGCCAGATATCGCTCTCTTGCTTCCGTCGATCTAAATGGATGACCATCGGACATATCCATTTGCCCGGGACCAGAGAAAAGAGAAACATAGATCCACCCGGCAAAGACCACTACCACAAGGGTGATCCCACTCAATCCTCTGAGAAGATATTTAGCGACGTTACGGGTATTACTGGACGGTTTTGCTGATGTGCTGACCGCCTGATGCTCCTCGATAGGTGCACACATGGAATTGTCCTCCGGTTGGTGACGGTACCTGATGAGATCAAGTCATTCGTTTTAGGAAAGCAAACGAGGTTTCAGATCTTCATCAGCCGGGGACTTGTGTGATAAGTTCTGGATCCGCAGGAGGGAGACAACTTGACGCGCAGTTGAAAGCACCAGTTCCTGCTGCTTCAGCAGGACAGTGACACGGGCATTCTCCGCGAGGCAGAGGGAACGCCAAAGGGGAATCCATTCGCATCTGTCGATTGATGTATCCGGAGCATCCATTTCCGGCGACAACCAGAAGATGGTCCAGTCCCTTTGGGCTCCATGCTCTGCAAGCGGCAATTCAGTGAAGGTCTCATACGGCTCGTGCAGGTATTCTTGAAGGGAGGCGGCATCCAGATCGACCTTGATCAGATAGACCAGGATCTGCAATGCACAAACCACCGCAAAGAAGAGAGCCGGCCTATCCTTTTCCATGAGCCAATGATCAATAGGATTGAGTGCTTCGTCGCGGTTCCATCCGCGCAGGAAGTCGGTGTGCCATCGAACAAATACATCCCCATCCCTTCCGGATAGAAGAGGATCCTTCCCCGGGAGGGCACGCATGACGTTACCAAAACCCAAGGAGATTGTCAATGAATCCGAATGGCGTTACAGGACCCCTCGACGCAGGCCAGGGTGGGATTCAAAACATGGGGAAATCGAGCATCATCAGTGTTCTGTGCGACCCCGATCTGCCCCGCAGGAAATGCCCGAAGTGATTTGGGCATTTCCATTTCCCGGAGAGCGGCTTCCCATGAACGTGCGCGATGGGGGTAAGCAGGTTCCTGTGCCAGTTCTTCACGACATCCCTATCGAGCGTCCCCATCGATCACCGCACGCGCCCATCGTACGACGAATTCAGGGTAGTCTTCCGGATAGCGCGGTCCATCTGGCGTCACGATCACGAGCGAATGACCAACCCCCTGAAGGATCCTGACGGTAACATCCCGCCCACATCTTCGCAAACCCTCGAATACGTCTACCGTGCTCTCCGTGTCCACGACCTCGTCATCTGATCCGATAACCTCGAGCACAGCAGCCCTGACCTTCAGGAAGGCTGGCATGGGGTCGTATTCGATCTTCCGAGAAAAGGCATTGAAGAATGCAGGCGAAGTGAGGGCGGGGTTGCGGACAGTCTGCGGAATCAGCGGTGCGAAACGAGCGAAGGACCGGAGCCGGTTCTCCAATGAATCACGCGCCCCCCGCGTAACCCCATGTGTTGCTCCGGACAGATCCATTCTCGCAACGCCGCCATAGAACGCCCACAACGCCGAAGTTGCATCAGTCCCGGCCCTGACTTCATCCTCCGATGCTCCCCGCTCGCGAAGCGCTCTGCCAATTGCATAGAGCGTCTGCCTCGACGGCCTGACACCTGATCCAGAACTGAGAATGATGAATCTGAGGGATGAATCGTTGCTCGCCGCCAGCGTGCCCACCCAGCCACCCTCACTCCTGCCGAGAATGCCGATCTTGCCAGGCATGACATCGCTGCGTGTCCGGAGATACCGAACGCCCGCGGCAAGATCGGTCGCGAGATCCTCATAATCAGAAGTGTCCAATAGACCGCCTGACCCCCCGGAGCCTCGCTTATCATAGAGCAGAACCGCGAAACCTCCGCGGGCAAAGGCGTTCGCATGGACACGAAACGCTGGCTCGTCAAACGTCGCTGGTCCCGCCCCGTGGGTGATCACAACGGCCGGGAATGGCCCGTCGCCTTCGGGCTTGACAATGGCACCGGCCAGACAGGTATGGCCATTGTGAAACGTGATTGAATCGACCCCATGATCGAAAGGGGGCCCTCCCCCGGTTTGCGCGTATCCGGGGTTACAGCCCGTGAGCACCAATACCATCCTTATTACGAGCCTTCGCATGCATGCCTCCCGGGGAGATTGCGCCTTCTTGTCTCACAATTCGAAAGGAACAGGAGCATCCGCGGTTCGCCTGAAACGGGAAGCGCGAACCCACGTCAGTCTCGACAGCTGTCGTCGACTCTTCCCCATTGTTCACAAACGGGAAGTCGATGCGATGCGATGACACTATCATGCCTCTCGATGGCTGTTGAGGCACGAGGCGTCGTAGGCATAGGTTCAGGGGTGCAGCGGCCACTCTGTTTCTAAGGTCAGATTCGCGAAGGACCCCCCCGAGCGGTCAGCGGTGTACAGCCCGATCATTCCGCCTTTCCTGTCACTGAGCAGATGCACGCGCAGGCTCGGACTCTCCGCATTGTTTACGTACACCAGTGCTTCATCGTTGCGAACCACGATCCGGATGTGAAACCAGTCGTCCGGATCAGGCGCAGGATCCACCACATGCTCGTAGATGCCCTTGTGTTCTTCCCGCAAACGCTGCCAGGTGTACTGCGGAAGACTGATGTATTGAACACACCGCGACCTCCGCACGGAATCCGTGCTCGGAAAATGGAACGGCCGGAAGTAGATTGCGTCAAACGTCGAATCATCGGCCCCCCGGAACGCGATACCGAGAAAACTCCGCTGGAAGATGTTCTGCCCCTTCAGATCAACCTCAATGGTCCCCGATGACAATGACACCCCATTGATCCACACCAGCCCTTCGCCGTACTCCTCGCTCAACACCAGTCCGTTCATCCTAGGATCCGGCACTGGCTCGACAAGCCGGTTGATCACCGTAAGACCGTCCCTCCGAAGCAGATCTCTGAGATCGAACCGGACGATCTCCTTGCCATTTGCCACGGATTGGACGGCCAGCAAACAGCCGAGGATGACGATGCCGTTCATGAGGGATCTCCTTGCATGGGATTTGCCTCTTCCATTGATTGAGCACACGTGGATTGACCCTTGAATGATGGTGACACGTATCCAGAGACCCGCCATCCGGTTTCAAAGAACTCCCTTGTATGTGCGGCCCGCCATGGGGATCGTCTCGCGCCCTCAGTGGGTGGATCATCATGTCCCCGCACCATCAAAGGCCGATCAGAGGTACCTTTGCCCTCCGACGCATCACTTCCCCGTCGCAGATCCAATCGAGTAGCACAGAGTGATGCGAGGACGATTGCTCCTTGAGCCATGCGTCATTCACATGCCCCACGCGGAACCGGACCACGAGACGACGATCGGGGTTGAGGCTTTGTATTCGTTGCGGATGAGAGGAAGTTGCAAGCAGAACGGCCAACTCATGGCGCAGAAATACCAACTCGCCGCTTTTCTGCCTGGGAAACACGGGAAGTCCAAGCGCGGAATTGCACGAAAGGTTCAGACCACGAAGGAATCCAATGTTTCAGGCTGCAACGTGCTCTCATTTGCCTGGACGGCGTGAGCGGCTTGGGATCTGACCTGGGTTGAGCGTCACCACTTTCCCATCCTTCCAGATCGCGACCGGTTCACCTAGCTTCCTGTGACGTTCCAGAGCACGTGCCACAGCCTCTTTGACACCCTCGATGATCAGCTCCCGTGTCTTGCGTTGCTGCTTTGTCATACATACTCCCAAAGCCTCTTCCAAACCGGAGCCGGATGCACCACTGGCTCACTGTCCATCTGTCGCTCCGCGCTACGACGGGCCGAGAAGCAGAAATATCGAACACATGCCAGCGCGACTTGAACTTCCGAAGAGCGACATAGTGACGACGGAACATCCTCAAGCGTTCTCTTCATCGGACTTTGAATACCTGGTCACCCTCCCCCTTGAATTCAAATGGGCCCGGCCTCGGATTCGCGGCACTTCTGTCTTCACCGAGCAGATCTTTCCCCAGGACATAAGGAGAACCGTCCGGCATTTCGTAGGACAATTGCGGCGTGAATGCTCTCCCCAGGAGTTGAGTCGTCACCAATTGCCGTTCACCTCTCTTCCAGGACTGATCGATGATCATGCGCAGATACATCCCGCCATCCTTCTGGATGAGTTGGATCCCGGGATCGGCGCCCGCGTTGACGACCGCATGTGCCTCATGCTTCGAAGGCCTGGCGCCAGTGAGGAACACATTACCATTCATGAACACCGGCAGCGCCGCGCGGTCATATTCGGCCAGGCCACAGGTGACGAAGATGTTATTGAAATAGCGCTCGTCACCACTGAGATTTGGAGCCAGTCCTGCGACCTCTGTTGAATGCGCTTTGAGGTGGGGCGTCTCACGCTTCTCACCATACAGAACGTTGACCTGACCGGCGATCAGGTTATGCACATACGCCCCACCCTGCGAGTTGACCAACATGCTCGGGTTCGAGAGCAGAATGTTGTTGTCGACGAGAAATGGTCCGTGATTGACTTCTACGAATATGTCATGGGATGGACCGTTGTCGTGCAGGAGATTGCGCGACACCCGCGTGCCCTGCGTCATCCAGTCAAGCCAGATGCCCAGACAGGTTCGATAGATGTGGTTCCCGCTGATCTCCGCGTCCACCGCACCATGAAACTTGATCCCGGCCATCTCCGCACCGTTGAACAGCCGCCGCACGTGAATGTCATGGATCGTATTGTCGTTGACCTGTGAAAACACAGCTCCCATGCTGCCGGCGATGCCGGCTTGCTCGCAATGCGAGATGTGGTTCTTGCGAACGATATGATGACCGATATTCTCTTTGGACCAGCCCCGTGCCCGTGCACGCTCGATCGTCGCGACATACCCCTCCGCGGAATTCGCTGACGTATTGTCAAACGCATCCCCATGTTTGCCAAGCGTGAGACCGGTGCACACCGAATAGCTGATCTCATTATTCTCGATGATCCAGCCCTTGCTCCAGTGTGTACCGATCAAGCCGACCTGTTCAGCCGTGGGCGGCGCCCAATTCGTTGCGGCATGCATCATGGTGAAACCACGGACCGTGATGTAGTTGATCCCGGTGCTTCCCGGGTAGAAGACGCTCTGACGGACATTGATCTCGACACGATCGCCATTGGGGTCGATATCCTTGAACTGCGCCCAAATGCTCGTCACGCTGTCGTCAACCGTGGCGAACCACAACCGGAGATCGGAATCGTTGACCTTCACGTTGGCTCTGAACACCAGGCAGACCGGCTGCATGCCACGTACGTTCTTGATCTCTGCGATGAACGATCTCCAGGATTGCCAGCCATTCGTCGTGGGTATGGAACATGTGCCAAGCAGCGCTCCCTCCGGACCTTGCAGTCGGATCTGAATGGTCCCTCCGTGAACGTTTCCAGAGGTTGCCCGAAACTCCATCCTGCTGGTGCCTTCTCCAAAATCCACCTTCGCATAGTACACCCAGTCATCCTGATTGATCCTGCCAATGCACTCTCCTCCCTCCACGCATGGCCCCGTCCCAACCCCTTGATGATCGCTGAAACCCGCGGCCGGGATCCGTTGGGCGTGATCGTGCACCGGACGAAACCAGGTTATGTCCAGCAGATGATCGGTGAATCGTGGATCATAGGCCATGGCAGCGTTCCCGACCGGCTGCAAGACATGATCCAGGGTCGCGGCCTCGGTGAGCCAGTGACCGTTCAGGTAGACAGCGCCCGTGTGGTGTTCTCTTCCCAACGGATCGAACCAGTCACCTCTGATCACATCCGCATACGGATTGAAATCCCCGAAGAAATGATTGGGGATCGTTGCTTTCCAGGTATCGTTCCGGACTCTCTCCCAGCCTGTTATGACCTCTGATCCCTTAATGATGACTTCCTCTCCTGGAGCTGCACGGAATACGATCCGTTCTTTATCCGACGTTCCCCCTCGCGGCGGATCGATCCGTTCGCGATACACACCCTGATGAACGGTGATCACATCACCGGGGCGGGCTCTCCGGGCAGCCATCGATATTGTCTTCAAGGGACTGGACACCGAACCATCGTTTGCATCATCACCCGTGACCGCGACGTGAAGATCTTGTGAGCAGGCCGTCAGGGATATGATGATCAACGCACCTATCAGGACAGTCTTCAGCATGAGTTCGCTCCGGAGTGTGAGGGCAACATCTCCAACATCAACTGTTGCCTTTGTGGTTCTGAGCAGACCCTGCATTGCCGCTCTCTCTGCAATGCTCGCGGGGTGCCGGGTCTTCTGCATCGGTTAGAGTATTCCTACAATACTCCAATGCGCAGGGCTTGTCAAGGGAAATATCCCGGCTACTCTGATCGCCGACGGATCTCTGATTCTGGCCCCCGCGCCTCACATTCAATGATCACAGAGATTCTGTCAGACCCCCACCGAACCCGCCCGATCCCGCTTCGCGGAATCGCATTCTCAGTATCGACGCTCCATTGATCATCGATGATTCTCCTCCCCTCCTTCTTTCTCTCTCCCCTGTCCGGTGCATGCCGAGATCTTCGACGAGTCGCAGATACACACAAGGCCCGCCCCACAATACAGGACGAGCCTCCCGCACAATGCAAATGGTCGCCAGGGGGATCGAGTCCCCATAGGAACTACAGCCCGCGCAGTGCTCTCTCACCCGTTGACCACCGAACAGTCAATCGAGGCGGCGCCATGCTATGCCCCCGATGGTATCCTAGGGAGAATTCTTCCAATTGGAACCAATCTGACCCTTTTGTGGTTAACCTGGTACTGAATTCCGACGAGGTTTCTCGATACTCTATCAAAGGAGAGCTGTATGGCAGAGAAGAGGATTATTGCGGTCATAGGCGCGACCGGCGCTCAGGGAGGCGGACTTGCCCGCGCCATTCTCGCTGATCCGAAGGGAGGGTTCGCAGTCAGGGCGATCACGCGAGACGTCAACTCCGAAAAGGCACAGGCGCTGAAGCGTCTTGGGGCCGAAGTGGTCGCCGCAGATGTCAAAGACGTCGAAAGCATCAAGCGGGCATTCACTGGTGCGTACGGGGCTTTCTGCGTGACGTTCTTCTGGGAGGATTTTTCCGCGGAGAACGAGAAGGCTCAGGCGATCAATATGGCCCGCGCTGCGAAGGAAGCCGGAGTGCAGCACGCGATCTGGTCGACGTTCGAGGACACGCGCAAGTACATCCCCCTGAGCGACAATCGCATGCCGACATTGCAGGGGAAATACAAGGTGGCGCATTTCGATGCAAAGAGCGAAGCGGATCAGACGTTCAAGGACCTGGGCGTTCCGACCACTTTCCTTCTGACTTCGTTCTACTGGGAGAATCTCATCTACTTCGGCGCGGGCCCGCAGAAGGGATCCGACGGCAAGCTTGCCCTCACGTATCCGATGGGACAACAGAAGCTTCCTGGTATCGCCTCCGAAGACATCGGCAAGTGCGTGTATGGGATCTTCAAGAAGGGACGCGAATTCATCGGCAAGACGGTGGGCGTTGCCGGTGAGCACCTGACAGGAACAGAAATGGCCGCCGCGCTCTCCAAAGCTCTCGGGCAGGAGGTGCGCTATAACGATGTCCCTCCGGACGTATATAGGGGCTTCGGCTTCCCCGGCGCCGACGACATGGGCAATATGTTCCAGTTCAAGCGCGACTTCGAGGACGTCTACACCGGTGCGCGCAGCATCGAAATCTCCCGGTCTCTCAACCCGGAATTGCAGTCATTTGGATATTGGCTCTCGAAGAACGCGAACCGCATTCCGATACAATGAGTGCAAGACGACCACCGGCCAGATCTTCCGGCGGACGCAAGAGTACCATGCTGGCACGGCGGTCACGTATTCGCGCCCGGACCGTAGTCTGAAAGCCACAAAGCAATTCAACCAGGAGCCCGAGCATGCCTCGGGCTCTTGTGCTTCGTAAGCACCCACGTGGCCCGCATCCGCCCCTGACCCCGAGAACCCCGAACGTACCCTATGCGCCCCCTGAATCCCTTCCCGAAGACTCTTCTGACCTCGTGAGACACCGCTTCCATCTCCCCATCCTGGAGACGTGATACCTGTTACCGGGTGAATTCATGTAGCAATCGAAGATAGATACGGTAATTCTCCAACGAGACGCCGGGAGGTGTCTGGTGATCGACACTCGGGATGAACCCGCCGGACTTCATCAGGGGCAGGAGCCGCTCGAACTCCGCCCTCATGGCCTCTTCACCGTGGGGCATGACCATCTTGTCGTAATGGCCGATCATCCTCAGGTCGGGAAACTGAGCGCGCAGAGACATCCCATCGACGCCAGCCTGCCGTTCCAGCGGCAGCACGCCCTCGATCCCATTGTCCAGGAGCCATGGGACGAGGAGCGTCACATCGCCGTCCGTGTCCACGATGGTGAGCATCTCCATCTCCTTCGCCCGTGCCAGCAGTTGCTTGTAGTAGGGCGACATGAATTCGTTCATCACCCCCCTGCCGATCATGGGTCCGTTGTTATACGACATATCCTCGGCGATCGTCATGAATGTCGGACGGCCGATCCTCTCGATCCGATCCAGGATGGCCAGGTTAAAGTCCAGCAGATCCTGGTTCATCCGGTGCAGCAGTTCCGGCTGATCGTAAAAGGTCAACATCAGTTTGGAGAAACCCATCAATGTACGGGGAAACCAGAAGAAGCCCTCGAGTGTGATCCAGATGATGGCTTCGCCGCTTGTCTGCCGTGCCAGCCACGGCGTCATTCCCAGGATCGCGTCGCCATGGTCGGGAAACAGATACGAACGATGCGCCAGATAGTCGTCCATGGTGGAGACCATTCCCTCAACGTGGTGCTGTTCCGCCTCGATCGTCGCATCCGTCGTGCTGAACCAGAACTGCTTGTAGGGGTCGAGGCCGAAATAGTCGTGGACCTCGAACACGCCTGTCTGTGCGGCAGACAGTCCTTCGGTATGCCAGCGATCGATCGTTTTATCCCACCACATGGCCCATTCCCAGCGCGGTAACCTGTCGACTGGTTGGAAGTTCATAACGGCGCGAAACCGTTCAACGTGATTCATCTCTTCAGGCATACGTGCATTTCCTATCATCCATCGTTGATTGTGTCGGTCGCGGGAAGGGTGGAAGCGGTCGCAGGACACCTGGTACTGAGTCAGGTCGCCGGAAGCCACACCACATCAGCGGCCGGCCGCAGCAGCATCACTTCACCAAAGCCAGCCGGTGGGTCGCCACGGCACCGGCCGACCCGAGCCGACAGATGTAGATACCGCTCGCAAGATTCGTCCCGTCGAAGCGCACGGTGTGCACCCCCGCACGGTGGTAGCCGTCGACCGGTGTTGCCACAAGACGGCCAAGGAGATCGAAGACCCGCAGCGTTGCCGGGCCCTCGCCGCGAAGCGTATAGTGCAGCGTCGTCGACGGGTTGAACGGATTCGGATAGCTTCCGAGATGGATCGCGGTGGGGAGGCTGGCAGATCCTGCGATCGCGACACCGGTCACGAACTTCTCTTTCAATGCCATGATGCGCGCGTACGATGCGTCGATGCGCGCAGCAGCGATGCTCCCATCCTGCACACGCCGTTCGAGCACATCCACGATCCGCCGGGCGAGCGAATGCCCCGCACTGTCGAGGTTCGTGGTGTACAGGAGTATATCCACCCCCGCATTCACGGCAAGCACCATCGCCTCATCGAGTCCGTAGTGGGACGCGATGGCCTTCATCCCCATCGCATCACTCATCACCACCCCGCCGAACCCGAGCTGGTTCCGGAGCATCCCCGTGATCGTCGCATGCGAGAGCGTCGCAGGATAGACGGAGTCGATCATGCTGTTGAACAAATGACCCGTCATGATCACATCCGGCTTCCCCTCCGCGATGAGCGTTCTGTACGGATCGAGCTCGGAGGCACTCCACGTCGTCGTGATGTCTGTGAAGCCGAGATGCGAATCCGCTTGCGCGCTCCCGTGTCCGGGAAAGTGCTTGAGTGCGGTCAGGACGTGCCGCGCATGGAACTCATCGATGAACCAGGATGCATGCCGGGCCACAGTGGCGGCATCCGCGGAAAAGCTCCGCTTCAGCGCTCCGATCGCAGGACTCGCCGGATTGACATTCACATCGACGACCGGCGCAAGGTTCATCGTCAGCCCGGTCTGGACGAACCAGTCCGCCATCATGGATGCCATGCTGCGTGTGGAGCTTTCCTGGTTCAGGACCGTACCCAGATCGTAGGCCGTGGAGGTTGCGGCAAAACCGTTGGATGCGCTGAGCCGGGCCACCTTCCCTCCTTCCTGATCGATGGCAAGAAGGAGCGGGACGTGGGCGAGAGCCTGAAGTTGACCCGTGAAGCGAGCAATGCCCGCCGGACTCGCAAGGTTACCGCTCCAAACGAACATGACCACACCGCCGACCTGCCGGTTCGCGAGGTCGTTTTTCAGAGTGTCCATCGAAGGACTCCGCTCTTCCAACGAGTCGCCGGTGACGGTGATCATCACCATCTGACCCAGTTTTTCCCTCAGCGTGACCCCGGCATCGGCGATCGCAGCGACAGACAGCAAGCAAACAATAAGCCAACAGGCACGACTTCTCATAGAAGAGCATCCTCTGGTTCTCTGACTCTCGACACCACTCACGATCGCTGTCATGCACCCTATCACACCGCGGCCCACCACGTGTTGTGTTCCCACCCGTGGTCCTGAACGTCTCCGAGGAGTCACCCTGGGTCAAAAAAGGAAGAAGCCTCCCATCCTTGCGTGCGGAACAGGAGGTATTTTCGCCGTATCGTTTCCCCTGAAGGTCGAAGGTAAAGATAGGGGTCAAGGGCCGGATTGTCAACGAGGCGAGGGCCTCCCGCAGATGGCTGTGACGTTTCACGAACTGAAGTGTCACGAACATGCCCGCCCCGTTGATTCTCCCTTCCATCCACTGTATCTTCACCAGTGTATCAGGGGTTCCTTCCATATCTGTTCTGAGTGCCCCCCGTTCCCATGGTGACATGGTTCGAGGGGCTGCACTTTGCGGAGATCGTTCTTATGACGGTACGGCCCTCCCTCCTCGCCATCTCCTTCCTCCTTCTCGCCCTGGCGATCGCTTGCGCGCCTGCGCAACGCACCCACCCCCGCCTCATGGCGGATCAGGCGGAGATCGACACAGCAAAACACTGGATCAGGAACCATGCCTGGTACCGCCAGCTCTTCGACGAACACAGGAAAGAGATCGACCGGTTCATCGCGCGGGGGCCCGTCTACGTCTCGCCGCTGAAGCAGACCTACGAATACCAGATGTATATCTGTCCGAAGCATCGGGTGGAACTCCTCTTCGATGAGTCCCAACCGTTCGCGCATCAGTGTCCGAAGGACAGCCAGGAGGTGTTCGCCGGCGGAAAATACGACATGGCATGGGCCGGCTGGTACAACCGCGTCCTCGCGAACCGGCTGGTGTGGATGGGACTTCTCTACGCGGTCGATGGCAACGAACGGTACGCCAGAGCCGGACGGGAGATCCTGATGAAGTTCGCCCGTCTCTATCTCACGTATCCGACCGGCAATACCATCCTCGGCCCTGCCCACGTGTTCTTCGGGACCCTCTCCGAATCCTTCTGGGGGGTGGACATGGCGTACGGGTATGATCTCCTGTACAACTATCCCGGGTTCAGCGCAGAAGACCATCGCATCCTCAAAGACAGTCTCTTCTATCCGCTCGCCCGCATCACCCAGCTCTTTCCCGAATCGGCATCGAACAGGCAACTCTGGTACAACAACGTCTCGGCCGCGGTGGGATTCCTGTACGACGATCAGGAGCTGATCGACTTCGCCCTGCGCGGCACGTACGGGTTCGACTGGCAACTGGGCTCCGCGCTTCCCGAAAGCGGCTTCTGGGCAGAATGGTCCGGCTACCACTTCGTTGCGCTGCGGGGGATGATCCACCTCGCGGAGATGGCACGGCACAACGGCATCGATCTCTATCATAAGGAGATCGCCGGGAGGACGATGAAGAAGATGTTCGACGCTCCTCTCCTTCTGGCACAGCCCAACTATGAGTTTCCCCTGAGCAAGGACAGCGGTGGTGGCAGCATCCTGGAGTATGCGCCGTACTATGAGGTCGGGTACGCCGTGTACCGAGACCCGAAGTACCTCAGCATCATGCACCTCAGTCACCTCGACCGGGGATCGCAACTCGTCGGTGAGACCTCTGCCCTGGGACGGGCACCGGAACCGATCGCATTGTTCACGCTCGTCCCCGACCTCCCCCCGGCAACCACTCCGGGCATCTCTGAAGAAAGCGTCGATCTGGCCGGGAACGGATTTGCCGTGCTCCGGAACAAGAACGATCGATCCTACCTGTACCTTGACTACGGGATCATGGGCGGTGAGCACGGCCATCCCGACCGCCTGCAGATCGGGTACTATGCAACGGACCGAAACTGGATCGTGGATCCGCTGAACGAGTCGTACCAGAACCCGAACCTCCAGCTCTGGTACCGGCAGTCCATCGCGCACAACACCCTCGTCGTCGACCAGACCTCCCAGACATGGACCAATGGCTATGGCAGGTTCTTCGGCACATTGCCCGGCCTCCAGGTCGCATCAGGCGGCACCACCACTGCGTATCCGGGGGTGACACTCACGCGAACGATCGTGCAACCCGCGGAGTATTTCATCGACCTCTTCGATGCGCAGGCACCGGAGCACCATATCTACGATCTCCCGCTCCACAGCTTCGGCGCGCTCACGGTCCGTGGTGTGGATCTGGAACCGCAACCGGCCGACCTCTTCGGCACGCGGCCGGGGATCCCTGGCTACGATCAGCTCACCGCGATGTCCCTCGGGCAGACGGACAGCGACTGGCACGCTGTGTTCGTCGACAAGGGACAGTCGCTGTCCATCACCATGCTCGGCGAACCCGGAACCGGGGTCCTGCAGGCAATGACGCCGCCCATCGGCGGCTTCTATAAACAAATGGTCAAGGAGCAGGTCCCGCTGCCGATGGTCATGAGCCGTCGCGTGACCGCCGCGACGCGCTTCGCGAGCCTGATCTCTGCCTCTCCGGGAGCACCGCGTGACCTCCAGTTCCGCAAGGGTGAGAAGGCGGGCGAGTATGAGGTGCGATCCGGTGACACACTGGACCTCCTGTCCATCGACACAGATCATTCCATCTACTCGATGACGCGCAGAGAACACGGGAGACTCTCACGGATCGCTGGCTTCAATGTCCAGGAGGTTCGCGACGCTTCCGGAGTGCTCCTTTCGCTCCCCTCCCCCCTCCGACAGATCCAATGCACCTGGAGCCCATCGGCGCTTGATCTGCTCGCGCCCCGGGGATTCACTCGCGCGGAGATCCGTTCCCCGGACGTGGCAAGGGTGACGCTCAACGGCTCCCCCGTGGCATTCCAGAGGCGCGGAGAGTTCATCGTGGTCACACGATCGGAACACATCGCGATGGCAGTTTCGTCCGCACAAGACAGCACACTGTTCGCAGGGCGGAGGAACCGCGTGCACGTGACGATCGCCAATCCAACACCGGCCCCTATCCGGGGAAAGGTGGTCATCCGACTCGCCGCCGATTGGCAGGAACGCATGGAGAGTCAGCTTGGGTGGTGGGGTGGGATCGTGAATCTCCGGGCGACAAACAAAGTACCCGTCGAACGCCTGACATTCCCTGCGGTGTTTCGCCGGACCGCAGAGTGGATCGACGGCATGGCATCGGAGACCCTGAGCGTCAGCGCAGGAGGCACCGAGTCACTTACTTTTGATATTTATGTGCCTGGCGATGTTGCACCGGCCATCTACCCCGGGATCGTTGCCTTCAATGCCGATACCATCAGGACCTCTTTCGTCGTCAAGCCGCCGGTCAGAGCACACCTCAGCCTCCCCAATGGTGACAGGGAGATCCTGCGCATCGAGCTTCGTAACAACACCAACGAGCGTATGACCGTGCGAGCCGGGATCAACCCGGATCCGTCCTGGAAGTCCGGCGGGGATCTCCGGCATGACGTTCGGCTGAAACCGTTCGAGACAAAGCGCATCACCATACCACTCCGCCTCGCGGGGTACACGAGCGAGAATCAATGCTACCCCATCAGGATGGACCTGGAGACCGGTGGCTACAGGGAGTCACTCGTGCGCGACTTCTTCGTGAGCACCGCACACTTCGCACCGGTTCCGCCGGCTCTCGATGGTTCATGGAAGGGATGGAACAGGCAGCATCCGGTCACGATCGACCGGGCATCGCAGATCGGCAGACTCCTCTTCGGGAATCAGCCATGGACGGGTGGCGGGGATCTTTCGGCCGAGGTCTACGCGATGTATGATGCCGGATATATTTACGTGGGTGCAGCCGTACGTGATGACAGCCTTGTCACACACTGGGATTTTCCGCGGATGAGTTACCCCTGGGACACTGATTGTATGGAGGTGGTGCTGGACGTTCGCACGAACTCTGCGCAGGGGAGCGATCCCCCCACCCCGGGGCTCTTCCGGCACCTATCGATGGCGGAATACCGAAGGACCGAATTCCCCCCGGAGCTGTGGCAGGGCGGTGGCGCAGGTGGGCCCCTTCTGCCGAAACCGAATCTCATCCCCGGCGCAGAGACCTACTTCCATCGCACGGCCGATGGATACACGATGATCGGCCGGTATCCGATCAGCAGTCTGAATGGATTTCCGGTCCGGCCGGGATCGAGGATCGGCTTTGATTGTGCGGTCAGCGACAACGACGGAACGAACTACCGTAGGAACGTACACATCTGGGCCGGCTACACACAGAACCAATCGTGGTGGGACATGGGCACGATTGGCGTGATGGTGTTCGGGTCTGCGAAATGACCGGCATCGGATCCTCCAGAGGGTAATCAATGATCGGTGGTCCAGGGAAGACAGAGCTCCCCTCGAGTGGGCAGCGCCACTGCTCCGGTGCTGATGGTTGGTCTGATAGCTGGGCCGGGCGATCAAAACATGAGTTGTAGCCCGAGAGAGAATGTCCGCGGCCGGGCCGGACCGTATATGTAGTTCGAATCCCGGTACGGACCGGTGTCGAAGTCGGCCTGGTACACGTCGAAGACATTCTGGACCGCAGCAGACACCTGCCACCGGCCCGGGATCCCCCCGGCTGCGAACATGTATGAGACCTTCGCACCGAACTCCAGCATCGGTGGCGTGCGCACGAGGACGTCCGCCGGCACACCGGGCGCCCCGGCCAGATGCGGAACGATCATCGGCCCCGTGAACAACCCGTTCAACGACACCGTGAACCGGTCGTCGGGCCGGAGGTCCAGCACCCCGAACCCGTACACATCCGGTGTCCTGAGGAACCGCACGCTTCCCGGTACCGTATCGGACCAGCGGACCGACCGATCGTAGACGCTCCGCTGGAGAGTTGCTCCGGCGGTGACCTCGAGGACATCGTCGACATTCGCGCGGACCTCCACCGAGGCGCCTGCCACCGTCGCTCTCCCGCCATTCCGCCGGATCAGGATCGCATTCGCGGGATCATCAGGATCCGCCCCGCCATCCTCCAGGATGAACGCATCGTTCAGCACGGTGTGAAACCCCTCGAGCGTGAAGCCCCAGATCATATGCGCCGAAGGAAGATTGAAGTCGAGCGATGTACTCAGGCTGCGGGAACTCTCTTCCCTGAGGGCCGGGTCGATCCGGACCATCGAGATGCCTCCTCCGGCAAAGGCGATGTGAAGGTCGGCGTCGAACGCCTGGGGGGCACGGAACCCGGTGGAGTACGAACCCCGCCATTGCAGGAAGCGCGTGAGGTTGTACATGATGTTCACCCGTGGATGGACGAGGATCCGGTCCAGAAGTCCGTGGCGGTCTCCCCGGAGACCGAACAGGATGGTCCAGTGCTCATCCATCTTCCAGTCCGTCTGGAGGAGCATCCCGATCTGCTGCGTCGCCTGCACGAGCTCGTGCCGGTATCCCGGGATCCTGTCCGCGATGTCATCATACTGCCCTTCGAGACCCACGGTGATCGTATTCTCTCCCCATCCGAGAAACCCCTGGTGCGACCTGCTGAATTGTGCGCCGTACACCAACGTGAGGTTCTCCGTTGTCCCGTAGGCATCGGCATGGCCCACGCCCGTATAGTGCTTGCGTCCGGTGTGGAGTCCCGAGACATAGGCTGAGACAGTGCTCAGCAACGACGGGATCGTGTGCACCAGCGTGATCCCGCCCCCCAGGACAGTGTGGGTCCGCTGTTCTGCCTGGTCCGCTTTGTGAGGCGGCATGTCGAGAGCGTTCCCGCCCCGGCGCTCTTCCTGCAGACTCTGCGCATCAAGGGTCAGGCGTGTCTGTTCCCCGAGTTTCAGGAACGAGGTCAACCCGAAGGAGTTGTTGCTGATCTCCGGTGCCTCGGTGAACCCATCCCCGTTCGCATCGAATCCGCCGCGCTTTCTGAACGTGCCGAAGACGGTCATGCCGTTCCTCTGGTCCGGATCCACCATCGACGTATTGAGCGATAGCGACCTGTCCGGCGTCCCCCCGCCGATCCAGCCATTGTCGAAGCCGATGACGGACGAGTTCACCCGCGGCTCACGCGTGATGATGTTGATCGTGCCGCCGATCGCACTGGCGCCGTAGAGTGCGGAGGCCCCGCCCCGGATGACCTCGATCCGCTCCACCATGCCGGTCGGGATCTGTTCGAGACCGTACAATCCGCTCAGCGCGCTGAAGACCGGCCTGCCGTTGATCAGGACCTGAGAATATGAGCCGCCCAGCCCGTTGAGGCGAACCTGCGAGTAGTTGCATGTCTGGCAATCGATCTCGACCCTGACGCCGCTCTGGTACCCGAGACCGTCCAGGAGGCTTCTGGCATTCGTCGAGACCAGCGTGCCCGCATCGAGAACACTGACCATGACGGGGACCTCCGTGCGGACCTTCTCTGTCCGCGTCCCCGTCACGACGATCGGACCGTATTCGATCGCCTCGGGATCCAGCACGATCTCAATGAACAACGGGTCGGCGCCGACCGTCAGGTCGCGTGCGAAGTTCGCGTAGCCGATGTACCCCGCACGGAGTCTCACCGATCCGGATGGGATCCCCTGCAGCATGAACATCCCTGCCGTGTCCGTCACTGTCCCGATGAGCGTCCCTTCCAGATGGATATTTGCCCCGATGATCCGTTCGCCGCTCCGTGCGTCCCGGACCCGTCCGCTCAGGGTCGATGCTTCCAGTGAGACCGCGGAACACACCAGCAAGGCAACTGCGAGACCACGCATACGCCTCCTCCTCTTCTTCTTCCCGTGCAGGATGAACCTTTGCTTCTCTCTCCGTGTTAACGTAGCATAGGCTACATTTTGTTCCCACGGTCGTGCATCCATACATGATGGAGGTCGTCATGCCATCGCGGAAGAAACCGAGGCCCACGGGAGAGGCCCGGAGGAAACAGCGGGATCCCCGCGCGCTGAGCCTGGTGCAGACGCGCCGCCAGCACGCGCGGGAGATCGCAGAGGATTATGCAGAGGCAATCGCGGAATTGATCGCTGACCGGGGCGAGGCGCGGGTCGTGGACCTGGCCGCCCGCCTCGGTGTGACCCACGTAACGGTGCACCGGACCGTTGCACGGCTCCAGAAGGCCGGGTTCGTCTCGTCGCGTCCGTATCGGGCGATCGACCTGACACGGCGCGGCCGGGCCCTGGCCACGACATCGAGGAGCCGCCATGAGACGGTGCTCCAGTTCCTCCTCTCCCTCGGCATTCCAGAGCACGTGGCGAACACCGACGCCGAAGGCATCGAACACCACGTCAGCCCGGAAACCCTGGCGGCGTTCGCATCCGCCCTGAAGAAGAGCGGCCTCTGATCCCGGCCGGCGCACTTGAGCCGCGGGAGTGCGTCGCCAGCCCGCCGTGCCCGTGATGCGAAGGGCCTGCCCATGCGCGGGTTGCCCTTTGCCGCCATGTTCGCTATACTATGGCGGGAACCACCAGGTGAGGAGCGCGTGACACAGCAGGTCCGGGAAGCAAAGATCCAGCAGTTCATCGAACAGTGCAAGGCCGCGGGCATGAAGGTGACGCCCCAGCGCCTCGTGATCTTCCGTACATTGATGCAGGACGTCTCGCATCCGAGTCCGGACCGGCTGTACCGCAGGATCAAGCGTTCCCACCCGACCATCTCGCACGCCACCGTCTACACCACACTCGAAGCGTTCGCGCGCCACGGCATCATTGCCCGGCTCACGCCGCTGCATGAGACGGTCCGGTTCGATCCGATCACCCGCCCCCACCATCATATCGTGTGCGTCAGCTGCAAGAAGGTCACGAACCTGCCGGAAGAAGAGATCCCGCCCATCGCCATCCCGGCCCACGTCAGCAGGGAGAATACCGTTCTGGGCCAGAGCGTGTATATCAACGTCCTCTGTCCGTCCTGCCGGAAACGGACACCGCGAGGGTAAGGCCCCCTTTTTTTGACTTGACACTAATAATTATTATTAGTTACTATCACCTATCATGTCACACGGGCGCACCGTCCCCGGGTCGCGTCCATCACCGATCACCCTGACCCCACACACCGAGGGAGGACCCACACATGCACCACGACAAGGAACAACCCGCAGCAGGCGGGTGCCCGCACATGGCCGGCCATGGCCCATCGAACCGCGACTGGTGGCCGAACCAGTTGAATCTGGACATCCTGCATCAACGCTCACCCCTGTCCGATCCCATGGGGGCAGACTTCGATTACCGTACAGAGTTCGCAACGCTCGACCTTGCGGCCGTGAAAAAGGACCTCCGCGCGATCATGACCGATTCGAAGCCGTGGTGGCCGGCGGACTTCGGGCACTATGGTCCACTCTTCGTCCGCATGGCATGGCACAGCGCCGGCACCTATCGCACAGGCGATGGCCGCGGCGGCGGCGGGAATGGCAGCCAGCGCTTCGCACCGCTCAACAGCTGGCCGGACAACGTGAACCTGGACAAGGCACGCCGGCTCCTCTGGCCAGTCAAGCAGAAGTACGGACGGAAGATCTCCTGGGCCGACCTGATGATACTCGCCGGTAACGTTGCCCTCGAGTCCATGGGCTTCAAGACCTTCGGCTTCGGCGGAGGACGCGAGGATATCTGGGAACCCGAGAAGGACATCTACTGGGGGTCGGAAGCGAAATGGCTCCAGGACAAGAGGTACTCAGGCGACCGTGACCTCGAGAATCCTCTCGCTGCCGTCCAGATGGGCCTGATCTACGTCAACCCCGAGGGCCCCAACGGCAACCCCGATCCTATCGCCGCAGCACGCGATATCCGCGAGACCTTCGCCCGCATGGCGATGAACGATGAAGAGACCGTTGCGCTGATCGCGGGCGGGCACACATTCGGCAAGACCCACGGTGCGGCCGACGCAAAGCATGTCGGACCTGAACCGGAAGCCGCCGGCATGGAGGAACAGGGACTCGGGTGGAAGAGCAGCTACGGCTCAGGGAGAGGCGGCGACACGATCACGAGCGGGATCGAGGTCACCTGGACCACGACACCCACGAAATGGTCCAGCAACTTCTTCTGGAACCTCTTCGGGTACGAATGGGAACTCACAAAGAGCCCGGCGGGTGCGCACCAGTGGCAGCCCAAGGGCGGCGCAGGCAAAGGGACGGTCCCCGATGCCCACGACCCGTCGAAGCGTCACGCTCCCGCCATGCTCACCACGGACCTTGCGCTCCGGTTCGATCCTGCCTACGAGAAGATCTCGCGCCGCTTCATGGAGAATCCTGATGAGTTCGCCGATGCCTTCGCGCGGGCGTGGTTCAAGCTGACGCACCGCGACATGGGACCGCGCGCCCGCTATCTCGGGCCTGAAGTGCCGGCAGAGGAGCTGATCTGGCAGGACCCGATCCCCTCCGTTGACCATCCCCTTATTGATGACCGGGACATTGTCGCACTGAAAGAGAAGATCCTGGCCTCCGGGCTGTCGGTTACGGACCTTGTCACGACTGCGTGGGCATCGGCATCAACCTTCCGGGGATCGGACAAGCGCGGCGGCGCGAACGGTGCACGCATCCGGCTGGCCCCGCAGAGGGATTGGCCCGTGAACCAACCTGCCCGGCTGGCGAAGGTGCTCAGGACCCTCGAAGGAATCCAGGAGGCGTTCAACACCGAAAAGAAAGACGGAAGGAAGGTCTCCCTGGCCGATCTGATCGTCCTCGGAGGTTGTGCAGGGATCGAGCAGGCCGCAAAGAAAGCGGGACACACGATCACGGTCCCCTTCGCTCCCGGACGGGCGGATGCATCGCAGGATCAGACGGATGCTGCGTCCTTCGCAGTCCTCGAACCTATCGCCGATGGCTTCCGCAACTACCAGAAGGCCAGGTACGCCGTCTCGTCGGAAGAACTGCTCATCGACCGGGCACAGCTCCTGACGCTCACGGCGCCGGAGATGACCGTGCTCATCGGCGGCATGCGCGTACTGGACACCAATGTGGGTCAGACCCGGCACGGCGTTCTGACAGCCGCCGCCGGGACCCTCACAAACGACTTCTTCGTGAACCTGCTCGACATGGGCACGGAGTGGAAAGCGGCGGCACAGGAGCCGGACATGTTCGAGGGACGTGACCGCGCATCGGGGAAGGTGAAGTGGACCGCAACCCGCGTTGACCTTGTCTTCGGATCGAACTCCCAGCTCCGGGCACTGGCGGAGGTCTATGCCTGCGCCGATGCGCAGAAGAAGTTCATCGATGACTTCGTTGCAGCGTGGAGCAAGGTGATGAACCTCGACCGGTTCGATCTTCGTTGACCGTCGTTCCCGGCCGATGAACGCGCCATGATGCCCTCTCCCCGGGCGGACGGTTCCCCACCGTCCGTCCGGGTGCGTGGTGCTGGTGGGGCGTGGAGCCGGGGGACACGATCGAAGTCTTCGACACCGACAAAGGGAAGATCTCCATACAGATCGGGTACGACATCACGGTCCCGGAGGTGAGCCGCATTGCGGCACGGGGTGGCGCGCAGCTCATCTTCGTCCCATTCTGCACGGATGAACGGTACGCCTATCTCCGGGTGCGCTATTGTGCGCAGGCCCGCTGCGTGGAAAATCACGTCTTCGCGGTCATGTCCGGCACCGTCGGCAATCTCCCCCATGTGGAGAACATGGATATTCAGTATGCGCAGTCCGGTATCTTCACCCCGTCGGACATCCCCTTCACCCGCGACGGTATCGCCTCGGAATCCACACCGAACATCGAAACCGTGATCATCGATGATGTGGACGTGGAGTTGCTGAAGCTCCATCGTCAGACGGGGAGTCTCATCAACATTCAGAACATGCGATCCGATCTGTTCGAGCTTCGTCTGACACCCCCTGCCGGCGGGGAGCACATCATCGAAGCAGGAGAGCGCAACCGGTCGGGCTCCACCTGACGTGATGGCACCACGCCGGTCGGACCGGCAGCCCCTCATCGGGCAGAGTGATCACCGGGGACCCACGCGACGCTCCCGAGTACCCCGTAGCAACGCCGCAAGGCCCGCAATGGTTCGACGAACACGCACGGATCCCCGACGAAACCGTTCCTGGCGTCGTCCGGCCGTGTAACAAAACCACCGCTGCGGAGTCTAATGAAGGAGAGTCCAGAAGTGAGCAGAGGACCGTAGAAGGAGGACACTATGACACGACTCTTGCTGTTTGCCTGTGCGGCATCACTCGCGCTGACCCCGGTGCGGGCGGATCAGAGCATCACAACATGCGCATCCTTCAAGACCTACCAGGAATTTCCGTTCCATCGATGGGAGCGGGCATTCATCGAATCCCTGAACTTCCCCATCCCCCCTGTGGTGGAAAGCGCACTGCGGGACGTGGCCGCGGTCAAACTCGCACAACCGGACCTCACCAGCGAGCGGGTCTACGCAAAGATCTGTGAACTCGCTGACGGGGGCGCGACACCGGCGGTGCGGTACAAAGCGGCGATGGTGCGACTTGTCTTCGACTTCCCGCAGCTCTTTGCCGAGGAACGGGGGCGTGAGTACAGGAATGACCAGGAGCTCTTCACCGCCCTCGCGTTTCGTCTCCATCGCTCCACGCTGGTGATGGCTCGCTGAGAGGTGGATCGGCACCCTTCACCGGGTTGCCGCACCGGTAGGGGGTCGTGGGGGTTCACCCCCACCACACCGGGTCGACAGGGCTGCCTTCTCAACTCCGTGAGATCTGCAGTCCGGTTTCCGAAAGTTGGAAGTCCACGAAGCGGGCGTTGGCATTCGGCGGCTCGGCGTTCAGGATCTCGCGGATCTTCTTCGTCGCATCGCTGTCCCTGGCCAGCATGAGCATGAACCCGCCGCCGCCGGCGCCGGCCAATTTCTTCCCGAGAAGGTACGGTGCAACCTTGACGAGCATGCGCTCGATCTCCGGCGTGTTCGTCCCGGCATCGAGCTGGTTGTTCAATTGCCAGCTCTTCTCGATCTGCCTCCCCAGATGCTGGTAGTCCCCCCGCTGGATCACGTCGAATGTCTCCGCTGCATGATCGCCGATCTCCCCGAGGAGCCCGATCCTCCTGCCGGAGTTCAGGAACATCCCACGCACGATCTCCGCCAGGATGCTCTTCGCCACGCGTGTGATGCCGGTGTAATAGAGGAGCATCGACGACTTATACGCCACATCCGTGAAGAGCTGGTTCGGCAACCAACGAATGACCGGAACCTGCTCCAATCCGGGTTTCGTCTCGATGATCTTGATCCCCTGCATGATCCCACCGAGCTGATCCTGCCACCCCCCGCCCGTGGTGAGCAACTGCTCCAGCACCAGGGTCATCTGCGACACCCTGGCGTTGTCCCAGTTCAGGTCGCAGGTCTCGGCAAGGGTGCCAAGCACCGTCGCCGCCAGGATGCTGCTCGTCCCCAATCCCGAACCCTTCGGTACCGCTGCCAGCGTCGTGATCTCAAGTCCCCCGCCGAACGCCTCAAGTTGCGTCTCAAGGCCAGGGTAACGTGTTGCCGCGAACTCCGGGCTGAAGCCCGCGAGCGACAATGCCGCTTTTGCGATCGCGAACGGGGAACCCACCTTATGATAGTGGGTGAGCTGCTCGTAGGTCTCGATACTTTCCTCAACCCCGAGATCGATGGAACGCAGGATGATCTTCGGTGAGGCCGATGGCTTGATGAAGCACTGGATCGGCGGCTGTCCATTGAGGTTCAGCGCGATGTTCACGACCCGTCCGCCATTGATGAGGCAGTACGGCGGTGTGTCCGTCCACCCGCCGGCCAGATCGATGCGTACCGGACTCCTCCCCCAGATGATCTGATCCCTGATGAGGGTCAGGCGTGGCGAGGCGCTGGTCTGGACGCACGCCCCGATGATCGATTCCTTCAACAGCGCGAAGGCCTTCTGCTCGTCCTCCCTGCCGCTCTCCCGGCGAAGTTCCGCCACGCGCGCCCTGAACATGTAGCTGTGGATCCGCTTCATCGGCTGCGCATCGCTGCTGAGGTCGGGAGGCAGGGGGATCCCGAACGCATGATAATCATCGGCGAGTTTCTCGAGATCCAGCTGGTAGAATATCGAGTATTCATGGTTCCGGGCGATCAGCGGGATCGTCACGCTGCAGAATCTGGCCCGTTGCTCCTGGAGTCTCGTGAGGTCCGCAGCACTGCAGATCGCCGTAGCCGACAGTTTGGCGGCGGTGCGGTAGAGCTCCCTGTGCGCGTCGTCATCGGTGGTGCCACCGCCGATCATCCACTGCACGAACGTTCCGGTCAGCGCCCGCCTGCCGATCACGGGGAAGATCTCCGCGAACTGGATATCGGTACCATCCGACGCGAAGGATGACCGGGTGAGTCCGCGCGCCGCGTACCAATGGTCGCATGGCCGACCCATCCACATGGTCTCAGGCCGTCCCACAGCACCGTTGAATGTATCCGTGTACCCATAGGGCCGGACGCAATATGCGTCCGGGCCGACAGGCACGATGTCCAGGCAGATCGCGTCCGGCATCTCGATGGTCCACTCGTTCGTGGGCACACCGGTGATCATCTGGTTCTTCCCGAGCTTCCAGTTCTGACTGATGTCCGAGTTCTCGATCCACAGGTACTGATGCTCTGCGGTGAACGTCACGTCGGTCTTCGCATTCAGGACGAAGATGGCAGGATGCGGCTTGATCTTGCGGTGCCAGATCGCCCGCTGGTTCAGCACACGGTTCTGCAGCGCGACACTCGATGCGATGACCTCGTCCGTGGTGCCGAAGTGATAGAACTCTCCCTTGTCCAGCGCGACGACGGCCGTGGTCAGCCCGTTGAGGTCCGCATCGTTCGTCACCGGGATCGACCCCAGACCCAGGCCGAAATCGCTGTACAGGTCGTACGTCCCCGGAACGCCGCCCGCATACGTTGCCTCTTCGTCCCGCCAGCCGCACTTGCGCATCAACACCTGTACGGCCCTATCGCTCAGAAGCCAGACACCGATATCGATCAATTCATCGTATCTGTTGGAGAGCTCGATGATCTTCTCCGTGGATGGCTTCTGCAGCATGAACGCCAGCGCGCCCGACTGGTTGCGCTCGAGGAAGAATACGCCGTGATGTGTCGCCTTCGCGGGCTCCGTCCAGATGCCGAAACAGACCACATCGGCCACGGGGATCTCCGGGATGGGGCCTTCGTTCCAGATCAGCACGTCGCCGCTCGTGATCAGCGTGTTCGCATGGCCCGGCGCAGAGCCCATGATCTTCTCGAAGAGCGGCACCTGCAGATCGAGCAGCTTCTGCTGCAGGTTCTGCCCGCGGCTCCATCGGAACACAGGCAGCGGGGTGAGGATCTTGCCTGAAGGGGCATAGGCAGGCAGCCTGCGGCTCAGTCCGCCCGCATGAATGATGATCTTCTTCTCCTGCGCAAGCCACCCGACCATCCCCGCAATCCTGTCGGCACCCTCATGCGGATCCGCCGCTGCATCCAAGATATCATGCTGCCAGCATGCACTCAGGGCGTGCGATGTGCCGCCACCCGAGCCTATGCGCGTCCCATGGGGATCCGACGTGACGAACCAGCGACGCGGGTCTTTGGTTTCGAGCTGATGAAAGGTGTCCACCAGATTCGGGGGGAGGCTGAGGATGTATTTCATGGGGGTGCTTGGTGTGTGGATGCGCAGGTCTGGAACTCTTCAGTATCCCAACAAAAACAATGATATTCAATCCCCGTTGGGTGATGCCCGTTCTCCAGCTCGTTCAGGCAAGCCTCTCCCGGACATCACTCCTGATCCCGGAGCGCCCGTCAGTGGTCGGTTCCCGGCGCACACTCCAGGAGAGCCGGACGCCAATTGTCGTACCCCCGGAGGATATTCTCTTCGGTCAGCGCCGCGGCTTCCCTGTCGGTCAACTGGCGTGACCATCCCACGCGTGCCGAAGGGTCGGCGCCGGGTCCCCGGCTGTTGTATTCCGCATAGCGCGCGGTGCGTTCTGCTTCCGGCTTGCTCCAATTGTGCCAGCCGGCGGGGAGAATGTGCGCACCCATCTCACACCCGACGAACACCGTGTGGGCGTACGACCTCCACGGCCGGCCCAGATACACCTTCCGGCCGATGGAGTCCGCGAGAAGCCGGCATTGCAGAAAGACGAAGCCAAACTCCCGCGCCGCCGCCGTTGATGCTGCCGTGATGTAGGAATCCTTCTTGCTTATGATCGTGCAGCACCGGAAGACCGCCGTGCTCGGTCCGAAGATGAAATCCGTCGTGCCTTCGATGGTGCAGCTGTCGAAGAGCTGCCTGCTGGTCTCCCCTCCCCCGAACAGCGTATCCTGGTTGCCGAGAAGACGGCATCGACGGAACACGCACCGGTCCCCCTCAACATGCAGCGCCACCGCCTGTCCGACCGGGCCCGCACTGTTCACAATAGTGATGTTCTCGAACGTGATGTCCGTGCCGGCCACCAGACAGGTGTGGGAAGTGAACGTCCCGTGCTTCTTCCCGGCCGTATCGGTCTTTCCCGCGTGATCATCGTACGTGATGATCGTCGCTCCCACATCTTCACCGACGATGGTGATCCTGCGCTTCCATGCCGGGATCACGAGCTTCTCGCGGTAGACTCCCCGGCGTACAAGGATCCGGTAGTCACGCTCAGCATAGTCGCGACACGCATTTACGGCATCCTGGATGGACCGATGGTCCCCGGTGCCATCCGCTGCAACGATGAGATCGTACGACACCCGTGCACCCTGACCCCGTGCGGGAACGGCAGCGAGGAGCAGGAGGAGTGCACTGAGGACGGTGCCCGTACGCAGTGACCGCAGATGGTCCGGCCGGATCATGGCATGCAACCTTCTTCGAACATGTGGTGAGTTCCTCTCCGGATGACACTGGGATCGTGGGTGCCGTAGAAATATACGCTGCCGGCACCCCCCGTGCAATGGCGGGGTCGGGAGACGGTGCGGACGCAGGGAGGGCGCCCCGGGAAAATGCGATACCCCCTTGACAATGAGCGATGCATGTTGTACTTTGTATCACAAAGTACTTTAAGGGAACAGCATGGCGACCATCGATTCCGGACTTCGCGACATTGCCGAGATCCGCTCCATCATGGAGCGATCCACAAAGTTCATCTCCCTGAGCGGGTTCTCGGGGATCGGTGCGGGAACGGTCGCGCTGCTGGGGGCCTGGATGGCCGGATCATTCCTCAGTGCGGACGGCGTGACGATCACGGCTGCCATGACGAGCGCCGACCTGCAGCCCGGGACCAGGAGCAACCTTCTGCTCCTCGGGATCGGTATCCTCGTCTGTGCACTCGCCGTCGCATGGTTCTTCTCACGCCGCGTCATGCGCGCACACGCGGAGCCCGTGCACGGACCCGTCATGCGTCACCTCGTCCTCTCCCTGGCGGTCCCCCTCCTCGTCGGGACGGTCATGACGCTCCTGCTGTTCTTCCACGGCCCGCTCTGGACGATCGTCCCCTCCATGCTGCTTTTCTACGGACTCGGCATCTTCAGCGCCGGCTCGTTCACCTTCGGAGAGATCCGCACCCTGGGCGTGATCGAGATCCTCCTCGGACTCCTCGCCGCTCTCCTTCCCGGGCACGGCCTGGTCCTCTGGGCAACCGGATTCGGTGGGGTTCATATCCTCTATGGCATCCTCCTGTTCCGGAAGTACCGGCAGTGAGCTCCCTTATCGAACATATCAACCCCCTGTTCGAGAACAGGATCCGGCTCGGGATCATGTCGGTCCTCGTGGTGGGAGAGTCCAGGGACTTCACCACGCTCCGCTCGCTCCTGAATGTCACCGATGGCAATCTCGCCAGCCATCTCAAGGTCCTCGAGGAACATCGATTCGTGAAGGTCAAAAAGGAATTCATCGGCCGCAAGCCGCAGACCTCGTACATGGTCACCGACACGGGGCGCAAGGCGTTCATGGCACATCTGGCCGGACTGGAAGAGGTGATACGGAACGCACAGTGACTTTTTTTTCACGTTATACTTTGCCGTACAGAGCACTCTGACCAATCACATGAAGAAGGAAGGCGCCATGACACCCCCCCGACCGGCAGTCCGCAAGTTGCTGCTCACCACACTCCTGCTGGCCATTGCAGGTGACATCCTCCTACGCGTGGAGCCCTGGGGACTCAATGTCCCGGTCGTCATGCTCCTTCTCGTCGCGGGCATCGGGGTCGTCGGCCACGCTATGCGCGACCCGCTCCCCCCTGATGCCTGGATCATCGCCGGACTCGGTGTGCTCACCGCCGGCTGCATCGCATGGCGTGATGCCGCGGAACTGATCGCCTTCGATCTGCTCGCGACGATCGCGGCCATCCATCTGGTGACGGCACGCAGACGCTCCGGCGAGTTCATGCACATGACCTTCGTCGACCATCTCCTCCACGTGTTCACGCAGATGGTCCATCTCGCCGCCGGGTCCTTCCTGCTCCTCCTCCACGACCTCCGTCCGGACAGCGGTGAAGGTGTCTCGGACCGCGCACGGATGGGCCGGATCGCCCTCGGCATCGCCCTCACGATACCGGTCATGCTCGTGTTCGGGGCGCTCCTCACCTCCGCTGATGCGACCTTTGAGTATCTGATCACCGACATCTTGAGGATCGACATCTGGACACTCATCGGTCATGCTGCACTCATCGCGTTCCTCGCCTGGATCGCCGGCGGGTGGCTCCGCGGCCGGTTCCTCGCGACAGAATCGTTCTCCTCCAACCTTCTGACCCAGAACCGTGTCTCGCTCGGGATCACCGAACTCGCGATCCTCCTCGGCTCCCTGGATCTGCTGTTCGGGATCTTTGTTGCGATCCAGATCCCCCATTTCTTCGGGGGCCATGCGGCGATCCTCGACACGCCCGCACTCACCTATGCGCAGTACGCCCGCCGCGGCTTCTTCGAACTCATCGCGGTTGCCGCTCTCGGACTCCCGCTCGTGCTGATGGTGGATTGGCTCTACCGGGGAACGGTGGCACGCGAACGGACGATCATCCGCATGCTCTCCGCGGTGATGATCGCGTTCCTGGGGGTGATGCTCGCTTCCGCGATGCACAGACTCTTCCTCTACATGGACGCGTACGGACTTACCGCGGCGCGCATCAACGCCGCGGCGATCCTCATCTGGATCAGTCTGGCCCTGATCCTCTTCTGCCTCCTGGTCTTCCGGGGAAAACGCAACGCCCTCCCCTTCGGCATCATCGTCTCGGGGTACATCGTCCTCCTCGGACTGAATGCCGTCAACCCGGACGCCCTGGTGGCGCGTGTGAATATGACCCGCATGGCTGCCGATGGTACGTTCGATCCGCAGTACACCTTCCGACTCGGGGCGGATGCGGTGCCGGTCCTGCTCGAACGGATGCCGGCTCTTACGCCCGAACAACGGAGTGAGCTGGCAGAACACCTGCTCCGCACCCACACCGACAGCACATCGACGGCGGATATCCGGTCCTGGAACGCCTCCCGGGCCACGGCGAATGCTCTCGTCAGCAAGCGCGAAGCCGCGCTGCGGGGATACATCATTCCCACGCCGGCCCGGACGAACCCGGCGCACGACAGCCCGACACGCTAGCCCCGGGGTCGCACCGGCGGTGTCCGGCATTCCGGGTCACGCGGTCAATCGTCACCCTCTCCGTCGGCTCCGACGGAGAGGAAGGCGGCACGGTTGATCCCGGGGAAAGGAATAGCGGGTCCCTTCACCGCGAACCAGAGGACCTGGTTCAGCTCCAGGTCCGGCGCCCGGTCCTCCATGGTGAAGTCGAATTCCTCGCTCCTCCGCTGCCATTCATTCATCGCCATGTTGATATCGCCCAGGTCCACCTGGTTTGGCCGCACCCTGAATCCTGAACCATCAGACCGGGCCGAGAAGCATCGCCACATCGGCGTGGCCCCGGCATCATACTGCGACATCGGGTTCAATCCGAGGATCAATTCGATGGTACGGAGCACCGACGACGTCGTATACGGCGTATGGTCCACGAACTTCCTTCTGACGAAGCCTCCGGCAACGTAGGCTGTGCTGCGGTGTGCGTCCACATGGTCCGGTCCGTTCTGCGCGTCGTCTTCCACGATGAAGATGACGCTCTCTTTCCAGATCGGACTCTTGCTCAGGTACTCCACGAACAACCCCACCGCCAGATCGTTGTCGGCGACTTCCGCGAACGGCGTGGGCCGGCCCCGCCGCAACCCTTCCGTATGGTCGTTGATGAAGCGGAGTGAGTTGAACCGCGGAACGGCACCGGCCGCGAGCAGCGAATCGAATTCGCGCCGCCATTGCGTGAATCGGGTGGTATCACGCACCGTCTGATCCCACCCGGTGAAGGTCGGACAGACATGTCCCACCAGCACCGGAATGTTCGGCTTGCTGTTGTCCGCGAACTCCCCGTATGTGCGGTACGATACCCCCTTCGCGCGGCACTGGTCCCAGATGAACACTTTGTTGTTGGCCACACCCCGGTTCCCTTCCGCATCGTACCGTCCCCCGCGCCCTCCGTAGTTCGTCGGCCAGGTCTTCTCCAGATAGTCCGTCGCGTATGCGCCCATGCTCCAGTTGTGCCCGTCAGCGCTCACCTCGCCGTCCACATAGAAATTGTCGAGGAGCACGAACTCCCGGACCAGTGCGTGCTGGTTCGGCGTGATCCGCTCACCAAAGAGCACGAGACTTGTATCGCCGTTGCCTTCCGGAATATCCCCGAGCACCTGATCGTACGTTCTGTTCTCCTTGATCACATAGAAGACATAGCGGATCGGTGACGGATCACCCACCCGTCGCGGGATGGGATTGCCGGGCTCCCCGGCGGCAAGCAGTTCCTGTTCTTTCGTGTACGGAGAGTTTGCATAGACCGACCGGGAATACGCGCGCAGTGTCTCTTCGCCGGGGACAGGAATGATGCTCAGGTCGCCTTTGAAGAGTCCGCCGATGTATTGGACCCCAACCGGGCGTGTGGAATCACCCTGCTGGTACACGACCTTCTGCTGTTTGAGCGCGGGGTTCGGACCGTAGGGGTTCGCCATGGAGGAGAGTCCCTTGCCGTTCGCCACATAGATCACATCTCCTGCCGTACGCACCGATGTGGGGTACCAGCCGGTCGGAATGAACCCCAGACTCCGGCTCTGTCCGGGCGTGCGCACGTCGAACACGGCCAGGCAATTGTTGTCCGCATTGGCGATATACAGCGTCGCACCATCGTGGCCGAGGGCGACACTGTTCGTGGTGGATCCGCTCGGGGCGTCGGGATACAACGCGGCATTCAATGTCTCGATCACCCGTCCCGACGCGAGCTCGACCACGGAGACGGAATTGTCGTTCGCATTTGCGACGAACAGATGACGCCCGTCCGCCGAGAGACACAGGTCGTTGGGATTGTCCCCCACCCGGATCGCATCGATGAGACCCTCCTTCTCTGTGTCGTACCGACGGACCACGTCGGCTCCCCAGCACGACATGAGCAGCGTCTTCCGGTCGGGTGTGAGCAGACAGGTGAACCCTTCCCCACCGAGCGGCACCCGGTGGATCACACGTTTCGCTGCAAGGTCTACCACGTACAGGGCACTGTCCTCTTTCGTCACGACATAGAGCCGATCCCCTTTCTCATCCACCGCGAGACCCGCGGGAGAAATGCGATGAGGCCACGGGCGCCCGAGCACGATCGTATCGCGGACGATGAGCGTGTCGGTCCCCACAGCATAGCGCAGGATCCAATTGTCATTTCCGCCGGACGCATAGAGCGTCCTGTCATCGTCACTGAACGCTAGTCCTCCCCAGGCCTTGCCCACGGGAACGGTGGCCACGAGGCGTTCGCTCCGCAGGTTTACCAATTGAATGGACTGCTTGCTCTGCCCGTTGTTCGTCACCGCGAGGAGCGTCTTCGCATGGCTCACGGCAATGGTCAATGGCAGATCGCCCAACGGGATCTGTTTCCCGGCGGGAGTGAGACTCCAGCCATTCGGTAATGTGACCCGCTGGGGGCCGCCCTGGGCCAGAAGAGAAGCGGCCGACAGGATGAGGAGGAGAAGGGACGCGAATGAACGGCGCATGGAGAGTGGTTCCTTGTTCGAAGTGTTCGCACGGAAAGGGGTGCCATGATCCATCACTCTATAATATAACAATCCTGCTGTCACCGGGGCACGAAAAATGCCTGAAACCGCGATTTTATGATCTGTCGACCGCCCCTTTTACCGTTTTGATGCATCCTATCCGTATGGAAACGAACATGGCTTTTCTCGGAGTGTGGGCCGGACGCGCCATCCCTGTCCTCATCGGTGGTGCGGTTGGATATGCATACTATCGATTCGTCGGATGCAGGACCGGTACATGTCCCATCACGCGGAACCCATGGATCAGCACGATCTATGGCGCCGTCATGGGCGGCATGCTCTTTTCCTGATCCCGACCACGCACGCAAGAGAACCCGTACAGCATGGCTCATACAAAGATACTGATCATCGGTGGGGTTGCCGGAGGTGCCACCGCGGCGGCGAGAGCACGCAGACTGGATGAGACGGCGGAGATCACGGTCCTCGAAAAGGGACCCTACGTCAGCTTCGCCAACTGCGGACTCCCGTATTTCATCAGCCGCGACATCCAGAGGCGGTCGCACCTGTTGCTGCAGACTCCGGAAGGCTTCTTCGGACGGTACCGCGTCCAGGTCCGCGTCAATACCGAAGCCCTGGAGATCCGCCGGGACACGAAGAGCGTTCTCGTGCGGACTCCAAAGGGCGAAGAGGTGCTGCCGTACGACAAACTGATCCTGGCCCAGGGTGGTTCCCCCGTCATCCCGTCCATCCCCGGGGTCGACCGCGAGCACGTCTTCACGCTCTGGACGATCCCGCACATGGACCGGATCCATACGTTCATCGAAGAGAAGAAACCTGCGACCGCGGTGATCGGTGGCGGCGGTTTCATCGGTTTGGAGATGGCCGAAGCACTGAAGGCGCGGGGTATCGCGGTGACTGTCGTGGAACTCCTCCCCCGTGTCATGGCAACCATGGATGAAGAATTCGGGGCCATGATCGGCGCCGGCCTCGAAGCGCACGGTGTCCACATTCGTACGAACACGGGCATCGCCGCGATCAACGAACGCGACGTCGTCCTCGGCGATGGCACCGTCGTGAGTGCGGACATGGTCCTCCTGTCGGTCGGCGTCCGTCCGAACCTCTCGCTCGCGCGGTCCGCCGGTCTCGCCGTTGGAGCGAGCGGCGGACTCACCGTGGATGACACGCTTCGCACCAGCGACGCCGACATCTTCGCTGCCGGCGACATGGTGGAAGTGGTACATCGGGTGCATGGAAAGATGGTGCGCATTCCCCTGGCGGGACCTGCCAACAGGCAGGGACGGATCGCGGCGACGAATGCTCTCGGGGGCCGCATGACCTATCGCGGAGCGCTCGGCACCTCCGTGGTGAAGCTGTTCTCCGCTACCGCAGCATCGACGGGGCTGACCGAGAAGGCAGCGCGCGACGCAGGGCTCGATGTCGGCGTGGCGTATGTCTTCAAAGACAATCATGTGACCTACTACCCGGGCGGCACGCCGCTCGCGTTGAAGATCGTCTACGAGCTGTCCACCGGACGCCTGCTGGGCGGACAGGCGTACGGCGAGTCGGGCGCAGAGAAGCGCATCGATGTCCTTGCAACGGCCCTTCAGGGGAAGATGACGCTCGACGACCTTTCGGAGCTCGACCTTGCCTATGCACCGCCCTACAACAGCGCAAACGATCCGGTGAACGTGGCATCCTTCATCGGGATCAACCACATGACCGGGTACTCGCCGTTGAAGACGCCCGCCGAAGTAGTGCGCGATCTTCAGGCTGCCGGCGGCCTCATCCTGGATGTCAGGACGATGGGAGAACAGTCGAGGGCACCGCTGGCAGATGCGCTTCACATCCCGGCCGACGAGATCCGTGACCGGCTCGACGAGATACCGAGGGAGAAACCCCTCTACCTCCTGAGCAAAGATGGATTCCTGGGACACACAACGCTGCAGGTGTTGAAAGCAGCAGGTTGGGCCTCCGTGTATAATATCGCGGGGGGATATGCAGCCGCACGCTGGACCGACGGCTGGCGATTCAGTTCATAGTTCACCACCACACCAAGGAGATGTGATGTCTGTTCTTGACGAGAAGATCGCGAAGGGGGCAACGATCGTCGATGTGCGGACCCCGGAGGAATTTGAAGAGGAACATTTCCCCAACGCCCTGAACATTTCCGTCGAGCAGGTTCAGGACAGGCTGGCGGAGTTCGGCGAGAAGAGCAACCCGGTGATCGTGTACTGCGCTTCCGGATCGAGGAGCGCCTATGCAGCCCGTGTTCTGAAGATGGCGGGCTTCACGGATGTGATCAATGCGGGGGGGCTGTACGATATGCCGGGATACTGAGGCCGGTTCTCGATGTCTGGGTGAACAGAGCACGGTTCACCGAGGCGCCCATCAGCTCGTACCCGACCGCGTCGGGGTGCAGGCCGTCGTTCTGGAATGCCGGGAGCCGCATGCGCGTGGTATCGGCGGGATCCCGCATCTCCAGGTCGAAGTCGATGCACGCGTCGAAATTCCCTGCCGTCCGGATCCACTGGTTCACCCTGGTACGGCACTGCTCACTGTACTGAGTATAGTACCCGTTCCCCTTGAAGGGCATGATCGTGGCGCCATAGATCTTCAGTCCGTGCGCGTGCGCCTTCGTGATGAATTGCTGATACGCGGCAATGAGGTTCGCGGCGGTGGCGGTCGCCGCCCGCAAAGAATTGACCGTTCCGATATCGTTCACCCCCTCGAACACGACCACCCACCGCACCCCGTGCTGACCCAGGATGTCCCGGTCATACCGGTTCACACCCGTCGGTCCCAACCCGCCTGCGAGCACACAGTTCCCTCCGATACCCGCATTGAGCACACCGACCTGCTGCGTCGAGGGATCCTGCAGGAGCACGGCCGACAATACATCTGGCCACCGGTTCTGGCCGTTGATCGTCGACCCCCGGCCATCCGTGATGGAGTTGCCGAGGATGGCGATGCACGCAGCAGACTCCGGAGCGAGCACATCGATCCCCTGGATGTTATACCAGTGGTCAGTGGTCACGGCCCCCGCGGCATCACCCTGCGACACGGCATTGCCGGTGAAGAGATATGAAGTGGTCCGGGATCCGGGGTGACCCGTGATGCCGGCGGGACTCGTGCCGTAGGCGATGGTGATCGCGATGTCTGTCCGCGGCTGCACCGGGAACCAGAGCGGATCGCTGGTGATCGCAGGTCCTGCCGCGATGGTCAGATCGGGCTTCCCCTCGAACATCAGGATCCGGTCCGAGGTCGTGTCGATGCTCCCGGCACCACTGGAGAGGGCGATGTGGACACTCCGGAAGACCACCGCCGACGTGCTAAGCTCATTGGAGAACCGGAACCGCAGGGAATCTCCCCCGATCGAGAGCCGCACGACCTGGCGCAAGGTGTTGTTGGCCAGTCCGGGGGGAGGCGGATCGTTGCCGGGTTCCACCAACTGCGGAGCGGTGTACCAGGTGCCGACCCAGTGCCATCCATCACCGGCATGACAATCGAATGTGATGCCGAGAGCCAGGATGACCGCCAGGAGCGCGAGGGAGCGCCCTCGCTGGATGCTGGCCTGAGAAGTGCAGGAGTGCGTCATGGTGGTGCTCAATGGTACCATCCCGAGAGTAGCTGATATCATGATAGTATGAAGGGCGAAGTGGAATGTCAACCTGACGGTCGAATCCTGTATCGCTGCCGCGCATGACCATCCATGCGTTCATGGACACGGCTCCAGGTCACTCCGCGGGGGCAAGAAACGCAAGAAAAACACAAGAAGACTCCGGAGAACGTGCGAGAGTTGACTTTGGATCGACCGCGGGATACATTACCTGTGCGTCCGGTGCGTTCTGCACCACCGGGGTGCGACGCCGCTTCACGCATGCTACAGGGGGATACACCGTGAAACCTCTCTCGTTGTGTTGGCTGGTACTTGTGTCGCTGCCATGGCACCAGAGTCCCGGCCAGATCGTCTCCACACGCACTTCCTTCCCTCCGGAACCCCGGAGCGTCCTGAGCGGCATGGAGAGGCTCCCATCGACATTACCCGTTGGGCTCCGCCCCCCGCTCGTGCGCCGCGACGCGCGTCTGGCAGACCCACCCTTTGGTGTGGGTGAAGCCAACTTCTCACTCGCCGGTAGCCGGGAGGATCACCCGGACGCGTCCATCTCCGCCCCATCCGCCCGGAAGATCACGGCTATGACCACCGGGTCCCGGTTCGTGATCGATACCGCGACCGTGTACGCGATCGCCGACACGACGCGGCGGATCTTCTCGTTCAACGCCAACTCGCTCATGACCGTTGAACGCTTCCAGAAGTACGCTGGAGGCACATGGATCGACACCCGGCGTCTGACCTACAGCTACGACGATCGCGATCACATGATCGGATCACTGCATGAGATCCGGATCAACGGCACCCTGCAGCCCGACTCCAGGGAAACCTATGTGTATGATGCACGGGGGAATCCTGCTGCAGACCTCAGGGAGGTCCGCGACTCCGTGACCAACACACTGGTCCTTTCGAACCGGAGCATCTTTCTGTACGACGCTCACGGGAATCCTCTTCTGGAACAGTATGAAGCCGTGACCACGGGGACCATTCAGCGGGGAACCCGGCTCACCTACGCGCGCGACGCAGCAGGCAACGAGCTCCACTATTGCGAAGAGACCTGGAAAGGCGGATGGGCGCCCTCCTCCCGGAGAACCATCACGCGCGATGGCCAGGGTCACCCGCTCTCCGAAATCACACAGCGTCAGCAGAATGGCGATTGGGTGAATGGAATGAAGAAGGAATACACGTACGACACCCGAGGGAACCTCCTCATCGAGACCCGTGAGTACTGGTGGGACGGAGCGTGGCTACCGTCGACGAGGGATACGTGGGTCTACGACGTGCAGGATAGCGTCATCCTTGCTGCGCGCGAGGTCGGATTTGGCGGCGCATACCAGAATGGCGAACGCTACATCCTCTCGTACGAGATGGGGAGGTTCCGGTCTGGCAGGATGGAGGAGTGGACGGACAACGCCTGGGTACCCTACCACCGGTGGACGGTCGATTACAATAGCGTGGGTGATCCCATCGTGACCACGGGCTGGTGGTGGGACGGCAGGAACTGGACATTCAGCTCGCAACGACGGTCAACCTACGATGCGGCACGGCGACTGACCGAAGAATTCACGGAGTATTGGCAGGAAGGCCGATGGATGGGTGGAGGCCGGGCGACCTGGGCCTTCGATGGAAGGGGTGACCCGACGATCACCCAGTATATGTCGATCGACTCGCTGGGTGAAACGATCTACGGATACCGGGAGATGACCGCCTACGACCAGCAAGGCATGCCTGCGCGGCTTACCTATGAGGCATGGGCGGATGGCGGGTGGCAACCGGCGGATCAGAGCTGGGCGATACACGACAGTTCCAACGGGATGCCCTCTCCGTTCAACAGATCGACGCACAACGAATACGTGTTCACCGGCTATCGCGTGGAACTCCGGAGCAGCGCGATCGGTCCCGATCCAGCGGGACCCCTCTCGATCTTGTTGCTGCAGAACTACCCCAATCCGTTCAATGCCGGCACGGTCATCACCTACTCGCTCCCGGTGTCAGGAATCGTCCGCCTCGCGGTCTTCGATCTCCTCGGCCGGGAGGTTGCACGGCTCGTGGATGGCCCGCAGGGGCCCGGCACGTTCACGGCCCGCTTCGAAGCCACGCAACTGCCCAGTGGAGTGTATTTCTATCGTCTCCATGCAGGGGCGTTCGCGGAGACGAAGCGAATGCTCCACCTCCGGTAGCAGCAGCTCATGCCGGACGGGTATCCTTCGCTTGCGATTGGTTGCGTTTTTGATTTTCTTGTAGAGAGCAGAGCGTCCACACGTTCGATTCTGCTCAACGATCTTCTCACGCACACCTCCCGGTACCGTACCGTGGCCCTCGTCGCACATGCCAGCAGGTCGCATCCCACCCGGTGAAGCATCTCCTTCTCATCGGGGGCTTCCTCTTCGTGGTCGCCATGTATCCCGGGCCTCCTGCCCACTCCCAGGCGGCATATCCGGAGCCCGGCATCACGGCCGATATCCGTGGCATAGTCTCCGACAGCTCGAATGGCGAGCGCCTCATCGGCGTGAACGTCATCCTCAAGGGGACGAAGCGCGGCGCGACCACGAACACCAGCGGCTTCTACACCATCACGAACGTCCCGGCAGGGACGCATCAACTAATCGTCAGCGCCGTGGGGTATGAACCCCGGGCGATCCTCTTCCTCGTGTCCCGGAAGGAACAGATCACGCTGAATGTCCGCCTCGTGCCCCAGCCGGTGCAGACGGGCGAGGTCCTGGTCCAGTCGGCCGGCATCTCCACCCTCACCGAACGCAGCGCCAGCGTCCATGTGATGACCCCCCAGGAGATCCGCGCCCTGCCGGCGGTCGCGCAAAGCGACCTTCTCCGGTCATTGCAGCTGCTCCCCGGCATCACATCCACGTCGGATGTGAGCGCGAAGTTTTTCGTGCGCGGGGGCGCGAGCGACCAGAACCAGATCCTCCTCGACGGCATGAAGATCCACAACCCGTTCCATGCCTTCGGGTTGTTCAGCGTGCTCGATCCCGACCTCGTGCGCTCTGCCGAGGTGTACACCGGCGCGTTCCCCGCTGGCTACGGCGGCCGCCTCTCCTCGGTCGTGAACGTCACCACGAAGGAAGGCAACCTGTCGAAGGTCTCCGGCAACGCGACCATCAACTTCCTCTCCGGCAAGCTCGAACTGGACGGGCCGTTTGCGGATGACAATTCATGGCTCGTGAGCGGACGGACGTCGCTCTTCAGCAAGACCGTGAACCGCATGATCCCGAACGCAGCGCCCCTGTCCTTCTATGACCTCTTCGTGAAGGGCACGATGGGAACGAGCACCGGCCGCGTCGGGTTCCGCGCGTTCGTGAGCAGCGACGATGTGACCCCCGTGCAGGTCGATCAGCCCGACCATTCCTGGCGCAACGCAGCAGCCTCGATCGTGTTGTCGGGCGTGGCGGATGACCGCCTCTATTTTGATGCCACGGTAAATTATGGCTACGCGCTGAACCGCCGCTCGCCCAAACCCGGATCCACGGTCCGGCCTGCGATGTCCCGCCTGGAAGAATTCGGCGTCCGCGTGGAGATGACCAGCTTCACCGAGAACCAGAACACGTTCTTCGAAGGATTTGAGATCGCCTTCCCGATGATCCAGGATTCGATCTATGGGTACGGGGTCTTTCCGAAAGAATACAAGGACAGTCGCGTGAACTGGTCGGCATGGACCCGCTACGTCGGGGCCTGGGGCGATCTGGGGTTCGATCTCGGGATCCACGCTGACGCAATGCTCCTCTTCGAAGGCTATGCGCCCTATCAGGGCATCCAACCCAGGCTCACGCTCTCCTATGATCTCGGCAGAAGCTGGTCCGTCAAGGCATCGTACGGAACATTCACGCAGGACATGATCGCGATCAGCAATGAAGACGATCTGATCACGCTTTTCGATGCATGGATCTTCCTCCCTGACGACCTGCGGCCCGAAGTAGCCCGGCATTACGTGACGGGGATCGAGGGAAACGTCATCCCGGGACTGGCCGTCAGCCTCCAGGGATACATCAAAGATTACAGTTCGCTGACATTGTACAATCCTGCGAAGGTCTACCCCTCCGATCCGGATTATCTGAATGGCGATGGTGATGCCCGGGGCATCGAGGCACTGATCCGGTTCGCCTCGCCGATCGTTGACATCTACACGTCGTATGCGTTCTCCGAGGTCACGGTGAATGCGGGCACGAGGTCCTATGCTCCACGGTACGATCGCCGGCATACGATCAAGGCGGTCTCCTCGTTCCACCTGTTCGACGGATTCGATCTCACGTTCCGGTGGGATTTTGGTACCGGCTATCCGTTCACCCAGAACGCGGGATACTACGACCGCCTGAGTCTCTCGGACATCGAGACGAACCCCTTCCCTTCCGGCACCGGCACGCCGTCCCGCACCCTCGGCGCCAAGAATGCCGCCCGCCTCCCCGCGTACTATCGCTGGGATGCCGGGATCACGTACCGAGTCGCATTCGAGGGGCTGCGAGGCAGCGCGGGGATCAGTCTGATCAATCTCTCCGATCACAAGAATATCCTCTACTATGACCGTGCCACGGGCAAGACCGATTACATGATCCCGTTCTTCCCCACTGCACAGGTGTCACTCGACTTCTGATCCATGAAGCCCGGTCTCCATATCGCCCTTGTTGGTGTTCTTGGCATGATGCTCATGGCCTGCAACCAGCCCTTCGAACCGGATGGGCCGGCGAGCAGCAAACTCGTTGTCTACAGCGTCCTGAATGGAGCATCATCGACACAGTTCGTCCGCCTTGCCGCAACATATGCAACGGCCCCCTCCCCGTCGCTGCGTCAGGCATCTGTGTCCATGACCTCGAACGGGACGACCGTGCAGTTCAGGGACACGACCATTGCAACCGTCGATGCGGCTGGGGCACCGGTGTCGATCCCGGTGTTCGTCGCGACGCAGATGCCCATCATCGGCGGCAGCTCATACACGCTTCACGTCACCGATCCCTCCGGTCTTCGGGCTGATGTCCGGACCACTGCTCTGGTGCCGCCGGACTTCGCGATCACCAATGCAAAGGTCTTGAGCCGCAGCGTACGGTCGCAGATCATCCTGAACACCACCTTCGGGTCGTTCGATGGCGCGTTCGTGATGCACTTCTATCTGGATTTCTATGCGTTCGTAAATGGAGGGTGGGAGTTACAGCAGGAGGAAGTCCCCTTGCGCAGATATGAAGAGACGGATGGAAGCATGGTGAAGGTCTACCCGGCACTCGATCTGGTCCGGACCCATGCGGCATCCCGGGCAATTGTCCCCATCCGGTACGATACTCTTCAATACGATCAGACCCGGTCCGATATCATCACGCGTTTCCCCGCCGCACCGGTGGTCTGGCTGCGTGCACGATTTGTGCTCACGCAGATCGATAATGTGCTGTACAACTACTACTACGTGAACAACGGGCCGCGCGACAACTCCACGATCCGCATGGACCAACCCGATTACACGAACATCCCGCAAGGGCTCGGGGTCTTCGGCAGCTCGGTGACGGTCACCAGGAACTACCCGCTCACAAATTAGTCCCTCCCCCGGCGGCCGACTGCTTCCCGCACCGCGGTGAAGCATCTCCGGCACGCGGCGTACGCCCACCGTGTGCCTGACCGTTAGCGGACGAGCATCATCATCTTCACATCATGGAATTCCACGCCGCTGCCACGGACATTCATGCGGCAGAAGTAGATCCCCGATGCCAGGGCACCTCCGCCGAACTCCACGGTATGCCGCCCCGGACTCTTCGGTTCACTGACCAAGACGGCCACCTCGCGGCCAAGCACGTCGTACACGCCGATATGTACCATCACTCGCCCTTCGCTGGAGGCCCCGATCTCATACGGGATGATGGAGCGTGGATTGAACGGGTTCGGATAGTTCTGACCAAGACGGAAATGCCCGGGCTGCTGCGGATCATCGTCCACCCCGAGAGAGGCAAAGAATTCCACAAGCGTCCGACGATAGACCCCCCCTCCGTCTGTTCCGCAATAGACATAGGGGCTGTCGATCTCGATAGAGGTCACTCCGGGGACATCGAGTCCGGCGTTCGCTTGCCACCAGCTCACGCCGTGATCCACCGACACGAACACCCCGCCCCGACCGGAGCCGGCGATCAACTTGTCATGGAACAGCGCCACGGCAGTACAGGAGTTCCCCTCGAATCCGCTATCTGCGCGGACCCATTGCTCAGCACCTGCCGCGGCGATGAATGGTCCGGCACCGGTCGCGGCAATGACATTCCCATTCAACGTAGCGAACCCGAGAACATCCAGATTGGTGAGACCGGTATTCAATGACGCCCAGCCCAGACCGTTGTCGCCGGATTCGAGGATCCCCTTCCCGCTCGTCCCGGCCATGACCACCGGCCCGCCAGGGCCGAACGATTGCACAATGGTCCCGGACAGGTCCCATATCGACCCTGCGCCGAAGCGCCAATCAACACCGTTGTTGGTGGAACTATAGATGCCCCGCGCTCCCGGCCCGGTGTAGAGGACGCCGTTCACGAACTTCACCGTGTTCACACCCTCCGAGTTCCCGGTGTTCCTTGCCACCCATTGGCTCGCTCCGTCTGCAAGCGCGAACACGCCCGCAACGGTCCCCGCGAATGTTGTCGCATTGCCATGGGTGAGTCCGGTGACCGTGGCCGACCCCAGCCCGTCGTTCCTGGCCCCCCACGTCACGCCGTTGTTCGTCGTAACGAACACGCCGCCGCTCTTCGTTCCGACAATGACCGCGCCATTCCCGGAGACCACCCCGCTCACCTGTGCGCTCATCAGTCCGGCGGACGCGGACGACCAATGATATCCACCATCAGAGGAGACCAGGATGCCGTCGCCCGTTGCCGCATACAGGGCGCTCCCGACGGCGAGCAGCGACCCCACGGATCTGCTCGTGAGGCCCGGGTCCACGGTATCCCACGAGACACCGTTGTTCTTCGTGATCCCGAGGGTACCGTTCCCGGTCGCGGCCACCAGGCACGGTGTGCCGGACGCCGGTGTGACACTCGCAAGCGATACGACGAGACTATGCGGCAGCCCCGCGCCAACGTGCGTCCAGTTCGCACCGTCGTCAGTCGAGACGAACACACCCTTGTTCGATGTCGCAGCGAACACTGTACTCCCGAGCGCCGCCAGCGATGTGACCGCCGTGGACGTCATTCCGGCATTCGATTGCGTCCAGTTGTCGCCGCCATCGGTGGAAATGTAGACACCGGTGGAAGCGGAGGCGCCGAACACCCTGGATCCGACGCCGAGAAAGGTGAGCACCATCCCCGTACCGAGTCCCTTCCCGGAGGGGAGCCACATTGCGCCGCCGTCCGTTGATCGGAACGCGCCGAACGTGGATGGCCCTGCAAAGAGCGTGCTCCCGATGGCAGAGATGACATTCACGTTGTTGCTTATCAGTCCGTCGCTCGCGAGCGTCCAACTGGCACCGGCGTTGGTACTGGCCCAGATACCGGCCCCGGAGACAGCGGCATACACCTTCGATGGTGTCGCGGCGAGCGCGGTGATCGCGAGCGAGGGAAGTCCCGTGAATGCGGGTTTCCAGGTCGCACCGGCGTTGGTCGAGACGTACACACCTCCCCCGGTGATCGACCCGGCAAAGAGCGCTGAGCCATTGGACGCAAGCGTGGAGACCGGGCCGGGTGGGCCCAGAGGCACCCACTGGGCGGAGAGATGAGCTACCGGCACAGCGATCATGAACAGTACGGCGCAGAAGAGTACGCGGGTGGCCATGGCATGTCCGAAGGTGTGGGTGAGACGTCAGGTCAATATACGACATTCCTCCGAGCAGCGCCAGAGAGCGGGGATCCGGAGGCTCACCCGTTCTTTTGATCACGAGATTCCGTATCTTTGAGGAGACACTTTCCATCCGGACGTACCATGAAGTACCTGCTGTTCGCCGTATTGAATCTGTACTCGGCCCACCTCGTCGCTGGCGACGGGCGCGTTCTCTTCGTCATTGGATCGGACACGGGACTCTGGACGGGCCTCAACGTCGCGCACTACCGCTGCACGCTCTCCGGGGCACTATATACCGACCCCGCGATGAATGCCTCTCGTGTCATGGATCCAGCATTCCGTTCCGCACTCACCGACCGCCACGGGACTCCGATGAAGCTCACGTGGTGGATGATGGCGGGCAACATGTTCCGGATGTCCGTGAACACGGACATCCCCGTGCCCAGCACCATGCCGGTCTATCTGATGAAGCGGTTCCATGGTGACCGGATCCGGCAGTGGGGCGATGAACTCACGTTCCACTATCATACCTGGGTCTGGAGCGACCGCAACGGCGATGGGATCTGGTACTGGAATCAGGGGATCTCGTATGATGAGTTCGCCCCCGACTTCGACCAGACGCTCGCTGAGATGCTCCTCGAGGAGGAGGTGTTCCCCGTCTCGTTCCGCAGCGGATGGCATGCCATGGACAATGCCTGGCAACAACGGATCGACCGACTGCTTCCCTTCAGCATGCACAATGACTGGCCGGGGATACACGCGGACGCCACCGAACCGGTCGACAACGTGTACGACTGGTCACGTGCTCCATCAGCGTCCGTCCCCTTCCACCCATCCCTGTCCGACTACCAGGTCCCCGGCAATGCCCGGGGCTGGAATCTCCGATCCAGCTACATCACGAAAGGCGACTCGGCGTTCCTCGCGAAGCTCTTCGCACAGGCAGCGGGCGGCGTCGATCAGGTCGTCTGCCTCTGGGCACACCTGCCGGAGGCGGATTTCGCGGAGAACCTGCAGCGACTGAATGCTGCCGTGCACGCGGTCGCCGCCCGGTATCCCTCCATCGACTATCGGTACTGCACCGCTGTCGAAGCCATGCAGGCATGGCTCGGTGGCGCGGACACCACGGCCCCGCAACTCACCATCACCGAATCGGAGGCGTCCACCGGGGGAGTTCTCTGGACCATCCGATCCGACGAGCCGATCTTCCAACCGGAGCCCTTTGTCGCCGTCAAGGACCGATACGAGCGATACCGGATACTGCCCCTCGAACGTACGGGTCCCTCCGCATGGCGGACCACGGCAGGGGTTGCCCGCGCCGACCTTGCCCGCCTGGGCGTGGCCGCCACCGATACATCGGGGAACCTGAGCACCAGGTCCATCCGATACCTTCCGGACGATGTCATCATAGACAATGCAGCCACCGGGTATGCCGAATCCCGCGGCTCCTGGAGCACGGTGAAGGGAAGCGGGTTCGATGCATCGTATCGCACATGCACCGTCCCGGCAGGAGATTCCGCAATGGCACGATGGACCTTCACGCTCCCGGAGGCTGGCACATTCAATCTCTCCCTCCGGGTTCCGGCGACCGCCGCACCCTGTACGAAGGGGCAGGTCCGATGGGGCGAGACCGGCAGTGAGAGCGTGACATCCTTCGCCACCCCGCTCCCCTCAGAGACATGGTCCCATGTGGGCACACTCCGGTCGTCAGGTCCCCTGACCGGACATGTCACTCTCACGTATCTTGGATCGCCGGGCGCAACAACATGCGGTGCGGATGCCGTGAGGATCACCGCCCTCGTGCGCGACGTGTGGATCGAAGCACCGGCATCCGTGGACGCTGGTGCTCTCATCGTTGATGAACCCTCGAACGGGTCGCTCACTCTGCGCAACTCGGGAGTGACAGCCGCACATATTCTCTCGGCAGTATCGCTTCGCGGAAGTACATCGATGATCGACGCACTTCCGGTGCCTGTTCCGCCGATGGGTGAGCGGGTCCTGCATTTCCGCTGCGTCCCCCCGGCCGTCGGCAGCTATGCCGATACGCTCATCCTCACAACGGACGACCCCTACCATGCAGAGGTCCGGACCCCGATCCACGGTGTGGTCCGTGAATACTTTGTACTCCTTGATGATCGTGATCCCGACCGCTACAGTGAAACAGGCACCTGGGCATTCAGTTCGGCCGGCGGGCTCAACGCAACAAGCCGCTATGCGTACCCCGCAGCGGGAGTGTCTGCGCAATTCCGCGTGCGACTGCTGAAACCTGGCTCCTACGACGTCGGGATGATCGTTCCGACGACCGTGAACGCCACCGTGCGTGCGCGCTACGACCTGACGTGTGGCTCCACACGGCTCGATTCTGTGTTCATCGATCAGAACGCCGGGAGCGGCGGCTGGGTCCGCCTCTGGACCCGGGATCTGCCGGTGGACACGACACTCGTGGTGCGCCTCACCGATGCGATGTCACCGGTGATCGCCGGCAGGGTCCTGCGCACAGATGCCGTCCAGTTCCAGTGGACCGGCACGGGCACATCGGTCCGGGGCAGCGATTCGCGGGAGGTGCCAGTAGTGAATGGGATGGAACAGAATTACCCCAATCCATTCAACCCATCCACCCGCATCGCCATCTCGCTCGCCGCCCGGCAACGCGTGATCGTCACCGTATGCGATGTGCTGGGCAGGAATGTGGCCCTGCTCCTGGACGAGGTGCGTGATGCGGGAACCTTCACCCTCGCGTTCAACGGGGCCGGGCTTTCGAGCGGCATCTATGTCTGCAGGATGCGCATCGGCACCGCGACATATTCCCGGAAAATGCTCCTGGTGAAGTGAATGTCCACCGCATGGTCCGTTGTCCCGGCACATCACCATGCGGTGCGTGACACGAAGCATGCCGGCGATGGCTGATGTTGTCCAGAGCGGGGCTACGCCACGCACGAGGACTCAGCGTTTCTTCCAGAGACAGGAGCATCGTATGGGGTCACACAGGATCAGCGCTCTCCTTGCAGTGCTGCTCTGCCAGTCGCAGGCAACCACACAGACCCTTGACCTTCCGCCCCGCGCCGTGGACGCACTCTCCCGCGATGCGATCATCACATTGATCACCCCCCTCCCACGCGACGCACGAGAGGACACGCTGTTCCGGCTTGTCACGTCGGGCAACATCCCGGCATTCCTGCGAACGCTCGTCCCCATCACCGCCGCGGCCATGGTCAATGGTGTGGAACGCAGTCTGACATACTACGTCACGCCCGAGTACCTGGCGGTCGGACCGGATGACCGTTCGTTCCTCATCCCGATGACCCCACTTCTGGCGCAACGCATCGCCGACGCACTCCACTGCACGCTCCCCACGCGCAAGATGGTGAACGATATCTATCGTGCTGCCCCGTTGAAGCTCGCCCCTTCACCGATCCCTCCCAGCGCTGCAATGATCACGGTACCGGTATTCGCCCAGCACGACTCCATCGTGTGGGCCCAGAGGCAACCCGTTCTCGGCTCCTATCCTCATGGGACCTTGACGGGTGGGACGAAAAAGGACGTGGTGATCTCCAACAGGATCACGACCGATCTCAAGACAGGGGTGCCGAAGCCCGTGGTGATCTACGGATGGCATCAACTGAATGGAAGCGCGATCCAACCACTCTACAACGGTCACGGAGAAACGTACGCGGATTACAGTCACGGGATACGGCTCGTTCACACTGCGGTGCTGCTGGATGGGGCTCCGACGACAGTGGGTGCGGTCCTGCAGGACAACTTCTTGTCCACCCTACTGAGTGACGAAGGTGCGATCGCCCGGCCGCGATATGGAGACGCGCCGGCGGGTATCGGCACAGACCCCGATACCGGTGACCGCGGTTCGCTGATCGAAAGGGTCTATCCGAACCCATTCAACGCGTCAACCGAGATCCGCTACCGGCTCGCCTCCCAGGATATGGTCACGCTGAAGGTGTACGACATGCTCGGGCGCGTGGCGGCGACACTTGTTGACGCAGCAGTGGAACCCGGAAACCACGAAGTGACCTTCGACGGGTCGGGGCTTGCAAGCGGTGTCTATATCGTGCGCGTCAGCACAGGAAGGTCTGTCGAGAGCGGGAAGGTCATCCTCATGCGGTGAGCCAACACGCGGAGCAGTGTCCCGCCCGACACTGCTTCAACGGTGCGCGGGGGGGTGCGATCCGGCTGGCATCGCACCGCCGGTGATGTTCGAGGACGGCCTCATCGCGAGCGATCCTGCGGATGCACCGGGTCGGGTTCGATCCAGGGGAGGAGGATCTCGATGATCCGTTTCGAGAATGCTCCGCGGGGATGGTTCACGCGCATCGAATTGAGGACCACCGAGAGGCTGCTCGCGACCATCGCACCCGCGGCCACCAGGGGGTTCATCAGCCCGGAGACTGCGAGGGCGATCCCGATCGTATTGTACAGGAATGCCCAGGCAAGGTTTTGTTTCATGATCCGGGTGCCCCGGCGGGCGATCTCGACCGCCTCCGGGATCAGCGTCAGGTCGTCGCGTAGGAGCGTGACCGGCGCCGCATGGATCGCCATCTCCGTCCCTCCGCCCATGGCGATACCAACGTCCGCCTGAGCCAGAGCCGGCGCATCGTTCACCCCATCGCCCACCATCACCACCCTCTTCCCCTGCTGCTGCAGATGCGAGATCATTGCGATCTTCCCCGCCGGCAGAGCGCCCGCCGCGAACTCCCCGATACCCGCCTGTCCCGCGATCGCAGCCGTGGTGGCCTGCATGTCGCCCGAAAGCAGTTGCACCTCCACCCCGAGGGCCCCGAGTCGTTCCACCGCGGGCCGCGCGCTCGGTTTGAGAGAATCGCCCAGCACGAATGCAACAGGTGACCCTCCAGGAGCGATCGCACCGTACACGACCGTCTTTCCTGACGCGGCGGCACGGACAGCCGCCTCTTCGGTCGCCGGCGCGGGACGGATCCCACTGCTTTCCAGGAATGCTCGTGAGCCAAGAATGATGTTGTTCCCCTCGACCGTCCCACGGATCCCCTGTCCATCAACGATCGTCACATCGGTCGCGGAGGCAAGCGTGAGCCGGTGCTTGCGCGCCACCCTGATGATCGCCTGCGCGACGGGATGACTCGAGGCCTGCTCGAGGGATGCCGCAAGACGAAGGAGGTCGCCGGTTTCCGGCGTCACACCATGGATCTCGTCGCAGTCAAAGTTCCCCGCCGTGAGCGTCCCGGTCTTGTCGAACACCGCCGCAGACGCTGATCCGAGGACCTCCAGAACCATCCCGTCGCGGACGAGGATACCGCGGCGTGCAGCGTGGCCGATGCCCGCGGCGATCGCCAGAGGCGTTGCCATGCCCAGGACGCACGGGCAGGCGATAAGGAGAACCGTGATCGCACGAAGGATGGATGCTTCCATGCCCGCACCGAGAGCGAACATCACGAGACCCGTGATCACCGACACGACGAGGACGCCGGGAATGAACACGCGCGACACCCTGTCCACCATCCGTTCGAGGTCCGACTTGCTGGCCAGGGCGCCCTCGACCATGCGGATGATCGACGAGAGGATGGTGTCCTTTCCGCACGCATCGACACGGACCTCCATGATGCCGTTGACGTTCATGGAAGAAGCCAGCACCTTCGCTCCCTCGCACTTCTTCACGAGACGGGATTCACCGGTGAGCAACGATTCATCCACGACGCCACCTCCGACCACCACGGTACCGTCCGCAGGGATCTTCTCACCCGATCGCACGACGAAGATCTCCCCGGGCTGGAGCTTTTCGGTGGAGATCAGCCGTTCTCCCTCCGGGGCTTTCACGCGCACCTTCTTCGGCATCATGGTATACAGCCTGTGCACACCTTCCGACGCCCGGTGTTTCGCGCTCACCTCGATCAGTTTTCCGACCAGGAGAAGGGCCACCAGCCCGCCAGACGTGTCGAAGTAGAAGTTCCCGCCGCCGGTCAGCAGTTGGTGTACGCTGAAGAAGAATGCCGAGAATATCCCGATCGAGAAAAGGAGTTCCATCGTGGGGACGCCGCCCCGGAGGCTGCGGAAGGCCTTGCGGTGGATGGGCATGCCACACCAGAAGACCGACGGAAGCGCGAAACCGAACAGGATCCACGGGAACATCGCCGTGATCGCGGGAGGGAGGTCCTGGAAGTACCCTACGTACAGCGTGTAGCTGAAGAACATCAGGTTGTTCATCAGGAAAAGGGCGATGCCCATCCTGAGGAGGAGCGAGCGCCGCTCGGCGGACCGCTCACCGGGGTCAGCATCACGTTCCGTCGCCGCGTAGCCGAGATCAGCGATCCTCTGGCGGATGTGCTCCGCGGAGACCTGTGCCGGCCGGAAGACGACCTTCGCGGTGTCGGATGCATACAACACGTTTGCCCGCACCACACCCGGTTCCGCCCCGATCACCTTCTCGATGAGCCAGGAACAGGACGAACACCACATGCCATCCACGTGGAGCACGAGTTCGTCCCCGTCCTCCGGCATGTGCTCCTCCGCGGGCGCCACAACCTCATCCGTGACGGGCTTGCCGATGATGCCAAGACGCAGACTGGTCTGATAGAGGTCGGACGACCGGAAGTCACCCCCGAGCAGCCCGCTTTCGGCCAGGATGAGGAACACCTGACGGCATCCGGCACAGCAGAAGCGATAGTCGTTGCCACGCCACTCTGCGTCGTGCGCATGCCGCGACAACGGCAGCGCACAGAGGTCGCATGCGGTGCCTGTCTCAGATCGGACAGTCGGGGCAACCGGGGAGAGGGACGTGGTGTTCATGCCTGTGGGCGCCTACTTTGCGAGGATCTTTCCATCCTCGTACTTCACCTCGTGGATGGGCGTGCGGACCGCGATCACTGCCATGAGCACGAGGATCGCGATGAAGACCGCGAGCGTGGCATAGATGCTTTTCTTCATTGCAGGGCCTTTGTCGATGAACCGCTTCCGGATATATCACTCTCCGGCATGAAGAACACGATATCCGTCGTCGCATGGATCTCCGGATGCTCCGTACTTGTCGCCGTCAGCTGCAGACGGTTCGGACCCGGCCGCAATCGATGCACGGGGAGGTACAAACGCATCGTCGTTGCCCGGACCTCGCGCGATGACAGCGGGAACGGATTCCTGTCCAACGCTACCGCGCAGTCATGCGAGGGTGCTGCATCGGCGCCGCTGCAGGTAAGCAGGACGACGTCGTCGCTGAGACTGCGGTTACTGATCTTGATCGCATATTCATTGTACACGCGTCCATCATCCGTCACATGATACAGCGTCGACCGGTCACCGCTTGCAGTGAGAGAGAGCGGCATGCGGCCCTGAATGACGAACACCAGGACCAGTGCATACACCACCGTCAGGGCCAGGACGCCCCAGCGCTTCGCATCGACGAAGCCAAGCTTCTCATACCACCGCATGCGGGGCCCGCCTTTCTCACCCCACGAGAACGCAATGAGGGTCGGTAGCGGGGTCTTGAGCCGGGACAGGATCGCCGTACAGGAGTCCACGCAGTCGCCGCAATGGGTGCATTCCGTCTGGTAGGGCGACTGGCGGATGTCGATGCCCATCGGACAATCGCGCACACACGCTTTGCATTCGATGCATTCGCCGTGCCGCTCCGTCGCATAACGGACGATCTGTGTCTTGCTGTCGGTGAAGACCGCCTGCAACATGCCATAGGGGCAGGTCTTTGTGCAGAACTTCTCACGCCAGAACATGACATCCACCCAGACCAGGAGGGCGATGCCAATGATGATGCCAACGGTCACGGACCCGAGGCTCAGTGCGGCGATCTCCCCGAGCATCCGGTAGGGATCCACGAAATATGCAACGAGATTGAATCCCACGAACACCGACAGGGCGAACATGGCAGTGCCCAGCAGCACGTGGTGCGCGAGCCACCGCACGATGCCCTGCCCCGTTTTCCGGCCGGCACCCGGCACCCGGAGCCAGCGCCGGCTCTTGCCCTCGAGCCAGTAGTACAGCTCGTCGAGCACGGTCTGCGGACACATCCATCCGCACCATACGCGTCCATAAACCATCGCAAAGATCACGATGATCCAGAGAACGAGCATGATAACGAGGAACAGCAGATAGAACTCATCCACCCAGAGCACCGAGGTAAGGAAATAGAACCGCAGTGTGGGGATATCCAGGCGGAGGATGTTGAGGAACGGCAGGATGACGATCAGGAGTGTACTGAGCGTCTGGACGACCCGACGCTTGGCGCGGTACGTCGCAGGACTGGTGCGTGACATGGTATTCGGTCTCGGCTATGGTACAGCGTTGTCCGTCCGGCCCGCAACCGGGGCCGGACGGACAATGACACGGGACTACTTTGCCTGCATCTGCTTCTGCAGCAGTTCCTGCTGCAGATCGTAGCTGGACTTCCAGTCCCAGTACGTGAAGAGATAGTAGATGCACACCGCGGTGATGACAACATACGCGAGCTTCAGGAACCACCCCGGTCCCTTCTTCTCATCCTGGAGGATGACCTCGTCATGCACATCGGTTGTCGCGCTCATGGTGCCACCTCCTTCGCGGTCTGGGCCACAACCGGAGGTGCCTGCTGGAGTTCCGGATGCAGCATCTTATATTGTGCCACACCTTCTTCACGCCACTTGATGTTCGAACCGAGCTTCTGCAGATACGCAACAAGGGCGATCGCGTCAGGGGTCGGCTGGCCGGCCTTGGTGAAGAGCCAGGTGTACGAAGGCATGATCGAACCGGGCGACGTGCTGCGCGGATCGCGCAGGTGATTCAGGTGCCAGGTATTGTCGTACTTGCCGCCGACCCGCCCGAGGTCCGGACCGGTACGGCGCGTGCCGAGGAGGTGCGGCTTGTCGAACACATATTCACCCGGTTGTGAGGGTGGGGCCTGGATCAGGGCGCGGATCCCGAACCGTTTGAAGGTCTCCTCTTCACCCATCCCATAGCGCTGGGTCTCCTCCAGGAGACTGCGCACCTGCTGGGTGTGACAATAGACGCACCCTTCGCTGATATAGGTCTGCCGGCCCTGGAGTTCCAGCGCGGTATATGGTTTTGCATCCTTGCCGGGATCGTTCAGCGTCGGATCGCTCAGGGGGACCACCATCGTGAAGTATGAACCCAGGAACATGAACGCCGCCACTACCACGACAAGGAGGAACGCTTTCGCTTCGAGTTTCATGGTCTTGTCTCCTCTCAGGCCACTGCCGGTTGAACGCGTGCGGACGCTCCGCGCACGGTCTTGAAGATGTTATAGGCGAAGATCACCTGGGCCGTCACCATCAGGATGGCGGAGAACATGCGCACCATGTAATATGGGAACATCGCCTTCACCGTGTCCAGGAATGCGATCGTGGGGTCCATCCACTGCAGGCCCTGGACGAATCCTCCGATCCACAGGCTGATCGCAAAGCCGAGGAATCCGACGAACGAGAGCCAGAAGTGCCATTCTGCGAGCTTGGCAGAGAAGAGGTCGGTCTTCAGGATCTTCGGCAGGGCGAAGTAGATGCCACCGATCGCAAAGAACGTAAAGGCGCCGAACACCGCCATGTGCGCATGACCCACGATCCAGTCGGTCTTGCTGACGATCATGTTCACGGTGCGCAGGGAGTGCATCGGGCCCTGGAAGCACGTGAGCAGGTAGAAGGTCGTCCCGGCGATGAAGAACTTCACCACATAGTTGCCGCTGGCCCACTTCCCGCGCAGGGTGCCATAGAAATTCGTCACGGCGGTCCACACCGGGATCAGGAGCGAGATACTGAACAGGATGGCGACCGTCTGGAGCCACACCGGAATGGGGCCAAAGATGATATGGTGCGCGCCGTTCCAGATGTACAGGAACGCGATCGTCCAGAAGCCGATGAGCGACAGCTTGTGGCTATACAGCGGATTGCCGGTGGACTTCGGGATGAAATAGTATGCGATCGCGAGGCCGACCGGTGTGAAGATGAGGCCGACCGCATTGTGGCCGAACCACCAGTTCACGTTCGCATCGTTCACGCCGGAATACACGGGCAGGTTCGCCACGATCCAGAGAATCGCCGTCCAGAGGAGTGTGCCCATGATATACCAGAGACTGGCGTACATGTTGGCATGCCTCCGCCTGGCGATCGTCATGAAGATGTTCAGCCCGAACATCACCCACGCGATCGTCACCAGGATGTCCAGCCACACATTGAGTTCGAGATATTCCCGTGCCTGGGTGTCGCCGGCGGCCAGCGTCACCACCGCACCCAGGAGGACCACGACCCAGACCCCGAGGGTCGCGAGCCCGAGCTTCTCACTCCAGAGTTTCACGCCCGCAAGGCGCGGGACGATATAGAAGCACAGGCCCATATCGGCGGCGAGGAGCCAGCCAAAGAGGACGCCGTTGGTGTGGATCACGCGAATGCGTCCGACACCCAGTGCTGCAATGCCACCGAGGAACTCGGGGGCGACGAACTTGATCGCCATGATCAGGCCGATCAGGATCGTCACAAGGAAGAACGTGATGGCGGTGTAGAGAAACCACCTCGCGCTCTTGTCTACATGTTGTTCCATTCTACTGCTCCTTTGATTGATGGTGGCTCACCCGCCCACGATCCCTCTGCACATGGTTCGTACTGCTTACTGATCCACTCTTAGTGCTGCTCCGTCTTCTCTCGCTCCGCGCGCCCGCACGCACGCAGATACGAGATCACGCTCCACCGCTCCACCTCCGTCAGCACCCCCACCCACGGCTGCATCGAGGTCCCCGGGACGCCATTGCTGATCGAATCGAACAGCCTGCTCTCCGCCAGATAGTCGATGAACGGCCTCTCCCCCCACGACACCACCGCCACGAGGTTGCGCGGACGCGGGGCCAGACTCTCGGCCAGACGTCCGAACCCATCGCCCCGCGCACCGTGACAGCTTGCACAATAGGCAAGCCACACACCCTTGCCCTGCGCCTCGGCCGCCGCGGTGTCCGCAAGCGGATTCACGGCATCGGCGGGCACCCGCACCGACATAATGCCATTGGGGATCGGGAGCTGGTCACCCGCCGTGAGAGACCGGATGTAATGGATCGCCTCCCAGCGCTTGTCGGCGGTGATCATGAGTTCGAAGGCCGGCATCGCGGTGCCGCGCACCCCGCCGGAAATGGACCCGTACATGCGTTCATCCGTGAGGTACGCGACGAACGGTGCATTCCGGAGATTCTGGGGGCGAGGATCGAGATTCATCGACTGGGGGCCCCGGCCATCGGCACGACGTCCATGGCATCCGGCACAATATTCAAAGAACACTGCCTTCCCCGCGGCGATGGACTCCGGTGTCGATGTCGGTGCCTTCATCGGACCCTCTTGCCCCGCGGCCTGCATGAACATCAGTGCAAGGAGGACGACCCCGGGAAGAATGAAGACCCGGGCCACGGTGGCGCTGCTCCTGTTCGAAAGCTTCATCGGTTCGCCTTTGTGAATGCTGTTCTTCTGAAGACCACGAATGACCCTCTTCGCTGCCCGGTGTGCCTCGCCTGACATGATCCGTGCACGCAGGGTCAGTGTGTCGCGCCGGCCGAATCAGGCACGGCGTACACCACCGCGTTGTCCACCGTCAGCGTCTTCAACGTGCTCAGGTACAACGCGATGGCCTCAAGTTCGGTCGCGGCATACTTGAGATCGGGCATGACCGAACCACCCACCAGCGAACGCGGATTGAGATGATGCTGCACCATCCATTCCTTCGTCCGCTGCAGCCCGATCACGCTGAGGTCCGGTCCGGTCTTCCCACCGACCCCGTTGATCGTATGACAGGCATCGCAGTATTTGTCCGCGAAGGCCCGCTTCCCGGCCTCGACGGTCACGGGGACGTCCTTCGGACGCTCGGCACGCCATGCCTTGATCGCATTGTACCGTTCGACCGGTCCGTTCATCAGGTTCTCGCCGGTGAGGCTCTTCAGATAGATCACCAGGGCCTTCACCTCCTCCGGCGACAGGTCCATCTTCGGCATGATCGACTCGAAATTGTTGGCCTTCGGGACCACGATCGATTCTTCGAGATAGGCAAGAGGCCACTTCGCGCCCACGCGGGTCAATTCCACCCCGAGCTTTCCATCCGACACGCCCTCGATCTTGTGGCAGCCGTAGCATGCCTTGGTGAAAAAGAGCCTCGCGCCCAGGGCGAGGTGCGGGGTCTCGGCGAGCGTAACGCCGTGACACTTCGCACAACCCGACTCGATGTCGGCCCCTTTCAGGAGGGGTTCCATCCAGAACTTTGTGGTGCCGTGGGCGTCATCGGTGGCCAGTCCGCGGCCGTTGCCGTCATGACATGTCGTGCACCCGAAGGTCCGGTACGGGTGGTTCCCGGGGATCGTCGGATGGGTCCGCAACGGTTGTGGCGCATCACTGAACCGCGCGTCATCGATACCGGCGTGGCAGGTCATGCAGCGGTCCACCCGTTGCTTGCCGAACCCGGTCACCACGAGCTGCTCGATGACGGGTGTGCGTTGTTCGAGCACCGCCCGCGTCTGCGGGTCCGTGGTCTTCTCGATCGCCAGCGCGAGATATTGCTTCTGGTAGGCCCGCCACTCGGTGTCGTAATTGCGGTAGATGATGAATGCATTGCCCAGGAGGAGCAGCACGGCGCCCGTGAGCAACGCTCTCTTCATGGTGTTTCCGATACGCATCGCAGTCTCTTTCCTGATGATCGGCCTAGTGACCGGTGGTTGCTTCCCATGGCAGAACGAATCCCCAGTTCGGCCCGCGGAAGTACATGCCGATGATGATAAGAATGACCATCACAACGAGGAAGGTCAGGAACAAGCCGTTCGCGAGCCACCGCTCTCTGGCGAACCACACCCCGATGCCGACCCTCTTGCGGTCGATATACGGCACCAGCATGAGTCCCAGGACGATCACGGTGGGCACCAGCACGCCGCCAACGAACGCGGAATAGCTCACCAGCTCCTGCAGGCCGAGGAAATACCACGGGGCTTTGGCCGGATTCGGCGGAGAATTCGGATTGGCGATCTCTTCGAGCGGCGCATCGATGAGAAAGGCGGCACCCAGGAGGCATGCGGCGACGACAAGGAAGATCACCAGCTCGCGCACGAGCAGATGCGGCCACGCGTACACCGTATCTTCATCGAGGCCGACCGTGGGCCTGGTCCCCTTGACGAGTTCCATCAGCCCATAGGTCTTCCGGGGATCACGGGGGTATACCTGGGTGGTATCGACGTCCTTCATGGCCTCACTCCTTGATCGCAGGTGTGTCATTGTCGGCGGGGTGCGACAGCCCCCCATCCTTCCGTATCCGCCAGAAATGGACCGCGAGGAAGATGGAGAGCAACCCCGGGAGGATCACCACATGCAGCACATAGAACCGGATCAGCGCCTCCTGCCCCACGCTGTCGGAGCCCAGCAGGAAGCGGCGCAGCGGCTCCCCCACCACCGGTGCATAGCCCGCGATCGAGGTCCCGACCGTGATGGCCCAGAACGCCAATTGGTCCCACGGGAGCAGATACCCCGTGAACGACAGTCCGAGCGTCAGCAGCAGAAGGATGATCCCGATGATCCAGTTGAACTCACGGGGCGGTTTATAAGCCCCGGTGAAGAACACCCGTGCCATATGGAGGACGACGAAGAAGACCATCGCTTCGGCCGCCCACTTGTGCACGTTCCTCAGCACGAACCCGAAATCCACCGCCGACCGGAGGTCGAGCATGCGGCCGTAGGCCTCGGTGGCGGAGGGGAAATAGTAGAACATGAGCCAGACGCCGGTGAAGGTCAGGAACACGAACAGGCACGTCGCGATCACCCCGAGGCCGAACGTGTACGTGAAGCGCAGCGAGTGCTTCGCGACCTTCACGGGATGGATGTGCAGGAACAGACTGTTGAACACCGCATAGGATGCCCCTTCACCATCGCGGGGCAGGCGGCCATACCGGAAGATCGACCGGTAGACCGATTCGAAGAACATCCCGACCGCGGTGCGCTTGTCGGGCGTGGGAGTGGGCGCTTGCATCATCTGTATTCCGGCTTGTGAAATGGGTTGCAGCAGGTGGCCCCGCGCTCACACGCGGAGATACGTTCCCGCGGGGATCTTCACGTTCTTGTCGACTTCCAGTTCGCCGTTGGGTGCGATGCTCACCTGATACCACGCCAGAGGCGAGGGCGCCGGACCGCCGGTCACGAACCCGTCGTTGTCGAACTGACTGCCATGACACGGGCATTCGAACCCGCCTTCGGTCGCCCGGACCGTGCAACCGAGATGGGTGCACGTGACGGAGATCGCGGCGAATCCTTCCTTCTCCCGGACCACCACGACGCGTTCGTTCTCCCGGGTCTCCTTGATGCCGACGGTGTATTCATCCGGACGTCCGACGCGGATGCGCGTGGGCGGGCCGTAGTCCACGGCAGGTTTCAGGTACATCAGATTACCGAGCACGCCGACCGCGCCCGATAATCCGACGCCGAGCCAGCCCAGCGTGCTCAGGAATGTCCGCCGGTCGATCTCCGGCTGCTGCATACGTGTGGGTTTCTTTTTCACGGTGCACTCCCGTTTGGGTTTCGGTGTGGAACAGACAGGGTGACCCGAACGCCCGCCGCTCCCCTGAACGGCGGGCCTCCGGTTCAATCGTCGTCGCGCAGCATCTGGTACTTCGGCTCTTCCACGTTCTTGAACTGGTTCGTCTTCGCGGCGTACACGAACCCGAGCGCGAAGATGATGCCGAGGACGACGCTCAGAAAGACAAGGAAATACAGGGAGACGAGCATGACCGCTCCTATCTGGTTTCGATCGACAACTGGTGCGCGCACGTGAAGTGCTCCATCGTGATCGCGCCCGTGGGACAACGCTTCGCGCAGAAGCCGCACCGTACACAGAGCTCTTCATCCTTCAGCATGGCCGACCCGAGGGTCCGGAGGGCCTCCGGTCCGGCGCCGGCCGCAAGGCCCTCTGCGTCCGCTCCATAGCGCTCCACCAGCGCCAGCTCGAGCCGCGGCTCGCGGACGATCTGCGAGAGTGGCACCAGGGCGAGGCAGTAGGTCGGACACACATCCACACATCCCGCGCACAGGATGCACGCATCACCATTGAAGATGGTGTTGATATGGCATTTCAGGCAGCGGCTCCCCTGTTCCCCCGCTACGCCCGGATCGAAGCACTTCTCGACCAGGGCATCGGAGGACGCGCGCCCCTGCGGATTCAGTGCGGGTGGGTCGGAGCGCTCGATCTGCAGATAGGCATCACGCATGGTGTGCGACGGAGCGGGCATGGTGAATGTCCCGGTCCGCACTTCGTGCAGGGAACCCTCCCGCAGATACTCATCGATCGAGACCACGGCGCGCTGCGCGGATGCAACAGCGTGAATGAACAGCCGTGCGCCCTCCGCAACATCACCACAGGCAAAGATCCCGGGGATGGTCGTCGCCTTGGTCGTCGGATCGATCTTGATGATACCACCGGGGGTGAGTTCAAGCGCGGACTCACCCGCCGTGAAGCCGGGATCCACGGTCTGACCGATGGAGAGCATCACGGTGCTCGCCGGGATGACCTCCCCGGGCTCGTCGGCATACACCGGAGCGAATCGCCCCTGCGCATCGAACACCGACAGGACCTTGCGCGTCGCCAGACCGGTGACGTGGCCATTGCTCCCCACGATCTCCAGAGGTCCGCGGGAGGGGTGCACGATCACGCCTTCTTCTTCGCCTTCGGTGATCTCGATCTCATCCGCGGGCATTTCGTCGCGCGATTCGAGGCACACCAGGTGCACGTGCTTGGCACCGTGACGCAGGGCCTGCCGTGATGCATCGGCGGCCTCGTAGAAATCCTGGGATTCGGCACGGAACACCCCGCCGATGCGGACCGCGGAGCGGGCCACGTCGAACGCCACGTTGCCGCCGCCAATGACGACGACGGAGTCACCGAGCGTGATGTTACCGCCGGAGTTGAGGGTCTTCAGAAAATCGATGCCGTGGACAACGCCATGGAGGTCGGAGCCCTTGATCCGGAGATCACGCCCACGTTGCAGGCCGGCGGCGATGAGGATCGCAGCGAATCCATCCCTGCGGAGTTCTTGGAGCGTAACGTGCTCGCCGATCCGGGTGTTCAGGCGCAACTGTACGCCCAGCCCGAGGATGGCGTTGATCTCTGCCTGGACGAGGTCGCGGGGGAGCCGGTAGGTCGGCACGCCCGTCATCAACATGCCGCCCGCCACGCGGCCGGCTTCGAACACGGTGACCTGGTAGCCGAGCAGAGCAAGGTCATGCGCAGCGGTCATCCCCGCCACCCCGGAACCGACAACGGCAACGCGCGTCCCGGCTTTCGGGTTCAGAGGATCACGGCGTGCGGTCGAGTGACGGAGGGTCGCCCTGGGATCGCCGGCTTCCGCGCCATAACGTTCCGTCACGAAGCGCTTGAGCGCGCGGATCGTCACCGGATCGTCGATGCTCCCCCGCCGGCATTCCATTTCACACGGTGCCCCACACACGCGTCCGCAGATGGATGCGAAGGGATTCGGACCACGCGCGATCGCATACGCCTCTTCGTACCTGCCCTCGGCGATGGCGATGACATAGCCACGGGCATCGGTGTGCACCGGGCAACCCCACTGACACTTCACCTGACGCTGCCAGTAGGTGACGTCCGGGATCTCTACGTTGAATGAGCGCTGTGTCGACATGGCTTCAATCAGTTGGTGTGGAGGACTGATCCCTCGTGCCGATGAGGTCCTTGTACGCCCGCTTGTTGGTCGTTGCTTCTGCTGCCAGGCTCGTAAGTGTGCGGGCAGCCAGGTGATTCCGGAGTTTCTGTTGGGCTTCCATCCAGACGGTATGGACGGGACACCAACCGTCACGGGGACAGATCTTCTCGCCCATGAGGCACTGATTCAGGGAGATCGGCCCTTCCACCGACTCGATGATCTCCAGAAGCGTGATCATGTCGGCATCACCACTCATCTGGATACCACCGCCGACACCTCGCTGGGTATTGATGAGTCCTGACCGGGAAAGGCTCGAGACGATCTTGCGAAGGAACGTCTGTGGTATCTCCCACTCCGCCGCGATGTTCGAGACGTTCGTCGTGGTTCCGGGCGGCAGGCTCGCGAGATGCAGCATCGTTCGTACCGCGTATTCTGAAGCTTGAGTAATCTGCATGAAGGGATCACATCCGTGTAGGTGATCTACTAATGTGCAAGACATATGCCAATAGAAGAGTCTTTTTGTCTTATATATAATTGCAGAATTTCCTCATTTTGCGGCACTTCTTGCCTGTGTTACCCATCTCTCATACTATGAAGATTCCTGAAATCAGGAAAAGGAGACTTCTCTTGTCTTATTTTCGGGAATCTGTCAATGAGCGTTACCACTTCTCCCGGTGTCCTCAGAGGCGACCGGGAGAAAGGAGCATGGAGCAACCCTCTTTGCCTGAAGATCGCCCGGTGTCCATCGCCGGCAACCCACACCGGCGGCGGGATCATCGTAACGACGCACGAGTTCTCACAGGTGAGAATCGTGCTGCGCGCAGCTTCTCGTTAAGGGACCGAGGGGGGTCGAAGTGTTGTATCAGAAGGGATGAAAGGGATGCGGAGAGAACGCCCGGCGGGCAGGAGATCAGCCGACCGTCTTCTGAAAGCAGATACTGTTGGCAATGCCGATGAATGGCCCGTAGTTCGGGATCTGCTCATAGCCATGTCTGGCATACAGAGCGAGAGCTTCGGGCTGTTGTTTGCCGGTTTCGAGGACGCACATGTTCGCACCAAGACCTCTCGACCACTCCTCCAGCTCCGCGAGGATCAATCCGGCGATCCCCTTCCTGCGCCACGCCGGCAGCACGAACATGCGTTTGACCTCCATCACTCCCTCCTGGAACGGCCGGACCGCACCGCATCCCACCACCCCCCCGTTCGTATACGCCAGCACCACGTTTCCCGGGACGTCCGTGGCATTCAACCGGGCGTAGTACGGGTGATCATCTCCATCGATCCGCGCCAGATGGTCATCCAGCAACGCCACCAGATGGAGAAAATCCGGATTCTCAGGATTCGTCCGAATGAGCCTGATCATACGTTCATGGTCGCTTTCGCTTCAGCTATCGGCCATCAGACATCGGGATTCAGAATTCGAACACCTCACCACCCGCCAGGACTTCGTGCGTCGTTGGATCGAACGTGACAGCTTTTCCGGTATGCAGTGCGGCGGTGGTCATGATCGTGGAGACCGAGTGATAGTAGCCCGCCTCGACCGGTGCGTTCGGGGTCTGCCCGCTGCGGATGCATTCGAGCCAGTTCCGCATGTGGAGACTCGTCATGAGATCCACTCCCGTCGCCGCGGCTGTCTGGGCGCGGACCGACGCGTCGGTGAGCTCCGTCTCCGGCAGCAGGTTCGGCTGTAGACCCATGGCTGACGCCTCGCGTTGCTGCAGGCCGCCGTTCGCCGTCACCCGGTTCGTGTCGAGGTTGAGTTCGCCCCCGTTCGAATAGTAGATCTCTTTGACCCCGCCGGCGCTGTTGTGCATGCGCGACGAATACACGACCTGGAACCCCTTCTGATGAGGGTGATCGTACGGACCGAAATCGAACACCGCCGTCATGGTGTCAAAGTTCTTCCTGCCATCATCCCACATGTAGATGCCACCATTGGCGGTCACGGTTCGCGGAAACTTGTATCCTGAGAACCAATGCACGGTGTCGATCTGGTGACACATCCACTGTCCGGGGATACCGGAGGAGTAGGGCCAGAAGAGGCGGTACTCGACGTACTTCCGCGGATCCCACGCTTCGTACGGCCGGCCGATGAGATACCGGCGCCAATCGGTGTCGCTTTCTTTGATATCCGCCACGAGTGCGGGCCGGCGCCAGCGCCCCGGCTGGTTGATGTTCCACGACATCTCCACCATCGTCATGGGGCCGAATCTCCCCGACGCAATATACTCCGCCGCCTTCTGGTAGTTCGGACCGCTGCGCCGCTGGGAGCCGACCTGCAGGACGATCTCCGCCTTCTTCACTTCCTCCAGCGCGAGTCGGTTGTCTCTCATCGTCTCGGCGAACGGCTTCTCCACATACGCGTGCTTGCGGTTCTGCGCCGCCTCCACGGCATGCAGGGCATGCTGGAAGTCGGCAGTAGAGATGATGACGGCATCGACGTCCCTGTCGGCATACAATTCGTCGTTGTTCCTGTACGCCCGGACGGCCTTGCCCGTTCTATCCTTCACGTACGCAAGTCCTTCGGCTCTCCTGCGGTTCCAGATGTCCGAAACCCCGATGATCTCGAAATCCAACGCGTCGGCATGAGTCCAGAAGGCCGGCAGCAGCGCATCCTTCGCGCGGTCAGAGAACCCGACCACGCCGACCGACACCCGGTCATTCGCACCAATGATGCGTGCGTAGCTGGACGCCGTGAATCCCGCACCGCCCAGCATGGCGCCGGTCACTGCTGCCCCGGCCCCTTTGAGGAACTCTCTCCGCGTGTTCTTCATGGATCCCTCTGATGCGTTGATGATCGAGCGATACCGGGACGATCGGGGGCGTGGCGCCCATGATCGCCCTGGAGCTCATGGTCCGTTATGGCAGCTGGCGGAGCTTGATGCTCCGGAACGAGACACGGTTGCCATGGTCCTGCAGGAGAATATGGCCCCGCGGTGACTCACCGAACGCCGGCCAGACAACGTACTTGCTGTGGTCGACCAGCGCACGCCACATTTGCGTGGCGCGTTCGTACTCCACCGTCTTGAATCCGTTCAGCCAGTGCTCGACGTGGCGCCCGTTCACGACGATCGTCGCGCGGTTCCATTCGTCGATCCCGTTGAATCGCACATGCTGTGGCGGGATCAGGTCGTAGAGACCCGCAAGTTTTCTGTTCCCGTTCACACCTTTTGTCGCATCTTCGTGCACTGCATCGTCCAGGATCTGGAACTCACATCCGATGGCCGAGCCTTCACCCTTGTTCAATCCCGGATCGACGAAGTACTTGATCCCGCTGTTCGCGCCGGCGGTGATCCGGAAATCAACGGTCAGGATGAAATTCGCATATTCGTCCATGGTCACGATGTCTCCTCCCATGCGCGACTCGAACCCGCCGGCTTCTGCCGCGGTGAGGGCCCCATCGCTGATCTCCCAGCCCGCCGCGGGGAACGTCTCGAGTTTTGCGCCGCGCCAACCCGTGGTCGTCCGTCCATCCCAGAGGAGCTTCCAGCCATCGGCGCGCTCCCGATCGCTGATCGTGTTCGGCACATAGTTGTATTGAGGAATGGTCCCGGTCTCCTTCGTCCACTCTGCGTCGAGGCCGGTGGTCATGATGCGGATGTCCTTCCAGCGCACCCGCATGCCGGCCTTCGCCGGATCGTTCCCAACACCATGGACCTGCAGGCCGATGAAGCCGCGCGGCGTGGTCGTATCCAGGATATCGGCACAGGGGATGCCGTTCACCCATGTCCGGATCGACGGCCCGCGGGCTTCGACCCGCACGCGGTTCCATCCTTCCTTTTGGTACGCCTGCCGGGACGCCGGTTGTGCCTCGAGGGTCTGCAGCCAACCACGCCGCGATTCATCGTAGATGCCGCCGGTCCATGCACGGTCGGATGGATCGATCTCGACCTGATACCCATGCACCCGTCCTCCGCGCACGGCGGGTGACTGTTCACTGCGGACCTGGATGCCGGAATTCAGACCCCAATCGGCCATGAACTCGCACTCGAAGATGAAATCGCCATACGATGCGGTGGTGCAGAGGAAGCTATTCGGGGATCCGGTGACGGTCGTTCCAACGAGCGCGCCATCGACAACGGTATACAAGGCCTGGCCGTTCCGCTGTTCCCAACCGGTCAGGTCGCGGCCATTGAAGAGTGGGTGCCAGGTTGCGGCAACGGACGATGCCGCAGATACCAGGAGCAGCGCAACGGTGGCGAGAGCATGGTGCATGGTGGGATCCTTGTGCAGTGAGGAATTGGTCCGGTCCGCGCGCTGCCTGCGATGTCCCCTGCTGGCACGTAGCATCCTGATCGTATGGGGGCGGGCGGATTCACGACGATCAGAACCACGCCGCGCACGGCATGCGCAGCACGGCGGGGTCGGACGTGTGGATCAATACGAAGCTGTGCGTAATGTACTTCACAACCCGACGAGAATCAACGTCTCGGTCCCCTCTGGCTACCGCACCGAGGCATCCCACACCGCACGCGCCACCGCCGCGATCACCTCCTCACATCTGCTTTCCTCTTCCTTTGCATCAGACACGAAGACCGCGAGGGCAACATGGCGGCCATCGGGAAGCGTGATCACGCCAACGTCATTGGTCGCAGGGATCATCCCGCCATACTCACCCGACGAACCGGTCTTATGGGCGACCACCGTTCCCCCGGGGAGCAGCCCCCTGATGCGCCCCGGACCGGTGGTCGTTCGTTCCATGATATCCAGCAGATGTGCCGTCGTTGCCGGGGCCAGAGCCTCGCCGCGTTGCAGCTTCTTCAACAAGAGTGCCATGGCTCCCGGGGTACACCAGTTGCGGTACTGCGCCGTCCCGTCGCGATGCATCTCCGCCTCAGTATTCCTGATCGCGATCGCGGTCACTCCCAGCGAGTGGATGAAGCGCTCCACTGCCGGCGGCCCTCCCATCATGCGGAACAGGATGTCACATCCATTATTGTCGCTCTGCGCCACGGTGAACCGCAGGATCTCGTCCAGGGTCACATCGACGTTCCCACGGGGATACTTGTCACGCAAGGGACTCCAGGTGTTCGGCAGCAGCTCCTTCTTGCGGAGGCGCACCTTCTGTGTCAGCGACAGCTTCCCTTGATCCACGGCATGGAGGACCGCCATCGCGAGCGGGAGCTTGTAGACGCTTTGCATGGGGTACCGCCCGCCACCCCCGACCGTCAGTGTGTCGGGTGAGTCGATGTCATAAACGGCGATGCCAACCTTCGCATGGATACTCCCGGCGATGCTGTCAAGCGTGGCACGCAGCGAGGCCGTCTGCGCATTTCCGATGACAGCAGCGCACACGACCGCCATGAGCAGTGAAGTCAGACGACGCATGGACTCTCCTGTTGAAATGGTGTCAGTAATGTAGCGCATTTTACTTGAAAAGACACCAGTTCCTGCCCGTACGTGACACTTGTCCGGAAGGGGCCAACGGGGCGGCCGCGTCGTGCGGGCACATCGCCTGTATGATGGAACATTTACCCATCTCTTTACGTTTTATGGAGGACTGGAGCGCCGCTGATCGTGCCCTCCTCCCCTGTTCTCTCACTCAAGCGATCGCAGTATGCGCATTCTCCTGGCCGTGGCGTTGGCGTTGCACCTTTCACTCACAGTGGGCCGTGCGCAGCAGCCGGCAGCGGTGCGACCTTCTTCTTCTCCCCCGCTCATGCATGTGGTCGGGGACAGTCTGATCGATGTGATCGTGGAGTTTGCCGAGCCGCCCCGGCTCATCCAGGCTATCCGCCCGTTGACCGCCGCGCCTGCGCCACCGTATCACGACCGTTTCGCACAATTCTCAGCAGATCTCTCCCGACAGGGATTCAGCATAGCAGGCCTTTCGCACGACCATTACTACCACCAGGTGTTCTTCGGTGCCGCACTGACCCTGCACGAACGCGACATCCAAACCGCCGAACGCCTTCCCTACGTCAGGAAAGTACACCGGGCAAAATCGTATGAAGCCCACGTCGAGAAGAGTCTGCGCCAGATCCATGCACGCGAAGCGTGGGCCAGCTATGGGATAACGGGCGACGGAGTCCTCGTAGCGATCCTCGACAGCGGGATCGACTATTTGCACCCGGCACTCGGAGGAGGGATCGGCACGGGCTTCAAAGTGATCGGCGGCTACGATCTCGTCAACCGCGACCCTGACCCGATGGATGACAACGGACACGGGACCCATGTCGCCGGGATCGTAGCGGCGGATGCCGACGGTATCCAGGGGGTTGCTCCCCATGCCCGTTTGTTGGCATATAAGGTCCTCAACGATCGCGGCCGGGGGCGGGAAGCGGACATCCTCGCCGCGATCGAACAACTCGCCGACCCCAACGGTGACGGTGATCCGTCCGACCGCCCTGATATCGTGAACATGAGCCTGGGTTCCGACTACGGGGATCCCGACGACGCGCTCTCGACCGCCGTCGACAACGCCACTCGCCTCGGCATTACCTTCTGCGTTTCCGCCGGAAATGCAGGTCGATACACCCCCTATCAGGGGAAAGAGGACAACTACTATTATACGGCGATGGAATCGGTGGGAAGCCCCGGTACGGCCCGGCTTGCGATCACCGTGGGAGCGGTGGATTCTGCCGACCGGCGGGCAGAATATTCCTCCAAGGGACCCGCCGGAGGTACGTTCGCGATCAAACCGGATATTGCAGCACCCGGCGATATGATCTGGTCCCTTGCACCCGGAGGAGGATCGGCGCTCAAATCGGGAACATCGATGGCGTCGCCCATGGCCACCGGCATTGCGGCGCTGCTCCGCTCCAGAGACAAGGCCCTCACCCCGGCCGCTCTCAAAGCGATCCTGATGAACTCCTCGCGCGATCTCGGGCTGCCCGTTCTCCAGCAGGGGGCGGGCCGTGTCGACGCGCTGCGTGCACTTGGCCTCACCACCTACGCCTTCCCGGGTCATCTCAGTTTCGGCCTCGACGATGCCTCGGCATCGGTATGGACCACGACAGATACGGTGTTCGTGGAGAACCATGGCATTGTGCCGCAGGACTATTCCTGGAGCGTGGCAGGCACGGGCAATGGCGTGGGCCTCACCGCGTTCCCTCCGGCATTCACACTCGCACCGGACGAACGACGGGGCGTGGTCATCACGCTCACCGTGAACAACGCACTGGTACCCCTGGTAGATGACGACATCAGGATCCGCGATGGCATGGTGTTCCTGAACGGCACAAAGGACACGCTCGGGATCCCGTGGGCGTTCGCACGCACGTCGCAGATGCTCCTGTCCTTTGGCACTCCTGCGTTCACATTCATTGGTGCCAGTGAGAATTCCGTGATCCTGCCTGTCTCGTCAAGACTCGGCCCACGGGTCCGTTGGATCGACAAGCAACATGCGCAGGTCGCTGGAGCCACGGCCGGACCGTATGACTTCGTGGTGGCATTCCCGGGTACCGGCGCAATGGTCATACGGGAACAACTGCCGTTTGCGGGGAGTGCCTCATTCCATTTCGATCCCTCCGAAGCGGTTCATTCGGTGCAGCTCAGCGGAACGGACGATACCGGCACACCATTCCCACCGACAGACCAGACACAACGTACGCTCGTGGTGACGCTCCCTTCGAGCTATGCGCTCTACGGACGATTCCCTGTAGGGACCGCATCACTCCCCGTCAGTCCCGCTTCGAGCCGGATCACATTTCTTCCCGTCGAAAGTCATTTCGACTGGCGCGACGGCGGCCGCGTTGTCATCCCCCAGTACGCGTCCTTCAAGGGACTTCAGGCAAGCACCACCCGGATGCCTGCCGAGACCGGGTATGTGAAGCAGCAGCTGATCTTCGCGCTGCCTCCCGGAACAGTGCAGGCAAAGCTCTATGCGGATGTCATCGCGGTCGAGTCTGTTGCCGGACAGGACTTTTTTAACCCCGTCCAGATCGACTACGACACCGTGCAGACCGGAACCGGCGAGGTGCATATGCATCTGTCGATGATGGGCTCGCAGGACCAGGCGCACTATGTCTCGCCCGCGTTCCATGTGAACGCAAGCGATCTCGCGACGGATGTCCTCGACTATTCGACGCGCTATCTTTCGGTGAGCAACGACAGCATCATCGCATCATTGCCGTCCCAGCGTTCCGCGGTGATCGCCGGTTTCCCCCAGGGTGGCACCATGCACTTCGGGAGGGCACCACTGCACATCCTGAGTCTGTCGTACAACAATTACTCGGGGACGTCCATACAGTTCAGTCCGAACTTCCGTGGGAGCCTGCTCGAAGACCGCTATCACGATGCGCGGCGCGGCACGTACACCATCTACAACGCAGGATGGCAACCCGTACACACGGGCGATATCGCGGCGCCACGGGAACCGATCGCCCTTCCCGCAACCTGGCACCACCTCGTTCTGACATCCGACAACTATTTCCTCCGTGGTTTCCGCGGTACGGTGTCCCTGACCAATTCCGTAAACCTGGTGAACGCGATGCCGGACCCTCCGCTCATCACCTCCTTCGCCGTGCTCGGCGAGGATGGCCTCCCGACGGACAGCACCGGGCACGGAAGTGCTCCCACGGTACGATTTTCCGCGCGACTCCCGATACCCGGAACGGTCCCCGTCGTCGACTCGACACGTGTGTTCTTCCGCGCCGGCAGAACCGGACCCTGGATCCCGATTCCGGTGACGGCAACGGCCGTCAGCGGATCAGGTCCTGGAACGATCTTCACTTCCTCCCTTGCGGGAACCACGCTCAAGGATTCCTCTGCCGTGGACTTGCGCATCAGGGTCACGGATGCCCAGGGCCATGCCGCCGATATGATCGTCTCCCCTGCGTTCGCGGTGGGGGCCTGGAGTGGTGAAGAACCCACGGATGTCAGCGACCCGGTGTCCGCGCCAACGGCATCTGCGCTGATACAGAATTACCCCAACCCATTCAATCCGACCACCCTGATACGCTACATGGTGGGCCACGGGGGTTCGGGCACCGCCCGGAGCGCGGTGTGGACCCGTCTGCACGTCTTCGATATCCTTGGCCGGCAGGTGGCATCTCTCGTCGACGAACCGAAAGCAGCGGGTGAGCACGAAGCCCGGTTCGACGCGGGCGGACTCGCATCAGGCGTGTACTTCTACCGCCTCGTCGTCGGAGGATACATTGAAACGCGCAAGATGGTGCTCATGCGGTAGTGCCACAGAACGAATAACCAGAGGGGGTGATCAGTCATGATACGCGCCAGGTGGATCTGTTTGTGCCTGTTCCTCTGCGCCGGACAGCTTCCGGCCCAGATCTCTCTCGTCGATGCATTTCCTTCATTGCCCGCGTTCTCACGCCCCATTGAGTGCGTTTCGCCGGGCGATGGAACAGACCGCCTGTTCGTTGTCGAACAACGCGGCAAGATCTGGGTCTTCCACCCGACAGCCCCATCTCCGCAGCGGCGTCTCTTCCTCGATCTCTCCGGTATGGTATCGTCAACCGGCAGCGAGACCGGCCTCCTCGGACTTGCGTTCCATCCCAACTATGCCACGAACGGACAGTTCTTCATCAACTATACGAGTTCCTCCTCCGGCGCACTGAAAACATACGTCGCACGGTACACCGTAAGTGCTTCAAACCCCGACTCTGCACTGGCAACGAGCGAGACCGTCTTCCTGTCGCAGGACCAACCGTACGAAAACCACAACGGTGGCAAGATCGCATTCGGACCGGATGGGTATCTCTACATCAGCTTCGGTGACGGCGGCTCGGGCAATGATCCGCAGAACAACGGTCAGACACTGACGACCGTCCTGGGGAAGATCCTGAGGATCGACGTCAACGCTGCCACGTTCCCGTACAACTACAGCATCCCCCCATCCAATCCATTCGCCGCCAACTCCGCGGGTTACCGCAAGGAGATCTATGCCTACGGCGTGAGAAACCCGTGGAAGTTCAGCTTCGATGCGGAGACGGGCACGCTCTGGGCCGGCGACGTCGGACAGGGGGCCCGTGAGGAGGTCGACACGATCGTCGCCGGCGGTAATTACGGATGGCGACTGATGGAAGGCACGATCTGTACGCCGAATGTCAATCCGGACTGCAGGGACACCGCCGGTACGATCCTGCCGCTCTGGGATTATGGCCGCGGCGCAGGCGACGTCTCCATCACCGGAGGTTACGTGTACCGTGGTAGTGCCATTCCATCGCTGAAGGGACGGTACGTCTATGGTGATTACGCCAGCGGACGCATCTGGGCGCTGGCCCTGCACGGATCACAACCGCCAACCAATGCGCTGCTCCTCGACAGTCCCCACACCATCTCCTCCTTCGCCCAGGACCGCGATCGCGAACTCTACGTCGTGGCGTACGGGACCGGCCGTTTGTACCGCGTCACGGGTCCCGCCACCGATACGGGCTCCCTCGATCTTCCGCGCACATTCTCGCTCGCCGGGAATTTCCCGAATCCGTTCAATCCCACGACCACCATCGTGTACGAGGTCCCGGTCACATCAGGTGTCCGCCTCTCGGTATTCGATCTGCTGGGCAAGGAGGTGCGTGTCCTGGTCGACTCGACGGTGGCCCCGGGCCGCCATGAAGCGGTACTGGACGCGACGGGCCTTGCATCGGGGATGTACCTGTACACACTGAGGGCTGGGTCGTTCGAGCAGACGCGGAAGATGGTTCTCCTTCGCTGACGATCCAACGACACGTGATCCACCCTTCTCCCCCTTGAAACTCCCGTGGCAATTCCATAGTATCTGGTAGTCAACGGCATCCATGCGCACCCTCGACTCCATCCCCCGCATACCACTCTCGGCGCTTCCCACGCCGCTTCAGGAGGCACCGCGTCTGGCGCACTATTGCGGGCTGGACAGGCTGTTCATCAAACGGGATGACCAGACAGGGCTCGCCATGGGCGGGAACAAGGCGCGGAAGCTCGAGTACGACCTCGCCGGGGTCATCCAGGGGAAGTACGATGTCGTTCTTACGATCGGGGGGACCCAATCCAACCATGCACGGATGACCGCCGCCGCTGCACGGCAGCTCGGGCTCGATGTGAAGCTGGTTCTCGGCGGTCCCGATGTCCATGAGCATCAGGGAAATCTGCTCCTGGAGAACATCCTGGGCGCGGAGATCAGGTATCTCACGGACAATGACGATAACGATGCGCTCGCCGGCTCGATGGAGGTATGGGCCGGAGAGCTGGCCCGGGCCGGGCGCCGCCCGTTCACCCTCCCCATCGGAGGCAGCACCGGCGTAGGAACGCTCGGGTACGTCCGGGCAATGCAGGAACTCGCCGGACAGTGTGGCCCCGGACCGGTACAGATCGTCCTGGCGGTCGGGTCGTGTGGCACGTTCGCCGGCACGATCCTCGGCGCAACGATGTTCCTGCAGGACGCACGCGTGATAGGCATCAGTGTGTCACGTACGGCGGCAAAGATCGTTGACAGAACAACGGAGCTCATGGCCGAATGTGCAGACATCCTCGGCTCTCAGGATGTGCCCGGCCGGGATGCTGTCGAGGTATATGACCGCTATCACGAAGCGTACGGCGCGTTTACCGCTCCGGCGCGCGAAGCGATCATCACTGCAGCACGGCTCGAAGGACTCCTGCTGGATCCGGTATACACAGGCAAGGCGATGGCAGGACTCATGGATCTGGCACGGACGGGGGTTCTGGACCGTTCTCTACCGACGATCTTCATCCACACGGGCGGGCTTCCGATACTCTTCGCCTATGAACGACACTTCACGGACCTCGCGGCGTTTACGCGCATATGAACGTGCATCTCCGTAGGATCTCGATCACCGTGCTTCTGGTCATCCTCATCCTCTCCACCAGCACGGCAGCGGCACAACATGATGCGGGCGTCGACATCACACGCCACCGCACACTCCTCGGTGACAGGGATCCTGTCAGGCGCTGGGAAGCCACTACGGGACTCGCCTCAGCGGGTCTGCCCGCGATGCCTATCCTCGTCTCCGCACTCGCCGATACCAATTTCCGCGTCCGTATGGGAGCTGCCAGAGCCCTGGGCATCATTGGACAGGCGGCAGGTGCGGCAGAGGACGCTCTTGTCGACGTACTCGCCGATACCAGCGCGTACGTCCGCGAGGAAGCTGCCGTTGCGCTCGGACTGGTCTCCGGTGGTGGTGTCCGGACCGTTGTCGCGCTGGCCCTGTGCCTGTCCGATACTGATCCATTCGTGGTCGGGAAGGCCGCCACTGCGCTTGCATCGATCGGCACACCCGCCGTTCCTGAAATGACCAGGAGACTGCACGGCACCGATCGTGCCTCCCGCGCTGCGGCGACCATCACCCTGGGAAAGATGGGACCCGTGGCCGCGCCGGCGGCCATGGACCTGACCGCCGCGCTGGCGGATGAGCATGCGGACGTCCGGTACGGCGCCGCCCATGCTCTCGGCCGTATCGGCCCGCCGGCGCGACGAGCGATCCCTGCACTGCTCAACGCGCTCAGCGACCGGGAGCAGGACGTACGTTCCGCCACCGCACTTGCCCTGGACCTGATCGATCCATCCGCCGTCGTTCTCCCTTCATGGCAGACGATCGCGTCGATCATCGATACGCTCACGCCACGTCTCATGCGCGAGATGCACGTGCCGGGCGTGAGCATTGCTCTCATCCACGAGCAGAGCGTCGTGTGGTCGCATCAGTACGGGGTTGCCAATGCGATGTACGGCACGACCGTTACGGATTCCACGATGTTCGAGGCGTGTTCGATGTCCAAACCCGTTCTCGGGGTGATCGCGTTGCGCCTCGCAGAGCAGAATGTCCTGGACCTCGACCGGCCACTCGTCGAGTATCTCGATCTTCCATCAATGCGCGGCCAGCCCGGGTATGAACGCATCACGGCACGGATGGTCCTGTCGCATACGACGGGTCTCCCGAACTGGCGCCGGGGAGATGACGAGCGCGACGGTCCTCTGCCGATACACTTTCCTCCCGGATCCCGCTTCGGTTACTCCGGTGAGGCGATCTTCTATCTGCAACAAGTGATGGAAACGATCACAGGGATGCCGCTCGACATCCTTGCCGGACGGGAGATATTCACTCCCCTCGGACTCCGGCAAATGTCCTTCACCTGGCGGGAGGATATTGACCGGCTCATCGCAGCCGGGCACTCGGCTGAGGGCAGCTACAACACCACCACCCGCTACACGCATGCCAACGCTGCGTACACCCTGTACACCACCGCGGACGACTACGCGCAGTTCATCATTGCCTTGATGCATCCCGGCACTGCCGGCGGACTCCTCTCGCCGCGTTCAACTGCCGCCATGCTCACGCATCAGGTCTCTGTCCCCTCGCGGGAACCGATGGAACGTCCTGGCCGTGCTCGGGCCACGGCCGTGTACTGGGGTCTCGGGTGGGCGATCAATACGACGGGGCAGGGGGACATCATCCATCACAGCGGGTCGAATCAATCAGGCTTCCGATGCTTCAGCCAGTTCGATCCGGCGAGGGGATCGGGCATCGTCATCATGACGAATGGCGCGAGCGGGGGCGAGGTGTGGACGCGTCTGATCAGCAGGATCGGCAACCTCTGACCGCTCCGTTCAGCGCAGTGGGAGAGGGATCCTCCCTCATGTCCGGGCACCCAACAACGCGAAGACGTCGAGCGGTCTCTGGAGGGGCGATCCTCCCGCATTGCGGGACGGGACCGCCCCGGCACATCGATCACTTCACCAGCATCAATTTCCGGTGCTGCACGAAATCTCCCGCCCGCATCGAATAGAAGTACACCCCGCTCGGCAGTGACGCCGCATCGAACCTCACTTCATGCCTTCCCGCCGGCATCCGTTCATCGACGAGCACGGCGATGCGTTGCCCGATCATCGAGAACACCGTGATCGACACGGACGATTCGACGGGGAGGTCGAATCGTATCGTCGTGGATGGGTTGAAGGGATTCGGGTAGTTCTGACAGAGATCGAACCGTGTCGGGATCTCCGGCTCCGGGGCATCTACTGCCAGGAGCACGATCGGCAATTCAGCGGTCACCGCAGATTGTGCCCGTGTTCCCAGTGCGCGGATCCGGTACACCACCCGGCCGCCTTCCCCGACGGAATCCCTGAAGGTGTACGTCACTGTATCCGCCGCAGCCCCGCTCACGACCACGGTATCCAGGGCTTGCCACAGCGAGTCGGCGGTCGGAGGCACCGTGCGCTTCCGCTCGATCGCGTAGCCGAGCACATGCACCTGCCCGGTGGCCCGCCAGGTCAGATCCACCCCATTCGCGCCGAACACTCCGACAAACGACCGGAACACGACATGCAGCGTGTCGTCCGGCACGTTCACCAGGACAGAGCGCGTCGACGACTCGAACTGCTGTCCGAACCATCCCTGGAGTACAAGGCGGTAGTGCAGGACTCCGCCCCCCGGCACAGTATCGTTCACCGCGTACGCTCGGGGGGTCGAGCTGGTCTCCGCTGCTGCCACCGTGCGCACCACCTGCCACGCCGTGTCGCCTTCGACGAAGCGGCGGTGCACGAGAAATTGAACGGTATTCTGCTCCCGCGATGTTGCCCAGGCGAGAGTAACGACACTATCGACCGCACCTGCTGTGAAGGACGTGAGAGTGACGGCAAGGGATCTCCGTGCATCTGGGATGCTGACGGGTATGGTGGCGGAGAGTGCCGAGGTATCGAGTGTGCTCACGGTCCGCACCCGCAGGAGCCACCGTGCCGGGCCCTGCACGGTGTCGCGCAGTGTGTAGTGCCGCACCACCGCGCTGGAATCGGCCGCACGGACGGAATCCAGGAGATGCCACGACGTGTCCGCGGCAAGAGAGTCGGCATGTTTCCACTGCACATCGAACCGGGCCGTGTGCCGTTCACGTGTGGTGAGCCAGGAGACGACCAGAACACTGTCCGTGATGTGGCCGGCGAGAGAATCCAATGCAACGATCATCGAGTCCGGCGGAGGGACGATCACCCGCGCCGCAGGGAGTGCATTGTCCATCCAGGTCAGTCGCGCTGTCGTCCATTCCTTCAGATAGGCGACCTCATTCGCATAGCTGCCCCACACGTGGGGATTGCCCCAGATGAGGGAATCGAGGATGGGCCACCGTTCGAAGTTCCGCGCCTGCGCTTCATTCAGGACGGCGGCGGATGAGTCGATGAGGGCCACGATGTTCGTGGTGCTGAACGGGCCCTTCCGAAGCTCTGCCCACCGGTCGCCTGCTGCTTGCCAGAAGCAAGAATCCTCACCCAGCCTCTGCCACCACGGTGGGATATGGTCCTCATACAGGTCGTTGGCGATGGTCTGCGGAAGAACCAGGAGGTCCCAGCCCGCGGTATCGGCTCCTTCGGACCAGGAAGCATTGCCGAACCCCAGATCGAAATCCCACACAGGCCCCACGCGCAGCTTGCCGCCCTTGCTGTCACGGTCCTTGTACAGATAGCTGCTGAGCCGAAACGCGTCAACGTTCCGGGCGAGTTCGTTCACCAGGAAGAAGTCGACCGCTGATGGAACATCGAGGTACTTCGCATAGCCGTTCACCGGGTCCGCCCAGAGCGAATCCGCCATCACGCCTTCGAACGTCGTAATGAAATTCCGGATATAGGCACGTTGTTCGGGAACGAGATCGACCGGCTTCGGGTACACATATTGGTAGATGATGGGCCGTGTCGTGTCGGCAGGAGGCAGAAACGGGGACGCCCAGAACTCACTCGAGTCGGGGGTCGAACGGTCAACCTGCACGATGTATCCGCCCGTGACCTTGTCGCCGCTGATATCCGTTGTCGCCATCTTTGTGACGTTGATGCGGTTCTTGTCCCTCTTGAGCTTCTCGAACAGAACGTAGGTCCCCCAGTACTGGCCGTTGAGGAACACCTCGCAGAATCGTCCCTGACTCGCATACCTGCCGCTGCGTCGTGCAAGGGCGTACGCAAGTGGATTCCGCATCTGGGTCTTGTCGTTGTAGGCCGCGGAGAGTACCCAGTCGGCGTCGGACGACATCCCGAGCAACCCGACCGACACGTCGGCCCCGGTCGAATCCCTGAGCTCGATCCCGTACTGCAACTTCGGGAACTGCTGGGAGGAGAACCCGCGGACCTCGATGCCGATGTACCCGCGGTAGATGTTCGCGGAATCCGTGAGCGCGTTCCTCATGCCGGGGCCGTTGTCGATGATCCCCATGAACGCAGTGATCTTCGGATCATCCGGTATCTCCTGCCCGAACGTATCGAGGATGACGAGAGGGAGATCGGAACTCAGTAGAGAATCGGATTGTGATCTGGCGGGAATGGACAACAGTACGATGGAAAAGAACAGGATCAGCGAGCGAGTGGATCCCGATATGGTCATGGCCAGCGACTTCCCCCCTTCGGTTCTGCGTATCGATAGCAAAAACCCCGGAGCATCATCGGTCACCAAGTGTGAACCAGACAGTTCCGGGGGAGTGAGGTGTACATTGATAATGTACGGAAGGCATCATGGAAAGTCAACGTCCGGTTTCACGACCCCTCCCCTGCCGCGCCATCCGTTCGCGCGTCCACTGTTCATAGTGCTCGAGGATGGCACGTGGCTCGTCGGTGTACCACCGGTATCCTGCCCGGCGTTCGCGTTCCACCTCCGCCATGGTGTGGACGATGTTGCCATCGCGTCCGGAAAAGAGGGGGGTATTCCGTTCCAGATCGTAATACCGCGCCCAGAGAGGCGGAGCCGTGGGATCCTGGACCACGATCCGGTCATCATAGAAGGTCCGGCGTTCGGTCCGGAGCTCGGGCGCCGGGACGGTCTCAACGCGGATCCCCGCAATGGCGGATCTTCGGAACCATGCCACGGCATGGTCCACTGCGGCGATCACGTCCGGTTCCGGGTCGACCGTATCCATGAGGAACCGGACGATCCCGACGCTTTCATCACTGACCAGCGCCGCCGGTTCGAATGTTCGCGCTGGTGTGGGCGTCAGGTCGTATGCATCGTGCTGCTGGCACCAGACGGTCGGGACACCCTCTTGCCGTACCTGGGCCTTGAGGATACATCTGGTCCCCCGTTCGACGGCAACCTTTGCCGCCCGGGCCCGAACGGTGTCAACGATGCCCAGCGTCGGATCCCGGCGTTCGATGCGACGGAGAAAGGTCATCACGCCGATCATCGCGCCGTCGTTGAAGGTGATGTACCGGCGGTATCCTGTCGTGTCAGGGAAGAACTGTTGCCAGCCACCCGTGGGTGTCTGCGCCGAGAGGAGGAAATCGACACCGCGTTCGAACCCTGCCTTGAACCGCTCCTCGCCGGTCGCCCCATAGGCACCGGCCAGTATGATGCAGTGCGAATACGTCGCCCCGTTATCGATGGTCGTATTCACACGGTCGCGTGCGCCGGCGACACGCCGGCGTTGTTCCGGGGTCAGCACCGCGCGCATGTCGTAGTTCTTTGGCCATCCGCCGTTCGCCTTCTGGAACAACAGGACATTGTCGGCGATCGCCACCACATCCGACACGGGGTAGCGTTGCTGTCCGGGGACCGGCGTGATCACGTGGTCGTCCTCTGTGATCGTATACCAATGACGCGCCCCGGCGTTGATCGCATTCGTATCGGGCCGCCAGACGGGAGGGACGACCATCGCGATCCCGGTCCGAAAGTCCGTATAGTGGGTGTATGCTCCCTGCATCCAGAGCACATGGTCCTCCGGAGCAGTGTAGCCTGCCGGGACGACCGGACGCACATGCAGCGGGGCCTCGGCGCTCAGTGTCATGCGTGGCCGCCAACCGGTACTCCCCATCGTCCATTTTTCTATCCGGAAGTTCCCGTCCACGGGGCGCGACACATACGCGATCTCCGGCTGTGCGGGGTGCAGAGCGATCCCGCCGGAATAGTGTGATTCAAACTCGGTCTTCCCCGCGGGTGTCTGAGGGAACCAACGGCCTGCATCCGTCACCTTGCGGTCATCCCACGCGCTGCCGTTCCATCGGACGACGTGGTAGCGATGATCGGTCTCCGACGGGAGTCTGGTGTACGCGATCGCCGGCCGCCCGGCAGAATCGAGCGCGATATCCCACACCCATGCGCGCACGCCGGTCGCCCGAGCATCGTAGGCCAGGTCACACGCCGACTGTCGTAGCGGAAGATCGCTCCAGCGTCCGACATGGGATCCGTCCGCCCGTGTGAAGGTGCCGTGCTCATACCGTATATAATAGACCGAGTTGTGCGCCTCGTCGCGCGGATGACCATCGGTGAACGCGCAATGGATCGATCGTTTGCCGTCCGACACCACCTTGAGATACGGGCGGATGTCGCCGCGCTCGCGGCCCGGCTCCTGGACCAGGATCCGGGGATCACTCCAATGGATGCCATCGGAGGATGTCGCACAGGTCGGCTTCCAGCTTTCACCGCGCCAGAACACGTAGATCAACCGTTCATCGGCAAGATACACCGGGTGACTGTATGTCACGCGCGGCATGCGGGTGATCGTCGCCTCCTCTTCCCACGCCGTGAGATCCTCCGGGCGCACGGTGCGGCGGCAGTAGAGTCCGGCTTCGTTGTGGCGAGCGTAGAACACCATGAGCCGGCGATCGGGGAGGACCAGGATCGAACCGACATTGTGATCATCGACGCCCCATCCACGCTTGAGCGTGTGCGTCTCCACCGTCCCGCTGCGGTGGTCGTATGCACCGATCTGCAATTCGCCGTGGGACGTCACCCAGGTCGCATAGGTCCGCACCTTCGCGCCTGCAACATATGCCGCGCGGGGATCCTGGAACCAGCACCATGCACCGTCGGCGGTCATCTGCACCGGCACTCCGGTCCGGGCGGACGAGGGGAACAACCAGACGGCGCAGGTCACGATCACCAGCGCGCCGGTCGCCAGGTGTCGTACAGTGTGATGGCTCATGATCTGACCGCCGAACGTTTCAACATGGTGATCTGCCACAGGTCCTTTGCCCGCGCACCGAGGAATGGATTGAGGGCGATCATCCCCGTCTTCCCGATACTCTGCTCGAGATACCGCAATTCCGCGAAATGTTCTGCCGCCTCGGGATCGGGCGGCACATCGAAGCCCGCATCGCGCATCAGGAGAAGCCCCTTGGCCCGGATCGAGAGTTCCAGATGGACGCGGAGGTAGCACAACATATCCGCCACGATCTCGGCCGGGAAGGAGTTCTGCATGGTCTCGAGGTAGTGCCCGATCCTCGTATCGGCAAGCGTCCCCGTCGTTATCATGGCCAGGAGCTCCTGATCCGAATCGAACCCGCCTCCCAGCCATGCACGCGTGGCGGCCTCGCTGCGCCGGAACACGGCGAACACCGCCAGGGGGACGCCGGCGAGTACGAGGAGCGTGGAGAGCATGGGGGCGAGAAAGAAATGATTGAACAGCGAATGCAGGACGATCGCGGCGAGGAGACCGGAGAGGATGAACCGCACGCGGGTGAACTCCGCCCGTTCGCTCATTCCGCGGGCGATGATGCCCGCCATCGCCGTCGCGCCGCCATGCATGATGGCGGTGCCGAAGCCGCGGATGACCCAGAGATAGACCGGCGCATCCGGCCGCATGGTGAGGTAGTACAGGTTCTCGACGAGTGCGAAGCCGGCACCGATCGCGACGCCGCGAATCGCGGCATCCACCATGAAACCGACACGGTTGGAACGGAGCAGGTAGATGAGATAGGCCGCCTTGAGCGACTCCTCGATGAGCGGAGCGAGATAGCGGGAGTACGATGCGAACGACAGACCGGTCCGGTCCACGAGCGTGGTGTTGATGAACAATGCCACGAACGCGGCGCCGCACCCGACCGCGATCGTGAGGCCGACCTCGCGGAACCGGACGAGTTTGAACGTATCGGCGTACACCAGTCCACCCAGAAAGGACAGGACGGGCAGAAATCCGAGGGCCACGCCAAGCATCATGATCGTCATCTGAGAGTCCACGGAGAGATCCGCCTCAGCGGAGTTCCTCATCGAAGACGACAGCCACCTTGCCGCACTTGCCACTTGCCATCAGCGCATACGCCGCCGCGGCATCCTTGAGGGCGAACCGGTGCGTGATGAGTTGTTCCGGACGGACCCTCCAGCGGACGAGACGTTCCACCAGTTCTTCCATGCGCCAGATGGTGGTCACCCAGGAACCGTAGATCGCTTTCTGATCGTGGATGATATCGCGCGATGGCTGGAACTCTGCCGTGCCGCCTTCCCCGAGGAACACGATCTTCCCCCATTTCCTCGTCGCCTGGATGGCAGTGAGGCGTGCCTTGGAGTTCGCGGAGCAATCGACAGAGCGCTCGGTGCCCATACCGCCGGTCATGTCCCTGATCTGGGCCACGTTGTCATCGCCGGCCTTGAGCACGGCATCGAACAATCCCAGGTTCTTCGCGATGGCGAGGCGGTCATCGATCACCTCGATCCCGAAGATCTTCTGGGCGCCCATTGCCCTGCAGAGCATCGCCGTCGCGAGTCCGACCGGGCCCAGACCGGTGATCAGCACCGCGTCGTTCCCGGAGATCCCGATCCGCTCCAGCCCTTCGTACACGGTCCCGAACCCGCACGCGACCTGCGCTCCGTCCGAATAGCTCAGTTCGTCCGGGAGCGATACCAGGTCCTTTTCTTCCGCGAGGAGGAACTCCGCCATACCCCCGTCGCGCTGCCATCCATAGGCCCGCCGGTACTCGCTTGTGCACGAGATCATATAGCCGCGGCGGCAATCGTTGCACACGCCACAGCCGGAGATATGATAGACGATGACACGATCGTTCTTCCTGAACCGGCGGCATCCGGGCCCCGTCTCCACGATCTGACCGCAGGGTTCATGTCCGGCGATCATCCCGGGCTGGTAGCCCTCGGGACCCTTGCCGAGGTGCTCGTGGTAGATGCAGCGGATATCCGACCCGCAGATGGTGGATGACTTCATCCGGATGAGGACCTCACCATGCCCGGGGACGGGGACAGGGAACGCCTTCAACTCGAGGGTACTGTTGCCGGGCAGGATCGCGCCTTGCATGGAACTCATGGAGTACTCCTGTGTGCTCTGTCGTGATTGTTATGCCGGGGTGATCGTACCGTCCGGATCCCAGAGATCCTCCCACCCCTGATCATCCTTCCACAAAAACACCTGCCCTTTGATCAGCCGGCACCCTTTGTCGATCCCGGCGATCGCCTGCATTGCCGAAGCACTCAGCGGCGGCAGGAGCGCCGCGGCAAGGTTTTCCCTGAAGTGATTGACCGAGAATGGGATCGGGGCCTGGCCCCGCTGGATCGCCCACCGGAGCGCCACCTGCGCCGGGGCCACACCGGCGCTGCGCGCGATCGAGGTGAGCACGGGATCCTCGAGATCGACGGTGTCCTCCGGGGTCCGGTCGCGGTCCGGCCGGCCGGGCGAACCCAGCGGACAGTACGCGATCGGTTGAATGGCATGCTGTGCGCAGAAGTCGAAGAGCGCAGGCTGCTGGAAATGGGGGTGCAGTTCCATCTCGTTGCACGCCGGCCGGATGCGGGCGTCCCTCAGAAGGAGTTCCATTTTAGGGACCGTCATATTGGAGGTACCGATATGGCGGACAAGCCCCTCGTCGACCAGCCGCTCCATCTGCTCCCAGGTCCGCATGAACGCGTCGTGGATATACGGCCGCGCATCCGGGCTGCGCATGGTCACATCGCATTTCGGCGGATGATAGTTCGGGAAGGGCCAGTGCACGAGGAACAGATCGAGATGGTCGAGCCGGAGGTCCTGCAGGCTCTTCCGGCATGATGCGCCAACACGGCCATGCATGTCGTTCCAGACCTTGGAGGTGATCCAGAGGTCGTCCCGGCCGACGACGCGGTGTGCGAACAGGTCGGCCAGCACGCCACCGATCTGTCCTTCGTTCCCGTACACCGATGCGCAGTCGATGTGCCTGTATCCCGCACGGACGGCCTCGGTGACGGTCGTTGCCACGACGGCAGGCGCAACGGCATCGGAACCGAAGGTCCCGAGTCCTATGGCCGGGAGGCGGTCTCCGGTGGAGAGTGTGAAGTATGGTATGGAAGCCGGGTCGATCGGAGCGGGTGTTGTTGTCTGCGTCATGGTCCAGGAACGCTGAGTGCGTGATCTGTCAACGATGCTTTCACGTCCGGTGCCCCGCGCGGCGCCCCGGACACCATCTGTATCATACAACTCTATTATCGTATTCGCAACAGAGGCGAGCGTCTGCCGGAGCACCGGGCGCAACACAACGATCGCCCCCCGCGTGGGTACGGTGGCGATGGTATCGAGAAGCGCGACTGGCAGTGGTCACATCGTGAGTGGCAGCGGGAGCGGTCCGGGGTGGATGCGTCACGGTGATCGGTCAGCGTCCTCCCCCGGGCGCTGATCGGCTCGCGCGGCGTGATGCGGCCGGACCTAGTGCTGGGCGGATCTCCGGTCGTCGATGTGGCGTTCGATCACCTGGTGGTGCATGACAACAGCATATTTGCGCTTGAGGTGCAGGCGGAGTTCTGCTTCCCTGAGTGCCTTCTGGTGATCGAGATACTCCTCCCGGATCCGGTGGCGAACGTCCTCATACGAGAGTTGTTGCTCCGTTTGCTTCCCTGCACATTTGACGAGCGCGTACATGCGACCGGACGAAGGGTCCTCGTACGTCACCGGTCCCGCGACCTCGTGCAGCGAGAGCGAGAAAGCCACGGCGGCCAGATAGGGGGGCTCATTGCCGAGATAGGTCTTGTACGTCCCGTTCCGTGTGCGGATATAGGTCTTGACAAAGACTGTAGGAGCAAGGTTTTCGAAGGAGGTTCCGGTGGCAAGACGCGATCGCATCGCCTCCAGCGGGCCGGGCGTAGAGTCGGGAATGACGTAGAGGTTCACCTTCGCGAGCTGGTAGTACAGCGAATCTTTGTTTGCGGCATAGAACGCCCGGAGTGCTTCGTCGTTCGGTGGTGGGATCCTCCCATCGATCTCGTGCTGGTTATAGAGTTGAAGGATCCCGTGGCTGATCACCGGATTCCTGGTATCCGAGGTGTACACGTTCTTCTCGAGACCGGCGGCCTTCGCCTTCTCCATGATCATGCTCGTGCGCGCCGCTTCCAGGATGAAGCGTTTCACATCATCCTGCCCGATCGTGACGAAATCACCCATCGTCAGGACATCAGTCAGCAGGCGGAGATACTCTTTGAAGTCAAGGCGCAGACCGGGTGCGCGGAGGACCCACTCATTTCTGCCCTGCGCAACTGCGGTGCGGAGCGTGTCGGCGTAGCCGTACTTATAGAACCCGGGGATGTTGGACCAGCGGACGATGCGCGCCAGGGCGCGGGGGTTCCAGGTTGCCCTGGCTTCGTTGATCAGAGCGGTCTTGTCCTTTTCGAACTCGCGTTGACTTCGGCTCCCGTACTTTTCTTCCATCCCCTTCAGGAGGTCTGCACGGGCATGCTCAAACGATGGGACCTGTTCCCTGGTGCGTGCAAGGACCTTCACGATGCGGAGGCCCTGGACCTCGTGCAGGACCCTGGTTGCACCCGGGGTGAGGTCATAGATGACAGCATTGTTCTCATCCATCATACTGACCGACCATGTTACGGTCTGCTCGGCCTCGTTCACGGTCACCGATGCCCCGGAGGCGATACGGGGGATGAATGCCGCGGGGTCCTCGCCGGCACGCCACCGCTTCTCGATCCGGGAAGCAAGGGCGGTCAATGCGTCGATCGTCCTGCGCGACGCTCCCGGTGGAACCGCGATACGGATCTCCCGGTACGCGACCATATTGCCCATCCGCTTGTACTCCCGCTGCAGTGCCGCCTCGTTGACATAGCGTTCGACATACTTCGTCTGGTAGTAGCTGACCACCAGTTCTTCGTTGATGGAACGGGTCATCGCTCCCCGGGACGCGAAGCTGTCCGCGAGTCCAAGCGCAAAGAATTCCTGCCGCTTCAACTGGTTGGTGATCATGTCGTCCAGGGCCCGGGTATATCCCTCGAGCGGGCGGTCCTTATACATGAGCCCATAGGGATAATCGCGAACGTACTGTTCGAGCTGAGCGAAGGTGATGGCCCGCTCTCCGCTGAAGGTGGCGACCGTGTCCTGCGGCGTGATACCCTGCGCATGGCAGGCGTACGTCGCCGCCGCGGCGAGGACGAAAGTGCACAAAGGTCGGGACAGGAACGGCAGCCGGGAGATCATAGTGGGTCCAATGAAAGTTCTGAATGCCTGCCGCAGCGGCAGACCAGATACAGGATAGCACATCCAACCAGAGATATGCAACAAAAAAGCCTGATAGTGACGTATCAGGCAGATCGGGCACCGGATGAGGTCTCCCGCCGCGGGCCTGG
>JAUQWO010000071.1 GCA_030835135.1 Bacteroidota bacterium
CATGCACGGCCCCCACAAAGTCACGCAATGCACCCAGCATAGGTACAGGGCCGCCCCTACCTGAAGATCTCCGTAAAGAACGCCTTCATCCGTTCGAATGACCGCGCGTCCGCGGAGGCGTTATAGGCCGCGCCTTTTGAAGGATCGTCGCCGGCTGCTTTCTGCGTGAACGCATGCACTGCTCCGCCATAGGCGGTGAATTCCCAATCCACACGCGCATCCCGCATCTCCTTCTGGAATGCCTCCACCGACGCGGCAGGAACGAACGGATCGTCTGCCCCATGAAGGACAAGAACTCTCCCCTTGATCTGCTTCGCATCGTCGGGGTTCGGGGTATCAAGATTGCCGTGGAAACTGATCACCCCGGCGAGCGGAGAACCATTCCGGGCAAGTTCCAGGACCGTTCCACCGCCAAAGCAATAGCCGATGGCCGCGACCCTCTTCCCATCTACCCGCGCATTGGCGGTAAGTTGATCGAGAGCGGCCTGCGCACGGGCGCGTAACAGCGGACGGTTACCACGATAGATGCCTGCCTGCTGCGAGGCTTCCTGTGTGTTCGCTGGACGAATACCTTTCCCGTAAATATCTGCCACGAAGGCCACATAGCCAAGCTCCGCAATCTGCCGCGCACGCATCTGCACATATTCGCCAACACCCATCCAGTCGTGCACGAGGACGACAGCCGGGCGGGGCCCTTTCACAGCCGGGTTGTAGGCGATGAACCCTTCGAGGACGGTATCGCCCTGTTTATAGGTCACCTTCTCCATCTGCACTTTGGCGGAGGAAGGTGCGATGAGGAGGAACGCGAGGAGAGCAAGGACTGTGGTCTTCATACGGGCTCCAGACTTGTGTGTGGGGGCAGTCCCGCACGCGGGACAGCCCCTACAACCACGCGTACCTGCCAGAGGTTCCCGTGCACCCATCAATGCATCCATACACCGCGCGCGTCAGATCGCCGACATCACGTCCTTCGCGGCCGCAACGGTCCGGTCAATATCCTCATCCGTATGCGCGATCGACATGAACCCCGCTTCAAACTGGGAGGGCGCGAAGTTGATCCCCCGCTCGAGCATCCCGCGGAAGAACACCCCGAACTTCGCCCGGTCCGCGACCGCGGCCGATGTGTAGTCCGTCACCGGCCCCTTCGTGAAGAACGTGGTGAACATCGCACCGACACGGTTCTGTACGAGTGGCAATCCTGCGCCGTCGATGATCGCCTGCATACCTGCGGCAAGGCGCGCCGACTTCGCCTCCAGCCGTGTGTAGAACGCAGGATCCTCCTTGATGATCGACAGGGTCTCAAACCCGGCAGCCATCGCCAGCGGATTGCCCGACAGCGTGCCGGCCTGGTACATCGGTCCGGCAGGAGCCACCATCGCCATGATATCCTTCCGCCCGCCATACGCACCTACCGGCAATCCTCCACCGATGATCTTCCCCAGTGTCGTGAGGTCAGGTTTGATCCCGTACAACTCCTGCGCCCCGCCCCGCGCCACGCGGAACCCGGTCATCACTTCGTCGAAGATCAGCAGGATGCCCTCTTTGGTGCACAGCGCGCGGAGCCCCTCGAGGAATCCCGGCTGCGGTGGCACACACCCCATATTCCCCACCACCGGCTCCACGATGATCGCAGCAACGGCGCCGCGGTTCGCGTCCACGAGGGCCTGAACGGATGGAAGACTATTATATGCGGCGGTAAGGGTGCCACTGGCGACGCCACCGGGAACGCCCGGACTGTCCGGCACGCCCAGGGTCATCGCGCCCGACCCGGCTTTGATCAGGAAGGCATCGCCGTGGCCGTGGTAGCACCCCTCGAACTTGATGATCTTCTCGCGGCCGGTGAACGCCCGGGCAAGACGGATCGCGCTCATGGTCGCTTCGGTGCCCGAATTCACCATGCGCACCATCTCGATCGACGGAACGATCCCGATGATGCGTTCCGCCATGCGGATCTCCAGTTCCGTCGGCGCCCCGTAACTTGTCCCATCGAGTGCCGCTTTCCGCACCGCCTCGATCACGCGCGGATGGGCATGACCGAGGATCATCGGTCCCCAGGAGCCGACGTAGTCGATGTACTCGTTCCCATCCACATCGGTGATGCGGGAACCGGCGGCCTTTGCGATGAACAGCGGGTTGCGGCCGACCGATGCGAAGGCGCGCACGGGGGAATTGACGCCGCCGGGGATGATCGTCTTCGCCCGGCCGAACAACGCGTCGGAAGTTGTCGTTCTCATATCACTCATCTCTTCTTCAGAATGGCTGCAGCTTCTTTCGCGAAATAGGTCAGGATCATATCGGCACCTGCACGCTTGATGCTCGTCAGCACTTCCATCATCACGCGCTCACCATCCACCCACCCCTTCGCGGCCGCGGCCTTGATGAGCGAGTATTCGCCACTGACGTTATATGCCGCCGTGGGCATGTGGAACTCGTCCTTCACACGGCGGATGATATCCAGATACGACAGCGCCGGCTTCACCATCACGATATCCGCACCCTCCCGGATGTCCTGCGCCACCTCGCGCAGGGCCTCGTCGGAGTTTGCGGGGTCCATCTGATGCGACCGGCGGTCGCCGAACTGCGGGGTGCTTTCCGCCGCTTCGCGGAAGGGACCATAGAAGCCGGACGCGTACTTGGCCGCGTACGACATGATCGGGAGGTTCGTGAAACCATTCGCATCCAGCACGCGGCGGATGGCACCCACACGTCCGTCGAACATATCCGATGGCGCCACCATATCGGCCCCCGCCTGCGCATGGGTCAGCGCCTCCTTCGTGAGGAGTTCCACGGAGGCGTCATTCACGATCTCATCGCCCTTCACGATCCCGCAGTGGCCGTGCGAGGTGTATTCGCACATGCAGACATCCGTGATGAGATACAGCTCCGGGACCTCCTTTTTGACCGCGCGGAGAGCGGTCTGCACGATCCCGTGTTCGTCATACGCCTCGCTCCCCACGGCATCCTTCTGCGGGGGGATGCCGAAGAAGATCACCGCCGGGATGCCCATGCCATGGACATCCACACATTCGCGCACGATCTCATCCACCGACATCTGATAGACGCCGGGCATGGAAGAGATCTCCTTCTTCACCTTCGTCCCCGGCACCGCGAACAGAGGATAGATGAAATCGTTCACCGCCAGTTCGGTCTCGCGAACCATCGACCGGAGCACCGGGCTCATGCGGGTGCGGCGGAGCCTGCTGACCGGGTAGTTGCCCTCATATATCGACATGATCGGTCTCCATAAACTCGTTTGATGTTTCCTTGACAATGCAATGCAGATATCAGATATCTGAATTCAGATATCTGAATTAGCCTTTCACGATCCTCTCGGCAACATCCCGCCCATTCCTCACGCAATCCCCCACCGCGATGCCACCGCGGAAGTTCGCACACACTACGAGTCCGGGGTGCGAAGCCTCCAGCGCATCCACCATGGCCATGATCTTCCCATGGCCGAGATTGTATTGCGGGATCGCACGGTCCCACCGGATGACACGCGCATACGCCGGCTCACCCTGCACGGCCATGATCGCACCAAGTTCCGAGCGCACCAGCGCGAGGATCTCCGCATCCGAGCGGTGGAGCAGTTCCGGCTGACGCGATCCGCCGACGAAGGTCGTGAGGGCACAATGCCCCTCCGGCGCTCTGCCGGGGAACAGTGCAGAAGACCAGATCGTGCCGAGGATCGTGCGCTTCTCGACCGCTGGGATGAGATACCCGAACCCATCGAGCGCGCGTCCGCATTGCTCCTCGCGGTATCCGAGGAAGACCTCCGCCACGGGAGGATAATAGACACCCCGGAGTTCCTGCGCAAGGTCCGGCGCATGAGCCTGCAGCAGCTCCGCCGCTGCATACGACGGGACCGCGAGGACCACGTCCGATGCCTCCAACCGCGACTCGCGTCCGGCCAGCGTGTAGTCGACGACAAAGCTCAGCCCTGTGCCCTGCGCGGAAGGCTGCACGCCGATCGCCGTGACCGTGCAATGGCATTGCACCGCCATGCCGAGATGGGACGCGAGAGCGTCGGGGAACTGCTGCATCCCGCGCACGAACGAAAACATCCGCGCGCGGTCCTTGGCCACCTCCGCTCGTTTCTTGCGCTCGCGCGCACCGCCGATCATGCCGCGGATCAGCCCGCCATACTTCTCTTCCAGCGCATACAGTTTCGGGAAGGCACTCCGGACGCTCAGCTGTTCGGGGTTGCCGGCATATACGCCTGCCACAAAAGGATTGATCGCGTAGTCCAGGAATTCGCGTCCCAGGCGCCGTTCCACGAACTCCGCAATGGTCTCTTCACGGCTGGCACGCCCCACGAACGGTTCCTTCAGCAGCCGCAGCTTGCCGGGAACGGTCCAGAGCCGCGACCGCAGGAATGCCGGTGGCGACATGGGCAGAGGGTGCAGCTGTCCGTTGCGGAGAATGTACCGATTGTTGGATGCCTCGTTCGCATATAACCGGTCGCGCGTGAGGCCGAGAAGGGTGAACATCTCGCCGAAGACCGGCGTGGTCTCCAGCGCACTGTTCGGACCTGTCTCGACCATCCATCCGCCGTCCTGCATCGTGCGCATGGTCCCGCCGGCGACAGCATCGCGTTCCAGTACGGTCACGGCCACACCGTTCTGCTTCAACCAGAATGCCGCGGTGAGGCCGGAGATACCGCCGCCGATGACCACCACATGTTTCGTACTCATGAGCGTCGCGCCTGTGCGAGATCGGCCAGTGCGCCGATGAATGATGGATTCGTATTCAGTGCGGGCATCATGTCGTAGTACCGGATCCCGCGCGAGCGCGCATGGCGCCGGACTTCGATATTGATCTCCCACAGGGTTTCGCTGTGGTCGGACACGAACGCGACCGGCACCACGATCACGTGCGTGGCGCCTTCATCCGCCAGACGGTCCAGCGTCTGCAGCAACGACGGCTCCAGCCACTTCTGGGGTCCCACCTTGCTCTGATAGCAGAGGTGATGACGCAGACCGAACTGCCCTTCCCGGACCACGGCCTCATAGGTCCTCACCACCTGCCCCTGATACGGATCACCCTCCCGTACAAGTTTCATCGGCGTGCCGTGGGCGCTGAAGACGAGGTGGACCTTCGGTCTGTCCGGAGCCGGCACACGGCGCAGCGCGATCCCGATGTTCTCCACCAGCGCCCGGATCAACAGCGGATGTTCGCAATACTCCTCCACGACCGACACGGCGGGTGCATACCGCGTGCGGGTGCAGATCCGGTTCCACTCATTCACGGCGGACCCGGTGGTGCTCTTTGAATACTGGGGGTACAACGGAAGCAGCACCACACGCTCGATGCCATCCTGTTGGAGCCGGGGAACGACGGCGTCGGTCATCGGGTGCCAGTAGCGCATGGCGACGTGCACCGGCATACCCGTCCGCGTCGCCAGCGCAGTTGCCTGACGTTGGGTCAGGCGGAGGATCGGCGAGCGTCCGCCGATGTTCCGGTAGTACTCCTGCACCTTCGGCGCGCGTTTGCTCGAGATCAGTCGCGCCAGCGGCTTCCGGAACAGGAACGCGAGCGGCAGGTCGATGATGTCCGGATCGCAGAAGAGATTATAGAGGAACGGTTCGACGGCCCCGGGGCCATCGGGGCCGCCGAGCTGGAGAAGGACGATGGCCGTGCGTTCAGACGTGACCATGCATCAACCCCGCCGGTGATAGGCTGGACTCAGTTCACCCACGGCGCGCACCATCGCACGGGCATGATCAGGGGGGACATCCGGAAGGATGCCGTGACCGAGATTGAATATGTGTCCGGGTCCATCGCCATACTTCTTCAGGACTGCACCCACCTCCTGGCGGATCCGTTCGGGCGACGCGTAGAGGTACGCGGGATCCAGGTTCCCCTGCAATGCCACGCGGTCGCCCACGAGTTCACGCGCCTCGGCCAGATCCACCGTCCAATCGACCCCGACGACGTCAGCGCCGATCGTGGACAGTTCCTTCAGTGTGCCATGGATGCCCTTCGAGAAGACGATCACCGGCACGCCGCCGCGGTTCATGCGGCCAACGATATCGGCGATCCAATCGAGCGAGAATTTCCTGAAATGGTCCGGTGCGAGGATACCGCCCCAGGTGTCGAAGATCTGGACGGCGTCGACGCCGGCAGCGATCTGCGCCTCGAGGTAGTGCCGGACGGAGACCGCAAGCTTCTCCAGCAGCGCCATGAGCGTTGCGGGTTCATCCAGCATCATCTCCTTGATCGCGCTGAAGTTCTTCGTCCCCCCGCCTTCCACCATGTATGCCGCCAGCGTCCACGGTGCACCGGAGAAACCGATCAGCGGCACGCGCCCCTGCAGGTGGCGCTTCACGAGCGACGCCGCATCCATGACGTAGCGCAGGTCACGGTCGGGGTCCACCACCGGCAGCGCGTCCACCTGCTCGGCGGAACGGACGGGCATCGGGAAGCGCGGCCCACGGGCTTCCTCCATCACCAGGTGCATGCCCATCGCTTCCGGGATCACGAGGATATCGGAGAAGAGGATCGCGGCATCGACGCCGATGAGATCGACGGGCTGGATGGTCACCTCCGCCGCCAGTTCAGGCGTGCGCACCATCGTGAGGAAATCCGATTTGGCACGCACGGCGCGGTACTCCGGCAGATACCGCCCGGCCTGCCGCATCATCCAGACAGGCGTACGTTCGACATGCTGACGCCGGCACGCGCGGAGAAAGAGATCATTCTGTAAAGTAGGCATAGGTTCCAGTCGTTCACGATGAAAAAGTGTTCTGTCTTCCCGGCTCGCACTGAAGACATGCCATCAGTGCTTCGGTCATTCCGGCGTCCGTGGGCTTGCCTGCGATGCCGTGCACGGGGATGGCACACCGTTGTGCAGCCGCGGCCGTCGTCTCGCCTATGGCAACCACGACGCACGCCAGACCGAGGCGAGCACGCTCATCCGCTGTGCAGATGCGGCTGAATTCCTCCACTGCCGACGGGCTTGCGAAGAAGAGTGCCTTGCGCCCGGCCGCACGCATCTCGGCGTGCATGGCTGTCACCGTCGCCGCATCGGGGCCTGCCGTACGGTACACGATCAGGGGCACCACTGCAGCCCCGGCCGCAGTAAGGGCGTCGGCGATCTCCTCCCGTCCGCGGTCACCCCGGGGGAGGAGGAAGCGTTGCCCGGCAACATTCATGGACCCGAGCATGGCACCGAGTGCAGCTCCGGTCGCAACCGAAGAGACACCGGCGACGACAACGCCGTATGCCTTCAGGGCCTCGGCGGTCTTCGGACCAACGGCGAACGCGGGGAGACTGTACCACATCGCGGGCTGCGTGCCACGCGCCAGTGCTCTCCCGAAGAATGCATGCACGGCATTGGCGCTCGCGAAGACCAGTCCCTGGAATTCCGGCAGACGCCGCACCGCATCGTCACACAAGTCCGGATCATCCGGCGGCAGGATGCGGATCATCGGCAGGAGGACCGGGATCCCGCCGGCGGCACTGACCGCCGTGGCGGTCTGTGTGCCCTGGCCTTCCGGCCGCGTGATGATGACCTTCAGGCCATCAAGGGTTGTTCGCTGCATGCCGGATCGCTTCCAGGATGGCGCGCGCGCCGCGCGTCAGGAGTTCATCCGCGAGGGTGCGGCCAAGAGCATCTGCATCGGCCGGCGGCGCATGGCGCGAACCGCGCACCACCTGCTTCCCGTCGAGCGATCCGACCATCGCATCCATGACGAGTGCGCCTTTCTCGATCCGTGCATACGTCCCGATGGGGACCTGGCAACCGCCCTCCAGGGCACGAAGCAATGCGCGCTCGGCGGTGGTCGCATGGGCAGTCGGTTCATGATGGAGGCACCGCACGATCTCCCGGACCCTGCGGTCTCCGGCACGGATCTCGATCCCGAGCGCTCCCTGACCAACGGCGGGCAGCATCACGTGCGGATCGAGCGTCTCACCGATCCGGTCCGCCCAACCGAGGCGCACGACACCGGCGCGGGCAAGGATCATGCCCCCCCACGTGGAGCCGGTGAGTTTCTGGTAGCGCGTATTCAGGTTGCCGCGGAGATCGATGATCGTCAGGTCCGGACGGAGATGCAGAAGCTGGGACGTGCGGCGCAGACTGCCGGTCGCGATCACGGCACCCGCCGGCTGTCCCGACAGCGTCCGCACGGCGGCATCCGGGCGCGGGAGGAACACATCGCGCACATCCTCACGCTCGGTCACCGCGCCCAGCACCAGTCCCTCGGGGAGTTGCGTCGGCAGATCTTTCAGGCTGTGCACGGCGAGATCGATCGCGCCGTCCAGCAACGCCCGTTCGATCTCCCGCGTGAAGAGCCCCTTGTCGCCGATGCGCGAGAGCGGCGCATCCAGGATCTTGTCGCCGGTGGTCTTGATGATGACGATCTCGACGCTGGACGCCGGGAACGATTCATGGAACCGGTCGCGGACCCAGTGGGCCTGCCAGAGGGCCAGGGCACTACCCCGGCTGCCGATACGGATGATGTCAGTCGCCATGCGATTCGCTCTTCGTCAGGCCGAACAGTTCCCGGAGCACCTTGATGCGTTGCACAGTATCCGGTCCGTGAGTGCCGTTCTCCGCTCCCTGTTTCAGCGTGGTCAGTGGCTGGTGGAGGATCTTGTTGACGATGCGTTTCGTCAGCATCTCCACCAGCTCGCGGTCCTCCGGTGTGAACCTGTTGATGTTCTTCTGCACCTCTTCCGCGCGGATGGCCTCGAGGGTGGTGCGGAAATCCTGGATGGTGGGCGCGACCTGCAGCGACTTGTGCCACCGGAGGAATTCCACCATCTCTTCGCGCACGATGTGCGTCACGGCGGGCATCTCCGCCATGCGCTTCTGGACGTTCCGGTCGACGATCGCGCTGAGGGCATCGATATCGTAGAGGAACACATTCTCTATGCGCCGCGCCGCCGGGTCCACGTTGCGCGGCACGCCGATGTCGATGATGAAGAGCGGATTGTTGCCACGGCGCCGCATGACCTTCTGGACGTCGTCGGGTCCGACGACGTAGGTCGGGCTGTTCACGGAGGTGATGACGATATCGGCGACACGGAGGCCCTCGGCCATCTGTTCGTAGTCCACGACCTCCCCGCCGAGTTCGGTAACGAGGGCCTCGGCGCGGGCACGGGTCCGGTTCGCCACGCGCACGGAGCCGATCCCCTTCCCGACGAGGTGCTTGAGGGTGAGTTCACCGGTCTCGCCGGCACCAATGAGCAGAACCGACTTCCGGGAGAGGTCGGCGAAGATCTTGCTGGCGAGCTCGACGGCCGCGTAGCTCACCGACACGGCACCCTCGCAGATCGAGGTCTCGGTGCGCACGCGTTTGCCTACATGCAGGCTGGCCTGCATGAGCCGGTTCATGACGGGTCCGAGGGCGCCCGCATCGCGGGCCAGCTGGAACGCCTCCTTCACCTGATTCAGGATCTGGATGTCGCCGATGACCATGGAGTCGACACCCGCCGCCACCTTGTACAGGTGGTTCAGTACGGCGCCATCCCGCCACGCCGAAAAATGCTCCGGGCGTACCGATCCATCGACGTGCTTGAGGTCGAGGAGTGTGGCGATCACATCGGCGTGATGGAGGGAGGCATCGCGCGGGACTCCGTACAGTTCCGTGCGGTTGCACGTGGAGACCAGCATGCACTCGTCAAAGAACCGCTCCTTCAACAGCGTCACGGCCTGCCGGGTTTCGTCGGTCGAAAGCCACATGCGCTCGCGTACGTCCACGGCGGCGGTGTGGTGACTGATACCGATGGAAAAGAGATTCATCCTACCCGCACGGCCCGTCTAGTGAAACGTGTGAAAGCTGCTCAGATACAGATTGATCACCATCATGGAAATGAACACGAAGACAAATCCCACCAGCGACACGATCATGGTCTTGCGTCCCTGCCATCCCCCCCGGCGTTTCGCCGCGAGGGCCAGAGCGTACAGGCACCAGATCGCGATGGTACCGATGAGTTTGGGATCGAGGTACGAGATGTCCTTGAAGACGATCGGCAGCCAGACCACCCCCACGAGGATCGCGATGGTCAGCATCACGAACCCGAAGGCTTCCGACCGGTGGCTCATCGTCTCGAGCGTCTCCAGATTCGGCAAACGGCTATAAATGATACCGAACCGGCTGGACTTGATCTCGTGGTACAGCATGAGATAGAGCAGGCCGTACACCGCGGAGATCGAGAGCGCCGTATAGCCGAGGATCGCGGCGGACACATGGAACCCGAGCAGCCGGCTGTGCAGATAGTCCGGGATCACCAGCAGGTCACGGATGAACAGCGACGAGATCGTCTGAAAGACGAACGCCAGGGAGAGGACGAACAGACCGGTATTGTGCACCCGCGTACGGAGTTCGAGGTAGAGGTATGCACCGCCGATGGATGCGGCGAGCAGCGTCATGATCTCGAACAGCGACGTGATCGGGGGGTGATCGAAGAGCACCGTCCGCGCAACCAGGAACACCAGGTGGAGGACGATGACGACGATCAGCGCCGGATGCTTGAGCTTCTCCAGCACCGGTGCGCTCCCGAAGAACGTGATGCCGTACACGGCCACGAGGGCCGCGTACAGCACCGGCAGGAGCGTTTGCAGTGTGACGACGATCAGGCGGACATCCATAGTGATCAAATATACGTATTTCGGGGCTGAAAAAGAAGCGGCGCCGGGGTCACTCTTCCAGCGTCGTGATGTCTTTCGGGTCCTGACCGAGGGCCCGGGCCTTCAGCACACGGCGCATGATCTTCCCGCTCCGCGTCTTGGGCAACACATCCATGAACTGGATGCTGTCCGGTTTGGCGATCGGCCCCATCTCATGCGCCACATGCGCGCGGAGCTCCTCGATCAGCTTCTCCGACTTCTCGATGCCGGCCTTCACCGTGACGTACGTGTGGATGGCATTCCCCTTCACCTCATGCGGGAGGCCGATCGCGGCGGCCTCGGCCACCGAGGGATGGCTCACCAGGGCACTCTCGATCTCCGCGGTGCCCAGACGATAGCCGGACACCTTGATCACATCATCCACGCGGCCGATCACCCAGTAGTATCCATCCTCGTCACGGCGCGCGGAGTCACCCGTCATGTACACTCCGGGGAACTTGCTCCAGTACTGTGCCTTGTACCGTTCGGGGTCTTTGTAGATCGTCCGCATCATCGCCGGCCATGGGGTCTTGATGATCAGGAATCCCTCTTCGTTCGCCCCCACCGGCTTCCCCTCTTCGTTCACGATGTCCATCTTCACTCCGGGGAACGGCCGCGTGCCCGATCCCGGCTTCAATGCCACAGAGGGCATCGGCGTGATCATGAACATCCCCGTCTCGGTCTGCCACCAGGTATCCATGATCGGGCACTTCCCCTTCCCGATGACGCGATGGTACCACTTCCAGGCCTCGGGATTGATCGGTTCGCCGACGGAGCCCAGCAGCCGGAGTGACGACAGGTCGTGCCGGTTCGGCCAGTTCTCCCCGAACCGCATGAGTCCGCGGATCGCCGTGGGTGCCGTGTACAGGATGTTGAGCCCATATTTCTCCACCATGGACCACCACCGGTTCGGGTACGGATAGGTCGGCGCCCCTTCGTACATGAACGAGGTGGTGCCGTTGAGGAGCGGGCCATACACGATGTAACTATGACCCGTGATCCATCCGGGATCGGCAGCGCACCAGTAGCGGTCCTCTTCATGGATATCGAAGACATATTTGAGCGTGGTGTACGTCCCGACCATATAGCCGCCATGCGTATGGAGAATGGCCTTCGGTTTGCCGGTGGTGCCCGAGGTGTACAGCATGAAGAGCGGATCTTCGGCATCCATCACTTCGATATGACAGCCGCCGCCGGCGATCGGGAGCGCCATCAGTTCGTGATACCACATATCGCGTCCGGATTCCATGTTCACCGGTTCGCCGGTGCGCTTCACCACGAGCACGCTTTCCACCGTTGCCGCGCGCTGGAGCGCTTCGTCGGCGATCGCCTTCAACGGCACGATCTTGCCGCGCTGATAGGATCCATCGGACACGATCAGGACCTTCGACTGGCTGTCCTCGAGGCGCTCGTGGAGTGCTTCGACCGTGAAGCCGCCGTACACGACGGAGTGGATCGCGCCGATGCGTGCACAGGCCAGCATGCCGATCACCAGTTCGGGGATGCGTCCCATGTACAGCGTGACGCGGTCGCCCTTCTGAACACCCAGACTGCGCAGCACGTTGGCGAAGCGGCAGGTATCGCGGCGAAGCGCGAAATAGCTGAACGACTTGAAATCGCCATTCTCCCCTTCCCACATCAGCGCAAGTTTGTTCCGCCGGGCGGTTTCGGTGTGACGGTCGAGACAGTTGTACACGATGTTCGTCTTCCCGCCCGTGAACCACTTGTAGAACGGCTTGTTGCTGTCGTCGAGCACCTTGTCCCAATGCTCGAACCAGTGGAGCTCATTCGCTTCCTTCGCCCAGAAGCCTTCAAGGTCGCGTTCGGCCTCGGCCGCGAGCGTGTTCCAATCGGGGACATGCGCGTGGCGGACCACATCAGCGGATGGATAGAACACTTCACCGGACATGTGTGTGTCTGGCATGACGTTCTCCTGGGTGGTGGTGATGGGTGATCGTTACATTGAAAGGGAAAAGCTGCCGGGTCCACCGACCACGGACAGCATCGGCTCGAACATCGCATGCGCTTCCTGACAATCGACGACGGCCTGCGCGAACCGGGTGAACCGGCCGGCAGGGACCTCGAACGAGGCTTTCAGGATGGGCTTCCAATCTTCGGACGAGCCGCTGGCAAGACCGACCATCGCCTCGACCGTATGGCTCTCGGCCGCCGCAGCGAGGCGTTGCAGGATCGCTTCCGCGAGCTTCTTCTCACGGTTGAGCAGACGCTCCAGCGACTTGATATCCGTTTTCTTTGTGGTCGCCGGAACGCGGGCGCGATCGGCATCGTGCCGGCCGGCACGTGCCGGTGCCGCCTCTGCCGGCAGGATCTTCTGCACGTGTGCATCGAGGACGGACGCATGCACCCGCCACGCGCTCAACGTGGAAAGTCCCACGAGCAATTCGAACAGCGCATCGCGCCGGAAGTCGACGCGACGCACCAGATCGTTTCGCCCGAAGACCACCGTGCCCGGTTCCGCGGGCAGGATGAGCGACTGCACGCGCAGCGCGTTCACGAGCGATTCGTGCGCGCCTCGGTGTTTGATGGATTCCTGTTTACCCAGGAGGAGCATGCCCGTTCTGCTCACACTCGCTTCCTGGCTCTTCAGGGTGCTCAGGAAGAACCGCATGCCGGCATGATCGAAGGCGAAGATCTCGCTCCCACGCTCCACCCCCGGCGCACCGGTGCCAAAAGGATCGGGCGCCGGTGTATCCTGGAGGGAAATGAGTGCTGCCGCAAGGACGAACACCGTTTCATCGTCGAATGAAACGCGGACCCGCGCCGACGGGGTACGCAACGGCGACGGTGGCTCGGGAGCGGCTGCTTCGATCGCCACCGGCGCGGGCTTCGGGCGGGCGGGGACCGGAATGGGTGCCGGGGCCGCAGACCGCTTCGGTTCGCGGGGTGGCGGAGGCTGCACGTGTGGTGCCGGACTCGGCGCGGCCACCGGTTCCTTTGCGACCGCCACAGGCGGCGCCTTCGGAACTGGCGGTGGTTCAGCCACAGGGAGTTGCGGCGTGACAGCGGGCTGCGCGGCCACCGGTTCCTTTGCGACCGCCACAGGCGGCGCCTTCGGAACTGGCGGTGGTCCGGCCACAGGGAGTTGAGGCGCGACAGCGGACTGCGCGGCCAACGGTTCCTTTGCGACCGCCACAGGCGGCGCCTCCGGGGCCGGACGCGGCACAACGGCAGGTTCGGGAACGGGCTTCCGGACGGGTGGTTCGGTGACCGGAGCCACGGGCGTCGGGAACGGAGTTCTGAGCCTCTCTGCCTGAGCGGGGACAGGTGCGGCCGTTGGGAACGGAGCAGGTTTCTGGGGTGCCGAACGAACGGAGGGGGCGCCACCTTCGGCGGCGAGGCGCTCCAATGCGTCGACCATCTTCCGGACGACCGCATCCGCCTGATCCGCCGGTATCCCTTCGAGGGAGGTACGGAGGGTAGTGCTTCTGGCCAGTGCTCCCAGGAGTTCACCGAGAAGTGCGGCACCCATGATGTTGTTCATCACACCCCTTCGTTCGGACCGGTGTATTTCACAGAACGCCTCTCTGACGAAGATACATATTGCGGGCGAAAACATCAAACTTGCGAGTGGTTTCCCGTTTTGGTACGTTAGGGTATCATTCCTTGACTCTTCTTCCTCCAAAAGAGCATCTCACACGTGACACAGCGATCACCCCGGCTGATGCCGGATGACGAGCTTATCGGGCTGGCCCGCACCGGTGATGCGCGGGCATTTACCGAACTCGTGCGGCGGTACGAGGACACCGTGTACCGGTTCTCGTACAAGATCTGCCGCGACAGCGAGGCGGCGTCGGAAACGCTTCAGGACACGTTCATCAACGTGTACCGGAAACTGAACAGTTTTGACGGAAAATCCAAGTTCTCGACCTGGCTGTACACGATCGTCACGAATAATTGCCTGATGAAACGCCGGAAGCGGAAGAGTGACCTGATGGAGGAATCCCTCGAGGCCTACGACCACCCTTCCGGGGAACCCGGCAGCCTTCCACGGCAGAAGCCGGTCCACACACCGGAAACACCGGCGGACGTGGTGATCGGGCGCGAACTCAAGAGCCTGCTTGAAGAGGCGATGGCGAAGCTTCCTGAAGAATACCGTGTCGTCTTCACCCTGAGGGACGTCGAGGGGCGGTCCACCGAGGAAACGGCAAGTGTGCTCGGCCTGTCGGTCGAGGCCACCAAGTCGCGCCTCCGGCGTGCCCGCGCGTTCCTGCGCGATCAGCTGCAACCGCACCTGAAGGCACATCCGGAGATCCTCTCATGAAATGCGGGGATGTGTATCTCCATATCTGCGACCATCTCGACGAGGACATCAATTCCGAACGGTGCCGCCAGATCCGGCAGCACCTCGCCGGGTGTCCGCACTGCACCGAGTATCTGAAATCGCTCAAGCAAACGATCACGCTGTACCGCGCCCTTCCGCCGCCGCGGATCCCGGCCGGCACGCACCGCGAGCTGTTCAAGACGATCTCCACGCTCACGACCAAGGCCGCAGCCGGCACGCCGAAGCGCGGACGGAAGACAAGAAAGGCCTGACCCGTCCGGTGTCCGCGATGCATCCTATGGACACAATCCCACGGGGTCTCGTTCACAGTGTACAGGAGTATGATCACATGACAAAGAATGTCGGTTCCGCTGACCGCATCGTCCGCACTCTGCTCGCCATCGTTCTCGGTATCCTGGTCTTCACGGGTGAAGTGACCGGGACGCTCGCCATCGTCCTGGGTGTCCTGGCCGTCGTGCTGCTGGCGACGAGCACCATGAGTTTCTGTCCGCTCTACGCCATCGGCAAGATGTCCACGGCAAAGGGTGGAGCGAAGAAGTGATGGATCCGCTCCCCCGTACCTCCATCAATGCATCGATGCAGGTGGAGGAGTTGCTGGAACGGTATCCTGCCGCCACACGGTTCCTCCTGCAACGGGGCGTCCCCTGCCTGGTTTGCGGGGAACCGGTCTGGGGCACTCGTGGTGATGTGCTCGCAAGCCACAACAAACAGGCCGCGGAGATCGAGGTGATCGTGCAGGAACTCAGGAACGAGCTGGAGACAGGTACGGCATGATGCAGAATATATGGGTCAGACGCGTGGCCGCGGTGCTGCTGGGCAGTGCCGGCGGCTTCGCGTATTACTATTTCATCGGGTGTGCAAGTGGCACGTGTCCGATCACGTCCAACCCGTACATCAGTACGGGGTATGGCGCGTTGATCGGTGTCATACTCACAACAGGACGCAAGTCATGACGACCATCGGGGTGGTGCTCGGGATCTTCGCCACGCTGCTTATCATCCTGCAACTCGTGATCGTGATCAATGCGAAGAAACGGCGGGGGCGGCGCATCCTCGGGGTGGGCGGACCGCTGGGTGAAGCGGTGAATTCCGGCGAGCGCGTCCTGGCGTACTTCTACTCCCCCACCTGCGCGGAGTGCAGGACGCAGACTCCGATCATCGACATTCTCCAGCGCGAATACCCCAACGTGTACAAAGTCGATGTGGGCGAACACTTCGAGGCTGCACGGGCGTTCGGGGTGATGGCGACACCGACCACCGTGCTCGTCGACCAGAGCAAGATCGTCGATACATTCGTCGGCACCCGCAGCGAAGCAGTCCTCAGGGAAGCACTGCTGTAACATCCCTCTCCCTCAGGTGGCGGGGCCGGACAGACGGCTCTTCCGCCATCCGAACAGGGCATACACCACAAGTCCTGCGGCAAGCCACGCCCCGAAACGGATCCACGTGATCGCCGGCAGCCCCATCATCAGATAGATACAGCTCGCGATCCCGAGGATCGGCACGAGCGGGACCAGGGGAGTGCGGAACGCGCGCTTCCGGTCGGGCTCCTTCACGCGCAGCACGATCACGCCCGCACAGACGAGCACGAACGCGAACAGGGTTCCGATGTTGGTGAGTTCCACGATCTCATTGATGTTCGCCACCGCGGAGACGGCAGCGACCGCCACGCCGGTCCAGAATGTCGTGATGTGCGGGGTCTTGTACTTCGGGTGCACGCGGGAGAAATACGCCGGCAGCAGGCCATCACGCGACATGGAAAAGAAGATACGCGGCTGGCCGTATTGAAAGACGAGGAGGACCGCGGTCATCGACACCACAGCGCCCACGGCCACGATCCCTGCGGACACATCAGAATGAACATACGCGAATGCCGCCGCCAGCGGGTCCGCCACGCCCAGATGCTGCCAGGGGACCATCCCGGTGAGCACCAGCGCCACTGCGATGTAGATCACCGTACAGATCACCAGGGAGCCGATGATCCCGATCGGGAGGTCGCGCTCCGGGTGCTTGCATTCCTCCGCCGCCGTCGAGATCGCATCAAACCCGATGTACGCGAAGAAGATGAGCGAGGCGCCCACCCACACGCCCGAGAAGCCATTGGGCATGAAGGGTGTCCAGTGCTCGGGCCGCACGAACTGCGCCCCTGCATAGATGAAGAACATGAGGATGACGAGTTTCACGACGACCATGGCGTTGTTCACGCGCACGGATTCCTTGACGCCGATGATGAGGAGCCAGGTGATGACCGCGACGATGCCGACGGCGAGCGCATTGAAGATGACCGGGATGCCCAGGACCGTCGGGTGTGCGCGCCACGCCTCGAGCGGCAGGAGGAGCGACGCATCCACCTGTCCCCCGCTCTTGAGCGCCGCCTCCGCCGCCTGTGCTGCGGAGCGGTAATCGACCGCCAGCCAGGCCGGAATATGCCATCCGATCCCTTCACACAGCTGATGGAAGTATGCCGCCCAGGCGATGGCCACCGCGACGTTCCCCACCGCGTATTCGATGATCAGATCCCAACCGATGATCCAGGCGACCAGTTCGCCCAGCGTCGCATACGAGTACGTATACGCACTGCCCGCGATGGGAACAAGCGACGCGAACTCCGCATAGCACAGCCCGCAGAAGGCACACGCGACCGCGGTCAGACCGAACGAGAGCACGATCGCCGGGCCCGCGCCGGGACGCAGCGCATCACCCGCCACCGCGGTCCCGATCGTCGCGAAGATACCCGACCCGATGATCGCGCCGATACCGAGCATGATGATGTCGAACGACCCCAGTGCCCGCTTCAATTGATGCGCGGGATTCTCCGCCTCGTGCATGATCGCATCGAGACTCTTCGTGCGGAACAGTTGACGGAACATGTACCCTCTGGATGGTACGGGTGAGAACGCCGGCCCCCGCGCGCGCCGTGATCCGCCGGCGCACCGCGCGGGACAGGGATGGATCAGTTGAAACGGTACTTGCGGTAGGTGCTCACGCCTTCCTGCAGGACGACCTTGAAGAACCCGGCGACCGGAACGGCGAGCAGCATGCCGAGGATCCCGAAGAGTTCTCCGCCGATCATGATCGCGATCAGCACGAGGACCGGATGCATCTCGACGCTGGAGGCGACGATCGCCGGGGCAACGACGAAATCATCGAGTAGTTTCAGGATGAAGTAGGCGATGATGACCGGCGTCGCACTGTTCAGGTCGCCGCTGCCCAGGACGGCGACGATCGCTGCCGGGATCACGCCGGCGATGGGTCCGACATACGGGATCAGATTGGCGAGGCCGGCGAACACGCCGAGGAAGACGAAGTAGTTCACGCCAAGGATCCAGAGCGCAACGACGGACATCACGCCGAATGCCACGGCGTCCACGAACTGCCCGCGGAGGTAATTCCCAAGCTGCATATCCATCTTGTACAGCATGTCCAGCGTGAACTCGAAGTACCGGTTCGGGACCATGCTGACGAGCTTCTTCTTCATCTCCCTGCCGTCCTTGAGGAAGAAGAACATCATGAACGGGATCGTCACCGCATTCACGATCAGGCTGAGCGAGTCGTTGAGCAGGAACGCGAAGATGCGTTCCGCGAAGGATTGTTTGAACGCCGCGATGCGTGCGAGGAGATCGAGGTCCTCGAGACCGAGGAAGCTGAACGAACCCTTCAACCAGTGTTCGATGTCCCGGATCGCGTCCGCAGCCTGTTCGGTGGTCGCACCGGACTGCAACGCGCCCATCTGGTCCATGACCGCCGGGACGAGCAGGTATGCCGTCCCGCCGATGACCACCGTGAGCGTGAGGACGACGATCACGACGGCCAGGGTCCGGCTCATGCCCCTCGCCTCGAGTGCCGTCGCCGCAGGGTCCAGGATGTATGCCAGGAGCAACGAAAGGATGACGACCTGTGCCGCACCACCCAGGAAGAGCAGCAGGACCGCGATCGCGAGCGCGGTCAGCAAAGGCACGAGTTCGTGTGATGGACGGGAAGGGGCGACGGTCGGGATCATCGGGGAGCCGGAGCGTTCAGTTCATGCACACGTTCTGTCAGCGCGAGCACCTGCACGTTCGCCTTCCGCAACCTGTCACCCAGGATCTTCGCCAGACGGATCACGATCTTCACGCCGAAGCGCGGATCGCGCTCGATGAGGCCGAACAGGTCGGACTGGAAGAACCCGAAGATCAGACAGTGGGTGCGGGCCACGACCGTCGCGGACCGCGGGGTTTCATCGAGCAGCGAGACCTCGCCGAAGAAATCCCCGTCGCCGAGCACGGACAGCTGCACATCGTCGCGTCCCGAGATGACCGCGGCTTCACCGGATTGAATGATGTACATGCCCAGCCCGGGCTCGTCCTGGCGGATGATCACTTCCCCCGGCAGATACTCGCGCTTGTGAAGGACGCGGCCCAACGCCGCGAGCTCCCGGGGCGAGAACCCCTCGAAGACAGGGATCTTCTCGAGGATCGCATGCAATTCTTCGTCGGGTTTCGCTTTCCGGTTGTAGCCGAAGACCCGTGCGCGGAAATCAGTCATGATGTCATGCCTCAGTGGAGGGGGGATCGATCGGTGCAATATAAATGATTCGGTGGTTAAAATCACCACCTAGCGTGAGAGGAGCAGGGTGCCGTATTTCTCGACGATGCCGCGCACCTCTTCGAGACGGATCGGTTTGCTGAGGAAATCATCCATACCGGACGCCATACAGGCCTCACGGTCGTCCGCCATCACGTTGGCAGTGAGGGCAACGATCTGCGGACGGTCATCACCCGCATACCGCTCCCGGATGATGCGTGTCGCGCACAGGCCGTCCATGACGGGCATCTGGACATCCATGAAGATCAGGTCATACCGCTGCCGCTCAAGGGCATCGATCACTTCCTGGCCATCGGCCGCGACATCGGCGCGGTACCCCATTTTGCGGAGGATCGCGAGGGCCAGAGCCTGGTTCACCGGATTGTCTTCGGCCACCAGGATGCGCAGCGGGAGCCGGAGGGCAAGGGTCTTATCCAGCACCGTCGCGCCGACCGCCCGGGTCTGCTGGGGGGCACCGCTGGGAGCCTGCCGGATGGCTTTCAGGATCTGGGCGGGTTTGACCGGTTTCAGCATTTGACAGGTAAAGAGACCCGCAATATCCTCGCGCACCATGTTCGCACCTGTTGCCATGAGGATCATCGGAAGCACCGCACCGGCGGCGATACCCCTGGCATGGCGGGCGAACGCGATGCCCGACATCTGCGGCATCACGGCATCGATCAGAGCCACATCCACCCGGGTGCCGGCCTCCAGGAGCGCGAGGGCCTGCGTGGGATCCGTGAACGCACGGACGTTCATGCCTTCCGATTCGCAGACCCGTTGGAGCAGCGCTGCAACGGTCGCATTGTCATCCACGATCATGACAGACACCTGAGGACCAGACGTCCTTCCTTCGGACCGGTCCTTCGGCGCCACCGCGGCGACGGGAACACGCATGTCGAAGAAGAATGCCGCCCCCTCCCCTTCATTGCTCTCGACCCAGATCCGGCCTTCCATCAGCTCTACCAGACGCTTCGAGATCGCCAGACCCAGGCCCGTCCCCCCGAACTTGCGGTTGACCGAACGGTCGGCCTGCGAGAACGGTTGGAACAACCGGTGCCTCGCCGACTCCGGAATGCCGATCCCGGTGTCCTTCACACTCATCAGGAGTTCAACCTGTCCATCGTCGGCCTGCCGGCCAACGGCGTTCACGACAACCTCACCGTGCTGGGTGAATTTGATGGCGTTGCCGACGAGGTTCGCGAGGACCTGACGCACGCGCGAGGCGTCGCCGATGAGGACCTCGGGGACCGTCGGATCAACGGACCCGATCAGTTCGATGTTCTTTTCGGCAGCCTTCCCTGCGAACAGATCGAGCACCTCTTCGATGCATGAGTGCATCGAGAAGGGTTCACGTTCGAGGTCGATCCTTCCCGACTCCACCTTCGAGAAATCCAGGATCTCGTTCAGGATCCCCAGCAGCGACTCGCCGCTGTTCCTGATGGTCTCGGCGTACTCACGCTGCTCTTCGGTGAGCCCGGTCTCCAGCAGGAGGCTGGTCATCCCGATGACGCCGTTCATCGGAGTGCGGATCTCGTGACTCATGGCGGCGAGGAAACTTGCCTTGGCCCTCCCGGCCTCCTCGGCCTGCTCCTTCGCAAGACGTAATTGCTCCGCGTACAGCCGGAGTTCTTCCTCGGAACGTTTGCGCTCCGTGATATCCTGCATGGTGGAGCGTATGCCGATCACGTTCCCGGCACTGTCCGTTTGCACACGATCCTCCACGAGGACCGGAACCTCCGTTCCATCCGCGCGCCGGAATACCCGCTCGTACGGCTCCCGGGGTGCGGCCTCGCCGCGCATCTTCCGCTCGACGGCCTTGCGTGATGCCACTTGATCGGCCAGAAATTCCCAGACCGGGCGACCGAGCATATCTTCTTCGGTGTACCCCAGCATCGCCTGCTCGGTACGGTTCACGCGGGTGAACGTACCGTTCCGGTCGATCTCGTGATACCCGACCGGCGCATCGTCATACAGATCGCGGAACCGCTGTTCGCTCGCACGCAGCGCCACTTCCGCTTCCCGCTCTTCCGTGATATCACGGAAGATACCGAAGGCGCCGGTGAGGACCCCGCGCACGTCGAACTGGGGTGTTGCGGTCACCAGGAGCGTCCGGTGTTTCGCGTCGGGTCGCCGGATCATGATGGTGTACGTGCTGCGGACGCCGGTCTCGCGGATGCGGGTCTGTTCCCTGATGGCAGCGAACACTTCCGGCGTTGTGAACTCCCCGATGCACCTTCCTTTGAGCGACCCGGTCTCCACGCCGAAGATCGTCTCGGCGGCAGGATTCACGAACGTGAACCGTTCGTCCAGGTCGACGAACACGATCCCTTCACCGGTATTCTCGACGACGGTGCGGTAGAGTTCCTCACTCGCACGGAGTTTTTGCTCGGCGTGATGGCGGTACAACGCCATCTCCACCGTGGTGGCGAGTTCTCGTTCATCGAACGGCTTCAGGACGTAGCCGAACGGACCGATCTGCTTCGCCCGGTGGAGCGTCTCTTTGTCCGAGTAGGACGTCACGAAGATGACCGGCACATCCACTTCAGCGCGGATCTTCTCCGCTGCCGTGATGCCGTCATATTCACCGTCCATCCCGATGTCCATAAGCATCAGATCAGGCCGGTGCTCGATGGCTGCACGGTAGGCATCCACCCCGCTCCCGACAACGGCGACGACCGCGCAGCCAAGCGAAAGCATCCGCTTCCGGAGGTCGGCGGCGACGATGCGCTCGTCATCGGCAATAATGACCCGGGCATTCTCGGGTGTCATGAGACCATTCATACTGCTACAGAATGCAAGAGACGTACCAAAGGGCTGGCGTCAGGATAGAGGTGATTTGCAGGAAGAACACCCCGAAATCAGGCTGTTTTCGGGCGTCGGTGGTCAACCACGACCAGCTGTTCCCTTACGGACAGGCAGGTTATTGCAGTTTCTTCAGGATTTTGAGACGGAGGGTTTCGTTCTTACCGTAGCCGAAGACCCCGAGGATGTCGGAGCCACGCACCATGATGTCCATGGCACCGTGGTGGGGATCGATGACATGGGTTGCGAACGGGCCCTCTGGTGCGTTCGTGCTCCCTGCCACCCGGAGGAGCGATGTGCGGACACGATCCGCGGCGTCGGGAGATGCGGTGCGGATGAGGAATACCTGCGGCCCATCCCCGTTCTCATACCGGGCAAGATACGCGCGGGAGAGGAAGCCATAACCAAGAAAGTCGCGGGCAACGTACTGTTCCGACCGCGGCACCCGGCCTTCCGCGGGCAACATGCCAAATTCCGATGGGAGTCCGCGTGGAGAGCCGAACACACGATCGAATGAGCGGGCAAGCTGCATCAGATCTTCATGCCCAACGGCGGGTGGCGCGGACACCTTGAGGTACCAGCGGCCGAAGACGATGTTGAGCATCCCGGCATCCGCACACCCCTCGGTTCCCACCTCCACCGCCCTATTCTCCGGAGCGCGTTCCTGCGAGTACATCCCGTAGGCATCGGCCACGGTCGCGTGACGGTACAGCTCCGCACGCACATCATCGCCGCCCGGTGTGCGATACGTTGCCGACCGGAGTTCCTCGAAGCCATACAGGACGAACAGGTCCGCCGCACCGTTGATGTATTCCCAGAGGTTCTCGGGACCATAGACCGCCGTGTCGGGCTGCACGGACCAGCCGCCGGGGACGGGAAACGCAATCCGCGCATCGTCGTCCCCACACCGCGCCGTGACGGCGCCGGGAAGCACGCAGAGTGCCAGGAGAAAGACCGTCCGGACGGCACGCATTACGAGAAGAACTCCTCCGGGATCGATCCGACGCGGCGGATGTCCGCGATACGTTCGCGCACCGGGAAGCCTTTGACACACGACGCAGAGCAGCTGTCGCAGCCGTGGCATGGGTCGTTCGCTCCGCCATGTTCCTTCAGAACGGTCTGGGCCATGGCGAGATCACGGTAGCCGTAGGCGTACATGAACGCGCGCATGTAGTCGGGGATCGCGAGGTTGCGCGGGCAACCGGCAACGCAGTGCTCGCACCCCTGGCAGTACAGCCCGCCTTCCAATCGCCCGGCCGCAAGCGCATCCTGTTCCTCGTCCGTCATTGCCAGGTCATGGTTCACGCTGGCATTCTCGTCCAGCTGATCGAACGAAGTGATCCCCGGGATCGTGGTCGTCACGTTCGGATCCTGCAGCACGAATTTCAGCGCGGCCCTGCAGTTGATGGGTTTCGTCTTTTCCCTGTCGAAGAACCCGCCGGCCATAGTCTTCATGCCGACGATCCCGACACCGGCCTTCGCCGCACGTCCGATCGCGGCCTTCACGGAAGGATAGTGGTCCTGCTTGAAATTGACAGCGGTCAGCACGACGTCGTACACGCCGCACTCCACCGCGGCATCGATCACATCGGGTTCATTCTTGTGCGTCGAGACCCCGAGGAACCGCGTGTAGCCATTCTCCTTCGCCTGCAGCAGCGCGTCCAGCATGGCCGGAGCGAGCGTTTCATCCTTCGATCCGGCCGCATGCAGATACAGGATGTCCACATGATCCATCTTCAGGCGTTGCAGGCTCAGTTCGACGCGGCCGAGCCACGCCCGGATGGCGGCAGCAGAATCGCCGGATTCGGCCGGCACCTTCGTCGAGATCACAAAGGAATCGCGGGGAACATCGGCCAGGAATTTGCCGAGCATCGTCTCGTTCATCCCCTTCTGGTACCCGTGCGCGGTGTCCAGATGGAGGAGTCCCTTCTCGAGCGCAGCGCGGACAAGGCCGGGGTTGTCGGAACGCATGACGCCCATGCTCACGACGGGGAGAACCAGCCCGGTGCGACCGAGCGTGCGGGTGTGTTTCACGGCGGTGGCTGGCGGCGGGGCCGACGGATCCCCGTTACCACGCGCATGGAGCGGGCCCGTGAGGACCGCGCCGGAAGCTGCAATGAGCGATGTCCTGAGAAAGCCGCGGCGGTTAAAACGTACCATGCATCCTCCCGGAATGGTTGCGATGTTCACTGCGCCAACGATCGTCCTGACCCGACGGCAGCTCTCCGCCGGTACGATAGCCTCAATGGTCCCGGCGCAATGCGGTCGGGATGTACAGATGACGCTTGATCTTCTGGGTCGGCGTCTTCTGGAACGGCTCCGCCTGCTCGATGATCCGGTGAATGCGCGCGTACAGCGGCACCCGCGTGTTGATCTCCTTCTGAAGGTCGGCCAGCATCGCGTTCGCCTTCTGCCGGATATCCGATTCACTCAGGGACTGCAACGCCTTCTGCAGGCGCTCGTAGTCCAGGTGCACGAGCGCGACAAGGCGCTTCTGGTGTTCGTAGACCACGGACTCACGGACGTGTTCGAATTCGTTGATGACGGCCTCGATCTCTTCCGGATAGATATTCTTCCCGCTCGGTCCGAGGATCATGTTCTTGGAGCGGCCCTTGATGAAGATGAACCCGTCCGCATCGATCACGCCCAGGTCGCCGGTGCTCAGCCATCCATCCTCGCTCAGCACCGCGCGGGTCTTCTCCTCATCACGGTAGTACCCCTTCATGACCGTGGGGCCCTTCACCATGATCTCGCCCTCGCCCGTGCGGGGATCGGGGTTCTGAATGCGGATCGTGGTCCCGCGCAGCGCGGGGCCCGTCGACCGCAAACGCGTCCGCTCGGGTCCGGTTCCCGCGATCAGCGGAGCTGTCTCCGTGAGTCCGTACCCGATCGCATACGGGAACTTCGCTTCGCGGAGGAACGCCTCCACATCCGGCGCAAGCGGCGCACCGCCGATGCAGAACAGCCGGAGCTCGCCGCCGAACGTGCGCAGGAGCTTCTTCCCGGCGATCCGATGGAGTGTCTTGCGGAGGACCGGCACGCCGATGGCCTTGCGCAGCAGCGGGCTCTTCGTCAGTTCCGGCTGGATCCTTGCTTTATAGATCTTTTCGATGATCAGCGGTACGGACAACATCACGGTCGGGCGGACCCGGGTGAGCGCCGGCAACAGCACCGCGGCGGTCGGTGGCTTGTCCATATAATAGACGCTCGACCCCTGCACCACCGGCAGGATCATGCCCAGGGTGCTTTCGTAGGTATGCGGCAATGGGAGGATCGACAGCATGCGGTCCGACTCATCGAGCGTGACGATCGTGAGCGTCGCCTCCGCGTCGGCAAGGAGATTCCCGTGGGTGAGCATCACGCCCTTGGAGTGTCCGGTGGTCCCCGACGTATACACAATCGAAGCCAGGTCATCGGAGGACGGCAGACGTTCGGGAACGGTGTACACCGTGGACGGTGGAGCGTTGACATCCAGGATCGGTGCGCCGCCGTCGAGGTCGGTCTCTCCGACGAGCACCTGGTTCCAATTTTCGAGGAGAATGATCGCGCCGGTTTCCGAGGGTGCCAGTTCGCCGATCTTCGTGAGGAGGCGGCGCGAGACGAAGATCGCCTTGACCTCCGCATGACGCAGGATGCGTGCGATATCCGACGAGTGGAAATCCGGCAGGATCGGCACCGCAACAGCACCGGATGCGGTGATGCCGAAGTACGCCGCAACCCAGTTGGGCAGATTTTCCGAGAGCAGCGCCACACGGTCGCCGAAGCCGATCCCGGCACCCCTCAGGAATTCCCCTACCTGCTGTGCCCGCTGCCAGAGTACACGATAGGTCATGGGTTCGCCATCGATCAGAGCAACCGACGGACGGGTGCCGAAACGTTGTGCTGAACCCTCCAACGCACTACGCAATGAACGGGGGAATGATGACATTGGCCCTGCCTGAAACGTCTGAGAGGGGGGGATTTTGAAGATCGGTGTAATATACAGAATCCCCCCTTGCCGCACAAGCACCGGGGGGTCCAACACCGGCGGATCCGAACGCCAGGAGAGCCGTGGCGCTGGATGTCAGAGGGTATCGAGCGCGCGGCGAAAGGCCGCGGTCCACACACGGGTACCACCCGGCGACGGATCGTGCTCCAGCTGCCGGAGAAGCGCCGACCCCACGATCACGCCATCGGTCTCCCGTGCGAATGTCATCGCATCATCCGGCCGCGAGATCCCGAACCCGACGAGCATCGGATTGCGGGTGATGTGAGCGCGGACCGCTCGCACATTGTCGAGTGCCGCGCCCGCCACTGCCCCGCCGGTCACGCCGGTCGTCGAAACACAGTACACAAAACCCGACGACGCTGCATCGATCTCACGAACGCGCGCCGGTGGCGTGGTCGGCGTGGCAAGGAGTATGCCGGCCAGACCCGCGGCGCTGACGGCCGGCGCATAGGACCGCCACTCCTCCAGCGGCAGCTCCGGCAGGATGAGCCCGTCGACCCCCGCTGCCGCCGCATCCCCGAAAAACGTTCCGATGCCGTACCGCATGATGGGGTTCAGATAGCCCATGAGCACCAGCGGGACGCCGGAGCGCCGGCGGATCTGTGAGACGAGTGTCAGGATCCAGGGGAGCGTGACGCCATTCGCGATCGCGGTGCCGGAGGCCTTCTGGATGACCGGACCATCGGCAAGCGGATCAGAGAACGGGACACCGATCTCCACCAGGTCCGCGCCGCCGTCCTCCAGTGCGCACACCAGGTCTGCCGTTGCATCCAGCGTCGGATACCCGGCGGTGAGGAACATGGCAAGCGAACGCCTGCCCTTCGATGTGTTGCTGCTCAATCGTTCGTGGAGTGTCATCGTCATTGGTTCGCGTATGTTGTCATGTCCTTGTCACCCCGTCCCGATACATTCACGAGGATGACCGTTTCCGGCTTTGCCGACGGCGCGATCTTCTCCAACCATGCAAGCGCATGCGCGGACTCGAGCGCCGGGATGATCCCTTCCAGGCGCGAGAGCAACCGTGCACCGGCCAGTGCTTCCTGATCGGTCACGGCCACGTACTCCACACGTCCGGCATCTTTCAGCGCGCTGTGCTCGGGGCCGACTCCGGGATAGTCGAGACCCGCGGAGATCGAGTGCGCGAGCTGCACCTGCCCGTCGCCATCCTGCAACAGGTAACTCAGAGAACCGTGCAGCACGCCGGGTGAACCGAGCGAAAGCGTGGCAGCGTGCTGTCCCGTCGTGAGCCCGTGCCCCGCGGCCTCGACACCGATCATGCGGGCCTTCGTTCCGAGGAACGGCTCGAAGAGCCCGATAGCGTTGCTGCCACCACCGACGCAGGCCAGGAGGATGTCCGGATCGCGACCTTCCGCCGCACGCACCTGTTGCATGGCCTCTTCCCCGATGACGCTCTGGAAATCGCGCACGATGGCGGGATACGGGTGCGGACCGACAACCGAGCCGATGATGTAGAACGTGTCGCGCACGTTCGTCACCCAATCCCTGATCGCCTCGCTCGTCGCATCCTTGAGCGTGCGCGTGCCCGAGTGGACCGGCAGCACGCGGGCACCCAGCATTTCCATCCGCCGCACGTTCAGCTGCTGGCGCTCGATATCTTCATCACCCATATAAACATCACACGCGAGCCCCATGCGTGCCGCCACGGTCGCCGTCGCCACGCCATGCTGTCCGGCACCCGTCTCGGCGATGATGCGCCTCTTGCCGGAGCGCTTTGCCAGGAGGATCTGCCCGATCGTATTGTTGATCTTGTGCGCGCCGGTGTGGCACAGGTCCTCGCGCTTCAGGTAGATCTTCGCCCTGCCATAATGGGCACCGAGCCGGTCGGCCCGCGTGAGCGGCGTCGGCCGTCCGGCGAACGTCGTCAGGAGCTCATGCAGCTCCGCGTTGAACGCGGGGTCCCTGCGTGCATCCTGATACAGTCCTTCCAGTTCATCCAGCGCCGGGATGAGGGTCTCGGGTACGAACCGTCCACCATAGGCTCCGAAATACCCCCGTGCATCGGGCATCGCTCCGGGGGTCGGTGCAGCGGGAGCGTGTGTCATGTGGTGCTTCCTTCGTTCAGTGTTCTTCCGACCACCGGCGCCAGCCGGCGGATATCGTTCATGAGGGCCGTGAAGCGTGAGGGTTTCAGGGACTGGGCGCCATCCGACAGCGCGGAGGCGGGGTCAGGGTGGACCTCGATCATCAGTCCGTCGGCACCCGCCGCGATCGCGGCCATGCTCATGGCGGGTACGGCTTCCCACATACCGACACCATGGCTCGGGTCTACGATCACCGGGAGATGCGTAAGCCGCTTGAGGACCGGGATGGCGTTGAGGTCCAGCGTGTTCCGCGTCGCCGTCTCGAACGTCCGTATCCCGCGTTCACAGAGGATGATCTGCAGGTTGCCGCGGCTCGCGATGTATTCCGCGGCCATCAGCAGTTCCTCGATCGTCGCCGCGATTCCGCGCTTCAGCAAGACCGGCGTCCGGAGTTCGCCGACGGCCTCGAGCAGACTGAAGTTGCTCATGTTGCGCGCACCGATCTGGAGCACGTCCGCAACCTCCGCAACGGCCGGAAGCGTGCCGGTGTCCTTCACCTCGGTCACGATCGCCAGCCCCGTCTTCTCCCGGGCCTCCCGGAGCAGCACCAGTCCTTCTTCCTTCATCCCCTGGAAGCTGTACGGTGACGAACGTGGTTTGAATGCACCGCCCCGGAGGAACCGGGCACCCGCGGACCGCACACTGCGTGCCGCGGCAACGATCTGCTCGCGGCTCTCCACCGAGCACGGGCCTGCCATCACCGCGAGTTCCGTTCCGCCGATCCGTGAGGTGCCGACCGTGATCACGCTGCTTTCCGGCCGGGCCTCGCGGCCGACGAGCTTGTAGGGCTTCGAGACCGGGATCGCCCGGTCCACGCCCGGCAGCGTCGTGAAGACATCCGGGGCGATCGCTCCGTGATTGCCGGTGATCCCGATGGCGGTGCGTTCTGCCCCGGGGATCTCATGCGCCCGGAAGCCAAGCTCACCGATCTTGAGTTGCACTTCCCGGATCTGGTCCGGTGTTGCATCCTGTCTCATCAGGACGAGCATCTCTCATCTCCCTTGCCATCACGTGAACGGATCCGTGCGAATGCCATCAGTGCCGCCTGAACGAATGCTCTCACTTTCTCATGGTCCTTGATCCCGGGCGCCGATTCCACACCGCTGCTCACATCCACACCCAGAGGCCGGGCCTGTGCGATGGCGTCCGCAACATTCTCCGCGGACAGTCCCCCGCCCAGTATCACGGAGCCATACGCACCGGCAGCACGTGCGATGGTCCAGTCGAACACCTGTCCGGTCCCGCCATGCGCACCGGCAACAAGGGTATCCAGGACATGAGCATCGACACGGTACCTCCCCAGTTCAGCCGGATCGAATCCCGGCCCGACGCGGTGTGCCTTCAGCACGCGAACCCCAAGGCCTTCGGTGTCGGGCGGTGTCTCTTCCCCGTGCAGCTGCACTGCGTGTATGCCACTTCTCCGGACCGCATCGAGGATCGCTGCCCGTGTCGCGTTCACGAACACCCCCACGGTCAGGATATCGTGCGGTAACGACCCGGTGATCCCTGCCACGACATCCGGTGAAACGTACCGTTTGCTCCCGGGAACGAAGATGAAGCCCACCATATCCGCGCCCGCATCCAGGGCGCACAGGGCATCGTCGCGCCGGGTGATACCGCAGATCTTCACTCTCATGCGCGGACCCCCGCCAGCACGGTGCGCAGCGCTTCTCCGGGATCGGGGGCCCGCATGAACCCTTCGCCGATCAGGAACGCATCGATGTTGTGTGAGCGGAGTGTACGGATATCGTCGGCGGACCGGATCCCCGACTCGCTCACACAGACCACGTCGGAGCCGATGAAGGGGCGGAGCCGGACCGACGTGTGCATATCGGTCACGAACGTCGCAAGGTCACGGTTGTTGATGCCGACGACGGGGAACGCCCCTTCCTCCAGCACGCCCACGTCCTCTTCATTGTGGACTTCTACCAGGACGCCCAGACCGAGTTCATCGGCGAGGGCCTTCAGCTCGTACAGCGACACGCGGTCCAACGCCGCAACGATCAGGAGAACCGCATCGGCCTGGTAGGCGCGCGCTTCATGGAGTTGATACGGATCCAGCAGGAAATCCTTGCGGAGGACCGGCACCGTGTGTCCTGCCCGCGCACGGGCCATATACTCGAGATGTCCGTGAAAGAAAGGGACGTCCGTGAGCACCGAGAGCGCGGCGGCACCGGCGGCGACGTACGACTGCGCGATCGCCGGCACGTCCATCGGCTCGCGGATCACGCCGCGGGACGGTGACGCGGCCTTGATCTCAGCGATCACCGCGGGTGAGCGCTGGCGCAGGGCGAGTTCGAACGGCCGGCGCGGCATGTGATAGCCGGGCATGTCCATGAGCGCGCTCAGCGGGACCGCGCGTTTGCGGGCATCGAGGTCCTCCCGTGTTCGCTGGAGGATCGTGGCGAGGTACGTGCTCATGCGCGGTTCGTGAACTCCACAAGTGCTGTGAGGGTTGCCAGTGCACGGCCCGAGTCGATCGCCTCGGCGGCAAGCCGGGCACCGGTGGTCAGATCCGGCGCTTTGCCGGACACAAAGATGCCCAGGCCCGCATTGGCGAGCACGATATCGCGCCCGGGCACAGGTTCCGCCCGGAGGATACTCAGCGCGATCCGCGCGTTTGCCTCCGGGTCTCCGCCCTTCACGGCGTCGTGCGGCTTCGTGGCGAGGCCGAAGTCGGCCGCCTCGACGACGTATCTCCGCACCGGCTTGTTCCCTCCCACCTCGTGCACCGATGTCGGCTGCGCAAGGCTCACTTCGTCCAGGCCATCATCGCTATGGATCACGCACGCCATGTCGGTTTCCAGCACATGCAGCGCGCCGGCCAGCCGGTGCGCCACATCATGATGATACGTGCCGAGCACCTGGCGCCGCACGCCGGCGGGGTTCGTGATGGGGCCGAGCATGTTGAAGATGGTCCTGACGCCGAGTTCCTGACGCGCTTTCGCGGCGAACTTCATGGCGGGGTGGAACAATGGAGCGAACAGGAAGCCGATCCCGACGGTGTTCACACATGCTTCCACGCGATCCGGAGCAAGTTGCGTCTTCACGCCGAGCGCGGCGAGGACGTCGGCGCTGCCGCTGCGGCTCGATACCGAACGGTTCCCGTGCTTCGCAACGGTGACCCCGGCGCCCGCGGCAACCAGCGCAGCCACGGTGGAGATATTGAATGTATCGCGCCCGTCGCCACCCGTCCCGCACATGTCGATGGCATCGGCGTCATCGGTGGTGATACGCACAGCATGGGCACGCATCGTTCGCGCGAAACCGACGACCTCGGATTCGCTCTCCCCTTTTGCACGGAGCGCAACAAGCAATCCCGCGATCTGGGCATCCGTGGCGGTGCCACTCATGATCTTCTCCAGGGCATCCGCCGCCTCATCGATCGTCAGGTCCTGCTTCTCCAGACACTTCTCGATGTAGTGTTTCATGACAGCCCCTCCACCCAGTTCCTGAGAATTTGCATGCCCTCGGTCGTGAGGATCGATTCCGGATGGAACTGCACGCCCTCCACCCGCAGAGACCTGTGCCGCACGCCCATGATCACTCCATCCGCGGTCTCCGCGGTGATCTCCAGGACGCCGGGCAACGAACTCCGCTCCACGACCAGCGAATGATAGCGCGTCGCGTCGAACGGGTCCGACACCTTCTTGTAGAGCGGGGTCCCGTGATGATGCACGAGCGACGTCCGCCCGTGCATGAGTGTTGGCGCATGGATGACAGACCCTCCGAACGCTGCCCCGATGGCCTGATGGCCGAGACAGACGCCGAACACCGGGAACGAGGCGCCGCACTGGCGGATGACGTCGATGGTGATGCCGGCGTCTTCCGGGCGGCCGGGACCGGGGGACAGGAGGATACCGTCCGGCCTGAGCACACCGATCTCCTCGATGGTCACGGCATCATTGCGCCGCACCAGAAGATCGGTGCGGATCGTCCCGAGCGCCTGGACGAGATTGAACGTGAACGAATCGTAGTTGTCGATCACCAGGATCATTGCGCACCCTCCTCCTGTCCGTCGGGCGCGGCCAGCCCGCGCGAGGCGAGGCGTATCGCTTCCATGAGCACCCGTGCCTTGTTCACCGTTTCGTCGTACTCCGTGGACGGAACGGAGTCGGCAACGATCCCCGCACCCGCCTGAAGTTTCAACGTCTGACCATGCGCGAACACCGTGCGGATCGCGATGCACGTATCCATGGTGCCGTCCATCCCGAAATATCCCACGGCCCCCGCATACGCACCGCGCGGGAACGGCTCGAGGTCGGCGATGATCTCCATCGCGCGTACCTTCGGTGCCCCCGAGACCGTCCCGGCCGGGAAGCAGGAGGAGAAGATCCCGACCGCATCGATGTCCGGCCGGATCCTGCCGCGCACTTCCGACACGATGTGCATCACGTGCGAGTAGCGGTCGACGCGTTTGAAGACCGGGACTTCGACGGTCCCATAGGCCGACACGCGGCCGACGTCGTTGCGGCCGAGGTCCACGAGCATGACGTGCTCTGCGAGTTCCTTCGGATCGGCGAGGAGTTCCAGTTCGAGGCGCCGGTCATCCGCCTCATCCACACCACGCCGGCGGGTGCCGGCGATCGGCAGGACCTCGACCACGCCCCCCCGGGCGCGCACGAGCACCTCGGGAGACGATCCGGCAAGTTTGGTCGTGCCGAAATCAAGGAAGAACAGGTACGGGGAGGGATTGATGATGCGCAACGAGCGGTACACGGCGAAGAGGTCACCGGTGAAGGTGCTCCGGATCCGCCGGGAGAGCACCACCTGGAAGATGTCGCCTTCCGTGATATGTTCCTTCGCACGCAGAACGGACTGCTCGAACCCCGCACGGTCGGGCTCGCCGGCGCTATCCATCGCACACGTGAAGGGCGTGGCCGGCGGTGTCACCCGCCGGAGGCGCAGTTCAAGCGCGCCCAGGGCAGACTTCCCCGACTCGTACTGCTCTTCCAATTGCACCGCCGGGTCGATGAACACATTGTGCATGAGGGTCATGACCTGCCGGTGGTGGTCGAACTGGACCACCGATCCGAACAGACCGAGGATGGCATCCGGCTCATCGCCCACCGCCGGCGTGATGGGGATCCGTTCGATGTGCCGGACGCAGTTGTAGCCGATGTACCCGACGAGTCCGCCGAGCAAGCCATGGGGTTCCTGGACCGGCGCGATCGTATGGGGCGCAAGGACGCTGCGGATCACGGAGAACAGGTCCCCCGGGTGCTCGACGGTACCGCGGGCATCGCGGACCGTCACCGACCCGTTCCGGGCTTCGATGATCACGCGCGGGCGCGTCCCGATGAACGAGAAGCGGCCGATCTTCTCGTTCGGCTCCACGCTCTCCAGGATGAAGGACGGCACCCCTTCCTCGCGGAGTGTGAGATAGGTCAGCACCGGGGTCAGCGTATCCGCCACGAGCGTGCGGACGAGCGGCACGACGGTGTGCGATGCTGCCAGTTGCCTGAATGTTGCGAATGGTATCATGGACCTCCCATACAAACGAAAAAACCCTTCCTGGCTGTCAGGAAGGGTTGTGCACGGCACAACGATGCAAATGACACTAACCTCCTGCAGGTCGCGGGATCATCATCGTGCGCCACCACCAGGACGACAGGTTTGTGCGATATGCGTGTGCGGATTTCATGATGGTGCAATATACGTGCAGAGGCGGGTCGAGTCAAGTAAAAAGTGGCGACGCGATCTCATTGCTCCCCGCCGCGGGTCTGGAGGACCCACTTTGCTATCGTGGCACCCAGGAGTGCCGGCTGCACCGGCTTCGCAAGATAGTCATTCATTCCTGACGCGAGGCAGCGCTCCCGGTCGCCCTTCATGGCGTGCGCGGTCATGGCAACGATCGGGATCACCGCATTCTTCTCCCCCGCCTCGCCTTTCCTGATCCTCTCCGTTGCTTCGAACCCGTCCATCTCCGGCATCTGGCAGTCCATCAGGATGAGATCGTACGGGACCGTCTGCACGGCATGGATCGCCTCGACGCCATTGGCTACCGCATCGGCCCGGTACCCCTGCTTGCGCAGGATCTTGAGCGCGACCATCTGATTGATGTGATTGTCCTCGACGACGAGGATCGCGGCCTTTCCACCCGTTTGAGGCGCTGCCTCCGTTCCCGGTGATCCGGTGAGCACGGTGGCGGACACATCGGGACCGGTCAGGACCGAGGCGAGGATCTGCTGCAGGCTTGCGCGTCTGATGGGTTTGGACATGACTCTGACGAAGCCCGCCCGGCGGAACAGGTCGGACCTGTCGCGCTGGCCCAGCGAGGTCAACAGGATCAGTGCCGTCTCCCGGAGCAACGGGTCTTCCTTGATGCGCTCGGCAAGTTCAACGCCGTTCATCCCCGGCATGAGCATGTCCAGCAGAGCGATCCTGTATGGCTCTCCCGCTTCGGCCGCGGCGCGCATCGCGCGGAGAGCCGATTCGGCGTCCGGCGCCTCACCGACCCTGGCCCCCCAGCCCGTGAGGAGGGTTTCGATCAGGAGCCGGTTGGTCTGGTTGTCGTCGACCGACATCACCTTCACGCCTTCGATCGCACTCACTGCGGCGAGGGATTGTTCCAGCGATGTACCGCGTCCCAGGACCGCCGTGAACCAGAACCGTGACCCTTCTTCCGGCCTGCTGATCACGCCGATCTCGCCGCCCATGAGTTCAACGATCTGGCGGGAGATCGCGAGTCCGAGACCGGTCCCCCCGAACTCCCGTGTTGCGGAGCCATCGGCCTGCGTGAACGGGGTGAACAGTTGTTTCTGCTTCTCCTCCGGGATCCCGATGCCCGTGTCGATGATCGAGAACTTGATGACCACCTTGCCGTTCACTTCAGCGACGCGGTCCACCTCTATCGACACGGATCCATGACGGGTGAACTTGACCGCATTGCCGCCGAGGTTCACCAGCACCTGCCGGAGGCGTCCGGCATCGCCCCGGAGCACGGCGGGGACGGACGGATCCACGACGTACGCCAGTTCGAGGTGCTTTTCGTGCGCATTGACCGCAAGCATCTCGGCGGTATCCTCGATGAGTCCGCGCAGGTCGAAATCGATCTCCTCGATGTCGAGCTTGCGCGCCTCGATCTTCGAGAAATCGAGAATGTCGTTGATGATCGTCAGGAGGTTCTCGGCGCTGGTGCGGACGATGTCCGCGTATTGCCGCTGCTCGGGCGTGAGGTTCGTGTCCATGAGCAGTCCGGTCATCCCGATCACGCCATTCATCGGCGTACGGATCTCATGACTCATGTTCGCAAGGAACTCGCTCTTCGCCCGCGTGGCATCTTCTGCGCGTTGCTTCGCCACCTCGAGGTCTGCGATCAGGCGGCTGCGTTCGGCCTCCGCCCTGCGCCGTTCGGAGACATCACGCACCACAATGAGGTCGGAGAAACCGGTATCATCGTGCACGATACCCGAGCTGAGTTCGACCGGGACCTCCGTACCGTCCTTGCGCTGCAGGGAGGTCTCGACGATGGTGTGGGAGCTGTCGCCCTCCGCGCGCCGCAGAGCCCGCTCTTCCCACCCCCGCAGTTCGTCGCGGGCAAGGAACGTGCCGAAGGAGGCCCCATGCAGGGCCTCAGGCGGTTCACCGAGCATCGATGCGAAGCTGGAATTCGCAAGCACCATGGTCCCATTCCGCACAATGACGATGCCATCATGGGCCCGCTCGACAACGCTCCGGTATTTCTCTTCACTCTCACGCAACGCCTCGGTGCGGACATGGACCTGTTCCTCCAGCACTGCCCGGCGAGAGCTCAGAAAGGCGATCAGGACAGTCATCAACATGGTCAGGACGATCCCTCCCGCACCCACGATCCATCCAGCGCGGACGGGATTCGCGCTGAGATATTCCACGGTCGGATGGATCGAAATAACATACGTCCGCCCGAAGAGGAAGAGGGGGCTGACAAAGGAATAGGGTTCCCCCAGACTGTCCGACCGTGCCTCCGGGGCCGGGAATTGCTCCCCGCCGGGCGATCCGGAGGTCGCAAGACGGACCGGATGGACAGGATCGCAGATATCGAACAGCTCGACGCACAGAACGCTTCCAAACATCTCAGCTTTCGTCAGCGCCTCCCCCACTGTCACCACGGGTTTCATGACCGCCACGACAAAGCCCCGCACTGCCGGGACCCCGCCGCGCTGCGTGTGCAACCGGCCGGCCTCGTCACCGCGAACCAGCGGGTGGACAGCGATGACACCGCCCCCGGGTATGGAATCGGTGATGAGCGTGATCGCCGGGGTCGCGGTGGAGAGCCCCGTCCGCACCGCGCGTGACATGACATCCCGCAGATCCTGGTCCGAGCCGTAATCGAAACCGATCGCTGCACTGTTTTCCTGCATCGGTTCCACGAACGCGACCGGGAAATGTTCATCGAGGACCGGAGCCGGGATCTCCGCCCCGTCCGGTGCGCGCGCGATCAACCCGTGCGAGGCGACGCCCTCTGCCCGCAACGACCGTTCAAAATTCGTGCGCTGGGCGAGACCGATCCTTGGCACCCAGGCATACGCTTCCACGGCAGACCTTCGCGTGAGCGGTGCCGCGTAGTGATTGAACTCGCCCCGGGTCACCTCCTCACTGCCTTCAAAGAACCGGGCGAGACTCATCAGTTCATTGCGGATCTCCCGGAACGCATCATCGATCATCGCCGCATGGGCATCGGCGAGCCGCATGAACATGGCGTGCTGCGATCGCACCTCGACGCGGTGGGCGATGAAGGCAGCACCGAGACTCAGCAACACGCCCAGCACAGCGGTCATCACCGCCTCGATGTGACGTTGCCACCACGACTCTCCTCCGGGACCTCCCACGCGCCGCTCGATCACTGTCGCTCCGTAGGTCAGGATCAAGACGAGCAGGAGCCCGAACACGAGAACGTACAATCGGGCGCGTGCGATCTCGCGGGACCAGGAGCCCGCGGTCGCGTCGACGCCGACCACCGCGAATACCGTCCCCTCACGGGCATCGACGACGGGCACGAAAGCACTCACGAACGTCCCGAACTCATCCTCGTAGGGACCGACGATCCTCCCCTGGTGCGAACGGAACACCTGCATGAGTTCCTCAGGTGGATTCTGGTATACCAGTCCGGGCATGGCACGCTCCGAGGCCTGCTCTCTGCCGAGTTCAGGACCGAACACCAGTGATCCGTTCCGCAGGACGATCGTGTACACGTCATGCAGACCGAACCGCACCGCATAGTCATTCATCTGTTTGCTGACACGGGCGTACGAGGGATTGGCAGTGTCGGCCGCGGTGTAGCTCAGGGCCATGAGGCGCTCGAGGTTCAGCGTTTGTGCGATACCCGACGCGTGAAGGAAGAGCCGGTCGCGATGACTTGTATCGACGGTACCTCCGACCCACCGTGACGCAGTGAGCGTGATCACGATGACGAAGATCGCGCTGCCCTGCACCGCCCAGAGGCCAAGCGTCTGCGGTCTGGCCCGATGCACCGGACAATCCCGGTGCACGATCCAGAAGCCGACTGTGGCAACGATCATCGTGGCAGTCGGGATGACATGACCGGAAAGGCCCGGATCACCGAACCAGTGTTCCGGACCGATGGGTGTGTACGGAACGAAGATGGACGGCACCCCCTGCAGTATCCGGCTGAGCCCGTACGCCCCGAAGCTCACGGCTGCAGCCCGCAGGATGAGTCGCCGGGCCTGTGTATGGCGCTCTCCGTGATGCCAGATCTGCACCGCAGCGGCGGCGGTGCCTGTGAACGCGACCACTCCCCAGATGATCCACACAACAAGCGGGGGCGCGAAGCCCGATGCGCCCGCAACCACAATGAGGGCCACGACCGGGACGACCGTGGCCGTACGAGTCGAAGAGTATCCTGCGGAGGCACCATAGAGCAGGAGGAGGAACGATGCGCACGATGCAATGCCGGACGCGAGGGAGAGTTTCCCGGCATCAGGAAAACTGAATGACAACATCTCCAACCAGGCAGCAACGCCCGAAAGCACGAGGAAGAGCACGAGCACCTTCCAGAATCGACGCTCGGATGCATCTCCTCCCACAGGCCAGGCAAGACTTCCCAACAGGAATGCCGCGAGGCCTTGCATCGCCAAAATCAGGTCACTCTGCCCGGAAACCATGAGTCCCAGTTGAACAGTGGCCGATATCAGCCCGATGGCTGATGATGATCTATGCACACTCCTTCAAACGCCAAAACGCCCCGTTTGGAGTGAGGCAAACATGGAGAAGCGCCCTCTCCGGGCACTCCCGCCATCAGAGGTGGCAATCAGTATGCCATTCTTGACCCATGTCTGTTCATTGCCCGAATTTCCATTCCAGGACTCCCGCGCACAGCCCTTTCTGGAGTTGGACCTCCATACGCAAGCCCCTCGTCCTCACCGGCGTGAACCGTACAACGTTGAACGTGTCCTTGTCCGTCGCATATGCCGTCTGCGGTTGAACCGGGATCCACTCATCGCCCGATCGGTAGAGGATCCGCCACGAGTGCGGCACACGGGAAAATCCGTCCACCCCGTCGTCATACCAATACACGGAGCACGACGAAACAGTTTGCTCTGCGGGAAGATCATACTGGATCCACTCTGCGGTTCCTTTATGGTCCCACCAGCTCATTCGCGTGATGCTCTCATCGTTCGATGACTTCGGCTCGAATCCATCCGCCACCGCCTCGGGGTCCTCATAGCGGTTGATATACGAATAGCTGATCGTGAATGGGATCGGCCGTGGACGCTGTGGTGGCACCCACTCCACTCCCCGGGCATCCGTCGTGACAGTCGGGAACGATGTGATGCGAAGCCGTGCCGTGCCCATCGGCACGAGCGTGATCTGTTCTTCGGGTGCGGTGGTTCGTGCCGGACTCTTCTGCAGGGGGCCGATCAGATTCCGGTAGTCGACCTGCCATCCATCGATCCTTCGTCCGGTGGCCTTCATCACGAACGGCAATGCGGCCGGGGTCCATGGTGTCGCTGCAGGATCCGGCGTGCGGGATTCGACAGTGAACGACCGCGACGCGTCAACAGAGTCGAGCACGAGTCCGTAGTTCCAGGGCGTCGTGGGGAACACCTCCCACTCCGGCCAGGCAGCGTTCGTGCCGTACTTCTCCCACCGTTCACCGATGCTCAGGGAGAACGTCAGTGGCCCGCGGTTCACCGAAACAGCGTTCTGGTTCTTCTCCCACCGTTGCACCTGCACGGGCATCGCGAAGGTGATCACGACCTCATCCCCCGCCGACCACAGCCTGTCGATGCGCGCGAACATGCCACCGGATGAAGGCAATGGTGTGCCGTTCCCATTGATCTGCAGCGATGCCTCTGTGCACCAACCGGGGATGCGCACATAGAGCGGGAACCGCACCGTCGTTGCAGGCGTGACACGCAACCGCACCACACCGTCGAACGGATACTCCGTCCGTTCTTCGATCCCGACAGCAATGCCATCGCCGACGGCGGCACGGACCTGCGACGGAGCATACAGCGATGCACAGAGCCCCCCATCGCGGGTCGCAAGCCACATCTCTTCCGCGAAGTACGGCCACCCATGCGCAACGTTGTGCTGGCAGCAGCGGTACGTCTGGAACGGGCTGTAGGAGAACATCGTACCACCGTTCTGGATCCCCGGCGTCTTGAGTCCTTTGTCCAACTGCACCTGATTGGCGCACGTAAGATAGTGCAGCCCCTTGTGATCGGGCGTCAGCGCAACGGGCAACGTATTGAATGCCAGCTCTTCGCAGCGGTCCGCCCACACCGTGCCGCCACCGGCCCGGGTCAGCATCTCGAAGCTATGCATGAACTCCACGATCCCGCAGGTCTCGAACCCCTGACGCGGATCGATGAACCCCGGCCGGGCATTCTCGTCCGCGGCAAACCCGCCGCCCGGAAACTGTCCATATGTCTCACGGACCTGGCGATAGTTCCGCTCCGCGGCGTGCATCAGCGAGAAGTCGCGCGCGACCGGATAGTACATCGCCGGGCCGCGGAACCCCTGGGCGATGTTCACATTGTGCCAGTTGATGACCGTGGAATCCCATCGCGCCATGTTCCGGTGCATCTTCCCCGCAAGATCGAGCAGCCACGCCCGCCCGGTACGATTATACAGCCACACGACGCTCTCGATGTTGTCGCCCATCCTCAGCCTGGGCCAGTACCCCGCCCCGAACGCACTCCCGGGAAGCGTGTTCTCCCACGCGAAGTACTTCTCCATGAACGGGATCACGCGCGGATCCGCGGTATATTCGTAGAACGACTGCAGCACGTTCAGCATGACCATGTGCGGCCAGAGATCGGGTTTGCCTTCCAGCGACGTCAGCAGGTCACGCGGACCGAACCACCCGTCCTCCCGTTGCGAGGAGAGCATCGCCTCGATCCAGAACCGTGCCTTCCGCTGCATGGACGTGTCGCCAAGCACGTACCCCAGATCGCCATACCCTTTCAACCAGTACGGAAGTTCTTCCCATCCGCGCGACCCTTTCCCTTCCGCACTTGCCCATGCACTCGTCGACGGGTCGAGCCAGGGAGAGATCTCGGCAAGGTGGCCGACCATGCCATCGCGCTCGATCTCGAGCATGCGTTTGAGCCATCCTTCCGCCCTGATGCTCCCGATCGGCAGCCGCGCCATCGGCGCACTGACGAGCGGCGGACGGTTCCACGGCCCCCCCGTTGCGCCCTGCGGAGGATCGATGACCGGATGCAGGGAGATGCCGTTCACGGGTGCAGGAGGCGTGATCGCGCCGCGGTTCGCAGCGGCGATGCCGCGTGCCGGCGCCTTGACCACTTTCCGGTCATAGGTCACGAGACCGTTACACTCCACCTCGACATCGGTGATCTGCGTATAGACCGCGGCGCACAGTCCGTCCGTCTCTTTGAGTCGGCGGACCGAACCGAGGAACTGCGCGTACGTGGAGGCGAGTTCCGCCGCGTCCTTCATGCCTTTGTACCCCCAGTGTTCCCTCTGCCAGATATGTCCCGGAAGCGCGAGGCCGAGCCCCCCGAACTCGCCGAGCACGATCGCACGTGCCGGTTCGGCGATCGGTGCCGCGGGCTTCGGATAGGAATGGATGTCCATCACATCGCCGGCCTTCATGTCGGTCCACCCGCTGGCGTTGTTCACGAGGCGCAACGGATCGAGCTGTTGCACATACGCCGTGAGCCGTCCGGTGTCGTACTGCCCCCATCCTTCATTGAACACCACCCACATGATGATCGAAGGGTGGTTCCGGTGGGTCGCCACGAGTCGGTCCAGCTCCGTCTCAAACTGCTGCCGCGATGCGGGGGTGGTGTTGTTCGCGCTTGGCATATCCTGCCACACGAGCAACCCGAGGCGGTCGGCCCAGTAGTACCATCGCGCCGGTTCCACCTTCACATGCTTGCGCGTCATGTTGAAGCCAAGTTCCTTCGTGATCTCGATGTCGTACCGGAGCGCGGCGTCCGTGGGGGCCGTATAGATCCCATCAGGCCAGAACCCCTGATCCAGCGGGCCGACCTGGAACACGGGTTTCCCATTGAGCATCAGACGCTGGATCCCGCGTTCGTCGCGTGACACCGCTATCGTCCGGAGACCTGCATAGCTCCCCACCGCATCGAGCACCTTCCCCTTGCGGACGAGCGTCACCTTCAGGTCGTAGAGGAAGGGCGTCTCCGGTGTCCATACCTTCGGAGCACGCACACCAATGGTGATGGGCGAACCCGGTGTGCCGCGGCCCCTTCCCACCTCGCGCTTGCCATCGAAGACGGCCACGGTACACTCCGCACCGGCCGTGACCCCGGAGACATCAACGGTCACGATGAACGATGATGCACCATTCCCGGTTTCGATGCGGAGGTCCCGGACCGCGGTAGCGGGCACGGGCTCACACCAGACGGTCTGCCAGATCCCGGTGCAGGGGGTGTACCAGATCCCGCCGGGTTTGCGCACCTGTTTCCCCCGCGGCTGGTCGCCCGCATCCGACGGATCGTGGACACCGACCACGATCTCCTGTTCGCCCGACGGCTTCAACGCTTCCGTGATGTCGAAGGAGAACGGATCATAGCCGCCGCGATGCGTCCCGACGCGCGCACCGTTCACGAACACCACGGACTCCCAATCCACCGCCCCGAAGTGCAGCAGCACGCGCTTTCCCGTCCACGCCTTCGGGACGGTGAACATACGGCGGTACCAGATCCGGTCCGCGCGCTGCATGACGCCGGAAAGTGCTGATTCGATCGGATACGGCACCAGGATCTGCGACGGGAGCTCCCTGCCGAAGGGCGGATCGTCGAGCGTGGACGGCACTTCGTATCCCCAGAGACCGTTGAGATTGATCCACTCCTTGCGCGTCATGATGGGCCGTGGATACTCCGGCAACGGTTTCGCGGGGTCCACGTTCGCCGACCATGGCGTGAGCAGAGGAGCATCGGCGGGGATGCGCCAGGTGCTGCCGGCATGACAAGTCACCGATGCGAGGAGCACGGCAATAGCGGGCAGAAGGATGCGAGTGAGCGTGTGCATACTGTGTCTCAGGATATGGAGGTGGAGATGTCGATGGTCTTCGGCAGATGGTGCGGCCGGTTTACCGTGTCAGTTCCTGTTCGATCTGTTCGAGCGATTTTCCCTTCGTTTCCGGCACCCGGAACCAGATGAAGACGAAGCCGGCGATGCAGATCGCGGCATAGAGCCAGAATGTCCCCGACACGCCGAAGGCGGCATTCAGGAACGGGAACGTGTACGTCAGGAGGAAGCATGCGATCCAGAGCGCCGAGACCGCGACGGCAACGGCGGCACCGCGGATCCGGTTCGGGAACAGTTCAGAGATCAGCACCCAGGTGATGGGTGCCAGCGACATCGCATAGCTGGCGATGGCGAGGAGCACGAACGTCACGACCACCGGGCCGGTCCAGTGGAGCAGGTAGGCCATCCCGATGAGTATATGAAAGAGACCGATCCCGGCGCAGCCGATCAGCAACAGGACCCGCCGCCCGAAACGGTCCACCGTTCCGAAGGCGATGAAGGTGGCCACCATGTTCACGATACCGGTGATGACGATATTGAAGAGGATCGAGCTCACCCCGTACCCCGCGGTGCGGAAGATCTCCTCGGCATAGTTGAAGATCACGTTGATACCGCTCCACTGCTGGAGCACGGCGAGGGTGACGCCGACGAACAGGATGCTGCGCAGGCCGGGGGCGAACAGGTCGCGGAAGTGCACCTGCCGCACCTCTTCCGTGGCAATGGTCTCCCGGATCGTGGCGGTCTCCGCCGCCGCGTACGCCTCACCGCCGATGCGCCGCAGGACGTTCCGTGCACGGTCCACGGCGCCGTTCTTGATCAGCCAGCGCGGACTCTCGGGGATCGCGAGCGACCCGAGGAAGAAAACGATGGCGGGGATCGCGACCACCGTGAACATCCACCGCCAACCTTCCTGGCCGTTCCACGACAGACGGATGAAGTCCGCCGTTGCAGCATCGGGCACAGGTTCGGCGATGCGCCAGTTCACGACCTGGGCAGCGAGCACGCCGAGCACGATCGTGAACTGGTTCAGCGACACCAGGCGTCCGCGCATGTGTGCGGGCGCGATCTCCGCGATGTACATGGGTGAGAGTGCGCTTGCCATCCCGATCGCCACGCCTCCGGCGATGCGCCAGATCACGAACCCGGTGAAACTGCCGGACCACCCGGTAAGAACGGACGAAACGGCAAAGAGCAATGCCGCGAAGAGGAGGAGACGCTTCCTGCCGAACCGGTCGCTCATGCCACCCGTAAAGATGGCGCCAAGCAGACAGCCGAGGAGCGCGCAGCTGTTGGCCCATCCGCGCACTGCCTCGTTGTCGAGACCGAAATACGGTTCGAAGAACGGCTTCGCTCCGCCGATCACCACCCAGTCGTACCCGAACAGCAGTCCGCCCATGGCAGCCACGGCAGAGATGAGCCACACGAAGCGGAGATCGAATGCTGCAGGGATGTTGTCCGTTCCTGATGTCATGATGGTGTTCCGGTGTCCGGGTTGTGGATGGATCGATTCAATGCAGGGGCCGCAGGCGGACGAACATTACGCCCCTGGACGGCACGCGATAGGTCAGGGGGCCCGCACTGGTGCCGATGTCCTGCTGCCGCCAGAGATCGCGGATGGCGTGCCTGCCCTGCAGGCCGAGCGCGCTCCAGGGCGCCGTCAGATCGCGGTCGATCTCGTCGCGGTTGAAGAACCCGACCGCTTTCGATCCGTCCTCCATCTCCTTCACCATCACGAATGTCTCGTCATCCAGCGGGATCACCGCGGCACTCTGTCCCAGCGGATCCTGATCCACCTCGATCACCTCCGGGTTGCAGAGGATGTTGAGTGTGAACGGATCGAGCCGGTTCATGTCGCCGCTGAAAAAGAGCGGCGATGCCATGAGCGACCAGAGCGACATGTACGCATACTGCATCTGCGGAGGCACGGGAGTCGGCTGCGGCTCGCCGCCGGTCATCGCATTGCCCACATACCCGATCTGGATGTAGTCCGGATCGTTCCACGAACCCGGTCCGGACCATGCACGATGGTCCGCGTTCTGCAGCGCGACCTCATAGATCCGGTCGAGTTCGAACCCGAGATCACCCGCCGTGCGCCAGCATTGTCCGCCGACCGCCGCCCCCCATTCCCAGACATTGCCCATGCCGTACTGACAGAGGTTCAGGACCATATCGCGGTCCAGGCCGGCAAGCACATTTCCCATGACCTCATACGGTTTCCGGAGCGCAGCACGGTCGGGATTGCCACCGGTCACTTCCGAGTAGCTGCACCAGTCGTACTTCAGGAAGTCGAATCCCCATGCTGCGAACTGCTTCGCATCCTGTTCCTCGTGGCCGAGGGTTCCCGCAAATCCGGCGCAGGTCAAACGGCCGGGCGACGTGTAGATGCCGGCCTTCAATCCCAGTGCGTGAATATGCTCCGTCAGCCCCCGCATATCCGGAAAGTGCTTGTTCGGCAGGATGTTCCCGCCGGGATCGCGGAGCGGACCGACGCGGAGCGGGTCACTGTGGCGCGGTGCATTCATCCAGCAATCGTCGATGGACACATATTGATATCCCGCGTCCGCCATCCCGGTGCGGTGCATCACATCGGCGGCTTCCCGCATGAGGGCATCGGTGACGCGGTTGTAGTGCGCGTACCAGTGGTTCCAGCCCATCGGTGGGGTGAGTGCGAGGGTTGCGCCGCTCACGATGCGGAGTTCAACGGACGCGGATCCCCGCGCGTTCTTCGCCGTGACGGTCACCCGGTGCGTTCCCGCGGCAGGGGCCGTGCCGCGGATGATCCCCGTCGAGGGATCGAGCGTGAGTCCGGCAGGCAGGGTGCGTGCAGTGAACGTCATCGGGCGCTCCCCGGTGCACGGGATGCGATGGAGGAATGGGTGGCCCGGACGGCAGCCGATGACCCGTGCGCCATTGATGCGCGGGAGCGGGCCGGGTGCCGGCGTAAGGATGGAGGGCTGCTCCGGGGCCTGTGTGAACGTCCCCGGTGGCGTGCCGGAGTACACAATGCGCGCGTCACAGAGGTCCACGTGATCGTGGTCGATGCCGTCGCCGGCATCCGTCGCCGTAAGGATGAGCGTATCGATACCTGTCAGATCGGCATCGATGGCAACGCCGCCGCGGCCCGTGCGCAGGACACCAGATGCGAAGAGGACCCGACCGTCGCCGAGGAGCCGCACGCGCACAGAACCGGCGCCATTGCTGCTGTCGTTCACGCCTGCCAGGGCCCGGAACCGGAGCGCCGATTCGTGCAGAGCGATGCGGAGCACAGCACGGGCGTGCGTGCCAACGCCCCGGTGGTATGTGACACCGCCGAGGCGCAGGGGCTTCCCGTCAACGGACGAGTCGACCCTGGGTGTCCCCCACCCCTGCCGCAGATGCGTGAGGTCAAGGGAGCCAAGCCATACGGAATCCTGAGCCCCGGGAGAGATGGCCGGAGCTTCAGCGAACAGACAGACGAGAACAGTGAGGACCAGGCACATGCGGTGGAACACGGGGGAACCTCCGGCTGGAAAGAGATCGTGGATATGGCGTGGTTGACGTATCAGGGGAACGTCCGTGAAATCCTTGCATCGACCGGAGCGGATGGGAAAACCGGTGCGGCGGCGTGATCAGCTACCCGGGGGGACGACCTTCCGGAGCCACGCAACTGCCTCATCCCTGTCGTTGAACACGCGCGCGTTGAATCCGCGGTTGCGGCATGCGGTCTCATAGAACTCTGCATGCGGACCGAGGGGTGTTCCCGGAGGGACCAGCACGGCTTCGCGGAATCTGCGATCGACCACTTCCGCCTCGATCCGGGTGACGATGTCCATCAGGTCGATGATCGAGTGTCCGCCGGTAAGCGCAACGAGGTTCGCGAGGAACAGTGGATTCTGTCGGTGGACGCTTTCAGTGAGGGCGGCCGTGAACGCCGCTTCCAGTTCAACGGGTCCGACGTCGCCCTCATAGATCACTTCTATGATCGCAGGAGAACCGGAGACCTCAAGCTTCCAGGGCATCGCAACACCTTCTGTGTGCGTTCGTGGTGGGGACAGGCCTTCACGGCAATGTACGCCGCGTTCCCGAGAGATGCAATGAGTTCATGACGGTGCAACGAAGCCGCTCGGCAGGGCCGGATGGCACGAACGCGCTGCCGCCCCGCGGTGCCGGCGCCGCTTGCCTTTGGCCGGCGCCTTTAGTATCCTGAATGATCGTATTTCCATTCCCACGGACCACATGCACAGCGATCTGTACACCCTCATCGGCACTGCCGCATCACTCGGTTTCATTCACACGCTGGTCGGACCGGACCATTACGTCCCGTTCGTTGCCATGGCCCGCGCCGGCAAGTGGAGCCGGATCAAGACACTGTACGTGACGGTCCTGTCCGGCATCGGCCACGTGGGGAGTTCCGTCCTTCTTGGTGCACTCGGGATCGCGCTGGGAAGCGCGTTGTCGCAATTGGAATGGGTGGAATCCGTGCGCGGCGAGGTGGCGGCATGGATGCTGACGGGGTTCGGACTGGCATACATGGTCTGGGGGATCTGGCACGGGCTCCGCTCCCGGCCGCATTCCCATGCGCACGTCCATGCCGATGGCGCGGTACACGAGCACACGCACACGCATCACTCGGCCCACGCCCATCCGCACGAGCACGGAAGACCGGCGAACATCACTCCCTGGATCATCTTCAGCATATTCGTGTTCGGCCCGTGCGAACCCCTGATCCCATTGCTGATGTATCCGGCGGCCATCCATTCGTCGCTCGGTGTTGCGCTGGTGGCACTGGTCTTCGCCCTCGCCACGATCCTGACGATGCTCGGGATGGTCTTCCTCGGGGTCGCCGGCGTCGAACTGATCCCCTTCCCCCGCCTCGAACGCTACATCCACGCCATGGCTGGCGGGATCATCGCCATGTCGGGACTGAGCGTGCTGTTCCTTGGCCTCTAAGAATTAAGAACTAAGAATTCTTCGTTCTTAGTTCCTAATGCGTGACGCCAAGATACACGTACTCCACCGTCATCTCTTTCTGCGCATGGATGCCGATCCTGTTCGATCCCTGGAGCAATGATGGCGCGACGGTGAACTCGACGGTCTTCTGCACGTTGGGGAGTTCGCGGATGACCTTCTCCGGAAAGATCTGAGGTACCGTGGGCGTGGTGCCACCCGACAGTTGGGTGCCGTTGAAGAGGATCACTACGTCTTCGGGCTTCATATCCTCTTTGCATTCGATCCTGAGCACCATCCGCCGGGGTGTCACGGGCTCATGCACGGCCATGGCTACGGTAGCGAGCTGCGCCCTCCGCAGTGTGAGCGGCAGCTGCGATGAACGGCTCACCCCGGGTACCGGGAACCACGCCGGAGCAAGCGTGTACATCTTCTCCTTCCGTTCGAGCAGCGATGGATCGAGCAGCTCGTGCAGGACCTTTGTATCCGGATCGATCCCGCCATCCCAGGCAACGAAATAATTGAACAGATAGATGCCGTCTGCGCCGTTCGCATAGTGCAACGCCGCTGTCGCACGCTTCTCCCCGCGCGTCATCTGCCGGTTCCCCATCGTGAACTCCTGCGCCGCATACACTGGTACCGTGCCGCACACCGCCTTGAACTCCCGCGCGTCGATGTCGTTCTCGGTCGAGAGGAATGGCGCGATGGCGAGGAAGTCGATCAAGCCTCTCGTGCTCCATGCCGCCGGATCCACACCCAGGTACGCGCACCCCTTGAGTGACGATGGAACACGGGCGGTCAGAAGGATCCGGTGGCCGCGCGCCACCGAGAGACTGTCCACCACGCCCTTCACGTCGCTGACGAATCCCGTAAGGATGCCCGCAAAGTGAGCCATGGAATCCGGCTTCATCGGGAAATAATACGGGAAGCGCATGAAGTCCAGTTCGAACCCGTCCATATCGTACCGCTCGAGCGCCTCCCGTACCAGGGCGAAGAAATACGCGCGCACCTCGGGCACCGCGTAGTTCAGCGCTTCCTTCCCCCAGCCGGCGTATCCACCCACGCGCCACTCCGGGTGCGCTTTCCAGAAATCGCCGAGCAGCGGACTCTCGGGTTTGTCCACGTCGTGCAGTTCATTCATCCGGAAGCTGAGGAAGGCCTCCATGCCGCGAAGCCGGGCGCGGTCGAGCACCACCCGTATCTGATCGAGCGTGTCGGTGCCGAACCGGGCGAGGTTCCGGCTCATCCGCCTCCCCAGAAGCGGCCACCCCTCGGTCGCATTGGCAGGTGGATCGGCCCAGTGGAACATGGACTCGATCTTGCTCGGGTATCCCGGGTTCTGACCGGGATTGATATTGTAGATGAAGGTCGTGACGCCGCTCTCCGCGATCGGATCGACCCGTCCGTGGATGTCGCGCACGGTCAGGGAATCGAAATCCATCGGGATGCTCGATCCATCATTATTATAGATAAGCCGCCGGCTGAACCGCGGCGGCAACGTGGTGTCGCCTGTTGGCTTTGAGGAGTACACCGCGGACAGATCGAAGGGGCGGAATCCGAGCGCCAGAGCCGGCGAGCCCGGCGCGAGCCGGAAATCTCCCGCCGCGGGGGCGATGAACCGGGGATCGGCGATCACCGAATGTCTGTCTCGCCCGGTGCTCTGCCATTCCTTGAACGTCAACGCATCGTACCGGAACGCACCGCGCCCCGGCCCATAGAGGTTCCTGTCCATGATGAGATTGCTGTCACGCATCGATCCAAAGAAGACCGGTCCGCCTTCCCAGAGAACGATATTGTGCTCGAACGCGAAGCTCATGTGCGGCTCGAAGCGGGTCCGTCGCACCTGGTATTCGTGTCCGAAGGCAAGGATGTTGTTCCGGAAGACATTCTCCTTCCCATAGTGCTGGTGGAACCCGCCGTGGAGAGTGCGGTAGACGAGGTTCTCTTCGGCGCGGATGTTCGTGGTGCCCTCATCGAAGTAGATCCCCCATCCCCCGTAGACCCTCGCTTTGATGTCGTGGAACACATTCCGGCGGATCTCCGTCCCACGCTGGTTCCCGAGCGTATAGATCCCCCCGAGGTCGCTCAGCAGCGGACCTTCACCATTGCTCAGGGCGCCGATGTGGTGCACATGATTCAGCATCACGATGTTGCCATACGCAAGCGCGTCGCCGTACCCCCACGTCCACCCGATCGAAACGCCCGTATAGAAGAAATCGTGGATGTGATTGTGGATGATCCGGTTGAACGGACTCTGCCCGATCCAGATGCCGATCGCACTATGGAAGATCTTCCCGCCATCATGGATGTGGTTGTCCACGAGCCGGTTCCGTTGCGTGAGGAGCGTCCGGTCCTGCTCCAGTGTCTTGAGTCCGAGGAACACCCCTCCGGCGCCGAGATCTGCGATCTCCGACCGCTGGACGCAATTGTCCTGGCACGCTGCGCCGAGCGAGATGCCGTAGGTGCCAACGTGCGTGATGGCACACTCCTCGAACGTGACGTGCCGCATCCCCATGCAGGCGACCGCCGCCGGGACGCCCGTGGCCGCCTGATTGAACCCTCCGGCGTCGCGATTGCGTGAATCCGTGAAGTACCCGCTCGGGAAGAACCACTCTGCGTGGCTGAACGTGATCCCGCGGAACACGACGTGTTCCACCCACCGCCCCCGTTCCGGTTCGCCATCGATACGCATCACTTGTTCCAGCACGGGGACAACGGCTTCGATGGTCCGGATGTTCTCACCCGGCATCGGGAGGTAATAGACCTTCCCCCGGGGCTCATCGAGCCACCACTCGCCGGGCAGGTTCAGTGCCCCGCGCGCGTAGAGGATGTAGTACGCATCACCGGGATCGATGCGGAACACCGACCTGCGGCCGAACCGGAACCTGCGCAGGCGCTGTTCGAACCCTGCGACGGGCAGATACGATTCCACCCACCGTGTGGACAGGACCACCTGTGCCCCGGAGAGATCGATCTGGGTGGGCAGGTGTCCCGGTTTCGCGACAAATGACCGCTGTCCCTCCATCCAATCCATGGAGGGGGTGATCTCGGGAATGGTGTCCACGGACAGATAGCCGCTATCGGGGAAGCGTGCCGGTGACCTGCGCATGCCGTTCACCCACAGTTCGCGTACATCGGGATTGGACCGGCGGACGCGCGCGGGTAAGGAAGCCACCCACACATTCTTGCCATCGAGTGTGGTCCGGCTCCAATTCGTGAGTGCCGCGCCGCCACTGAGGACAGGTGCTTCACCCGGCGCCGCCGCGATCAGGGTTGGTGACCCGGTGGACCCGCTGATGCCAGGTCCCAGGTGAATGGATGCGTTGAGGAAATAGCGCCCTCCATGAAGGAGGACCGTCACGGTATCCCTGAGCCCCGGCCGGGAGGATCGAAGGTCCTGCACCGCCTGCGCTGCGCGGGCAAGAGACGCGAACGGGTGCGCGGCGTCTCCTGCGGCGCGGTCGTCGCCTGAAGGCGCGACATGAAAGACCGCGGCCGGAGGAAGGGCCCAGGCGGTGTGGACGAACAGGAGCATACCAAGGGTGGCGATACGGCATGAGCGGGAGAACATCGGGGGCCTCTGCTTGTGGGACATGCCAATGTAGCAAGCGCATCATGACGATGCAAGCACGAACGCGAGAGTGAACGATTCTCTCCAACCGTCTCTACTTGCGCTTGGAAGGCCCGTGGAGTATCTTGGGGTGGGGACCCCGCAGGATGAAGCCATTCTCCGTCGTCGTGTTGCTGTATCTGATGATCTCCGCCGCGTACGGACAGACGGCGGAGATCCGCGTGCGCGTCATCTCCGCCGAGTCGCGCACTCCCCTCTCCGGGGCGATCCTCATGATCACTCCCCGCACCGACCCGTCGCGTATCCATCATGCCATGACCGACACGGCCGGGCACGCCGTGTTCCTGCCCGACGGGAGGGGGCTGTACCGTCTCGAGGTGCACCATGTCGGCCACCTTCCCTATGCCGGCCTCATCGAGCATGTGCCGCCGGTGACGGATGCCGGGACGATCGCACTGAAGGCCCGCACGATCCAGATCGACGAGGTCGTGATCCGTGCGGAAGCTGAGATCCAGCAGAAGGGCGATACGACGGAGTATCTCGCAGATGCATTCCGGTCATTCGAGGACGCCAGCACCGAGGATCTGCTTCTCCGGCTTCCGGGTTTGAGTTTCTCGGGGAGTTCGATCCGCACCGGCATGAACGACGTGGCCGAGATCCTGCTCGATGGAAGTCCCATTCCTACCGGCGATATACGATCGGTGCTCCAGGCGATCCCGGCAGCATCCATCGAACGGGTACAGGTGTTTGACAGACAGAGTGAGGATGCGGAGTTCTCCGGCTTCGATGACGGAACCAGACGTGCGACGATCAACCTGGTCTCCAGGGGGAAGCGCGTGAACATGACCACAGTGAACGCCTCGGCCGGCTACGGCGAGAGCGGGCGGTACGAAGGGCGAGGGGCGATCCTGCGGATGGATGGGCCGCGGCGGTACTCCCTGCTGGGGAACTATCTGTCGGGTTCGGGAACGGGCAGCGGTCAACTCGCTTCAGCACTCCATGATATCAACCCGGACGTCGGCCCCCTGGAAGTCAACTCGATGTCACCATCGAGCCGGCGCATCACCAGGGGGATGGGCTCGGCGGGATTCAATGAGCAATGGGATGGCGGCTACGCGAGTATCGGCTATGTCCTCACCCGTCCGGGATCTGAGAGCGACGAGGTCCGGCACCGGACGTATTTCCTTGCGGGCGATGGAGTGTCGTCGTACAGCGAGCATCGCACATCGCGATCGGTGGAATTCACCCACCTCATCAACGGCCGTCTTGAATTGGGGTTCGGGCAGTACAACTCCGCAGTCTTCACCCCGCGGATCACGTTCCGCTCTGGTGACAACGAACGTCAGGTCTCCGGTGAGCGGGTAGCTACAGACCCCGCGTCCTCAACCGTCCTGTCAACATCGAATCGCGTATCAACATCGTCGGGCACGCTGGGGGGAACGCTGGTCCTGAGGCAGAAGTTCGAGCTTCCGGGGCGGACACTCTCCCTCGAGCTCGGGCTCACACAGCAGAACGGGGAGCGGCACACGGACATGGAGAGCCATATCGTCACCACTCTGCCTGCGGGAAGAACGACCGAGGTGCTCAGACAGACGGGGAGAGACAGCATGCCTTCAGCGGAGTTCAGGTCACGACTGCTGTTCACCGAACCCGTGACGGTCAGCAGTCGGGTGCAGTTCGAGTACCTCATGAGCGGATCGCGATCTGCATCTGCAGTGCGCACGACGTCCGAGCAGCCCGTCAGGGTAGATCCCGACCCTGCGACATCGAGTTCCTTTGTGCAGCGGGTGACAACACACCGGGCGGGAGCAGCACTGCAAGTCAGGAGCGGGGATGTCCTGTTCACTGCCGGACTGGCGTACGAGCAGACGGCGATCGGAGGTGAGGAGCAATGGACTGCACGGGCGTCCACGTCCCGGACGTACGGGACCTTGTTGCCATCGGTCTCGGTGAAAATGGGCAAGGGACCGGCGTCCCTGCGGGTACGGTACGTTGCTTCCCCGGTCATCCCGACACTCGGGCAGACACAGGAGGTCATGGACAATGCCCACCCGATGTTCCTGACGATCGGGAACGCGCGACTGCGTCAGGGGGTACAGCACCTGGTGGATGTGAACTATTCCACTTCAATGGATCAGGGGCCCAGGTTCTGGGTCTCCGTGCGCGGAACGGTGAGTTCGGACGCCATTTGCAGAGCGGTCACCCTGTTCGATGCAGAAACGGTCCTGCCGGGCGGTGGGGTCATGCTCCCCGGTGGGGAGCTCACAACGTATGTGAATGAGCACGGTGCATGGAGCACGGGGGGGATGTTTGCCCTCTCGCTGCCTGTTCAGGCCCTCGCGTCGGAGGTCTCGTTGTGGGGCACCGGGAACCTGTCGTCGACCCCCTGGTTCCGGAATGGCGCACGGGAGAGGACGGAGCAGTGGAGCATGTCTCCCGAGTTCACGCTCCGGACCACCATCGACACCACGCTGCGGGTGTCGGGTGGCTACGCGTTGACATTCCGGTCGACTGCCGTGTCATCGCGGGAGAACGAACCACGCCGGAGTGTGATCCGGACGTTGTTGGTCGAGGCGACATGGTGGGCGACCCGGTGGCTCTCGTTGGAGAGCAGCGTGGCAGTGCGCGGGGAAACTGGATTGACATCGGGGTTGGACGGAGAGGGGGCGAGGTGGGACCTCGCGTGCAGCGTCAGTCCATTTGGTCGCCGCCGGCTGGTCCTGCGGCTGGAATGTCACGACCTGCTGAATACGGACCGGAGCGTGGTGCGGACATTCACGGACAGTTATGTAGAGGACTCGAACAGCACGCTTCTGCCGCGGTACTTTTTGATGCGTGTCTCGTATTTTTGGAATTGACATTTTCATGCAGAAGCGCTATCTTGAAAGTATCCTCCGCGTTGGACGATCAGCGGCACGTGACACAGGTTCAGCGGTGAGGATGTGGAAGATTCCGCGATAGCTCAATGGTAGAGCATGCGGCTGTTAACCGCAGGGTTGCAGGTTCGAGTCCTGCTCGCGGAGCACAAGAAAGCCCCGGAAGAAATTCCGGGGCTTTCTGCGTTTCAGTGCGCCTGCTCCCCCGACCTTGGCCAGGACGAACCACCTCCAAAGACCATTGCCGGTTCCGCCGCGTGCTCACGTCATGCGCTCTGCCTTCGTGCAATGAACTCCGGAAGCGACGTGCCGATGATGGCGCTCCACCCTTCCACGAAATTGGCGCGCGCAAGATCAGGGTTGTCCACCGGGAACGTCTCGAGGCCGCGGTGCGTCAACCGAAGGACCGTCCTCTCACCCTCCGCGAACAATCCCATGCGCTGCGCGAACGTAGTGTGACGATGAATGAAACCATCGTTCAGTTGGGATGGTTCAACCACTATCAAGAACTCTGTCTGGACCTGAGAATACCGCCGAGCCAGGTCAGCGGGAACGCTGTCACGGCAAGCGCGATGGGATACCAGTGCTGCGAGAGTTCCCACCCGGCCACAACGCCCGCAGTACCGGCGAGGGTCCCGATCACCCCAAGGACCTTCACATGCTTCATGGGGTTCGCCGGCGCCGTCCAGGCGGTGACATATCCCCCCGCCACAGCGTAGAGACTCCGATACGCAAAAGCGATGATCAGGAGTGTCGTGTCGAACAAGCCCCTGGAGGGATCCGGGAAGAACCCGACCTTCTCCAGCACGGCGTCCGTTCCGACGCTCAACACCACTACGGTCAGGAATCCTGCCGCGACCGATCCAATGCTCTTCAACGTGTTCATGCGTCACTCCTTGGTTGTGATTGCTTCAATGGATGCTCTGACGACGGGTCATGGGATTGGCGGAGACCCGGCCGGGAGACACAGCAGTGCAGACTCCTGCAAGCGGTCGAAACAGCTGGACCATCCCTCCGTATGTCCTTCACGCTCCGTGGTCGAGCGGAAGGGGACCTGACGGAACACCATGCGCGTCGACCCTTCTTCTTCGGTGAACGCCACCGTGACGACGGTCTCCATGCCGCGCTCACCTTCTTCTTCCCACTGAAAGGTGAAGACGAGCCTCTGGTGTGGCACGATCTCGTGGAAGATACCGTTCATCCACAGCAACCGGCCGTCTTCGACCGACCGCAGGCAAGCCCGCCACCTGCCGCCGACGGTCAGGTCCATCGTCATCTCCGTCGCAGGATGATGTTTCGGCCCCCACCAGGCCATCAGATGCTCCACCTGGGTCCAGGCTTTCCAGACCAACGCGACGGGAGCGTTGAATGTCCGCTCCAGCACAAGTTCGTTCCCGGTCCTATCTCCGTTTGACGGCATCGCTCTTCTCCCTCTCCTGGATCTCCTTGAGATATTCATCCAGCGCATCAAAGGTGTGCGTCCAGAATTTCCTGTACGGCTCGAGCCAGCCCGATACTTCCCCCAGCGGCTCAAGCGTCACCTCACAATACTTTTCCCGGCCTTCCTGACTCGTCACCACGAGTCCACATTCTGCGAGGATCTTAATATGTTTTGATACGGCCGGGCGACTGATCGTGAAGCACTCGGCAACGCCATTCACGTTCATCTTCTTCCGTTTGGCCAGCAGCCCGATGATCGCTCGCCGGTTCGGATCGGCGATCGCCTGGAACACGTCTCTTCTCATAGTGCCCTTGCGTGGATACGAATCATGTAACCCTATGGTTACATAATAGACAGTTCAGAGGTGAGTGTCAAGTGCGGGCCTGTTCCCCATGCGGGGCCATCCTGCACCCGCACCGTGTGCGGAAGGCTCGACGCGGCGAGATCGGGAGGAATGCGCCCTGCATGCTGGAGGCCTACACCACCCTTCTGACCCCATTCGCTGCGACGCTGAGGAGGGCCAAATGCCCCAGAGCCACACAGATCGAGTGGCTGGCCCACCTGTGCCTTCCAACTTGTTACTCCGCTTGTTATATTGTCACGGGGGAACACCTCACCACCGCCCACCCCGGTAACCGCCTGTTCGCAGGCACCTGTTCTCCTCCCGACATGCTCACCTGCGCATCTTCGATACTCCGGACGATATGTGTCGTGCCGCGGGGGAAGGCACATACGCGGAACACACAATCCAGGGGAAGACCCATATGAGATCGTGGCTCGGTGCGGTACTCGTGATCATGCTCGCTTTCAGTGCACAGCGTTCGACCGCCCAACCTTTCTGGAGTCCCGCCAGCGGGATCTGGGTTGGTAAGGTCGTACAATTCACATCGGCACGCGACGGGTCCGTCATCGCCGCCGGGAGTCCCGGCGTCTTCAGGTCCACGGACCATGGCCTCAGCTGGCAATCCACGGACCTCACCTCCTTCATGACGCAGTTCGCCGTCGACACCTCCGGCAGGATCTTCGCAGGTACCAGACTGGGAGGAATGTACTGTTCAGTAGATCAGGGACACCACTGGAAGACGATCACGGAAGGACTCTCTTCGCTGGAGGTGACACGCCTGGAGGCATGCCATGATGGCACAGTCCTGGCGATCATGAAGGATGGTCTCTACAGGATCAACGGTGGCGATTCCGTCTGGACACTCGTCGATACGACGATCGTCACTGCCGGGGCAGTGTTTGTTCGGTCGAATTCCGCAGGGACCCTGTTCGCCGCCTCCATCGAGGGGAAGCTCTTCACATCCATTACCGGCGGATCACACTGGACTCCCACCGACACCGGGAACAAGTACTGGGACTTCCGCGCGCTCTTCATTGATAGGAACGACAACCTCTTCAAGAGTATTGGCGGGTTTGGTATCTCGCGGTCCACCGATGGTGGTTCCACCTGGCACACGGTGCATGCCACCGATGCGGGAATATTCGCGGAAGGCCCGACCGGAACCCTCTTTGCCGGCACCGGTTCAGGGGTGATCAGATCGATCGACAGCGGCAAGACCTGGGTTCGCATCCCGAGTGAAGCAGGCCCATCCGTCTCTGCCCTGATTGCAGCACACAACGGGGTCGTCCTCTGGTCCGGTCTGGACACCGAGGTCTTTCGATCGACCGACAATGGCGCAACCTATACACCACAGTATCCCGGTCCTGGCGGTCAGGTGATATCGTGCCTTGCTGCGGACAAGAACGGAGTCATATTCGCGGGAGCATTCGCCCTTGGTGTGTTCCGGTCAATGGATGGCGGTACATCGTGGATGCAGTCCGACGCGGGCATGACCAATCGCGCCGTGAACGCAGTAGCGGTGGGGCCCGGGCAACTCCGCCTCGCGGCAACACAGCAAGGGCTCTTCATGTCGTCCGACAACGGCGACACGTGGGCGAGGCGTGACAGCGGCATGAATCCACTCTGGACGAATGACCTGCTCCTCTCCCCCGCGGGAACGTTCTTTGCTGCCACCACAGGGGGAGGCGTGTTCACTTCAACGAACAATGGAGCGGTGTGGACACAATCGGGTGCCGGGGTCCTGCCGGCTGAGATCCGCAAACTCCGTCTCGGGACTGATGGTACGCTGTATGTTGCCGGACATCCGGGAGGTGTCTACGGATCGACGGATGATGGTGCACACTGGACCTATCTCACGGGGGGTCCCCGGAAATATGAGTATGTCCGGGGGCTCGCCACCGGTCCGCAACGCCGGTTGGCCGCGCTCACCTTGGATTCGCTTCGCCTTTCCAGCGACGGAGGGGATACCTGGTCAACGATCGTGACGCCGACCGGCCAGCAAATCTGGGATGTATACCTCGACCGCAGTGCTTCACTGTTTCTCTCCGTCACGGATGGCAGAGTGTACCGGTCAACGGATGATGGATCGACATGGACGCAGTTCCATGCAGGCCTCCCCGAGGGCGGCACTCTCGTCAGCGACTTCCTCCAAAATGAGTCCGGGTATCTGTACGCCGCGACACAATTCGGGGTCTATCGGACCGTCCGTGTGACGACAGGGATCGAACAGCAGCCACCTCTCGTGCCGGACGCGGTCAGACTCCTTTCAGGGTATCCCAATCCATTCAATGGCGCGACCCGGATCAGATTCATGCTACCGCACAAGGCACAGGTATCACTCACGGTCTTCAATACACTCGGCCAACGCGTGGCCATCCTGGCTGAAGGGCCACGTGAACCGGGAGCTCATGAAGTCGTCTTCGATGCAGCCAGCTTGCCTTCGGGTACGTACTACTACCGCCTGCGGGTCGACGGATCATATCTCGTCGGGCGAGCCCTGTTGCTGAAGTGAAACGGTGGTCCGCCCAACACACCGGACCACAGGGAACGATCCACAACACAGCGAGCAGTTTGCTGCGGGGGAGTACAGAAAAGCCCCATCCCGCATGAAGGGATGGGGCTTTCCATGGTTCGGCCCAGCCTGCAGAAACCCGACGCCGTAATGAGCGACGGTACCCTACCGCTTCTCATCCGGCGGCCGGGCGGGCATCACCGATGATCGTTCTTTCAGCTTCTTCAACACTTCCTGCACGCCCCGCTCAAGCTGCGCATCGACTCCCTTCGCGAGTGCTGCCGGGTCCTCCGGGACCGCGATGTCCGGATCCACTCCATGCCCTTCCTTGAACCAGCTCCCATCCGGATTGTACATGCGGAACGTGGGAACGGTGACGTTCCCCCCATCGATCAGTTCCGGCACGCCGCTGATCCCGATGAGGCCACCCCAGGTGCGCGTCCCCACCAGCGGACCCAGACCGGCCTTCCGGAAGTAGTCGGGGAACGCATCGCCACCCGAGCCGCTCCACCCGTTGATCAGCATGGCCTTCGGACCAAAGTGCGCAACGACCGGCCATTGCCAGGTCTTGCCATCGCGGACCGCCCAATACGCAAGCGGTTTCCGGTCAAGCAACTCGATGAAACGGTCCGGGATCTGCCCGCCGCTATTGAAGCGTTCGTCGATCACCAGTCCAGCCTTCGTGAACTGTGCCGTAAACTGGCGTACCAGTTCTGTCTGTCCGTCGATGCCGGTGCTGGGGACATACACATACCCGACCTGCCCGCCGGAGAGCTCTTCCACCCGCTTCCGGTTCGCTTCGATCCACGCCAGATGACGCAGCCGGGATTCATCGGACATCGTCTTCACGATGATCCGCCACGCGCCGTCCATCGATGGCGTGCTGTTCACGGTTAACTCAACGGTCTGATCCGCGAGACCCCGGAACGCCTCCCACGGCGCACGGCGCGTATCCAGCGGTGCGCCATTCACAGCCAGGATGAAGTTCCCCTCCCGAACCTTGAGTCCCGGCATGGCAAGACTGGAACGCACCTCGCTGTCCCAGGAAGCACCGTCAATGACCTTCTTGATCCGGTATGCGCCGCTGGCCAGTTCCCAATCGATGCCGAGATATCCGACCTGCCGCGTCGGTGCCACTTCTTCATCCCCGCCGCCACGGTAGGTATGGGATGCATTCAATTCGCCGATGAGTTCACCGATGACGTGGTTCACATCCGACCGCGTCACGGCGAGGTCGAGGAGCCCGGCGTACCGCTTCCGCATCGCCGCCCAATCCACGCCGTGCATCTGCTTGTCATAGAAGAAATCCCGCTCGAGGCGCCACGCATCCGTAAAGACCTGTTTCCACTCGGCCCTCGGGTCGACCGTCATATCGAGCTGGCCGGTCGGCACCTTCTTGTCCATCTTCTGGCCTTCGGCGACATCGACCACGGCGTAGCTGCCGTCTTTCGCGACCAGGAGCTTCTTCCCATCGGCGCTCACCTGGAATCCATCGGCATCGTCCAGGATCGTCTTGTCCTCGCGCTTGTCGAGATCAAAGAACATGACGGACCGCTTCTTGTCGGCGGACCCGGTGTTGGGGATGCGGTGATACAGGATCTTCCCGGCCACGGCATGGAGTCCGGTGATATTTCCCGCCGCCGGAGGAAGGATCACCACCCTGCGCTCGAGGCCCGCGATCGTGATGACCGTTTCTTTGGGTTTCTTGTCGGCTTTGCTCTCATCCTTTTTTTCGTCCTTCTTTGCAGGCGTACTCCCCGCATCGGCCGCCGGGACCGCCAGGGTATCGTTCCGGGGAGCAAGCGGCGAGAGGATCTCATCCGTCAATGTCGCCACCGCTATGCGCGTCGTGTTCGGGTAGATCCAGGTCCCATCGAGGTCGGAATACACCGGGGTGAGTGACCGGTTCGTGAGGAAGAAGAGATACTTCCCCTCGGGATCAAACGTCGGCTGCATATCGCTATAGTACCCTGACGTCGCCTGTATGCTCTTCCCTTCTCTCGCATCGAACAGAAAGATCGCGCTGCTCCGGTTGTCGAGATCGCGCGCGTAGGCGAACCAGCGGCTATCGGGCGACCAGCTGACACGGAAGCCCGCAAGATCCCCCTCAGTATAATAGAGGGCCTTGTCGACGTCCGTCGTCCGCTTCTTTTCCACGTCGTAGACCCGGATCTGCATCGTTTGGTCGATGAATGCCACCATTTTGCTGTTCGGTGACCACCAGATGCGGTAGCGGTATCCTGGTCCGTACGAGGTCACCTGGGTTTCGGTCCGCTTACCGGCATCCATGAATGTGAGTTCGTACTCCCCACTGCGATCACTCCAATAGGCGATCGTTTTGCCATCCGGCGACCACGAAGGATAGCGCTCCGCCGCACCCGGTGTCCGCGTCAGGTCGTACACCGGCCCGTTCTCCGCCGGCACGGAGAAGATCTCTCCGCGTGCCTGGAAGAGCGCGCGTTTGCCATCGGGTGAGACAGCAGTTGCCCGGATGAGCTTTGACGCGTTCTCGGTGCGCGCAAGCAGTGAGCTCTGGTCCGTGACCACCTTCACCGCAACCTCCCGCTCCTTCCCGGTTGCAGGGTCCAGCACGAACAATTTCCCGCCCGTCTCGAAGACGATCCCTGCCGCACCGAGCGACGGACTGTGAACATCCGTATCCGTAAAGCGGGTAAGCTGACGGGTGATCTTCGTTGCACCATCATACACCCAGATGTTGGACCGCTGCTCCGTCCCGCGATCGGAGAGGAAGTAGATCAGGTTCCCCTGCCACATCGGGAACTCGTCGCTGGCGTCATTGGGACTGATGGTCTCATCCGTCCCCTTGTCGAGATCGAAGACGTGGATGTCCGGCGCCCACCCCCCACGATACCGCTTCCAGGTCCGGAACGCCTGGGTCTGGAACGTGTATGCCAGCTTCTTCCCGTCGGCAGAGAGCGATCCGATCTCGGCATACGGCAGGGGCAACGGCTGCGGCAGTCCACCGTCGACCGGTACGCTGAAGAACTGATTGAAACGCTGCCGCCCGCTGTACATCGACGACGCGAAGAGAATTCGCTTCCCGTCCGGGTACCAGCCCACCACCCGTTCGCCACTCCCGTGGGACGTCACCCGCACAGGCATGCCCCCGGTGGCGCTGATCACATAGACGTCCATGTTCCCGTCATAGTTGGCGGTGTAGGCGATCGACCTTCCATCCGGAGAAAAACGTGGAGTCAGTTCCTCGCCTTTGGGGGAACTGAGTCTGACCGCCGTTCCTCCCCCGACGGGCACGAGCCAGAGGTCGCTGGCGTAGGCGAACACAATCTGCGTCGCGGAGATATCCGGCGAGCGCATCATGCGTGCGTCGAGCTGGGCGAGTGCGGCGGGGGCGGTGAAGACGGTAAGGAGCGCGAGCAGGGCGGGTGCGATCCATGGAGATTTCATAGGGTGCCGTTTCGATTGTGATGGGGTAGGGTCCGGGTGAGAGGATTCGTTCGATGGTAATGTAATTGCACGGGAGGCCAAAATCAATCGCGTCCAGGAGCCTCGCAAGGCCTCCCGGCTCCTCCCCGACAAACCATGAGGCCCTGCTTCCCCCGGAGACGGTGCGACCCCTTGCCTCGACGAAGAACCCGATCATGCCATGAGGTTGACTTTGCTCCGGTGATTGCGTAAGTTCTGGCCACGCGGTCTTCTACTGGCAGTGTATGAGGGGATGATCTTTGATGATACAGATCATGACACTTGCTGGTCCCTATGCTGGGTGCATCTGTCCACTTTCCCACCAGTATGATTGCCCCCCCTCGCGCACCGGAGTTCATCAGGTCTCGAGAGGGAAATGCTAGCGACCTTGCAACGTGCTTCCCGTGCAGCACCCGTGATCGCCCCGCTTGCCTGCGGCGCTCTCGTGATGTGCATCGCCGTCCTCGGCCTTGCAGGATGGCTGTACGGCTCGAGAGTGCTCACCTCGTTCGGGCAGGACCTTCTGCCCATGGCCCCCAGCACGGCACTGCTTCTGCTGATGAACGGCGCCGGGCTTCTCCTCATCGTATGGCGACAGGAATCCCTCATTGTCCGTTCATCGGCCCTCGGCATCGGGGTTGTCGCGCTCGCCGGCGCGGCCACGTTCACCGTCCTCTCCACACAGGGGATCCAACCGGGGATCGAGCACTTCGGACTTCCCGCGGCCACAATGCCGGATGGCATGCCGATAGGGCATATCTCGCCGATCACCGCAGCGTGGCTCACCGCCTCAGCACTGGCGCTCGTCATCCTCCACCTCTCACGAGGCCGGAGCCGCCTGGGCCCGACATTCGCGGTCGTGCTCGCTGCGGCGCTCTTTCTGTCGTCCCTCGTACTCCTCATTGCCAACCTTGGCGGAGCGCCGTTCGGCTTTGGTCCCCGCGTGATCGTTCCGGCCTTGCCAACGGCGATCGGCCTCGTCCTGCTCAGCGTGGGGCTCCTCTTTGCTTCGGCGCGATCCCTCGTGGCGGCCGCGCACGACGATTCCCTTCGCGGCGGCGAGTTCGTGTTCCAGAGCATGCTGATCTTCATGCTGCTCGCCTCATGCATTTTCGTGATCGCATTTCTCCATATCAAGGAATTCTCCCAGCGATATCACGCCAGCGTCGAAGAGCAGCTCACGGCGGTCGCCGATCTCAAGGTTCGCGATATTGTCCAGTACCGCCGGGAGCGCTTCGGCGATGCCTCGCTCTTGTGGAACAACCCTGACATCAACAGGCTCGCGCAGGCGGCCCTTCAGGTTCCGCGGAACGACGCGAGCAGACGTCTCCTCGGAGACTGGATGCGCAAATTCCGCGAGGCGTACGCGTATGACCGCGTCTTCCTTCTCGATCCCCGGGGCAGGATGTGTCTGGCAGCGTCCGACCCTGAGGTACAGACCGACACCGTGATCCTCCGGCGCTGCGCCGATGTCCTCTCCGCACGCACGGTATCTTTGGAAGACCTCTATCGGAGTGATGTCGACGGCAAGGTGTACTTCGCACTCCTGGTCCCGGTGTACACGGCCGACACCCCCCTCGGCGTATTCGTCCTTCGCGTAGATCCAACGGTCTATCTCTACCCCCACATCCAGTCGTGGCCGGGACCGAGCCGCACGTCAGAGACGTTGCTGGTCCGGCGCGAGAAGAACGACGTCCTCTTTCTCTCGCCCCTCCGGTTCAGCGCCAATCCCCCGTTGACACTCCGCATCGGCCTTGCTCACACCGCAACGCCGGCCGTCAAAGCCGTACTCGGGGAGCACGGGATCGTCGAAGGCCTCGACTACGCAGGTCGTGAGGTCATCGCGTTCATCACACCCGTCCATGGCTCACCCTGGTTCCTTGTTGCGCGGACCAGCATCTCCGAGGCGATCACCCCCGTGAGGGAACGCCTCTCCCTCATGCTCGTCCTGATCGTGATTCTTGTCGGCTTCGCGGGGCTCGCTCTGGCGTACCTCGCTGTCTCCCAGCGGGCCCGAACGTACCGGGAACAATTCCAGCATGCCGAGAGCATGCACCGGGTCGACGAACGGTTCCGCAAACTCGTCGAGTCCGCCCGTGACGGCATCGTGCTCGCGGATGGGACCGGGAGCTGCACCGATGCCAACTCCAGTGCATGCGCCGTGTTCGGCATCCGGCGTGATGACCTGATCGGCAGACCGCTCGCTTCGCACTTCTGGCTGCCGGAGAATGGAGCGGAACACCCGTTGTGGCATGAGCTCATACGAACCGGCGCTCTCTCCACCGAATTGATCATCCGGAAACCGGATGGCACATCGGTACCCGTCGACGTCCGCGCCTGGGTCCTCCCTGAAGGCAATGCCCAGGCTGTCATCCGGGACATCTCCGAGCGCAAGCGGGCCGAAGAGCTGCAACGGACACTTCACCTGGAACTGGAAGAACGTGTGAAAGTCCGGACCGCACAACTGGAAACGGCGAACCGTGAACTTGAGACCTTTAGCTATTCGGTTTCTCACGACCTCCGTGCCCCTCTCCGCGGGATCGACGGTTGGAGTCTCGCGCTCCTCGAGGACTTCGGGGAGACGCTCGATCCGAGGGCGCGGGAGTTCCTGACCCGGGTGCGCACCGAGACACAGCGGATGGGGCTTCTGATCGACGACCTCCTCCGGCTCTCGCGCGTGCACAGGACGGAAATGCATGTCCATCCCGTTGATCTCACATCCCTCGTGCATCGTGTGTCCGAAGGCATCCGGTCCGGGCACGCCGGACGGACCGTGATGCTCACCGTGGAAGAAGGGCTCACAGTGCACGCCGATCCTCCCCTGCTCGAGATCGCGGTCACGAATCTCCTTGATAATGCGTTCAAATTCACCTCCCGGGTTGCGCAAGCTCAGATAGCCGTGGGCAGACGGGAGGACCGGGGGCGCCACACCTTCTACTTCAGAGACAACGGCGCCGGCTTTGACATGGCGTACGCCAGGAAGCTCTTCGCCCCGTTTCAGCGCATGCACACACTTTCAGAATTCCCCGGGACGGGCATTGGTCTGGCGATCGTCCAGCGGATCATTCACAGACACGGCGGGATGATCTGGGCGGAAGCCGCCGTGGATGCGGGTGCCACATTCTATTTCACGCTCGAGAAAGACCCATGAACGGCAAGATCATTCTCCTCGTCGAAGACAATCCCAGCGATGTGGATCTCACCCGCCGGGCATTCGAACGGGGCCGCCTGGCCAATGAACTCGTGATCGCGCGCGATGGTCAGGAAGCTCTCGACTACTTCTTTGGCCCCGGGGGAGCAGCCGGTGCGGCACCGGACAGACTGCCGGAACTGGTGCTGCTGGACCTCAAACTGCCCCGCGTGGATGGCCACGAAGTGCTGCGGAGGATCAGGAGCGACCCACGTACGCGTCGCATCCCCGTGGTGGTCATGACCACGTCCCAGGAAGAACAGGACATCGCACAATCCTATGACCTGGGGGCAAACTCCTATGTTCGCAAGCCGGTGGATTTCTCCCAATTCTCTCTGGCGATCCAGCAACTGGGACTCTATTGGCTCGTGATGAACGAACCCCCGCCCAAGGGAGCATCCGCATGAGCAGACCGCTGTCGGTTCTTCTCGTCGAGGATTCGGAGAGTGATGCCGGTCTCATCACCCGTGCGCTTGGCGCAGAGGGCTTTCAGGTCGAGGTCCTTCGTGTGGAAACGCCGGAGACCATGCGGCAAGCGCTCGCGTCCCGCACGTGGGATGTCGTGCTCTCCGACTATCGGCTCCCCGCGATGGACGGACCGACGGCCTTCGCCATTCTCCGTGAATCGGACAGGGATATCCCCTTCATCATCGTTTCCGGAGCCATTGGCGAAGAGAACGCCGTTGAACTCATGCGCAGCGGCGTGAATGACTATGTGATGAAGGGGCATCTGGCGCGACTTGCGCCGGTCGTCGTGCGGGAGATCAGCCAGGCGTGTGTGCGAAGGGATCGTGCCGCTGCCGAGGCAGCCCTGCAGGAAAGTAACGAGCGGTATCGACTCCTCGCCAGTGCCGCCCCGGTCGGCATCTTTCATACGGATCAGCTCGGCGCCACGACCTATGTGAACCCGGAATGGTGCCGCATCGCTGACCGCACGCCTGAGGAAGCGATGGGGTTCCGGTGGCTTGACGCTGTTCATCCGGATGACCGTCCACGCCTGGCGACGGGCTGGCGGTCGGCCACCTCCATGGAGGGGATTTCGTCCGCGGACTACCGCCTTGTGCGTCGCGACGGGTCGATCGCGTGGGTGCAAGGACGGGCGGTTCCTCACCGCAATGTGGATGGCGGCATCACGGGATATGTCGGCACGATCACGGATATCACCGGACGCAAGTCCGCGGAAGTGGCACTGCGAACGAGCGAGGAACGGTACCGGCTGCTCACCGATCATTCCGGCGTCGGCGTGGGATTCTATGATGCCGAGGGTACCGTGCTCTTTTTTAACACCCGGGCCGCTGCAGCGATCGGCGTGCCCGCGTCGGATCTGGTGGGCAGATCCATCCTCGACCTGTTTGGTGGCCCGGCCGGTGCTGCCTACCTCAGCCGGATTCGCCGCGCTGCGGGACAGGAAGCGCCTGGTGAATACGAGGATAACGTGCCGATGCACGACGGGCAGAGGTGGTATGTTTCGACCTATTCCCGGGTGCTGCGCCCCGATGGATCAGTGCTCGGCGTCCAGATCGTCTCGCAGGACATCACCGCCCGCAAGCAGGCCGAGCTTGCCGCACGAAAACTCGAACGTGAGATCGCTGTCCTCTATGAGTCGATGAGAGATGGGTTTGTCGTCACGGACCTGGACGGCCATATCCTCCGATGCAATGACGCGTTCTGTGACCTGCTGGGATATCCCCGGTCGGAACTCCTCGGCATGACGTACCGGGAGTTCACCCCCCCATCATCGCTGGAGATCGACGATGCCGTCGTGTCAGGCTCTGTCCTCCCGCACGGTTACTCCGACGTGTATGAAAAGGAGTACATTGCCAAGTCCGGCCATCTCATTCCCGTGGAACTCCGCGTTCATCTCGTCAGAGACTCCGCCGGGCAGCCGAGCGGCATGTCGGCCATCGTCCGCAACATCACGGAGCGCAAACGGGCGGAACTGGAGATACGGAAGGGCCAGGAAACAACGGAGGCCATTCTCAATGCGCTGACCAGCCATATCGCCATGCTCGATGGCCGGGGACGGATCCTGACCGTCAATGATGCATGGCTGCGCTTTGCGCACGAGGCCGGGGTTCGGGATACGTCGACCATAAGCGCCGGCGCAAACTATCTGGAGGTCTGCACCAATGCGATACGCCGGGACCACGACCCGATCGCAACGCAGGCGCTCGAGGGGATCGTCGGTGTGATCGAAGGCCGCACACCCCGGTTCTACCTGGAGTACCCGTGCCACTCACCGACGACGCAGCGGTGGTTCTCCATGCATGTGTCGCCGTTGCACCGGGCCGACATGGACGGCGTGGTCATTGCGCATGAGAACATCACGGACCGGAAACTCTCGGAGATCCGGGCGCAGGAACTCGCCGACGACATGCGGCGCCTGTCCTCGCACCTGGATGACGCTCGCGAGGAAGAGCGTACGCACCTCGCCCGCGAGATCCATGATGAACTCGGGCAGTCACTTACGGCACTCAAAATGGATCTGACCGATATACGTGCACATGCGGCAACTTTCCCCCAGCAGACCAGGGACAGGCTTCTCGCCATGGGATCGCTTCTCGATCAGACCGCACACACGGTGCAGCGACTCGCCGGAGAACTCCGTCCGCCGATGCTGGATGAACTCGGGCTGCTCGCCGCCGTCGGGTGGTACATCCAGGATTTTGAGGAGCGGTTCGGGATCGCGTGCACGCGCCTTCGATTCGACGATCCGCCGGCGACGGACCGGAAACGGGCCACGGCGCTCTATCGGATCCTCCAGGAAGGTCTGACGAACGTTGCCCGGCATGCCAATGCAGGGGAGGTGGAGATCCAGATGGTCCACGCGGACAACACCGTGGCACTCATCATCAGCGACGATGGCAAGGGGATCACCGACGAGGAAATGAAGAAGCTGTCGTCACACGGGATCATCGGCATGCGGGAACGGATCACTGCGTATGGCGGGACCCTCTCGATCACGGGCAGGCCCGGGATCGGAACCACCGTCCATGCCTCCATCCCCTGGCCAAAGGAGTGAGCATGCGCGTCCTCATTGCTGATGACCATCACCTGATCCGCGAAGGTCTCGTCCGGGTCCTGGGCGAGACCCCGGGCATTGCCGCCGTGGGTGAAGCTTCCGACGGCCAGGCGGCTCTGGACCAGATCCGCACCGGGAACTGGGATGTCCTTGTTCTTGATCTCAATCTGCCGGGAAAGTCCGGATTCGACGTCCTGACCGAGTTGCGACAGGAGAAGAACCCTGTCCCGGTGCTTGTGCTCAGCATGCACCCCGCCCGGACATTCGGCGTGCGTGCCATCCAGGCCGGGGCGGCGGGCTATCTCGCGAAGACGGCCCCCACCGAAGAACTCGTCCGGGCCGTTGCCAGAGTGGCAACCGGAGGACGGGTGATATCCGACGATGTCGCTGATCAGCTTGCCGACCGCATGCGAGCGGAGACCCCGGGTCCCCTCCACGAGAACCTTTCCGAACGGGAGTTCCAGGTCTTTCTCCTCATCGGGAGTGGAAAGACGGTCGGCGAGATCGCGCGTGAGATCCATCTCAATGTCAAGACCGTCAGTACCCACCGGGCCCACATCCTGGAGAAAATGGGTCTTCAGAACAATGCCCAGATCATGCAGTATGTCCTGACCCACGCCCTGCTCCCGTAATCCCCCCTCCCGCCCGGGATTCGCCACCCTCAGACAAACACTGATAGTCGTTTCCGCCTCTGTCCGATGGTATACCCTGCACCGGTGCAGTATATTTATTCCGCACAACGCCGGAAGGACCGAGCACGCATGGACAGGCTGAAGTTGGTGATCGTAGACGACACTCTGATCGTTCGGGAGCGCCTCCGTGATACGATCGCGGGCATAGGGACCTATGAGATCGTAGGTGAAGCGTCTTCGCCGGCAGAGGCGCTTGCACTCATAGAACGGGAGCAGCCGCATGTCGTCATCCTGGATATGAAACTTCAGGGCGGCACCGGTATGGACGTCCTTCAGGAAGTCCGCAAGCGTGACGCACAGATCCGCATCATCGTCTGGACCAATTTCCCCTATGAACGTTATCGTGCCGTCAGCAAGGCGATGGGGGCGGACTATTTCTTCTGGAAGGCCACCGAGTACGACAAGTTGCTGGATACGCTCCGGAGCCTTCCCGGTGCACCCACAAACGCACATCAGGAGTGAGGGAACAGATATGCATGCAACGGCCCGGACCATGGACAACGCGGGAGGGCCCCGCGCCCATGACCAGCGACATCACCTGCATGGCGTTCAGACCGCCACAGACCGGATACCGCGCGATCAGGCGGTGATCGAAGCAATGCCCATCCCCTGCTGGGAGACCGACCCGTCGGGCTCACGGCTCAACGTGAATGCCGCATGGCGACAACTTACCGGGCACAGTGAGAACCACACCATCGACGGATGGACGGCGGGGATCCTCGAGACGGATCGTCAGCATCTTCAGTCTGAATTCACCAGTGCCAGGCAGAACAATGCACCGATCGATATCGAATGCCGCATCGTTGCGCACGATGGGACGCTTCGTCTCGCGCGGATGCAGGGTCTTCCGTTGCCCGGGAGTGAAAACGCTTTCGCGAGCTACCGGGGAGTGCTCGTGGACGTGACGGCAGCGCATGCACGTCAGGCCGACGCGATCGCCCGGATGCACGAAAAGGACGTCCTCATCAAGGAGATCCACCATCGCGTGAAGAACAACATGCAGATCATCTCGAGCGTGCTCAGTCTCCAGGAGTCCGCGGTGAAGGATCCGTTCGATCTCATGCTGTTCCGCGAATCGCAGTGCAGGATCCGCACCATGGGGCTTGTCCACGAGCACCTGTACCACACGAAGAATTTCGCGGCGGTGGACTTCGGCGCATACATCAGGAACCTGGCAGATGCCCTGAGGGCCGCCTATGCGCCCGCTGAAGACCGCTGCGCGCTGCAGGTCGAAGCGGACGATGTCACGCTGGATATCAACAGCGCGATCCCTGCCGGGCTCCTTGTCCATGAGGGACTCTCCAACGCATTCCGGCACGCCTTCCCCGGCGATCGCGCGGGTCTCGTGACCGTAAGATTCTCGCAACAGCCGGATGGGATCCGGCGCCTGTCCGTTGCCGACAATGGGGTGGGACTCCCCCCGGGCCTGGATGTGGTCGCGACGGATTCTCTCGGCTTCCGGCTCATGCACATGCTCGCCGATCAGCTCGACGGAAACCTCGCGTTGGTGAGCGGCGATGGCCTGACACTCACGTTGACGTTCGGGGGATAGCCATGACGGGGGACGCGATCTGGACGCCACCGGTACCGCGAACGATACTTGTGGCAGAGGACGAGGCGATCGTGGCGCAGGATCTCTGTGGGCGCCTGGCCGGGATGAACTTCACTGTCGTCGCGGTTGCCAAGACCGCCGATGATGCCGTCCGCCACGCGACCACCCTCCATCCTGAGATCGCGCTTCTGGACATCATGCTGCGGGGGCACCGCGACGGGATCGAGGCGGCCCGGGAGATCCGGCAGGCGTTCGACATCCCCATCATCTTCGCGACCGCATCCTCCGATCCGGAGACCTTTGCCCGGGCACAGACGGCCGATCCGGACGGGTTCGTGTTCAAACCGTATGACACGGGTGAACTGCGGATCACGCTCGAACTTGCCCTCTCGCAACATACCGCGCAGCGCTGCATTCGGCGGAGTGAGGAGCGGTACCGCGTCCTGTTTGAACACAATCTCGCCGGCGTCTTCCGCTTCAATGAAGAGGCCGGTATGCTCGATGCCAATCCGGCATTCTCCAGGATGATGAGATTGACCGCGCATGAACCGCGGGAGCTTCCGCTCCCCTCGTCGTTCTTTGCCGATCCCCACGAATACGCGGTTGTGCTCCATGAACTCCACGCCGGAGGAACGCTCGAGGCACGGGAAGTGCGCCTCCGGCGCGCCGATGGCCAGCTCTTCTGGGGTCTGGCGAATCTGGTCATCACGAGCGAAGGCGATATTGTTGGCACCCTCATCGACATTACCAGTAAGAAGGAGACCGAGCAGGAACTCGCCCACCAGCGGCAGGTCCTCCATTCCCTCGTCGAAACGTTGCCGGACCAGGTCTATATCAAGGATCAGGATCACCGGTTCCTCTTCTGCAATCCGGGATGTGTGCGGCATTATGGCCGACCCAGCGAGGATCTCCTGGGCAGAACCGATCTCGAGTTCTCACCGCCGCATCTGGCCGGACCGTCGATCGCCGCGGAGGTTGAGGTGATGGCGTACGGCCTCCCGAAGATCAATCGCGAGGAGCGGCAGATCGATGCCGCCGGAACACCCCGGTGGGTGCTCGCGAGCCGGGTTCCGATCATCGACCCGGAGGGAAGGATCAACGGGATCATTGGGATCAACCGCGACATCACGGCGCAGAAGCACTACGAAGACATGTTGCGGGATGATGTGCGTTTCCAGCAGGCACTGTTCGATGCGATCCCCGCACCGGTGTTCTCCTGTGACACCGGGGGCCGGTTCCTCGGCTGCAACGCGTCGTTCGAATCCTTCTTCGGCCACCCACGGTCCGACACGATCGGGATGCCGCTTGCCGCGATACTTCCGGCGGATGTCGCGGACACCCTTGCGCTTGCCAGCGCCGAGCTGGTCACGAAGCATGGCAGCATGTCGTACGAGATGGCCCTCACGGATGTGGACGGACACGTCCGCACGGGGCTCACGCATCAGGCCGCCTTCGAGGATGCCGATGGGAACGTGGAAGGGACCGTCACCGTCTTCATCGACCTCACGGCGCAGCAGGAACTCCGCGACGCCCTCGCACGTTCCGAGCAACGGTACCGGAACATGTTCGAGGATGTCAATGCGGTCATGCTGCTCATCGACCCCGCGTCAGGCGATATTGCGGACGCCAACATTGCCGCTGCCCGGTTCTACGGATACGAGATGCGCACCCTCACGTCCATGAATATCGCCCAGATCAACCCGGCCCCGGCCGCGGATCTCCTCGCAGGCCTCCAACGGGCAAAGACCGGATCACAACGGACCTTCATATGGAACCACCGGCTTGCGAGCGGCGAACTGCGCAACGTCGAGGTGCACAGCGGCCCGGTCACCGTCGATGGACAACTCGCGGTGTTCTCCATCATTCACGATATCACCGACCGCGTCAGGGCGCAGGAAGACCGCAGGGTGAGCGAAGAACAACGGGACGCTCTGGCGGCCGAACTGCAAAGCCGGAATGCCGACCTCGAGCGCACCGTCATTGAACTCCGCAACACCCAGAACGGGCTGGTCCAGTCGGAAAAGATGGCGTCCATTGGTCAGCTGACCGCCGGTATCGCGCATGAGATCAACAACCCTCTGGCGTTCGTGATGAGCAACCTCAACCGATTCAGCGAGTACTATGGGGATACGACGACCCTCCTGCATGGCTGGAAGGAGTTCGCGCTTCAACTGCCCGTACCGGAGGAGCTCACCACGAACCTTCGGCGGCAGCAGGCTCTGGAGAAGGAGTTGGATCCTGCGTTCATGGAGGAGGACTTCCGGAAGCTCATGGAGCACACCACGCAGGGAGCGGAACGGATCAAGAAGATCGTCGAGCAGCTCCGTGGATTCTCCCATGTCGCAGGCGCCGGATTCTCCGAGGGCAGCATCAATGAGGCCCTCGAGGACACGTTGATGATCACGTGGAACGAACTCAAATACAAGGCCACCGTTCACCGCGACTATGGCGATATCCCGCCCGTCACATGCAATTTCGGGGAGATGAAGCAGGTATTCGTCAACCTGCTCGTCAACGCCGCCCACGCACTGGATCGCCAGGGCGATATCACGGTGCGGACGTACACTGAGAACGACCACGTCTGTGTTCAGATCCGGGACTCGGGTTGTGGCATACCCGAAGAGAACCGGAAGAAGATCTTCGATCCATTCTTCACCACGAAACCCGTCGGCAAGGGCACCGGCCTGGGCCTGTGGATCGTTGCGACACTGGTCCGGAAACACCTCGGCGAGATCCGCGTGGACAGCGAGCCGGGGAACGGGACGACATTCACGATCACATTGCCTGTCAGACAAACCGAGAACAAGGGGGACGTCGCATGAGCACGCAGAGCAGCGCCATACCTGGAACGACCATGGATCCACGGCGCCATCGGGTTCTGTTCCTCGATGATGAGCCCGCGATCCTCGCTTCATTACGGAGCCTCTTTCGCAGAGAGGGGTACGACCTCTCCTTCTTCACGGAACCGGAAGAGGCGCTTGGCTACCTGCGGACCTCACCGGTGGACATGATCGTCTCTGACATGCGCATGCCCGCATTGTCCGGCGCCGACTTCCTTGCGCAGGCCGCGACGATCCAGCCGTATCCGATCCGGATCATGCTCAGCGGCTATGAAGATAAGGGTGTGGTCATCAGCGCGATCGGTCGGGGACTCGCAAAAGACTACGTCATGAAACCGTGGGATGACAGCTCGTTCCGGCAGATGATCGCAGACAACCTCCACCTCTACAGGGCGCTCCGGGATGGCGAATTGCAGAAGATCCTTGGCCAGATCGACTCCCTGTCAGCACCCGCACGTTCCGTGGACACCGTTGCGCAGCTGCTCACCAGTGCAGACGTGAATATCGGGGACATCGCAGCCGCGGTTGAACAGTCGCCGCCTCTCGTGGCTCGGCTCCTGCGCGTTGCGAACTCTGTGCACTACTCCACCCGCCACTCGATCAGCACCGTCAAAGAGGCCATCCAGTTCGTGGGCACGGAGTATGTCGCGAGCCTCGTGCTGGCCATGGAAACCTTCGACGAGCTGGAACGGCATTGTTCGCCGGAGGGGCGCCTCTTCGTCGAGCGTTTGTGGGATGAAGCACTCCGGCGGGCGGCGCTCGCAAAGGCCATCGCGGCACGCTGGGATGGTTTCCAGCATCCCCACCTGGCCTATGTGACGGCCTTGTTCCAGGAGATCGGGTTCGTGCTCCGTGCGCGACTGGAGCCCGGCCTCATGACTGCGTTCTTCCAGGCGATCGATGAGCAGCACATGCCCATCCTGCAGGCCGACAGGACTGTGTTCACCCTCACCCATGATGAGGTCGGCAGCTCGCTGCTCCGCTTCTGGAACTTTCCTGAGGAGATCGTGAGCGCTATTGGAGGGCACCATCGTGAGAGTGCCGACGAACCGCTGGCCCGCATCATCCGCATCGCCGAAGACGTCGAGCGGGCAATGAGAACCGGAAGGGCGATCGAACCCCAGGACACCGAGGCGGCACCGTGGCTCGAGAGGCTCACCGGGGTTTTGCCCTTGGCGTAGTCTGCAGGACTCTGTCTCCTGCCTTTGCCCGCACTTGCTCCGCGTCGCGGTGGACCGATGGTGAGCACGTGGTCGCTCTGCTCCAACGACACACGGCTGAATCCGAAGGCGTGCTTCTCGGCATTCCCTCTCGGCGTCCCTTCGTTCCTGCCCGGGCGGAGGCCTTCCGGACAACGGCATCTCCCGGCTCGAACCTACCGCCCGCGGCGATCTGAGCTGCCGCGGGTGCTACCGGAAGCATATCACGGACTCGCACACACCCATGGGCCAGATCCGCCCTGGACTCAACGTCCTCCAACGGTTGCGCATTATTTCGCACACGGTCTCGGAAATATCGAAACGATTCCCTACCTTGGACTTGCTTCGGCATGTCGCTCAGCGGGCCCCTCTGTACTAACACCCCGGACAGCTCCGATGCACGTCCGGATCTTCTCGCCGGCGATCACACAAGAACCAGTCCCCGGGCAATTCATCCGATACCATTCCATGAAGTCCTTCCTGCGTCTCCTGACCCTTAGCGTCGCCACCTTCGTACTTTCATCCCTTGCGGGTGCCGGTGATAGCACATCTGTTGCCCCGTCGCGGATATACACCACCGTTCGCCTGAGCACCACCCCGCCGGAGATCGACGGCCGCCTGAACGACACGTGCTGGACGACCGGCACCTGGGCCGGGGAGTATGTCCAGTGGATACCGCGTGAGGGCGCACGTGCGTCGCAACCGACGTTCCTCAAGGTGCTATACGACGACCGCAACATCTACGTTGCCATCCGCGCCGTGGACACGATCGCATCGGCGATCACGGTCCGTCGGGGCAGACGCGATCAATTCATCGGTGATGTCGCCGGGATCAACTTCGACAGCTATCATGACCGCAGGACCGGGTTCGAGTTCAATCTCACGGCGGCCGGTCAGAAGATCGATCTGGTGCTCACCAATTCCGGGTGGGATGTGAATTGGAATGCGGTGTGGTTCGGCAAGACCGGCTTCGAGGATTCCGCGTGGACAGCAGAGTTCCGCATCCCGTTGAGCCAGCTCCGCTACAGCTCCGACTCGGTCCAGGTCTGGGGCATGCATGCGTGGCGCTGGATCGACCGTTTCCAGGAGGAGAGCGATTGGGAGCCACAGTCGTCCACGGGCCCCGGAGCATTGTATCTCTTCGGTGAGTTGCGGGGACTCGAAGGCCTTCCCGCACCACAGCGGATCGAGATCATGCCCTACGTCGTGGCCCGGCTGAAGACCTTTCCACGCGATCCGCGCGATCCGTTCAGGTCGACGGGCCGGGAATGGTTCGGTGGCATCGGCGGTGATGCAAAGATCGGCCTCTCGTCGAATTTCACCGCGGACCTCACCCTCAATCCCGATTTCGGTCAGGTGGAGGCGGACCCGTCGGTGATGAACCTCACTGCCTTCGAGACGTTCTATGACGAACGGCGCCCGTTCTTCCTCGAGGGGCGAACCATCTTCAACGTCGACTATGACGATGGGTCGCTGTTCTATAGCAGGCGCATCGGCCGTCCGCCGGCGTACTCCCCCACCGTACCACAGGGCGCGTACCTTGATATGCCGGGAAACACGACGATCTTCAGTGCCGTCAAGGTAAGCGGTAAAACGGCGGACGGACTCGCGATTGGCGTGCTTCAGAGCCTCACTGCACGGGAATACGCGACCATCGATTCGGCCGGGAGCCGGCGCGAGGCGGCGGTAGAACCCCTTACCAGTTACACCTTTGCCCGGGTCCAGCAGGACCTGGACAACAGCGCCACCATCATTGGCGGCGCACTGGGGATGGTCAACCGGGCGATCAACGACCCGGCCCTGGAGGTTCTGACACGCAACGCATTCACCGGCGGACTCGACCTGCTCCACCAATGGGCGGACAAAGAGTACTTCCTGGATGTTCGTTTGATAGGGAGCGCTGTCAACGGCAGCACCGCGGCGATCGGACTCCTCCAGCGATCTTCCGCGCGGTACTTCCAGCGCACTGATGCAGGGTATCTCGGAGTCGATAGCACGCGCACGTCCCTCACCGGACACGGAGGGAGCATCAGGATCGGCAAAGGGAGTAAGGGATTGTGGCGGTATGCAACGGGTCTCCGCTGGCGTTCACCCGGGCTCGAGATCAATGACCTTGGTTTCATGCAGGAAGCGGACGTGATCGTCCAGGAGAATTCGCTCTCCTACTTCCTGAATCAGCCGGCAGGGATCTTCCGCACGTACTCGATCAAGCTTGCAGAGAGCAACCGGTGGGACTTCGGCGGCGATTTTCATGCCGCGGCGATCTCGCTCGATGGCGAGTTCCAATTCCTGAACCAATGGGGCCTCGCGCTGAACGCCGAGTACCGGTCAGCCGGTCTCGATACGCGACTCCTCCGCGGCGGTCCCGCCATGCGCGTTCCCGCGGCTTGGTCCGGCACCATCATCGCGCACACCGATGGCTCGGCTGACGTTGTCGGGAGCATCCATGCATCGTCGTCATGGACGGAAGACGATGGCGGGACGGCATGGTCCCTGGAACCTGAGCTGACGATGACCCCGCATCAGACGCTGAGGATCTCGATCGGGTTGGAGTTCGCCGGCGTGCGGAACGATCTGCAGTATGTGGGTGCACAGACCCTGTCTGGAGGTCCGGCATTTGTTCTCGGGCGGGTGCACCAGCACACCGTGATCGGTACGTTGCGTGCGGACTACTGCATCACGCCGGAGCTGACCATCCAGTACTATGGGAGTCCGTTCTCCTCCGTGGGCCGGTTCAGCGAGTTCAAGTCGGTCACGGCCCCGCGAGCCGATGGCTATGACGACCGTTTCACCCGGATCGGTGACGCGTCGGGTGTACCGAATCCGGACTTCGCCTTCAGTCAGTTCAGGTCGAATCTGGTCGCGCGCTGGGAATTCCGGCCGGGATCGAATGTCTATCTGGTCTGGTCACAGGACCGCACATCGTTCATGATGCCGGGCAATGCGTCGGCGGGCAGGACTCTGTGGGACCTCAGCCAGGTCGCACCGGAGAATGTCCTGATGCTGAAATTCAGCTACTGGTTTGCCGTGTGAGCCAGCTCCGACGCGGCCGCAGAGTGCGCGGCTAGCCGTGGCGTGAAGGAACCGTGCGGGCATATTTTGCCCGGTACTGCACGGGCGAGAGTCCCGTGATCTTCTTGAATGTCGTGCGGAACGCTTTCGTGTCGGTATAACCCGTGCGTTCCATGACATCGGTCATGCTTGCCCGTGAACGCTCGAGCTGCAACTTCGCGGATTCCACTTTCACCCGCTGCATGTATTCCACGACCGTGTTGGACGTGGCCTTCTTGAACCGGCGTTCGAGATTCCGGCGGCCGAGGGCGACCATCGCCGCCAGGTGCGCCACGGTGATACGTTTCTGTACGTTCCGTTCGATATGGTCCTGCACCTTCCTGACCGCGTCATCCTCATGCCCCTTCTGACCTTTGAACATGAAATACGACGCCTGACTCACCCGGTCGATCTCGATCTCATAGTACTTCGCAATGTGCACTGCCATCGGACGGTCGACATGCTTCTCGACGAGATAGAGCAGTAGATTCCAGAACGAGTTTGCGCCGCCGCTCGAATAGAGCCCGTTCTCGTCCGTGATCACCCGGTCCGACACCAGTTCCACGTCCGGATACATCGCACGGAACTGCCTGTCCGCGGACCAGTGCGTCGAGCATTTCTTTCCATCGAGCAACCCCGTTCCCGCGAGAAGGAACGCACCAACGCACAGACTTGCGACCTCGGCACCCCGTTCATGCTGCGACAGTATCCAGGGGAAGAATCCTCGATTCTCCTCCACGACGTCGTCCATGTTCCCGTTCACCGGGGGGATGATGATCAGGTTCGTGCGCGACACTGACCGCACCGCGGCATCGGGGTGAATGGTGAACACGCCATCATACGTCCGGGGCGCCTTCGTGAGTGCAACGAGGTGGACGGCGAAGAGAGGTTGTCCCCCCCGCCCTTCCAGAAACGTGTTCGCGAGGAGGAAGGTTTTCCGGGCACCCTCGATGCACCCCACGACTGCGGCGCCTTCGGGGACGAGGATGGACACATGGACGGTCATGGGATGGCCCTGATCACTGAACATGACGATGGGGTTGCGCTGCCAGTATAGCGAATGGGCGTGTCGCATTCAACCCCTCAGAATGCCGTTTTTGCACCTTGCGCAGATGCCCCCGAAGTGACATATTGCGGCATATCATCGGGCACAGACCACCGCCACGCTCACCCGCAGGAGATCCCATGAAAATCACAGTGTCCACCGTCGTTGCAGCACCGATCGGCGAGGTATGGCGCGCCTATACGACGCCTGAGGATATCAAGTCCTGGAACGCAGCATCGCCAGATTGGCATACGACCTCTGCGGTGGTTGACCTGCGGGTTGGCGGGAAGTTCTCCTCGCGTATGGAGGCGAGGGACGGTTCGTCCGGCTTCGACTTTGCCGGAGAGTACACCACGATCATTCCCCTGCAACGGATCGAATACACGTTCGGGGATCGCACCTGCGCCGTGGAGTTCGATGACGGCCCGAAGGGCGTCACCGTGCGCGTCACCTTCGATAGCGAGGAAACACATACCGCGGAACAACAGCGTGCCGGCTGGCAGGCCATCCTGGACAATTTTTCCCGGCATGCGAGTTCGCGCATTCCGGCCAGGAAATGATCCACCGCGTACCGTCAGGCAGGTAGTAGGCAACGTCGGATACAGCCTGCCCGGCGGCAACATACCTTCAGGGAGTTACACATGAGGAAGCTCAAGATCATCGAACACATCTCGCTGGACGGCGTGATCCAGGTCTCCGGCGAAGACGGTGGGTTCCCCTATGCCGACTGGACCGCGCCCTATCGGACACCCGCCGGCCGGGATGCGGTCATCGCGGAACATGGCGGGAGATTTGACCTGTTGCTTGGCCGTCGGACCTACGATATCTGGTCGGGCTACTGGCCACAGGCACCGGCCAGTCCGATCGCAGACGGCCTCAATAGAGCAACGAAATTCGTCGCTACCCACCACCCGGAGAGTCTTTCGTGGGAGCCGTGCAGAGGATTCGGACCGGATATCGTTGAAGGCGTTCGCGCCATCAAATCGGAGGATGGCCCGGACCTTATCCTCTCGGGCAGCGGTACGTTGACGTCGACGATTCTCGAGCATGGACTCGCGGACGACGTCGTGTTGATCGTGTACCCCGTCCTGTTGGGCACAGGCAAGCGCTTCTTTCTCGAGGGAACCCCGGCCTGCTCCTTCAAGCTGGTCAACACGAAAGCGATGCCGACGGGCGTACTCTTCAACAGCTACAGCGCTGCCGGCCCTCTGAAGCCCTGAGCGCGCGGCCACGGGACATCGCCGGCACATGCCGGAGCGCGGGTCTCTTCACCACGGCACCACAGAAAGGAACCTTGCATGGCACAGCTCAGCGTATTCACTTTTATCACATTGAACGGTGCTTACAAGGGACCGGGAGGCGACATTCAGTGGCACCGGCACGGTGCTGAGGAGCAGGAGTTTGCGGCGAGGGGTGCAGGTTCGGACAGCACCTTGCTGTTCGGAGGGAAGACCTACCGGATGATGGCATCCTGGTGGCCGACGCCGATGGCGCAGCAGACCATGCCGGATGTGGCCCGCGGGATGAACGCATCACAGAAGATCGTCTTCTCACGCACGCTGAAGAAGGCCACATGGGAGAACACCCGTATCATCCCCACCGATCCGGTGCGGGCGATCCGGCGCATGAAAAAGGAACACGATGGCTCCCTGACGGTCCTCGGCAGCGGAAGCATCGTTACCCTGTGCGCGGAACACGGGCTCATCGATGACTATCAGATCATGATAGACCCGGTGCTCATCGGCTCGGGCACGCCGATCGCAAAGGCACTGACACACACCGTTGACCTTGTCCTGACGTCCCACAGGGTGTTTGCCAGCGGTGTCGTTCTGCTTTCCTACGCACCGCGCTGAAACAACGTTCACACGTGCGTCCCCGGGGAACCCGTACGCCGTATCGGCACCGGGAATAGCAGAGCGGATAAGAGAGAGGCCGCAGGCAAGAGTCGCCGGCGGCCTTTCCGTGATCGTGTGCATGGTCCTCAGAAGTAGATGATCGCCGACATGCTCACCATCTGCGAGAGATACGTGCTCGTGGCGGTGTTGGTCGCCGTCATCGCGAACTTCTGCTGCCAGGTCGTCTGGGAGTACGTCACGTCGATCGCGATCGCGCCACCGATGAAGCCGGTGCCGGCACTGAAGCCGGTGCCGGACACCTGCCCGTCCGGCTTGTCGTTGACATCCCAGTTCGCACGGAGCGTGGGCACGGTATGAAAACCAGCGCGGAGCGGGATGACCCCGGCGGTCGTCACGATGAGATACTCTGCGCCGACACGGATCTGATTGAGATCGGTCTCACTGGCGCTCAGTTTCAACGTGTCCTGCCGTTCAAGTCCCGCCTGGCTCCGTCCCTTCCGGAACAGCTTGCTGCTCCCGTACTGCCGGGATTCAAAATCGAAGGCGATCGTCAGGTTCTCCCCGATGCGGCCGGAAGCGCCGACGCCATACATCAGCGGCACCTCGACCGAGTTCTCGAAACTCCCCTGCTCGTCAACACGGGGGCCGGTGCTCCACTTGTAGTCACCTTCCACCTTCAGGTCGAATGGCGTCCGGACCGTCGCGCCGACCTTGATCGGCACCGGCGTCTTCATCCCTTCGAAGTCCACCAGGATGCCGGCAGTGAAATTCAGCCCCTTGTACGAGCCGTTGTTCTCGTCGATGCCGAACGGCGTCGTGCCCTTGGCGGTGGTCTTGTTGTCGAAATTGCCCAACCAGATGTTCGCCGTGCCGCCGACGTAGAACATGGGATGCAATTTGATCCCGATCCCCGGCGTGAGCGTGTTCGCTCCGCCGTTCGATTCATATTCCTCGTCGTTCACATCGTACTTCTGGAAGCTGTCCAGCTTCTTCTGGAAGGCCACGGCGGGAACGATATTGATCTTCCCTGCGTGCAGGGGGAAGGCGATGCTGGCGAAGTTATACGTGAAGTGTGCCTGGTTGATCGTGTAGTTCACGTCGGGACGGGCAGGGTTCTCGTACTTGAACTGCTCGCCGATCCAGCGGCCAACCACGGAGAACTCCGACCGCTCGAGCTGTCCGAGCCCGGCGGGGTTCCATGAGATCGCCGTGGCGTCGTCCGCCACGCCGATGAATGCGCCACCCAGGCCTTCGGCCCGTGCTCCGGCGCCGGTCACGTTCCAATCCTCCTGCGCAACGGCAGGCAGGGCAGCGAGGATCAACAGTGCGGCGACAACGGGTATCATGCGGACATGCATACGCTCTCCTGGAATGAGGGGGAATGAGTGTTATTTCACAACGATCTTGTCGCCGACCTTGATCGCCTGCTCCTTGTCCACGATACGGACCTGAGCGACCTTCTGCTGCACCTGCACGACCACCAACTCTCCGAGCTTCGTCACTTGATGACCCAGGACCTCACCGGTGGAGGGATGCTTGATCTCCTTCCCTTCACGGAAGGCGACGCACTTTGAACCCTTGCGCACGCCCTTCAGTGAACCAACATCGACATAGAACGTCTCCCCTTCCGCACTGACGATGAACCCTTCAACGATCGGCAGTTCGTTGTAGATCATGATCGCCAGCGCATCCACCGCCTTCTCGAAGTCCTCGACGTCGGACCCTTCCACCTGCTCGCTCCGCGCAACGATCGTCTCGCCCGTCTCGGTGTCGATGATCCGGGCGCTCACCTTGCCGCCATCACGCGATTGGACGGCAGAGGTGAGAATGATCGCGTCGGCACCGGCGATCTTTCCCACCTCGACCGCCGTAGCTTCATCCACGGCCCCCGAGAGCTGCAGCTGCTGTTCCGACAGCACCTTGTCGAGCGCGCCACGCTCGATCACTTTGAAACGGCGGAGGTTCACCAGCTGTGTCACCATCTTGTCGGTGAGGGCATCACCATACTGCGCCAGGTCACCTTTCAACGTGATCGGGATGACGGCAACGCCCAGCCGGGACCCGACCTGGGTGACCCTCGAGGGGTCGTACGTGAGGGCGCCCACGGGGAGCGTCCCGGTCCGGTTCGTTTCCATACGCGACCGGTCCGCAGATTCCTCCTCGGTGTGTGCTCGGGATGGTTTCGTGGGTTTGGTGGCCACGGGAACGGGCGCGGTCCCGCGGATCAGATCGATATACTCACCCGCGCGTTCACTCGACGCGTACGCTGCGGAAAGATCGAGTTCCTTCAATGCGGCCTGGTTCTCACCGAGGAAGTAGTGGCAGATGCCGATCTCACGATGGGGGAAATACTCGATAAAGCGCGTGCCGTAGGTGCGCTTGCGCGCGGCGTCCTCGAACTCAAGGGAGATGGCACTGCGGAATTCCTGGATCGCACGGAGCCAATCCTTCTTTTCGACGTAGTCCAACCCATCCGAATAATACTGATAGAACTTGGACTGACCGAAAGCGGAACCGGAAGCGATGACGAGCAGACATACTGCGGCCAGCGCAGACTTTCGCAGGGTCATGGTGATCTCACGGGATAGAAGTGGTACCACGAAGATACGTGAATCGCGCACTCATGTCAATGCCCGTGCCCGGCGCAGACACCCCTCCAGCACCGCGATTTCTGCCCTTTTCGGGGATTGAGGCTCCCCCGGCTAGGGCAGAGCATATTTCTTGATCACCAGGTATTTCAGCTCGCTGTCACCCGGGTTTCGGATGCCGTGGAGAGAATCGGATGGGCAATAGAAGCTTGTGTACGGACGGACGATGCGGGTCTCGCCATTCAGGATCACCTCCGCGGTCCCTTCCAGCACGAAGAAGAATTCATCCTCCGCATGGCGGTGGGGCGGGTGCGTGGCCGTGTGCGGTTGCACGACGCTCATCTTCAGCGTGCGCCCGTCGAGGAATTCCTTCCCGACGAACCAGTACTGATACCCTGCTTTCGTCGACTCGATGCGGGCGGGGGTGAACTCGTTCACGCATGTGGAGAGTGTGTAGTAGCGGTCCGGCGAAGACCCCGAAGGCGCGGTGTCCTGAGCGCTGGCACCCACCGCGGCCAGAACGGCAATGATACCCACAACGCATGATCGTCCTGTCAGCATGACTCCCTCCTGTTGTGTCCTCCGGGCATCCCGTTCACAGCATGCGGAGGAGCGCTGGCATCGCCGCCCGGGTGGCGTCATAGCCACACCGGATGATCTCCGCTCCTTTGTGGAATTCCAGCATATCGAACTCTTCCACCGCGGGATCGATCAACAGATCGGGCGGTGTCCGCTGGAGCTGCAATTGGATGAGATTGTGAGCGCTGATCGATATCGCCTGTAATGATACACGGACCGCCGTGGGAGAGTACGGAGGCCTCGGGCGCTTGATGCGAACGGGAACCCGGCGCAGGGTCCGGTTCAGCCGCGGATACCGCCCTGTCTTCAGTGCTTCGGCAAGCCACGCGGGCATGACACGCCGCTTCCTCGAGTCCTGTTTCGCGATGTGCGCTCCGATCCTCGTCCGCAACCGGCTCGGGTTAGGCGTCACATCGACAGCAACGGTCACACCGGGGGCGAGTCCGGCAGCGACACTGACAGGCACGGGATTCGAGAGTCCTCCGTCGATGAGGTACCGGCCTTCACTCACGACCGGCTGGAAGAGACCGGGGATCGCGATGCTCGCGAGAATGGCATCCACGAGCGGCCCGCGGTCGAGCACGACCCCCTCGCCCGTCATCAGATCCGTGGCAACCGCACGGAATGGGATCGGGAGGTCTTCGATGCGAGCGGAGCCGGTGAGTCCCGCAACGAACTTGCGGACCGAAGGCGTGCTGATCAGCGCTGACGATGACAGTCCGGGGAGGAGGATCTTCGTGACCCGGAGTGTATCCATCGCCTCGATCACCTCCACCATGTCCGGTGCGCTCATGCCTGACGCATAGAGTCCGCCAACGAATGCACCGATACTCGTACCCGCGATGGCGCACACGGGAACCCCGTATTCCCGGAGGCACTCGAGCACCCCGATATGAGCCAAACCCCTGGCGCCCCCGCTCCCGAGGACCAGTATGATCCCCTTCTCAGTTGATGGCATCGTGTCGCATCGAGGCGCTGATTTTGTGGAATTTTTTCATCATCTTGGTGCGACCACTATCACGTATGGAGATGTCCATGAGACCGGCAGTCCTTACTCTCAGCCTCGTATTCGCCCTCGTTCTCGCCGGACCGGTGTTCGCGCAGCCACAGTTGCTGAAGGTGTGGCCCGATGGGGTCCCCGGGGCCGTCAACAATCCGCAATATACAGAGGAAACCATTAAGATAGAAACGGGAGCGGAACGGATCCTGAAGATCGTGGAACCGACCATCGCCGTCTATCTCCCCACGAAGGTAAAGGCCAACGGCACCGCCGTCGTCGTCTGCCCCGGTGGAGGGTATGTGCGTCTGGCCATGGACCATGAAGGGACGCAGATCGCGGCATGGCTCAACGACGCTGGGATCACGTGCGTCCTCCTGAAGTACCGGATGCCGAGCGATTCGGCGATGGTGGACAAGACGATCGGGCCGCTCCAGGATGTGCAGGAAGCGATACGGATCACGCGGCGCCATGCGGCAGCGTGGCATCTGGATCCGCACCGCATCGGTGTGATGGGATTCTCAGCAGGCGGTCACCTGGCGGCAAGCGCCTCCACCCGCTTCGATGAGAAGGTCTATGCATCCGACACCACCAGCGCGCGCCCCGACTTCTCGATCCTGATGTACCCGGTGATCTCCATGCAGCCGGGCGTGACCCACAATGGATCGAGGAAGAACCTCCTCGGCACTGATCCGGACCAACGAATGGTCGACCACGCCTCCAATGAACTCCGCGTGACGCCGGCAACGCCGATCGCCTTCCTGGTCCACTCCACCGATGACGGCGCGGTCCCCGTCGAGAACAGCCTGCGCTATCTTCAGGCCCTGAAGAAGAACACGGTCGCCGGCGAGATGCACATCTTCGAACGCGGCGGGCATGGCTACGGACTTGCGACGTCGAGGACGACTACTGAGCGTGGCTGGCCACCGCTCTGCATTGCCTGGCTCCGCATGCACGGCATGCTCGAGTAACCCGCCTCAGCTCCGCGCCGGACGCGCTGCGGAGCACGGGGTACCGGCAAGCCCCCCCGATGGAATGAGCACCCCACAACGGCATCCCGTCAGGATGTCACAGAATGACGCGAGGCCCGTCCCTTGATCGGGTGACGGGCCTCGACGGTCCTGGCACGGGCACCTCTTCGCAGAGCTGTGCCCCTTATCCTTCCTTCCTCCATACGATCTGCTTGACCTCGTTCCGCACCGGTGTCACAGTCTTGAGATACCGGTAGAGAGCCTTCAGCTCGAGGTCGCTCATGTTCCCATACGCACCCCAGGGCATCACCGTCCCCTCCTCCAGAGAGCCTGCCCGGAACCGCAGAATGAACGACTCCTCATCCCACAGCGCCATCTTCCCCGTCGCTTCATCAGGCGTGATATTGGGGGTTGTGAACATCAGGCCCGGGACGAGGTCTGACCCCATCTCAAGTCCTCCGGCGAACGGCTTACCGATGAACGCACCCGTCTTCATATCACGGTCCGTATGACATCCGACACAATTGGCGACGGAATGAGCGAGGTATTTGCCGTAGGCAGCAGTGGAGTCGGGAGGAACGGTTGCCGGCGGCGTGCCGTCCGGGCCGACCGGCCTGATGAGGAACGCGTTGACCGCCTTGCCGGCGAAGTTGATGTCGCGCCGTTCGACAGCGTTCTTCACCGGCGGGAGCGTCCGCAGATACGACACGATCGCTGTCAGGTCCTCATCGCTGACGTTATGGAATGGCATGAAATCGAAGAGCGCATGGCCCTCGCGATCCACGCCGAACCGGAGTGACCGGGCGATCTCTCCGTCGCTGAATGCACCGATGCCTGTCTCCCGGTCCGATGTGATATTCGGCGTGCGGATGATCCCGAACGGCAGGGTGAACGCGTTGCCACCCTTCAGATCGATGGTCTCCCCTGCCATGATCCTGGGGAGCTCGTCCCACGATCCATGACAGAAATTACAGTGGGCAGGTCCATACACAAGGTGACGGCCACGGGCGATCACCACACTATCGTTGCTTGCCACGATCTGCGGATACGGCGCTTCATAGGTGCGGTATTGCAGCGCGTACACGGCTACCACGAACAACGCGGCCACCGAGCCAACGCTTATCCCTGTCCACTTTACGTACGATTTCCAACGATTCATCTGCCTGCCCTCCCGGGATAGTGTATGTATGAAGGCCGCCCCCAGAGAAGAGCCCGGCCTGATGTGAAAGAACGATCGACGCGTTGCACGCGTGTCCTACCTTACGACCGACACGCCCGTTTTGTTGCACGTAGAAACGCGGAGGGGCAGTCCCGCAGGCGGAACCGCCCCCACTCCGGTAACGCATAACTCCCGCAGATCGTCTCCCGGCAGGGATCCCGGCCTACTCTATAATGATCTCATCGGCGAAGATCCAGGCCTTGCCCCCAGCGCCGGGATGCCACGGCGGACAGGTACCGACATTCTTTGCGGTGATCCGGACATATCGACCTTGCACGCCGCCGACCTGCACGGGGATATCCTGGATACCGCCATCGGTCGCTGCGGCCGGCACGCCAAGCTCACGCGTTACTTCCTTGCCATACGTCGTTCCATCCGTCGACACAGCCACGGAGATCGACACCGGGTAGAAGATCCAGCTGCCGTTCTCGCTCAGGCAGCCGACGGTGACGGCATGGACCGGCCGGACGGTGCCAAGGTCGAGGACGACCGCAATGTCTTCGCCTTCAAAGGCCTGCCACGCCGGGTTCGCATACGCCGGACTGCCCCTCATGCCATCGATGAACGTGCTATCCCCGGCTCCGCGGTACTTCGGCGAGTAGTGCGACTGGTACGCCGCACCGACGATGGGATAGGCAGTGTAGAACTTCGTCGTCACCGGGGTACTCGGGTTCTTCCCACGCTCCACGGCGATCGCACTCACAGTGGTCGTCCGCTCGATGCGTACCGGGGCGGTGTACCTTGTGGACCGCTCTGTCGGGACCGTGCCATCGACCGAATAATAGATATCCGTATTCGCATCGCGGGTGGCGATGCTGATCTGCGCTCCCGCATCCACGATGCATCCTTCCGGGATGAACCGGGGTTTCGGCGTCATCTGGAACCGGGCGTACTCCTCTGCCGGGATGTTCAGCGTATCATGGAGCGCCGCGGCGGCAACGGTCAGGTCGTTCTCGTTCTGCGCGGCCGTCGCAGCCAGGACCATGATGCTCTCGCTTGACGGCAACGTCACCTTCCGTGTGCCGCGGGGAAGTTCGATCGCCACACGGTGGAGATAGGTGAAGGCATACGGATCGTCCTCACCACCGGCAAGATGGCGGTGTGTGGTGTGCCAGGCAACGGTCCCCGGAGTGACGTATCCAGGGGTCAGCCCTTCATACACGATGCCGTCCCAGGTATAATCGGTCTCCTTCTTGACGAACCCATCCCAGATGCGGTTGTCCCACTGCCCGACGAACCCGCTCCAGCTGCCGATCTTCACCCGGGATGGCTTGCCGTCCACGAGGAATGATACCGTTTCGCCCCCCTGTGCAGATGCAGCAAGGAGGTACAGGCGGTTGAACTCCCCCGCGGGAATGTCGAGCGACTGCCCACGGCACACCACGGCATTCAGCTTGCCCGGGGTGCCGGATGCCAGCGTGAACCCGATCCCACCGCTGGTGAGCTTCGCAGGCATCAGCTCCGCGGGGAATGATGCGCCCGCTCGTCCGACCTGACCATCATCCTTCTTCCCCTTCATGCTCATGACATCCGCATTGTACGGCAACGCAAGAGAACGCGAAACGGGCAGCGCGAGTGCGGCCTTGGGCTGCTTGAGCGATACCGCGAACGCGCGGAGCTGATCCGCACCCAGATCGCACACGAGTGCTCCACGCTCCATCCGCGCCTGACCGATCGTCTGCTCCTGGCCGTTCACTTCCCGGGCACCCATGATGCCCGAAGCAAATGTGATGCGGACGTTCTTCGCCGGCTTTCCCGTGGTCTCCAGGAGACGGACGATCACCGCGTCCTCATCTTCTGCTCTCTTCAGGGCCACGACGCTTACCGCGGCATCATTCACACTGAGGAATGCCATCGTCTTCCCGAGCGGACCCTTGTGCCGCGGCGCCTGGAATGGGAGCAGCGGCTGATTCAGACGAGCCGCCTGCCAGTGTGTTGCCCCGGTGCGCCAATCTCCCTGGTGACCGGCAACAGCATACACCATGTCGTGGATGCCGAAGTCCTGCGTCGCCTGGTCACGGTAGCCGCCGCGCACGCCCGGCGTGAACAACAGCGTCAATCGTACCGTATTGTCCGATGGCTTGTCCGAACCGAATTTCGAATCCTCGAGAATGGCTACCCCGTACTCCCCACTGTTGTCCGTCACATCGAGCCACTGGTGTGACGGGACCTCGAACTTCTTCGGATCGTTGTTCCCGCGCTGGATCGTTCCCGCGCCGGTATTGTACGTGGCAAGTGCATTGGACGCGCTCAGCGGGAAGGAGGCTTTCAACGAGCTCGTGGGGGTGAACCAGTGGATCCGCGTCTTGAACTCGACGCGATCGCCACTCCCGCCGGTCGCCAGACAGATCAGCTGGGTGAAACGTGAGCCACGCGCTTCACGTGCCACCTCGAGGCTCACCCGGACGGGGCCATGCTCTACGACGCGCACCGTCGGCGTCCCGTCAACGAATCCGAGCGCGGGCCTCTGCCGGTCCTCCCAGTCCATGTTCCACGCCGGCCACTCCTGCGGACGCTCGTAGCGGAACTCCAGCCTGTGCGGAGCGGCAAGCAGTTCTTTGTTGACCTTTTTGTCGAAGATCGATGCGACATCCCCGGCCGCATTCAGGGTGACCTTGTAGCGGTGGTTCTCCACCGCACCGGCGTTCACATGCAGACCCGTCTGCATCGTGCACGGGGTAGCCGAGGGCCGGACCTCATACACGCTGAATCCCATCGACGGCACGCGGGCAGCGAACACGATCGTCCGCGCGACGCCGTTCGATGCCACGATCTGCGACGGCACTTCCTTCGCATCCGGACCGTATACCCGCACGTGCGCCGGCGCACTGGCGGGCAGGGTGATGGTGGCCTCGACGAGATCCTCACGCGGAATAGCGAGCGCGTTGAACACGATCACCGGGATACCCTTCGTCTCCGTGTTCATCCCGCGTGCCACGGCACCCACGGCATCGATCGTGCCTCCTGCGAACTGTTTGAGAGCCAGGGCTTCGTCGTTCCAGGAATACTCGTACGCGCGCGGGGTACAGGTGCCGGCCAGCACATCATGGAACTGAGCACCGATGACCAGCCGCCAGGCCTCCCGGTATTGCTCCGCCGGATACGGCACACCACCCAGCCAGTCGGCCACGACCGACGACGCCTCGGCTGCCAGAGCAAGCTGTTCATTCTTCCGGTTCCAGCGCTTCAGATACGACTGCGACGTGAGCGATCCGGCAGAGTGGTTTGTCAGGAGGAACTCGCCCTTGTATCGCGGGAGATGGGCATGGGCCGTGGCGCCGACATCATCGAAGAACCGTGATGCGGGGGCCGAAAGCACGCGTACCGGACCGGGACCTGCGATGCTTTTGTCCACCCACTGCACGGTCTCCTCGCCCGGTGCCCCGCCGATGTCGCCCGTGCCGAAGTACATGTAGTCGGCGACGACGCCGGACTTCACGCCGTTCTCACGGAGCCGCGCGCGCCAGGTCGGGCTCGTGCTGAGATTCTCCTTCACCGTGCCGACATACTCGCCGGGGTTCAGTGCCGCGATGATCGACGAACCATCCGTCCCCTCCCAGAGGCCGAAGTTGAACGGCACGCCCACGGCAGAACCCCACGTGAGCTTCTGGGTCGAGAAGCCCTTCAGGCCGGCATGCGTGAAGATCGAGGGCATCGATGCCGGGAACCCGAAGCAATCGGGCACCATGTATTCGTTGCTCGTCTTGCCGAATTCCTGACGGAAGAACCTGTTGCCATAGAGGATGTTCCTGATGAGCGATTCTGCCGAGGGGACCAACGCGTCGGCTTCCTCGAGCGACGATCCGGCGGGGAACCACCGCCCCGCCGCGACGTACGATTTCACGCGTGCATACTCGGCAGGATAGTATTCCTTCATCATGATGTACCGGTTGGCGCCGGTGAAATTGAAGACATAGCCTGGGTACTTGTCCAGCAGCCGGAAGTTGTCCACCATCGTCGCGTAGATGTACTTGCGGATGGTCGTCTCGTAATCCCAGCGCCACTGGGTATCGAGATGGCTGTACCCCATAGTATAGAGCGTGGTGTCCCTGGTCAGGTCACCCGGGGCCGCGCCGGTCGACCCGGCCACGGTGGAAGATTGTGCTGAGACGGAGGTCCAGCTCACGAACAGCAGGATGAGCAGACGCGGGAGCAGGTGCAAAATGTTCATGGGACTCGCATGATATGGTGGATCCGGATCGCCGGAACTGATCGCTGTCGGTTCAGGAGGAAACCGACGGGAGGGGACGGACCGTCCCGGTCAGTGTAATGTACCACTGTGGGGGGTGTGATTCAATGGGCGGCGTTTCATTGGAGAGCAGCATGGACCCCTCGATATTCTCGTGCAAGAGGTGTATCTTGAGGTTTCTGCGGTTCACTGTCGCGTCGAAACGGCGGGTGAGTGATGCACGATCATATGACGATCCCCTGTTCTTCTGGCAGCGGCAGTGCCGCCCGGGTGGCCGGGATCCAGCGGCAGCTTGCAGGCACATCTCTGGTATCCTAAGACTTCCGGGCAGGGTATCACCGTACGAAGATCCTGAGCCCGAGCAACCGCACACTTCATACGACAGGAATACCCCACGCATGACCGCATCTCAGACCGGAATGGGATCACCCGTTCGCTTTGCATGGTTGTCGATCGCCGCGGCGATCACCACGATCACACTGAAATCGATCGCGTATTTCCTGACGGGCTCGGTGGGCCTCCTGTCGGACACGCTCGAATCGTTCGTCAATCTCGCCGGCGCGGTGATCGCACTGGCAATGTTGACCATTGCGTCGCGTCCGGCGGATGACGATCACACCTACGGCCATAGCAAGGCCGAATACTTCTCGAGTGGCGCGGAAGGCATCCTGATCCTGATCGCCGCTGCAAGCATCGCTGCGGCGGCCATCCCGAGGATCATCGCGCCTCAACCGCTTGAACAGGTGTGGATCGGCCTTGCCGTTTCCGTCGTTGCGTCCCTCGTGAATCTTGTCGTCTCCCGGATGTTGCTCCAGGCATCGAAGAGATTCCATTCTATCACGCTCGAAGCGGATGCGCATCACCTGATGACCGACGTCTGGACTTCGGGAGGCGTACTGGTGGGGGTTGGTGCGGTGGTCCTGACCGGATGGAACGTCCTCGACCCGATCATTGCTCTGGTCGTGGCCGCCAATATCGTCTGGACCGGTGCAAAGATCGTCCGGTCGTCGGTGCTCGGACTTATGGACACGGCGATCAACCAGGAGCATCAGGCCGCTCTACAGAAGGTCCTCACGTCCTACCTCGCACGCGGCGTGGTCGCCAGTGACCTCCGCACCCGGCAATCCGGAGCCGAACAGTTCATCGCCTTCCATGTGCGCATCCCTGGCGACTGGACGGTGACCCGCGGTCACGACCTTGTGGGCGAGATCGAACGCGATGTGCGCGCGGCGCTGCCCGGGGCCAGCGTGCTCATTCACATGGAACCCGCGATGGCAAATCCGGCCCACTCATCGCGAGACGATGTCCGCCACCACGGGTAGATGGTCCGAGATGTATCCAGGTCCGCGCCGCGCATCGAGGATCGCATGCCAGCGGACCTGTGCAGCATCATTCACGAAGATGAAATCGATCCGTTCACGCGGGATATCGGAGATGAACGGAAAGCCCGTGTAGGTCACACCGGGTCCTTCATGCGGCATGAGCGAGCGCGACAGGGCGTCATTGAAATACGGTGGCGGTCCGGCCCGCGAGACCAGGATGCTGTAGCACGAATCCTTCGCTCCTGCATTGAAGTCGCCGGTCAGTACGAAGGGCACCGTGCCGGCAATGGCACGGATCTTCTCGCGGATGAGTGCTGCGCTCTGCTCCCGCGCCTCCACACCCTGATGATCGAAGTGTGTATTGAAGACGTAGACCTCCGCGCGGGCAAGCGAATCGAAGAGTCTGACCCATGTCACGATACGCGGCAGCGCTGCATCCCATCCTTTGGAGGGCACCTCCGGCGTGGGCGACAGCCAGAACGTTCCCGCGTCCCGACATGCGAACCGGGACATCCGGAAATAGATCGCTGCATACTCTCCCTGCTCCTTCCCGTCATCCCTCCCCACACCCCGTACATCACATCCGATCAAACCATCCTTCAGAAAGCCAACCTGGTGTTTCAGTCCTTCCTGGATGCACAGCACATCCGGGTTGCGCGACGCGACGAATGAGAGCAGTTCATCTCTGCGCTTAGGCCAGGCATGGACACCGTCGCCAGGATTGTCGTACCGTATGTTCCATGTCATGACCCGCACCGGTGCAACAACCGTGTCCCTTTCCGGGTCCGTGGAGGACGCATCTCCCCTGGCCTCTGCCGATGGAGGGGTGCCGGACGCAGCCAGGACCGCGCTCGGGACCAACAGCAAAGAGACGACGATGACCATGACACAGTACAGGAACAGGAGCAGATGTTGCACGTGATTCCTCCTTGGAGACATGAGCGGATGATCAAGGATCCGAACAGGTGCACCGGGTGGATGTAACCGAACACTCCTCCCGGCTTCGCGGCGCCGGATATATACTATCCATTCTCTTCCCGACAGTCAAGAACGCTGCATGCCATGCAGGAATACGGCATGCAGCGCATCCACTGTCAGCCATCGCCCGCCTCTCCGGATGGGGCGTGCCACGCACCTGCGCCGTGACGAGACCCCTCCGGATCCTGATCACTTGTCTTCACGTGCCGGCGCCCTTCTCCCCGGAATCTTTACCACTTCCATATGCCCGTTCCCCTACTCCTTACCCCCCCGCGATTGATGCGCAGGCCGGGGTTCACCACATTGGTCCCGGCATAGCAGAGGAGGCACCGCACATATCATGGTGGCAAAGCACACACGTACCGGTCTGGTGGTCCTGGTGATGTTCACCGTCATCACGGGCGTGATCTATCCGGTCATGGTCACCGCCGTCGCGCAGCTCACGTTCTCTCACGAGGCGAACGGAAGCATCATCATCAGGGATGGCACGGCAGTCGGCTCAGCGCTGATCGGCCAGCCGTTCGACTCCCCCGGGTATTTCTGGTCGCGGCCGTCAGCAACCGCGCCGTTCCCTTACAACGCGGCCGCATCAGGCGGATCAAACCTCAGTTCTATGAACCCCGCCCTGGTGGAACGCGTGCATCATGCCGTCGCACGGATCAGAAGTGCCGACACCACGATGCACCAGCCGGTCCCTGTCGATCTCGTCACTGCCTCGGGAAGCGGACTCGATCCGCACATCAGCCCCGATGCAGCCCGTGTGCAGGTCCCGCGCATCGCAAGGGAACACGGCATCTCCTCCGGCCTTCTCTACGCACTTGTCGACCACCATACGGAACGCCCGCTTTTCGGGTTCTTCGGTGCACCGCGCGTGAACGTCCTGCTCCTGAACCTCGACCTCGATGGGCTCCGCCAGACGGGAGGGACACGCTGATGCAGGACCTGCTTTGTATCGGTATTGCCGTGGCATTCTTCGGATCGACCGCACTCCTCGTCGCCCTGTGCGATGTCCTTGCTCACAACAGACAACGGGGCCGACAATGAGCTTCATTGCACTCATGACCGGCGTGCTCGCCGCGGTCCTCCTCGTGTATCTCTTCATCGCCCTCTTGTGGCCGGAGCGTTTCGAATGACGATCGCCGGTGCCGTGCAGCTCACGGCCTTCCTCCTCGTCCTCCTTGCCACCGTCAGACCCCTCGGACGCTACATGGCCCGGGTCTATGGGGGCGAGCGGACATTCCTCCACCCGCTCATCGGGCCGATCGAACGGCTCATGCATCGGTTCGCCGGCATCCGGCCGGACGATGAGTTCGGATGGAAAGAGAATGCCATCGCCATGCTGATCTTCAATGCGCTCGGGTTCATCGTGGTGTATGTCCTTCAACGCACCCAGGGAATGCTGCCATTCGATCCAGGTAGGTTTCCCGGTGTCCCGCCCGATCTGGCGTTCAATACCGCGGTCAGTTTCGTCAGCAACACAAACTGGCAGGCGTATGGGGGCGAAACCACCATGAGCCATCTGACACAGATGCTCGGCCTCACGGTCCAGAATTTCGTCTCCGCAGCCACCGGCATGGCGGTCCTCGTGCTGTTCATCCGGGGGATCGCGCGGCACTCTGCGCACACGCTGGGCAGTTTCTGGGTCGATCTGATACGGAGCGTGCTCTACATCCTGCTGCCGCTGTCGGTGATCCTGTCCCTCGGACTGGTCTCGCAAGGCGTCGTACAGACCTTCGACGGCACACGGACGATCCCCTTTCTCGATCGCGTGGTGGATGCCGGGGGTGCGGACGTCCCTTCTCAGGCGATCGCGGTGGGTCCGGTCGCATCCCAGATCGCGATCAAGCAGCTCGGTACGAATGGCGGAGGATTCTTCAACACGAACGCTGCGCATCCGTTCGAGAATCCGACACCCGTGTCGAACTCCCTCGAACTGCTCGCGATCCTTCTGATCCCGGCCGCGCTTTGCTACACGTTCGGCGTCATGGTGGGAGACACGCGCGAAGGGTGGGCGATCCTCGCCGCGATGCTCGTGATCTTCATTCCCTTCGTGGTCCTGACCGCCGGAGCGGAGCAGGCAGGCGTTCCTTCCTACACCGGTGGGGGTGTCGGGATGCAGGCCTCCCCGGGGCAGCCCGGGGGCAACATGGAAGGAAAGGAGGTCCGGTTCGGCATCATGCAATCGGCATTGTGGGCGACGGCGACGACCGCGGCCTCCAATGGGTCCGTGAATGCGATGCACGACTCCTTCACACCCATGGGCGGGTTCGTTACGCTGGTCATGATGCAACTCGGGGAAGTGGTCTTTGGTGGCGTGGGTTCCGGCCTGTACGGGATGCTCGTGTTCGTGATCGTCGCCGTCTTCGTGGCTGGCCTGCTCGTGGGAAGGACACCGGAATATCTCGGCCACAAGATCGAACCGTACGATATGAAGATGGCCTCGCTTCTGATCCTCATCATGCCGCTGCTTGTGCTTGGCGGTACGGCCCTCGGTGTGGCGCTGGAGGCGGGGCGATCCTCGATCACCAACCCGGGCCCCCACGGGTTCAGCCAGGTCCTCTATGCATTCACCTCGACGGGCAACAACAACGGGAGCGCGTTCGCCGGACTCGCCGCGAACACGCCCTTCTATAATGTCGCCGGCGGCATTGCGATGCTCGTGAGCCGGTATTGGCTCGCCATCCCTGCCCTTGCCCTCGCAGGGTCCCTCGCCGCCAAGAAACGGATCCCGGCCTCCGAAGGGACGCTTCCCACGCACACAGCGCTCTTTGTGTCGTGGCTCGTGGCGATCGTCCTCATCGTTGGTGCACTGAATTTCATCCCGGCCCTCGCCCTCGGACCTCTCGTGGAGCATCTTCTCCTATGATGACCAGATACGCAACCGCCCTCCGTGACGCTCTGCGCAAAATGGACCCGCGGCAGATGATCCGCAATCCGGTCATGTTCGTGGTCGAAATCGGAAGTGCCGTGACGACGATCCTCTGGGTGCAGGCCCTGACCGGTGCGGGTGAAGCGCCGGCGTGGTTCATCGGGGCCATCGCGTTCTGGCTCTGGATCACGGTCGTGTTCGCCAATGTCTCCGAAGCCATCGCGGAGGGGCGCGGGAAGGCGCAGGCAGCGGCGCTCCGAAGGTCCAGGGAGTGTGTCAAAGCCAGACGGCTCACCGGCACCACGCCCGGCGCAGGACACGAGGACGTCCTCGCGGGCGACCTGCATGCGGGGGACGTGGTCCTGGTGGCATCCGGGGACCTGATCCCGGCGGATGGCGAAGTGGTCGAGGGGATCGCGTCGGTGGATGAGAGCGCGATCACGGGAGAAAGCGCGCCGGTGATCCGCGAATCCGGCGGCGATCGGAGTGCGGTCACCGGTGGGACACGCGTCCTGTCCGACCAGCTCGTGGTCCGCATCACGAGTGAACCCGGAGGCGGGTTCCTCGACCGCATGATCGCGCTCATCGAAGGAGCGAAGCGGCAGAAGACCCCGAATGAGATCGCCCTGAACATCCTCCTTGCGGCGTTCACGATCATCTTCCTCGTCGTGTGCGTGACCTTGCTCCCCTTCTCGGTCTTCAGCGTGCATGCGGCCGGACAGGGGACGCCCATCACGGTCAGCGTCCTCGTCGCACTGCTGGTCTGTCTCATCCCGACAACGATCGGCGGCCTCCTCTCCGCGATCGGCATCGCCGGCATGGACAGAATGATCAGGCACAATGTGATCGCCACCTCCGGCCGGGCGATCGAAGCTGCCGGCGACGTGGATGTGCTGTTGCTCGACAAGACCGGGACGATCACGCTGGGCAATCGGATGGCCACGGAATTCTCACCGGCACCGGGCGTCACGCCTGAGCGGCTCGCCGAGGCCGCACACATCTCCTCCATGGCCGACGAGACGCCGGAGGGGCGGTCGGTCGCGGTGCTGGCGAAGGAGCGGTACGGTCTGCGTGGACGCGGACTCCATGAAGCATCGATGCACTTCATCCCCTTCTCCGCCCAGACACGCATGAGTGGCGTGGACATCGCACAGGAAGGCTCGGCCGGTGTACGCCAGATCCGGAAAGGCGCATCGGATGCCGTGAAGGCGTTCGTCCAATCGGCCGGCGGGAGCATGCCCGCAGCGGTGGAAAGGACCATACAGGACATCAGCCGTCAGGGGGCAACGCCGCTGGTGGTCGCGGAGAACGCCGAGATCCTGGGTGTGATCCAACTCAAGGACATCGTCAAGGGCGGGATCAAGGAGCGGTTCGCCCGTCTCCGCAGCATGGGCATCCGTACGATCATGATCACCGGCGACAACCCTCTGACCGCGGCCGCGATCGCGGCGGAGGCGGGAGTGGACGACTTTCTTGCGGAGGCACGTCCGGAGGATAAACTCCAGCTGATCCGGGAACACCAGCGGGAAGGGAAACTCGTGGCAATGACCGGCGACGGCACGAATGACGCGCCGGCGCTCGCCCAGGCCGATGTGGCCGTCGCGATGAACACCGGCACCCAATCGGCGCGGGAGGCATCGAACATGATCGATCTGGACAGCAACCCGACCAAGCTGATGGAGATCGTGGAGATCGGCAAACAACTGCTCATGACGCGGGGGGCGCTGACGACATTCAGCATCGCGAACGATGTGGCCAAGTATTTCGCGATCATCCCCGCGGCATTCGCGACAACCTATCCCGCCCTGGGCATGCTGAACATCATGGGGTTGGGATCCCCTGCCAGTGCGATCCTCTCAGCCGTGATCTTCAACGCCCTCATCATCGTGGCCCTGATCCCCCTCGCACTGAAGGGCATCCGCTACGCCCCGATGAGTGCCGCAACGCTGTTGCGGCGGCATCTGTTGATCTATGGCGTGGGCGGACTGATCGCGCCGTTCATCGGGATCAAAGCCATCGACCTGCTCCTCACTTCGTTCGGTCTCGGATGAGCAAGCGGCGGATGCGACGGCAGAGATGCCTCAGGGGAGGGCTGCTGCCGCGTCCGCTCGTTCCGCGGTCATCCGATGAGACGGTACCCCACGCCGGCTTCCGTCACCAGAAGTCGCGGCATGGCCGGATCCGCTTCGATCTTCTTCCGGAGCTGCCCCACGAAGACCCTCAGGTACTGGGTCTCCTCTGCATAGGTCGGTCCCCAGATCGCACGGAGCAGATACGCATGGGTGAGCACCTTCCCGGGATTGCGCGCGAACAATTCGAGGAGCGAATACTCGGTCGGCGTCAGCTTGATCTGTTCACCCCGCACCCGCACCGTCCGCGCCGCGATATCCACCGCAAGGTCGCCGGACTCGAACACGCGTTGTTCCTCGCCGGAGAGCCGGTGGCGGAGCAGAGCACGGACGCGCGCAAGCAGCTCGCCGGTGCGGAATGGCTTTGTCAGGTAGTCGTCGGCCCCGCCGTCCAGCGCGCCAACGATGACATCTTCTGCCTCGCGCACGGAGAGGATGAGCACGGGCACCGACGACCAGGTGCGCACCTGCCTGAGCACATCGGTCCCATCCATGTCGGGAAGACCGAGGTCGAGGATGATGACATCGGGCCGGACCGTCGTCGCCTGTGCTACGCCCCCGGACCCCGTATCCGTAACGACGACCTTGAAGCCCTCCTCCTCGAGGGCACGCGTGAGCAGGCGGCGGATCTGGACCTCATCATCGATCACCAGGACCGTTGCCGGATGTGCGGGTGCGCTCATGTCAGTTGCACGGTTGGTGGTGGAGTGCCGAGCGGCAGGCGCAGCGTGAACTGCGCCCCGCCATCGGCGCGGTTGGCACATGTCACCGTTCCTCCGTGAGCGAGGACGATCCCCTGCACGATCGACAGGCCGAGTCCCGTGCCCCCTGCACGCGTGTCCTTTCCACGGAAGAACTTCTGAAAGACCCGGTCGACCTCGACAGGCGGGATGCCCTTGCCATTATCGGACACGGTCAGGAGACAGTCACTCCCCTCGGCATGCGCTTCGATGGTGATCGCGGTCGCACCCTCGGCATGGACGACCGCGTTCCTGATGATGTTCACGAGGGCCTGTTCGAGCAGTCCCTGGTCGGCCTGGATGAGCGGAAGCGAACCGGACACGGCGATGTGGATATCGAAGTGGCGGAGGACCTCGTCGAGTTTCCGTACGGTGGTCCCCACGAGGTCGGACACGTCACACCATGACGTCCGGATCTTCAGGAGCCCGGATTCCAGCCGCGTCATATCCAGGAGGTTCTGCACGAGGGTGTTGAGCCGGTCCGCCCCTTCGCGGATCTCCTCCACGATCTCCGCGAGGCGTGGTCCTCCCAGGACGGCGCGCTGATCCAGTTGATCGGCAGCGCCCATGATCGCCGCCACCGGCGTCCGGAATTCATGCGATAGCGTGTCGAACAGCGTCCGGTACAGGCGCTCCGATTCTGCAACGACCAGCGTCTTTCGTGTGAGGTCGTGCAGTTGCTCGCGTTCGAAGGCAGAGGCGATCTGGCCGAGGAAGGCCTGGAACAGAGCATCCTGATCGAACGTGAACGGTTCCTTCGTCGGAATGTGAACGCCGATGACCCCGAGAGGATACCGGGGACCGGACAGCGGATGATAGGTTGCCCCCGAGGACGGGAGCGTATCCGTGAAGCGTCCGGCTTTGCGCTCATTCCAGTACACCCACGCTGCCACGCCGAACTCCTTCTGATCCACGGCAAAGCTGCTGGCGGGATGTGCTTCCGTGAATATGTCACCATCGGCCTGACTGAGAAGGACGACCGTTTCCGCACCGAATGTGTGGCGGATGCTTTCGACGGCAGCCCGTGCGACCTCATCCTGACTCCGGGCAACGGACAGCTCCTTGGTGAGCGAGAAGAGCGCCGTGGCATGGCGTTCGCGCAAGCGTACAGCTTTCTCCCGGGCCCGGATACGCGCGGTCAGTACCCCGGTCACGGCCGCGACACAGAAGTACAGCCCGAGCATCAGGACATCCTGCAGCAAACCGATCGCGAAGGTGAATGTTGGCGGGATGAAGAAGTAATTCCAGAGCACCGCACTGAGCGCGGCAGCGAGGAGGACCGGCCCGGCATCCAGGGCAAGCGGGAGCAACACGACCGTGAGCAGGAGGAACAGGGAGATCGACTGATATCCGAGCATGTCCCGTAGAGGATACAGGGCCATCGCGGTCGCGATCGTCACCGCCGCGGCGATCAGATATTGCTTGATCCCGGAACGGACCTCCGGGAGCCACACGGGGGATGTCCCCGCCTGTGCAGGGCCGCTGCCGCCCACGACATAGATATCCAGGTCACCGCTCTGCTTGATGAGCCTGCCCAGGATCGTGCCACCGGGATGGAACGTCCCCGCCGGTTTGCCGATGAGGATCTGGGTGACACGCCTGTCGTGTGCGATGCGCAGGAGTCCTTCGACGAGGTCCTCATCAGCGGTGGTCACGACCTCAGCGCCGAGTTCTCGCGCAAGCTTGATATTGCTCTCCAGCCGCTCCCGCGCCTCAGCGGTCAAGGGCCGGGAGCGCTCCACATACACGGCGATCCACGGGGCATCCATGGCATAGGCCGTTCGCCGCGCCCATCTGATCAATCGTGCCGAATTGGGACTGGAACTGATCCCGACGAGGATCCGCTGCCCCGATTTCACCGTGCCGCCGGCATGCCGGTCCTTCATCAGGTCCTGCAACTGATGATCCACCCGTTCCGCAACGAGGCGCAATGCCATTTCGCGGAGTGCCGTCAGATTGCTGGTCCGGAAGAAGTGACGCATCGCCTCGCGTGAACGTTCGGGCGCGTACACTTTCCCTTCGGCGAGGCGCTTGAGCAGTTCTTCCGGTGGAAGATCGACGATCTCGACGGCATCGGCGCGTTCGAGGACGGAATCGGGGATCGTCTCACGGATCACGACGCCGGTGATCTGAGCGACCGTGTCGGCACGGCTCTCGAGATGCTGGATGTTGAGCGTCGTGTAGACATCGATGCCCGCATCCAGGATCTCGGTCACATCCTGGTGCCGGCGCATATGTCTGCTGCCCGGTGCGTTGGTGTGCGCAAGTTCATCCACGAGCACGAGCCCGGGCCGGCGACGGAGGATCTCATCCACATCCATCTCTTCCAGCGCCCGCTCGCGGTATTCGATCACCTTTCTGGGGAGGATGTCGAGGCCGTCGAGGAGAGCTTCGGTCTCCCGCCGGCCATGGGTCTCAACATATCCGACAAGCACCGTGATGCCTTTCGCTTGCGCCTCGCGGGCCGCCATCAGCATGTCATAGGTCTTCCCTACCCCCGCGCACATCCCGAGGAAGACCTTGAGCCGGCCATGTCTGCCGCGCTCTTCGTCCCGGCGGAGCGAGTCGAGAAGATGGTCCGGATCGGGCCGATATGGATCGCCAGATGTCACAGGTGCTCACTTGAGATCGGTCGGCAATGCCCGCTCCGCGCAGAGAGTCGCGAAGGGCACCAGAACATACGAAAGCGGACTCTCAGAATCCAATTGGCCGGCCCCCGGGTAGCGTAAGGAAACCATAAAAAAGGGCTCTCCTGATGCCGCAGGAGAGCCCACATGCAGACAGCAGAGCCGGGGTGCTACTCCACCACGATCTCATCGGTGAACAAGAACGACTCCCCTCCGGCGGCATGATGCCATCCAGGAAGGCGTCCCGGATTCTGCGCGATCACCTTGATGAAGCGGGCGTTCACTCCGGAGAAACCAGCCGTGAGATCACGCACCACGGTCCCCTCTTCTCTGGGATCCACGGTGGATATGGCCTCACCCGCCAGCGTGTACTCATGCCCATCGGCCGATGTCCAGTACTGCACCCGCGATGGCATGAGGATCCACGAATAGCTGGATTGCAGGAAGCCCATGCTGATCCGATGGACCTCTGTCGATCGTTGCAGATCGATGATGGCCTCTACATCCTGTCCCTGATACCCCTGCCATCGGCCATCCTTGAAATCTTCGGATCCACGGAGCCCATCCGTCAATGCCATCGGTCCGCCGGCAGCGTACGCCGGGTCGTAGGTGCTGTACCGCGCATGCAACGCGGCGAGGTGCCCGATGGCCCGGTGGACCAGGAAGGATCTTTCCGATACCGGCCACGCCCGCTTTCCCGTGAACACACGCGCGCGGACCGATGCCGACCGATCGAGGGCGATGGGCCCGGTATACACCGGGGACCGCATCGTGGGCTCCGACCCGTCGGCCGTATACCGGATCTCCCTGTCCGCAAACGGCGTACTACAGCGCACACGCAGCACGCCACCGGTTCCTGCCGTGTCCTTTTCGATCAGGACAACATTCTCCAGCTCCAGCAACTGCGCTCCGAGCCGGTCATACTTCGCGAGCACCCGTTCGCGCCACCATCCGCGGTTCTCCCGGTCCCAGAGAACAACATACGTGTTCTTCAGTCCGTGAAGTTCCTCAAAAAGACCCTGCATCAGCGTCCTCGTCCCGGCTACCGCATCGGCCACGGGGGCACGCATGGTCTTCGCAAGTTCGGCCCGCACGATATTCTTCTTCGCGGTGAATGCCACCCTGTTCGCCGCAAAGACCGCCGCATCGAGCACGTCGGCATGGCGGCGGGCGTTCGCGCGGAGTGCCTCGAGCGCGGCGCGCAGCGCGCCGGCCTGTCGCACCGCCTGTTCATTCACTGCCACCGCGGCGGGATCCACTTCGCCCGGATAGATCTCCAGCATGCTGCTCCACACCGCACCGTCGGTGACGATCCCCCGGATCGGCAGGGCGCGCAACGAATCGAACCGGTACAGCGTCGCGGCGACATCCGGTATGCCGAAGAAGAGAGCGTCGAACGAACGGTCGAACGACCGGCTTCGCGCCGCAAGATCGTCCTTCGCCTCCTGTCCCTTCAGCGGACGGGCGGGCGACCAGGAACACTCCGCACCCCACAGGAGTCCGTGCCAGTTGTAGGCACCAAGGTTCTCGCCGTCGTCGACCCACACGGTATTCATCATACCCATGGTCCCCAGCGCTGCACCATCGCGCACGTAGTTCGAGATGTTCACGGTGGCAACCGACATGTTCGGCCAGACGTTCCCCCAGCAGTTCACGCCGGGAGCGACCATGAAGTCGAAGCCGGTCTTCGTGAATGGCAGGATGGCATCATCGAAGCTGTCGGCGAGGTGATATCCCCACGAGACGATGATGAGGTCCTTCGGCAACCGTTCGATGATCTGCGGGTTGTTCACGGCGATATCGCCCCACATCATCAGCCGTTTGCCATAGGGCTTCACCAGCGCGTCGATCCTGCCGATGTGATAGGCATAGACCCCCCCGGCCCCCATCGTATCCACCATGCGCCGCGCGGGACCATCGCCCAATCCTGAGACCTCGTCGCTATTGATGTGGAAGAGCGGACTGTCATATGCAGGCACGATCTCGGCGAACACGTCCTTGAGGTAGTCGTAGGTTTTCTCCACCGCCGGACTCACCACCCAGGGGGTCTCCGCCAGGGGGCGGTAGAACGGGATCGCGAGGGTGTGTTCCATATGACCGAAGGGTTGCGCATTGCCGATGAGTTCGATGTGGTGCAGCCGGGCGAAGGCCGTCAGTTCAGCGATCTGCGCCGCGGTGATGCCATCCGCCGGCGCGACGTCAGGGTGCGAACGCAACCGGAACACATGTTCGGTATAAAGCGTGAGCGCATTCTGTTTGTATTCCGCGAGGGTGGCGACGATCTCCTTCAGATAGGCCATCGTCGGGATGGGTCCGCGGCTGATGTCCAGCATCACTCCCCGATACCGGAGCCGCGGCCAGTCCGTGATCGTCATGCACGGGACTGCGTGGCCCTGAGCGTTCGCCCTGATGAGCTGCCTGAGCGTTTGCACGGCATAGAAGACGCCAGTCCCGGATCGCGCTGCGACGACGATCCGGGACGGACCGACATGCAGAATGTATCCTTCGGTGCCCAGACTATCCATGGCGGCGAGAGCAGATGCGGGCAGGGCCTTCCTGATCGCTGCATCACGGGCGACGCTGCCAATGAGGATCGACTTCGCCCCCGGTGTGCGTCCGGGCGCCAGCGTGATCCCCATCGAGGCACGCAACTCATCCCTCAGCTGCGATACTGCGAACGCGGCTTCGGCATCCTTCGCTGTTCCGGACGCGAGGGCAACATCCTGCGTGAACGCGAACACCCCCTTGTGGGCTATGATCTGCCGGGGTGTCGGAATCAGTGCGTAACCTCCCGGCGACGCTCCCTCCGGCCGGTGCTGCGCATGGGCCGTGACACACTGGCAGCAGACGATGGCCACGAGGGCGAGTCGCAGCAGCGAGACGATATCTCTGACAGATACCATAACTGTTCCTTTGTAAAGGGTCATTGGTACGGCGTTGTGCGTACGTACCCGTTGGCCGCAGCATCGGGTCGGACAGACGGGGTACACACAGCGACGCTATTCGATACCGATCGTTTGTTCCGTGACGTTCCAGCCGCTCACCGTGATCCTGGCATTGGCGGGGATCCGCCCACTCCCATTCTCCAGGGTCACATGCTCCGTCGAGCCGGAAACGACCGAGATATAATTGTCGCTGGCGAACACCGGCAGTATCCGTTTCCCTGTTGCCCCATCGACGAGGGAGATGCGGAGGAAGAATGCCAGCGGGCCTCCGGGCGGGTTGTGCACGGCGACCTCCACCCGGTCGTCGGCGAGCTTCCTCGCCGTGACCGTTGCTGGTGCGGATGCTATCCGCTGAAGTCCGGAATAGACACCCGCGGAATCCGGGAACCAGCACAGGTTCCGGTCCACGGTCCGCTTCTGCAGATCGAGCAGCATCAGCTCGAGGAATCCGCCCTCCGCTGCAAAGTGTTGTGTGAAGACGCGGCGGATCGTATCGATCTTCTGCACCATTGCCGGACCCACTTCGACGAACCACTGGAAGGCGAGATCCCGCTTCCCCGCCCGGTCGATGGTCCATGCCTGTACCATCAGATCATGCAATGGCCGGAAGGTGTTGTTGACCACCATCAGCATGCCATCCGCGGGGTTGCACATGATGTGGACACGACGGTTCGCGTGGTGCAGGCCGTACAATCCCGCATTCGGATCGAGCCATGGATCATACATCTGCCCCCGCATCGCGCTCCACGGATTCTGCGTCTTCCAGATGATGACACCCGTATACCAGTCCCACATGTGCGCCTGATGTCCTTCCATCAACGCGCGGTACTGATCGTAATTCACGAGCTGAGCCCTGTCCAGGAACCCCTTCAGATCGGCGGGCTTCCCATACGCCTCGAGGTTCCGGCCGTACCCCTGGAATTTGTGATACCGCCATACGGAATCGATCCGGCGTGCCGCTTCGTCAGGCATCACCATGTTCCCCGGGGGGATGAAGCGCTCGAGGGATGTGATATCGTTCAGACCGACAGACCCGGTTTCAGAGTTGAAGGGGAAGGAACGGAATTCCCAGAAATGTCTGTTCGATCGGACACCATACGGACCGTCACCGTTACCGCCGATGGCATTCAGCGACATGCTGTCGGCGTTGGAATAGGTGAAAAAGTACCGCGCGCTGTCGAGCGCGGGGAGCACCGTATCCTGGACCGCGGCAAGGATATCCTGTGGCGGAGGGATCTCGTTCCCTCCGCAGTAGAAGGCCAGCGACGGGTGGTTCCTCAGCATCCGGACCTGGTCGGCAACCGAACGCACGAACAGGGCATGATCATCCGGATACCCGCGGCGAGTCCACTGATCTTCCTTCTTCATCGGGTCGAGCCACTTGCCGTTGCAGTCGCCCGAGATCCAGAGGTCCTGCATCACCATGATCCCGTAGCGGTCGCAGGCCTCATAGAACTCAGGTCGCTCCGACAATCCTCCGCCCCAGATGCGGATCAGGTTGAGGTTCATGTCACGGTGGAAGCGGATCTCCGCATCGTAGCGCGCGGCGGACAGGCGCAGCATCGCGTCGGAGACGATCCAGTTCCCGCCCCGCACGAAGATCCGCTGACCGTTCACCCGGACTTCGCGGCTTCGCGTCTCCGCATTCCACACCGTCGAAATATCGCGTATGCCGGTGGTCACCGTCATCGCATCCAGCGTTGCTCCCCCATCACGGACGAAGACCAGATCCACGGGTGTCAGGGACTGCGGGCCATACCCGTTCGGCCACCAGAGCCGGGGTTCCGCCACAGTGATCTCCGGAAGACGGACCGTGCGGGAGGTCATGGCCGGGATGGCGACCTCTGTGCTGACCGCTCTTCCCGCCACGGAACAACGGAGGGTCCCGGACACGGTTTCGTGTGTCGGATTCTCCACGTCCACAGTGGTCCGGATCATGGCCGGTGCCTGCGGACCGTCAGGGAACCGCACACCGGGAACGACTGTCACGATCTGCGGGTCATTCAACCGCACGGCCCCCGTTTCCTCCAACGTCACGATGTCCCAGATCCCGGTATTCCGATCGCGGATCGGTTGTATCCAGTCCCATCCGGCAGTGTACTGACTGGCAACATTCCTCCCGATCGTCCCATCGCCACCCTGTCCGCCATTGGGATCACCCGGTACCGCCGCTGGATACACGATCACTGCCAGGCGGTTGTTCCCATCCGCGGAGAGAAGGGACGTGATGTTGTACGATTGCCGGAGGAACATCCCGGTATGTGTGCGCGGGGTGAGCCGGTGGCCGTTCAGGAACACATCACATCCGTAATTGACGCCACGCAAGCGCAACCACGTTTGACGCCCGCCTGATGGTGGCTGTGTGCGGATGTCCTTCACGAACCAGTACGTGTACGTCTCGTTCCCCGTGTGAAAGATATCCGGGATCGCCGCGTTGTTCATGCCATAGAACGGATCCGGGACCAGACCGTTGTTGAGGAGCGTCGTCAGCACCGTCCCGGGGACGGTCGCGGACATCCACCCATTCAACGGATACGCAGGGGTCGACAGCACCTCGCCCTGAACAGCAACGTCGCGGGCGATCCTGCAGACCCATGCCGAATCGAGAACCGTGGATTGGCGTACGGCGTCAGCACGTTCCACCCGGGTGGCTTGTTCCGATGACCCACAACCCGGCATGCCGGCGGTGACGAGCATGGCCGCGAACACGAAAGGGATCCTGGAGAGCATGGACGACCTCACAGAGTGGCGATGAACCGGAGAAGATCGGTGTACTCGGAATACAGCTTCTGATTGAGCGAACTCAGCACGCCGAGTTCACCGCGGGACCGGACGCGGGAGGCGTACACGGAGAAGAGCTCGCGGATCGGTGCCGCATCGAGCTCCGCGCGTGCGTGCCTGACATGTTCGACTGCCGGCGGACGGTATTCACCCGCGGCGTGCATTCGGATCCGGAGCTGGTATGCAGGTTCGAGCTTCCTGCCCACCGCATCGAGCAGAAGCATGAAGCGGTGATCCGCGATATACCACTGCAGATCGCGCAGATGGCGCGGATCCGTCGTCCTGTCCGCCACGCCCTGGAGCCTGCGGATGATCATCTCGAGCCGTCCGCGCGCCACACTGTCGAGCCGCCCCCAGAACGGTGTGTACGCATAGTACTCGGGGGATGACGCTGCCCGGAACCACCCTTCCCGATCCGCTGCCGCGAAGGTGTCGGTGAGTTCAGCCGCCGCCCGGGGCCCGCACTGCGTGCGGAGGACCTCACGGTAGACGGTCGCGACCGAAGCGGTATCCGCGGGATCACGGGCGAACCGTGCGAACGCTTCGAACGTCGTGCGCGTTTCTTCCGTTCTCCAGTGGATCGCGATCACGCCATCATGCTGCTGGTCGCGTGCCTGCTTCACCTGGTCGCGCATGACGCTGACCCGGGGTTGCGCATGCCAGAGCTGGTGATCGCCTTCGAGCCAGGGGATGCTCCAGAACTTCCGATGCGCCGCGATCGATGCGATGAATTCTGGTTGCGGATAGTCTCCCATCCCGGGATTGAGGCAGCTGAAGATCACGTCCGTGGGAAGTGCCCGGTCGAGGCCCCGGAGGATCGCCGGGAGCTGGTTGCTGCCGCCCCAGCCGCCGATGACCAGATGCTTGCCCGGGGCGACCGCCCGGAGCCGTTCGTACGCGCGGCGGATATACGCGAGCGCCCAGACGCCCGTGACCTGTTGCCGGGTATCGATGCCGGGGCCGGCGAAGAGCGCTGCATCGCGGTCAAAGAGTGCCCGGAAGCCGGGGTCACGCAGGGCCCTGTCGGGATCGAGCCCGAAGAATGAATGTTCATTCAACCACAGCCACACATGGTCGAGGTCGGGATACGATGCGATGAGATCATCGATCGTGGCGTACAGGATCTCCGCTGACTGGTAGTGTGCCGGATTGGGGATCATCGAGCCGGTCCCTTCCCAGAACGAGCCCTCTTCCGTGATGGAGAAGTACTCCGGCGGGTGCACACCGAATTCAAATCCCATGGCCGTCTGCATGCCGCGCGCGCGGGCCATGGCCATCACCTGGCGCATCAGAGCCTGTGCGCGTTGGTACCGGTCGTCATTCGAGGTGGCGCGGACCGCGCACTCTGCCCCGAAGGCGCCGGTGGTATCCGCGAAGAGCTGCGACGTCCCGAAGGCGAATTCACCCACACGGCGCGGCGCGTATCCCCATCGGGCGGTCAGAGAATTGTCGAAGAATGCCTCGGGGAGCACGTTCTTGTATGCCATCCGGATCATCGGCTCGACGTAGGTGGCATAGCGCTGGCCGCCGCCCGTATAATTGTGGAACCCGATGAAGTTGATCTTTGCCGCGGCACACCGGTCGAGATACTCCCGGTAGTCGTCCAGGTTCCATGTGGAAGGACCGCAAAGGAAGTTGTGCCATGGAAGGACCCCTCTGATCGCGAAAGGCCCCGGCCGGTCCTGGGCGTGGAGGGGGGTGGATGCCGCAAGAACGATCCCGCACACAAGGGAGAGGATACGTGAAGAGTTCATGATCGTCAGAGGAACGTGTTCGATGGTGGTCACGGGGAACGGGCGGTCTGCCCGCCCCGGAACAAATCAGAGGGGCCGGGCAAGCGCCGCGGCCAGCGTTTCCCGCAGTTCATCTTCGGTGAAGGGCTTCAGGAGGAAACCCTCCGGCGCGACCGTGAGTGCCCGCTGGCGCGTGGACTCATCGGTGTTCGCCGTGAGGAAGATGATCCGCGTCGGACCGAGGGCCCGGATACGCCGCGCGGTCTCGATCCCATCGATCTTCCCGGCCAGGATGATATCGATCAGCAGCAGATCGGGCATCTGGGCGCGCGCCGCCTCACACGCTTCTTCGCCCTTCCGGAACATGCCGCGCACCCGGTGACCGAGCGTCGACAACCGGACCTTGAGTTCGAAGGCGATGATCGTTTCATCTTCAACGAGAAGGATCTGTGCCGACTGCTGTGCGCCGGTCGGATTCATGCAATCGCCTCGCCTTCTCCACTGACGCGGTTCAGGGGGAACGTGATCACCACGCGCGATCCGCTCGCGCGGTCCACCGCGATCGTCCCTTCCAGCTGATCCGCCAGTCCTTTGATCAACGTAACACCCAGCGTCTCCCCGCCATTGAAATCGACGTGTGCGGGATACCCCACGCCATCATCCTGCACCGTGAGCTGCATGATCCCATCCATGCACGTCCCCCTGATCTCGATGTGCCCTCCCCGGCCTTCGGGAAATGCGTGCTTGATGGCGTTGGTGACGAGCTCGGTGATGAGCAAGCCGCAGGGGATCGCGATGTCGACACCGAACCGGACCTCATCGACCTGCGTGACCAATCCGATCCCGGGCCGACTGTACGATGCGAGCAACTCCTCCGCGATGGTCCGCACATAGTCCGAGAACTCAATGGACGAGAGGTCTTCGGAGCGGTAGAGCCGTTCGTGGACCATCGCCATCGACTTGACCCGCAACTGGCTTTCGCGGAACAGATCGACGTCATAGGGATCGCGCACGTAGGAACTCTGCAGGAACAACAGACTGGAGATGATCTGCATGTTGTTCTTCACGCGGTGATGCACCTCCTTCAGGAGGATATCCTTTTCCCGGAGGGAGGTCCGCAGCGTCTCTTCTGCCCGCTTCCGGGCCGTGATGTCCATCGTGATACCGACGATGGTCACCGGACTCCCATCGGGGCCCGCCATCGCCCGCCCGTACGCGGCGAACCAGATGATCTGGTCGCCACCGAGCATGCCACGGAACTCGATCGCGATCGGCGTGCCGGTCCGGCCCGCCTCGCGAAAGACTTCCACCACGTGCGGTCGATCGTCGGGGTGGATGCGCGACACCAGAGCATTGCGCTCCGCGGTCGCCAGCCCGAGTCCCCGCAGATGCTCGTCGGAGACCACCAAGGTCCCGGTGGCAAGGTCCATCTTCCACGGGAACATCCGGGCCGCGGTCATGGCCAGCTGCAGGTGCCCTTCATTGACGTGCAACTCGGCGTTCGCCGCGGCCAACTCGTTGGTCCGTTCTTCCACCCGCCGCTCCAGTTCATCGTGGGCGCGCTGGAGCTCCTGTTGTGTATCCAGGAGCGTGGCATTGCTCCTGCCCAGCGATGCATTCATCGACGCAAGGTCGACGGCCTGCATGCGGACCGTCGTCGCCTGCCGTTCCGCTTCGACACGGGCGCGGTCGAGTTCGCCGGCCTGCCGGATCAACAGCCGGGTCCCGAGCAAACCCACGAGAAGGACCACCAGGCTGACGACGATCGAGGTCATCTGCGCGGAACGGATCTCCTGTTCCACGCTCTCGAGCGAATACTGGAGGAACACCGTACCGAGTTGTTTGCCGGCAGGGGCCACTTCGGTGACGCTCAACAGACCGGACTCCGTCCTCAGGATCCCCGGGGACAGGTGCTTCATCCGTTCGATCGGCATTTCCGGAGAGGTCGTGCTCTGGTACACCATTTCATTGCGCTCATCCAGGATGCAGATGTACACCACATTCCGGTCGAGCATGGACCAGTCGAAGGCCTTCTGGACGAGCGTGAAGTCACCGTCATTCAGTCCGCTCCCCACGGACGTGGCAAACATGTCGCTCACGATGCCCAGATGACGGCGGGCATTGCGTTCACCTGCCACGCGCTGGATGTACGAGAGATACCAGAATGAAAAAAGCGTGGCCACCACCCAGGGGATGACGAACGTGAGGATCACTCGGGTCCGGTAGGAGACGCGCACATTCATCAACGGTGGTCCGGGCCGGCCATGGCGTCACTCGATGACCAGGAGGATCTTCACATTCCCCTGGACCTTGTCCCGCGCAACGAAGCCGACAGCTCCCCGCGTACTCGCCACGTGCCGGAGCATATCGTCCTGCGAACTGATCATCAGGGGCGGGCGCGCGCGTCCGGACAACTGGGCCCTCAACCAGACCTTGCGCAGCTCCAGAGGATTCCTGCCGAGGAGATCGAAGAACTTCCGTTCCACGTCGGGATTCTCGCGGAGGCACATCAATTCCACCACGTGACCATCGGTCCACGTGCGCGTGTTGAGCTGATACAGATCGAGAAGCTGTGCCGGGGTCAGGGAGGTCTCTGCCACCGAACGGTTGGCGATGACGGCGACCTGTGCCTGCGCACAGGCTGAGCTCAGGAGGATCGTTACACATGCAATGAGGATGGGTTTCATGGGTCGTGGTCCCTTGCGCGCTAGAACATCACGCTCACCCCGGCCTGGACACGGTCGGAGAGATATGAACTCAAACCCTGAAACTCGTTGCTTATGTGCAGGTATTGGCATTTCACAACAACATTGTCGATCGGCCGGTACCCTCCCCCGGCCATCGTGCCACGGGTAACGGATGTCGCATGCGATTCGAGGTATTCCCAGCCGCCATAGACGAAGAAGCTCTCAGAAATATCATATGCCAGGACCCCATACACGAACAGGTTCGCCGGCTCCTTGCCGAGCCGGGGATCCAACCGCGCGACGGCGGCGTACACCTGCGACTGCCTGTCATCCAGGTATTCCTTCGTCGCGATGACCTCGGATTCCAGCGAGAGCAGTCCGAGTTGATACGAGAGGTCCCCGCCGAACCGCAATCGTTGCACAGGCCCGATGCCGATATCCTGCCGGTTCGCCTTGTCCGAAGCCATGGAGAAGCCGGCCTTCAACTGACCCGCACGGACGCCGACCCTCCCGCCGATCAGTTTGAAGGTGGTCGTGTCCGTGCCGCCGATGCTGTACCGTTGCCCTTCCTGGCCACTGCTGATGAAATCCGGATCGCCATTCCCTGCATACACGGCATAGTCCAGCCGGATCTCATTTACATTAAAAGCTCCTTCGATCTGGAGGAACGCCGATCCGGGGACAAAATCATCCAGGCTGCTCACACCCTCCGCCGCGGCCTCATACACGAACGGCCGGGTGATATACGGAAGGATCGGGGTCCTATTCTTGATCTCGTTGAGATTGTTGAAGGTGGGCACCAGCAGACCGGCCTTGATGCTGAATGCTTCCGAGGTCTGATACCGGATCCAGGCCTCTTCGAGCCGGAAGGTTCCCCACTTCCGGGTACTCGCATATGTATTCGTGAACTCCAGGTCGACGAATGCTGCGAATCGGGGGTTGAATTGCTTCCGGAAGAAGATATTCGCCTGCTGCAGGATAAAGGTGTTGCGCGTTCCCGATGAGGTCGGCATCCCGACAATGCTCGTTTTCTCGCCGGAATGGTCGAACACAGACTGGAAATACCCAAAGACATCCAGGGCATCCATCGCGGATTGCCCCCGGGTCATCCCCGGGACGAGCACGAAACAGCAGAGCGCAACGGTGATACGAACCGACATGATCCCTCCTGGTGGTCCGCTGTACGCTGGAATACGCCGCGGCTTGTCCGGCACCCGGCATGGTCAGGTGCCGTTGGAGTATACGGAAATCAAATCGAGGAGGCAAGAACACCTGAACACACACGAGGACCCCCGGACGGAACGCTTGCCCGCCCGGAGGATCCTGAGGAGCACAACGAGACCTAGTTCAAGGACGCCTGGCTATCATAGACCATCTTCCCGATATCCAGGAGGATCAACAGTCGGTCCTCGAGCTTTCCCACCCCGGTAATGTATTCCTCGTTCGTACTCCCCGCTATCGAGGGAGGTGGTTCGGTGACATTGCGCGGGATCCGCAGGACCTCCCGCACCGCATCGACCACGAATCCCACCACCTTGCCGTTCAATTCCACGACCACGATCCGGGTATGCTTGTCGTGTTCCTTCCTCGGCATCCCGAAACGCCGCCGGAGATCGATGATCGGGATCACCTTGCCACGCAGATTGATGACCCCGTCCACATATTCCGGAGCGTTCGGCACCCTGGTCACCTCCAGCATCCTGTTGATCTCCTGCACCTGCAGGATGTCAACTCCGAACTCCTCATCACCGATGTTGAAACTCACCAGCTGCAGCAGTTCATCTCCAGACCCCTGCTTCGTTTCCGTTGCCTGATGTACTGAGACTGTCTCCGCCATACTTCCTCCTGTCGAATGCATCCCGCTCTGCGGAACGAATGCGGAATTGTGTTAGCCAGCCACGAGAACGCCGTTCTCCCGCACCGCGACCCCGCTCCGCGATCCATCGCTCCGCCCACCGTCATTGCGGCCAAGTTTGAAGTCGCCGATGAGCCTCTGCAGGTTCTCCGTCAGCCGGTTCAGGTCCTCCGCCGCACGCGCGATCTGCTGCGTCCCCTGCGCCGTCTCCCCCGTCACCTTGCTGATGCCCTCGACGTTCTTCGAGATCTGCTCG
>JAUQWO010000072.1 GCA_030835135.1 Bacteroidota bacterium
ACTCGCCATGGAGTTCCTGACCGCGGTCGTCGATCCGGCGTGGATGGTGGGGAAGAAGGAAGTGACGATCAATGCGCTGCAGCCCGGGATGAAACTGGCGGCGGATATCGTGACGTCCAACGGGGCAAAACTGCTGCCGGAGGGGACCGTTCTCAGCGATGTGATGGTGGAACGGATCCTGGGACGCCATTCCCAGGATCCGATCATCACCCGTGCATACGTCTACGCATGATCCGTGGTGCTGCTGCGGCGGTCTGTGAGGTAGGTATGGATCGCCGCAGCGGCATTCTTGCCGTCACGCATCGCCAGGATCACCGTGGCCCCGCCACGGGCAAGATCGCCGCCCGCGAAGATCCCCGGCCTGCTCGTCTTCTGTCCGTCATCGGTCACCACCGTCCCGCGCTTGCTCGTGGAGAGTCCGGGCGTGGTGGATTGAATGATGGGATTCGGCTTCTGACCGATCGCTTCCACGATGGTCTGGACGGGGAGGACGAATTCCGAGCCCTTCACTGCCACCGGCCGCCGGCGCCCTGATTCATCGGGCTCGCCGAGTTCCATCTTCTGACACTCGATCCCCGCCACCCAGTTCTGATCGTCGGCGATGATACGCGTCGGGTTGGTGAGGAGGAGGAGCTTGATCCCTTCCTGTTCTGCGTGGTGGATCTCTTCCTGGCGCGCCGGCATCTCCGCCCGTGACCGGCGATAGATGAGGTACGCCTCTTCGGCGCCGAGGCGCTTCGCCGTGCGGACCGCATCCATCGCGGTATTCCCCCCGCCGATCACCGCCACCTGCCTGCCGATCCGGATCGGGGTGTCGTAGTCGGGGAAACGATAGGCGCCCATCAGATTGACCCGCGTGAGGAACTCGTTCGCCGAATACACGCCGCTCAGGCTCTCGCCCGGGATGCCCATGAATGTCGGCGTGCCGGCCCCGGTGGCGAGGAAGATCGCCGAAAATCCCCACTCGTCGAAGAACTCATCGATCGTTGCCGTGCGTCCGACCACGAAGTTCGTGAGGATCTCCACACCCAGCGCCTTGATGCGCTCCGTTTCGATGTCCAGGATCTCTTTCGGGAGACGGAACTCCGGGATGCCATAGCGCAGGACACCACCCACGGCGTGCAACGCCTCGAACACGGTGACCTTGTATCCCTTCTGGGCAAGCTCCGCGGCGCAGGTGAGTCCTGCCGGTCCCGAGCCGACCACCGCGACCTTCTCTTCACGGTGATCCCTGATCACGGGGGGCGTGAACAGCTTCTCGCGCATCTCGTAATCCGCGACGAACCGTTCCATCTTCCCGATCGCGACGGGGGTGAGCTTCTTGCCCATCACACAGAGTTCTTCGCACTGCGTTTCCTGCGGACAGACCCGCCCGCAGATCGCCGGGAGATAGTTGGCCTCGCGGATCTTCCGGACCGCGCCCACATAGTCCTTGTCGATCACCAGTTTGATGAAGCCGGGGATGTCGATCCCCACCGGACAGCCATCCACGCAGTACGGGGTCTTGCAGTCGAGACACCGCTGTGCTTCGGTGACGGTGCGGTCCATGTCGAACCCGAACGACACCTCGAGGAAATTGACGCTCCGCGCGGCGGCGTCCTGCTCGAGCGGTTCCTGGCGCGGGATCTTCATGCGTTCGGAGGGTTTCAACGGATTGATCGTGCTCATCGGTGTGCCTCCCTGGTCTCTCCCGTCAATCTGCACACGTGGAGCTCTTCCGAGATCCGTTCCTGCGCGACGTACGTGCGGTTGCGCATCATCAGTTCGTCGAAGTCCACCGTGTGCCCGTCAAACTCCGGGCCATCCACACAGGCGAACTTCATTGTGCCGTTCACCGTCACCCGGCAGCCGCCGCACATCCCGGTGCCATCCACCATCACGGTATTGAGCGATACGAGGGTGTGCACCGCGTACGGGCGGGTGAGGTTGGCGACCGCGCGCATCATGGGCAGCGGTCCGATCGCGAACACGGCGCCGATGCCGGGCACGGTGTCGAGGAGTTCCTTGAGCTGATCGGTGACGAATCCCTTGCGTCCGTACGACCCGTCATCCGTCGTGATGAAGAGGGTGTCGGAGATCGCCTGCATTTCGTGTTCCAGGATCACGAGTTCCCGGGAGCGGGCGCCGACGATCGAGTAGACCGTGTTGCCGGCTTCCTTGAGAGCCCGGGTGATGGGGTAGAGCTCCGCCGTGCCGACGCCGCCGCCCACGCAGACGACCTTCCCGTGATCCTCGATGGGTGTGGGGGTGCCGAGCGGACCCACGACGTCGAGGATCGACTCGCCGGACTTCTTCGCGCAGAGTTGTTTCGTGGTCTTGCCGATGGCCTGCACGATGATGGTGATCGTGCCTGCGGCCGGGTCGCTGTCGGCCAGCGTGAGCGGGATGCGTTCGCCATGGTCATCGATCCTGATCATGACGAAGTTGCCGGGTTTGCGTTTGCGTGCGATGAACGGAGCCTCGATCTCGAACCGGGTGACGGTCGGAGCCAGTGCCTGGGCGCGGATGATGCGGTACATATTCCTCCTGCGGTGGACGGAATGCCGTGGTAGCAGGAGGAAAATAGCAATGCCTGTGCCAGAAGGAAGTGGGGAAAAACAGGCGGGGAGGGGGAATATTGCCCTCTCCCCGCAACAGGAGGTTACCAAAACCGACAATTCCTTGTCAAAAAGAGGAAAGGGCGGGAAGGACCTGCTTGAGCGCATCGACGGTCCGATTGATATGCTCCGGTTGCACGATGAGCGGTGGAACGAACCGTATGACGGTTCTGTCGGTGCCGTTCACCAGGATGCCACGGTCGCGCATGGCCACCACCACCGGGTCCGCTTCGCCCGTGAGTTCGAGCGCGACCATGAGACCCAGTCCGCGTGCTTCCTTGCACACCCCGGGAAACGCGGCGACGACATCCTGCAACTGTGTGAGGAACATCTCGCCCATCGCCCGGGCGTGTGCCATCAGTCCCTGCTCTTCGATCTCTTCCAGCGTGGCGATACCCGCGGCACAGGCGACGGGATTGCCCCCGAAGGTTGTGCCATGCATGCCGGGCTGCAGGATGTCGGCAACGGACGGGGCGCCGAGGATCGCGCCGAGCGGCAGTCCGCCGCCGATCGGCTTCGCCAGCGTGACGAGGTCCGGCGTAAGTGCAACGTGTTCGGAGGCAAGGAATTTTCCGGTGCGTCCGGCACCCGACTGGATCTCGTCGGCGATGATGAGGAAGCCATGCTTCTGACGGAGTTCCTTCAGCGTCGCGACGAAGGCGGGGGAGACCGGACGGATGCCGCCCTCGCCCTGCACAACTTCCAGGACCACCGCGGCCGTGTCGGGGCCGACGCCGGCGCGGAGTGCGTCCGCGTCATTGAAGGGGAGCGAGGAACAACCATCCAGGAACGGTCCGAACCCGTCGCGGTAATTCGGGCGGTCCATGATGGACAGCGGCCCGAAGGTGCGTCCGTGGAACGCATTGCTGAACCCGATGATCGCGTGCTTGCCGCGCGTGCTCCCCCAGCGGCGCGCGAGCTTCATCGCGCCCTCCATGGCTTCGGTGCCGCTGTTCGCAAAGAAGACACGCGCCATGCCGGAATGCCGGAGGAGGAGTTCGGCGAGTCGGATCTGCGGCTCCTGGGCGAAGTAATTGGAGAGATGGATATAGCGTCCGGCCTGTTCGGTGATGGCGCGGACCACGCGCGGATGGGCGTGGCCCAGTGCATTCACCGCGATACCGCCGAACATGTCGAGGTACCGGGTGCCGTCGGCGGCGATGAGCTCCATCCCCTCACCCCGGACAGGGGTGACCGGCAGGCGTTTGTAGGTATGGAAGAAGGCGGCGGATTCGCGGTCGTGCAGGCTCATGGTGTCCCTCGTTGGCGAAAAATAGTTCTTGCATAAACATACAACATTCTGTATATTTATGCAAGACCTATGAGCACACAAAACGCCAGCCCTCTCCGCATCGCCGTTGTCGGCGCCTCCGGATATTCCGGAGGGGAACTCATGCGCCTCCTTGCCGCCGATCCGTCGGTCCGCATCGAGGTCGCCACCGCTCACGCCCAGGCGGGCAAGCCCGTGGAGGAGGTCCATCCGTACCTCGCTGGCCGGGTGCCGCTGACGTTCGTTCCGTTCGATCCTGCCGCGGTCGCAGGGATGGATTGCGTGTTCATCGCACTGCCCTCGGGTGAAGCCATGCAGATCGTGCCCGCGCTGCAGGGGAAGGTGGGCTGCATCATCGATCTGGGGGGCGATCTCCGGTTGCCGACGGCCGCGATGTATGAGCACTACTATAAGAAGCCGCACACGTCGCCGACCCTGCTCGGCGCGGCGGTCTATGGACTGCCGGAATTGCACCGGGCGAAGATCAGGAATGCCACACTCATCGCCAACCCCGGATGTTATCCGACCAGCGTGATCCTGGCGCTCCTCCCCGCGATCGAAGCGGGACTGATCTCGCCTGCGGGCATCGTCGTCAACTCCCTCTCCGGGGTCTCGGGTGCGGGCCGGAGCAGTGCGGTCGAACTCAGCTTCTCGGAAGTGAATGAGAGCGTGCGGGCCTACAAGATCGGGAACCATCAGCACCAGCCGGAGATCCGGACAGTGCTGGAGCAGGTGGCCGGCACCGGCGTCACGCTCTCCTTCATCCCGCATCTGATCCCCATCACGCGCGGGATCTACACGACCGTCCACGCGGACCTGCGCACGCCGGTTCCCATCGCTGATATCCAGAAGGTATATGCGGACCGCTACAGGGACGAGCCGTTCGTGCGGTTCGGCACGCGCATCCCGGAGATCCGCGCCGTCACGTATACGAACTTCTGCGACATCGCCGTCTTCCTGGAGCCGCATACGGGGAAGCTGGTGGTCACGTCGGTGATCGACAATCTGATCAAGGGCGCCGCGGGACAGGCGATCCAGAATATGAACCTCGTGTTCGGGCGCCCCGAGCACGCTCTGCTGAAGTAGGAACAGGAGTACCTCATGGAAGTCGTTCAGGAAGGGGTGACCGCACCCATCGGATTTCAGGCCTCGGGTGTCCATTGCGGCGTGAAGAAGGCGCGCAAGGATGTGGCGCTCGTGTACACCGAGACCCCCGCCGTCGCCGCCGCGATGTTCACCACGAACGCCGTGGTCGCCGCCCCGGTGGTCGTGGACAGGAAACAGCTCGAGCGCTCGAAGGTCATCCGTGCGATCCTCGTGAACAGCGGCAATGCGAACGCCTGCACCGGCGACCGCGGCATGGAGGATGCACGGGCGATGGTGCACGGCACCGCGAAGGCACTCCGCATCGCCGACAGCGAGGTCCTGGTGGCATCCACGGGCGTGATCGGGCAGTACCTGCCCATGGAGGCGATCAATCGCGGGATCGAGATGGCGGTGGAGCGCCTCGGGTCCGATGGGACCGGCGCCGCCGAGGCCATCCGCACGACCGACACCTTCTCCAAGGAAGCCGCGGTCCGCTGCAACGTCGGCGGCGTGCGCGTCACGGTGGGCGGCATGGCCAAGGGGTCGGGCATGATCGCGCCGAACATGGCGACCATGCTGGCATTCGTGACCACCGATGCCATGATCACGCCGGAAGCACTGCAGGCAGCGACGCGCCTGGCCGTCGACCGCTCCTTTCACCGGATCTCGGTGGATGGCGACACGAGTACCAATGACATGGTCGCGGTCCTTGCCAATGGCCGGGCGGGGAACCCGATCATCGACACCGTCGACAGTCCGGGCTATGCGGCTTTCTATCAGGCGCTCGAGCACGTGCTCGTCGAACTCTCGAAGATGATCGTCATGGATGGCGAAGGGGCCACCAAGTTCGTGGAGATCCGGGTCGTTGCGGCGGGGACCGAAGCAGATGCAGCGCAGGCAGCCCGTACAGTGGCAAATTCCAGTCTGGTCAAAACGGCCCTGAACGGCGAGGATGCCAACTGGGGACGCATCCTGGCGGCCATCGGGCGGTCCGGCATCAGCTTCGATCCGGCGAAGGTCGAGATCGATTTCGGCGATGTCCCGATCCTCCGTGCGAACTACCAGATCGACTTCTCTGAAGAGGATGCGAAGCTGGTCCTCGCCCGGCGCGATATCGTGATCACGATCCGTCTGAACACCGGGAACGCGTCGGCGTTCTTCTGGACCTGCGACCTCTCGAAGGAGTACGTCGCCATCAACGCCAATTACCGTACCTGAGGACGCCGTGATATCCATTGCAGACAAGACCGAGATCCTGATCCAGGCGCTGCCGTACATCCAGCAGTACGAACAAAAGACGTTCGTGATCAAATACGGTGGCGCGGCCATGGTCGACGAGGACCTGAAGGAGACCTTCGCGCAGGATGTGACCCTGCTGAAGAAGATCGGCGTCCGCATGGTGATCGTGCACGGCGGTGGGAAGGATATCACCGACCTGGCGAGCAAGATCGGCCTCCAGTCGCGCTTCGTCAAGGGCCAGCGGTATACCGACGCGGACATGATGAGCGTGGTCCAGATGGTGCTGGGCGGCAAGACGAACCAGGACATTGTGGCGCGCATCAACCGTCACGATGGCGATGCGGTCGGACTCAGCGGGGTGGACAATGGCCTGTTCCTGGTCCGCCGTCACACGGAGGGTGGCGCTGATCTGGGATTCGTGGGTGATGTGGTCCGGGTGAACACGCGGTTCCTCGAATCGCTCTTCGCGAATGACATCATGCCGGTGATCGCCCCGATCGGGGTGGACCCGGAAGGCCAGGTGCATAACATCAATGCCGATACCGCGGCCGGCAGTCTGGCGGCGGCGCTGCAGGCCGAGAAGCTCGTGTATCTCAGCGACGTGCCCGGCGTCTTGATGAAGGATGAATTGTTACCCTCCCTCGACCGCGCGCGCGCGGCATCGCTGGTGGAGCAGGGGATCGTGAGCAGCGGGATGCTGCCGAAGATCCAATCGGCATTCTCGGCACTCGACGCCGGGGTGAACAAGGTGCACATCATCGACGGCCGGGTGAAGCATTCGCTCCTGCTGGAGATCTTCACGAAGGAGGGGGTCGGGACGGAAGTGGTGCACTGATCCCTCCGGTCCCGGACAACAATGACCAAGACAGCACGGCATTTCGCGATCAAGGAGATCCTGGCGAACCGCACCATCACGTCGCAGGAGGACCTCCGGCGTGAGCTCGGCAAGCGCGGGTTCCGCGTCACCCAGGCCACGCTGTCGCGCGACATGCAGGAACTCGGGGTGAGCCGCATTGCGCACAACGGGGGCGTGAAGTACACGATCCCCGCGGCGTCCGAAGCGGCCTCCCTCCGCCCCATCGTCGGGGCCGAGGTCGTGGGCATCGATGCGAATGAATTCCTGATCGTCGTGCACACGCTCCCCGGCGCGGCGCACACGGTGGGAGAATATGTGGATGTCCAGCAAGCGGACGACATCCTCGGGACGGTGGCGGGCGACAACACTCTGCTGGTGATCCCCGCCTCGGCAACAAAGACACGACAGGTTGTGACGTATCTCAAACACATTTTGATCGAAGGAGCAGCATGAGCAAGGAACGTGTGGTCGTCGCCTATTCCGGCGGTCTCGATACCTCGGTGATGGTCCGGTGGCTGATCGAGAAGAAGAACGCCGAGGTCATCACCTTCACCGGCAACCTCGGACACAGCCGTGAACTGAAGGGTGTCAAGGAAAAGGCTCTCGAGACGGGGGCGGTGCGCGCCTACGTGGCGGACATGCGCAAGGAGTTCGTCGAGGACTATGTCTTCCCGGCATTGAAAGCAGGCGCGTTGTACGAGAAGACCTATCCCATGGCCACGGCCCTGGGCCGTCCGCTGCTGGCAAAGGGCCTTGTGGAGATCGCGCGCAAGGAAGGCGCGACGATGGTGGCTCACGGCTGCACCGGCAAGGGGAACGATCAGGTCCGCTTCGAAGTGTCCGTGCAGGCCCTTGCGCCCGATCTCAGGAATGTCGCCCCGCTCCGGGAATGGGAATTCCGGTCACGTGAGGAAGAGATCGAATACGCGCAGAAGCATAACATCCCGGTGTCGGTGACGGTGAAGAGCCCGTACTCGATCGACGAGAACATCTGGGGCACGAGCGTGGAGTGCGGCGTGCTGGAGGACCCGATGGTGGAACCACCGGCGGATGCCTATCAGCGCACCGCGGACCCGACCACGGCACCGGCAACGCCGGAGTATGTGGAGATCGGGTTCCAGCATGGCATCCCGGTGTCGCTGAACGAGAAGGCGCTCGATCCGGTGACCCTCATCGACATGCTGAATGCGATCGCCGGCACGCACGGCGTGGGCCGGCTCGACCTCGTCGAGAACCGCCTCGTCGGCATCAAGTCGCGCGAGATCTACGAAGCGCCGGCGGCAACGGTACTGCATTTCGCACACACCGAGCTCGAACGCCTCACGCTGGACAAGTCCGTGTTCCACATGAAGAACCAGCTCTCCGCGGAGTATGCGAACCTCGTGTACAACGGACTCTGGTTCACGCCGCTCCGCAGCGCGCTCGATGCATTCGTGAACGAGACGCAGAAGAACGTGACGGGCCTTGTCCGGGTGAAGCTGTACCGCGGCAGCATGACCATTGCGGGCCGTCAGTCGGTGCACTCGCTGTACAACGCGAAGCTTGCCACCTACACCACCGAAGACACGTTCGATCATCAGGCCTCCGAAGGGTTCATCAAGATCTTCGGTCTGCCGGTGAAGACCTATAATCAGGTGAACGGGAGCGGGGCATTCCTTGCCGACCCGCACAATCTGTTCGCCGGGACGGACGCGAAGAAATGACCCCGAAGCGCGGCCGGTTTCGCACGCCTCTGGACCCCGGGGCACTCGCCTTTTCCTCATCGCTGATGGTGGACCGTCTGTTGTACCGTGAGGACATCGACGGCAGCCGGGCACATGTTGCCATGCTCGCGCAGCAGGGGATCATCCCTGCCGCGGCGGCGAAGAGGATCCGGGCAGCCCTGGTGGAGATCCGGAGGGAGATCGAAACCGGCCGGCTGGTGTTCTCGCTGGATGGGAAGGACGGTGGCCGCCTCGCCGCCGACGATGTGCATATGGCCATCGAGCAGCGTCTCGTGGAGAAGGTGGGCGAGATCGGCAAGATGGTACATACGGCACGGAGCCGGAACGATCAGGTGGCGCTGGATGAGCGGCTGTACCTCCGCACCGCCACAGCGCGCCTGCGCGGCCTCATCAGGGACCTCCGGCGCACGTTGACCGCGAAGGCGAAGGAGTATCAGGATGTCGTGATGCCGGGCTACACGCATCTGCAGCGTGCGCAGCCCGTGTTGCTTGCGCATCATCTGCTGGCGTACGTCGCGATGTTCGGACGGGATGATGAGCGGCTGGCGGACGCGTTGAAGCGCTCGGCCCGTTCGCCTCTGGGTGCCGCGGCGCTTGCCGGAACGCCGTTCCTGATCGACCGGAAGGCGGTCGCGAAGGAGCTCGGGCTGTTGGGTATCGTGGAGAACAGCATCGATGCGGTGTCCGACCGCGATGCGTTGCTGGAGTGCATCGCGACGTGCTCTATTATAATGATGCATCTCAGCCGTCTGGCCGAAGAACTCGTGCTCTGGACCACCCAGGAGTGGCACTTTGCCCACATCGGCGAGGCATTCACCACCGGCAGCAGCATCATGCCGCAGAAGCAGAATCCGGATATGGCCGAACTGGTGCGTGGCAAGACCGGTCGGGTGTACGGCGATCTGATCGCGCTGCTGACGGTGATGAAGGGTCTGCCCCTTGCGTACAACCGCGATATGCAGGAGGACAAGGAACCGTTGTTCGATGCCGTGGACACCACCGCGGCCTCGCTGGACATCATGGCGCGGATGATGACAACCGTGACGTTCGATGCGAAGCGGTTCGACGAGGAACTCCGGAAAGACTTCCTGCTGGCCACCGAATTGGCCGACTATCTTGTCCGGAAGGGGATGCCGTTTCGGACCGCCTATGAGATCGCCGGGGCCATCGTGAGGGAATGCGCTGATGCCGCGTGCGGGTTGGCGGACCTTCCGTTGGCGCGCTACCGGGAGCACACGCGGCTGTTCGGGGTGGATGTGTATCAGGTGCTGGACCCAAAGGAATCAGTCCGGCGCAAACGGTCCGCCGGCTCGACAGGGACAGCCGAGGTCCGGAAAGCACTCAAGCAACGGCTCTGACGGAACACTGAGGGCGACCAGCCCGGTCGCCCGGGTTCATCACCCTCCCGGCCACGTCGGAGAATGTGCGGCGACCCAACGGGCTCCCCTCCCGTCCTCTCGTCCGACCACACTGCGCCCGACCATGCCGGTCGGGCTTTGACCTTTCTGCCTGTTTATCGTATCTTGTCCAATCCCCACAGCACCCCAACAAAGATAGTGCCCCATGGATCCCCTGGTCATCGGCATCGCCGGCGGTACCGGCTCCGGCAAAACCACCGTCACCAATGCCATCCTCGAGAAGCTCGACAAGACCCGTGTCGTCGTCATCCAGCACGATTCTTACTACCGGGACCTGAGCGCACACGGCGGGGTGACACCGGACCATGTGAACTTCGATCATCCGGATTCGCTGGAGACCCCGTTGCTCATCCAGCACATCAAGGACCTCAAGGGCGGCAAGCCCATCTATCAGCCGATGTACAACTTCACAACGCACCGGCGGATGGATTCCGAATGCGAACTCGAGCCGCGCGAGATCATCATCATCGACGGGATCCTCATCTTCGTCGACCGCGAGTTGCGTGAATTGATGGATATCAAGATCTTCGTGGATACCGACGCGGATGAACGGTTGATCCGGCGAATCCGGCGCGACATTCTCGAGCGCGGGCGTTCGGTCGAATCGGTGATGCAGCAGTACATGTCCACCGTCAAGCCCATGCACCTGGAATTCGTTGAACCGAGCAAGCACTGGGCGGACATCATCATTCCCCGCGGTGCGCAGAACATCGTCGCTATCGACATGGTGGTCAGCAAGATAGCCATGATGTTGCGCGGGAACCGGGACTGATCACGGAGGGGCTCATGAAGCTGAAACGCTACAGGGTCGACAGCGGGAAGAAGGTGTCGCTCAAGGAGTTCGACACGCGCGATACCGGTCCGTACGAGGACAAGGAAGAGGCGGCGGAGGACCTGCGGAAGGACGTGGACCGGCTGGCGGAACTGCAGGATGTCCTGTACGCCCGGAACACGCACTCGCTGCTGCTGGTGTTCCAGGCGATGGATGCCGCAGGGAAGGACAGCGTGATCAAGCATGTGATGTCCGGCATCAACCCCCAGGGATGTCAGGTCTTCAGCTTCAAGGCACCCTCGGCGGAGGAGCTGGACCACGATTTCATGTGGCGCTGCATGAAGTCGCTTCCCGAACGCGGGCGTATCGGCATCTTCAACCGCTCGTACTACGAAGAGGTCCTGGTGGTCCGGGTACACCCGGAGTATCTCACAGCACAGTCCCTTCCGCCGGAAGCCGTGAAGGGAGATCTCTGGGCCAAGCGGTACGAGGACATCAATAATATAGAGAAGTATCTCGTCCGGAACGGGACCGTCGTCCTGAAGTTCTTCCTGCATGTGTCGAAGAAGGAGCAGAAGGAGCGGTTCCTGGAGCGGATCGAAGCCCCGGAGAAGAACTGGAAATTCTCCCTGACGGACGTCAAGGAGCGTGCGCACTGGGACGAGTACATGAAGGCCTATGAGGAGATGCTCGAGCACACGGGCACGTCCTGGGCTCCGTGGCATGTCATACCGGCCGACCGGAAGTGGTTCACCCGTGCACTGGTCGCCCGGATCATCATCGAGACACTGGAGGACCTGGACCTCCGGTATCCCGACCTCCCTGAGAAGCAGAAGGCGGAACTTGCTGCCGCCCGCGACGTATTACTCCACGAAGACAGCGGTCAACCAACCACAGGAACGAAGGGAACAGCATGAAACACGTGTTGATCATCCTCTGCGCGGCGGTGCTTCTTGCCGGGTGCGGCAGCAGCAAGCCCGATGTGGCAGCCGGCGGGCCGCCAAAGCCGCCGGAGAAGAAGGACGGGCCGAAGCCCTACGCCGAGATCATCACCAAAGAGGCGAAGTCCGATTCCGGACTGTTCATCGCCCACCGGATCAAGCTGAAGCTGTACTATGAGATCCCGGTGAAAGAGATCGGCAAGGAGTATCTGCTGGTCTCTTCTCAGGAAAAGGTACAGACGGGCCTCGGATACGGTGGCGACAACCTGAACTATCAGGTGGTTCGGTGGGATCGTTCCGGCGACCGGGTCATCCTGCGGAGCATCCTCTACGCCTCGGTGGCCGCCGATTCCATGCCTGTCTATTATAGTGTGGAGAAGGCGAACTTCGCGCCGATCCTTGCGATCCTCGATATCCACGCCTTCAACCGCGATTCCAGCGCGGTGGTGGTGGATGTCACGGACCTGTTCACGGCCGACATGACCGAGTTCGGGCTCCCGCGGCAGGCAAAGGAGCAGCTCAAGATCCGGCGCGTCGATCCCAAACGCACGTACATCGAGAGTGTGAAGTCGTACCCCGACAACATCGAGACGCGGGTGACGCTGACGTATGACGCGGGACAGGTGCCGATCGACAATGCGCTCAGCACCATCAGCATGCTGGTCCACCACTCGATGGTGCGTCTGCCGGAGAAGCCGATGATCCCGCGCCTGTACGACGCGCGCGTGAGCTTCTTCTCCAACACGATGTATGATTATGGCCGTCCGGACCACAAGGCCGAGGAGCGTCAGTTCATTGCACGCTGGCGCCTGGAGCCGAAGGACACCGCGGCATTCCTCCGGGGCGAACTGGTCGAGCCGGTGAAGCCGATCACGTTCTACATCGATCGTGGCGTCCCCGACAAGTGGCGTCCGTATCTGAAGAAGGGCGTCGAGATGTGGCAGGTGGCCTTCGAAAAGGCCGGCTTCAAGAAGGCCATCATCGCGAAAGATCCGCCGTCGGTGAAGGAGGATCCGGACTGGAGTTCCGAGGATGCGCGGTATGCCACCATCCGCTGGCTCCCCTCCGAGATCCAGAACGCGTACGGACCGCACATCTCCGACCCCCGCACGGGCGAGATCCTCGATGCCGATATCGGGTTCTTCCATAATGTGATGAGCCTGGCCCGCAACTGGTATATGGTGCAGGCCGGTGCGGTGGACCCCCGCGCGCAGAAGCTGCCGTTACCGGACGACCTCCTCGGCGAGTTGCTGCAGTACATCGCGGCGCATGAGGTGGGCCACTCGCTGGGTTTCCCGCACAACATGAAGGCCACGTCGATGTATCCGGTGGACAGTCTGCGCAGCAGGTCGTTCACCGCGAAATACGGGACCGAGGCATCGATCATGGATTACGGTCGCTTCAATTATATCGCACAGCCCGGCGACGGCGCAGCCCTGATCCCTATCATCGGTCCGTACGACCTGTTCGCCACGGAGTGGGGCTATCGTCCGTTCATCGGCACGAAGACGCCGGACGACGAGCGTGAGGCGTTGAACAGGATCGCCGCCCGTCAGGAGACCGAGCCGTACCTGCGTTTCGGCGATGCTGACGGTACGGATCCATCCGCGCAGACCGAGGACCTCGGAGCGGATGCGGTCGCTGCAACGCAGTACGGACTGAAGAACATCGCGCGGATCGCTGAGTTCCTGATGCCGGCGACCACGAAAGCGGGTGAGGACTACAGTCTGCTGCAGGAGCTCTACCTCGAGCTGATCGGTCAGCGCAACCGCGAACTCGGTCATGTCGCCAACGTCGTGGGCGGTGTGAACCGTACGCGTCGCGTCGCGGGACAGGCCGGCAAGGTGTACGAACCGGTGCCGCGTGCAAAGCAGAAGGAGGCGATGGCATTGCTGGCAAAGGATGCCTTCCGCACGCCGACGGAAGTGTTGAAGCCGGAGATCCTCGCGCTCATCGAACCGAGCGGCGCGGCGGAACGGATCCTGAGCGGACAGCGGTCCGTGTTGAACACGGTGCTCGACAACCGGCGGCTCTCCAGAATGATGAACGTCCAGGCGTTGCCGGGGAACGCTGCCTCGTCGTACCGCATCAGTGAGATGCTGTCCGACCTGCGCAGCGCGATCTGGTCCGAACTCGGTGCAGGGAAGGTGGCACCGGACGTGTATCGCCGCAATCTGCAGCGTGCCTATCTGGACGCGTTCAACGCGAAGCTGAATGCAACGGTCGGCGCACCGCCGCCCGGATTCCCCGCGGCCATGTGGGCGATGTTCAATCCGCCGCTGCCCGGTGAGGCCCGCGCGATGATGCGCAGCGAGCTGAGCGATCTCGATGCGTCGCTTGCCGGTGCCATCGGGAAGTCCGGCGACCGCGAGGTGCGTGCGCACCTGCAGGATTGCCGGTACCGGATCGGGAAGATCCTGAATCCGGACAAGTGATCGTGTTCCGTCGCTGAGGGAATGCAGAATCGGCAGGGGCGTCCCGCGACGCGGGAACATGCCTCCTGCATTGGTGGGGCGGTGCATGCACCGCCCGTACCCCGGATGGTACAAGACACATCTGTGTATGTATGGATGGTTGTAGGGGCGGTGCATGGACCGCCCGCACCCCGGAGGGTACAAGACACATCTGTGTATGTATGGATGGTTGTA
>JAUQWO010000005.1 GCA_030835135.1 Bacteroidota bacterium
AATGTCGAACCCCAACCACCGCACCATTGCATCAACCAGTGCAAATGTGCCTTTGTAGGGGCGGTCCCGCACGCGGGACCGCCCCTACACATCAGAACGGTGGCTCTTCCAGCTGTGCAGGTGCCTGATGCAGCCCCGGCAACGCAAGGTTCTCGAAGCGCGCGTAACGGTGCACGAAGGCAAGGTTCACGTCGTCGATGGGACCGTTGCGCTGCTTGCCGATGATGATCTCGGCGCGCCCCTGCTGTTCCGCAGCCTTGTCCGATTTCGGATCCAGATACATCTCCGGTCGGTGCACGAACATGACAACGTCTGCGTCCTGCTCGATGGCACCCGACTCGCGAAGATCGGAAAGGATCGGCCGCTTGTCGGTGCGTCCTTCCACGGCGCGGGAAAGCTGCGACAGCGCGATCACCGGTATGTTGAGCTCCTTTGCAAGGCCCTTCAACGAACGGGAGATCGCCGAAATTTCCTTCTCACGGTTCTCCGCGCCCTTCGGTCCCTGCATCAGCTGCAGATAGTCGACGACGATGATGCCCGCGTTGTGCTCGGCTTTGAGCCGCCGCGCCTTCGCACGCAACTCGAGGATACCCAGACTCGCCGTATCGTCGATGAACAGGCTCGCTTTGGCGAGGCGCCCGGCCGCAAGACTCAAACGCGTCCACTCCTCGTCCGGCAGCCGCCCGGTGCGCACTGCATGCGCATCCACGCGCGCTTCGGCGCAGAGCAGACGCATGATGAGCTGCTCGGTGGCCATTTCCAGCGAGAAGATGCCGACCGTGGTCGGCTTGCTCTTGTGCAGGGAGGCGTTGGCGGCAAGCGACAGCGCAAAGGCGGTCTTCCCGGAACTCGGCCGTCCGGCGATGATGATGAGATCCGACGACTGCCATCCGCCGGTGAGTGTATCGAGATCGCGGAAGCCCGTGGGCACGCCGTTCACACCCTCGTGCTTGCCGTGGATGGCCTCGAGTTTCTCCAGCGTGCTGTGCAGCGCGCGGTCCATCGACACGAAACTCTTCTTCAGGCGCCACTCGGAGATCTTGAAGATCGACTGCTCGGCATCGTCCAACAGGTCGAACGCATCCTCCGACGGGCTGAAGGCACGCGCGGTGATCTTGGAATTCTCCGCAATGAGGCGGCGCAGGATCGCCTTCTCCAGCACGATGCGTGCGTGGTATTCCACGTTCGCCGCGCTGCTCACCTTCATCGTCAGTTCCACCAGATACGCCTGTCCGCCCGCACCCTCGAGCTGTCCGCGGCGGCGCAGCTCTTCGGCAACGGTGATGCTGTCCGCCGGTTCACCACGCTCGAACAACGCAATGATCGCCTGGAAGATCTTCCGGTTCCGCTCGGCATAGAAGACATCTTCGTCCATCACTTCGAGCGCCTTGGAGATCGCTTCCTTCTCGAGAAGCATCGCACCGACGATCTGCTCCTCGATGTCCACCGCATGGGGCGGAACACGGCCTTCCTGCAGGATGCGCTCCGGCACCAGATCGATGCCGCCTGTTGTCACACGCTCAGCCAACGCTCGGTCCCTCCTTCACATCGCCGGCATGCTCCGCCAGGAACTTCTGCACGGCCTGAAAATCCTCCCATGCCGCCGGCTTCCAGTTCGGGTTCCGGAGCAGCGCGGCCGGGTGATACGTCACCATCAGCGGGGTGTCGGCGAAGGTCAGCATGCGTCCGCGCAGCTTCCCCAGACTGTCGCTGATGCCCAACAGGTTCTGCGCCGCGGTGAGGCCGAGACAGACGATGATCCGGGGCTTCACCAGCGCGATCTGCTTCTTCAGGAACGGCATGCACGCCGCCACCTCTTCGGGGATCGGGGTGCGGTTGTTGGGCGGACGGCATTTCAGGATGTTCGCGATATACACGTCTTCACGCTTCATCGAGATCGCCGCAAGGATCTTGTTCAGCAGCTGTCCCGCGCGCCCCACGAACGGTTCACCCTGCGCGTCTTCATCGGCTCCCGGCGCTTCGCCGACGAACATGAGCCGCGCGTGCGGATCGCCGACACCGAACACGAACTTCGTGCGGGTGGCGCCGAGCGGACACTGCATGCAGGTGTTGATGCAACCGTCCAGTTCCGGCAGCGACGCGGCGTTGACCCATGCAGCATTCACTGCGCCACCGCGTGGAGCGGTCTTCGCCAGCGTTCCGGCCTTGTCCATTTCTCCCTTGCGTCCTTGCTTTGCGGCCAACGTCTGCGGTCCTCCGGTGTGATACGGTACTGTGGGTAGCCCGTCGTATGCTTCCGGGGGCGGGACATCATCGGGCATCATTGCCGACTCATGCGGGGCCGCGGGTGCGGGCGCTGCTTCCTGCGCCGATGGTGCCGGAGGCGTTCCCGCTGATCCTGATCGTGGTGCTGATGCAGCTGCACTCTTCGACGGCGGCTCTGGTGGTGCCGTTGATGATGGCACTGACGGTGGTGTTACGGGTGCGGTCACACTCCCGCGCGTAGGTGGCGCTGCCACGGCCGCTGTGCCTGCCTTCGGGGCAACGACCTCCACGGGGGCGGGCTGCACGCGCTGTGGCGGACGCTCGTCCAACACGAGGAAATCGCCGAAGACCTGGCGCTCGTCCTGCAGCACGCGCTGCAGCGCTGTGAGTAGATCTGCCATGGATCGTTATCCCGGTGTTACCGGGCTGCGGGTAAGAGTTGGAGAACGCGGTCCAGGATCCGGTGCGCGACGTCCAGCTTCGGCATGCGCGGGAGCGGCTCGGGTTTGTCATCACTGCCGATGAGCGTGACCACGTTGGTTTCGGACCCGAACGCGGCACCATCCACGCGCGGGTCGTTCAGGACGATGAGGTCCAGTTTCTTGCCGGCACGCTTCTTCCGCGCATGCTCCAGTCCGTTGTCGGTCTCGAGTGCGAAGCCAACCAGAACCTGGTGGGTCCGCATCTCCCCTGCCGTCCGCAGGATGTCCGGGTTCTTCACACATTCGATGACGAAGCGTTCCGTGCCCAGCGCTTCGCGTTTGATCTTGCTGTCGGCGGGCGATGCCGGCGCGAAATCCGCCACCGCGGCGGACATCACCAGTGCATCGCATGCACCGAAGTGCCCGCTCACGGCATCGGCCATCTCGCGCGCCGTGTGCACATCCACGCGCTGCACGCCCGGGGGAGTTGCAAGAGCGACAGGCCCCGCGATGAGCGTGACCGCGGCGCCGCGCGACGCGGCGGCTGAGGCGACCGCGAACCCCATCTTGCCCGAGGAACGGTTGCCGAGGTACCGCACGGGATCGATCGGTTCCTGCGTCGGGCCGGCGGTGACGAGGATGCGCCGTCCGGCAAGGTCCTTCGCCGTCCCCTTCAGCACGTTCTTTACCGCCTCGATGAGCACCGGCGTATCGGGCAGGCGGCCGGGACCGGAGAGTCCGCTGGCGAGTTCACCCGCCTCGGGCTCCACGATATGCACGCCGCGCGAACGCAACACGCCGATGTTATGCTGCGTCGCCGTATTGGTGTACATGTCCACGTCCATCGTGGGGGCGACAACGAGCGGCCCGCGCAACGCGAGCACCAGAGAGGTCAGGAAATTGTCCGCCATGCCCGTGGCGATCTTTGCGATCGTGTTGGCCGTGGCGGGAGCGATGATCATGCAGTCGGCCCACACACCGAGGTCGATGTGCTTCGTCCATTGCGACGTGGGCTGGTCCGGCGAGGGCGGGAACATCTCGATGATGACGTCCCGCCGGGAGAGTGTGGCAAAGGTGAGCGGGGTGACGAATTGCGTCGCGGAGGGAGTCATCACGACCTGTACCTCCGCACCGGCACGCACGAATTCACGGACGAGCAACGCGCTCTTGTATGCCGCGATGCCGCCCGTGACGCCCAGCAGGATGTGCTTGCCCGTCAACACCGGCGGTCACTCCTTATTCTTCGGTCGTCTCTTCCTCTGCCGCATCCTCAGCCTTCACCGTGGGGAGCTCTTCACGCTCCTTGAAGCGCCAGGAGAGGGAATCGTCCAGCAACTGCTCCAGCGCCGTATCCGTCGGCTTCGGACGCTGTTCGAACTCGAGGCTGATCTTCAGCTGATCGGGATTGATGTCGTTCTCCTCGGCCTCGGTCTCGGTCTTGGTGGTGATCAGCTCCACCCGCTGGTTGAATTCGATCTTGATGTCGTCATTGATCTGACGGGCACGCTTGGACGTGGCCACGATGCATTCGTGGACGTTCTTGCCGGTCTGATTGAAGTATTCAAGATTGATCGGTTTGAGCGCCATGGCTCTCCTCACTGTTACTGTAGGTGATATTTGACGATCGCATCGACCTCGTCGGTCGCTGTGTCCAGCACGTCGTTGACGACCACATGATCGAACAACGCCGCCTGTTCCAGTTCCATCGGCACGCGCGCCATGCGCTGCCGGAGTGTCTCCGCATCCTCGGTGAGCCGCGCACGCAGGCGCTGCTCGAGCACTTCCACCGACGGCGGCCGGATGAAGATCAGACAGGCCTCGGGATACGCGCGCTTGATCGACAGCGCCCCCTTCACGTCCACATCGAACATCAGATGCATCCCCTGCGCCAGCGCCGCATCCACTTCACTCCGCAGCGTGCCGTACAGGTTGCCGTAGATCGTTTCCCATTCCACGAACGCACCGGCCGCGATGCGCTTCTCGAACTCGGCGCGCTCGAGGAAGAAATAATCCCTGCCGTGCGTCTCCGCCGGCCGCTTCGGCCGCGTGGTGGCCGACACCGAGAACCGGAGCGAGGGATGGCGCCGGAGGATCTCCTTGGCGATCGATGTCTTGCCCGATCCGCTGGGCGCCGCCACGACGACGATCCGTCCTGATGACTGCGGCGTCATCGGTTACTCGATGTTCTGGATCTGTTCCCTGATCTTCTCCAGCTCTTCCTTGATCCCCACCACGATGTGGGCGATCTCCTGTGCACTGGACTTCGAACCGATGGTGTTCGCCTCACGGTTCATCTCCTGGATGAGGAAGTTGAGGCGGCGGCCCGGTGAATCGGCCGACGTCAACGCCTCCAGGAAGAACTTGTTGTGGCTGCGGAACCGGACACACTCTTCGGTCACGTCCAGACGGTCCGCGAGCAACGCAACCTCGAGCTCCAGCCGCCCTTCGTCCACTTTGCCCGACTCGATGATCTGCGTGATCCGCTCCTTCATCCGTTCGCGTTCACGCGGTACCTGCTCCTTCGCGAGGCGTTCGATCTCGTCCAGCCGGTCGCTGATCATCGCGATGCGCGTGCGGAAATCCTTTTCGAGCTCCCGTCCCTCCTGCTGACGCATACTGAGCAGGTCGGCCACCGCGGCCGCCAGCGCCTTCTGCGTCATCTCCCACTCGATCTCGTCGGATCCTCCTTCACCGTCCTGCTGGAAGATCTCCGCAAAGTGGAGCATGTGCTCGATCTTCACCTGCTCCTTCAGCTTCAGCGTCTTCTTCAGGTCGCGCAGCAACTTGTAGTACGCCTTCGCGGCATCCGCATTCAGGCGCACATCCGTACCGGTATCGGTGCCACGGTCCACGGTCACGGTGGCATTGATCTTTCCGCGGGTGATCTGCTTCCGGAGCAGGTCCTTGCAGTCGTTCTCCCGGAGGGAGAGCGAACGGGGCAGACGGATCGCGATCTCGAGGAAGCGGTTGTTCACGCTCCGCAGTTCAACGCTGATGTGGCGGGCTCCGGAAGAGGCTTCACCCCGTCCGAACCCGGTCATGCTCGTGACCATATGTTCCTGTCGTTGTATGAAATGCCGCCCGCACATGCGCCAGGGCACATCCCCAGGCCGCCTCCGTGCGTCCACGTGTTCCTGAACTCCCGGGAGGGCGAGGAACCAGCCGCTATCGACCGCCCTGCTTGCCCGTGCCCTTGCGAGAGCCCCTTCCTCGCCAAGCTTATAAAAATACGCAAATGCCAGGGTACTTGCAAATTCCTCTCTATCAAAGAGGATGCCATCTTATCCACATTCTATCCACAGAAAGTGCTGTAAATCTTTGAAAATGAAGCACTTTTGGGTATATTGTGGATAAACCGTGCACTCTTCACACCATATCATGGCCCTCGTGGCCCGTGATCTTCAGGGTCCCCTTACGGATGATGTTCTGGGGGTCCCCTTTTCCCAGGACCGCGATGAGCTGGTGATCCCGTTCCTGGACCGGCCGGGAGCCCTGTTCGTGAGCTGCTCCCCCGCCGTACCGGTGGTCTTCCTCCATGAATCGTTTGCCCGGGCGAAGCGGAACTCGGTGGACCTCCTGACCCGCGCGGGAGGGACCACGGTGAAGGGGATCGCGCTCCATCCATCCGACCGTATCCTGGCGTTCTCGCTGTCGAACGGCCTCACGCTCGAGATCCAGCTCTTCGGCCCGCGGTCCAATGTGATGCTGCTCGATGGGTCCCGCACGGTCGTCGATGCCTTCAAGAGATCAAAGCAACTCGCTGGCACCGTCGTGCCCATCCCTCCGACCGTGCAGTATCAGGGGCTTCGCGACGCCGCGCGTGGCCCGTTCACCGAACAGTCGATGACCGTCGGGGCGTCGATCAAGCGTGCACTGCCACTCCTTGCGCCCGTCGTCATCCGCGAACTGCTGTTCCGTGCGGACCTCGGGACGGGCACGCTCGTGCGTGAGATGACCGATGCGCAGCGGAGCGCATTGATCATCGCCGGAGAAGCGATCGATGCCGGACTCGCCGCACCCGCGCCGCGCATCTATTCGTCCTCGGATGGCATGCCGCTGCACATGGCGACCATCCCGCTCACGCATCTCCCCGGTGCGAAGGAAGAATCGTTCGCCGGCATCCATGACGCCCTGCGCGAATTGTTCGTGCGCAAGCGCAGCACCGACGGACTCCGTCACGAGCAGCACATGCTCATGGACGCACTGCGCCGGCGCATGGAGCGCGCGCACCGGACGATGAACGCCATCCGTACGGATGCGGCGGAGACGGACCGCATCGGGAGGTACCGTCAGTTCGGCGCGTTGCTCATGGCGCATCTGGACAGCATCACGAAGGGCGATGCAACCTGGAGCGGTACCGTGGACGGCACAGCGGTCGACATCCCGCTCGTCGCATCGCTCACGCCGGTGCAGAATGCGCAGCGGTACTTCGAGAAGGCGAAGAGTGCGGAGCGTTCGCGCTCCATGACCGAGGACCGACTGAAGGCCTACGGTGCGGTGTATGAACAGGCGCGCACATTGCTCGCCGCATTGGAACCCATCTCCACCCGTCCCGCGTTGAGGATCTATATGAAAGAGAACAAGGAAGCGCTCCGTGCGCTGGGCGCAACGGAGACCGAGCAGGACCAGGAGCGTGCGCCGTTCCGGGTGTTCACCGTCCATGGCGGATTCGAAGTATGGGCCGGCAAGAGCAGCACGAACAACGACGAGCTCACGTTGCGTCATGCGCGTCCCGAGGACCTCTGGTTCCATGCGCGCGGCGCCTCCGGGTCGCACGTGATCCTGAAGGTCTCCTCCGCGGCCGGCGAGCCGGGTAAGCGTGCGAAGGCAGAAGCGGCGGGCATCGCAGCGTACTACAGCAAGATGAAGAATGCGAAGATCGTTCCTGTGGCGATGACGCGGCGCAAATACGTGCACAAGCCCAAGGGTGCGCCGCCGGGCACGGTCGCCATCACGCGCGAAGAAGTGGTCATGGCCACGCCCGGGCTGCCTTCCGCAGAAACATAGGTTGTCGGCGTGCGGCCGGGGAGATGCTTGTGTAGGGGCGGTGCATGCACC
>JAUQWO010000006.1 GCA_030835135.1 Bacteroidota bacterium
TCGAGCGGGAGACGGGACTCGAACCCGCGACCAACAGCTTGGAAGGCTGTGACTCTACCAACTGAGTTACTCCCGCAAACCAACCCTTCTTCGCTTCCACTTCAGATATCTGATATCTGAATTCTGATATCTGAATTTGTCCGTGGGCAGGGAAGGATTCGAACCTCCGAAGGCCGAAGCCGACAGATTTACAGTCTGTTGCGTTTGACCGCTTCGCTACCTGCCCGATACACAAAGATCAGTACCGCCCTTCCATGCCAGAGCTGGCGATGGGACTCGAACCCGCAACCTGCTGATTACAAATCAGCTGCTCTACCGATTGAGCTACGCCAGCAGACAAAACACCCCTTCGTCACCCCCGACTCTTGCGAGATGACTACGGGCTCCCTTTGACGGCTAAGCACAGTAATATAAGAAACTTTTACAAATAGTCAACTACAAATGTGCGGGAAAACAGAAGAAATCTCAGCGGAGGCCGGAAAGCCGGGACCGCAGCACTACCGAGGTTGGATCCATCGAAATCCCCCAATTATAGGCTTTTTTTGCCTCTTCCGCAAGGCCATGCTGCAAATAATAATCCCCCCTGGCAAGCCCCGCGTTGCCATACAACCGCCAGATCATGTCCTCCAACCGCCCACTCCTCCGGAACGGCCTCGGCCGGAACTCCAGGAACGCCGTCGCATGGAACATCGTATCACGAACGACCCGCATCGCCAACCCCTCCGGCACCCGTACCATCCCCACCGTGAACTCCGGCTCGATCTCCGGCGTCACGTACACCGGCCGGTCCTCCATCCCCTGGACGATCATCGCCCGGATCATCCCCACGTACCGCGCCTCGATCACCTGCCCGTCGTACGGCACACCCGCCTCGAACTTCGCCAACTCCCGCCCGAACAGCTCCACCTCCGTCGCCACCTTCTCCATGAACGCCGGCGACTTCGCCGCAAGTTCCTTCAGATACCACGACCGCCGCAACAATTCCTTGTCGATCACCAGCACGTCCCGGCGCTCCTGCCGTACCTCCTGCACATAGTACGATGCCGAGACCCAGTAGTCCCATTGATACGACAGCACCAGCGCCCCGGGCTGCACCGACGCGAACATGTTCGCGGTGTAGTCCGCCACCAGATGATCCGACGATTCGTCGACGTCACCATAGTGCACCACACAAGGCAGGAACCCCACCGCCACCAGCACCACCCCGGCCCCGACACGGGGCACCCCCGCCGCCTTCACCAACCACCCACCCACAACCAGCAACCCGGCACCAGCCCACAACCCCACACACACGTACGCCAGGAGGTAGTATGAGTCGATATCCTGGATATCATAATTGACCGCATACAGGACACAGACCACGAACATGATCAGGGTGCCCACGGCGACCTGCCGGTCCTTCATCCACAGCACCACGAGGCCGATGACCCCGAGCAGAAGCCCCGCGACCGCGAACTCCCCCGGGATCCCCTGCACGAATGCGCCCAGATGCTTCATGGCCACATCCGACGATGAGAAGATCCAGACCCGGTACTGCTTGCCGCTCAGGTGCGAAAGCAGGCGACCGACCGAGGAGGGGTCCCCCCAGTTGCACAACGGTGAGGCCGATGCACGCAGCGGCAAATACAGATACACCGACAACCCGAGAACGAACGCCGGGACCAGTCGCACCACACCGCGAGCCATCCCACGCCATGAACCCACCGAGGTGCCATATAAATAGAGGACCCCGGGGACGAGCAGGATGGTGGTCATGTGGTTGGTGAAGCTGAGCCCGAGCATGAATGCAGCAAGGACCCAGAGCACCATCGACCTCTGAGAGCGTGCATGGAGAACAAGGACCAGGACGAGAGACACCATCAGCAGGTGGAGCGAGTACACCTCCACCGCCAGTGCCTGGACCCAGAAGGTCCGCGAGAATGCCAGGAAGAGCACGCCACCCGCCGCCGCGAACGGCACAAGCTCACCCGGCACCTGCAGCTTCCTGGCCGACCCCGCCATGGTGGCCAGCGCCGCCTTATAATAGAAGACGAGCGACGCAGCACACAAGACCGCGGCCATCACATTCAGCCGGAACGCCTCCTCCCCCCCGAACGGAATGTGCGCAAACACCCACCCGACCAGCGTGAACAATGGGTAGCCCGTCGGGTGCGCGATCCCCAGCGTGTGCACAACGGTCACCAGTTCGCCGCTGTCGATGAACCCGATCCCGGGCATCAGGGTCCGAAGATACACGACGAATGCACACGCTGCAACGGCAATGCCCGGCAGGAGCGGATGGCGGAAGAGTCGAGAAAGGACTGTCATCATGATCCCGGTGTGGTGGTTTCCATCCTCCCCGCGATCTCGAGAAAAAGAGACCGCACATTCCTCATCGTCGCGTCGGTACGCGCCGCGAGTTCCGGGCCGCGCAACCGCATGGCGCACCGCGCCAGGGTCTCCAATGCTCCTTCCACCGGAAGGATCGAGCCATGCTCGCCCAGTGTGATACGGATGAACAGCTCGAGCCGCCGGTAGAACGCATACGCGTCGGCAAGCAACTCTCGTTCAGCCGCGCTGATCAGCGTAGGTGGGGCAGCGCGCACGACGGTGAACACATCCGCTCCCCGCACCTCCGGACCGACCGCCCCGGCGAGTTGCAGCATCTGCACGAGGAACTCGATATCCACCATGCCTCCCGCCCCGAGCTTGATATCGATGATCGCCGCGCCCCGCGTCCGCGTGCGCGATTCCATCTTCTTGCGCATCTCCACGGTGGTCTGGATCCATCCTGCGGGCATGGGAGCACCAAACACAAATTCCCGCACATCGTCCAGCACCGCGCGACCGAGAGCCTCATCCCCCGCGATCCAGCGGAGACGTGTCAGCGATTGCCGCTCCCACAGCGATGCCCGTTGCGCAAGATAGACCCGGTATGCGGATCGATCGGTCACGAGTGGGGCATTCCTCCCTTCCGGACGGAGACGCATGTCCACCTCGTACAGGCGCCCCCGGTCCGTCACGGCGGTCAGCGCCCGCACGGTCTCACTCGCCAGGCGCTCCAATCCACTGAGATCGTCGGGATCCTCCCCCGCACCGATGCACAACAGGTCCACATCGGCATCGAAGGTCAATTCACGGCTCCCGAGTTTTCCGAGGGCAAACACGGCAAGGCGCGGGGTCTCCTGGCCGGGGTGCCGGGCATGCAGCGTCTGCCGGATCACCGACTCGGCGATCAGCGAGAGTTCGGCGGTCAGCTCCTCATAGCGGGACAGGCCGAACACGAATCGCAACCCGGCCCGCACTTCGTTGAACAGCCGGAAGAGAACCGGGTCGTCCGTCGGAGCCAGCGCATCCGGCGCAAGCGGCTCCAACCCGGCCGGATCATTGGCGACGGTCTCCAGCAGCACCGGATGGTCGCCCAGAGCCCTGGCAAACCGCGGACTCGCAGCGCAGGTTTCGAGGAGGAAGCGCCGGAAGCGGGGGTCCTGGATCTGGGCGTAGAACGACCCGGGAAATCTCTGCGCCCCGCTGATGAGCGTGATGCTGTGCAGCGTCAGGTCGGGGTCGGGCGTTGAGGCGATATCATTGAACAGGACCGTTGCGATCTGGCGGAACGCGGTGCGCGCACGGGTATCGGCTTCCCGGGTACCGGTGAGCGTTGAGCCGAACGCCAACGATCGCATGTTCCGCAACGCCTGCCGCACGTCACGGAACCCGAGGTCGATCAGGATCCGCTGGGTCGCCTCCTCCGTCAGCACGCCGTCGATGGCCGCTTCTAGCCCTGCAGCCACCTGCTCTTCTCCTCCCTGCAACACCTTCGTGAAGACCGAGCGCACATGTCGGAGGTGATCGCGCATCTCCTGGTTCAGGATCGATGCAGACGGCAGTCCTACACGGCGGGCGAGCAATCCCCGTTCGCGTTCATCGGACGGAACGGTATGCGTCTGCGTATTCTGCATGATCTGCAAACGGTGCTCGATGGTGCGGTAGAAGGTGTACGCCTTCGCCAGTCCGCGCGCGTCGCGGACCGGTATCTTGCCGTCATCCCCGAGCGCAACCAGTGCCCCAAGGGTGTTGCCGCCACGCAGGCGCGGGTTCTTGCCGGCATGCAGGAGCTGGAGCGCCTGCGCGATGAACTCGATATCCCTGATCCCCCCGGGCATCAGTTTGATGTTCGTCGTCTCGCCCAGTGTCGACTCGATGCGCGCCTTCATGCGCACGATCGCTTCCGCGGGGTGTTCGAGGAATGCGCGGGGATACACAAAGGGTTCGAGTGCGCGGAGGAATGTCGCGCTCAACTGCGCATCGCCACCGACGTGCCGTGCCTTGATGAGCATCTGCCGTTCCCAGAGCTCGCCGCGCGACTCATAGTACAGCAGATAACTCTCCAGGGAGCGGGCAAGCGGACCCGCCCCGGATTCAGGACGCAGCCGCATGTCCACCCGGAACAGATGCCCCTCGCCGGTCGCCCGCGACAGATGCTGGACGATGCGCTCGCCGAGAGCGTGGAAGAATGCCAAGGCTCGTTCCGGATCGTCGCCGGGACCGGGATCACCGTACACGAAGAGCAGGTCGATGTCGGAGCTGTAGTTCAACTCCCCTCCCCCGAGCTTGCCGAGCCCGATCACGGAGAACGGCAGGTCAGGTGCGTGCCCCTCCTTTGCCCGTGCCTGGTCCAGAGCCCAGCGCACCGCCGCGTCGATCATCGCATCGGCCAACCTCGAGAGCTCGGCGGTCACAGAGACAAGGTCGGCAAGACCCAGAACATCCCGCGCACCGATCCGCAGGATCTGCCGGCGGAACAGACGCCGCAGGGCGTCCATGCGCCGTTCAGCAGTGAGGAACATGCCGGTGATCCCGGCCGTCTCCTCCGCCAATTCCGCGGCGGAAACAGGGGTATTGAGCACCGCGGACGCGGTCAGCCACCGGAACAGGCCGGGATCACGGACGAGGATGTCGGCAAAGAACCGTGAATTCCCCAGGACCCGCATGAGCATATCGAGGAGGACGGGATACTCGACCAGATCGGTGAACAGCGATGACCTGCTGGTGCTGACCTCGCAGTACCGGAGCAGGTTGGTCAGCCCAAGGTCGGGATCGGGTGAGGAATGAAGGATGGTCTGGATCGACCGCGAGAAGTCGTCGAGCGATGCCCGGCTCCCTGAACCGAGGAACAGCTCATGCAAGGCGCGGAGATTCCGCTCCCCGCTCCGGGCATCATGGAAGAGATCCAGGGGGAGTTCGGGTGCGCTCATGTTCCAGGGTACGGAAAAAAGAGGAGAGAGAAAAGGGCACACCACACCCACGTTTGCTTTTCCCCACGTCCGTCGCTATATTTTTGCATCGATCATTCACGACATGGGCCCGGCATGATCACACTGGTAGCACTCTATAAACGCCCCTCTGACGACGGGGACTTCGAGAAGCATTTCCTGGAGATCCATGTCCCCCTGCTGCGCCAGTTCCCCGGGCTGCGCGCGCTGCATGTCGTCCGGGTCACGGGTGCACCGATCGGTGAAAGCAAATTCAGCTTCCTGGTCGAGGCATCCTTCGACACCCGTGCCGCGATGGACGCAGCACTTGCCTCACGCGAAGGAAAGGCCGTTGCACGCGACCTGATGGCCTTCGCCGCAGACCTCGTCACCGTCTTCCACGGTGAACCGCTCGCGTGAACTTCACGAGGACTACCATGGATCCTGAGGGTCGTCACACCGTTCGTCGCACGTCCATCATCCTGTGGTGCGTGGCCATCGGCACAATGGCTGCGGGTCTGTCATGCTCCTCCCCGACATCCAGAGGTGTTCACTGGGAGGCGTTGCCCGGACCCTACGCGCTGAACGTCTCCGCCGTCCATCCTCTGGGAACCGGCATGACGGTCTTTGCCGGACTTACCAATGGCGAGACCGCCGTCTCGTTCGACGCGGGCAAGAGCTGGAGTTACCGGACCCCGGTGGCGCGGGGGTATCCGGTCGGTGGATTCACACCGGATCCGGACGATCGCAACGGGATCTACGCGATGACGGAACGCGGCCTTTTCCGTTCGACGGACAGTGCGCGCACGTGGCAGGTGGTGCCGCTCACACCTCCCGGCCAACTGCCCATCGCGGTCCTGTCCTTCACCTACGATCCATGGAAGCCCGAACGCCGCTTCATTGGCACCGAGGGCCATGGGATCTTCCGGTCCACCGATGCCGGAGCGACCTGGCACCCCGTACCGCAGCAGAAGGATTCATTGCTGGCCTTTGCCACCGTCTGGACGATCGTCGTTGACCCCGGCCGGCCGGACCGCATCCTTGCAGCGGCGGGAACGTTCGGATTGTTGACCTCCACGGACGGAGGCGACACATGGACGGCGCTCGCGCGTGGCGCGACACAGCTCGGGGCGCGCTCGACGCACCTCCTGATCCATCCACGTGAAAGCAACACGCTCCTGCTGGGAACCGATGCGGGGAGTATCTTCCGCACGACCAACGGTGGTGAGTTGTGGAGCCCGGTCCATCCCGGCGCGGCAGGCAACACGATCCGTTCGTTGCATGGCGATCCGCACCTCGCCGGCGTCGTGTACGCGGGCACCAGGAAGGGTCTCTTGGTCTCCCGCGATTTCGGCGAGAGCTGGCAGTCCCTCGGCGCCGGACTCCCGAAGTTGAGTGCTGCGGCGGTCCCGGCACCGGCAGGTACACGCCTGTTCGCCTTTGGCAGCGCGATCGGACTCCTGTCGTCGCTGGACCGTGGTGCGACCTGGGCGCCTGCCGATGACCAGCTTGGCGGAGCGACCGCCACTCTTCTCGTCTTCGACCCTGCGGACGCCGGATATTTCGCCGCCGCAGGAGATGCGCTCATCCACTTCCGTCCCGACTCCGCACGGTGGCTCCCGGTCGGCGAAGGGTTGAACGGTGGGCAGGTCACATCGATCTCCATCGATCCCCGCCAGCGCCACTACATGTATGCAACGACCGTCGCCGGGACATTCCGCAGCACCGACGCAGGGATGCACTGGCAGGAATTCGCACGCTCGATCCCGGCCACCCCGACGCTCCTCGTACAGCACCCCTGGTTCCCGACACGGATGCTCGCATCCACGGACAGGGGCATCTTCAACAGCACCGATCGCGGAGCGACCTGGAGGGAATCGCGGCCCAGCGGCAAGACCCCACCCGCGAGGTCCTTCTCGTTCCTCCCCTCCAACGCGGGTTCCGTGTTCGCCCCCGCGTCGCCCTCAGCCGTTCTCATCACGGCGGACGGCGGCATCTCGTGGGAGGTCACACGATACGGGTTGGGCACCGACTCGCTGTCGTTCGTCACGCTGGACCCAACAGATACCAAGGTCATGTATGCCTGGACCGCGGCCGGGACCTGTTACCGGTCGCTGACCGCGGGCACGGAATGGAGCAGGTTCTCTCCTCCGTGGGAGATGACCGACCGGGTGCTCTTCGGCCGCGATCAACAGGACCCATCCAGTTTCGTCGCGCTGGTGAATGACCGCGTGGTGTTCCTGACGATCGACGGAGGCACGACATGGACCCGCACGTTCGAACAGACCCTTCCCGGGACCCCGGTATCGCTTGCATGGCACGCGGGTCACGGGGTCCTGATCGCCGGGGTACGCGACCGCGGCGTGTTCCGCCTCCGCCTCGCGGCGTTCCTGCCGCACACGCAGGAAGCACCGAAGAATTACCCGAAGTCCACAGATTACTAGTCACGTCCACGAAAGATCGTACGGTCATGATGTCTCAGCGCATTGCGGGTCTCATGGGGGCCATCCTCCTCACCTCCATCATCGGGTACGCCCAGCCGGCCATCCAGATCGTGGAGAACAAATCCTTCGATTTCGGAGAGCTCCTCCGGGGCACGATCGCCGAGAAGAAAGTGCTGCTGAAGAATACCGGCACCGAGGTCCTGCAATTGGCGGACATCGAGGCATCGTGCGGATGCACGGGCACCGCGCCGTCGCAGCGTTCGATACCTCCGGGACAATCGGCGGTCATCTCGATCTCGTTCAACTCGCGCAACTTCACCGGCAAAGTGCACAAGACCGTCACCGTCCATTCCAATGCCACGAATGATCCGCGGGTGGTGATCGAGTTCACCGCCTACGTTATCGATGAGATCCTGCTCACGCCCGGACACTTCTGGTTCAAGGACGCCGAGGTCGGCCGGAGGGCCACACAGGCCATGACCATCAAGAACAACGGCAAAGAGCCGTTGAAGATCACCGGCTGGCGGTGCCAGCTCGGCGGACTCAAGCTCACGATCCCGGCCGAACCGATCGAACCGGGCGCAACGGCGGACGTGTCGGCGGAGTTCACCCCCGAAAAGGTGAATGCGATCCTTTCGGAGGGGATGTTCCTGACGACCTCAAATGCCCGGCAACCCGAGATCTTCATCCCCATCTACGGGAACGTGAAGGAATTCAAGTTCCAGTAGCCGGTCCCGCAACAAACCCGGGTATCCCATCGTCCTACAAGAGGACGGCCAGACCCGCCGATCGTTCCCGGCGGGTCTGCCCATTTCTGACCCGCTCTCCCTGTTGCCCGGCGCGCCCCTGCCCCGGGAGTCAACGTTCCCCCGGAGGCGCGTGTCTAACCATCAGATCCGGATAATCCAGGAAACCCCGCATGCCCGCTGCTGACGAGCAGCAGTTGATCCGTGAGGCACAGAACGGGAATCGTAGCGCATTTCGCTGTCTGGTCGAGCGCCACATGAGGCAGGCCTACAACGTCGCATACGGTTTCGTGCAGGACCAGGAAGCAGCGCACGATGTCGTGCAGGATGCCCTGGTGCGGACGTATCATGCCCTGCCGGGTTTCCGCGGTGATGCGGAGTTCGCAACATGGCTCCACCGGATCGTCACCAACGTGGCCCTCAATCAGATCCGGTCACGGAACGCGCGCTCCAGGCGGGAGATCCGGGTGGACGAGATCGCGGAACCCGGCACGACACAGGATCACGACATCCACGCTCGGCAGGTGCGTGATCATCTCGATGAAGCCCTGCGCACCCTGCCGCACTTGCAGCGAACGGTCGTGACGCTCCGGCACATCGAAGGACTGTCCACGCGCGAGGTGAGCACGATCCTGCGGTGTTCCGAAGGGACCGTGAAGACCCATTTGTTCCGGGGGCTCAAGAAATTGCGGGAGAAGTTGCAGTATCTCCGGGAGGACCTTGCATGACAATGCATACCACGATACAGATCCAGCTGTACGATTACCTTCAGGGAGGACTGTCCGCAACGGACCGCGAAGCGGTGGCCGTGCATCTGCGCTCGTGCCCTTCCTGCGCCGCGGAGGCCGAAGAACTGCAGGCGTTCATCGCCTCGCAGGAACCGGTCGCCTTCGATCCCGCGGCGTCGTTGCCCCCGGCGTTCTGGAACACGCTCCTGAACGAAGTGGACATGCAGATCGCTGCACAGGACCGGACGCAACCGTGGTACCGGAGGCTGGCCGGCTGGATGAGACCCGGCCCCACGCCACAATACCGCGTCGCCATCACGTTCGCGGCCCTTGTGATCGTTGCGGGCAGCGCCCTCATCACCTGGAAGGTGATGCGACACGCCCCCACCCCGGTGGCACCGGCCATTGCCGACGCGGTCGTGGTGGATTCCTCGGCCGCCGTCCGGCCCACGCGCCTGCAGAAGTACCTGCATCGTTCGCGGACCCTGCTCGTGGGCGTGGCAAACATGAAGCTGCCGGAGGATCAGACAACGGACCTTCAGGCCGAACGCCTCGCGTCGCGCGAACTGGTGACGGAGGCGCGCGCACTGCGTGAGGAACCTCTGGATGTGAACTCCACCCGGCTGATCAACGATCTGGAAAAGATCCAGATCGAACTGGCGAACATGACCCCCGAAGATGCGTCACCGGGGGTCGCAATGATCCGACAGGGGATCGAATCCAAGAATCTCCTGTTCAAATTGCGGATCGCGGAAACCCTCTATCAACAGGTGAAGTATGCGGAATAAGACAGACCATCATACGGCCCCGCGGTGGGAGTGGGCTGTACGCGTGGCGATGCTCGCCGTCGGGGCGTTCCCGGCAGCAACGCTGGGACAGGAGGCGCCTCCGGCGGCGGCATCACCATTCGCATTCGTTGTGTTCACCCCCGCAATGGATGATCCGGCCTACGTCCTGTATCGCGAGGGATATGCCGCGGTGCTGGGCGAGCAGTGGGCGCGGGCGCGCAAGTCCTTTGCGGAGCTTCAGCGGCGTTACCCGGGGAGTGCGTTCGCGGATGACGCCGCATATTGGACCGCCTATTCATGGAAGGACCAGGACCCCGCGAAAGCGGCCACGCTGTACAGGAAACTCCTGCGCGACTTCCCCCAGAGCCCGTATCTGGACGACGCGGTCGCCGACCTCCGCATGCTCGAGGTCGGCCAGGAACTGGCACGCATGGAGGAGTTCCGTACGGCACCCATCCCGCGGCACGAGATCCGTATCGGCATCGGACAGGAGATCGGCCGGCTGCGCGAGGACCTCGGCAGACTGCGCGAATCGCAGCAGGTGATGGAAGAACACCGGCTGATGGTGTTCGGACACGGCGATACGATCATCATCCGCAGCATTCCACCGCAGATCGTCCGCACCCCGCAGCAACCGTTGGATCCCCAGGCGCGCATGCGCCTGAAGGCGATGCAGGAACTCGCGCAGTCCCGCGGCAATGCCGATGCCCCTCAGGCACTCAAGGAAGTGATCATGGATCCGCAGCAACCGCCTCAGCTTCGTCTCTCGGCGGTGTATTCACTCGGGTCGCTGCGGCAACCCGAAGCGCGGTCCGTCCTGCTGGAGATCGCCCGGACCGATGCAGCACCGGAATTCCAGCGGTCCGCCATCGAAGTGTATGCGCAGAGCGCACCGGAGCGGGGCAAGGCCGTCGAGGACCTGATCGCGCTGTTCCGCCAGTTCAGCGGCACCGGTCAGACGCGCGATCCCCGGCTCGGCACCACGCTCTACGCCATCGCGTCGATCGGGAACGCGCGTGCGACGGATTTCCTTGCCGAGGTCGCCCGCACGCACTCCGATGATGATGTGCGCAACAGCGCGGTGATGTACCTCGGCAGCATGGGCACAGAGCGTTCACGTGCGGCTCTTATCCGGTTGCTCCGCGAAGAATGAACCGGCGCGTCAACGGACACACCCGGTGGCGTGTCCAACCCCCGGAACGTCACACAATGAGGAGACAGATGATGCGTACATTGACAACACTTGTTCTGCTTCTGCCGCTGCTCCTTTCCGGCAGCGCGTGCAGCACCGCCGGCGAAGGTCCGCGCAAGGAAGCCAGGATCAGGCTGCGTTCCGCGGAAGACGGTCACCGCGGGTACCTCGGCGTCGCCATTCAGGACCTGCGCCCGGCACAGGCGAAGGAGATGAAACTCGGGGTCAAGACAGGGGCCCTCGTGACCGAGGTCGTGGACGAGAGTCCGGCCGCCGAGGCAGGGATCATGGAGCATGATGTGATCGTGGAGTTCAACAAGACCACGATCGATGATGCAGGCGAACTGACTCAGGCGGTCCGCGCCGTCGAACCCGGCATCAAGACCACGGTCACCGTGGTACGGAAGGACCAGAAGAAGACGCTCGCGGTAACGGTCGGTGCGCTTCCCGTGCCGCAGGCGCTCCGGCAGCTTCACGAGGTTCCGGTGCCACCGGTCCACGTGAACGTCTTCTCCTCGATGCATGCCGTGAACGGACTGACCCTCATGGATCTGAATCCGCAGCTTGCGGAGTATTTCGGCGCCCCTGCCGGCAAGGGAGTGCTTGTCGAAGAGGTACAGAAGAGAAGCGCGGCAAAGGAAGCCGGGTTCAAAGCGGGCGACGTTATCATGAAGGTCGCTGACGAGGAGATCACGGAACCGGGGGATGTGCACAGTGCGCTGGCGGAGATGAAGGAAGGCGATTCCGTGGCCGTGGCCGTGCTGCGCCGGGGCACCCCGCTGACGCTCCGTATGGAGGTGGACGCAGCACCGGCTGCAGGCTTCTTCTATCGCCATGGCACGCCGGCCGTCCCCCACGGGGCGCCCGACATGAAGGTATTTCAATTGGACCGGATGAAGCTGCAGCAGGATCTGCGGCACCTGCAGGAGGAATTGCGGAGCGTGGGACGGGAGATTCGTGGAAGGGTGGAAAAGCTCCGCAACACTGTGAAGAAGGAACTGCATTCGGCGATGAGCTGAGGCAGCGAAGGGCGGCGGGAGGGGTGGCTGGAAGGTTCTCCTCCCGCATGATGGGGCCGGTGTGTTGTTCCGGAACATGGTACGTTCATCCGGAGCGGCACCCCGGCCCCGGTGTTCCCCCCCCCCGAAAACGCGTGGCATTATCATATTGATGAAGTCCTCCCTTTTCCCTATCTTGGCACGACCTGCCCGGCTCACCGGCACATGACAACGGCATTGATTCTCCATCAACACGTCAACTTACAGTAAAAGGGAACGCCATGACCAACGTGCGTAACACCGTAGGACTTTCGATCGCAGTGCTGCTGGTGAGCCTGTTCGTTCTCGGCTGCGGAGGAAAGAAAGAGGTCACCCCCCTTCCGGTCGGAGCCATGCAGGAGTATCGCGATCCGCAGTACGGGTTCCACTTCGTCCATCCCCAGGGCTGGGTGGCCGGTGGCGAAGCCGGCCGGCCCCGGATCTACAACACGCTCGAAGCAGGGCAGCGGTTCATGGATCCGACGGGCCCGTATCCCGATGGCGTCCTGATGAGCGTGGACGTGATCAGGGCCAGCAACCCCGCCGAGCAGAAGACGGCGATCCTTGCCGAACTGACCAGCTCCGGATTCGTGCTGGGTCAGCCCGCCCCGACCACCATTGCCGGCAAGCCCGCAACGAAGGTCCCGTACACAGCGAACCACAGTGCCAAGATCAAAGAGACCGGTCACCACATCTATCTGGAGCTCGACACGGTCCTGTACGACATCGCATTCCGCGGCTTCGGTGACCTGTATGCGTCACATGCGACCATCTTTGATTCCGTCGCAGCCAGCTTCACACTACCGCGCGCCGTTGAACCGGGCCGCGATGCGACCCTCCCCTCCGATGTGTTCACGGACTATGATGCCAAGCTGTTCTCCTTCCAGTACCCGGACAACTTCAACTTCGAGAACGCAGCCAAAGGGAACAACGATCTCGCACTGAGTCTGCGCGGCGTGCGGCAGGATTGTTCGGTGCAGTTCATCGTGTTCGGCGCCAAGGGCCTGACCACCGAGAAGGTTGTCGAGCAGAACAAGGGCAAGTATCCGGGCGCGGTGCAGGGCAAGGCAACCATCGGCGGCCAGCCTGCCATCACGCTCACCTATACCGCCGCAAGGGACGTCCAGCGCCGCGTGTACTTCATGGTGAAGGATGACAAGGTCTATCGCGTCATCCTGGATTGGTTCAAGCCGCAGAGCAGCGAGTACCTCGCGGCCTACGACAAACTGATTTCCTCCATCAAGATCAAGTAGGAACCCATGGATCAGCATATGGTCACCACCGCGTTCACGCTGGACGGTTACCGGGTCGTCCGTACGCTCGGCATCGTCCGCGGGATCACCGTTCGCTCCCGTTCGATCGTCGGCAACATCGGCGCCGGCATCCAGACGATCTTCGGCGGAAACATCACCCTTCTGCAGGAACTCTGCGAGAAGGCCCGGCAGGAGGCCTATACCCTCCTGCTGCAGCACGCGCAGGAGATGGGCGCGAATGCCATCATCGGCATGCGCTATGATGCCAATGAGGTCATGTCCGGCGTGACGGAGGTTCTCGCCTACGGCACCGCCGTTGTTGTGGAAAAGGTCTGACCCTTCACTGTCCCCTGGCCACACCCGCCCCGTGCAACACCACGGGGCGGGTGACGGTCATCCAGCTCCCGGATCCATGATCCAGAAGTCACTGACATTCCTGCTCTTCCTGTGCGTCCTCGTCCTCACCGACGCGGCAAATGGACAGGACCGCAAGATCCTCAGTCCCCGCGATTCCGTCGTCTTCGCGGTCGACACCAACATCGTCGCGATCTCCTACAGCCGGCCATCCATGCGTGGGCGCGTTATCATGGGCGATCTTGTGCCCTGGGGCCGCGTGTGGCGCACAGGCGCAAATCAGGCAACGCATCTGCGCACGACGTTCGATATGGTCCTCGGCGGGATGCCGGTGCCGCGCGGAACGTACACGGTGTGGACGATCCCGGGGAAGAAGGGCTGGACCATGATCCTGAACAAGCAGACGGGACAGTGGGGTACACAGTACGATGAGCGGCAGGACCTTGCCCGGTTCCCCGTGGCCATGCGGCGCATTCCTGCACCGGTGGACACCTTCACGATCTCCATCGATCGCGGGAAAGGTGTCTCCGGATCGATCATCCTCCGGTGGGAGAACACGCGTGTCTCGGTCCCCTTCGAACGCAGGGCAACACTCCCGCTGCTGAGCCCCGCCGATTCGGCGTTCGCACGCCTTGGCGGAGGCCGGCTCGCTATCCGGTATGGCCGTCCTGCCGTGCGCGGCCGAACGATCTGGGGAGTCGTCGTTCCCTGGGATTCGGTCTGGCGCACAGGCGCAAACCTCTCCACGTCCTTCACCACAACTGAGGATATCCGGTTCGGTGGGGTCCGCGTCCCCCGTGGCTCGTACACGCTCTATTCCATCCCCTCACCCCGGCGCTTCACGCTGATCATCAGCAAGCGCCCCCCCGGGACCCTCCCGGACTATGACAGCCGCCTGGACCTCATCCGGGTACCCATGACCGGTGGACAGGTGGCGAAGACCCTGGACCGTCTGACGTTCTGGTTCGATGCGCGCCATGGCGAAGCCGTGCGGCTCAATCTTGGCTGGGCCGACCGGACGTATTCCGTCCGCCTCTCCACCCGCTAGGCACCGCACGTTACTGCTGTCGGCAACCACGTGCCCGGGTACTCCCGCATATGTTTCCCCACCATCGCGCTTCTCCCGTTGCTTATTCTCACATTGCAGCGTACATTAGGGCACTAACATCCTCTCTAACCCGGGAGTACGCATGGATATCCAGGGCAAAACGGTCTTGATCATCGGCGGCTGGGGACTCGTGGGGTCCGCAGTCTGCCGCAAGTTCATGGAAGAACATCCCCGCCGCCTCATCGTCACCTCACTCACCGAATCCGAAGCACGTGAAGCTGTCGCCGATCTCGAACGCCTCTATCCTGACGCAGGCAAGGGATTCTTCGTTCCCTGGTGGGGGAACATCTTCGTCCGCGACGAACTGAAGGATCTGCCACGAGACCGCATGCTCGCGAGCAAGAAGTACCGCGCGATGATGATCGAGGATATGCTCGAAGAACTCAGCGGGCCGGTCCTGGAACGGTCAAGTCTGTACAGGCTCCTCCAGAAGTTCAAACCGGACATCGTGGTGGATTGCGTGAACTCCGCGACCGGCATCGCCTACCAGGACATCTTCCAATCGTCCCGCAGGGTCTTGAAAGAAGCAAAGGCGGTCCAACGGACACGCAAGGCGAAGCCGGACAAGCTCGTCGAAGTGACCGAGCAGCTGATCTGTACCCTGTACGTCCCCCAACTCATCAGGCATGTCCAGCTCATGTACCGCTCGATGCAGCTCGCTGGGACGAAGATCTATGTGAAGATCGGGACCAGCGGAACCGGAGGTATGGGGCTGAACATCCCCTACACCCACAGCGAGGAACGGCCGTCGCGCGTGCTGCTGTCGAAGTCGGCCGTGGCCGGCGCACACACCCTGTTGTTGTTCCTGATGGGCCGTACCCCGGATGCCCCGATCACCAAGGAGATCAAACCCACCGCGGCGATCGCCTGGAAAGCGATCGGCTACGGCGATATCACCAAGCGTGGCCGCGGCATTCCGTTGGAGGACTGTCCGGTGGCAGGGGCGGTGAAACTGACAAAGACCCTGAAGCCGTCTATGCCCGGCATCGCCCGCGCGCGCGGCGAGCAGCTCCGCTCGGTGTTCATCGATACCGGCGAGAACGGCTACTTCTCACGCGGGGAGTTCGAAGCGATCTCCACCCCCGGGCAGATGGAATTCGTGACGCCGGAGGAGATCGCCGAGAGCACGGTGTTCGAGATCCGGGCCGGGAACACAGGCCACGACATCATCAACGCGCTCGACAATGCCACGCTCGCACCGACGTACCGCGCGGGGTACATGTTCCACAGCGCACTCAAAACGATGCGCAAGCTGGAGCAGGATCATGGGGTGGACTCCGTGGCGTTCGAGATGCTCGGACCGCCACGGCTCTCCAAGCTGCTGTACGAATCGTACCTCCTCAAGGTCTGTTTCGGCGACGTGAGGACGGTGGCACGCACCGAAACAAGCATCCTCAGCCGACGTCTGTTCGATCTGATCGAAGCGGACGACCAGCTCCGGTCGCAGATCATCTCCATTGGCATCCCGATCCTGCTGCCCGACGGCCGTTCACTGGTGCGCGCCTCGACCATCAAGATACCGCCGGCACAGGGCCAGGAGGAATTCGCGGTCAACGCCTCCAGCATCGACCGCTGGGCGCACGATGGGTGGGTGGATCTCCGCGAGAAGAACATGAAGCACTGGCGCCAGCGGTTCGCGCAGATCATCAAGGAGGTGGAAGGACTTCCGGATGAGGAGACCAGCTCGCGGACGATGCACAACCGGGAATACTGGAAGAACCTCACCGAGATCGATCCCGGAAAGGTCTGTGGCTGGATCTTCACGTATGAAGAAAAGGGCAAACGGATGAAGGCATGATGGTATGACGACAGCACCGTCTCTCGACCCCCGCTACGCGTCACCCCAGATCGTCAGCCCGCGCATCCTCATCGTCGAGGATGAGCGCATCGTTGCCGGCGACATCCGTTCCCGGCTCCGGAAGCTCGGCTATGCGGTCGTGGACATGGTCTCCACCGGAGAGGAAGCGATCCAGCGGGCGGAGACCCTCCACCCCGACCTCGTCCTCATGGACATCCGCATCGAAGGGCCCATGGATGGCATCCAGGCAGCGGAAGCCATCCGGGCCCGCTTCGACATCCCGGTGATCTATCTGTCAGCGTACGCGGACAAGCAGACCGTGGAACGGGCCAAGGTCACCGAGCCGTTCGGCTACCTCATCAAGCCGTTCGAGGACACCGAACTCCACTCCTCGATCGAGGTCGCTCTCTACAAACGGAAGACCGAAGCCCAGCGGCGGGCACTGGAATCGCAACTCCTCCAGGCCCAGAAGATGGAATCGATCGGCACTCTGGTCGTCGGGCTCGCCCACAACCTGAACAACATCCTGGCCATCATCCTCGGGTACTCGTCGCGGCTCGAACGCACCATGGATGACCCCGCCAAGATCTCGCAGAGCGTCACGGCCATCAACCAGGCCGTGCGCCGCGGGGCTTCTCTGATCCAGCAGCTGATCGGGGTGACCACCAAGGCCAATCTGCAGTTCACGTCGGTCGACGTGAACGGGCTGTTGCAGGACCTGATGCACATGGTGATCGAGATCTTCCCGCGCACCATCACCTTCCACGAGCAGCTCGATCCGGTCAATCCGTTCGTTTCCGCCGACCAGAATCAGCTGCACCAGGCGCTCCTGAACATCCTGCTGAATGCCCGTGACGCCCTTCCGCGGGGCGGCACCATCACGATCACCACGCGCATGCTGAACGGGGCGGACCTGAGGGTGCGCTTCCCCAACCCGAACGAGGGTCAGTATGTGTGCATCGAGATCATCGACAACGGCGACGGAATGGATCCCGATACCCTGCGGCACGCGTTCGAACCCTTCTTCACAACACGCGACCGCGCCACCTCCACTGGCCTCGGACTCTCCGTGGTGTATGGCATCGTGACGAGCCACAAGGGGTACATCGACATTCAAAGCACGCCGGGGACCGGCACGCACGTCACACTGGCGTTTCCGGTGGAATCCCGCGCTCCGTCCTCCCTCGGCATGCCCTCCGAATCGCTGATCGCGCAACTCGGCGGCAGGGAGACCATTCTCGTGGTCGAGGATGAAGAGATGCTGCGCTCGCTGGTGCGCGAGATCCTGACGCGCGCGGGTTATGAAGTGCTCGAGGCGGTCGATGGCGAGGATGGGGTCCGCGTGTATCGTGAACACCACGACAGGATACATCTGGTGCTGCTGGATTTTGGATTGCCGAAACTGGCCGGCGACGAGGTGTTCGCCGAGCTCCGTCGCATCAACGAGGGCGTGCGTACCGTGTTCAGCACGGGGTACGTGAAGAAGGATAAGACCGATCAGTTGATGGCGCTGGGAGCCCGGGGGGTGGTGCACAAACCGTTCACCGTCACCGAGATGCTATCGACGATCCGGCGCGTACTGGACGGCGAGACGGTCTAGAGTTCGTCGATGGAGTAGCGCGTCTCGTCAGGACGCAATGCATCATGCAGTCGCCGCAAGGCGCGGTACGCATCCTGGCTGCCGCGCCGGGCAGCCAGACGGTAAAGCCGTACGGCATCCGAGGTCCGTACGGGGACCCCGATCCCTTTTTCGTAGCACCAGGCAAGCGCCATCTCGGCAAGGATCGAGCCGTCATCCGCCGCCTGTTCCAGGACCGAGAGCGCATTCGCGCGGGCCAGGCTGTCGGCGTCCTGCCGCAGGGTGACCACCGCGCGCCGGATCATCCCTTCCCTGCTCCCGGCCTCCGCGGATCGCGTCCAGAGCCGGAATGCTTCCGCCGGATCAGCCCCGACCCACCGCCCCGCATAATAGCACAACGCGAGTTCATTCATCGACGGGACATGCCCGCGGTCGACACCCGCCTTGAGCATCTGGATCGCCTGGCTGGTCGTAAGCACGGCTTGCTCCTTGAACAGCAGCCCCTCATAGCCCAATCCCAGGAGAGCGACCCAGACATATTGGGCTTCGAAATCATTGTGACGGGCTTGCGAGCGGATGTGCGCGATCACTCCTTGTTCCTGCACCAGGCGGGAGAGGAGCTGTGATGCGCGGGGCCAATCCATCCGGAGCGCCCGGATGTAGTAGCTGCACGCGAGCACCACATCGCGCCGCACTCCGAGTCCCTTCTCATAGTTCCTGCCGAGGATGGCGAGGGCCTCCGGGCTTCCGGCCTGGGCCGCTGACGTTATCCCCTGCAACCGGAGAGAGTCGACACTGATCTCCTTCTCCAGCATGCTCGATAACCCCAGTGCTTTCCGCAACTCCGGGTCACTGCCGGTCAACACCGATGATACCAGTGCCTGCCCGGCCGCCGAGTCATCGTCGGATTCCATGAACAACGCAAGTGGTGATCGTGCCGAATCGCTCCCCGCGGCATTCTGTTGCGCTTCGCGGGCCGCAGCTCGTTCCAGTTCGGGCAGGGCTTCTTTCGCCGGCGCATATCCCCCTTCCGCAGCCTTCCGGACCCAATACAGGGCGGCGGTGAAGTCGCGCGGGACGACAAGGTTCTCGGTGTACTGCAGACCCACAACGAACTCGGCCTCATGCATGCCCGCTTCGGCGCTGATCAGGAATGCCTTGTAGGACTCGAAGGGATTCCAGGAAACGCCCCAGCCGTGATAGAGCAGGATACCGAGGTTGAACCGCGACGAGATCATGTTTTGCTCGGCAGCCTTGAAGAACCAATAGGCAGCCTTCGTGCTGTCCGCCTCCACCCCGCGGCCGAGCAGATAACGCACCCCGAGTTCCTGTTGCGCCACAGGGTCGCCGGCATTGGCTTTCCGTGACACGAGAAATGCCTGCCAGATATCATAGAGAGCATCGGAGGGAAGAAGCAGTGGCGGCGCGCTGACCGCGCGCCGCTTGAAGACGGGACTATCCGGGAGTTGCCGGTCGACCTGCGCGGTGACCGGCACACTGACCAATCCTATGAGCATCGTCAGCAGGACGAAGCGTAGCGGTGCCCGCACCCTGACTCCCTATTCGTACCGGAGAGCTTCGATAGGATCCAGGTTGGCTGCCTTCCATGCCGGATAGACGCCGAACAGAAGTCCCACGAATGAACAGACAATGATGCCGATCGCCGCCCAGTCCCACGGGATCACGGCAGGGACCTCGAGCAGCACCCCGACGATATTGCCGGTGAGGATGCCGGCCGCAACGCCCAGCACGCCGCCGATCTCGCTGAGGATGATGGCCTCGATCATGAACTGTGCGAGGATGTCCTTCCGCAGCGCCCCGATGGCCTTGCGGATCCCGATCTCCCGCGTCCGCTCCGTCACAGAGACGAGCATGATGTTCATGATCCCGACGCCCGCCGCCAGGAGGGCGATGGAACTCACGAGCAGGACACCCATGCGCAGGTAGAGCGTGAATTCATTGAACTGCTTGATCAGGGAATCGTTGGAGTAGTAGGCGAAGTCGTCTTCCGCACCCGGATCGACCTTCCGGGCCGCGCGCAGGACCGACCGCACCTGTTCGATGGTGTCATCGAGCAGCTCTTTGCTGCGGGCCTTCACCATGATGTTCACACTGCGGTTGGCCTTCCCGTATTTCGCCATGTAGGTCGTGATCGGGATCGCACCGAACAGGTCCTGGTTCCCGCCCAACGCGCCGCCCTTCTTGGCGAACACCCCGATCACCTGATAGATCGTGCCGTCAACCCTGATCTCTTCTCCGATCGGACTGATGCTCGGGGGGAACAGTTTCTCCACTGCCGCCTGTCCGAGGATCATCACCTTCCTGCCCTCGTCCACGTCCTGCGGGGAGAAAGAGCGGCCGACATCCACGACCCAGTCGTTCGTCACGAGCCCTTCCAGATTCTCCCCGCCGACCTGCATGTTCGGATTGGTCTTCTGTCCCCGCCAGACAAACACTTTCCCGAAGCTCCAGACCTCGATCCCGACCGCTTCGGCAAGCGTTGCACGCTCCTGCACCGCTTCCGCCTGCTCGATCGTAATGTCCTTCCTGTTGCGGAACCGCCGGCGGTCATCCGGACCCGTATTGAACGCAGGGAATTTCTGCACCTGGAACGTGTTCGCTCCGAGCTGCATCATCCCTTCTTCGATGCTGTTCTTGAGCACCCCGACGGCGGTCATCACGGAGATGATCGAGAAGACACCCACGGCGATGCCGAGGAGGGTCAGGATCGAGCGCAACTTGCTCGTCCGGACCGCCGAGAGGGCCATTTGCAGGCTCTCCCTGAAATTCGCCAGCTCCATTGCGATCTTACTCATACCGGAGGGCCTCCACAGGATCCATCTTGGCCGCGCGGTACGCCGGGAGGAACCCGGACACCACCCCGACGAGGAGGGAAATGGTGATCGAGATGAACACGACCGACAGCGGCATCGCCGTCGGCAGGACCTGGTCCACGATGAGACTCAGCGGGAACGCGATCATCAATCCGATGATGCCGCCGATCAGACAAAGTGCCGCGGCCTCCACGAGGAACTGGAGCAGGATCGTGCGCTGACGCGCCCCGATCGCTTTCCGGATGCCGATCTCCTTCGTCCGCTCGGTCACCGAGACGAACATGATGTTCATGATGCCGATGCCGCCCACGAAGAGGGACAGGCCGGTGATGAACAGACCGATCGAGGCGATGGTCAGACTGATCGGCGCGAAGGTCTCGGTGAGCAGCTCCTGCTGGTTGATGCTGAAGTCGCTTTTCTTGCCGGGCGCGATGTGCCGGAGTTTCCGCATGATCCCTTCGAGCTCGAGCTTCGCATCCTCCATTTGCTGGATGTCGGCAACGCGCACCTGGATCGTCACATCCCGCCGGCGTCCGCCGAAGTGCGATTCGAACGACAGGAGCGGGATGAACACCCGGTTGTCCGAGGTGAACACGCCGAACAGGCCGCCCTGCTTTTCGAACACCCCCAGCACGGTATAGGGATATCCTCCCACGCGGATCACTTTCCCGATCGGATCCTCGCGCGGGAAGAGCGTCTCCGCGACATTCGCGCCAATGGTACAGACCGGGCGGCCGCCGCTCGACTCTTCCGCGGTGAAGAAGCGGCCATCAGCCAGCGTGACGCCCGCGGCGTTCATGTACTGATAGGTGGTGCCGCTGACGAAGGCATCCTCCATGCTGAGGTCGCCCAGGTTCACGCGCCGGCGCGTACCCACAACGGGTGCGACCGCGTCGCTGAACTGCGACTGCCGTTCGATCTTCGCCGCGAAGTTCGTCTCCAGCATGCGCCGGTTGCGGATGAGTGCCCAATCCTCATTGCCGACCCACGGAAAGCGCTGGATGTACAGAACGTCGGTCCCGAATGCCGCCGCGCTCCGCGCGAAGGCGCGGTTCACGCCTTCGATCGCGGTGGACATCAACGTCACCGAGACAATGCCGATCACGATCCCGAGCGTGGTCAGCACCGACCGCATCTTGTTGGCCCTGACCGCGCGGAACGAGATCAGGAGCCCCTCTTTCAACTCTGTGAGAAGATACATCCGTCAGTTCCTTCCGGTCAGGACGCGGTGGCTGCCGTCTTGACCCTGCGTTTCTGGACCGGTTCGTCGGTCTCGATCTTGCCGTCGCGCAAACGCACCACCCGGTGCGCATGCTCCGCAATGTCCGCCTCGTGCGTCACCAGGATGATGGTGTTCCCCTGGTGGTGCAATTCCTCGAAGAGCGCCATGATCTCTTCGCCCGTCTTCGTGTCCAGGTTCCCCGTCGGCTCATCCGCCAGGATGATCGAAGGCCGGGTCACGAGAGCGCGCGCCACCGCCACACGCTGGCGCTGCCCACCCGACAGCTCATTGGGCTTGTGATGGACGCGGTCGCCCAGCCCCACATGGTCGAGCGTCTCGAGCGCCCGCTGCCGCCGTTCCGACGATGACACGCCACCATAGATCAGGGGAAGCTCGACGTTGTGCAACGCGTCCGACCGTGGCAACAGGTTGAACGTCTGGAACACGAACCCGATCTCCTTGTTCCGGACCCGGGCAAGGTCGTTGTCGCCCATCTCGCTGACATTCACGCCGTTGAACTGGTACAGCCCCGATGTCGGCGTATCGAGACAGCCGATGATGTTCATCAGGGTGGACTTGCCCGAACCGGACGGGCCCATGATCGCGACATACTCATTCTTCCCGATGGCCAGGGAGACCCCGCGGAGCGCCAGCACCTGCTCCGCCCCGCCCATGTCATAGGTCTTGACGATGTCCCGCAGTTCAATGACGTTCATGTTACGCGCCCTCGCCGGTTTTCTTCACAGCCGATTTCTTCTGCTCGTCCACCCGCACCTTCGCACCATCCTCGAGTTCACGGTTGATCGCCTTGTAGCTGCCGGACACGACCTGCGCACCCTCCGGCAATCCTTCGGTGATCTCCATGTAGGAATCGTCGCTGATGCCCCGCCGCACGGGCATGGCCTTGACCACCCCACCGTCGACCACGAACACGATCTCCTTCGCCTTGTTCTCATCCTTCTTCTTCGGCGTCGTTCCCGATGCCATCACCATGCCGCTCTGGCCATCACCCTCGCCAGGCTTCACGTCCACTTTGGGCATGCGGGTCGTCACGCTCTGGATCGGCACCGTCAGCACATTCGGCTTGGTCTCGGTCTCGATATCCGCCGTCATCGACATGCCCGGACGGAGCTGGATGTCGGCGTTCACGATCCGCATCTTGACCTCGAAATTCGTTACCTCTTCCTGCGTCCCGGCCCCCTTCGAGGTGGCCGTGTTCGCGATCTCATACACCACCGCGGTCACCTTGCGGTCCGGGAAGGCATCCACTTCGATGCGGGCAGTATCGCCGACCGTCACCATGATCACATCGTTCTCGCTGACCTCGACGCGGGCTTCCATCCGCGACAGGTCCGCAATCGTCATCACATCGGTTCCCTGGAACTGTTGCGTACCGAGCACCCGTTCGCCGAGTTCGGAGTTCAACTGGCTGACGGTGCCGTTCATCGGGGCGATGACAGTGGTCTTCCGGAGGCTCTCGTTCGCCTGGTTCAGCGATGCGGTGGCCTGGGCATAGGCGGCTTTGTTCGACTCATACGCGGCGCGGGCGACATCGAATTCGGACTCGGAGACGAGGCCCTTCTTGAAGAGCGATTCCACGCGGCGGAACTCGGGTTCGCTCTTGCTGAGACCGGCCTTGGCAGAGAGCAGGCCGGCAGCGAACTGATCGCGCTGCGCGATATAGATGTCGGGCTTGATCTTCATCAGCACGTCGCCCTTCTTCACCTTCTGACCTTCTTTCACCGGCAGGGCCACGATCTCGCCGCTGACCTCGGGGGTGATCTTCACCATGACCTCGGGCTGGATCTTGCCGGTCGCGGTCACGATCTGCGTGACGGTCCGCATCTGGGCCTTTTCCACCTGGACGGTGATGACCGGTTCCTTCTTGCTGCTGAACCAGAGCAGCACGCCCAGGACCGCCACGAGCAGGCCGATCCCCAAAAAGATGAAGAGCTTCTTCCGGGACTTCTTACCGTTCTTTGCCATTGCCACTTCTCCTTGAACTTCCGTTAGTAGGTCCGCTCACCCAGGACGTATTCCACATTCCGCTTGGCGATGATATAGTTGTACGAGGCATTCACGACATTTGCTTCGGCGCCGACGAAATTCGCGCTGGCCACCAGCAGGTCCAGCAACGTGCCCGCACCAAGATTGTACCGCTCCTCCGCGATCTTCCGGTCCTCGGATGCCGAGGTCAAACCCTTCTGACTCACTTCATACTGCTTCATGGCAGCATCGAGGTCGAGCAGCGCCTTCTTCACTTCCACACTGATGTTGCGCTTCGCCTGGGCGACCGAGATCTCGGCGTTGCGTTCCGAGGCCGCCGCACTCTGGATCGCCTGGTTCGTGGCAAAGCCATCGAAGAGGGTCCAGTTCAGCCGCAGGCCCCAGAAGATCGTCTTGTAGTCGAACAACCTGCTGAATTCTTCGTTGTTCCCATTCAGGCCCGCCGTGGCGCTGAGCGTGGGGAAATACCCTGAACGCGCGATCGTCACGCTGGACGACGACGCATCGAGGTTCTCCATCGCACCCAGGAGGTCCGGACGCGCCTGCAACGCGGTGTTCGTGAGAACACCAAGGTCGCGGTACCGGGCGCGGGTCGCACCGAGCTCCGTGGAGTCCAGCGTCGTCGAGATCATGGCATCCGCGAACCGGTAGTCATCGGCGACATTCAACCCTATGAGCGCAACAAGATCGGCGTTCGCTTTGTCGAATGCGTTCTGCGCATTGATCAGACTCAGTTCATCCGATGCGACCTGCGACTGCTGACGGTAGACATCAGCCAGCGACAGTGCGCCAACGCGGTTGGATTCGACGATGCGCTCGAGCTGCCGGCGGTCGCGCTTCAGATTCTCTTCGCTGACCTTCACCAGTTGCTCCTGGCGCAGAACGTTCAGATAGGAACTTTCCACCTGGAAGACGATCGACTGCTTCGTGCGAACCAGCGTATGGCCCGTCGCGTCAGATGTCGCCTGTGCCCGGTTCAGGTTCGCCTCACGCTCAAAGCCGTCAAAGAGCGTCAACCCGGCATTCACACCGGCCGAGAAGCTCCCCACCGTCTGCTTCGCGTTCGATCCAGGGATCGCGACACCCTGCGTATAGATCGGCCCCTCCATCTGGGTGCGGGTCCACGACCCGGAAGCGCTCAGCGTGGGCAGGTACCGGCCATACGCGGCCAGCACACCGCTCTCGGTCGAGGACGCGTTGTTCTCTGCCTGGACCACGTTCAGGTTGCGCTCGAGGGCGATCTTCGTGGCCTCGTCAAGGGTCAATGTCCTGGTCTGCGCTCCGGCAACAACGGCCGCAAACACCAGTGCAACACTCAGGGCTATGAGACGCACACTCATGGTACACTCCATCTCTTGGTAGTTGTGGGACGAAAGGACAGGTGCATGCTGGGGATGGTCCTGGACTGTGGGAAAAACACCAGGAGAAATGCCTTCGTTCCTCGGTTGGGCCTGATCCATTCCCAGAATTAGACGTTTCTCACGCGGCAAAGTTTCATGAAAGAGAGGCCTTTTTGAGGATTTCATCCTTGATTTCAAGCAAATATGCCATCGCCGCATCGTGCTCATTCGGGATCTTCCCGTCCAGAATGGCTTCCTCAATGGCATCCTTGAGCTGGCCCACCAGGCGGCTCGGACCGATGCCGCACACGGCCATGATCTCCTCACCCCTGACCGGCGGCTGCCAGTTGCGGATCCGGTCCTTCTCCTCCACCTCCCGGATCTTCACCATGACCAGATCATAATTCCGGAGGTAGCGGGTGACCAGCGAGGGATTCTTCGACGTGATATCCGCCCGGCATAATACCATGAGATCGTCGATCGCCGGACCTGCCTCGAACATCAGCCGGCGTACCGCGGAATCCGTGACCTCCTCATCCACCAGCACCATCGGCCGCAGATGCAGGCGGACAAGCTTCTCCACATATGGCAGCTGGGCATGCGGCAGACGCAGGCGCTGGAACACCTTCTTCATCATCCGAGCCCCGATCTCCTCATGGCCGTGGAAGGTCCAACCCACTCCTTCCTGGTACGCCTTCGTCCGCGGCTTCGCGATGTCATGCACCAACGCGGCGAACCGCAGCCAGACATTCTCCGTCACCGCGCTGATGTTGTCCACGACCTTGCACGTGTGCCGGAAGACATCCTTGTGGTGGTGGTCCTTCACCTGATCCACCCCGGCCATCTGGGCGATCTCGGGGAACACCCGGTGCATCAGTCCGGTCTGGTACATCAGATGCAGACCGATGGATGGACGGGGGGCCTTGAGGAGCTTCAGAAACTCGTCCGTGATGCGTTCCTGCGAGACGATGCTGATACGGTCCTTCATTGAACCCACGGCATCCAGGACCGCGGGCTCGATCTGACAGTCGAGTTGCGCCGCAAAACGGACCGCGCGCATCATCCGCAGGGGATCATCGTCGAATGTCTGCTCGGGATCGAGGGGCGTGCGCAGGAGTCTGGCCTCGAGGTCCGCCCGGCCTCCGAGTGGGTCATGCAACGTCCCGAATGCACCGGCATTCAGTGCCACCGCCATCGCGTTCACCGTGAAGTCGCGGCGCAGCAGGTCCTCTTCCAGCGTTGCGGGCACCACGTCCGGCTTCCGTGAATCCTCCGTGTACTTCTCCTTCCGCGCACCCACGAACTCCAGCTTTCCATCGCCGACCGGGATCATGGCCGTGCCGAAGCGCTCATACGCCACGACGGTCCCGATGGCAAGCTCGCGTGCAACCTCATGGGCGAAGGCAATGCCATCGCCCATCACCAGGATGTCGATATCCTGGACCTCCGTGCCAAGCACGAGATCGCGCACGTATCCCCCGACCACATACACGGTGGTCCCGGTGCGGTCCGCGACCGTACCGATCCTGCGGAGGAGGCTATGGGTGATGGTGATATGCGCGGCGGGCTGGGTCATTCAACCAGGGTACCGTTGCTGACTGATCTTCTGCATGATATGCGTTGCCACCTCCAATGCCCGGCGCGCATCATCCGCGGTCACGGCGGGAACGGTCCCGGTGCGCACCGCCTGCACGAAGAGCGCGAGCTCATGCTGCAGCGCGTTGACCTCCTTCACCTCGGGCTGCTCGTACACGATCTTCTTCCGGTTCTTCCCGAGTCCCATTTCGCCGAGCACCATCGCCCCACGCACATCACCGGCATCCTCCGGCATGAGACGGAATACCTCGGCCAACCCCTCCGAGAAGTCCAGGGAGATGTACGCGTTCGGCTGGAACATGCGCATCTTCCGCATGCCGCGCTGGGAGATGCGGCTCGCGGTGACGTTCGCGACGCATCCGTTCTCGAACTGAATGCGGGCATTGGCAATGTCGATGTTGTCCGAGACCACGGCCACGCCGCTTGCATCGATCTGCCGGACGGGCGACTTGACGAAGGAAAGGATCAGGTCGATATCATGGATCATGAGATCCAGCACCACCGCCACATCCGTCCCGCGCGGCTTGAATTGCGCCAGCCGGTGCGATTCAATGAACAACGGCTGCATCGGAAATCCTTCCAGGGCAAGGATCGCCGGGTTGAACCTCTCGATGTGACCCACCTGCACGGTCACGTTCGCCGCCGCCGCCATGCGGCACAACTCCTCCGCTTCCGCGACGGTTTCGGTGATCGGCTTTTCCAGGAACACGTGCAGCTTCCGGCCGAGCGCCTCCCGCGCCACGGCAAAATGGGCCGTCGTCGATGTCGCGATCGTCACGGCATCCACCGCCGCCAGCAGGTCGTCCTGCGTGGCGAACACCCGCGTGCCGAATTCGGACGCGACCGCTGCCGCTTTGGCGGGATCCATATCATGGACGCCGGCGAACTGTACGCCATCCATGGCAGTAAGCATCTTGGTATGCAGGCGGCCCAGATGGCCAACACCGATGACACCGACGCGAAGGGGTTCCATGGTCTGCTCCTTAGGCACAACCTGCGGGTCCCGGATGGCTCCGGCACCATGAGACGAACGTAGCACCATCGGCAAAGACCAGATCGGTCCCTGCCGCCAGCACCCGCTCACGATCATAGGCATCCCACACGACAGCGGCCATCAGCACACCGGCGTCACGCGAGGCCCCGACATCGGCCATGGAGTCGCCCACCATCACCGTCCCGCGCGGCGGCACAGCCAGGCCCTGGAGGATCTTCCGGATCCCCTCCCCATCGGGCTTGAACTTCGTCACGTCGTTCCCGGTGATGACCATATCAAAGAAATGGGTGAGGCCCAGCACCTCCAGTGTGATCTCGGTCGTGCGCCTCCCTTTCCCCGTGCACACCCCCAGGGCGACCCCCCGGCCCTTCAGCACTTCGAGTGCTTCCCGCATGCCGTCATGCAGTTTCGCCATGCGTGTGTGATGCGTCCGGTAGAACACGCACAACTCCTCCATGGCCTGCGGCACCAGAGCCGCACCGAACGCCTTCTCCAGCGCACCTTCCTCCGGAGGGCCGAAGAGCCCTATGATCTCGGCCGGCGTGAACGACCGGCCAAGGTGCTTGCCGGCCAGATGATTAAAGGTGGCAAAGATGAGCTCATTGGTGCTCGTCAGCGTGCCATCGATGTCGAAGATCACGCACGAGAGTCGTTCGGGAATGGTCATATGGGTGCGGTCGATGGACATGGCGATACCAGATATGTAATATACACACACCCTGCCCGAATTTCAATTCACCTTGCTCTTGAGACGGGGTATCAGTACCTTTGATGATACACGACGAAACGAGCACCCATGACCTTCCCGTTCCCCCCCGCGACCATCACGCTTCGTAAGAATGAAGACCGGCGCATCCTGTCTGGGCACCCCTGGGTGTTCAGCAACGAGATACGCGAAACAGAGGGTGCTCCTGCAGCCGGCGATGTCGTGGGTGTGCGCAACGCCGCCGGCAAACCCCTCGGGATCGGCCTGTTTCATCCCCACTCGCTCATCACCGTCCGGCTGCTCTCGCGAACCCCGATGGAGATCGATGCGGCGTTCTTCCGTACACGTCTCCAGGAGGCACAGGCGCTGCGCGAGCGCATCTTCCCCGGCAGCACGGTGTACCGGCTGGTCCACGGCGAGGCGGACTTCCTGCCCGGTCTGATCATCGACCGGTTCAACGACCACTGTGTGATCCAGGCACTGTCCTTCGGGATGGATGCGCGTCTGCCCATGATCTGCGACGTGCTCGAAGAACTCTTCCACCCCGCGGCCATCATCGAACGCAACGATCCGCCATTACGGACTCTCGATCAGCTCCCCCTCCGCAGGGGCGTGCTGCGGGGCGAGTCGTCGCCTGTGACGTTCACCGACGGTGAGCTCCGGTTCACGGTGGACCTGCTTGCCGGACAGAAGACCGGCTACTTCCTTGACCAGAGGATGAACCGCCTGACCATCCGGCAGTTCAGCAAGGGTGCGCGGGTCCTGGATTGCTTCAGCAACGACGGCGGGTTCGGACTGCAGGCAGCACATGCGGGAGCGACGGAGGTCGTGGGTATCGACAGCTCCGGCGAGGCGATCGCGCGCGCCAGGGTGAATGCAGCACAGAACGGGATCACCGTGGCCCGCTTCGAGGAGACGGATGTGTTCACCTCGCTCGCCGAACGTGCGGAACGTGGTGAACTGTACGATGTGATCGTGCTCGATCCGCCGTCCTTCACAAAGAACAGGAAGACCGTCCCCGCCGCCAAGAAGGGATACCGGGAACTCCATCAACTCGCATTCCGGGTCCTCACCCCGGGTGGCTACCTTCTCAGTGCCTCATGCTCACATCACATCCTCCCGGACACGTTCCTGGATGTCATCCGCGACGCAGCGGTCCGGTCCGAGCGGCGCATCCAGCTCCTGGAATGGCACGGGGCATCGCCCGACCATCCCACGCTGCCCGCCGTCCCGGAGACCGGGTACCTGAAATTCGGCGTCTTCCGGGTCCTGTGATTGCATTTGGCCGGTCGAGAACCTATTTTTAGGTCATGGTGTTGTGGATGATGCAGCATCATTATTAAAGAGGATCTCATGGTTCACAGGAATGGCCTGCGACTGCTCTGCGCCGTCGTGCTCGTGCTGGCGGCTTCCTTCACAGCCCTCTCTCAAACGAACCGGACCGGGTGGGAACCCATCCAGGGTCCGGACACCCTCCGGGCAGGACAGGAACCGGTTGACCCGACCTCTCCTGGACTCTATCCCAACGTCTGGAGCATCGATATCCTGATCTCCAACGATGGCTTCGGGCTCGGGGGCTCGTACCGGCGTTCATTCACCCAGGACCTGTCCGGATTCGTCAGCCTGAGCGTCTCCGAATCCAAGGACGAACGGGAGTTCGAGTACATCGACCCCTACTACGGCGTCTCCTACACCCCCGGCAAACTCAACCGCTTCCTCGTCATGCCTCTGATGGTCGGTGTGCAGCTGCGCCTGTTCCGGGAAGATATCGTCGACACGTTCCGCCCCTATATCAATGCAGGGGCAGGCCCCGCCATGATCTACCAGATGCCCTATGTCGAGTTCATCGACCGCGGCGATGGGGTGAAGACGGAAGAGCAGGTGGAGTTCTTCAAGAGTATCGGCCGGGGACACCCCCAGTACACCGCGGGCGGGTTCATCGGGTTCGGGTCGAATTTCGGGACCGAGCGCAGCAATATCTTCGGGGTGAATTTCCGGTACTACATGACCTACGTGTTCGGCGAAGGACTCCCTTCGTTGTATGATGTCCGGACCGGCAATGTCTCCGCCACCAAGAAGTCCTTCGGCGGGTTCGTGATCAGTCTGAACATCGGCATGGCCCTCTAGAATGGCGAAAGGCACTGACGCGCGCGTGCTCGCCGCCGCGCATCAGTGCCTTTCAATGTTCAGGCAGATGCAATATATGCCGGGCCGGCCCCCGCTGCAGTGACGCCCGTCACGCCCGCCCTCAGTCCTGCCCCTTCTTCCCCCTGCTTCGTCGTTCCGGGATCCCGAGGATCCGCGCCAGATGCTGCCCCGTGAAGGAACGCATGACCTTCGCGACGCTCTCCGGTGTTCCCTCCGCCACCAGTTCACCGCCACCCGCACCTGCTTCCGGACCAAGATCGATCACCCAGTCGGCACACTTGATCACATCCAGATTGTGCTCGATGATCACGACGGAGTTCCCGGCATCGATGAGGGCATTGAAGCACTGCAGCAACTTCACGATATCATCGATGTGCAACCCGGTCGTCGGCTCATCGAACAGGAAGAGCGTGTGCTTCTCGGCCGGCGGTGAGGCAAGGTGCGCGGCGAGTTTGATGCGCTGGGCTTCGCCACCGGAGAGCGAGGTGGCAGGCTGGCCAAGCCGGATGTAGCCCAGGCCCACGTCGCGCAACACCTTCAGCTTCGCGGCGATCTTCCGCCCGGCCGCGTCCGCACCGAAGAACTGACTGGCTTCGTCCACGGTCATGCCGAGCACGTCGTCGATGTTCTTCCCCCGGTACTTCACATCCAGGATCTCTTTCTTATAGCGCTTCCCCTTGCACACATCACACGGGAGATACAGGTCGGCAAGGAATTGCATCTCCACTTTCACGACGCCGTCCCCTTCGCAGGCATCGCACCTGCCGCCGGGCACATTGAACGAGAAGGCCCCCGGCTTGAACCCGTGCACCCGCGCCGCCGCGGTCCCCGCGAAGAGCGTCCGGATCAGGTCGAACGTCTGGATATAGGTGACAGGATTCGACCGTGGCGTGCGACCGATCGGCGACTGATCGACCATCTCGATGGCGCTCAGGTGCTCGACGCCTTCGATCGCGGCATGACGCCCGGCCTTCTCCCCACCCTGCCCCAGCGCACGCAGCAATCCCTTGTGCAGCACTTCATGCACCAGGGTGCTCTTGCCACTGCCACTCACACCCGTGATGCACACCAGCGCATGCAACGGGATCGCAACGTCGATGTGTCGGAGGTTGTGTTCGGCCGCGCCGATGACCTTCACCGCGAATCCATCGACGGGCCGGCGTTCCGTGGGAACGCTGATCGCCTTGCGGCCGGACAGGTACGCACCGGTCAGGCTCGCCGCATCCACCAGGATCTCCGCCGGGGTCCCGTTAAAGATCACTTCACCACCCTGCTCCCCGGCACGTGGACCCATATCCACGATCACATCGCTCGCCCGCATCATGTCCAGATCGTGTTCCACCACGATCACCGTGTTCCCCGCTGCCCGTAATCGGTGCAGGATCCCGATCAACCGGTCGTTATCGCGCGGGTGCAGCCCGATACTCGGCTCATCGAGGACATACACGGCGCCAACGAGCGACGATCCGAGCGATGTGGCCAGATTGATGCGTTGCGATTCGCCGCCGGATAATGTGCTGGAGAGCCGGTCCAGGGTAAGATATCCGATCCCGACATCGTCCAGATAGGCAAGGCGCTTGTGGAGCTCGTCCAGGATACGTTTTGCGATGCCCGCCTCGAACGGCGTCAGCGGCACAGCCCGAAGAAATGCCCGGGCATCGGAGACCGTCATGCTGACGACATCATGGATGCGTTTCCCCGCAAGCCGGACGCTCAGGGCTTCCGGACGGAGGCGGGCCCCCTCGCATGCCGGACAGGTCGTATATGCGCGGTACCGGCTCAGCATCACACGGTAGTAGATCTTGTAGGCCTTCTTCTCCACCATCGTGAAGAAGGCATCCAGGCCGTCATACTCCCCGTGTCCCTCCCGGATGATGCGGAGTTCATCATCGGTCAGCTCGCCGAACGGCACATCCACCCGGACGCCAGCTGACGGCGCAGCGCGCAGGAGCGAGCGCAGATACTCCTTGAATTTCGGCGTGGACCAGGGATGGATGGCCCCTTCACGCAGCGTCTTGCGCTTGTCGGGCGCGACGAGGTCCATGTCGATCCCGATCGCGCGGCCAAATCCCTGACACGACGGGCACGCGCCAAAAGGGTTGTTGAAGGAGAAGAGCCGGGGATCGGGTTCCTCATACGCGATATGGCAGTCCGCGCAGGCGAAGTTCCTGTTGAAGTTCAGACGCTCCATGGGATCCAGCAGCATCAGGGCCGCGATCCCATTCCCCGATGCAAACGCCGTTTCGATGGAATCCGCAAGCCGGTTGTCCGTTTCTTCCTCCCGGAAGACGAGACGGTCCACGAGCACATCCACGTCCGCCGGACGGGTACGCGCCGGAAGCGTACCGGTATTCAGATCCACGATCTCTCCACCGACCACCACCCGGAAGAACCCTTCCTTCTTGAGGTTCGCCAGGGCGACCTGCAGGGTCTCCTTGGGATGGATGGGCAGGGGGAAGGTGACGTACATCCGCACATCCTTCCCTCCGCGCTCCTTTCTGGCGCGCGCAAGCGCGGCCCACACCGTGTCCACGGAATCACGTTCCACGCGCTTTCCGCACTTCAAACAGAAGGTCTGCCCGACGCGAGCATACAGGAGACGGAGATAGTCGTACACTTCGGTGGACGTGCCGACCGTGGAGCGGGGGTTGCGGGTATTGGTCTTCTGCTCGATCGCCATTGCCGGACTGATGCCCTGGATCAGATCCACATCGGGCTTGTCCATCCGTTCCAGGAACTGGCGGGCATAGGACGACAGGCTTTCCACATAGCGGCGCTGGCCCTCGGCGTAGATCGTATCGAATGCGAGGCTCGATTTGCCGGAGCCGCTGACGCCAGTGATGACGATGAGGGCATTCCGCGGAAGCTCAAGCGAGACATTCTTGAGGTTGTGGACGCGCGCGCCCTTGATGATCAGACGATCGAACACTGTGGTCGGGGACCTGTCGTGGGACGGAAGAGGGAGAAAACTAAAACAATTCGGAGTGGAAAGCAAGGAACCACACACGGCAGGAGACGCACGTCCCGGGACAGAGGTGCGGCCACGGGGGGAGCCGAAATGACACGGCCCCTGCACCGGAGGTGCAGGGGCCGCACACACGATCACGCAACCACCGATCAGCGCACCGTACCGCCGAACGTGTAGCCGATCGAGCCGTTCACATTCGGCCCGGTGACGTTGATCACGATGTTCACCGGAGTCGGATCGGTGATGCTCCACGTGCCGTCCTTCAGGATGAACGTGAAATCCGTGGTCCCCGGACCCGAGAAGATCACATCCGGCAACTTCACGGAACCATTGGACCCGAAGATGGTGGTGACCTGGTTCTGCTGGATCCCTTCCGACGGTGGCGGTGGGATCAGCGCCGACACCGAGATGATCGTCCCCTCGGCAAGCGGATGCCCGAGCTCGTCGGACACGCGGAAGGAGAATGTCTGCGAGCCGCCGTTCGCGACATCGAAGGTCGCGGGACTGATGTTGCTGATGACGCCATGACCGCTCCAGAGGATGAGCGTGCTATCCTGGACGACCGTACCACCCTGTCCGAGCGTCCGCGCAACCACATAGTGGTACCCATCGCCGTACACCGGCGCAGCGAATGTACTGTACGGGGAAGGATTGCCGCTATACAGGTTCACCGTACCGAATCCGTTCTTATCCGTGAACACGGACGGCTGCACGACGCCGGCGCTGCTGCGGAAGTAGACCGCGGTGCCGGGAGCCACCGGATTGCTGTACATGTCGCCGGCAAGGATCGTGATCGGCTGAACCTGTCCGAGCTCATGCAGTGCGGCAAAATTGTGCGCCACGGGAGCGATCGAGAAATGCGATTGCACCGGGAATCCGCCGTTGATGACCAGGCGGACCGGGCTGGACGTGATCGTCCGCGATCCCACGGTGGCCGAGGCGGTCACCTGCACGACCCCGGAACGCGTGCCCGCATTGAACGTGATGTGTGCCTGGCCTGCCGCGTTGGTCGTGACGGCATCCGGCGACACGTATTCACCTCCACCGGGCCCGTTGGTCGACGTGAATGTCAGCTTCACGGCATGCGCCGCATCGATCGCCAGCCCGAGGGAATCGCGCACCTCGAACGACAGGACCGACGTTTCCTTGCCACCGACGCCGTACACCGACACCTCCTGCGGACTCGAACCGAGGAACGCGATCGTCTGTGCCAGCCCGCTCGTGCTGCCGGTCCCCGGCGAGACCACCGACTTCGGCGTCATGCTCAATTGCAGGACGAGCACGGAACCTGCCCGCAGCGACACGGTGAAGGTCGTATCGCGGTACCCGGTCTTCCGCAGGGTCACCGCGGCGGTCGCGATGCTGTCGGTCGAGAAGGATGCGCGGAAACTCCCGTTGGCATCCGTGGTGGTCGACACCGACCCGGCCGACACACTCTGTGCGGTCACCGCGACGTCCGCAAGGACTGCGAGAGTCGCCGCATCAGACACGATGCCGTTCAACACCCCCTCGCCCTGCGACGCCGTCGTGTTGTCTTCCTTGCAGCCGCCGAACAGCAACACGCCCACTGTCAACACGGCTATGATCCAGATTCGTGACATCGACGTTCCTCTCACACTTGTGACACTTCAGTGCTCACTGCACGTGTTATTTCGTACCGCGCACGGACCGGTCCTTGCCCATCATATCCTGGCGCCAGCGGCCGATGAGATCATCCTCGCGGGTCCGCTGGGTGATGCGTTCCTGCAGGGTCGGCACCAGCTCCGCCTTCAGGAGGATCACCAGTTCCTTCTTCACGACTTCATCCTTGTCGTACCCGAACAGATACCGCAGGCCGAGCACGTACCAGGGCAGGTCCTTCAGGAATGGCAGACCCGTCCGCACGGTGTTCGACTCATTGTTATACAATCCGCCGATCAGCGTTTCCTCACCGTCCAGGAGGAGCAGATTGGTCTGCGCCTGGGTCTTGTTGATGATCGTGCTCACCGCACCCGGGGTCACCGAACTGCGCTCGACATCCACACGCACGTGGATGAACGGCACGCCCTGTTCCACGATCACCTGCGGCTGGACCTTGATGATCGTGCCCGCACTGTAGAACTTGTCGATCAGGTTGCCCGCGAAATCCCGCTCACGGATCGAGAAATCCTGACCCACCTGAATGCGCCCCTCTTCACCGGAGCGCACGATCAGCTGGGGACCGGAGAGGATCTCGCCGAGCTTATAGTCCGAGAAGAACTTGGCCACGAAGTTCATGTTCGCGAACTTCACCTTCGGGGTCACCTCGGTCTTGAAGATCGCATTGCTGACGTTGTCGGCGCCGTTGAATTCCGCGCCGATGGCCACATCGGACGTGCTCTTCATGAACGACCAGTTCAGGCCGACCTCATCCAGACGGCTCAGGTTCACCTCGAAGAACACCGCCGACAGTTTGATCTCACGGCTGCGGAAGGTCGCGAGTTCTTTCTGGATCTCCGTCACCACCGTGCCCGACTGCACCGGCCGGCCCTCACCGACGGGTCCCAGGGTGCTTTCGCCCGTGGTGCCCGACGTGATCTGGATGTAGCTTTCATACTCGGAGAACGCGAGGCTGTTCTTCCGGCAGATCGTCTCCAGCGCCTCACGCCACGGGAACCCCTGGATGTCCACGTTGATCGGCATCGAACGGCGTTCGGTGTCGATGATGATCTTGCCCGTGGTCTTCTTGCTGACCTCGCTGATGATCGACAGGGCCTTGTCCAGTGTCGTGGACGGGGCGATGGACACCAGTTCCGCCGGTGGCGTATAGTCGCGCGTGATCTTGCGCTCGGCCTGTGACTGCCCGTCGGCTGCCGTCCCCACGAGACACACCAGGGCGACAACTGCTACCACGAATGATGCTTTCATGCTCTCCTCACCGTTTAGTCTGACCATTGACTTTCGCCTGCGGACCATAGCGGATCACCATCTCCACCTTCTCGATGATGCCGCCCTTGTTCAACGTGCATTCCACACGCCCACCCTCGGGGTCGACGCGCGTCACGTAGCCCAGATACACCTCATCACCCTCGTTGATCGTTCTGATCGTGTTGTTCTGGTCCAGCACGAATGCCTTGCCGGGGATCACCGCCTTGAGTTCCGAACGCTGGACCTCCACGAGATCATGGATGTTCGGCGGGATGCCGGATGCGATGACCGGCGTGAACGGATCCACCGTCAGTGCGTTCGGCGTGAGCGACCGTTCGCCGAGGGAACTCGACAGTTCGGAGACCGATGAGAAATACGCATGCACGGTCATATCGAAGGTCACCAGGACCTGACCGAGTTCGTGCTCCGCATCGGGGGCCACTTCCACACCCTTCATGGTGATGGAGTGGATCTTGTACAGACGGCGGTCGTTCTCCAGATACCAGATGAACCGGTAGAGGTTATCGAACGGCGCTTCCCCACGCAGTCCGTACGTGTTGTACCCGTAGTTCGCGAGCATGGTCGTTCCGGTATAGACCATGTTGAGCTTCACCTCGCCGCTGAGATCGATCAGGTGGCTGAAGTAGGCATAGCTCTGTGAACTGACATCCGCGGGCGGGATATCCTTGTTGCGGCCATCCCACCGCTTCTGGGTATCGTTCAGCACCGCACTCAGGTCATTGAACTGGTTGACCAGGTTCGGGGTGTTCTGCAGTTCCTCATCGATCTTGGCGACCTCGGCCTCGAGGGCCTTGATCTTCTTCGGCAGATGGAACGCACGAATGTACGTGCCGACCGAGAGGATCAGGAACAGCAGGATCCCGAGGGCGATGCTATTGCGTAATTTATATGACACGGCCTCTCTCCTTTCCTCGTGATAGCTACTGTCCCACCGCCGACGACGACGGTACCTTGATCCGGTACTTGTACACCGTCTGTTCCCGGATCTCCTGCACGCTGACCTCCTCGAGGAGGGCGTTGTCAAAGAGCGTCGCCAGACGCGGGATCCGCGTGCGGTAGGTCGTGAATCCATTCATCATGAGATCGGCATCCTTGCCGGCCGTCATGTCCGTGAGCCAGATCGCGTTCATATCCTCAACGCCGTGGCTCAGCTGCGTCAGGACCTTGCTCCACCGTTCGCTGCCCGGCACAAGACTGTCATACAACGCCATGGAGGTCTTGTAGCGCGTCAGCTGGTCTTCCAGCGCCTGGATCGAGTTCGCCAGCGTGAGGTTCTCCGCTTTCTGGCTCTCCTTCAGGACCAGCACATCGCTGAGTTCCTTGATCTCCCTCGACTTCGACGTGATGGACCACGTGAAGAAGAAGGTCATGGCGAACAGCGCCAGCAACAGCGCATAGCCATGCCAGGCCAGTTTGAACACACGCTGTCCTTCACGGACCGACGCCGGGAGGACATTGACATGGTAGATGGCCGAACTGCCCGGGTCCAGCACCTGCATGGCGGCACCGATCGGGACCGCGAATTCCGACAGCGCCTCCTGCTGCTCGGGGCTGAGACCGCTCGCATCCAGCCGGGGCATGCTCAGATACTCGATCTCCTGGTCCGGCAACTGCTGGGAGAGGAAATCCCGGAACCCGACCCGGTGGCACTCACCCGCAAGGATGATGCGCCGGATGTGCGGAATGGCCAGATTGTCCTGCTCCAGGAGCAGACGCGAATACACCGTGTTCTGCAGGTTCGGGGAATCGTACCCCTCGCCGATGATCGGGGCGAACTGATGGAAATGCGCGCCGCGCATGAAGATCAGACGCGTGAATTCGGTGCCTACATAGATCACGACCGTGACGTCCTGCTCTTCGAACTCATAGTTCGCACGGACCACGTTCATCATCGACACGTCCGCGCTGGTCACGCCGGAAATGAGCGGCAGGCGGTTCCCGATGTACCCCTTGATGTTCTCCAGGGCGTTGATCAGACTGAGCCCGTCCTCACGGACGATGCAGAGCAGGTTCCCTTCATCGGTCTTGATCGCATCGACCGCGTCGGACGCCGGCTGAAACGCGCGCGTCGAACGGAGTTCCGTCAGGATCCGGTCCTTCAGCCTCTTCCCCTTCAGGCCGAAATCGCTCTCGAGGATGTGGTAGTAGATCGAGGGCTCGGAGATGGCGTAGGTCAGCGAGTACTTGTGGCGGGGATAGTTCGCAATGAGACCCAGCAGCACCGCATTGTTGTCCTCGCTCGACTCGGGGGTCGTTTCCGGCACGGGCGCGTTCGCGAACGCGAACGCATCGTTCGGGTCCGTGATCGTCGCCGCCGCCTCCTCCACCAGCTTCCGGTCATGCAGCTTCTGCATGAGGGTCGCCGTCTTCAGCTCGTTGATCACGATATGCTTCCGTGACACGGAGAGGTGCGCGAGCTTGACATCCAGCCCGTCCACGAACAACCCGAGCACCGTCTTTCCTGTACCCATCACCGTGGCCATAGTCCCTGTCTTTCGCTTGTGATGTTCCCGGGTGTCCGCTTATTCCGCGGTCGGGGACATATTCAACAATTGCTGGAAGCGCCGCTTGTTGTTCGCTGCCACCATGGCGTTGTCCAGCGAGATCTTCTTGTTCGTATATAACCGCTTCAGGTCCTGCTCCAGCGTGATCATCCCGATGTCGCCCGACTCGGCCATCATCTGGTAGATCTCGCCCGTGTTGTTGTTCTTGATCGCGGCCCGGACCGACGGGATCATGACGAGCACCTCTTTTGCCAGAACGAGTTTCCCCTCCAGGCTCGGTACCAGCTTCTGCGACATCACGCAACTCAGCGTGTCGGCCAGACGGATACGCACACGCTCCTGTTCGATCGGCGGCACCTCGCCAATGATACGGTCGATGGTCTCGACCGCCGACGCCGTATGCAGCGTCGAAAACACCTTGTGGCCGGAGTCCGTGATCTCCAGCGCTGTCATGATGGTGTCCGGATCCCTCATCTCACCGATCGTGATGATGTCCGGGTCCTGCCGCAGGGCCTGGATGGCCCCATCCTTGAACGACAGCACATCACGGCCCACCTCACGGTGACGGATGATGCAGCGGTCAGGCGTGTGCACGTACTCCACAGGCGACGCAATGATCACGATGTGGCCATCCACCGTGTGATTGTTCGCATCGATGATGCTGTCCAGCGTGGTGCTCTTGCCGGAGCCGGTGATTCCGGTGATCAACGTCAATCCCTGCGTCGTGTGCGCCAGACTCAGCACCCGCGTCACGTTCGGGTGGAATTCCAGGGCCTTGTACGGGCGGATCACATTGTTGATCGCGCGCATGTTCATGGCCAGATGGTCCAGGTCGAAACAGACGTTGCACCGGAACCGGAACATCCTGTCGTCCTCGATCACGCTGTACGAGAGGTCCAGGTTGCGGTTCTCGTACAGGAACAGACGCTGCCGCTCGATGAGCACGCTCTGAATCAGCACACTGCATTCGTCCAGGGTGAATGTGCCCAGCTCCTTGGCCGGCCGCTTTTCGCCGTAGATGCGGTACCAGATGTATTTGGATGTGCCATACCCCCCCAGGTCGATGTCGGAGGCGTTGATCCTCGACATCCGCATGAGGAGGCTGTCCATGAGCTTCCGGAGCGCACTGCGTTCTGCAGGCGACTGGCGTGACACCAGGTCGCCAATGAGCATTTGACGTTCCATTCCCGGAGCGGTGTCCGGGACATTCGCTGCGATCTCCTGCAACATGCGTACAGCTGTTTCGATCATTACAGCCACTCCCCGTAGTTCTGCACAATTGACAAACTCAATAGACGTGCCACAGATCACACCAAAAAAACAAGCCTCTGGCGCGGATTACAGCGATTGACGCAGCGCACAGAGGCCAATATCAACCACACACGGAATATTCTACACTATTCGTACCACGCAAGGATCTCGTAGGCTTTCGTTGTAGGAAAGTACGGCGGGGCTGAGGTGCGAAACCGCTCGTCAAACCGCAGATTCACCTTCAATCCCTTGGTGATCGAGGAGTTCGTTGTCGCATAGATATCATTCACGGTCCACCCACCATAGGTGTACAGCGTACCGAGGTTCCGCGTTGCCAGATTCTCCACCTCGATGGAGGCAGCATAGCTGAAGAGCGCCGCCATGACCGTGAAATTCGGCCCGTGTCCGGTGGCCGTATTGTCCGCGATCGTGATCTTCTGATTGGCCACGATCCCGAGCATGTCGGTGGAGGCGGGGTTCGTCCGGGGATCCGAGTTGTACGTGATGTTGTCGTCGATGACGACCTGTCCGCGTGAGGTGCTCTGGGTGTCGATCGCCCCGATCGTGAACCGGCCTTTGACGGTCCCTTTCACATGCAACTTGCCGCTACTGTTGTTGAGGACGATGGCCCCGTTCGGTGCAAGGGCTGTCGCCAGCACGGTCGTATCGGGCCCTGCGGGGCCACGCTTATAGGTGATGGAATCACCTTTGAAGTGCAGATACAGGTCGTCGTTCCCGGTGAAACTCTTCCCCCCCGCCGATGCCTTTTCACGGAGTTTGGAATAGTCCCGGTTCAGCGGAATACTTACGCCGGTCTCGACCCCCGCATTGAAGATCGGGTGCCCGCTCCACGACGTGCTGTCCACGTTGTTCTTGCACGTAGCCTTGCCCCCGAAGTACGGATACCCGTGGGTCCGCAGGGTCCCCTCCACGTGTGTCGGCCCGAAAATGGAGTCGTACGTTGCCCAGTACACGGCCGAGCCGGCTGCCCCGGCGTACATCGCAAATTTCGCGAAATTGCTCGGGCGCAGGATCGCGATCACCGTCGCCGTACTGTCACGGAAGGTCGCCACGGACCGCAGCGTCAACCGCCGATCACCCGTCAGAGGGTCCACACTGGTCGTGGAATCCACCGTCACCACGAACGACCCGCCGTTGAACTGCACGGGCGTGGTGTATCCGTTGAACCAGGCATTGCCATTGATGAGCGGGGGATACAGGAAGATGTAGTTTGCCGCCATGTTGGCGCCGGAGATCGCGATGTTCCGCGCCGTCTCCTGGTCGTAATAGGTGATGGCATTGTCATAGGCCTGCACGCTGATGTCCGACATGAGCAGTCCGCTCATCAGGAGAAGCGCACTGTAGCCCATCACAAGTATGAGAGAGGCTTTGCCCATCGCTCATGTTCCCCTAGCGGTTTCGGTAATTGCGGGATGACAACCGGAGTTGCTGCCAGAACGCTGATGAATACTGCGTATTGATCGGCGCCGTCTCCACGAGTTCGCCGGCAACGACATTCTCCACGATCAGGGAGATCTGGATCGTCTGGATCCGTTGAAGATTCGCCGCGGTCACGGGGACGCCGAGTTCGTTCCCCTGGCCATCGTAATAGCGGAACTTGAACGAGGTCACGCCGAGATTGGAGCCCTTCGCGGCATCATTGTTCACGACCCGGTACAGCAGCCGGTCGCGCGGGTTCATGGTCCCCGCAAGCTCCGAGGTCGGGCCGAGATAATAGTAGATACTGTCCACCACACCGTCCGGCCCGGCCCCGGTCAGATTCACGTCCGTCAGGAACTTCAACCGCATGCTGTCCGCAAGGATGATCGCCCGCGTCGGATCGGGAATATTGTTCGGCTCCATGCAGAAACCGATCTTCCGGAAATCATACTCCAGGAGGCGTGTCACTTCCACGAGGTTCTCCTGCACCAGAAGTTCCCCCCCGTAGGTCTGCATGTTCTCGGAATTCGCCACGCTGATGCGTATCGACGTGAGGAGGAGCCACCCGAAGAGAACGATGGAACCGATGAGATCGATGATGACCTGGGAACCCATGGGCGAACCCGCTCTCTGTGGCTATCGGAAATACCAGTAACTATAGACGGTCTGGAACGTCAACGTGTCGCGCATGAACGGGCTCGACACCCACACCCGGAGACGCTTATGATAGGTCCGGGATGCCGAGGTGACGACCGCATTCGATGAGATCGTGACATAATCCACGGAGTCCCGGATCAGATAGGTTGCCGACCGGAAATAGACGCTGTCGCCGGTGATCGTCTTCGAGAACCCGTTATAGTCATCGAAATCGTCGAAGGTCGCTTCTGCCTCCGTACCTTCCTTCCCGAGCGTGGAGCTCAGCGACGAGACGCTGTTGACGTCGCTGGACACCGTTTTCTCGTCGAAAGCCTTCCCCAGGGCCTGCTCCATCTGGGAGACGCCGAGCGAACTCGCCATGATCACGTACTCCGTGGTCTCCACCGACGATCCGCTGTCCAGGGTGGTGTTGTTCATCATCAGCAACACGCTCCCCAGCAGCGCCATCGCCAGCACACTCAACAGCATTTGTCCAAGTCCCATGGCTCAGTCGTCCGTTGTCGCTGCTGCGATCTCTTCAAGTGTGGTCTGCCCGGCGATGATCCGCTCGATGCCCGACCGCCGGAGCGTCCACATCCCGTCTTTCATTGCCTGCTCGCGGATCTTGTCTTCATCGATATCGTTGCCCGACTTCGCGATCATCGCCCGGATCTCGCGCGAGAAGAACAGCGCTTCGTGAATGGCGGCGCGCCCCTTGTAGCCGGAATTGCACCGTTCACACCCCTGGGCCTCGCAGATCGTGCCATTCTGAAGATCCGCCTCGGCGAACCCGAAGGACGTGTAGACGTCATGGTCGATCTCATTCGGCGCCAGCTGCTTCTTGCAATGCGGGCAGAGCGTCCGGACCAGTCGCTGCGCCACGATGATGTTGATCGCATACGCGATCAGGAACGGCTCGATGCCCATCTTGTACAGACGGGAGACCGCGCTGGGCGCATCGTTGGTGTGCAGGGTCGAGAAGGTAAGGTGGCCCGTGTTCGCGAGCTTGATCGCGATCTCCGCCGTACTCTTGTCACGCATCTCACCCACAAGCACGATATCCGGGTCGTGACGCAGGATGCCGCGGATGGCCTGGTCGAAGTTCATCTTGGGGCCGATACGAAGCTGCCGCGCGCCCTTGATGATGTACTCCACCGGGTCCTCCACGGTCAGCACGTTCACCGTCGGATCGATCACCTGGTGCAAGGCCGCGATCAGCGTCGTACTCTTGCCGCTTCCTGTCGGACCGGTCAGAATGACGATCCCCTGGGGCTTGGCTATGGCCCTGTTGAAGAAGTCCTTCGCCGGACCCTGCAAACCGAGCTTGTTCAGGTCGGTGATGACCTTCCGGTCGTCCAGGACACGGATGACGATACTCTCGTACTTGTGCCGGAACTCGATCCCCACGATCGGCATGATGGACACGCGGAACCGGATCATGTGATCGTCGATCAGGCGCTGGATGAACCCGTCCTGCGACATCTCACGTTCGAAGCGGTCGACGTTCTTGGAACGGTCTTTCACCACCGCGGCAACGGCCTCGGGCATCGTCTTCTCCTGCACGTGCCAGAGCTTCAGATTGCCGTCGTTCCGGAACCAGAATTCGGTCCGGTTCCCTTCCTTGGCGATGATATGAATATCGGACGATCCCTGGCGGACGGCCTCGACGAGGGCACCTTCCACCAGGTTGACGAGGGCGCTCTTGCTGATCTCGGCTTCGAGGGCCTCTTCATCGACCAGCGCATCGTCCTCTTCCTCCTTCACCTGGATCCCGACCTGGGAATCCTCGAGGAGCTTCAGGAACTCGTTCTCCGGCGGGATCACCTGCTCGAGCAGGCTCTGGAGGTCCTTCAGGCGGCAATACGCCACCTCATACTTCTTGGCCGCAAATTCGCGCGCGATGATCGGGATCCGCCGGTCCGTCGGGTCCGCGGAAATGATGATCAGCTTGTCCGGCTGCTTCTCATCGTACTTCAGGGGAAGCATGCGCGACTGAACGACCATGTCACGGACGTTCTGCGCGAGACCGTCGACGAACTTCTTGATGAAGTCGATCCGGGTCCTGTCGATCACTTCATCGGCGAGGTAGATCTCCCGGAAGGCGTACAGGTCCGCGACCTCGCGGAACACGGCATCATGGTCGGCACCGAAGTCATTGACCAGGATCTGTCCGAGATTACGACGGTTCTTCTTGTCCTCAGAGTCTTTGACCCGCAGAGACTTTTCGAGCGTCTCGTAATCGATCACGCCCTTCTTGAGGAGGGCGAAACCGATCTTGTCCGTGATATCGATGGGCGGCATGGGCTTCTGTTATGTTAACGGGCGATCCACATGCAATTCGAATACCTGTCCGGCCGCGGGGTTCTTCGGCCTGATCGTAGCGGTCTCGGACGACACGATCGTCAGCGCCGTCAACACGATCATGATGATCATCGAGATCCAGAGCTGGATGAACTCGATGACGTTCTTCATCTTGTACGTCGTCTCTTTCTCGTAGTACTCCGCAAGTTGCAGCGCCGTGGTCTTGACCGTGCCGGTCTCCGCGCCGGAGTGGAAGCGGGAGACGGCGGTCTTCGTGAACACCCCGGTGGCTTCGAACGCCTCGGTGATACCGGCGCCCTTCTGGACCATGAGGGGGATCGCGATCGCCTTGATGCGCGCTTCCATGTACTTGTTGCCGCACGCCTCGGCGGCCATGCGGATGACCTCGATGTTCTCGCCCGAGCCGCTGTACAGGGCGTAGAAGACGCGGCAGAAGATCTCGATGGAGGTCTTATGCAGGAGCTGACCGATGACCGGGATGCTCCAGATGTACTGATCGCGCAACAGACGGCCCTTCTCGGTGGAGAGCCAGCGGACGAACAGCACCGTCGGGATCGTGAAGCCCAGGATGAGCCACAGCATGTTGGAGACCAGGAAGTCCGAGATCTGCAATGTCGTCTTGGTCATCGGCGGCAGATCGATCTTGAACTTCACGAACAGCTTGGCGGTGGCCGGGAAGATGTATCCGACATAGTAGATCACTGCACCGAACAGGACGGCGAGGGTGATGAGGGGCGTGATCAGGGCACTCTTCAGGTTCTTCTTGAATTCCGTCTGGCGCTCGAGGAACTTGGCGGTGCTCTCATAGATCTCGGCCATATTACCGCTCTTGGAGGCCAGCCCCAGCATGTGAGCGGCGAAGCGCCCGAGCACGGCCTCGTGCTTCACGAAGGCCTTCTCACTGTCGCGCCCCTGCTTCAATTCGATGTTGATGTCCTTGATCGCCTCGCGGAGGGTCCTGTTCTCGATGTCGTTGATCAGGAGCGCGAGGATCTCGTTGAACGGCAGCTTCTGCCGGATCAGGTCGGCGCTGACGCGCACGAACGTGACGATCTCCGTGGACGGCGGTTTGGCCTTGAATTCGAAGAGGCGTTTCTGCACGCTGATGACGCGGTAGCCCATCTTCGTGAGCGCTTCTTCGACCTCGGCGCGGGTGAAGGCCTTCTGTTCGCCCATGACGGGCTTCTCCGCACCGCGTTGGACCTTGTACATCCAGGTGGAGCGCGGGATCACATGGAGAAGTTTGAACTTGCGCGCCGTGGCAAGCTGTCCTGCCTTCTGTTTGGCGGACCGGATCGACTCCGCCTCGAGCAGACCCTGCACCGGCTTCCCGGCAAGCGTGATACCCTCTATCCTGAATTCTGGCATGCGTGCCACCTGTCAGTGTAATGAACTTCGTAAACGCGAAAAGGCACCTCTCCCTGGCGCTGATCTGTCGTCTCCCGGCTCCCACTCTCTGCCCTGGTGCCGACCACGTTTGGAAAAGGACCTCACCAACCCCAGCGGTTCTCCGTGCAGCCCGCTAGTTCAATTCCGAGACAAGGATCGAATCGGCACGCACCTGAACGGCCACCTTCACCGGATGGGCGCGATCATACCCGATCTCGATCCCGACGCCCTCGATCGTCACCTGGGTGCCGGTCGCGCCGGACACCGTGAACGACCCGTTCTGATTCGCATCGGCTGTCGAGGTGAGAGTGAATCCCACAAAGGAATTGCCGCCACCACCGAGACACCGGGGCTTCTTCTGGTACACCTGCGCCTTCGAGGCATAGGCGGTCAGGTCATTGGCAATGGCATCACGATTGGCAGCAGCGGCACCGTCACCGAACATGATGACCCCGATGGAGATCATCAGTCCGATCATCAGCACCCCTACTATCAGCAACAACATCTGCTGACTGCCCATCGCTCGCCTGCTCCGTTAGTTCAGTGAACAACCACACCGTGAAGGAACATTGCAGGGGGGCCCCGACCGGGGCCCCCTGCGGGCACATCGTTAGTGCACGATCACGACGCTATCCGACCGCGTATTCGACACATGGATCTCCATGGTCACGTAGTTGGTCCCATCCACCATTTCCGTACCGACGCCCTGGAGCACCACACCCGTGGCATTACCGGCCGACGTGATGGAGTACGTGCCGTTGGCATTGGTTTCACGGTTCGTCAGCTTGCGCAGACCGGCGGCATCAGCAGTCAGGCCGGTGAAGTTGTTGCCACCACCACCGAGGGCTGTCGGGCGACGATAGAACTGCTGCGCACGGGCCGCAAGGTTGACCAGGTCATTCGTGACCGCATCACGGTTCGCGCTGATCGCGTTGTCCGTGAACATCGTGATACCAACCGCCACTGCGATACCGACAACGATGACGCCGAGGATGATCAGAAGAAGCTGCTGCTGTCCCATGATGTAACTCCTTTATGATGTTGGTGGTGTTAGCGAACTACAGTGTTGTGTGCGACTTCGTTCGTTGGTTGGTAGAAGAGCAAGCGCTGTGCCAACGTCACACTCACCGGCCCGTCTCCAATGCCGCGCGAAATCGCGGGAACAGCACATCCGGCACGGATCACTTTTACCGCATGCGGTCAATCTGACCGCCATCGTTTGTAGGAATGGTATGGACTTCGGTGTCATGAACGCATCACACGGTGAATGCAAGGAGTTCCTCGACCGTTGTCGAGCCCGCGACGAACAGATCCTGCGCCTGCCGCGACATGGTGACCAATCCGCCCACCTCCGCTGCCGCCTCGATCTGAGAGTCATCCGCATGCCCCGCTTCCTGCACGAGTACGTGCCGTACCTCCTGCGTCATCGCGAATGCCTCGTAGAGCATCCATCGACTGCTATACCCTCCCTTGCAATCGATGCACCCCACCGCACGGTAGGTCACCGGCGGTTCCACCTTCACCCGCAATCGTTCGAGCTGCTCCATCTGCAGATTCTCGGGGTACGGCTTGCGGCACCGCGGACACAACAAGCGCAGCGACTGCTGGGCGACGATCCCCGTGACGGCTTCGGATGCGCGGAATGGAGACCCACACAGATCGATCAGATGCGTGAGTGCCTTGGCTGCACTCCGGACCGGGAGGGTAGCAAGGACCATGTGGCCGATATTGGCCAACCGCACCGCGATCTCCGCCCTGCCCGGCGTCGTAAGATCACCGAGCATGATGATGTCAGGGTCGTGATCGGTGATGATCGCTAACGCGTCATCGGCGCTCAGCCGTGGATTCAATTTGACCTGCCGGGCTCCGTCGATGATGAACTGCGTGCGGTCCTGGATGACGAGCGCGTTCACGGCATTCTTTATCAACGCACGGAGCACTGCAACCTGTGTTGATGCCGCGCCGTCACGTGCACTCCCGGCGAAGACCAACAACCCATGCGACGCCGCCATCGCGTTGCGGATCACGCGGTCCACATGCGGGTCACACCCGAGGCCGTCGAGACCGGGGAGGATGTTCGCATCGCGGAAGATGCGCAGCACGATCGACTCGAAGCGCGATTGACTGTCGCGCGTCAGGAGTGGCAGCACGGAGACCGCGATGCGCACCGGAACATTCTCCACCGTGCGTTCGATCGTCCCCTGCTGCGCGGCCTGCCGTTCGTACCGGTCGATCCCGATCGACCGCTCCTTCAGCGCTGTCGCGACCGCTTCGCACCGGACATCATCGATCGATGCCCAGAGGGCGAGATGGCCATCGAGACGGAACATGACCTCGGTCTTCCGCGAACCGCGCGGCGTGATGTGCACCTCCGAAGCGTTCGAGCGGATCGCATCGAGGATCACGTTGTCGATCTGCACGTTGATCTTCGCGCGCGCGATCTCCCGGTCCATCAGCGACTCGAAGTCACCTTCCGAGACCTTGGCGGCCGCGGTCGCGGCCGGATCGGCAGTGTCCTTGGCATTGCTGGAGGAGACCTGACGCCAGTACTCGGCCCATTCAGCCTCCTTCATGTAGCAGATCTCGAACCGCTTATACGGAAAAACCCTTGCAAATTCATGTATTTCGCGGTCTGCCGGGTTCGGCGTGACGAGCACGACCTTGTCGGGCTGGTTCTCCGCGATGTCAAACGGGAGGAGCTTCAGCTTGAGCAGCTGCTGGAAGGTCGCCTCCGGCAGGCTCCGCACGATCTTGTGCACGTCAGAGAGCAGGAGCCGGCGCACGCTCCTGTCGAGCAGCGTGACGGTGCGGAACGCATAGTATTGGGCCACGGCCTGGCGCAGCGGATCGGCGGGAACATTCAGGACCTGTTCGAGGATCTCAACGAGTCCGCGCTTGTCCTTCTCGTTCTTCCGTTTCCACTCGGTGGCATCGACCGCATGCTGCTTGCTGATGACGCCGCTGCGCGCGAGGTGCTCGAGCAGGGACGTCAGCGGTGGCGCTGCACCGGCAGGCGCCGATCGCGGGACCGGCGCATTTTCTACCGTCTCGAACGGAGCGTCCATCACTGCGCCTCGGGTTCGATCGTGCGGCGGAGCGAGTCGATCAATGTGAGGACCTTGTCGATCGGTGTGGTCTTGCTGAAAAAGAAATCACGGTCCGGATCCACGACGAGGTTGCGTGTGCTCTCGTCGTCGTACCCGGACATGAAGATGAAGGGGATGTCGGGAGCGTCCGTGAACTCGCGGACGTAGTCATGGAACCGGACGCCGTCGAGCGTCGGCATGAAGACGTCAGAGATGATCACATCGGCCTTGTCGAATTCAAGGGCCTCGCGCGCTTGTTTGCCATTCTCTGCAAGGAGGACCTCATAACCCGAATCACGGAGAACTTCCCCCATGACATTGAGGTAGCCTCGTTCGTCGTCCACAAGCAGGATCTTCATGCCTTCTCACCTTTGCTGGTACATAGACCACTATCATTGCTGGCGAAATTATCGCAATAACTGCGCCAGAATCCGGAGTGAAAATGGCTGGAAATCGATGGAAGAGCGAAATTGAGGAGAAGGGGGGAAATGGAGCGCGAAAACGCGTACATTGACTGTGGTTGCGGCGGGACTTCGTTCCGATGAAGGACATCGGAACTCAGCCTGCGAATGCAGCGGGATGGTGTCCTCGTGGGCCCTGCAGGACTTGAACCTGCGACCGACAGATTATGAGTCTGCTGCTCTAACCAACTGAGCTAAGGGCCCGGGTGTCTCGTGATGCAGGGAAGGCATCACGGACAAAATATACGAAACCATGGGGTCTACGGCAAGGACGGAAAAATCGCCAAGAAAGTGGCGGGCATGTCCGCTCATGCCCTCCGGCACAACATCCGGACTCCCGGTGCGATATATTGGAACCACAGCGTTACACGGCTGCAACGCACTACCTGCGGGAGATCCGCCCCGCTCCAGAGATCACGAGGACACACTCAGGACCATATCATGAAAAAGGCCACTCACGCCGATGCCGTGCTTATCGCACGCTCCATGAACATGAAAGTTGATGTCGTATGGGACATCATCGGGGGGATGAATTATTCGTCCTATTCCGAGCTGGTGATGGCGGTGCTCATCTGCCTCAAGCCACTCCCCATCGAGCGTCTCAGCTCCCCGGGCAAATGATACATTCTCGTCGCGCTAATAACGGAGATAGGGTTGTGATGGACCATCGTAGAGCCACCCATGCCGAAGCCGTGTATGTCGCCCGCGCCCTGAACCTGCCCATCGAAACGGTCTGGCAGGTCGTGCAGGGACGGCCCTATGCAACATACACGGACCTTGAACTCGTCGTCCACGCTGCCGCCCTGCGCCGCCCAACGGACCAGCAACGGTCGGCATCACGCTGAGATCCTCAGCCCCGGGGTTCTGTTGACATCCACTCGGGATTTCCTTACATTATGAAACGATTCTCTGCACTACCCGCCCGGGATCCAGGGTCCTCAGTTACGCCTCGCCGGGACTGTACTGCACCGTTTTTCGCAGGAGGTTCACATGGCAAAAGGAAAATACATTGTGCATCACTGTGGTCATTGCGACCGTGATGCGCGGATGGAACTGATTGGATCAGCGGAAAATCAGCCCGACCGTTCCTGGTATCGCTGCACGCGATGCCGGCACGTGTCGCTGATCAACCTGGAAGAACTGAAGCGGGAAATAGAGGTGGCAAAGAAGAAGCTGGAACGCACTGACGCCGCCGACTATGAACCCGGCAAGACCTATCGGGTCGGAGAAGCGATCTTTCATACGGATTGGGACGATATCGGCAAGATCATCTCCAAGGAACGCACCTCCGGCGGCGGTAGCGCCATCGTGGTGTCGTTCGAGCGGCTCGGCGAACGCCGGCTTCTGGAGAATGTGGCCATCGATCCCGAACCCCAAGAATGACCCCGAAGGGAGGTGTATCGATTGGTCGGCATTGTCGTTTCAGAGAATGAACCCATCGATCGTGCGATAAAGCGTTTCAAGAAGAAGTACGAGCGCTCTGGCGTACTGAAAGAGTTCAAGAAGCGCGCCTATTTCACGAAGCCCTCCGTCAAGAAACGGATGAAGCGTCTGAAAGCCATCCGTCGCGCACTGCGCAACGCAGCAGAAGCATCCTGATGGACAACAAAGAACCCACCTTCCGGTGGGTTCTTTGTTGTTGTACTCTGCTGCGGCAGATCCGCCCCCCCTCCGGCAATCCGGGAAGGGTGGAAACTACCCCGGGCGGGATTACTCCTGCGGACCTTCGGCTGCCGGAGCGCCACCATCTGCCGCCTTGCGCTCCTGCACCTCCTTGCGGATCTCCTGCGCCTTCCGCTTCAGTTCGTTCATGTGCTTGCGCACACGCGTCCCGGCGGACTTGTTCCCCTTCTCATAGAATTTTACGAAGTCCTTCTCGAACGTCGCAAGAAGGTCTTTCAGTTCCTGAAGTCTGTCCATCGGTGTCCCTCCTTGGGATGGATGATTGATTTATCTGGAACGTGTACTGGCTTTTTCATACTCGCGCTGCAACAGCGCCATGGCCTCTTCCCGGCGATCGTATAGGCGCTTGAGACGCCGCTTCTTCTTCCGGGCAAGAGCATACGACGTGAGGATCGGCATCGCCACCGTGGAATCCAGGTAGACCACGACGGTATCCGGCAACATCGACGGGTCGACCTTCCCCCAGCTCACGGCTTCCGACGGCGTTGCACCGGAAAGCCCCCCGGTGTCAGGCCGCGCGTCCGTGATCTGCAGAAAATAATCGTGCCCCTTTTCTTTGATGTTGAGCACTTCCTGGATCTGCGGTTCGGTCTGCAACATGAAATTCTTCGGCGAACCGCCCCCGAAGATCAGCACGCCACTCTTGCCACCCCTGCGTTTCGCATCCAGCACGAGCGCCGCGGTCTCATTGACGTCCCGCAGGACATCGATCTGTACGCCGAACCCCGCAAGGGATGCCTCGGCAATGTTCATCCCGATGGAGCTGTCGCCAGGGGACGAGGTGTACACCGGCACGCCACTGCGGTATGCCGCCGCAAGTATGCTCGCGTTCTTCACGCCAAGCACGCGTTCACGCTCCGCAACGTATTTGCCCATCAAATAGTGCATTTCGGCGGTACCCATCCGGCGCTGAAATTCGGGATTGCGCATGACCGTCCGGAAGAAGTCGTCGGTGCTCAAAAGCACCTCATAATCGAAGAGAATGTCGTAGATCCGGATGACCCCCTCTTTCCGCAACAGGCGGTCATCCACGAACGGCGTTCCCTTGTGAAGGGTCCGGCCGATCGAGAAATGCGTGTCATGATACAGATTCGCACCAGTACTGACGATCCAATCCACGAATCCGTTCTCGATGAGCGGCACGACACACGACCCGCCCAGACCAGCAGGCGTCAATGCACCCGTCAGACTCATTCCAACCGTCACGTCCTTCTCAAGCATGCGACCAGTGAACAATTGGCATGCTTCGCCGAGACGACCCGCATTGTAGGCCTGAAAATACTGCTCGACCAGAACGGTTACGGGCACATTGGCCGGGATCGGCTTCGTCGCAATTGCCTTCCCTTTAAGGAATCTACTCTTATGGGCTTTCATTCAAACGTGGGATGAGGAATATAGGGTTAACCAAGTATGCTCCAAAATGCGTTATTTTGAGGACGAACGCAAGCACTTTTTCCTTGACAAGGGGGTGATAATGTATTATTTTTATTTAGACTAATTCTAAATAACTGACGCCGTGAACGCACTGAGGCGAAGGACGCAAGGGACCAGAGAATGAACCCAGAGGCCGCACACGATATTCTGACAAAACACCTGCGGGCGAGCGGCAATCTGCGCTCGACGTCGTCCCGCATGGCTGTTCTCGACGCTGTCATGGCAAGCCAGGGACATTTCGATGCGGAAGGGCTCTATTACCGGATGATCTCCAATGGCACCCGGATCTCCAAAGCCACCGTCTACAATACGCTGGATCTCCTTCAGGAATGCGGGCTGGTGTCGAAATACCGCTTCGCCGAAAACAGCTCGCGCTACGAGAAGGCGTTCGGCCGACCCCATCACCACCACCTGGTCTGCCTCCAGTGTGGAGATATCATCGAGTTCGTCAATGAACGCCTCAACCGCATTCAGGAAGACGTGTGCAACGAGAAAAACTTCGTTCCCCAGAGTTCCAGCCTCCAGGTCTTCGGAACGTGTGGAAAATGCCGGAAATCGAGAGGATAGGGATATCATCATGCGTACAGAGATCGTTTCGCTGAGTTCACTGGCTCCGGGTGAATCGGGTACCGTACAGGGGATGCATGGGCTCGCACGCAATGCCCGCCAACGCCTCCTCGAAATGGGACTCATGCAGGGCGTCCGCATCCGCCTCGTCCGGCGCGCACCCATGGGAGACCCTCTGGAGATCCATCTCAAAGGATATCGCCTCATGCTGCGCGATAGCGAGGCATGCTCCATTTTCCTCGAACGCGAATGCACCATATGACACCCGCGATGGACCTGGACCCGGCCACGCGTCTCGTGGCCCTGGTCGGCAATCCCAATTCCGGGAAGACCACGCTGTTCAACGCGCTCACCGGACTCCACCACAAGGTGGGCAACTATCCGGGGGTCACCGTCGAGAAAAAGGAAGGCCGTGTCAGCGTCGACGGCCGGCTTGCATTCACACTCCTCGACCTGCCCGGCACGTACAGCCTCCATGCGCAATCGCCCGACGAGCGCGTGGCGACCGACATCCTGCTCGGGCGGACAACCCATACACCCCCGCCCCATCTCGTGCTGTGCGCCGTCGACGCCACGAACCTCGAACGGAATCTGTACCTCGTGACGCAGGTCGTGGATCGCCATCTGCCCCTGGTCGTCGCGCTGACCATGAGCGACCTTGCGAAGGACCAGGGCGTGTGCATCGACGCCAGAACGCTCTCCCGTCATCTCGGATGCCCCGTGGTCCCCGTCGTGGCACAGAAAGGCGAAGGACTCGAGGCTCTCCGCCAGGCGATCACATCCGTCTCTCTCACCAACGGCCATCGCCCACCGTGGTGTGCAACGGATGCGCTCCATCGGGAGTGGGAATCGGTACGCGATCATCTGCACAGGGTCTCCCATGTGCCGTTGCCCCTGGCAAGCCATGAAGCGATCGAACTCCTCTCCTCCCCCGAGGCCCTCGCCGAACGCACCGACCGCCACGATCCCGCCCTCGCATCACTGCTCCGCGCATCCGTGGAAAAGCTGGACTACCTTGGCATCGACCGTCAATCGGCATTCGTGGAATCCCGGTACACATGGATCCGCGCCGTGCTCGCCTCCGCGGTCTCGTCACCCGACCACGCACGTGCGCGCCTGACCGACCGGATCGACCGCATCGTGACGCACAGGGTCTGGGGGTTCCTGATCTTCCTCCTCGTCATGGCCACGATGTTTCAGAGCATTTTCAGCTGGGCCACCATCCCCATGGAATGGATCGGCTCTGCGTTTGAAGCACTCAGCGCGTTCGTCACCTCCATGTTGCCACCGGGAGACCTCCGGGAGCTGATCGTCCACGGTGCGATCGCCGGCGTCGCCGGTGTGGTCACCTTCCTGCCGCAGATCGTCTTCCTGTTCTTCTTTCTCGGACTGCTGGAGGATTCCGGGTACATGGCGCGCGCCGCGTTCATCATGGACAAGCTGATGAGCAAGGTCGGGTTGCACGGCAAGTCCTTCATCCCGCTGCTCGGATCGTTCGCCTGTGCCATCCCCGGCATCATGGCCACGCGCACCATCGACAATCCGAAGGACCGTCTCGCGACCATCCTGGTGGCACCCCTGATGAGTTGCAGTGCGCGCCTCCCGGTGTATTCCCTCCTCATCGGCGCATTCATCCCGGGCACGCTGCTGCTCGGCGTCTTCTCCGTGCAGGGGATCACGTTGCTGTCCCTCTACCTCTTCGGTATGGTGATGGCACTCCTGATGGCATGGGCGTTCAAAAAAACGTTCCTGCGCGGCGCGCCACCGCTCTTCATCATGGAATTGCCCGCCTACCGGCTCCCCTCGCTGCGCACCGTGCTGTATCAGGTCTGGGAGCGTTCACTGGCATTCCTCAAGACCGCCGGCACGATCATCCTCGGCGTATCGATCCTGCTCTGGGCACTCACCGCCTATCCGAAGGTTAGCGAGGATGCACCACGCTCCGCCCAGCTCGAACAGAGCTACGCTGGGCGCGCCGGCAAGGCCATCGAGCCGTTGATCCGGCCGCTCGGATTCGACTGGAAGATCGGGATCGGCCTGATCTCCTCGCTGCTCCAGCGCGAGGCGTTCGTGAGCGCGATGGCCACGATCTATAACGTGCGCGGCCCGGAGTCCACCGGCGATGGACGGACGGTCTATGATGCGATGCGTGACGACAGGGACCCGTCCACCGGCATGCCGACATTCTCCGTCCTGACCGCAGTGAGCCTGATGATCTACTATGTCCTCGCCATGCAGTGCCTGTCCACGGTCGCGGTGGTCCGGCGCGAGACCAACAGCTGGCGATGGCCGGCGGTCCAGATCGGCTACATGACCGCGCTGGCCTATGGCATCACCTTGCTCGTGTATCAGGGCGGATCGTTGCTCGGATGGGGAGGATAGCATGAACTGGCAGGAACCTGCTGCACTCGTCGTCGTGGCCGGGACGTTCCTCCTGATACTCGTGCAGAGGATCAGACGCTTTCGTCAGCGGGGCATGAGCCGGTGTGGGACCTCGTGTCACTGCCCGCCCCTTGCTTCCGCGGACACCAAGCCGTATCTTGCATCACCACCAATTGGAATGGAGAATCGATCGTGAGTGAGACCATCAATGCGTCCGTGAACGAAGCCCAGGTGTACGACGCGCTCAGACAGTGCTACGATCCCGAGATCCCGGTGAATGTCGTGGAACTCGGCCTCATCTATGACGTGAAGATCATCGACGACTGGGTGGGGGTGAAGATGACGCTGACGACACCGGGGTGCGGGATGAGCGGCATGATCGCCCAGGATGTGCGGAACCGGGTACTGCACCTTCCGGGTGTCAAAGAAGCCGATGTGCGCATCGTGTGGGAACCTGCCTGGACACCCGAGCGGATGTCGCCCGAGGCACGGAAGAAGCTGGGCATGAAAGGGTGAGAGCAGAACTCACGGACGGCGGTCAGGACACCTGCACCGCCGCCGTCCTCAGTGTACGCCTCAGTTCGAGAAGCGGACGGTAGTCAGGGTCCGCGTCCCGCCAGATGTGCAGCAGCCGTTGGCCGATCTCCTTCGCCATTGCCTTGTCCCCCATCCCCGTGTAGACCGTGGTCAGCGTGAGCAGGACCTCCGGCGCCTCCGGATTCACCGCTAATGCCTGCTCGATGGCATCCATCGCGCCATCCCAGTTGCGGGCCGCGGCCTGCGCACGCGCAAGATGGAGGTAGACCCGTCCGCGGCTGAGGGGATTCGCCAGCTCGAGCGCCTCATCGCAAGCTGCCTTCGCGGAGTCCAAGTCCCCCGCCTCCGTGAACACCCGGGCGCGGATCAGGTGATACACCTCCATGTACTGCGTCCCTGCCAATCCCCGCCGCTGGATCTCCGCAGAGGTGCTGTCGATCACCTCGTGGGCCTCGGTAAAACGGCCGAGACGGCTCAACGCCAGCGCCAGCTGATATGCCTGGTTGATGGTGGATGAATCCACGAGCGCCGCGGCACGCAGCCGGGCGATGGCGTCGCCATAGTGCCCGCGCTGGATGTCGAGTACCCCGCGCACCCGCAGCATGCCGGATTCCCTGGCACTACTCGGGGGCAACATATTCGTCGCCTCCTCGAATTGCCGTTCGGCATCGCGCAGCCGCCCCTTGATGAGATAGACGGTCCCGATCTCCCGGACCGCGTACCAGTAGTCCGGTTTGATGGCCAGGGCCGCCCGGTATTGTGCCAGCGCCTCGTCGTAGCGTCCGGCGCGGACCAGGATGTCGGCATAGGATGCGCGCGGGTCGGGTTGGTCCGGCGCCATGCGGATGTACCGCTGCATGTACTCCACGGCCTTCTCCTGCTCGCCAAGGGTCGAGTAGGCGTACCCGAGCGACATCACGCCGAGCGCGAATCCGGTATCGCGTTCGACGCTCTGCGCGTAGGCCTGGACCGCCGCTTCATACTTGCGGTCGCCTTCGTAGCATTGACCACGGATGAGGCGCAGTTCGGGGTCATCCGGGTACCGGGAAATGAGGGAATCAGCGAGGGAAGCTTCGTCGTGCCGGCGGTCGAAGATCCGGTAGGACCACAGACGGATGATGTCCCGTTCGCGGGGAGTGGCGTGCGCGGCATGCATCTGTGCGCGGCCGATGGCGGCGCGGGCAGCGGTGAAATCGCCGGTGGAGGAGAGCAGCTGGGCCTTCCGCCCCCAGGCCGCCGCGAAGGTGGAGTCGCGATGCAAGGCACTGTCGATCGCCGCGAAGGCCTCGGGGTAGAGGAATCGCTGCCAGGCCTGCACCCCCTTCTCATACCAGACGACCGCGGAGGGGTCGGTCGTCGTCCAGCCAACCTCATCCGTGCATCCGGCGATGAGCGTTGCCACGATCACCATCACCGCCGCGCTGCACGTTCTCACGGGTGTCCCCCGTCCGGTGGTTGTCCGCCCGGCGGCACTTCCGTCAGTGCCCGCATCCGGCGGATATGCTCTTCGAGTCTGTCGATCGCCTGACTCATGGTCTCGTAGTACTGTTCGCGCTTTTCCGCATCCGGCTTCATCGTCCGCAGCACATGCATCGCCAGACGCAGGATGCCGATCGGACTTGCGATATCGTGGGCGAGCGCCCGGATCTCCTTGCGCTCTGCATCGATGAACTGCAGCAACTCATCGGCTGTCAGGTCGCCCGGGGTGCGGTCATCGGGAGGTGCGGACATCGTCAGGGCCACCTCGCGTTTTCGACATTGGTGATCTCCCGGAGCAGGTCCTTCTTCGTGAACTGGGCCTTGCTCATGAGCCCGGAGACCGACGTGCCCAGCTGTTCCTGCATATCCTCGTCCACATCCATGGAGGTCAGCACGATGATCGGGATGTTGCGCGTGGCCGGCACCTGCCGGAGTTGCTGCGCCACGGCGAACCCGGACATCCCCGGCATGAGCAGATCGAGCATCACCACATCGGGTCGTTCGTGGATCGCCATCGCGACACCATCCGCCCCATCATTCGCCTTCAGCACACGGTACCCTTCATTCTCCAGGATCACCTGCACGAGATCGGCAGCCGCTTTGTCGTCGTCCACCACGAGCACCGTGGGACGCTTCGCATCGCGGCCGGGAAGCACATGCACACGGTCCATCGCCTGGACGAGTTCCTCACGGTTCACCGGTTTCACAAAATACTCTGCCGCACCCAGGCTGAACCCGAGGCTCTTCTCGTCTATTATAGATACGATGATCACGGGAATATGTTTGCAGAGCGGATGCTTTTTCAGCTCTTTCATCACCGTCCACCCATCCTTGCCCGGCAGCACCAGGTCCAGGGTAATGACGTTGGGATGGAGCCGTTTCGCCATATCGACGGCATCGGCCCCATTCCGGGCGATCTCCGCCCGGTACCCGGCGGATTCAATGTACACTTTGAGCAGGTCACCCGCCTGGGGCGAGTCCTCGACGATCAGGGCCAGCGGCTTCTCGCCGCCTTCCTTTCGCCAGTTCTCGCGCTTCAGTGCATCCAGCAGCATGCCCGCCTGCATGATGCGTTCGGAGGTGGCATCCACGATGAGCGGGATGCGGAACGACACCGTCGTCCCCTTCTCCCACTCGCTCTCGATCCAGATCGTGCCGCCGTGGAGCTCGACGAGTTTCCGGGTGATCGCCAGGCCGAGCCCCACACCGTCGCGGTTCTGCGCCTTCCCGCTTTCGGCGCGGCGGAACGGACGGAACAGTCCGGCGATCTCTTCCGGACGGATGCCCCGGCCATGGTCCTTCACGCTGAACACCATATCGTTGCCGACGCGGCGGGACGTGACCTCCACTTCGCCGCCGTCGCGGCTGAACTTCACGGCATTGGAAACGAGGTTGATCAGAATCTGCTTGAAGCGCGTCTGGTCCACGACAAGTTCGTCGAGTTCCGGATCCGGCGCCCACGTCAGACGTATCCGCTTCGCCGCGATCGGGCCGGCGAGAACGCGCTGCACCGCCTCTTCGAAATACGGCGTGGGATAGGTCGCCACGTGCAATTCGAGCTGCCCGGCCTCGATCTTGGAGAGGTCGAGGATGTCGTTGAGGATCTGCTGCAGATGCCGGCCGCTCACCTGGATGTTCTTCATGAACTCGCGCATCGTCTCGGGCGGCAGATCGTGCAGGTCCGAGGTCAGCAATTCCGAGAAGCCGATGATCGAATTCAGCGGCGAGCGGAGTTCGTGACTGAACATGGCCAGGAACTTCTTGAGGGTATCGCTCGCTTCCACGGTCTTCTCTGTCTGCGCTTCGAGCTCGAGGTTCTTCATGCGCAGGTCATCGATCAGCTTGCGCCGGCTGAGGCCGACGGCCAGATCGTTCGCGATGACCGTGAGGATCGCCAGACGCTGCTCGATGTACGAGGGGTCCTTGATCGTCATGAGCTCGATGACGCCATGCACCTCCTGCTGCACGAGCAGGGGGATGGAGACGACGGAGCGCAGATGGAGATCGCTCACGGTGCCATCCAGCAGCCTGCCCAGCGTGCCCTCCGCAAGCGCACCGGTAACCACCGGTTCCTTCGTGTACGCGGAGCGCGCGGCAAGGGTCGTGGCACCCGCATGCACGCGCTGATGCACGAGCTCGACGGGGAAATCGATGTCGAGCGATGCCGGGGCGACGAGCCGGAGTTCGTTCGCGCGCGCATCATAGAGATACACGCACACGAGATGGGACGGGATCCCTTCCATGGCCGCGATCACATTCGCGCAGCGCTGGCTCAGATCATCCACGGAGCTCGCCGTGTTCACCGCCTGGGAGATCTCGACCAGCACCTCCTTCTGCATCTGCTCCTGCTTGTGTTCCGTCACATCCTGGAAGAAGACCGAGAGGCCGCTCTCCGCGGGGTAGATGCGGATGTCGTACCATTTCTCGAACCGCTCATCGCGGTAGGCGGAATCGATCGATTGGAATGTGCGCGTTTCCATCGCGAGCCGGTATTTCTCGCCGATGGCGGCTTCCCGTGCATTCGGAAACACATCAAAGACGCTTCTCCCCAGCACATCCGCTGCCGCCATTCCCGTCCCCGCTTCCGATGCTTTGTTCCAGTACGTGATGCGGTATTCGGCATCCATGGCGAAAAAGCCGCCACTGATGCTTTCGAGAATGCTTTCGTAGGAGATCGATGTGGACATAGCGTGCGAGGCACCTGAAATAATGTCAGGGGAGGGAACACGACGGAGGCTAAATAGTGAATATTATTGATAAATGCAAGGGGTGGTTGAACCGTCACTTGAGACGGAGGCGACTATGGCCATATCCGGCCACTGCCTGCGGAGTGCTCCGCAGGTCCGGAAAGGCGGGAGGAATTGGTGCCGTTATTGGAGAGAACTGCCGGTAATGAGGGTCAGCGCTTCGCCGTACTTCTGCGCGGTCGTCGCAATGACATCCGCCGGCAACGATGGCGCCGGCGGCCGCTTGTCCCACGTGATCGCCGTCAGGTAATCACGCACGAACTGCTTGTCGAAACTCGGTTGCGCCCCGCCGGGAGCGTATGCCGCCATGGGCCAGAAGCGCGAGGAGTCCGGCGTCATCGCCTCGTCGATCCAGACCAACCCACCCCTCTCGTCCACACCGAACTCGAATTTGGTATCGGCGATGATGATCCCGCGCGTCCGCGCATGGGCCACACCTTCCGTGTACAGACGGATCGAGACATCCCGGACCTCGCGGGCACGGTCGGCACCGAGGATCGCCGACATCTGTTCGAACGTGATGTTCTCGTCGTGCTCGCCGATCGCCGCCTTCGTGGTCGGCGTGAAGATCGGCTCGGGGAGTTCGTCCGACTCACGGAGTCCGGCGGGAAGCGTGATGCCGCACACGCTGCCCGTCCGTTTGTACTCGCTCCATCCCGACCCCGACAGATAGCCGCGGACGATGCACTCGACGGGCAGCGGACGGGAGGCACGGACCAGCATCGAGCGCCCGCCGAAGATATCGGGACGTGACCGGAACGGCTCGGGCAGGTCTTCCTGCGCGATGGAGATCAGATGATGGGGGACGACATGCGCCAGTTTCTGGAACCAGAACGCCGAGATGCGGGTGAGCACTTCTCCCTTCCCGGGGATGCCGTCCGGGAGAATAACGTCGAATGCGGACAAACGATCCGTGGCACAGAGCAGCAGGCGGTCGCCCAGGGCATAGATGTCGCGGACTTTCCCCTGCTGTGACGGTGTGAAGGCTCCACCGGCGGTGGAGGTAATGACGGGTGCGGGCATGGAGGTCTGTGATCAGCGCTCGAAACTTGCACCCAGGATCTCTTCGATCGTGCCGCGCACGATCTGCGAGGTCGGCGGCGCCGCGACCGATGCGCGGCTGATGCTCTCGAGCTTCAACCCGCGCCACTCGGACTCGATCTTCGCATTCACGAAATCCTGAACGGTCTTCTGGATGTTCTTGATGTGCCCTTTCCCCTTGCGCAACGAGTCGACGAACAGATCGACCTTGATCTCGTGGCTCGAAATGCGCGTCGGCACAAGCATGTAATTCAACGATCCGGACGTGCGCCAGGCGTATGTGCGTTCGAGTCTGTTGAACGTTGAGGGGATCTGCAACATCGTGCGTTCATCTGCGCGGGGGACAAGTGTGATCGTCACCCGTTCCACCTTATGTGCGTCTCGTGCGAGAGACATGCGGATGTACTCCTTGACACCTTGAGATGCTGCTGCGAGAAGGAATTGATTCACACACAATATACCCACAAACAAAAGGCTATGCAAGGGGAGATCGGCGGGTTTTCGCCAGATGTGACGCAGCGCACATCCTGGATCACAGAAATTGACGCGAATTGTGACGGCACATCAACCGGGGAACGAAACGTCCGATTCCAGTGCGTTCTCGAGGAGTATCAGGTATTCATGGCGGGAGACCTCGATCGCACCAAATTGCGCGAGGTGGGGGGTGATGTATTGCGCATCCAACAGCGAAAAACCGGCCGTTTCGAGCCGCATCATGAGCGTGGCAAGAGCGACCTTGGAAGTTCCAGAACTCCTGCTGAACATTGACTCTCCAAAGAATGCCCCACCGATCGCCACACCATACAGCCCCCCCATGAGTTCTCCCCCCTCCCACGCCTCCACGCTGTGTCCATACCCCGCCCGGAACAGTGCCGTGTACACATCGATGATCTCCTCAGAGATCCAGGTCTCTTCGCGTTCCGCACACGCCCGCATCACCTCCTCGAACGAGGTGTCAACCCGCACTTCGCATCGTCCGTCGCGTACAAGTTTGCGCACACTCCGCGGGATGTTCGCGGAGCGGACCGGAATGATGCCGCGGGGATCGGGCGAGTACCAGGACAGCGGTCCGGTCCGGCTCTCCGCCATCGGAAAGAACCCGATCCGATACGCATCGAGAAGAATGTCAGGGGTGAGGATCTCGTGTTGACGGCGGCCGGTCACGGGAGTGGTCACTCGTCCATGCGGACCACCACCTTGCCGACCGATTGGCGGTTCTGCAGGTAGCGGTGCGCGTCCACGATCTCACGGAACGGGAACACCTTGCCGACCAGCGGCCGCAAAGCGCCCAGACGATACCACGTCAGCAACTCCCCTGCTGCCTCTTCGAAGTACCGCTCCTTGCCCGTGATGAGTCCGAGGTTGAATCCGAAGATGCCCTTATTGATGTGGATCAGGCCGGGCGGGAAGATCGGCTTCATCTGCTCATAGGCATCGGCGATCATCGAGCGCGTCAGGCTCCCGTCGGCGGTCGTCATGGACGAGACGCCAAGCAACAGGTACCGTCCCATCGGCGCCAGCAGCCCCCAGCTCTTCTTGAATACCTCGCCACCCACCGAGTCCATCACCACATCCACACCATACCCACCGGTGATCGAGTCGACCTTCTTCTCAAACGCATCCGTGGTGTAATTGATCACATGATGCGCGCCGAAGCTCTTCGCCAACTCCACCTTCTCATCCGTCCCCGCGGTCGCGAAGACCTCCGCATTCAGATGCCTGCCGATCTGCACGGACGCGAGTCCCACCCCACCCGCCGCGGCATGCACAAGGATCCGTTCGCCGGTATGCAGATTCGCCAGCCGCACCAGGCCATGGTACGCGCTCAGCATCGAGACCAGGAAGGATGCCGCTTCCTCATAGGACATCTGTTCGGGAGCAGCGGTGGCATAGTACTGATTCACGAGGACATACTCCGCATGACTGCCGAGTTTACTGTACCCCATGATGCGCTCGCGGCCCGAGAACTTCGTGACCCCGGAACCGATACGTACCACGTCGCCGGAGAATTCCAGTCCGGGGATATACGGAGGCTTCGGCGTGCCGGGATACGCACCGAACCTGCCGACGATGTCGGCGAAGTTCAGTCCGATGCACCGGACCTTCACCAGGACCTGGTCCGGTCCCGGATCGGGGATGGGCGCATCGCGGATCTCGAGGACCTCCGGCCCGCCATACCGTGTGACGAAGGCTGCTTTCATAGGCGCTTCACCCGGTTCACCACATACCGCTCATACATCTCCGCGAGCTTCTTCTGCGAGAGCGTGTCCAGGTCTTCGTCGTCCTTCTTGCGCTTCACATACATCTGGAAGGCCTCTTCCTCCGTGCGCGACATCCTGTGCGCATAGTCGCGCAATTCCTGCACCATCCGCTTCTGCTCTTCATGGGTCATAGGGGATCTCCTCACTCCGATGGTACGAAAAAATCGAGGACCGGTCAAACGCCCGCCTTGCAATTTGTGCGGGGATTGAGTACCCTCACAGGACACACACACGAGACCGGAGGTCATGAAAGCAGTGACGGCACCCATCCTGGCGGCGATCAAACTCATCCGTCCGAAGCAATGGATCAAGAACGGATTCGTGTTTGCACCGCTGGTCTTCGCCAAGGAACTCTTCCAGCCGGAGCCCCTGCTCCTGACGGCACGCACCTTCGCTACGTTCTGTCTGACCGCCAGCATGGTCTATATCATCAACGATATGATCGATGTGGAGGCGGACCGTGCCCACCCGAAGAAGAAGCTGCGCCCGCTCGCGGCGCGGACGATCTCGGTGCCGGCAGCCTTCGGCATCCTCGCGTTGCTACTCGTGCTGGACGTGATCCTGGCGGCAGGCATGCCCGAGAAGTTCCTCCTGCTCCTGGGCGCCTACTTCCTCATGAACCTGGCCTATACCTTCAAACTGAAGGAGATCTTCCTGCTGGACGTCTTCATCATCGCCGCGGGGTTCATGCTCCGGGTCCTCGGTGGCGCCTATGCGATCTCGGTCTACGTCTCCAGCTGGCTCATCCTCTGTACCCTCTTCATCTCGCTGTTCCTCGGATTCGCGAAACGGAGGGGAGAGATCGTGGCGATGCAGGCCGCGGGCGCAATGCCCGAACGGAAGGTGTTGCAGCACTACCGGCTCGGGGTGCTGGACCAGATGCTCACGATCACGGCGGCAGGGACGGTGATCGCCTATGCACTCTACACGGTAGCCCCGCGCACCGTGACGGTCTTCGGCACCGACAAGCTCATCTACACCACCGTGTTCGTCATGTACGGCGTCTTCCGGTACATGCACCTCATCCACACGACCGAGGCCGTGGAGAATCCAGCCGCCGTCGTGTCGTCCGACTTCCCCATCATCGCGAATGTCCTGCTGTGGATCGCGTCCTGCGTCGTGCTGATCTACTTCACCGGGATCGTGGGCTGATCATCTCCCCTGAAACGAGAACAGCGCCGGTCAAAGATCCTGACCGGCGCTGTCGTTTCCAGGGCACCTGGACACATCTCAACGCATCAATTCATTCCACACGAACCGCCGCAGCACCCACCGCTCGGACACGAGGGGGCCTCGGAGACGCTATTCTTCAACGCAAAGCTCGGGGCAGACAGAAGACGCGTGTGCTTCACGGACCCGCAGTCCGGGCACTGGATGTCCTCTTCGACCTCGCGGACCTTATGGAAGATATCGTAGGTCTTTCCACACTCATCGCACCGGTAATCGTAGATCGGCATGGCATTCCTCTTCGAGAGAACTGTTCTATGTGATAAGATGCACGAAAACACCAAAAGGGTCAAGAGGACCGGCAGAATGGAGTGCGCACTTGGGTGACCGGGCAGGCGCCGGTGAGGAACGGCTGTTTTGCCCCGCAGAGGCCATAAATTGACTTACCTTGACCTTTTGGTTATATTCACTTGCCTGTCCCAGGGAGAGAGCGGAACCTAGCTCTTGCCGCTGCGTGTTACGTATAATAGAAATGCGCGGAAGGATCTGCGCGGTTCATACTACAGACGGGGTCTTGAATGGAAGGCAATTTCTCCAACCGGGTACAGGACGTCATTCGCCTCAGCCGCGAAGAAGCGTTACGGCTCGGACATGATTACATCGGTACCGAACATCTCCTTCTCGGCGTGATCCGGGAGGGAGAAGGGATCGCTGTGAAGATCCTCCGGAATCTCGGCGTGGACCTCTTCAAGCTGAAGAAGGCCATTGAGGATACGGTACGGACCTCCGGCGGCACCCTGACCATCGGGAACATCCCGCTGACGAAGCAGGCGGAGAAGGTCCTGAAGATCACCTACCTCGAAGCCAAGCTGTACAAATCGGACGTGATCGGCACGGAACATCTGCTCCTGTCGCTCCTCCGCGACGACGATAACATCGCTGCCCAGATCCTCCACCAGTTCAACATCCATTACGATGTGGTGCGGGGCGAACTGGACAACATCATCAACGGCAAACCCTCCAGCCCGCAGCAGCCCCACCAGCCGGCACAGGAGAAGAAGGCAGAGAAGTCGAAGACCCCGGTGCTCGACAACTTCGGGCACGACCTCACCAAACTCGCCGCCGAGGACAAGCTGGACCCGATCGTCGGCCGCGAGAAAGAGATCGAGCGCGTGGCCCAGGTCCTCAGCCGGCGCAAGAAGAACAACCCCGTCCTCATCGGTGAACCCGGCGTCGGCAAGACCGCCATCGCCGAGGGTCTGGCGATGCGGATCGTCCAGAAGAAGGTCTCGCGCGTGCTCCACGGCAAGCGGGTCGTCACGCTGGACCTCGCCGCCCTGGTGGCCGGCACGAAATACCGCGGCCAGTTCGAAGAGCGCATGAAGGCCGTGATGAACGAGCTCGAAAAGGCCAAGGACGTGATCCTGTTCATCGACGAGCTCCATACCATCGTCGGTGCGGGCGGCGCCTCCGGGTCCCTCGATGCGTCGAACATGTTCAAACCCGCCCTCTCACGCGGCGAGCTGCAGTGCATCGGCGCCACCACCCTGGACGAATACCGCCAGTACATCGAGAAGGATGGTGCCCTCGACCGTCGGTTCCAGAAAATCATGGTGGACCCGACCTCGGTCGATGAGACCATTCAGATCCTGACGAACATCGCCCACAAGTACGAGGAACATCACGGCGTCCGGTATCAGGAGAAGGCCATCGAAGCGGCGGCCCGCCTGAGCGACCGGTACATCACCGACCGGTATCTGCCGGACAAGGCGATCGACGTGCTGGATGAGTCCGGCTCCCGCGTCCACCTGGCCAACATCCATGTGCCGCAGGAGATCCTGGACCTCGAAGGCGAGATCGAGAAGATCAAGCAATCCAAGAACCAGGTGGTGAAGAGCCAGAACTTCGAAGAAGCCGCCCGGCTGCGCGACATGGAGAAGAAGCTGCTGAGCGACCTAGAGATCGCCAAGCGTGAATGGGAAATGAAGGCCCAGGACACGATCCACGAGGTCACCGACGAGCACATGGCGGACGTCGTGGCCATGATGACCGGCATCCCCGTGAACAAGATCGCGGAGTCCGAGTCCGCCAAGCTCCTCAAGATGGAACAGGCCCTGAAGGACCAGGTGGTCGGACAGGACGAGGCCATCGAGAAGCTCACCAAGGCCATTCGCCGCACGCGCGCCGGTCTGAAGGACCCCAAGCGGCCGATCGGGTCGTTCATCTTCCTGGGCCCCACCGGCGTCGGGAAGACCGAACTGGCGAAAGCCATGGCACGCTACCTGTTCGACACGGACGATGCCCTGATCCGGATCGACATGAGCGAGTACATGGAGAAGTTCAGCGTCTCCCGCCTCGTCGGCGCGCCTCCGGGCTACGTGGGCTATGAGGAGGGCGGACAGCTCACCGAGAAGGTGCGTCGCAAGCCGTACAGCGTGGTCCTGCTCGATGAGATCGAGAAGGCGCATCCAGACGTGTTCAACCTGTTGCTGCAGGTGCTGGACGACGGCATCCTGACCGACAGTCTGGGCCGCCGGGTCGACTTCAAGAACACGATCATGATCATGACGTCGAACATCGGCACGCGCGATCTCAAGCGCGGCGGCGGCATCGGCTTCAATGCCGGTACGGCCAAGGACGAATACGGCGCCATGAAGAACACGATCGAGGAGGCGCTCAAGCGGGTGTTCAATCCGGAGTTCCTCAACCGGGTCGATGACACGATCATCTTCCATCCGCTCGAGAAGACGCACCTGCTGGATATCGTCCAGATCCAGATCCGCGATCTGACGAAACGCATCGCCGCCCAGGGGATCTCGATCGAACTCTCCAAAGCAGCGAAGGAATTCCTCGCGGACCGCGGGTATGACCCCGCCTACGGCGCACGGCCTCTGCGGAGGGCGATCCAGAAATTCCTGGAGGACCCGATCGCCGAGGAACTGCTTAAGGGCAAGTACACCAGCGGTGCGGTGCTGCAGGTGAAGGTCAACAAGAAGACGAACGAACTGAAGTTCGTGACCCCCGTGACCGAGAAGGGTGAGGGGGATGTCGAAGAGGAAGAGAAATCGGCGGATGTGTCGTAAGCCCCGTGCTTCTTCATTGAAGCGTGAACCGATCCCGGCCACCCTGGCCGGGATCGTTCGTTTCTCCACCACCAGCCCGCACCAGCTCGATCAGATCCTCCGTCCGGAGGGCTTCGGCCCCGAGCACGACCAGCCCTTCTGTGTCGCGGTCCTGCACCGTGTACACCCGCCTTCCCAGTTCGAGCAGCGTCATCACCAGAGCGGCAACCGCACCCCCGGCGCGCGCATACGGAACGAAGACCGTGGCGGCGAGGGCGGCAACAAAGGCATTGCGTTGCCCTGCCAGAGCGCGGTCCACACGACGCCGCTCCGGCGCGAAAGGCGAAAGGATCGTCAGCCGTCCCTCGGCGAGTGCTGGCGCCCAGGCCGCAGGCACGCCCCGGGATTGGATGCGCCGTCCGGGACAGACCACGACCGGCACGTGGCGCGTGGTCAGCAGTTCAAAGACCGTGCGTTCCATCGGCGAGTGGAACCCTCCGATCACTGTCGGTCCTTCCGGCAGCGCGAGCCGCGCGATCCGGTAGGTCTCCACGGCGATGCTCCCCGGGCAGTGAGACGAACAGACGATGCTGATCCGCGGACGGTGCAGGAGCGCCGGACTGCCGATGCAGGCGACCGGGAGGGCGGGCACCTGAGGATCGAACAAAGCCGGGGCGCCGGCCCATCCCTGCCAGCGGCCGTCCGGTAGCGGATAGTCGGGCTCTCCCGGTTGCAGATGACGCACCGGGGGAACACGGACCCGGAGATGATGATCGATATGATGGGTGGATACCATAGTGCCGTCTCCTTCTGGATACAGGAGACGGCACGGTTTTACGACGGGGGGGCGGTGATGCGGGCTATTTCTTCTCCTCGGCGTGATGCTTCATCACGCGCGCCTGGGTGAGGAACACGACCTCTTCGGCGATGTTCGTGGCCAGATCGGCCACACGTTCCAGGTTGCGGCTCACCCGGATCAGGTCCAGGCCTTCTTCCACCGGCAGCGTCTTCGCGCCGATGAACCCGATCACCTCACGGGCATTCGACCGGTTGAGATCGTCCACCTGATCGTCCTGCTTGCACACGGCCCGCGCCTTCTCGGGCTCCAGATGCAGGAAGGAATCGAGCGCATCGCGCAGCATGGTCCGCGTCATGTCGGACATCCGGGGGATCTCGAGGAGCGACGGCAGCGCCGCCGAGGCCGTCAGGGTCTGCGCGGACTGGGCGATGTTCACGGCATGGTCGCTGATCCGTTCCAGGTCGTTGTTGATCTTCTGCGCGGCGATGATAAGTCGCAGATCGCTGGCCACCGGCTTCTGCAATGCCAGCATGTCCACGATCGCATTGTCGATCTCCAGTTCGAGGGCATCCACGCGTCCGTCGTTCCGGATCACCTGCTGCGCCAGCTCGACGTTCCGTTCCACCAGGGAGCGTATCGCATTGTGGAAATTATCCTCCGCCATGCTTGCCATCTTCATCAGCATGGTCTTGAGGCTCTCCAGTTCACGGTCGAAATGACGTTCCATTGCTCATCCTCGCTGTGTGACGCTCGTGCTTAGCCGAACCGGCCGGTGATATACTCTTCCGTGCGCTGCTGGCGCGGTGCGGTGAAGATCTGCTTCGTCTCCCCGAATTCCACCACCTCGCCAAGGTACAGAAAGGCGGTGTAATCCGACACCCGTGCCGCCTGCTGCATGTTGTGCGTGACGATGACGATCGTGTACTGCTTCTTCAGCTCGCGCATCAGGTCCTCGATGCGCATCGTCGCGATCGGGTCCAGCGCGGAACAGGGTTCATCCATCAGGATGATCTCGGGCCTCATGGTCAGCACCCGGGCGATGCAGAGCCGCTGCTGCTGCTCGAGCGACAGGGAGAGCGCCGAGGCGCGCAGCTTGTCCTTGAGGTCGTCCCATAGCAACACATTCCGGAGCGCCTCTTCCACCACCGCCGGGAACTCCTTCTTTGGCATGGACCGGTGGATCTGCAGTCCGAAGGTGATGTTCTCTGCCACCGAGAGGGGGAACGGATTCGGACGCTGGAAAACCATGCCCACGCGTTTGCGCAGGGCGATGAGGTCCACATCCGGACGGAAGATCTCCTCCCCGTGCACGCGCACATCGCCGGTGACGTGCACGCCTTCGATGAGGTCGTTCATGCGGTTGAAGACGCGGACGAGCGTGGACTTGCCACAGCCGGACGGACCGATCAGGGCGGTGATCTTCCGCTCCTCCAGGTCCATATCGATATCGGTCAGCGCGTGGAACGAGCCATAGTACAGGTTCAGGCGCCGGGTCTGTATGATCGGTGGTGTCATGGTCTATCCGAACTTCCCGGTGACATATTCATCCGTCCGCGGGTCCGAGGGCATCGTGAAGATCTTCTTGGTCTCATCCAGCTCCACCAGTTCGCCCATGAGGAAGAACGCCGTGCGCGTCCCCACCCGGGCGGCCTGAGCCACATTGTTGGTCACCAGCACGATCGTGAAACGGTCCTTCAGCTCCATCATGGTCTCTTCCACGCGCGCGGTCGAGATCGGGTCCAGACCCGACGTCGGCTCATCGAAGAGGATCACCTCGGGCTTGCCCGCGAGCACGCGGGCGATGCAGAGGCGCTGCTGCTGACCGCCGGAGAGGTTCATGGCCTGGCTGTCGATGCGGTCCTTCACTTCATCCCACAGCACCGCGTCGCGGAGGCTCTGTTCCACGATGCGGTCCAGTTCCGCCTTGTTCCGGATCCCGTGCATCCTGGGGCCGTAGGTGATATTGTCCCGGATCGAGAGAGGCAGCGGGAACGGGAGGGCGAACACGATGCCGACCCGTGCACGGAGGTCCTCGACATCGATGCGGTCGATGTCGTCGCCCGCCAGCGTGATCGTGCCGGACTTCCGGTACGCCTCGTTCAGTTCATTGAGACGGTTCAGCGTTTGCAGGAACGAGCTCTTCCCGGAGTTCGCCGGCCCGATGATCGAGAAGATCTCGTTCCGTTGGATGTCGAACGAGAGATTCCGGAGGGCGGCGGACCCGTTATAGAACACGCTCAGGTCGCGGACCGAGATATGGGTGGACATGGAGGTCACCACTTCTTCTTCTTCCTGAAGCGATAGCGCAGGATGATGGCTGCCAGATTGAGGAGCAGGACGAGGAGGAGCAGGACCAGCGCGGTGCCGAACCGGAACTCCTCGCGGATGCCGGGCACCTGCGTCGAGATCACATACAGGTGGTATGGCAGGGCCATGGTCTGATCGAACACGGACACCGGCAACGCGGGCAGGTAGAAGGCCGCGACGGTGAAGAGGATCGGCGCGGTCTCGCCGGCGGCCCTGCCGAGGCCGAGGATCGTCCCGGTCATGATACCGGGGAGCGCGTGCGGGAGGACCGCATGGCGGATCGTTTGCCACCGGCTCGCACCCAGCGAGAAGCTGACCAGGCGGAACGACCTCGGCACGCTTTCCAGCGCCTCCCGGGAGGCCGTGATGATCACGGGGAGGATCATGATCCCCAGGGTGAGCGATCCGGACAGGATCGAGACGCCGAACCCGAGGAAGATCACGAAGATGCCCAGGCCGAAGAGACCGTAGACGACCGACGGCACGCCGGCCAGGTTCACGATCGCGAGTTTGATCAGGCGGCTGATGGCATTGTCGCGCGAGTACTCCACGAGATAGATCGCGGAGAGCACGCCAAGGGGCACGGCGAATGCCACGGCGCCGAAGACCAGCCACAGGGTGCCGAGGATGGCGGGGAAGATGCCGCCGGCGTTCATGCCGTTCTCGGGGAACCCGAGGAGGAAGTCCAGGTTGAGGGCGCTCGCCCCTTTCATGAAGATGATCACCAGGATCACCACCACGGGCAGCACCACGAGGAGGGTGGCAGCCAGGAGGAAGGCGAATGCGATGCGTTGTTCAGTACGGGCGTTCATGGCGATCCTTTAGCGGCGGGTCGTCCGGTGGAGATAGAGGTCGGCGAAGCCGTTGATCAGGAACGTGATGATGAAGAGGACGATGCCGATCGCGAACAGCGCGGCATAGTGGTCACCCCCCTGCACGCTCTCGCCCATTTCCGCGGCGATGGTGGCCGTGAGCGTGCGGACGGGCTGGAGGAAGCTGTGCGGGATCAGGGCTGCGTTGCCGGTCACCATCATGACGGCCATGGTCTCACCGATCACGCGGCCGATGCCGAGCATGATCGCGGCGATGATGCCGGGGCGCGCGGCATACGTCACGATACGCCAGGTGGTCTGCCACTTCGTGGCGCCCATGGCGATCGCCGCTTCGCGGTACTGTTTCGGGACGGCGGTCACGGCATCTTCGGCGATCGAGACGATCGTGGGCATGGCCATGAACGCCAGCGTGATCGAGCCGGTCAGGGCTGTCAGGCCCGTCGGCAGGTTGAACGTTTCTTTGATGAGCGGACCGAGCGTGACCATCCCGATGAAGCCAATGACCACGGAGGGGATGGCCGCGAGGAGTTCGATGCCGGCTTTCAGGATCTCCTTCAGTTTCGGCGGAGCGATCTCGGCGATGTACAACGCGCTTGCCACCCCGATCGGCACGGAGATGAGGGCAGCGCCGAGGGTCACGAACACCGACCCGACGAGGAGCGAGAGGACGCCGAACTGCGGCGGGTCGGAGATCGGGTACCAGAACCTGCCGAAGAGGAAGGTGAACGGATTCACATCGAGGAAGATGCGGAGTCCTTCCTTCAGCAGAAAGACGAAGATGAGGGCAACGATGACGATCGACAGCATGCCGCTGGCGAAGATCGTCTTTTCGATCACCGCTTCCCTGGCTTTGCGGAGGGTCATTGCATCATTTCCCGCTGATGGGCACGAAGTCCAGACGGCGCACGATCTCCTGGCCGTCCGCGGATTCGATGAAGTCGATGAAGCTCTTCGCCAGTCCGGCCGCATCGCCCTTGGTGTACATGATGAGCGGACGGGAGATGGGGTACGAGCCATTCTGCACGGTCTCGATGCTCGGAGCGACCGCCGGCTCGGCCGGGCTCTTGGCGACGTGGACCACTTTCACTTTCGGTGAGATGTATCCCATGCCATAGTATCCGATGGCGTTGGTGTTCTGGGATGCCTCGTCGGCGATGGCCTGGGAACTCGGGAGCAGCAGCGCTTCCGGAGCGAATTCCGCCTTGTTCGCAGCGTCGCCATGGCGGAGGACGTGTTCCTTGAAGTACACGTGGGTTCCGGAGTTCACCTCGCGCGAGAGGAGGACGATCTTCGCATCCGTGCCGCCCAGCTGGGACCAGTTGGTCACCTTGCCCGTGTAGATGTCGGCGAGCTGATCCAGTGTCAGTGACGTAACGGGGTTGGAGGGGTGGATGACGACGGCAAGGCCGTCGAGAGCGACGACGATCTTCTTCGGTTCGATCCCTTTACCGCGGGCGAGTTGGATCTCGGCATCCTTCATTTCGCGTGACACCTGGGCGATATCGCACGTGTTGCTGATGAGGGATGAGATGCCGGTGCCGGAGCCGCCGCCGGTGACGGCGATGGAGGATCCCGGGGTACGCTTCATGAATTCTTCAGCCCATGCCTGGGTGAGGTTGACCATGGTATCGGAGCCCTTGATCTGAAGGACCGAGGGGGAGTCCTTCCCTTTGCGTGAGCATCCTCCGAGGGTGATAGCGAGGAGGAGGAGCGCGGCGGCGGTCGTAGCAAGCGAGCGGTGCATGGTCATAGAGGGATCTCCGGTGATATCGAAGGAACGGCGACTCGGGCGAACAATGGCGGTGACTCAGGTCAGGTCCAGCGGCATATGATACTGTAAAAATCGGAGAGACGCCAGGGGGGTACGTAGGGGGAGGTCGACTTAACAGTAAGTTAACACTGGGGGGGCAAGTATATTGAGATATCTGAATTCAGATATCTGATATCTGAAATAGAAAAGCCGTTCCGGCGAACCGGAACGGCTTTTACAATAACTCTGGCAACGACCTACTCTCCCACACGTTCTCACGAGTAGTACCATCGGCGCGGAAGGGCTTAACTGCCGAGTTCGGAATGGGATCGGGTGTTACACCTTCGCTATGGTCACCAGAAGTTTTCAAAGAAAAGACAAACGGAAGAGTGCTGAGGTAACGCTTGACATCCTGGTATTCCTATTGGGGCACCCGACGTACTATCGGGTTTGATAAAGAAATTGGCTAAGCCTCACGACCGATTAGTACCACTCGACTGAGTACATTACTGTACGTACATCTGTGGCCTATCAACCTCGTCATCTTCGAGGGGTCTTTAGGGGCATTAAGCCCGGGATACCTCATCTTGAAGTGGGTTTCGCACTTAGATGCTTTCAGCGCTTATCCCATCCGGACATGGCTACCCTGCGTTTGCCACTGACGTGACAACAGGTACACCGTAGGTCCGTTCACCGCGGTCCTCTCGTACTAACGGCGACGCTTCTCAAGTATCCTCCGCCCGCATAGGATAGGGACCGAACTGTCTCACGACGTTCTGAACCCAGCTCACGTACCACTTTAATTGGCGAACAGCCAAACCCTTGGGACCTTCTCCAGCCCCAGGATGTGATGAGCCGACATCGAGGTGCCAAACCTCGCCGTCGATATGAACTCTTGGGCGAGATCAGCCTGTTATCCCCGGAGTAGCTTTTATCCTTTGAGCGATGGCACTTCCACGTGCTACCATCGGATCACTAAGTCCTGCTTTCGCACCTGCTCGACTTGTAGGTCTCGCAGTCAAGCTCCCTTATGCCTTTACACTCGTCGCATGATTACCAACCATGCTGAGGGAACCTTTGAGAGCCTCCGTTACAGTTTGGGAGGCGACCGCCCCAGTCAAACTACCCGCCTAGCACGGTCCCTTAGGCGGATTCACGCCTAGAGGTTAGAATTCAAACAGAACAAGGGTGGTATTTCACTGGTGACTCCACCGAGACTAGCGTCCCGGCTTCAACGTCTCCCACCTATGCTACACATGTTTTGCCCGAACCCAATGCTAAGGTATAGTAAAGCTTCACGGGGTCTTTCCGTCCATATGCGGGTAACCGGCGTCTTCACCGGTACCACAATTTCACCGAGCCCATGGTCGAGACAGTGACCAAATCGTTACACCATTCGTGCAGGTCGGAACTTACCCGACAAGGAATTTCGCTACCTTAGGACCGTTATAGTTACGGCCGCCGTTTACCGGGGCTTCGGTTCAAAGCTTCGTCCCCTTGCGGGGATTGACCTCTCTCCTTAACCTTCCGGCACCGGGCAGGTGTCACACCTTATACGTCGACTTCACGTCTTCGCAAAGTGATGTGTTTTTGTTAAACAGTCGCTTGGCCCGTTTCACTGCGATCTTGATGCGCTCTGAGCGGCAAGCCCTCTCACGCGTCGAGACACCCTTTATCCCGAAGTTACAGGGTCAGTTTGCCGAGTTCCTTGACCATGGCTCACTCGAGCACCTGAGGACATTCATCCCCATCTACCTGTGTCGGTTTGCGGTACGGACTGCCTACAGTCTCCTATGCGAGGTTTTTCTCGGCAGCATGATTACGACCAGTTTGTAGGCTTGCGCCTTCCCGTTCGGCTCTCGGAGATAACTCCCGGGCGGATTTGCCTACCCGAGACCCCTACCACCTTAGACCGTCTAAGTCAGCAGACGGCTGGTCTTCACTCCTGCGTCACCCCTCATAGTCAGACGACTGTAAACAGGTACAGGAATATTCAACCTGTTTTCCATCGCCTACGCCTTTCGGCCTCGGCTTAGGGTCCGACTAACCCTGAGACGATTAACGTTGCTCAGGAAACCTTAGATTTTCGGTGGACAGATTTTCCGTCTGTCTTATCGTTACTTATGCCTACATCTGCGTTTCTATGCGCTCCAGCACGGGTCGCCCCGCACCTTCGCCCGAAGGCTCCAGTTCGCCTGGATCGCACATAGAATGCTCCTCTACCACTGTCCTTGCGGACAATCCATCGCTTCGGTACAAGGTTTAGTCCCGAGTATTATTGGCGCTGGGTCGCTTGACTAGTGAGCTATTACGCACTCTTTAAATGAATGGCTGCTTCTAAGCCAACATCCTAGTTGTCACTGCAACCCAACATCCTTTGTCTGTGAACCTTGATTTGGGGACCTTAGCGGTTGGTCTGGGTTATTCCCCTCTCGGCGTCGAAGCTTATCCCCCGTCGCCTGACTCCCAGGAAACATGTCAACGGAATTCGGAGTTTGTCTGGGTTTGGTATCGTTGTGACGACCCTAGCCCAATCAGTGCTCTACCTCCGCGACACTCTTACCTGAGGCTAGCCCTAAAGCTATTTCGAGGAGTACGAGCTATCTCCGGGTTCGATTAGCTTTTCACTCCTACCCACAACTCATCCAAGAAGTTTTCAACCCTCACTGGTTCGGACCTCCATGAGGTTTTACCCTCACTTCATCCTGGTCATGGGTAGATCACCCGGTTTCGCGTGTGCCGCACGATACTGATTCGCCCTATTCAGACTTGGTTTCCCTACGGCTACGTCTCTTGAGAGACTTAACCTTGCATCGTACGAGCAACTCGTAGGCTCATTAAGCAAAAGGCACGCAGTCACTCTCCTACCAGTGCAAGCACTGATAGGATCGCTCCTACCGTTTGTAAGCATGTGATTTCAGGTACTATTTCACCCTCCTGTTAGGAGTGCTTTTCACCTTTCCCTCACGGTACTTGTTCACTATCGGTCACTAGAGAGTATTTAGCCTTGCGAGATGGTTCTCGCGGATTCCCACAGACTTCCACTTATTCCGTGGTACTTGGGAACGCTCATCAGAGAGCCGTCGTGGTTTCGCTTACAGGACTTTCACCTTCTGCGGTTCCCCTTTCCAGAGGATTCAACTACCACTACGGTTTTTTACTCTCCGACCTTCTCGCAAATTGGTCTACGAGCGCCCCACAACACCAACAGCACAACGGTTGCGCCCTTTACTGTGCTGTGTGGTTTAGGCTCTTCCCCTTTCGCTCGTCACTACTCAGGGAATCGTTATTACTTTTTCTTCCTAGGGGTACTGAGATATTTCAATTCCCCCCGTTGGCTCTGACACACCTATGAATTCAGTGTGTAGTTCCCGCGTATTACCGCGGGAGGGTTGCCCCATTCGGACATCGCCGGGTCAAAGGTTGTTTCCACCTATCCGACGCTTATCGCAGGTTACCACGTCCTTCATCGCCTTCTAGTGCCAAGGCATCCGTCACATGCTCTTAGTAACTTAGCCAAAAATCTTTATCAATCCAGATATGTACATCAGGTGCTCCAATAAAAATACAAAGAATATCAGTGTTTTTCTCAGCAGCCGGCTCTCTGCCTTTGCCCATCCCGATCGCTCGCGCGAACGGAACGGCTACCGACATCGTCGCCGACAATGCTCTTCCTGTTTGTCAAAGAACTCCGACTGACTTTCATCAGTCTACCACGAACCGTGTCCGTGGCTGGTGGAGCTAACCGGGATCGAACCGGTAACCTCCTGGTTGCAAACCAGGCGCTCTCCCAATTGAGCTATAGCCCCGTAGATCCGGTGGTCTTCCGACCGTTACCGCGCTCCCACCTGAAAAATGTGTGGGCCTGACTAGAGTTGAACTAGTGACCTCACGCTTATCAGGCGTGCGCTCTAACCACCTGAGCTACAGGCCCCAAAGAACAAAATTTGAAAAACGTGTGCATAGCCGCCGTACCGTGATACCAAGGCTCGCGCCTCGTTCCAGTGTGTGTCACCGTGATGACACTCCTGGTAAGAGACTCCATAGAAAGGAGGTGATCCAGCCGCACCTTCCGATACGGCTACCTTGTTACGACTTAGCCCCAGTCACTGGTCTTACCTTAGACGTCTGCCTCCTTGCGGTTGGCACAACGGTTTCGGGTACTCCCAGCTTCCATGGCTTGACGGGCGGTGTGTACAAGGCCCGGGAACGTATTCACCGCGCCGTGCTGATGCGCGATTACTAGCAATTCCAGCTTCATGGAGTCGAGTTGCAGACTCCAATCCGAACTGAGACCACTTTTTTGGGATTAGCTTCACCTCGCGGTTTTGCGACCCATTGTAGTGGCCATTGTAGCACGTGTGTGGCCCTGGGTGTAAGGGCCATGAGGACTTGACGTCATCCCCGCCTTCCTCACTACTTGCGTAGGCAGTCCACTTAGAGTGCCCAGCTTGACCTGATGGCAACTAAGTGCAGGGGTTGCGCTCGTTGCGGGACTTAACCCAACACCTCACGGCACGAGCTGACGACAGCCATGCAGCACCTGTACCAGTGTGTATTGCTACAAAGCCGACTTTCATCGGATGTCACTGGCCTTTCAAACCCAGGTAAGGTTCTTCGCGTTGCATCGAATTGAACCACATGCTCCACTGCTTGTGCGGGCCCCCGTCAATTCCTTTGAGTTTCAACCTTGCGATCGTACTCCCCAGGTGGGGTACTTAATGCGTTAGCTTTGGCACTGAACCTTGCGGCCCAGCACCTAGTACCCATCGTTTAAGGCGTGGACTACCAGGGTATCTAATCCTGTTTGCTCCCCACGCTTTCGCGCATCAGTGTCAGTTACGGACCAGGAGACCGCCTTCGCTACCGGTGTTCTTCATGATATCTACACATTTCACCGCTACACCATGAATTCCATCTCCCTCTGCCGCACTCAAGATCCCCAGTATCGAAGGCAATTCCGCAGTTAAGCTGCGGGATTTCACCACCGACTTAGGAACCCACCTACACGCCCTTTACACCCAGTAATTCCGGACAACGCTCGGATCCTACGTATTACCGCGGCTGCTGGCACGTAGTTAGCCGATCCTTATTCGCAGGGTACGGTCAATCCCGCGTATAGCGAGACGTTCATCCCCTGCAAAAGAGGTTTACATCCTAACGGACTTCATCCCTCACGCGGCGTCGCTGCGTCAGCCTTTCGGCCATTGCGCA
>JAUQWO010000073.1 GCA_030835135.1 Bacteroidota bacterium
GCGGACCCGGCCGCGGTTGCTGGAGGGTCCTTTGGGGGGACAAGAAGTGTACACGGTGTACATTTTGCGAAGCGAGCGTGACGGAAGCTACTATGTTGGACAGACCTCAGATCTGGGGGAGAGGCTGAGACGTCACAACCATGGAACGGAGAGAGCAACGCGGGGAAAGGGTCCTTGGGTTGTTGTGTACACCGAGCAATGCGACACGCGGGCTGACGCGATGGCTCGTGAGTCGAAGATCAAGGCACGCAAGAAGCGTGCATATATCGAAGAGTTGATCGCAGAATATCGGGGCGTAGCTCAGCCCGGCTAGAGCGCTTGCTTTGGGAGCAAGAAGTCGCTGGTTCGAATCCAGTCGCCCCGACAAAAGTGGTCGCTGGTCCCGCTGTGCGGGATCCGCGTCCCGCCGACGTGGTTAGCTCACCCGCTTCGCGTGTTCGCTAACCCCGGGCGGGACGGGATTCGAATCCAGTCGCCCCGACACCCATTGGGTCCTGTCCTCATACGTTTGAAGACGGGACCCTTTTCGTTGCTTACGTGTGAGAGATCGCTGTCTCACCGGCGCCATTCACATCTCCGGACGATCGTATGAAACGTGCATTCCCGATGGTTCTTCTTGCTGCGCTGACGGTTGGCTGCGCACCATGCGAGCTGGACTCGGTCGCTCATAGCGAAGAGGAAAAGCGGACCGCCTTCCGGATCGTGTTCGGCGAGGGGGGTGGGATCAGCGGGGCATGGACAGGGTACACCATCACGGGCGACGGAGCGGTCTCATCGTGGACCGGCCGTGGTGCGCGCGAGAACGAACGCGAGGCGGGCCGGCTACCATCCGATACCATGTGCGTCCTCTGGGACGCGGCGCGGTCGTTTGCGGCACAGCCACAGACCGATTCGTCGGGGTCCCTCGTGCGCTATCTGAGCGTGACCACCGGTGATTCGACGAGAACATACACATGGAGACCGTCATTCGGCGTGGGCCGGGCGGTGCCCTTCTACCAGGGATTCTTTGATCGGTGCAGCGCTGCGATACGCACGTCGATGTCGCAGGCCACCACCACGACCACATCCACCAGGTGAGATGCATGATCCGATCCTCCGTCATTACGCTTTGCAGTCTGGCATTCGTGTTGCACACGTCGGCCATTTCCGGCGTGAAGCCGGCGCCGACGGCCCCCGGGACCAGTCGCCATTTCTCGGCGAAGAATGCAGTGCAACACACACCGACGGAGAGCGCACGTGCCCTCCTGGATGCGGATGTGCGTGCGTTGAGCACGCGGTACCAGCAGACATCCGGTGTGCAGACCATGGATATCCAGTGGGATGAGACGCGGGCGTTCCCGGTGTTCATACGTGTCCCCGAGGCGGCGCGCGTGCCGGCCCGTGGGACCGTGTTGACCGCCGTGCAGGCGAGGACCAGCGCATTGCAGTTCCTGCAGGCGCAAGCGGGGCTTCTCAGGATCACTGACCCCGCGGCGGAGTTCCGCGAGACCGCCATGGACGGTGATGACCGCGGGTTCGCGCATTTGCGGTATGCGCAGATCTTCCGCGGGGCAGAGGTATGGGGGCAGGAGATCCTCGTGCATGTTCGGCCCGACGGGACCGTTGAGAGTTTCAATGGACGGTATGTTCCGACGCCATTGAACCGTGCGCAGGACGCGGTGGCGGTTCCGGCGGATCGTGCGCGCAGCATCGCGCTGGATCATTGTGGTGTGTGGGCGAACGTGACGGGGGAGCGGATGGCGTATCTGCCTGTTGATGGCGGTGGGCTGACGCTCTGCCGGGTGATCAGTGTCGCCGGGGGGTTTGATCAGCGGAAGGACATCTTCGTCGATGCCGCCACGGGGGTGGTCGTGAAAGAATACAACCGCGTGGTCATGGATGGTCCCGTGACGGGGAGTGGACTGGATGTGAAAGGTGTGACGCGATCGCTGAACGTGTATCAGATCGGTGCGCAGTACTACATGATCGACGCGAGCAAACCGATGTACAATGCGGGGCAGTCGCAGTTGCCGAACGATGGCAAGGGCGTGTTGTATGCGTTCGATGCGCAGCATGGCGATGCCAGCATTGCGCAGATCACGTCGGCGAATCAGAATTCATGGGGCGTCAGCCCGGCCGTGTCGGCATTGTATACGAGCGGGAAGGTGTACGACTATTTCAAGACCGTGCACGGACGGGACGCCATTGACAACAAGGGCGGGACGATGAACGTGGTCGTGAATTTCAAATCTGGCTACAACAACGCCTTCTGGAACGGTCAGTACATGGTCTTCGGGAACGGCGATGGGGCGACGTTCAGTGATCTGACCGGGGCTGCGGATGTGACCGCGCATGAGATGGCGCACGGGATCACCGAGTGGTCCGCGAATCTGCTCTATGAGAATCAATCCGGTGCATTGAATGAATCTTTCTCGGACATCTTCGGGACGCTCTTCGAGTTCTGGCTGGAGGGTGCGGGTGGCGACTGGCTGATGGGCGAGGATGTGTTCACGCCCGGGACGGCCGGTGATGCGTTGAGGAGCATGTCGAATCCGGGTGGGTCGGAGGTACCGTCGGGATCACGCCAGCCATCCACGATGGCGCAGTACGTCAATCTGCCGAATACGGAAGCGGGCGACTTCGGTGGTGTGCATACGAACAGCGGGATCCCGAACAAGGCATTCCATGTGTTCGCGACATCGGCGGGAGTGACGAAGGAGGATGCGGGGAAGGTCTATTACCGGGCGCTGACCACCTATCTCACGAAGAATGCGCAGTTCGTGGATTGCCGTCTGGCGGTCATCAAGGCAGCGGAGGACCTGTTCGGCGGACCGGGGAACGCGAAGGCGCTTGCCGCGGCCGCGGCGTTCGATGCCGTGGGGATCACATCGGGAGCCGGCACCGGTCAGCCGCCGGTGGATCCTCCGGTGCAGGGCACGCGGTATATGGCGGTCATCGATGCGCAGACAGGGCAGATGTTCCGGTGGACGATCGGAACGAATTCTTTTGCCCAGTTGACCGCCGGTGCATTGTGGAGCCGTCCGTCGGTGACGGACAACGGGGCGTCGCTGTTCTATGTCGACATGCAGAACAACGTCCATGTCGTGAAGTCGGATGGGACGGGGGATCAGTCGCTTTCGACCAGCGGCGGGTTCAATAATATTGCTGTGTCGAGGAGTGGGCGGTATCTGGCGGCGACAACGGTCTTTGCGGAGCCGAAGATCTACGTCTTCGATCTGCAAAGCAGTGCGGGGAACAAGGTGCTTGCCCTGCACACGCCGGTGTATCAGCAGGGTGAAACGGGCGGAAACATACGGTATCCGGACAGGATCGACTGGTCGGCGGACGAGACCAGGATCATGTATGATGCGTACAACACCACCGTTCTGACCGGGGGAGACACGGTCGGCTACTGGGACATCAACATCGTGCGTGTGGCCGATGGGTCCATTGCGCGGCTCTTTCCGGCGCAGGCGCGGGGCATCGACATCGGGAACGCGGTGTACGCTTCGAACACGGACAACCTGATCGCGTTCGACTACAGTGATGCCACCGGTCAGGTGCAGGTGCTCGCGGTGAATCTGAACACGGGCGATGCGGGTGTGGTCACGAACAACAATGCATCGCTGGGGTGTCCATCGTTCTCCGTGGATGATACGAAGGTGTACTATCATTACATCGATCAACTTTCGAACACCTATCAGGTGTGGTCGGTGACCCTGGGGGCGGACGGGATCACCGGCTCGGGCGATGACAAGATAGAGGTGGATGGCGGGGTGTACCCTCTCGCGTTCGCGATCGGCACGCGGCCGACGGATGTGGAGGAGGGAGGCGCGTTGCCGGTGGCGTTCGGCCTGGATCAGAACTATCCGAACCCGTTCAACCCGACCACATCGATCGGGTATCAGGTGCCGGTATCGGGACACGTGCGACTTGCGGTCTATGACATGCTTGGCCGGGAGGTTGCGTTGCTGGTGGATGAGGTGAAGGCAGGAGGGCGTCATTCTGTGGTATTCAACGCCGCGGGGCTATCCAGCGGGGTGTATTTCTACAGGATGACCGTGGACGGAGGCTTGACGTTCGGGCAGGGGTACGTGCAGACGCGGGCATTAGTACTGGTCCGCTAGGGTACATTGGTGATGCGCGCCGGTCGCGTGTGCGCCAGAAATGCGTGGGGGTGGTCCCGTTTGCGGGGCCGCCCCCACAATGTTTTTGCCTTTTTAGAACGGATTCATTATATTTATAGACTCACGTTGCGGTGGAGAGACAGTATCGCGGTCGTGAGGGCCCCGCCGTTCTGAGTCGCCGTGAGGAGTCAGAACAGCGGCAGCGGAATGGCCCCGTAGCTCAACTGGATAGAGCAACAGCCTTCTAAGCTGTAGGTTCCGCGTTCAAGTCGCGGCGGGGTCACAGTCCTGCGTTGCGGGACAGGGAAAAGTGAAGGATTGCGCCCCCATCGTCTAGAGGCCTAGGACACGGGCTTTTCAAGCCTGTAACACGAGTTCGAATCTCGTTGGGGGCACAGGTTGTCCCGCGGAG
>JAUQWO010000074.1 GCA_030835135.1 Bacteroidota bacterium
CGATGGCTCATTCACCGCCGGATTGCCCCCCACAGAATGTCCCGCGAGCCCGTCGAGTTACCCATGTGGCTGCGGGGTGCGGGACACCTCCGAATGATGCGCGTGCACTCGCACGCGCAACCTAACGGCTCGCGGCTCACCCGCGCCGCAAGTGACTGCTGATTTGGAAACGCTGTTGGTTGCTTCTAACCGCGAACTTCCGTGTAACGAAGTGCCCAACCCCGAGCACCCGGCGCGGCGCCGGGTGCAGCCGCTTGTTAGGGTGCGCTGTTCGTGGGATCGAAACCTCAATCGATCTCGTGCCAGCGCAGACTCGACACCACGTCGCGGAACTTCACCATCCACAGTTGTACGGTGTGTCCCAAAATGTTGACGATCCCGGCCACCCGACCTTGGATGCGGCCAGATACTGCTTCGACGGTGGCTGTGCCTTTCCCAACTTAGTCTTGTGGTCCGGCAGCATGTCCATCCGTCTCAGTCTGGCTGCGATGGGGTCCACAAATCGAGCGACGATCCGCCCCCGTGCCCCCTATCCATTTGAGCAGCGGGGCGATGCTTTCTCTGGATGATGCGCGTGCATCGCACGCGCACCCTAACGGATCGCGGCTCACCTGCGCCGCGAAACGACTGCTGATTGTGAAAACCTCAACCAACACTATAAATGACTAAGGTCAATACCCCGAGCCCGTGGCGCGGCGTCAGGTGCAGCCGCTGGTTAGGCCGCACATCAGACCACGCGAATCGCATTCAAGACTATATCAATGCGCCTGTCTCCGCTGAACGTAAAAACAACATGATGAAACGGGAGCGCATTGTTACGATACTTCGAAAGAAAGAGGCTATCGTCCTGAATGCGAGCACACTGGACTTCGCAAAACCCCCAGTCAATAGCACCGGGGTTGTTCAATTGAGAGTCGTTCAGACAATTGTGAACGTGGAATTCCTGGACGGCCTGACATTGGAGCGTCTTGAGGAGCGGTTCGTTGAGGTCACTGCGACGGTGATGTTGCTTCATCATCGGGTGACCCTTGGAGTCAAGATAAAACCCTTCAGCATCGGAATAGATGTAGTTGAATTCCAGATTGACCTCAGAACCGAATCTCTCCCACGACACACGCGTCAGAACACAATCTGCGAATTCGTAGTGAGCGAAGAAGAGCTCGCGGATCGCGGCTTTTGTGGAACCGGAATTGATCATATGTGCATCCGAGTTGTGCGGCCTAACGGATCGCGGCTCACCTGCGCCGCGAAACGACTGCTGATTTTGAAAACCTCAACCAACACTATAAATGACTAAGGTCAATACCCCGGTGCCCGTGGCGCGGCGTCAGGTGCAGCCGCTGGTTAGGCCGCTCAGGCGCTTACAGTGAAATCTATGTGGTAGTGTTCGTCATGCCGAACCCAAGCCGGTTTCGTTGAGAACTTCATGAGTGCCGCGAGCCCCTGACCTCCTTTGGCTTCAAAGAGGCGCCTCTGGAGTTCCGTATCAAAGATCACCACCTTGACGCCAACCCCCTGCTCTGCGGCGCTCGCACGAATTGCCCTCAGGTGCGCCGCCATGGCTTCGAAGTCGATTGAGTATTTTGAGTTCTTCCCGGCCTTATCAAACTCGACCGAATAGCCATACTTGTTGAATAGGTTCGTCGGAAGGACCGTCGGGTCACCCGCCAACGTAACGACAGGAACCATGAAGTCGATGGACAGTCCGTTCTCGTGGGTCTTGTGAGGCCAGAACCCTCCCCCGTGCGGCCAGCCCGTCTCCGCATAAACAAACTCCCTATTGGGCAACTCATTTGAGAGCCGAGCATATGCCCCAAGAACGGTTGATCGGACCTTATCGTGTACACACGTTCGACCGATCAGACTTCCGAATCGCGAGTAGGTGGTGAAATTGGGACCCGTCGACGGGAGCCTTTTCGCGTTCTCGATTGAGCCATCCGCTGTTGTTCCCTTGCTCGTGCTTGGGGCGTTTGACTCGAAAGCGATCAGCAAAGTGTTACCCCAATACACGATCGCGGCGAATAGGCCGACGAGGGCTACCAGGATTAGTATGACGCGATGCTTTCGCAAGATTTCTGAACCCCTGCGTTGAGCGGCCTAACGGCTCGCGGCTCACCTGCGCCGCGAAACGAATGCTGATTTTGAAAACCTCAACCAACACTATAAATGACGAAGGCCAATACCCCGAGCCCGTGGCGCGGCGTCAGGTGCAGCCGCTGGTTAGGGGGCAGCAACACTTACACCGAGACAAGTACGCCAAAACTGAAATGGGCGCCTCGCGAATGGGTCTTCGCCCAATAGTTGTCAAATGAATATGACAACCCAAGGGAGTACGTTCCAGAAATCGTGAATGCAACCGCGCTCGTCAACTCGTACTCCCCTCCAAGACCAAGATTCAACGAGCTCTCAAAGTCGTGGAAGATATCTGCAACCTCCCTGACTTCGTCAGTGTAGGGTATTTCCCCGATGGCTTGCGCCACAGTATGTGCTCGACCTGATTCCAGGAGACCCAGCGAAGGTCCACCTTCCACGTACCACCAGAACGGCCCTGCTCCGAATCGGTATCGGACCTTGATTGGCATCTCGAAGTAGTTCGCCGTGAGCTCTGTGTGCCCTGGAAGCGAAAGGCCCCAAGCATAATTGGGAATGCGGATCCCTTTCTGAATAAAATTGATCTCTACCGCAAGCAACCATTGCTTTGAGATATGGCAATCTGCAACGATGCCGCCAAAGCCGAAGATCCGCATTTCCCACGTGTCGGACATAGGATAGTCTGGTGGTGGGATGATATCCGACAGATTCACGCCCCCATGTGCTCCGACTCGGATCTGGCTTGCTGCGAACACACTATACAATACTGAAAGGAGCACTAGGCTCCGAATTCGGTGAAGATTGGCTTTGCGCATGGTTTGCTGCCCCCTAACGGATCGCGGCTCACCCGCGCCGCGAAGTGACGGCTGATTTGGAAACGCTGTTGGTTGCTTCTAACCACATACTTCCGTGTAACGAAGTACCCAACCCCGAGCACCCGGCGCGGCGCCGGGTGCAGCCGCTGGTTAGGGTGCGCTGTTCGTGGGATCGAAGCCTCAATTGATATCATGCTAACGCAGG
>JAUQWO010000075.1 GCA_030835135.1 Bacteroidota bacterium
ACCATTCAGGGCGAGAATGTTCAAGATCATGAAGAATCTATCCATATCGCCTGCCGCCGTCCGGGCCACCGCTCTCCTTGCGTTCGGGGTGTTCATCGCGATCGCCGGCGTCACCTTCTACAACATGGCCAGCATCCCGACCGACGAGAACGTATTCATGACCTCGCCGTCCCGTGTCATGCTGACAGCCCCTCTGTACGCTCGGCTTGAAGGGCTGCCGCGCCCGCGTGTCGGCAAGGGAACGCTTCCCGATGGCAGCGCCTTCCGCCAGCTCGAACGTGGCGATCTGATAACGCTGGTGGAAAAGCATCCTCTTCACACCATGGCCGCGTTCCGGGAAGCTGTGCAGCAGGCTCCACCGGACAGCGTCCGCATCAGAGTGTACCGCGCCGGTGCGGGTGTGTATCTGAACTTCGTCCTTTCCACGGAAGCGCTGCGAACGGGATCGTTCACCGAAATTCCACCGTCCGTCATCATTGTATCGGTGCTGCCCGGCGGCGCGTCGGACCGTGCGGGTATGCACGTGGGCGATCTGATCTCTCGCATCAACGGCGTCGGGTTCACCAATGAGCAGGATGCGGATGCGACGCTGCGCAGGGGGAAGAGCGGGACGACGACTCTCTATGAAGGCCTGCGGGGGAACGACCCGCTCGTTCTGCACGTGACGCTGGCGCAGTTCGGTTTTTCGCTTTCACTGCTGATCTTCTCCCTTGCCGGCGTCGCCTATATGCTGTTCGGGACATTCCTTCTCTACAAGCGGCCTGACCTCCTCTCCGCACGGACGATCGGGTGGTTGTTCCTGCTGCTGGGCTTCGTCATCTCTGTCCTCCTCACCAGGCGGGAACCCGATGTAACGGTGTTCGTGCTGGCCCGCTCCATCCTCGGGACCTTTGCCCTGTACTTCGGGACCGCCGCCGGTCTCCATGGTTCGGCGGTCTTCCCGTGGGATCGCACGAGACCCGCACTCCGGCGCTGGATCATTCCGGGACTGTATCTGATCGCCCTGCTTTCTCCGTTGACGATGCTGCTGGGGCGTGAACCGTACTTCTGGATGTTCTATATGGCGGTCTTCGTCGTGGCCGCGATCGTGACCAAGGTGAACACCGCGCCCCTCCAGCCCGAACAGAAACGCATGGTGCGCTCCCTCCGGTGGACCGTCCTCATCGTGAATGTCGTGGTCGTGGCATTGACCATCGGACTTGCTCTCGCGGGTATCGGCGGGGTTGCGGGACTTGTCGGGATCCTGTTGCTCGGCATCCCCCTGTCCTATCTGTATATGATCGTCCGGTACCAGCTCATCGATATCGACTTCCGCGTCCGGCGAAACGTGCAGTACACCGCACTCAGCTGGGTGTGGGGTATCCTGGTCGGCGTGCTCTTCATCCGGCTGCTGATCGCCATCCCCCAGCTTCCGTTCGAGGTGCCTGGCATTTCGGTCACCGGTCTGTCCGTGGAGATCAATCCGGCACCGTCGTCTCCCGAAGACCGCGTGTTCCTCGAACGCCTCATGATGGTCGCTGCCGGCGCACTGGTCTGGTTCATTCTCTGGTACCTCCGGAAATGGGGGCAGGGGTTCATCGACAGAAAATACTTCCGTACCCAGTTCGATTATCGCCGGGCCGCGGCGTCGCTTGCCGAGGCTCTCTCCTCCCGACTCTCCATGAACGATATCGCCCGCGGGATCGTCGATGCGCTCGTGGACCTCATGCGGATCCGGCGAGCGGGCTTGCTTGTGTTCCACGACGGCAACGAATGCTGCTGTGAGGCGGCGGCCGGCCTCCCGCGCGAGCAATGGGACCAGATCACGTGCGGCTCCGACCGCGATCTGGCCTCCGCGATCGGGACCCAGTCCGCACCTGTCCTCGTCGCGCTCCTCCAGGCCCCGGTGGCGTCGCTGCTTGGCGCGCACGGCTTCCAGTGCGTCGTGCCGATACGGTCCCACGGCCGCCTGGTGGGCGCCCTGCTCGTCGGTGAGAAGCTCGCGGATACCTCCTTCAATGAAGAAGACCTCTCGTTCCTGTCGGGTGTGGCGAAACAGAGTGCGGTGTCGATCGATAACGCGTTCCTCTACGAGGAACACGCCGAGAAGGAACGGATGCGCCACGAGCTGAATATCGCCCGTCGCATCCAGATCAGCTCGCTCCCCGCAACCACCCCGGCGGTGCCGGGATTGGACATCGCCGGGCTGTCGATACCTGCACTCGAAGTGGGCGGCGATTTCTACGATTATCTGGGATGGAACGGGAAAGAGCTGATGGTGGTGGTCGGGGACGTGAGCGGGAAGGGGACGTCGGCTGCATTGTACATGTCGAAGGTCCAGGGCATCCTCCGTTCACTCTATGGCTTCGATCTGCCGCCGCGAGAGGGATTCATCCGCGCCAACCGCCTCCTGTGCAGCGATCTCGAACGATCCTCGTTCGTCACCGCGCTGGGTGCCCGGTACGTTGCGGCGGAGAAGTGCTTCACGCTGGTCCGCGCCGGTCATCTCCCTCTCTATCATTATCGTGCTGCGACCGGTCAGGTGGAGATCGTGCAGACCCGCGGTCTCGGCCTCGGACTGAATGATGCCGGTGTCTTCTCGCGCGAGCTCGAAGAGCGCGAGGTCCGCTTTGCCCCCGGCGATGTGATGCTCTTCCTGACAGATGGCGTCACCGAAGCCCGGAACGCGGCGGGCGAGGAGTATGGTGACGAACGCGTGAGCGCGCTGGTGCGTTCCGGCGCCGGCCTCGCCGCGGCCGCTCTCCGCGATGCACTGGCCGCCGACGTGCGCGCGTTCGGGGCCGGGCTCGAGCAGCACGACGATCAGACGATCGTCGTCGTCAGGGCGGTGTGACCGCCCGTTCGTTTTTCCATTCCTCTTTTGTATATTCCCTGATCCCAGAACCGCTCCCATATGAAGGTCAACCGCGTGGTCGTCTTCTTCTCCATCGTCTTTGCCGTCTACTTCGCCATCAACGCTTATGTGATCCACCGTGGGATGCAATGCTTCCCGGGGGGGGACCCGATGCGCACGGTCATCCTCTGGACCGGTGTCTTCCTCGGGATCTCGTTCATTCTCGGACGCGTGCTGGAGAACTACTGGCTATCCCACGTCAGCGACGTGATCGTGTGGATCGGATCGTTCTGGCTTGCCGCCCTCGTGTACTTCTTCTTCATCGTTCTTGTCGTCGACCTGGTGCGCCTCAGCACGGCGATCATACCGTGGTTCCCCGGCGTGGTGACATCCGACCTGCATCGGTTCACGAGGTTCCTGTTCTGGGGTGCGTGTGCCGTCGTGGCGATCGTGCTGGTCGCCGGGCACATCAATGCCCGGTCCCCCCGCATCCACAGGATCACGGTCTCCATCGCCAAGCCGGCAGACGGCTCCCGTTCGATCAGGGCGGCGCTTATCTCCGACATCCATCTCGGCACGATCGTCGGGCGTTCGCGCCTGCAGGGGATCGTTGACCACCTGCACGCGCTCGATCCCGACATCATCCTGCTTGCCGGCGACATCGTGGACGAGGACCTTGCACCGGTGATCAAGGAGAACACCGGCGAGATCCTCCGCACGATCCACGCGCCCCTGGGCGTGTATGGCATCACCGGCAACCATGAATACATCGGTGGCGCCGCGAAGGCCGTTGCGTATCTGGAGGAACACGGCATCACCATGCTGCGCGATACCTTCGTCGTGCTGCCGGACGGCGTGACGCTCGTCGGCCGGGAGGACCGGAGCAGCACACAGTTCGGTGGACAGCGGCGCAAGGACCTCCCGGCGCTGCTCGAGGGGGTGCGGCGCGACAGGCCGATCATCATGATGGACCATCAACCGTTCGATCTGGACAGTGTCGTGGCGGCGGGGGTCGATCTTCAGGTGTCGGGTCACACGCACCACGGACAGCTCTGGCCGTTCAATCATATCACCGACCTGGTCTACGAGCAGAGCTGGGGGTATCTCAGGAAGGGGGAGACCCACTTCTACGTATCCAGTGGGGTGGGGAGTTGGGGACCGCCGGTGCGTCTGGCGAACCGTCCCGAGATCGTGGAGATCACATTGACGTTCACGGGAGAGTGATGGACGCGCCGCGGGCGATCGATAGGCTGTCTGGTGGCGCGATCGAACGCATGGTCCGGGGGATCCGTACCGGGGACCGTGCGGCATTCCGTGAGTTCTTCTTTGTGTTCCAGCCGGAGGTCTTCCGGTTCATCTTCCGGTTGACGCGTGACCGTCAGATCGCCGAGGACCTGACACAGGACGCGTTCGTGCGGTTCTGGGAGGCACGCGAGCGCCTGGATGAGACCGGTTCTCCTGCAAGCTATCTCTTTCGTATTGCCCGGAATCTGGTGGTGGACGAAGCGGAGCGGCGGAAACCATCGGTGGACATCGCCAGCGCGCCCGATGAGGTGCTCGTGCGGTACTCCCGGGACCCTGAGGAGGAGTACGCACGGCGACTTGCGGCCGATGAGGTCCTGAACGCACTGACATACCTTCCTGAGCGGAGCCGGGTGGCGTTTGTTCTTAGCCGCTATCACGACATGAGTTACGACGAGATCGCCGCGACGATGCATATCTCCCTTCAGACCGTCAAGAATCAGGTCAGCCGGGCCCTGACCCTCCTGCGAAAACGACTTGCGGAGAACGACGGGGCATAGTACTTTTTCCCCGCTCCGCCGTATTCCCTATGAGCGGCAGGTATCCTATACCGTTGGTCCTTTCCGGTCCGCCCACCTGTTCCTTACCCTGAATGTTCGCTGTACAGCATACCCGTGGAGCCCACAATGTTCTGGTGCGGCCTCCCGGCACCTTTTTGTTTCTGATGTGACAACACAAGGCTCAACGCTCATCCCATGTCGTATCTTCCTCGTATGATCGATGCTTCATTCATGGTGAAGGTCCTCCGCGGCCACGCCGCCCAGGAAGAGCGCGAATTCCTCGATGCATGGCTGAAGGAATCGGATGCCCACCGGGAGGAGTTCGCGGCGGTCGTGGAGATTTGGGAACGGGCTGGCCGTGCCGGATCGCCCGGTGTGCCCGACCCCTCGAAGCAGTGGGCCAGGATCGAAGCCGCGATCGGGTCCCGCGTGGAGATGTCCGGGCCGGTGCATATGGACCATCCACCCGTCCGCATGACCGATCAGAGGCGACGGCCGATGAGGATGATGCGGACCATCGGGGCGGGGGCGTTGCTGCTCATAGCCATGGCCGGCCTGACCACAGGGATCTTCTGGATGGCGGGCCGGAACCATCCCCAGCCCACAGCATCGGAGCATCGCGACCGCGGGATCGGCTCCGAACTCGAATATGCGACGGCCAACGGACGCCGCGCAATGATCCCCCTGCCCGACGGGACCGTCGTCCATCTCAATGCGGCAAGCCGGTTGACCGTTGATCCGGCGTTCGGCGGCGCCGAACGCCGCGTCACGCTCGAAGGTGAGGCGTACTTCGCCGTCGCGTCCGATCCCGCAAGACCCTTCCGGGTCTACACGGGCGCATCGTTCACGGAGGTGCGGGGGACGGAGTTCGGCGTGCGGTACCGCCGCGACAAGATCGATGTGGTCGTCTCGCGTGGCAAGGTCCGCTTCGTGAGCCGGAGCAAGGGCGGGTCCGTCGACCTTGAACGGGGTGAAGGCGTGACGGCGACCTCCGCGGGGGAATTGTCGCGGCCCCACCGCGTGGATCTGCACGTGTCGCTTGCCTGGCGCGAGAACCGCTTGGCATTCAAAAAGACACCGCTGGAAGACGTCATGACCGAGATCGAAGAAGTGTATGACGTGCACGTGGAATTCAGGAACACCGCGGCCCGCTCGCGGACGCTGACCGGCACATTCTCCGTGGATGCGATCGATGTGGTCCTGTCCCAGATCGCGCTTGCGATGGATGTGTCGATCGACCGGAACGGAAGGACGGTGGTGGTGCGCTGATGACCCTGCGGCCCCATATCTTCCGGACCCTGGCGATGGTCTGTCTCCTCCTTCCGGCCTCGCGCGTCCTGTCCCAGGAAGGCGGGAACGAACCGGTGATGCTGGAACCGGATGTGCTGCAATTCGATCCCGTGTCTGGATGGGACCAGATCACCGACGGTGGCACGTTCGCGAACGAAAAGATGGCGAAACCGATCACGCTGGTGATGCGCGACAGGACATTGCGCGAGATCCTGGTGCGCGTTGGTGAACTCGCAGGGATCGAACTCGTCTTCAATGACGAACAGGTGGCCGTCCGCAGCGTGAGCATTGCCGCGGAACGCAAACCGGTGCAGCATGTGCTGGATGAACTCCTGCTCGGACGCGGCATCAATTACGTGGTCTCGGCGCGCGGACAGGTGATCATCGGCAACGCACAGCGTGTCGCCGAGACCGTGGGTACCATCCGTGGCGTCGTGCTGGGGAAGAACAGCGAACCGCTCGTCGGTGCGCATGTCATGATCCGCGGAACGCGGATCGGTGCGTCCGCTGATGTTCAGGGAAAGTACAGCATACCGCGCCTGCAGCCCGGGCTGTACACTCTCGAGATCTCCTGCATGGGCTTCGCGAAGATCTCCCGGCAGGTGATGGTGCGTGCCGGCGAGACCGTTGCGGCCGATGTCCTCATGGATGAGACATCGTTCATGATCGGCGCGATCGAAGTCGTGGGTTCGAGTGGTGCGCTGCCGCGTGATGCACAGAGCAAGACCACCATTTCCAGCGCCGAGATCGAACATTTCCAGGCGTCCAGCATCGGTGACGTCCTCGACCTGGTGCCCGGTGTGCAGAAGACCGATAACCCCGGGCTCGGCAAGACGAGCCAGATCGCGCTGCGGGGACAGGAGGTGGATCCCCTGTCCGCGTTCGGTACACTGGTCATGGTGGATGGTATCCCGCTCTCGAACAATGCGAATCTCCAGTTCGAACAGTACACGAGTTCAAAGACGGGCGTGTCGACCATGGGTGGGGGGGCGGATCTCCGGACGATCCCGGCGGATAACGTGGCATCGGTGGAGGTGGTGAGCGGCATGCCTTCCGTGCGCTACGGGGACATGACCTCCGGGCTCATCAATGTGCAGACGAAGGTCGGTGCCCAACCCAACCGGCTGAAAGTGAAAAGTAACCCGGATACCCGCGAGGGCAACCTCGGGGGCGGATTCGACCTCGGGACGGGTGGTCTGAGCTACAACTTCAATGCAGCACAGAGCGAGAGAGATGTTCGGAAGACCGGCGACGAATATGTCCGTCTCACCGGACAGGTCGTGTACAATACCGCGATGCTCGGCGAAGCCCTGACGCTCAGCGCGAAGGTGCACGGGCAGAAGATCTTCGATGAGGAGGAACCCAGAGGAGATGTGTATCGCACCCGGAATTTCAACAGGGGACACACCATCGGACTCGCCACGTGGGGGACCTACGCGTTCGTTCCCGGGATCTCGGACCTGGATTTCAATACCTATCTCACGTACCGGAAAGAGGACAGCCATCGTTCGAAACTCGTCCAATCGGATGTCCGCGTGCTTCCCACCGGGGACACCATCTCGTCCTACATCGGGCAGGTGGATACACGTGGCATCGAGTGGACGGTCGGTGGACGGCTGGAATGGAGCAATACGTTCTTCACCGGCGATCTGATCCACAGGACCCTCGTCGGCACCGACGTCCAGTACAATGCGAACACCGGTGAAGGGGTGCTCCTGGACACGGTCTTCAACTATTACGGCTCGTCATCGGGACGGCTCCCGTATACGTTCGACAGCATCCCCGGCCAGCTCCTGGCCAGCCTCTATGCGGAGGACCGGATAGCGGGGCACTGGGGGGTCGATTTTGCGCTGACATTCGGCGTGCGCTATGAAATGTACCGTCCGTTCGATCTCAGTCTCAAGGGGTTGTGGGGGGACGGCGATCTGGTACGCTCGCATCAGGGGTCGTTTTTCAACCCCCGCATGAGTCTCCTGTTGGGCTTCTCGGAAACGAATCAGCTGCGGCTCAGCGCCGGGTTCTCGTCGAAATCGCCTCCGATGAGCGCCATCTTTCCGCCGCCCGATGTCATGCGGTGGAGGAATCCCATCACCGGTACCGTGACCTATATCCGGCCCGACCTGTGGGTCCCGGACCTCAAAGGGTACCGGGAAGGTCAGATCGAGATGTCGTTCGACCAGAAGCTCTTCGGTTCGGCCGGCGTGACGCTCACGGGCTATTATCGTGCGCGGGACCGCGAACCGGAATCGCAGTTGCTGCCTGTGTTCGCAACGGCCACGCAAGCGGGGAAGACCTACGCATACTATGTGGATACGTACGGCCTGTACGTCAATGATGGCTGGACGCTGAGCAAGGGGTTGGAGTTCACCTTGCGGACGGGCAATATCCGGCCGCTCAACATGGAGTTCCGTGTCGTTGGGTCGTACAGCCGCAATGTGTTCGGGCGGGGTATGCAGACGTATAGTGACGCACCGGTGATCAGCAAGGGGCAGTACCCGAATGTGCCTGTTCCCGGTGCGGATACACTCATCGGGTGGTGGTATCCATCGCAGACGAAGTGGCGCGACCGTCTCCTTGTCAATTACTATCTCCGGTATACCGTGGCGCCGCTCGGGCTGTGGGCCACGGTGCGCGTGGAGCAGACCGTTTGGGAGCGGTACCAGGACATGAACATCCGGCCGGTGGATCTGGCATTGCTGACCCCGACCGAGCAGGTGCAGCGAGCGTTCGACGAGTCGATCAAACCCCGGTATCTGAAGTGGCTGCTCAATGTCAATATCAGCAAATCATTGTTCCGGGGGGCGGAAGTGTCGTTCTACGTCAATAATATCCTGGACGATCCGGCGATCACGCGGTACATGCGTACGCCGACGGAGAGTGACGAGCAGACGCGCAACCCGGCGTTATTCTACGGTCTGGAATTCAGCATGGTGATCGACGAACTCTTCAGGAAGGGAGAGTAGCGGCATGCGAACGGGATCATACATCGCCGGTCTGGTCTTCCTTCTTGCGGGGTGCGTGCAGGACCCTCCCGTCGGGGTGGATGGCAATGCAACGATCGTGCTGCAGGCCCTCTGGAATACGAGCGGGAACGATTCGCTACCGGCGTATGCGCCGCTGGCGGGTGCGAAAGTGGTGCTCCTCTCCGAATATGGCAGCATGGTCCGCAGCACCGACGCTGCGGGCCGGCTGGTCCTTGACCATCTCCCGGCGGCAACGTACAGCATCTCCGTCCGCCGGGTCCATCCTCTGGATGCCGGGATCCAATTGGTCGGGTCCGCGGTGGGTGTGGCGCTCCGGCCAGGCCAGGCCAGTGCGGACACGATCGTCTCCAGGCCCATCTCCAGCACGGGGATCGCGATCAATGAGTTGTATGTCGCCGGCCCGGTGAACAACATGTTCTTCTTCTACGATCAGTTCATCGAACTGTACAATGCCAGCGACAGTGTGCGGTATCTCGATGGGATGCTCGTTTCCCGTATGTCCGGCAATAATGAAGGCCTCGGCTCGGGAGCGGATGAGGGGAACGACGGCGATATCGATGGCGTCACCTACCTCTTCCGATTCCCCGGCTCACCCGGCGGGGCCGAGTATCCCATCCGTCCGGGGCAGTTCGTGCTCCTGGCCGTCGATGCGGTGAACCACAAGTCGTTGTTCCCGAACAGCTACGATCTCTCGGGCGCGGACTGGGAATTCTACAATCAGTTCTCGCCGGAGGATGTGGACAATCCGCATGTGCCGAATCTCATCAACATGCGGTCGGACAAGACCACGGACTTCCTGATCAATCTCACCTCGGATGTCATCCTCCTGGCGTCGGGCCGCGATACGGTGTGGTCCGATGGGGTCGATATCAGCACGGTGGTCGATGCCGTGGAGTACCAGTCGACACCACCCCCCGCGCTGCAGAAGACGCTTGACGCGCGCATCGACCGGGGAGTGGCCCTGAGTCCGCCGCGGTACAGTGGCCAGTCCATGCAGCGCGCGGAGCCGGGCGGCGATTCGAACGATGCGACACTGGATTTTGTGATCATTCCGGCCGCGACGCCGGGACGTCAATGACCGAAAGGAATGCCATGGAGTACGCGGTTGAATGCAGGGATCTGACGCACTACTACGGGAAGCGTCTGATCTTCGAGAACATGAATTTCAATGTGCGCCGCGGGAGCATCTTCGGGCTGCTCGGCAAGAACGGCACCGGGAAGACCACGACGATCAACATCCTGAACGGCTTCCTGACGCCGACCGGAGGGCAGTGCCTGGTGTTCGGCGAGGACTCCCGGGCATTGACGCCCGCCACGAAGGCGCGGATGGGCTTCCTGATCGAGGGTCATGTGCAATATGCGTTCATGACCATCAGGCAGATCGAGAAGTTCTATTCCGCATTCTTCCCGCGCTGGAACAAGGCACCGTACTATGAACTGATGGCAAAGCTGGAGGTCACGGAGTCCCAGAAACTGTCGACCATGTCGTGCGGACAGCGGTCACAGGTGGCGCTGGGTCTCATCCTTGCACAGGACCCCGACCTGATGGTGCTGGATGACTATTCCATGGGTCTCGATGCGGGATACCGCCGGCTGTTCATCGACTACCTGCAGGAATATGCCCGCGCGGAAGGGAAGACCATCTTCATCACATCGCACATCATCCAGGACCTCGATGGGCTGATCGACGATTGCGTGATCATCGACTACCGCAGCGTCCTGGTGACCATGCCCATCAGACAGTTCCAGTCCGAGTTCAAGCGGTTCACTTTCACATCGTCGGTCGCCGATCTCAAGCTTCCGAAAGACGATGTGGTGAAGAACACGGAGTGCATCAAGCACCATGCGACGCTCTATTCCTTCAAGCCGCGGCAGGATGTGGAGGCGTACCTCCGGGGCAGGAACATCGGGTTCGAAGGGCTGAAGGAAGTGCCGATGTCGCTGGAGGATGCATTCATCGGGATCACGGGCAAGTATTAGCAGGGGCGGGGTCACGCAGGAGCGGGAGACGGGGAGAGGTTCACCAACGAACGCGACACACACCGGGGGATCACAGGTTCAGAATCGGGAAAGACACGAAGCATGTTCACAGCGATTGCGTTCAAAGAGTGGTTGAAGATACGGTGGACGTTCCTTGCGATGGTCCTGGTCTGCGCGGGGATCACCGTGAATGTGGCATTGGATATCAGCCATCTGATGACCCTGGAAAAGGCGACGAGCGTCTGGTCCTACGTCATCCTGATGCAATATCCGTTCTACAGCAGCTTCCGGTATCTGCCCCTGCTGGTGGGCGTCGCCGTTGCCGTGGCGCAGTTCGTGCCGGAGGTGCTCCAGGCACGCTTGAAACTCGCATTGCACCTTCCGTTGCGCGAGAACAGGGTCTTGCTCTGGATGGTGACGTATGGTGGCGGGATGGTCCTGGCGTTGCTTCTCCTGACCCTCCTTGCCGCGGTGGGGGTGACGATCCGGTCGTTCCCGTCCGCAGTGGTTCGCTCCATGGTATGGACCATGGCCCCCTGGTTCGTTGCGGGCATCATCAGTTACTTCCTGACCGCCACGATCGTCGTTGAATCCCGGTGGCTCCGGCGCGTGTTCCTGATACTGCTGGCGTATGGGTTCCTGGACACATTGGTCCTGCACGTGGCGATCGAGGCCTATCGCCCGTCCCTGCTCTGGTTTGTCCTCCTCGGGCTCCTCACGACCACCGGTATCCTCGTATCCGGACACCGCTTCCGGAAGGGGGTACGATGAAGACGATCCGTATCGCCCGCCTGAGCCTGGTCGTTCTGCTCATTCTCGTATTCGCCTGGACGCTCCCGTACTATTATTGGAAAGCATTTGACGTGAGCGTTCGCGCGCCCCGGGTGTCGTACAGCCCGGTGACGGAGCAGTTCCTGCTCCTGCAGCCCGAGAACAAGTCCGTCCGGTACGTCGATCTGCACGGGAAGGACTACACGCGTGAAGAGTATGAGCGGCTTCTTCCTCTGGCCAACTACCGGCAGCTTGCCGCAACAGGACAGATGCCGGATTCGCTGCGCGGCGTGAAACTGGACCTGAAGGTCGTGGCATTGAACAACCTATTCCAGCGCATCATGCCCGCCGACATCGGTATGCCACAGATCCCGCTCTTCCCGATGATCGAGTCGAAGTCCGGCCGCGTGAAGCTGGAGATGCCCGATGCGTTCTTCCGGATCACGGACAGGATGGAGTTCATCGACGCGGCGACCAACACCGTGAACGAAGACCAGACGCGCTTGTTCACCGACACGCTGGCCGGGCGGGGGTTCCGGTTCCCGGCGAAACAGATCGCGGGCAACCCCACGACCCGGAAGGCGTTCGATGAAGGATACTTCGTTGTGGATGCCGCGGACAGGGTGTTCCACATCAAGATGGTGCGCGGGAAGCCGTTCTGCAGGCTGACCGATATCCCGGCCACGCCGCAGATCATCCAGATGTTCATCGCCGAAACGGCGTTGCGCGAATTCTATGGGATCGTCATCACCGCGGACAATGCCGTCCACCTGATCTCGTATGACAACTACCGCCTGGTCCGCCTGCCGCTCGAACGGTACGACCACCGGACCTGTGCGTTGTTCATCGGCGGGGATCTCTTCTTCCGGACCCTCACGGTGCAGGGCGACGGTTGGCTCGAAACGGTGGTGACCGATCGGGCGTATGCCGTGAAGGCGCGGTACAGCGATGCCTGGCCGACACGCGACGTTGCCGCTGCGGGACACGTGGCAGCCGCGCTCTTTCCGTTCGCGATCCACCTGGAAGACGCCGACTCGGCATTCGTCAACCTGTACACGTCCGCCGGGAGTCTGCACGCGCTCTGGGTGATCGCGCTGTCCCTGATCGCGCTGCTGGTCAGCCTCCGGATCCGGCACCGGCAGGTGAAGGACCACGTGGCGGATCTGGTGCTCGTTGCTGTGTCGGGCATCTTCGGCTTGCTTGCTGTGCACATGATCCCCCCACCGGAAGAATAGGGCACGATGCGGCGAGGTCTCCTCATAGGATGCATGCTGCTCGCGGCGGGCGCGCTGCAGGCGCAGGATCTCCGGCTGGAATCGCTGGGATCGATGCGGTACGGGTTCACTGACCCGCGTGCATCCCTGTCGCTCTATCGCTCCGGCCAGAACCCTGCAGGTCTGATCCAGGATGAACCCGTGGCCTGGTTGGCGTTCACGCCGCAGATCACGAATGCGTGGGGCTCGTTGCGCCGCGCCTTCACACCGGGTCACGTCACCATCTATGGGGCGGGGTTCGAGGGCGTCAAGCCCCTCGGGTCGCGCGGGACCTTCCGGGGGTCCAGTACGTATCTCGTGGAAGAACGCAGCAGCGTGTACCGCTCCCTGAAGCGCACGCCGTATGGCGGCGAAGCATACTTCTTCACGGACACGACCACGGGTTCGTTCACGTACAAGGGGCCGTCGGTCGCATTCGCGTATGCCTATGAGATCACGCCCGGCCTTCAGGTCGGTGCCGATGTCGGTTATGCGCTGCAGGATGGTCTCAAGGACGTCTATACAACGGTGAAGAGCCTGTTCCGCCGCGTGCAGGGGACCGCGGGCATCGCCTACCGGGTCGATGACGGCATTCACCTGGGCCTCACCGTGCATCCGTTCGATGAGCAGGAGCGGCTCGAAGCGAAGAGTGAAGAGGGACTCGATGCTGAAGTGTTCAATTTCCGGGGGGAGACCTTCGCCAAGCGGCGCGCAAAGAGCAGTGTTGCGCACACCGTCCGTCTGACAGGAGAAGAGTTCGGAGTGCAGGCAGCGTGGCTCTCACCGGTTGGCATGGAGGCGAGCATTGTGGGGATCGTCGGGGCTGCCAGGACGCGGGATCTCATCACGACCGACAGGGAAGAGGCGTTGGAGGATGGCTTTGCCCAGCGTTCGTGGTATGAAGCGGCGGCCCGTGTGCGGATGAGGATCACCCCGGACGCGACGATCGGGGTCGGCGTTACGCACCGGTCGCAGCGGGAGTGGTCCCGGTATCCGGCACTCGACCTGCTGCTCTGGGATGCAACGGGATCCGAAACGCTGCTTGGAGCGGGCGGCTCCTATGTGGCCGGCGGCGGGGTCCTCCTGGCGGCCGAGGCCGAGTATGCCTTCGTGCATACGGATTCATCGAAATTCATCGATAACCGGTTTGCCATCGTCCGCACCGGAGAATTCCGGGTGCGGACCGGCGTGGAGGTGCCGATCAGCGGGATCGGCACGCTCCGCGCCAGCTATGCCTTCGGCAGCGCAGGGGTGGATGTCCGGTCGGGCGGGAAAGACGTGACCGAACAGACGGTCACGGCTGGCTTCGCCGTGCCCTTCGGATCGGGCGTGCACGTGGAAGGGCTGACGCGGTATTGCCACCGTCGCGTCAGCACCTCTGCACTGCGGGATGATCTCACGGTGGTCCTGTTGCTCCGGCTTGCAGAGCTGTAATCACTCACTCATACCAGGAGGTAGCATCATGAAGAGGATACCCATTGCTGTGTCTGTCTTTGCGATACTCACCGCGCTGCTCGTGACGGCCGCCGGGGCACAGACCTGGAAGGTCGGACTCACGGCATCGTATCCGGGCATCAGTTTCAGCGATGTGCAGTTCCTGTCGGCCACGACGGGATGGGTCGTCGGGTCCAAGGGGATCGTCCTGAAGACCACGGATGGTGGCGCAACCTGGAATGGCGCCACGAACGACACCCTCGGTACACTCTCCTCTGTGCATTTTCGCTCCGCAACGGATGGGTACATCGGCGGTTCATCGCGCAAACTCTACACGACCACGGACGGTGGTTCGTCCTGGACGCGCATCCTGCTGAACGCCTTCGTCGCCGATACCGGTGCGGTGGTCCGTTCCGTCTATTTCTCCGACGCGAGCAAGGGCTGGATCCTTACAACGCTCTCGAGCACCAACGGGCGGATCCTCCACACGACCGATGGTGGGACGACGTGGACGCAGGACCTGGTCGTGGCCGGGAGCAACATGATCGACATGTACTTCTCCGGCCCGGACCGCGGCGTTGCGGTCGGCAAGAGCACGGGAACCCTGTACTACACGAAGAACGGGACGACATGGACGGTTGCCCCGGCCCCCACGCTGACCGGTGCCACCTACACCCGGTCCGATATCCGTGGCGTGTATATGGTCGATTCGTTGCTCGGCTACGCGGTCGGCTGGGGATCGCTGGTTGGCGCGCAGCCCAGCATCCAGCTGAAGACCACGAACGGTGGCGAGAGCTGGTCGCACCTCGCACAGCTCGAGGCGAACAAGATGTTCGACAACCTGTACGGCGTATACTTCAAGAACGCTGCGAACGGGCTCTGTGTCGGTGGGGCATCCCGCGGATCCATCGCCGCGCGCACCGCGGACAGCGGGATGACCTGGACGCCGATCGATCTGCCGTGCGGCGTGACGCTCAATGGCATTCACGGCAAGGGTGATACGGTCACTGTCACCGGATCCAGCGGCGTGATCTTCGTGAGCACCGACTTCGGAACCAGCTGGGACCTGAAGACCGGCATGGTGGGGAGCACGTTGTACGGTCTGCAGTTCGCCGGCGCGACGAACGGCTACGGTGCGGGTTTCGATGGCGTGTTCGTGAAGACCACGAACAGCGGGAATGCCTGGAAGGCGTCCTTCGCGTATGCGAACAGGCTCTCCCCGAATTTCAACGACCTGTATTTTGTGAACGGGACAACCGGGCTTGCGGTCGGGTCGTACCGGATCGCACTCAAGACGACGAACGGCGGCACCAGCTGGACCCAGGTGATCGCCGATACCACCGCGGCGACGGTGACGCACTATGGTGCCTTCATGGTCGATGAGAATCTCGCGTTCGTGGTCGGACAGCTCAGCTCGTCCAATGGCGTGGTGTACAAGACCACCAATGGCGGCACGTCCTGGACGATAAAATCCGCCGTGGCCGCCAAGGCCCTCCGCGGTGTTGCATTCGGCAGCAGCACCGTGGGTGCGGTCGTTGGCGCCGGACGCGTTGCAGCATATACGACCGATGGTGGCGGCACCTGGTCGGCAGCCACGTTCAACAACGTTCCGGCGGCACGGTCGGTATCGAACCTGCGCAAGGTAAGATTCCTGACCGCCACCACCGCCATCGCGGTCGGCGATACGATCATCCTGAAGTCCACCGACGGCGGCGCCAACTGGAATTACGTCACCAGTCCTGCCGCCATCGCGCTCAATGGCCTCTCGTTCCAGAATGCCACGACGGGCTATGCCGTGGGCAAGGGTCAGGTCCTGAAGACCACCGACGGCGGTGACACGTGGACGGCGGTGACGGATGCGGCGTTGCATACCGACACGCAGAATGCCGTGGCCGTGGACGCCACCGGCAATCCCTGGGTCAGCGGCACGAGCGGACAACTGACGACGACCGCGACACTCTCGGCGGTGGAAACGGGCAGCGTGATCCCGGCCCGGTTCGCGCTCGACCAGAATTACCCGAACCCGTTCAACCCGTCCACCTCGGTGCGCTTCACGCTGCCCCATGCAGCGAAGGTCGATCTGGTCATCTACAATATGCTCGGCCAGCGCGTTGCAGTCCCGATCAGTGGCACGATGTTCGAGGCGGGAAGCCATACCGTGCGGTTCGATGCGCGTGGTCTTGCCACGGGCATCTATCTCTACCGGTTGACCGCCGGAACCTACACGGAAACCCGCAAGATGGCACTCGTCAGGTAGATCTGTTCGTATGATCTCCGGCAGCGGGGCACGGCGCGCGAGCGCAGTGCCCCGCGGGCCGGGCAATTCCGGCGCGTCCTGCGCCATCCGTTCTCCTGGAGTACTATGCATGATGAAGCACAGCAGTGTTCTGGCAGCAGTGTGTCTGTTCGTCTCTCTGGCGTTCGCGGCACCCGCACCCTATGAAGAGGGAAAGGTCTATCGTCATCAACTGGACAATGGCCTGGTGGTCCTGACGATGGAGCGGCACATCGCCCCCCTGATCTACCATCAGCTCACCTATCGTGTCGGTTCGAGGAATGAGCGCCTCGGCATCACCGGAATATCGCATGTCGTGGAACACATGATGTTCAAAGGGACCCCGGCGTATGGCAAGGGGAAGGCCTCCCGCGCGATCACCGACAATGCCGGCGTGTTCAATGCATTCACCGCGAACGACATGACCAGCTATTTCGAATATCTTCCGGCCAACCGCATCGGCCTGGCGATGGAGATCGAGGCGGACCGGATGCAGAACGCCATCTTCGACTCGGCCGAATTCACTTCCGAGATCGAAGTGATCAAGCAGGAACGGCGGATGCGCACGGAGAGCTCCGCGCAGGGCGTGATGGCAGAGGCGATGAACAGCGTGGCGTACCAGAGTCACCCCAACCGTGACCCGATCATCGGGTGGCCGGCGGACCTGAGCCGGATGACCCGTGCAGACGCGTTCACGTACTACCGGACATTTTATACGCCGAACAATGCCTTCCTGGTCCTGGTGGGGGATTTTGCGACGGACGCGATCGTTGCGATGGCGAAGAAATACTACGGCAGGATCCCGCGCGGTCCGGCAGTACCGGCGATATGGGGTGTCGACCAGCCCCAGCGTGTCCGGAAGACCTTTACGCTGCAACACAGCGATGTTGCGTCACCATCGTTCCGGATGGCATTCCATGTCCCGACCTATGCCGACTCCGACGCGGCCGCGCTCCGCCTTGCGGGGATGATCCTCTGTGAGCGAAGCCGGGATGCGCGGCTGCACAAGCGCCTCATCGAACATGCGAAGATCGCCACCGGCGCCTCCGGCGGGATGGGGATGACGAAGGACCCGGGGCTCTTCTCGATCAGTGTCGGTGTCGTCCCGGACAGCAGTGTGGAGCGGGCCGAGGCCATGGTGTGGGAAGAGATCGGGCGCATGCAACAGGAGCCGGTGACCGCACACGAACTGCAGAAGGTGAAGAACCGCTACCGGTTCACGCAGGTCACGGAGTATGTAAAGAACCCGGATATCGGCACGCGGATGAGCCGCTATGAGGCGTTCTTCGGATGGGACATGTACGATGCGTTCGATGCACGGATCAAGGGCGTGACCGCTTCCCGGATCCAGGATGTCATGACGAAGTACTTCCAGCCGAACCAGGTCACGGTCGGCTACCTCCAGCCCAAACCAGGCGGCAAGAAGCCCGCGAGGAAACCGGTGGAGAGCGGTGAAGACGGTGGGGATGCCGGTGCCCCGGACCCGGGTTGGCAGGAGGTCTGGAATTATCTCAACCCACCACCGGCGGTCCGGGTCGATGAGCCGCTTCCCGTGACGGACGACTTCGTCCGGCCCCGGCCGATCGCTCCCCGCGTCCACAGGATGCAGCTGGACAACGGGATCCCCGTGTACATCATCGAGAACCATCTCACGCCCGCGGTCTTCGTGGGTGGAATGATCGAGACCGGGAATATTCCGGAAGCCAATCCCGGGGGCAAACCCGGCATCAGCACGCTGCTTGCCGATGTCATGAATCGCGGCACGGCAACGCGGACGTATGAAGAACTTACCGAGCGCATGGCGTTCCTGCCGTTCAGCTTCACCGTGGCCGGTTCTTCGCGCAGCTTTTCGTTCCAGGGCTACGCCCTGAACGAGAATGCAGCGGAAATGATGGAGACCGGGTATGACCTGATAACGCATCCGGGGCTGAGGGATGCCGATATCGAGAACCTGCGGCGCCGGCACATCATTGCGGCGCGCGACCGGTTCAAGAAGACCGGCATGGCGGCATTCTACCACATGTTCAATGCCCTGTTCGCGGACCATCCGTATGCTCAGACGAACAGTACCGAATCGTCGATCCGCAGCATCTCACGTGAAGACCTCGCGGCGCTCCACATGAAGTACTTCCGGCCTGACAGGACAACGCTTGTGGTCATGGGCGACATGCCGGCAGCCGCGCTCCGCACCATGGTGAACAAGGCCTTTGGCGCCTGGCAGTCCGCCGGTGCACCTCCTGCCGTGCATGCAATCCCCCCGGTGGCGGAGCTGGCCGGGCGTGAGATCACGGCATTCCCCGAGAAGGACTACACCGAATGTACGATCAATATCGGCTTTGCCCCATTGAATACCGTGGTGCCGGAGGAACGTGAGGGCATCGCTATTCTCAATTCGATCCTTGCCTCGAGCGCGTTGACCTCCCGGGTCGGGGTGGAATTGCGCGACAAGCAGGGGCTCATCTATGGCCTGAAGAGTGAGGTCTGGTGTCCCTCGGGAACCATCGGATACTGGAAGATGAACACCAAGACCGGACCGAAGAATGTTGAACGGGTGATCACCGGGATCTTTGCCGAGATCAGGAAACTGTTCGCCGATGGATTGAAACCCGGGGAGATCGAAGCGGCCCGCAACCGGCAGCTCGGTCTCCTGCCCATGATCGTGGAGACACCGGATGATGTTGCCTCCCAGGTGTTCACGATGCTCCGTGACAAGCAGCCGCTGGACATGTTCGACCGGAAGGCGGACCGGTTGCAGGCGGTGACCGCGGCCGACCTGATGCGTCTCGCGCGGAAATACCTCACGGTGGACCGGTTCAGGATCGTCGTGGACGGTCCGATCGACCAGGCCGCACTGGACGCGATCAAAGCCAAGTTGTGAATGTGGTGGTATGCGGGGGCGTGCCCGGACGAATGATGCACATGAAAGGATAACGAACGCATGGCAACGAAGTGGAAATACCGCAATCCCATCAGGACGGGATTCCAGATCCTGATCCTCGCGTTGATCGGCTATGTCGCCGTCCGGCCACTGTTCGGTGGCGGCTACGCAGCGGACTTTGAGGCCTACTGTCCGTTCGGCGGACTCTCGTCCCTGGCAAGCTGGTTCAACATCGGATCGATGTCATGCACGATGAGTGAGGTACAGATCGCAGTGGGGCTCGGACTCCTCGTCGGCGTCATCGTGATCGGCAAACTGTTCTGCAGCTACCTCTGTCCGATCGGCTCCATCACGGAATGGCTTGGTCTCCTCGGCGACAAGCTGAAGATCCGGCGCGAGATCCCCGGGGCGGTGGACCGTCCGCTCCGCGTCCTGAAGTACGTGCTGTTGTTCCTCACGTTCTACTTCACGATGACCACAAGCGAGCTGTTCTGCAAAGAGTATGAACCGTACTTCGCGGTGGCGAACCTGTTCAAGAACTCGGACATCAACATCCTGTATGCGGTGATCGCCACTGTGGTCACCATCGGCGGTTCCATCGTGTACCGTTTGTTCTGGTGCAAGTACCTTTGTCCGCTCGGTGCTCTGAGCAACATCTTCCTGAATGTGATCCCCGTCGCGGTCCTCATCGGTGCGTTCGTGGTGGCGAACCTGCTGGGTGCGGGGATCGGGTACGTCTGGCTGCTGGGGGCGATCGTGCTCCTCGGCGCGCTCACGGAGGTGGTGAAACTCCGCAGCTACATCCTCCCCCTGGCGAAGATCGAGCGGGTCGCCGAGGTGTGCACCGATTGCGGTCTGTGCGATGACAAGTGCCCGCAGGGGATCGAGATCTCGTCGTACACGACGGTCACGCATACCGACTGCACCCTATGCACCGACTGCGTCTATGCCTGCCCCATGAAGAACGCCCTCAGCATCACCCGTCAGAAACGGTCCTGGATGAAGTACGTCGCACCGGTGTCGGTCGTCGTTCTGGTGGGCCTGAGTCTGGGTGCCTCGTCATACTTCGAGTTGACCACGATCGCCGAGCGGTGGGGCGGGTTCGACAGCCTGCACACGTTGCGGACCTTCGAGATGTCGGGCCTCAAGAATGTGAAGTGCTATGGCAGCTCGATGTCCGTGAAGCAGAAGCTGGCGACCGTCCACGGTATCTATGGCCTCGACGCGTATGCCAGTTCCCACTCGGTGCGCGTGTACTACAATCCGGAAGAGATCAACGAAGCGGCGGTGCGTGCGTCCTTGTTCACCCCCACGAAGCAGAAAGTGCGGGAGCTGAAAGGCAAGGCACCGGAGCAGCTTGCCGTGATGGAGATCGGGATCAACAAGCTGTTCGACCTGATCGATTTCAACAACCTCGTCTATGCGTTGCGCGAGAGCCCTGCGGTGTACGGGTTCGAAACACGGTACGGTGAGCCCGTGATGACAACGGTGTTCTACGATGCATCGGCCCTGGACCGTGCCGGTATCCGTGCGCTGATCGAGGCGGACGAGGTGACGGTGAAGAAGCCGACGGGAGTGGAGACCGTGTCGCTGGCGTTCTTCTGTGAGGATGACGGGGCGGACCAGGGGACGATCGCGATCGCGGACTATCGGAAGCGGATCTTCCGTCCGTACGACCGGCAGTTCAACGAGTATGCGACCTATACTCCCGCGCAGCTGAAGGTGTGGGTGTTCCCCATGCCCGAGGCGGATGCTGCGCCGTTGCGGCGCTACCTCGGTTCGTTATCGAGCCATCTCTCCGCCGATAGCGGGATCGTGCGGCTGTCCACGCGGTATCTGGATGTCCCGTCCGGGCTGGTCTACTTCGATCCCGGGAGGACGAGTGCTGAGGCGATCGCGGCGGCACTGACGAAGCAGGAGTTGACGGTGTTCCGCACGGAGACCGAAACGGAATCCTTCGCGAACCCGTTCCATCTTACGACGGAAGGGAAGGTGGTTGGGGCCGAACAGTTGGAGGAACAGGAGTAGGGGAGCGGCAACGGAGAGCGGCAACGGAGAACGGGGGAGGGTGGCATACCACCCTCCCCCGTTTTTCATTTCACCGTCAGCACCCCCGGACGTGTGTCTGCGGGCCCGGCAATTCCGGACCGACCTCGGTCATGGTGTTCGCGCTGTCCACGAACACGACCGTGGGCCGGAATGTTGCGACCTGGGACTCGGGGACGTCGGCGAACGCCGCGATGATCACGAGGTCGCCGGGGCCTGCCAGGTGGGCCGCGGCGCCGTTCACACAGATCGAGCGTTCGCCTTCCTCGCCGAGGATGGCATAGGTCTCGAACCGGGTGCCACGGGTGACATTCCAGACGTTGACGGCTTCGTACTCGGCGATGCCGGCGATACGGAGAAGGTCGGGAGGGATCGTGATGCTTCCCTCATAATGGAGATTCGCTTCGGTGACCGTGGCGCGGTGGATCTTGGCCCGGAGCATTCTGCGGTACGTTTCGTTCATCGGCTTTTCAACACGCTCCGTGCAGACGGGGTTCCCGGTAGAGCGGGGTGCCCTCCTCGGGTGGCGGAGCTCCCGATCAGTTCGCCATGGCCCGCAGCGTGAAGCGGGGGACCACCACATAGAAAAGCTCCCCGTTCGGCCGGCGCATCAGGTATGTCCCTTCCATCGTCCCTTCGAAGGTGTCCAACACGCAATAGCTGTTGTACTCGTGTGCCTTGCCCGGCTGGATCACCGGCTGCTGGCCCACGACACCTTCGCCTTCCACTTCACGCAGGGCTTCGACCGCATTGCGGATGAACCAGTGGCGTCGGAGCAGCTGGACCGGCTGGGTGCTGTTGTTCTCGATGCGGATGAAATAGGCAAAAACGAACTTCTTCCCGATGACATCCGACTGTCCGTCCAGATAGATCGGGCGGACCGAGATGGTGATGCGCTCGGTGGTGGCTTCATACGGCTGCATGGAAAACAAGTGTTCCATCGGGGTGCCCGTGTGATGTCAGATGCGGATGTCGATCGTTGGCGGGATCGCACTCGTGACCGCCCGCGCAAACCGATCGTACATGGTGGTTCTCCGGTGCTGCATGCTCTGCAGCTGCCGTACTTCTTTCCCCCTGCTGCGATCCTGGCGGTCGTCGATGATCGTCACGGTGAAGACCTTCATCATCTGACGCCCGGAAGGAGAGTACCCTCCTGCAGTCGATATCCCTGGTGTGGAGACCGGGAGCATAGTGTCCTGAAAGTGTAACAGCCTGGAATGGCGGGGAGTTCACAACGTGTTAGCTCAAAGATACAACTCCGACGGACGAAACACAACAGAAAGCAACCGAAAAGAGCAGCGTGTGCGCTGCGTCACGAATTGTGATGGGTGCTGATCCCTGTGTGTTTCCCCTGTGACGGGACACCGGTCAAGAGGCAATGGCCACATCCACCGGCTCGGGGGAGAGGGCTGCACCCAGGTCCCGCGGGGTGATCTCCACCAGAAAGCCGCGCTTGCCCCCGTTGATGAACAGGCGTGGCAGGTCGAGGATCGTCCGTTCAGCATAGACGCGCACGCGGGTCCGCGTCCCGAACGGGCTCACGCCACCGACCACGTATCCCGTCACCTTCGTCACCGTGGCCGGGTCACACGGCTCCACCCGCTTCGCACCGATCGCCCGTGCCAGCTGTTTGGTCGAGACTTCACGATCGCCATGCATCAGAACCACGAGAGGTGTGCGTCCGTCGGCCTGCATGACCAGGGTCTTGATCACGCAGTGCTCATCCACCCCGAGCGCTGCGGACGCATGGGCAGTGCCGCCATGTTCCTCGAAGGGATACAGGTGCGGCGTATAGGGTATCTTGCGATCGCGCAGCATGCGGATCGCGGTGGTGACCGGGAAGTCGGTGTCAGTCATGGTCAACGCATGATCGGTGATGATTCCGGCGACAGGGCACCCGTCCGCAGCACCTCCTGGATCCGGTACAGCCCGAGTTTCCGTGCTCTGAGAAAACCGGACCAGGCCAGTCCGGCAAAGATCCCATCCCGCAACTTGTCGAAGAGCCACTCATCGGCGTAATCCGGGTCCTCCTGGCGGATCCCGGCGCCGATCTCCTGCAGCCATCGCCGGTTGAACTTCTCCTGAGAACCGAGTGCCGGGGTCATGATGATCGGCAGGCCAAGGGCCGCATAGAATGAGATCTCGCTTGGCTTGGTCCAGAGGATGTCCGTCTCCCGGATCGTTCCGGAAAAGCGCGCGAAGTACTCCTCGAGTGTTGGCGCGTAGATCACCTGGAGTCCGGGGGCGCCGGGCGCGTGGGCATCCTTGACGGCGTAGAAGTAATCGCGCACCTCCGGCCGCGTTCCCGCGAGAAGGTTCAGCCGGAGACCTCCTCCTTTGATCCGGTTCCGGAGGCTGGCAACGATCCGTGCGCCGATCTCCTTCTGTGCACCCGCCCCGCCGACGGCGAAGGTGATGGTCAGAACGTGATGCGGATCGGGTCTGCAATTCTCCGGCCCGAGATAGTGTTCGAGGTTCCGGTCGTGCATGGGCCAGAAGCGCGATGCCGGGTCGAGTGTCCGTAACCGGCGCCCGAGTACGGACCGCAAGGCGGTCATCTCCCGTCCGCCGACCAGTTCATCCGGCAGCGGAAAGCCGGTAAGCAGGATCCGATCTTCCGGTACCCCGTAGGCGCGGAGACGGCGGGCGGCCTTCCCGCACGGTGCGAAATAGACGATGCGGCTCTTCCATGGCTCCGCGGCAACCCACACACGGTTCAGGTCCGCGTCGCAAATAATGCAGAAGATCCGGTGGTCCGTTCTGGAATCCACGGCGATGGCGGGTGCAAAGAACGAGGTGACCACGGGCAGCTTCCGCGTGCCGATCCTGTCCACCATTCCCTGACAGAGGCCTTTGTCCACAAGGGAGGTAAGCAGCTTCACCTGGAATGTCCGGTGCGACAGGTTTCGCATCGGATACAGCGACGGGATCCGGAGAAGACTGTCCAGCAGGCCGAAGATCGGTTTGCCGATCACCGGGATCCCGTGCGCACGCGAGAGTCCTTCGTACGCCATGAGCATGCGCGACCAGAGGCGCTTTTCCGTGCGCGAGGCGGCGTCGTTGCGGCCGACCGTGATGATGCCGCCCTCCGCGATCCCGCGGAGCGGATACACTGCTCGCTGGTGGCCGTAGCCCATATCGGCGGCCACCACCCATGCACGGCCGGGCGTATCCTCCTGGTGCAGATTCTCCCCGGTCATTTCTTCTCGTACGCCTGGTTGCGGAGCATCAGGGTCATGTCGTACGGCGCCGGACCTCCGCCGAGATACATGTGGAACCAGTCCAGATGCGCATTATAATAGAAGGGCATGGACTTCACGGCATTGGGCCAGTGTCCGTCGTTCTTGAACACGATGAGGCGCGACGGGATGCGGCGGCGCTGCAGATCCGTGAAGAACTCCAGGCTCTGGGTGTAGGGTACCCGGTAGTCGCGCTCACCGGTGATGACGAGGCACGGCGTGGCAAAGTCCTTCACGAAGTTGTTCGGCGACCAGCGCTGGTACAGCGGCGACTCCCAGGGGAGTCCGCCAAGATCGTATTCCGGGAACCAGAGCTCTTCCGTGGCCCCGTGCATGGCCTTCAGGTCATAGACGCCCATCATCGCCGCGAGCGCCTTGAAGCGGGTGGTATGGCCTTCGAGCCACATCATCATGTACCCGCCATACGACCATCCCATGGCGCCCATGCGGTCGGCGTCGACGTACGACAGCCGTGCGAGCGAATCGCTCACGGCCAGGACATCGTCGTACACCTTCCCTCCCCAATCCTTCGAGATCGCCGCGGTGAAATCCTGTCCGTACCCCGTGGAGCCGTGCGGGTTCGGGAACGCGACGACATATCCGGATCCGGGGTACACCTGCCAGTCGCCGCGGAACGCATCGGCCCATTGGCTCTGGGGTCCGCCGTGGACATTCAGGATGAGCGGATACTTCTTTGAGGGATCGAAGTTGTGGGGCTTCACCACGAAGGTGTGGATCTTCCGTCCGGTGGGCGAGGGGATCCAGAGTTCTTCGGCCGGACGTATGTCCACTTCCTCTTCGATCGCTGTGTTGAACGTCGTCAGCTTCTTCAGTCCCTTGCCGTCCGTGCCGCAGATCCAGAGCTCGGGCGGTTCGCCGATCGCCCGGCGGACGAAGGTGACACGATCACCGGCAGGCGACACGGCATAGCCGTCGATGGTCTTCACATCGATCACCTGCGCGTATTTCCCCGACGTGAGGTCGAGGCGGTAGAGCGGCACATGTCCCTGCACCTCCGCGGTGAAGAACAGGCTCTTGCTGTCGGGCGCCCATTGCACATCCACGACCCAGTTGTCGAAGTCTTCGGCCTTCCTCGTGATCTCTCCCGTGGCGCGATCGTACACCGCGATCGCGAACCTGTCTGCCTCATATCCTGGAATGCGCTGGGTACGGAACGCGATGCGCTTGCCGTCCGGCGCATACGATGGATCGCCGTCGTAGGCCCGGTTCGCGGTGGTGAGGTTCTTCAGCGGACCGCCACCGGTGGGAACGACCCAGAGATCCTTGTTCGTTGTTTCGGCCTCGAACTTCTCGTGGTTCGCGACGAAGCACACTTCTTTGCCATCGGGAGAGAACGCGAACCCGGTGCCACCCAGCGCGAACGTAGGTGCATCGTGCGTTCCCGGGGTCAGATCGGTGTAGGTCTTCGCCTCGGTATCGAAGGCGATCAGATGGGAGACCTTCCCTTCTTTCCATGTGGTCCAGTGCCGGTAGAGCAGGCCATCGGCCATGTACGCCTGCAGCGGCCCGTTGTCCGCGGCCGTTGCCGTGGCCTTGTTGCAGCTGTCGCTTGCCCCGCAATCGGGATAGACATCGCTCGCGAACAGTATCCGCTTCCCATCCGGTGACCAGATCGGATCGCCGACGCCGGGTGAGAAGTCCGTGAGCTGGCGTGGTTCGCCGCCGGCGAGGGGGATGGTCCAGGCCTGCGGGCCATTCTTTCGGGTGGACACGAACAGCAGGCTCGCGCCATCCGGCGACCACCGGGGATGCGTATCCGATCCCGGATCGTTGGTCATCCGGCGCAACCCGGTGCCATCGGTCCGGATGCAATAGATCTCATTGTTCGTGGTCCCTTTGGCCAGGTCGCTTTCCCGTACCACGAAGGCGATCTGATTCCCATCGGGAGAGAACTGAGGATCCTCGAGCCCCTTGAGGCGGTACAGATCGGCGATGGCAAATGGCTTTTTCTGCCCCGGGGAGGGGGCGACGAGCAAGATCAGTGCGATACAGGCAGCAGCGAAACGGCGCATGCGAAGTCCTTCACAGATAGGGACGGAATAGAAGCGATGGGGTCGTTGTCCGGCTGAAAAATTACGCAACCGGGGCACCAATAGCAATCGCTTGAAAGTCAGACAATTCCTCTCGATATTTCCCCATGGAGCCACTCATGCATGATCATCCCGCCCCGCGCGCGGTCGTGGACTGCGCCGCCTTCCGTCATAATCTTGATGCGGTCCGTTCCTACGTTGGTCCCGGCGTGCGTATCATGGCGGTGATCAAGGCCAATGGGTATGGCCACGGGATGCTCCACCTCGCACGTGAAGCGGCAGCGTGGGGGATCACCGATTTCGGTGTTGCGCGTGTCCAGGAAGGCCTGGAATTGCGCACGGCCGGTTTCGATCAGCGCACACTGGTCTTTGAATCGCCATCGCATCATCTGCTCCGGGACGCGATCGCGCAGGACCTGACGTTGACCGTGGCGGAGCCGGCCGTTCTGGGCATGATCGAAGATGAAGCCCGGCGCATTGGGAGACGGGCCACGGTACAGGTGAAGATCGATACGGGCATGGGACGGTTGGGACTTCTGCCGGCCCACGCCGCGGATCTGATCCTGCGTGCCGGGCGTTCGCACCATGTCATGCTCACCGGTGTCTACAGTCACTTCGCCACCAGCGAGGATCCCGACCGGGCGTTCGCGCTTCTCCAGCTCGAACGATTCACGTCCCTGATGGAGAGCGTGCGGCGCAGCGGACTCGAAGTGCCCGACCATCACATGGCGAACAGCGGTGCGATCATTGCGATCCCCGAATCGCATTGCACCATGGTCCGCCCGGGCATCATGCTGTATGGGTATCCTCCGGGGCAGGGGATGCAGGAACGCTTCCCGGTGCGACCGGTGCTCTCGTTGCTGTCCCGCGTCGCATTCCTGAAGGATGTACCCACGGGGACATCGATCTCCTACGGGCGGCGGTATTTCACGGGTGCGCCTGCGAGGATCGCGACCGTGCCCATGGGCTATGGAGACGGATATTCGCGGCTTTTGACGGGTAAAGCGGAGGTGCTCATACGGGGCGAGCGGTATCCCGTGGTGGGGACCGTTTGTATGGATCAACTGATGGTCAATGTGAGCGGAAATCCGCGGATCGCGGTCGGGGATGATGTCGTCTTTGTGGGGGTGGATGGCGCGGAGCGCATCACGGCATGGGACGTGGCCTCGCACACCGGGACCATTCCCTATGAGACAACATGCGCGTTAACTCCCCGGGTGCCGCGACTCTACCAAAGTTGCGTGTAAGCATGGCATATCGTACATTACTCCGAAGCCGGTTCTTCACCGGGAGTGTTGATTTTTTCCATCAGCAGGAGACAGGACGTATGCGGAAGATCGTGGCGGTGAGTGTGATCGCAGGGATGTTGTTGGCGACCGTGGCACCCCTTGCGGCCCAGCAGAAGGGAACACCGAAGCAGGCAAAGAAACCTGCGGTGCAGCAGGTTGCTGACTCGTACGTGTGCCCGATGCACCCCGAAGAGACCTCGACGAAGGCCGGGAAGTGCTCGAAGTGCGGTATGGCCCTCGAGAAGAAGGCCGTGAAGCCGGCGCAGGTGAAGAAGGACAAGATGAAGCACGAGGGGAAGGACAAGTGCGGCGGATGTGAAGAGAACTGCGGGGGCAACTAGTTCCATTCCCCACGACAGCACAAGGTGATGCCATGACGATCCTCGTCGTTGATGATGAGCCCGAATACCGGCTCGTGCTGAAGAACGTTCTTGTGAGCGAAGGGTACACCGTGCTCGTCGCCGAGAATGGCGAGGATGGGTTCACGAAGTTGAGTCAGAACCCGATCGACCTGGTCATCTCCGATATCTATATGCCGGTCCTGGACGGCATCCGGTTCCACCGCAAGGTGCGGTCGACGCCGGAATTCGCAACGGTCCCGTTCCTGTTCGTTTCTGCTTTCGACGATCAGCACACGCTGGATGCCGTCCAGAATCCGCGCACCGAAGGATTCCTCCGCAAGGCCAGGCCCATCACCGAGCTGAAAGAGTGGATCCAGTATCTCACGACGCCGGAAGAGAAGCGCGCCAAGATGCCCCCGGGTGGCGCGCGCTCCCGCCTCAATGACCAGCTCCGTCGCTCTCGCTGAGCGGTCTCTGTTCTCACCAGACCCATTCTCATCACAACCTGACCGTTACAGTTTATGCCAGACACTATTCGTACGCCCGCGACACTCGTGACCGGAGCGAATGGCGAGATGGGCCACGGCCTTATCGAGCGCCTCTCTGCCGCCGGGGGACACCATATCATCGCCATGGATGTCCGGCCCATCGATGACGACCTGAAGAACCACTGCGGAACCACGCTGGTGGGCGATATCCTGGACTCACGCCTGCTGGAACGTCTGGCGAGCGAGTATCAGATCCGCACGATCTTTCACCTCGCGGCATTGCTCTCCACGCGCGCCGAGTTCACCCCCGAAGCCGCACACCGCGTGAACGTTGAGGGCACGATGTTCCTGCTCAAGCTCGCGATCGAGCAGTCGCGCTGGCAGGGTGCGCCGGTGCAGTTCCTCTTCCCCAGTTCGATCGCCGTCTACGGCCTCCCGTCGGTCACCCAGAAACGCATGGCAGGCCGCGTCCGCGAGAATGAATGGACCACGCCGGTGACGATGTACGGCTGTAATAAACTGTACTGTGAGCACCTCGGCCGCTACTACTCGCACCACTATCGCCAGCTTGCCGCCGATGCCGAGAAGGCCGGCGTGGACTTCCGGAGTATCCGGTTCCCGGGGCTGATCAGCGCCGAGACGGTGCCGAGCGGGGGCACCAGCGATTACGCTCCTGAGATGCTTCACGCGGCAGCGCAGGGAAAACCATACTCCTGCTTCGTGCGCGAGGACGTCCGGATCCCGTTCATGGCGATGCCCGATGCCATCACGGCAATGCTGCGGCTGCAGCAGGCCCCGGTGGCACACCTCACGCAGACCGTGTACAACATCACCAGCTTCAGCCCCTCTGCCGGCGAGATCCGGGACATCGTGCTGGGGGCATTCCCCGGCGCGTCGATCACCTTCCTGCCCGACGACAAGCGTCAGGCCATCGTGGATTCCTGGCCGGAAGATGTGAATGATGAGGCTGCCCGCCGCGACTGGGGGCTCGCACCCGCGTACGACCAGAAGCGCGCGTTCGAGGAATACCTGATCCCGACCATCCGCCGGCGGTACCACAAGTGACCGCTGCGCGACAGGGCCACAGGTCCCGGTTCGTTCTCGCCTGCTGCCTCGGCACGATGCTGTGTGGAAGTGTGCCGGCGGCCTCTGCGGGCTCACCACCCGCCGACTCCCTTGCACGCATGCTCCTCCGCGCGGGCCTCAACGGCAACAGCGCCTACGCGCTGCTCGCTGAACTGACGACGGCGTGCGGGCCGCGCCTGAGCGGCTCTCCGGGTGCCGCCAGGGCCGTGGACCTGACCGCGGCGATGATGCGCCGGTATGGCTTTGTGAACGTGCGCGCGGAATCGCTCATGGTCCCGCACTGGGTGCGCGGACCGGTCGAGGATGCACAGCTTCTCGATGGACGCGGCCGGCGTCGAGCGCTCGCCGTGGCGGCCCTGGGCGGGAGCGTGGCGACGCCCCGTACCGGCATCACTGCCGGCGTCATCGAAGTGCGATCATTCGATGAACTGCGTGCTGCCGGACCCCGTGCAGCCGGGAAGATCGTGTTCTTCAACCGTCCCATGGACCCCACGACGTTCAATACGTTCGGTGGATACGGCGGTGCGGTGGATCAACGTGCATCGGGGGCCATCGAGGCTGCACGTGTTGGCGCCGTCGGGGTGATCGTCCGCTCGGTGACGCTGGCGCATGATAACGTCCCGCATACCGGATCGATGTCCTATGCGGACAGCATCGTGAAGATCCCCGCCGTGGCCATCGGGATCCGCGACGCGGAGTTGCTGAGTACCACCGTCGCACGCGATCCCCGCGCGCGTGTCAGGATACGGTTATCGTGTCAGACCCTCCCCGATGCACCTTCGGCGAATGTTCTGGGCGAGTTGGTGGGGAGTGAGCGTCCCGACGAGGTGATCGTCATCGGCGGACACCTGGATTGCTGGGACAAAGGGGTTGGTGCACATGACGACGGGGCCGGGTGCATGCAGGCGATCGAAGCCCTCCGGCTCCTCAAGGTGCTCGGCATCACGCCGAAGCGTACCATCCGCGCCGTCATGTTCATGAATGAAGAGAACGGTTCACGCGGCGGCAGGGCCTATGCCGCGGACCCGCACCGCACCACGGAACGCCACGTCGCGGCCATCGAAGCCGACCGCGGCGGATTCACCCCGCGGGGATTCGCGGTGCAGGCAGACAGTGCAACGGTTGAACGTGTGCGGCGCTGGGCGCCTCTCCTGGACATCGTCGGCGCGGGACAGATCTCGGCCGGGCATGCCGGGGTGGACGTCTCGCCGATCGTCGATGCAGGTGCGACCGGGTTCGGTCTCATCGTGGACCATCACCGCTATTTCGATGTGCATCATTCCGCGAACGACACGCTGCAGGCGGTGCATCCGCGCGAACTCGAACTCGGAGCGATCGCCGGAGCGCTGCTGGTGTATCTGCTGTCGGAAGAGGGACTGTAGACCGGAGGCGATACGGAGCACAGACCATCCATCACGGTGATCAGCAGGACCGGGCTCGCGCTCCTGGTCTTCATCGGTCTTGCCGGCACGTTCCCCTCCGCCGTGAACTGGGGCGCACACTTCTGGGGTTTCCTCGCACTCCCGCTGCCGATCCTCCTTGCCATCCTGATGGCGTCCGCGCTTCTCCCCCGTGTCCAGGACCACGTGCTGGCTTTCCTGCAGCGATGTGTCGATCTCTTCACTTCGCCATCGCGCCTGCGCGTGGCTCTCCTGTGGGCGGTCCTGTGCGCCGCGGCGGGAGTGCTCTTCTGGACATTCCGTCAGCGGACGTTCTTCCTGGGCGATGGCTACCTGGTTCTGCGCACGCTGCCCGTTGCAGCGGCATCCGGCGATATCCCGGCATCATTCCCGACCGCGCCTCTCACCGGATCCCTGGCGACAGCCCTGTACACCGTGTTCCGCGCGAACGGGGCAGCCGAGCCGGCCCTTGCTTCCTGGCAGACACTGTCCATCCTCTCCGGCATGGTCGCGATCCCCGTCGTGTGGAACCTGGCACGTCTCCTTGCGGCCGATATGCGCGAACGGCTGGCGGTGTCCCTGCTGATCCTGGGCAGCGGAGCAACGATGCTCTTCTTCGGGTATGTGGAAACATATCCCCCGGCGTACGTGATGTTGCTCGCGTTCCTGGGCGCGGCATTGCGAGCACGGAACCAACACGGCTCACTGCTGGCCGTGGCCGTGCTCTTCGTCGTGCTGATCCTCTTCCATCTCGGCATGCTCCTCTGTGCTCCGATCGTTCTCCTCCTTGTGACGGACGCCGTGCGAGGGAAAAGGTGGAAGGATCTTACCCTGTCGATCCTCGTCGCCGCCGGTGTCGCAGCCGTGGTGCTGGTGCTGCTTGCATATTCTCCCGCGAGGCTGCTGGCGACGTTCATGAGAGATGGAGGCTCTTTCCTCCATCTGCAACGGACCGACACATGGAACGAGAGCTACGCGCTATTCTCGCTCTGGCATTGGGCCGACCTGCTGAACCTGCACCTGCTCGTGTCACCCTTTGCACTGGTCCTGGCAGGCGGGCTGTTCGCCGGTGCCCTCGTTCCCGCGCGCTATCGTCAACCGGGGACGTTCTTCTGGATCGTGGTCGCAGGGCCGCCGCTGCTCTGGCTCTTCTTCAACAATTTTGAATTGGGCATGAGCAGGGACTGGGACCTGGCCGCGCCGTTCGCGGCGGTGGTCGGTCTCGGGGGTCTGGCCGGCTGGCTGGCGATGATGGGCCCATCGGAAACGAGGACCCGGGGAGTCGTGGTGATGGCGCTCATCACGATCGTGCACACCGCCGGATGGGTGGGCGTGAATGCCAGTGCCGGAGGGTCGGTGCTCCGGTTCGATACGCTTCTGGATTTCCGGTCGATCGCGCCGCGGGCCATGGCGATCGCCTTTGAGGAGGTAGGCGACTACCGGCGTGAGCGTCGCGACGCCAACGGAGCCGTCGAAGCGTTCGCGCGCATGGTCGTGCTCGACTCCACAAGTGCCCGGCGGTGGACGGTGCTTGCGAACGCCGAGGCGATGGCAGGGAATGCGCCGGCCGCACGGTTGGCCTACGAACGGGCCATCGCGCTCGGGAACACCGATCCGGAGACCCACACGAACCTTGCGATCGTACTGTTCGCCGGTGGCGACGTGGATGCGGCGCTCACCCGGATCCGCGAGGCGGTGGCTCTGGACACCCTGGATGCAACGGCCGCGTACACGTACGGCCAGATGCTTGTGGAAGGGAAGGCGGACATGCGTGCTGCGCTCCCATGGTTCGAACGGGCACTGCGCCTCGATCCGACCGATCACCATGCGCAGTCGTATATGGATCGTTGCCGGGCGGCGCTCGGTGCAACATCCCGCCATCACTAGACGGACCTCTGCAATGAACGATCCAGTATCGGTACTGGTCATCGACGATGACCACGATTTTCTCACGAGCATGGTGGCCTTGCTCCGCCCGCTCGGCTATCACGTGTCGACGGCCCGGAACGGAGAGGAAGGCTGGACCCGGATCGTGACCGAGAAGCCCGATGTGCTGCTGATGGATTGGGTCCTCCCCGACACGGATGGGGTTGCGCTGATCCGGCGCATGCGGGCATCGGCCGAACACCGCGAACGGTACGTGATCATGGTCACCGGACGCAGCGGCAAAGAGGACCTCATTCGGGGGATGGACGAAGGGGCGAACGACTATCTGCCCAAGCCGTTCAATAATGAAGAGCTCCTCGTCCGGATCCGCGTGGGGATCAGGAACAAGAAACTCGAAGAAGAACTGGCCCAGCAGGTCCGCCGCACCACGGTCCTGGAAATGGCGGGCTCTCTCGCGCATGAGATCGGCAATCCGCTCAGCGCGATCACGCTCTTGCACACGAAGCTCTCGCGGGACCCCCGTCTGACAGCCATGCCCGATATCACCCGCGACCTGGCAGCACTCAAGAACGAGCTTGCCCGGATAGAATTCCTCGTGCGGAAGGCGCAGCATATCACCACCGTCAATTCCATTCCCTATGCCGGTGACCTGCAGATCATCGATCTGAAGAACGGAGCGGGGGAGCAGGAGTCCTGAAGACCGCATCGGCCTCCGCGGCGGGCGCCCGGCGGTGACCCGTTCCGGGTGGTGTGCGCATCCTATCCACAGATCACTCCCGCTGTGCGGGTCACACGAACAGCCAGAAATGATGAGGAAGCGATGGAATTCCTGACCATGCAGTCGTTCAAAGAGAAGGTCTTCGATTTCGAGAAGAATAAAGAGTGGAAATTCGAGGGCGAACTCCCCTGTATCATCGACTTTTACGCGGATTGGTGTGGGCCGTGCAAGATGGTGGCACCGATCCTGGACGAGCTTTCGAAGGAGTATGCCGGGAAGATCAACGTCTACAAGATCGATACGGAAAAAGAGCAGGAACTGGCCTCCATGTTCGGCATTCGCAGCATTCCGTCCCTGCTGTTCGTCCCGAAGGACGGGCAGCCGCAGATGGCCATGGGCGCCCTTCCCAAAGAGGCGTTCAAGGATGCGATCAGCTCCGTGCTTGGCGTGAACCCTCCTCTGGTGATCGTTCAATAGGACAGGGTTCCCGTTCCGGCTCCGGCAGTATGGCTGTGTGACCCTGCGGGCAGCCCGGTGAAGCGCAATGCCGATCCGGGTCTGCCCGTTCTTGTTGTTCCCCCGGTTCAGCGACTCCCTCGTCTCCCCGGCGTTCTCCCCATGGATCGCGCACGTTGAGGATTCCGCGCGATTTTGCTATCTTGAAGCGGCACACCACCACAGGTACCGTCATTCATGAATAGTGCAAGGAGACATGCTGTGACCACCCTCCGAATTCTCTCTGTTGGCATCATGGTTCTCGCGCTGGCGATGCTCTCCGGCTGCGGCGCCTCGAAGACCGTCACCCGTGTCGAGCCCGACGAACAGATCGATCTGAGCGGCGACTGGAACGATACGGATTCACGCCTGGTCGCGGAAGAGATGATCAAGGATGTGCTGGGCCGGCCGTGGCTGGCGGAATTCAAAGGCGACAAGAAGCGCACGCCCGTGGTCATCGTCGGGACCGTCCGCAACCGGACCTCCGAACATATCGCCACGACGGCATTCATCAAGAACCTCGAACGTGAGCTGATCAACTCCGGCCGCGTGGACTTCGTGGCGAACAAGGAAGAGCGGCAGGAAGTGCGCGACGAGCGGACGGACCAGCAGGAATTCTCCTCCGCGGAGACGCTGAAGAAATTCCAGCAGGAGACCGGGGCCGACTTCATGCTCCGCGGCGACATCACCAGCATCATCGATGCGGAAGGCGGACAGCAGGTGAAGTATTACCAGGTCAACCTCGAACTCGTCAACATCGAGACCAACCGGAAGGCATGGATCGGCGAGAAGAAGCTGAAGAAGCTCGTCTCGCAGAGCGGCAGCAAATTCTGACGATAGCATGCCCGCGCGTCCGACCCTGATGGGTACGCTGCGGCTCGCCGCCGCGGTGTGCTCGCTCCTGCTTGCCTCGTGTGCCGCGCCGACGGCCTTCTACCGTGACGTCGATGCCGGGATGGCCGCCGGGCGATACGACGAGGCCATCGGGACCGTGCGCCTGCACCGCGAGGCGTATGGTGAGAAGAGCAGCGTGTTGTACGGTCTGGACATGGGCGCACTGCACCACTATGCCGGCAACCCCGATTCCTCGACAGCGTATCTCCTCGCCGCCGAGCGTGAGATCGGGGACCTCTACACGAAGAGCATCTCGGCGGAAGCGCTGGCGTTCATCCTCAATGATAATGTGCTGCCGTACGACGGCGAAGACTTCGAGCGGGTGCTGGTGAACGTGTTCCTTGCGTTGAACTTCGCCACGAAGGGGCTGCCCGATGAGGCGCTCGTCGAGGCGCGCAAAGTGGACCTGAAGCTGAAGGAGTATGCCCGCCAGTACGAGGGCAAGAACGCCTATCAGGAGGATGCCTTCGCGCGGTATCTCTCGGGCATCCTGTACGAGTCCACCGGCGAGATCAACGATGCGTTCATCTCGTATCAGAAAGCGTACGATGCGTACACATTCTACGCGAAGACATTCGGCACGCCGGTACCCCCTATGCTCCTGGATGATCTGGTACGGACGGCGGGGATGCTGATGTTCACCGAGCAGTCGGAGCGGTACCGGGAATTGGGCGGGGCGCCGTACGACCGTTCCCTGGCACAGCGGGGCAGCCTTGTGGTGATCGCCTATGCCGGCCGCGGACCGGTGAAGGTCGAGGAACGTCCGAGCGTCTCCATCGCCGATGAACATGGCACGCTGCACACGTTTCAGATCGCTCTGCCGAAGTTCGTTCCGCGCTTCCGGGGGAGCCGGACGTACGATATCGGCGTGCACCGCGGGGACGATTCCGCTGCCGTGGCGTCCGCACGGACGGTGCTGGCCGAAGATGTGACCGCGATCGCGGCACAGGTACTGGAAGACCGGCTGGGCCTCATCTATCTGAAGAGCGGCGGACGGGCGTTGCTGAAGTTCCTCGCGGCCGAGAAGGCCAAGAGCGCGATCAAGAAGAAAAGCGGCGAGAACGGGTCGTCGGAGACCAGCGGCGACCGCCTGACCAATTTCCTCTCGAGTCTCGCCATCGACCTTGTGGTGGGTGCAACGGAATCCGCCGATGTCCGCACCTGGCGGACGTTACCCGCACAGTTCCAGATCGCGCGGATCTTCCTCCCACCGGGTGAGTATGCTGTCCGCGCGTCCGCCGACGATGGCGGCTATGGCATTACACAGGAGTCCGTGCAGATACGGGCCGGACGATCGACGTTTGTTCTACTGGATGACCTACGGTGACCCATGGAAACAACCGCTTCAATGGATGATGTTTACAGAGTGATCTACACGGACCACTATGATCCCAGCAGCGTTCTCGGTATGCATGTGGTCAAGGTCAAGGGCAAGACCGCGGTGGTCGTTCGCACGTTCCTGCCCGACAGTGACACGGTCTCAGTGGTCCCCGAGGGCGGTGGTGAGGGCGTGGCGGAGACCGCGTTGCGTCTGATCCATCCGGATGGGTTCTATGAGGCGGTCATCCCCGGAGCAAAGGCGGTGTTCCCCTACCGCATCCGGAAGGTCACGAAGGACGGGAATGAAGAGATCTTCCACGATTCGTATGCGTACCTGCCGCGGATCACGGATTTCGATCAGTACCTGTTCAATGCGGGCACGCATCACCGTGCCTACGAAAAACTCGGAGCACATCTGTCCGAAGTGGATGGCATCGGCGGGATCCATTTTGCGGTCTGGGCACCCGGCGCGCGCAGCGTAAGTGTGATCGGCGATTTCAACAACTGGGACCGCCGGTCGCATGCCATGCGGGTCCTCGGCTCCTCGGGGATCTGGGAGATCTTCATTCCCGGCCTGCCGGAAGGCGTGATATACAAGTACCAGGTGAAGACGCAAACGGGCTACATCATGGACAAGACCGATCCGTATGCGTTCGAGATGGAAGTGCGCCCCAGGACCGCCGCGCGGGTGAATCTGCTGGGCGGCTATACCTGGAATGATGCAGCGTGGCTGGAGGAGCGGGGCACGGGTCATGCCGTGCACGGGCCGGTCTCGGTCTATGAGGTGCATCCCGGATCCTGGCAGCGTGGTGACGGCAATACATGGCTGAGCTACCGCGAGTTCGGGGACAGGCTCATCCCGTACGTGAAGTCGATGGGCTTCACGCACATCGAGCTGATGCCGGTGATGGAGCATCCGTTCGATGGGTCCTGGGGATATCAGGTGACAGGGTACTTCGCGCCGACCAGCAGGTTCGGCACGCCCCAGGAGTTCATGGCGTTCGTGGACCGTTGTCATCAGGAAGGGATCGGGGTGTTACTGGACTGGGTGCCGGCTCATTTCCCTCAGGACCCGCACGCCCTCGCTGTCTTCGACGGGACGCATCTGTATGAGCACGCGGACCCCCGGAAGGGACTCCATCAGGACTGGGGGACGTTCATCTTCAACTATGGACGTCTGGAGGTGAAGAACTTCCTGCTAAGCAATGCGCTTTTCTGGATCGACCGGTACCATATCGACGGCCTGCGCATCGATGCCGTGGCGTCCATGTTGTATTTGGATTATTCCCGGAAAGAAGGGGAATGGATCCCGAACAAGCATGGGGGCCGGGAGAATCTCGAAGCCATCGAGTTTCTCAAGGAGCTGAACCGGCTCGTGCATGAGTATTACCCCGGCGTGCTCACCATCGCCGAGGAATCCACGGCATGGCCGGGCGTGACGGCACCTGTGCAGTCGGGAGGGCTGGGCTTCGACCTGAAATGGAACATGGGATGGATGCACGACATCCTGGAATACTTTTCCTTCGATCCGGTGCACCGCTCGTATCACCACAACAATCTGACGTTCGCGCTCCTGTATGCGTTCAGCGAGCGCTTCATGCTCCCGTTATCGCACGACGAAGTGGTGCACGGCAAGCGCGCGCTCCTCAGCAAGATGCCGGGCGATCTCTGGCAGAAATGCGCCAATCTCCGTCTGCTCTACGGATTCATGACCGCCTTCCCCGGCAAGAAGCTGCTGTTCATGGGTTCCGAGTTCGGACAATGGGACGAGTGGAACCATGAGCACAGCCTGGACTGGCATCTGCTCCAACACGACACCCACCAGGGGATCCAGCGGTGGTTGCAGGACCTGTTCCGGGTGTACCGTTCCCGTCGCGCGTTGTTCGCGGATGATTTCAGTTATACCGGCTTCTCCTGGCTGGAATTCACGGATAGCGCCTCCAGCGTGATCGCCTTCGAACGGCACGCGTATGAGCCCGCGGACGATCTGACGATCGTCTGCAACTTCACGCCGGTCGTACGGACGGGCTACCGGGTCGGGGTGCCGGAGGGTGGCTACTACAAGGAACTGCTGAACAGCGATAGTGGCCGATATGGAGGGAGCAATCAGGGCAATTTGGGGGGTGTGTACGCTGAACAAACCCCCTACCAGGACCGCCCCTGGTCGGTGTCGCTCACGCTCCCGCCTCTCGGGGTCGTGATCCTGAGCAGGGAAGGGTAACACGGGGCCCGCTCCACGGAACCGGGCCGCCTCCCGGGAGTGTTAGAAGAGGGTATTGCTCATAACAGGAGTGTCCCTCGACGTGAAGCGAGTTGCATTGATCGGATCCGGGTTCGGTGGGCTGGCTGAGGCCATCCGCCTGCAAGCCCGGGGTTACAAAGTCACCATCTTCGAAAAGCGCGCGAAGGTCGGCGGCCGTGCCTATCAGCTGGTCAAGGATGGGTACACCTTCGATATGGGACCGTCGCTGATCACCGCACCCTTCATCATCGAGCGCGTGTTCCATGCCGCCGGCAAGCGCATGCGCGACTACCTGGATATTCTCCCCCTCGACCCGTTCTACCGGATCTACTTTCACGACAAGACCTACATGGATTACTCCGGCGATCCGGTCCGGATGAAACAGGAGATCGCGAAGTTCGATCCCGCGGACGCGAAGAACTATGACCGGTTCTTCGAGGATGTGCGTGGGATCTACGATGCGGTCATCACCGATGGGCTGGGATCGAAGCCGTTCGATTCCTGGACGTCATTTCTGAAGTTCGTGCCGCGCGCCATCGGGTTGGGGGGGATGCTTCCCGTGTACTCCTATGTCAGCAAGTACTTCCGGCATGAACACAACCGCTTCGCCTTCTCGTTCCATCCGCTCTTCATCGGTGGGTCACCGTTCCGGGCTCCCAGCATCTACATCATGATCCCGTATCTCGAGCGCGAAGCCGGCGTGTGGTTCTCGCGCGGGGGGATGTACAGTCTGGTGCAGGCATTCGAAAAAGTGTTCCTGGAACTCGGCGGTACCATCAGGACCGGCGCGGAAGTGCAGGAGATCGTGGTGCGTGATGGTGCGGTCGCGGGCGTGCGGGTCGGCGGCGAAATGCAGGAAGCCGATATCGTCGTGTCGAACGGCGATGTGCCGTGGGTGTACAAGAATCTGATCGCTCCGGAACACCGTGTGCGCCGATGGACGGACCGGGCGATCGACCGGCTGCACATATCCATGAGCGTGTTTCTGCTCTACATCGGCGTGCGGAAGAAATACCCCCAGCTGAAGCACCACACGCTGATCATCAGCAAGAGGTACAGGGAACTCGTGAAGGACATCTTCGACAGGAAGACACTGCCCGACGACTTTTCGATGTATCTCCACGTGCCCACGCGGACGGACCCCTCCATGGCGCCGGAGGGCGCCGAAAGCATCTATTTGCTCGTTCCGGTGCCGCACCTGGGTGCGTCCATCGATTGGAGCACCGCGGCCGGACCGTTCCGGGAAAGGATCCTGGCGTTTCTCGAGAAAGAGTTCGGGCTTGAGGATCTCCGCAAAAATATCGATGTTTTGGAGACCTTCACCCCGGTGGACTTCAAAGAACAATTGAACGCGCATCTCGGGAACGCTTTCAGTATCGAACCGCGTTTAACACAGAGTGCGATCTTCCGGCCTCATAATCGAAGTGAGGAGATCAGAGGATTGTACTTCGTGGGGGCAGGAACGCATCCGGGGGGTGGTGTGCCGGGAGTGCTGCTAGGCGCTGAGGCGACCGAAGCATGTATCGTGGCAGACACGACGCGCTGATTTTTTTTGTCCCGGGATTGAAAACGCAGAATTCGCCAATAACAAACGAACCATATGCGCCCGAAAACAATGCACAAAACCGTGATATCCACGATCGACGTGGCCCGATTGTTCAATGTCACGGAAACCACCGTGAAGCGATGGGCGGACGAGGGGATGCTCCGGTGCCAGAAGACCCCGGGAGGGCACAGGAAATTCCAGATCAGGAATGTGATCGAATTCGCGGAGAAGAACAACTTCGAGCCCACGGGCGTGCTTACGCTGCCCGGACACGACGGGCACGATGAACATGTGCAGGTCGCGATCCTCAAGCGCGACTACGGTACCCTCGTGAAGACATTCGTTGAGAAGGCGCTCTCGCCCGACCGTTCCGATCTCTACATCTTTTTCTCGTATCTGTATGAACACCGCATCGCGCTCTGGGAGATCTATGATCTCATCCTCCGTCCGGGCATGACCGAGATCGGCGACCGCTGGATGCGGGGAGAGATCGGCGTGAGCCAGGAGCATCGCGCATCGTACGAGACGCTCGACGCCCTGGCGAAACTTCAGAATGAGATCCTCGTCAAGCCGCCGACCGGCGAGTCCGTCGTGTTCGCCTGCCTCGGTGATGAGTTGCATGAGATCGGCCTCCGCTGTGCGGCGAATGTGTTCGAGTCGGAAGGCTGGCAGACCCACTACCTGGGTGCCCGGACACCTCCCGATGACGTGATCGTTGCTGCACAGGATCTGCGGCCGACCGTCGTGGCCCTCTCCGTGACCCACGGCCACGTCTCTGAACGGCTCATGGAGGATCTTCGCCGGATCGCCGATGTGCTGGCGCAGGCCGGGATTCGCATGATCGTCGGCGGGTCCGGTGTCCCCGGCGCATTGCACTCCGAGCCGTGGCACAACGGGGTGTTGCATTCATCGCGCGAACTGGTCGCGTTCATCGAGTCGTGCACGGCAGAGCGCCGCGCGCGGCGTACGCAGCAGATGGGTTGACCATGGCCGGCATCGTCCTTCATACCATCGCGCATGCACGGGAGATCACCCGCCGCTACGCCCGCACATTCTACTTTGCATCGCACGTCCTCCCCGCGGCGAAGCGGGATGCGGCCTACGTGGTGTATGCCTTCTGCCGCACCGCGGACAATATCACCGATGTGCACGGGGAGGATACGGAACGCATCCCCGATGCCGAGCGCGGGATCGCCCGGCTCCGTGATGAACTCGATGCAGTGTACGCGGACGCGGATGGGCCGACCCGATGGGTCGCACTGCGCGACGTCGTCAGGCGCTACCACATCCCGCGCCAGTATTTCGACGAACTGCTGAACGGGGTGGCGATGGACCTCACGCCACGACGGTTCGAGACGTGGGCGGACCTCGAGGTGTACTGCTATCGGGTCGCGTCGGTCGTGGGTCTGATCATGACCCATATCTTCGGGGCAACCACGCCTGCCGCACTGACCCATGCGGTCCAGCTCGGCACGGCGATGCAACTCACCAATATCCTCCGTGATATCGGCGAGGACCTCCGCATGGGTCGCGTCTATCTCCCGCAGGAAGAATTGCGCTCCTTCGGCGTGACGGAACAGGCGCTTGCGGCCGGAACTGTCACCCCCGCCATCGTTGCCCTGCTCCAGTTCCAGATCGGCCGTGCGCGGGGCCTGTACCGGGAAGCGGACCGCGGGATACCGATGATCCCTCAGGACGGGTCGCGTTTCAGTACACAGTTGATGCGCAGCCTGTACAGCAGGATCCTGGATGCCATCGAGCGGAACGGATACGATGTCTTCGCGCACCGCGCACACGTCCGCCCGACGACGAAGCTGCGCCTTGCCATCCCGCTGTTGCTCCGGTCGTTCATGGACCGGGCGGTCAAGGCCGTGCGGGTGGTCCCGCGCAGGAATGACGCGAGACACCATGATGCATCACCACTGAGCCGGCCCGGAGGCGGCAGGTGAGAACACTTCTCCCGGAGACACCTATGGCAATGCCGATGCGCACCCCGACCCTTGAAGTCGCTCTCCCCCTGGTGATCGATCGCGTTCTGAGCGATGCGATCAGTCAGGTGGAGCCCGCATCGCTGCGTGAGATCCTCGCCGATGCCGTCGGAGGAGGGAAGCGGATCAGGCCGGTCCTGACGGCGCTCGCGTGTGAGGCGGCAGGCGGCGATGAGCACGATGCGGTCCTTGCCGGGGCCGCCCTCGAACTGCTGCATGTCTCGTCGCTGGTCCATGACGACATCATGGATAATGCCGCGACGCGACGCGGGAGGCCGACGGTGGTGGCGCGCCATGGGACCGGGGTGGCGATCCTTGCCGGCGATGCCCTGGTGGCCCTGTCCTTCCGTCTCGTCCAATCGCTGTCCCACGCACGGAAGGCGGAGATCGAACAGACCCTCGCGTCCGCGTTCCTCAGCCTCTGTGAAGGCCAGTTCGCCGATGTCCGCGCCGAGGCCGGCGCGACCGGCGACCCCTGTTCGCATTACTGGATGGTCGAACGGAAGACCGCCCGATTGCTCGAAGCCTGTACGCGCGTCGGTGCGATGCTGGCCGATGCACCACCGCACACGGTCCAGGCACTCGGAACATTCGGCCGTTCCCTCGGTCTCGCGTACCAGGCGATGGATGATCTGCTGGACGTGATCGGGACCTCCGACCAGACCGGCAAGCCGGTCGGGCTCGACGCGCAGAACAAGCGGCGCACCTATCTGAGCCTCGCCGGCTCGTCGATGGACAGAGCGCATCAGATCCACGCGATGGTGGAAGGATATACCAACGAAGCATGTGCAGCTCTCGATGTGCTCCCGTTCTCTCCGGCGCGCTCCCGGCTGCATGAGCTGGCCCACAGCCTCGTTCACCGGAGATCGTGACCGTGACCGGTTCACCATCATATGGCAGGGTCATCGTGTGGTTCCGGCGCGCGCTCCGGGCCGACGATAATCCGGCATTGTGGCATGCCATGCATGATGCCGCGTCCGTGGTTCCGCTACTGTGCCTTTCGGAGGACCCGTCCTACGGGCAGGTGACCCCGCGGCGGGAATTCATTCGTACCGCGATCATCGGCCTCGATGCGTCGCTGCGGAACGCCGGCTCGCACCTCCACTGCCGCATGGGATCCCCGGAGACGGAACTTCCGGCGGCCGCTCAGGCCTATGGCGCCGAAGCAGTGTATGCGGTCGGTCTGCATGATCCCGGTTCCCTCGAACGAGATGCCCGCATCGAGCGGGCGCTCCGGACGGTCGGGGTGCCTTTCGTGCGATTCCCTGACCGCGTCCTCCGTGGTGCCGGTGATGTGATGACCGGGAGCGGGACACCGTTCCGCGTGTACACACCGTACAAGAACGCCTGGCTGGCGGGTGCCGACGAGGTCGCGCCTGCGGTCAGTGCCCCCCGGCGGATCGCTCCGGTTCCGCCGGCCGCCGGTTCAACGGACCTGCTCTCTCCCGGCTGGCCCGGCATGCACGGTGCGGCGAAGAAGGATGGGCTCGCCCGTCTTCGCGCATTCATGACCGCCGGGGCCGGGCAGTACGACGCGCGCCGCGATCTTCCCGGCGTCGACGGCACCTCGCGGTTGTCACCGTACCTCGCAGTGGGCGCAGTGTCCATCCGGCGCGTGTTTCATGCCGCCCGGGAAGCCCGTGCGGGGGCATCGTCCGGCGCGCGCAAAGGGTTCGACACGTTCATCAATGAGCTGGTGTGGAGAGAATTCTATTACCAGATCCTGACGCACTATCCTCATGTGATGCGTGCGCCCTTCCGTCCGGAGTTCGCCGGGATCCCCTGGAGCGCGGACGAGAAGAGCTTCCGGCGGTGGAAGGACGGCACCACGGGCTATCCGATCGTCGATGCCGCCATGCGCCAGCTTCGCGCGGAAGGATGGATGCACAACCGGGCACGGATGATCGTGGCATCGTTCCTGACGAAGGACCTCCACATCAACTGGCAGTGGGGAGAGCAATATTTTTTCACCACCCTGACCGACGCGGATCATGCGTCGAACAACGGTGGATGGCAGTGGACGGCAGGGACGGGCACGGATGCTTCACCGTGGTTCCGCATCTTCAACCCGCTCCTGCAGGGGAAGAAATTCGACCCCAAGGGTGCCTATGTGCGGCGTTATGTTCCGGAACTTGCCGGGTTCTCTGATGCCGTCATCCACGACCCGTGGACGGCGAACAGGCAGGAGCAAGAGGCGGCAGGATGTGTCATCGGCCGCGGCTATCCGGCGCCCATGGTGGATCACGCGGAGGCCCGGGTGCGGACCATGGCGATCTATCGCATGTCGGGCACCACAGCATCTACCGCATCTGCATCCCGGGTTCGCACACGATCACAGGTCTGACAACGGAGGTCCTCTATGCGCTTCGTCCTTATCATGCTCGCCACATTCGCCGTCATGGAGGGGGTCTCCTACGTGGCGCACCGGTTCGTGTACCACGGATTCCTCTGGATCCTGCACAAGAGTCATCACACGCCACGGAAGGGGTTCTTTGAATTGAACGATCTCTTTCCGGCGTTCTTCTCGGTGATCGCGATCAGCTTCATGTGGTATTCGTACGGGTACCCGGAGCGGAGCGACATCCTTGCCGCAACCCTCGGGGTGACGATGTACGGTGTCATCTATAGTACCATTCACGATCTGTACGTTCACCGGCGGGCAAAACTGCCCTCGCTCAACATTCCGTATCTCCAGCAGGTGAAGAAAGCGCACATGGTGCACCATATGACCGGCGGCGAGCCCTACGGGCTCCTCGTGTTCTTCACGCCGAAGCAGGTGCGGGATGCGGCGCCGGATGAGCCCATGGATGCGACGGCCCGATGATGGCAGGGAATACACACCGATGACAGCACTCGTGGGTCTTGTCGGTTCGCTGGCCATCCTGGGCGGATTCACCCTGGACGCGAGCGGCTCGGGCGAGGTCACGCTCGCCATGGTGCCGGATTCCGCGCGGGCGGTCTTCTGCCAGGTCAGCGTGCTCGAGCGCTTCATGCCGGGCGTCGCGGGGATCACGGACCGTCCGGACGGATCGTTCCGGTATCTCACCGCCCGCGACATACCGTTCTCCGGAGAGATGCGGACGGAGTTCCTTCTCCGCTGCACGATCGATGCCGGAGGCGGCGTGAACTATCAAACCCCGGACAGCACGGCAGCGAACTGGATGCGCTTCCGTTTCACGTTCACTCCTGCCGGGGATGGGCGGACGGACGTCCGGATGTCTCTCCGCGTACGGCTTGTGCGGGAGAGCGGTACCGAGATCCACCTCCTTGCCCCGCTGTTGGGAGAGGAATTCCTGAGCGAACGTATGGAAGGCGATATCACGGACATGCTTGCAACCTTTGCCGCGCGCCTGGAGGATGCCGCACCTGCACAGCTGGCAGGAGGGGGGACAGGTGCACGCTGAGTACCTTCTCGTCCTGGGAGCGATCCTGTTCTTCCCTCTGCTTCTGAGTTTCACTCTGCGGTTGCGCATCTACGCCCACTACCGGCCGCTCCTCAAGACCATGGCGATCGTCTGTCTCCTGTTCTGGGTCTGGGATGTGCTCGTGACCGCGCGCGGCCACTGGTCCTTCAACCCGGCGTATGTGCTGGGGTGGGACCTGCTCGGGATGCCGGTGGAAGAGTGGCTGTTCTTTCCGGTGATCGTGTTCGTGTCCGTGTTCACGTATGAAGCGGTGCGGAAGGTGTGGAAGGGCCTATGAAAGAGTACACCATACTCGCCCTTGCCGCCGCCGTCGGCGCGGTCGTGCTGGACCGCCTTCTGGGGACGCATCTCCTTGTGCGGCGCAGCTTCTGGGTGGCGATGGCGATCATGTTCTTCTTCAAGATCCCCTCCAACGGATATCTCACCGGACGGCCGGTCGTGTTGTACGATCCCGCCTATTTTCTGGGGATACGCCTCGGCACCATCCCGGTCGAGGATTTCTTTTATGGCTTCGGGCTTATCACCCTGTCGCTTGTGCTGTGGGAGTATTTCGTGCGTAAGGAGGAACACCATGACCTTTGACCACATCGCGCTCAATGTCCAGGATATCGCCCGTTCGGTCGAGTGGTATGTCGCCGCGACCGGCGCACGCGTGCTCTATCAGGATGAGACGTGGGCGATGCTGGAGGCGGGAGGGGGAAAGATCGCTCTGACGCTTCCGCAGCAGCACCCTCCCCATGTGGCGTTCGATATCGGTCCCACGCCGTCGGAGGAGTTCCTGAAGAAGGCGCGGGTCCACCGTGACGGCAGCATTTCACGATATGTCGTCGATCCCGATGGCAATGCCATCGAATGGATCCACTATCCACAGAAAGGGTCCACGACGTGAAGGTCCATCTCCTGCGCGAACCTGTGAGGGTGGCATCATGAAGATCGTCATCGCCGGAGCAACGGGGTTCATCGGACGCTCATTGGTCCGTCAGCTTTCCGCGAGAGGTGATGCGGTCGTTGTGCTTTCGAGGAGCGGACACGTGCCCCCGGGCATCTTCCCGGGGACAGTCCGGACGGTCCGGTGGGATGGGAAGCGGCAGGGGGCATGGAGTACGGAACTGGATGGTGCGGACGCTGTCGTGAATCTGGCGGGCGAGTCGATCGGGGGTGCACGATGGACCGTTGAAAGGAAAGAGCTTCTGATCAGGAGTCGGGTCGATCCAACGAACGCGCTCGTGCAGGCGTGTCTGGCGGCTGCCCGTCCGCCCTCGGTGTTCCTGAACGCCTCCGCGGTCGGCTACTACCATCACGAGGGAGACTCACCGGTGACGGAAGATGAACCCGCCGGGACAGGATTTCTGTGCGAGGTCGCACGGCAGTGGGAGTCGGCAGCCCGTGGCGTTGAATCCCGGGGGGTGCGCCTGGTCATCCCGCGAATCGGCGTGGTGATCGGAGCGGGTGGAGGGGCGCTGCAACGGATGCTGCTCCCGTTCCGCCTGTTCCTCGGTGGGCCGCTCGGGCCGGGAACGCAATGGTTCCCATGGGTGCACGTGGACGATGTCGTCGGCGCGATGATCTTCATGCTCGACCGGACATCTCTGGCGGGTCCTGTGAACGTCGTCGCACCCGAACCCGTCACCATGGCCGGGTTTGCCACGCAGCTTGGAGAGGTACTGCACAGGCCGTCCTGGCTGCACGTTCCCGCATTCGTTCTGCGTGTCATTCTGGGGGAAATGGCAGTTCTTATCCTGGGTGGACGGCCGGTGGTCCCGGCCAAACTCATGGGATCCGGATACGGATTCCGCCGTCCACGCCTGGACGGTGCCCTGAAGGACGCTGTCTGAACTGTCCGGCGAGGCTCTCTCTACACTTTCTCGCCTTTTTTCGCTATATTCCTCTATTCAAATCTCGTTCCTCTGCCCATTGCCATGCCAGAGTGACCGCCGGGCCATTGTGCCACCCGGTCCTGTCGTAATGCTGATCTGCTGACTGTGATCGCTGTGAGATCGAACTATGAGTACTGAACACGCCACACCACACGAGCGACTGCTCGCTGAATTCCCTCCGCCCCCGGAGGGTGCATGGAGAGCGGCGGCCGAGACCCTGCTCAAGGGTGCCCCCTTCGACAAGAAGATGATCACGCGGACGCACGAGGGGATCGTGCTCCAGCCGATCTACGACCGTCACGGTCCCCGTGCTGTGTCGCGCGGATCGGATCCGGGTGTTCCCGGCGAGTTCCCCTTCCGCCGTGGCATCGATCCGGTTGCAGGGCCATGCAAGCCCTGGCTGGTGGCGCAGGAGCTCACCTATCCCACCTATGAAGAACTCAATGCTGCCCTGCGGCACGACCTGGAACGCGGGCAGAATGCGGTGTTCGTCACGCTCGATCGTGCGTCGCGGTCCGGGGAGGACCCGGATCTCGCTTCGCCCGAGACGGTGGGGAGTGGCGGGGCATCGATCGCCTCCATCGCCGGGTTCGGGAAAGCGCTGCAGGGCATCGATCTTGCGGCCTACCCGGTGTTCATCGAAGCGGGATGCGCCGGGCCGCAGTACCTCGCGATCGCTGTTGCTCATCTCAAACGGTTGAAGCAATCCGCATCGGTCTTGCGTGGCTGCATCGGCAGCGATCCGCTGGGAACGCTTGCGGCCGAGGGCAGCATCCCGTACGCCGCCGACGTGATCTATGATGAGATGGCGGTGGCGGCTGAGTGGGCAGATAAGTTCGCTCCGGGGATCCGTACGGTTGCCGTGGCGACGCGTGCCTATGCGGAAGGCGGGGCGTCGGCGGTGGACGAGGTGGCGGCCGCGCTGGCGACCGGTGCGGCCTACATGCGCGCGCTCGTCACCCGCGGTGTGCATGCCGAGGTTGCGGCTTCCCAGATCTGGTTCTCCTTCACCGTCGGTCCGCAATTCTTCATGGAGATCGCCAAGCTCCGCGCTGCCCGGATGGCCTGGGCCCATGTGGCCGCGGCGTTCGGGGCTCCGGCGGCGGCCTGCGGGATGCAGATGCACGTGCGCACGTCGTCGTCTGCCATGACCTGTGTCGATCCGTATGTGAACATGGTGCGCGCGACCACGGAGGCGATGAGCGGCGCCCTCGGTGGGTGTCAGACGATGCACGTGGCACCCTTCGACGATGTGATCCGGCAGCCGGATGAATTCTCGCGGCGCATCGCGCGGAACGTGCAGGTCCTCCTGCAGGCGGAGTCCTCGCTGCACCGTGTCGCCGATCCCGCCGGCGGGTCGTGGCTGGTGGAATCCCTCACCGAAGAGATCGCCGCATCAGCGTGGAAACTGTTCCAGGAGATCGAGGCGCAGGGCGGGATGCTCGCCGCGCTCGTCGCGGGGTCCATGCAGGACCGGATCGCCGCAACAGCGAACCGACAGGCGGAGGCCGTGGCATACCGCAAGGATGTCATCGTCGGAGTCACCACCTTTGCCGATCCGCAGGAGATGCCCCTGGAGAGGCGCACGGAAGATCTCGAGACGGTCCGCGCACGCAGGGCCGAGACGTTGCGAGTGCTCCGCACGATGCCGGACCGTGCGGAAGAGACGGCCGTGAAAGAACGGCTTTCGCGCATCATGGAAACGGGTCGCGATTCGATCATGAATGCGTTGATCGATGCCGCGTCACAAGGGGCGACGATAGGAGAGATGGGCCGCGCATGGCGGGCACCCCGGGGGGGCGAACCCGTCGCGGCCCGCCCGATCGTTCCCCGACGCCGCGCCGGCCAGTACGAATCGTTGCGCGCAGCGACCCAGGCGTTTCGCCGCACGACCGGGGCGCCGCCCGTGGTGTTTCTCGCCACCATGGGACCGCTCGCCCAGCACAAGGCACGAGCGGAATTCTCCTCGGATTTCATGGCTGCGGCGGGATGCATGCCACGGATGGGAACAGGGTATGACACGCCGGAGGCCGCGGTGGAGGCTGCCGTGGCGGCGGGAGCCCGCGCCGTGGTTCTCTGCTCGACGGATGATACCTATCCCGCTCTTGTCCCCGCATTCTGTACAGTGATGAAGCAGCGCCTGCCGGACGCAGCGATCATCGTCGCCGGCCTGCCCCAGGAGCACCTGGAAGCATTCACGCAGGCGGGGGTCCACGAATTCATCCATCTGCGGTCGGATGTGGCAGCGACACTCGGACGCATTCTTTCCCGCATGGGGGTGACCCTATGAGCACCCTCCCCCGATTCTCCGAGATCACGCCGGATTTCTCCGCGACCGCCGACCGTGCGTCCGGCGCGCACACGCCGCAGATCCCTCCGGAGCAGGCAGACCAGTTCTGGAAGACCATGGAGCAGATCCCCGTTGCTCCGGTGTACACCGCCGGTGATCGGGATCGTCTGGAGCATCTGGAGTTCACCGCAGGTCTTCCGCCGTTCCTCCGTGGACCGTATGCAACGATGTATGTGACGCAGCCGTGGACCGTGCGGCAGTACGCCGGCTTCTCGACAGCGGAGGAGAGCAATGCCTTCTACCGCAGGAATCTGGCCGCGGGACAGAAAGGTCTTTCCATTGCGTTCGACCTCGCCACGCACCGGGGGTACGATTCGGATCACCCGCGCGTCGTGGGTGATGTCGGCAAGGCCGGCGTGGCGGTGGACTCCGTGCTGGACATGAAGCTCCTCTTCGCCGGCATTCCGCTCCACCAGATGTCGGTGTCGATGACCATGAACGGCGCCGTCCTCCCGATCATGGCGTTCTATATCGTCGCCGCCGAGGAGCAGGGCGTCCGTCCGGAACAGCTCGCGGGCACGATCCAGAACGACATCCTCAAAGAATACATGGTGCGGAACACGTACATCTATCCGCCCGCCGCCTCCATGCGCATCATCGCGGATATCTTCGCGTATACATCGGAGAAGATGCCGAAGTTCAACTGCATCAGCATCTCCGGGTACCATATGCAGGAGGCCGGGGCCACGGCCGACCTGGAGATGGCGTATACGCTGGCGGACGGGCTGGAGTATGTGCGGACCGGCCTGAAGGCGGGGATCCCGATCGATGCCTTCGCCCCGCGTCTCTCGTTCTTCTGGGGGATCGGGATGAATTACTTCATGGAGATCGCCAAGCTTCGTGCGGCACGCATGCTCTGGGCGAAGCTGATGAAGCAGTTCAACCCGCGCGATCCGAAATCGATGGCGCTGCGGACACATTCGCAGACGTCCGGCTGGAGCCTCACCGAACAGGACCCGTTCAACAACATCGCCCGTACGTGCGTCGAGGCCATGGCGGCAGTGCTGGGGCACACCCAGTCTCTGCATACCAACAGTCTTGATGAAGCCATTGCGCTGCCGACGGACTTCTCCGCGCGCATCGCGCGGAACACCCAGCTCTACCTGCAGCATGAGACCGGCATCACGCGCGTGATCGATCCCTGGGGCGGCTCGTTCTATGTGGAGGCGCTCACCGATGCATTGATGCGGCGTGCATGGGCCCACATCGAAGAGGTCGAATCGCTCGCCGGTATGGCGCAGGCCATCTCTACCGGCATCCCGAAGATGAGGATCGAAGAGGCCGCGGCGCGGCGTCAGGCACGGATCGACTCGGGATCCGATGCGATCGTCGGCCTCAACCTGTACCGCCTCGCGAAAGAGGACCCGATCGAGATCCTGGAAGTGGACAATACCGCGGTGCGTGAGGCACAACTGCGCCGCCTGGCGGAACTCCGTGCCGGACGGGACGACGCGGCGGTGGCAGCGGCGTTGCGTGCCCTCGAGCACTCCGCGGCAACGGGTGAGGGTAATCTGCTTGCCCTCGCGGTGGATGCAGCCCGTCTGCGCGCCAGTCTGGGGGAGATCTCTGCCGCGCTCGAGGGTGTCTGGGGACGGCACACAGCGGTCATCAAAACCATCTCCGGTGTGTACAGCAGCGAGTTCGCCATGAGCAAGGACGTGGAAAATGTGCGCTCCCTCACCGACGCGTTCGCACGGAAGGAAGGCCGCCGTCCGCGCATCCTCATCGCCAAGATGGGGCAGGACGGACACGACCGCGGCGCAAAGGTGATCGCCACGGCATTCGCCGATCTGGGATTCGATGTGGATGTCGGTCCGCTCTTCCAGACGCCGGAAGAAACGGCGCGGCAGGCCGTGGAGAACGATGTGCACTTCGTTGGTATGAGTTCGCTCGCGGGGGGACACAAGACGCTCCTGCCGCAGCTCATTGCTGCATTGAAGGCGCTTGGACGGGGAGACATCCTCGTCGTTGCCGGTGGCGTGATCCCGGCACAGGACTATGAATTCCTCCGGGCCAACGGGGCCGCGGCGATCTTCGGTCCCGGCACCGTGATCCCGGTGGCAGCACGCGCAATGCTCGAACGATGGGAAAGCGGCACCCATCGATGACCGACACGGGGCGCACACCGGAGTGGGCCGATCCCGGCAAACCGGGTGTGTTCGCATCCACCGTCAAGAAGGGGGTGGAGGGGGGGCACGATGGACTTCCCGGTCAGACGCCCGCCGTTCCGGATGCCATCCCCGCCGGCCGGCCCCTTCCGGCCATAGACGAGTATGTTGCCGGCGTTCGCGCCGGCGACCGCGTCATGCTTGCCCGCGCCATCACACTCATGGAAAGCAATGCGCCCGCTCATACGGATCACGCCCGCGAGGTCCTGACCCGTCTTCTCCCGTTCAGCGGCAATGCGATCCGCGTTGGTGTCACCGGTGTGCCCGGTGCCGGCAAGAGCACCTTCATCGAAGCGCTTGGCCTGTTCCTGACCGGACAGGGACACAAGGTTGCCGTGCTCGCCGTGGACCCGAGCTCGAGTATCAGCCGGGGCAGCGTGCTCGGCGACAAGACGCGGATGGAACGGTTGGCGCGCGACGAGCGCTGCTTCATCCGGCCTTCGCCCTCGAGTGGGAACCTCGGCGGCGTTGCGCGCACGACACGCGAGACCATGCTCCTCTGTGAGGCGGCAGGGTACGACGTCATCCTCGTGGAGACCGTCGGGGTCGGGCAGAGCGAGATCACGGTCCGCTCGATGGTGGACCTGTTCCTCCTGTTGCTGATCACCGGCGCGGGGGACGAGCTCCAGGGTATCAAACGGGGCGTGATGGAACTCGCCGACCTCGTAGCGATCAACAAGGCCGACGGCGAGAACCGCGCACGCGCCGAAGCCACCCGTGCGGAGTTCGCTCATGCGATGCATTTCCTTACGCCGGCGACCGAGGGGTGGACACCACCGACCGTCACATGTTCGGGGCTGACCGGAGAAGGTGTTCCGGCCCTCTGGCAGAAGGTCGAGGAATTCCGCGCGCAGACGGGTGCGTCGGGCGTGTGGGCCATGCGTCGCGCCACGCAACTCCTCGCGTGGTTGCATGGCCTCATGGAGGAACACCTCCGGAGCATGTTTTACGCACATCCCTCCGTTGCCGGCCGGCTTGCGGCCATGGAGGAGGAGGTCGTCGCGGGGACCATCACCGTTGCCGCGGCGGCGCAGGAACTGATGCATCAATTCGAACAGCGTACAAGATAGAGTACCCATGACACCGACACATATTGAACATATCGGCATCGCCGTCAAGGACCTGCAGGCATCCATCGCATTCTTTGAACAGCTCCTTGGCACCGCGTGCTATGCGGTGGAAGAAGTAGCGGACCAGAAGGTCCGTACGGCGTTCTTCCGCTGCGGACAGACGAAGATCGAGCTGCTGGAGTCCACGACGCCGGATGGCCCGATCGGAAAATTCATCGAGAAGCGGGGGGAAGGGGTCCATCACCTTGCCTTTGCCGTTCCCGATGTTGCTGCCGCGTTACGGGAAGCGCAGACGGCAGGGCTTCAAACGATCGATGCACAACCGCGGAAGGGTGCGGAGGGGCTCACCATCGCCTTCCTGCATCCGAGGTCGACGAACGGGGTTCTGACCGAGCTCTGCTCGCACGCCTGATCCGCAGACCCAACGAAGGACAATGCAATGCAAACCGTCAATGATAAGCTGAAGATATTGAAAGAGAAGAACGCCCACGTCAATCTCGGCGGCGGCGTGGAGCGGCTGGAAGCGCAGCATAAACTCGGCAAAATGACCGCCCATGAGCGACTCCATCTGCTGTACGACAACGGGTTCTACGATGAATTGTTCCGTTTCGTGCAGCATCATGCCACGGCCTTCGGCCTGGGCGGGAAGGACCTGCCTGCCGATGGCGTTGTGACCGGCCTGGGAGCGGTGCGCGGCAGGCTGGTCTATGCCTCGTCCCAGGACTTCACCGTGATGGGTGGGAGCGTGGGTTTGAAGCATGCCTGGAAGATCTGCGAGATCATGGACATGGCGCTCAAGGCGGGGGCCCCGTACATCTCGGTCAACGATAGCGGCGGCGCACGGATCCAGGAGGGGGTCGATTCACTGCAGGGCTACGGACGCATCTTCTATTATAATACCCTTCTCTCCGGGGTCGTCCCGCAGATCTCGATCATCGCCGGCCCGTGTGCCGGGGGCGCGGCGTATTCTCCCGCCCTCATGGATTTCATCGTGATGGTCAAGGGCACCGGACAGATGTTCATCGCCGGCCCGGAAGTGATCAAAGAAGCGACGGGCGAGACGATCTCGGCCGAAGAGCTCGGCGGTGCCTATGCGCAGGCGGCACAGAGCGGGAACGTTCACTTCATCGCACGCGACGATGCGGATGCGATCGAGATCGTGCAGAGCCTCCTGAGTTATCTGCCCAACAATAATACCGAGGATCCGCCGTTCCACGGGACCGGCGATCTGACGATCATCGAGGACGAGGCGCTGAATCACGTCGTGCCCGACGATCCGCGCGACCCGTACAACATGTTCGATATCCTGCAGATGGTCCTCGATCCGGGGTCCCTGTTCGAAGTGCACAGCCACTACGCGAAGAACATGATCGTCTGCTTCGCCCGGCTCAACGGGCGTGTGGTGGGTGTGCTGGCGAACCAGCCGCTGGAGAAGTTCGGAGCGATCGATATCGACGCCTCGGACAAGGCGTCGCGGTTCGTCCGTTTCTGCAATGCGTTCAACATTCCTCTCATCACCTTCGTGGATGTACCGGGATTCCTCCCCGGAGTGGAGCAGGAGTTCGGCGGTATCATCCGGCATGGCGCGAAGATGCTCTTCTCCTTCTCCGCCGCGACGGTGCCGAAGATCTCCGTGGTGGTGCGCAAGGCGTATGGCGGGGCCTACCTCGCCATGTGTGCGAAGGCGTTGGGGGCGGACCGTATCGCTGCCTGGCCGACCGCGGAGATCGCGGTGATGGGTGCGGAGGGGGCGGTCAATGTGCTGTATCGTGGCGAGATCAAATCCGCTGCCGATCCGCAGACACGGCGGAAGGAGCTGATCGAGGAGTACAAGCTGCAGTTCTCGAACCCGTATCAGGCCGCCCAGCAGGGGATGGTGGATGCGGTGATCGAACCGAAGAAGACCCGCGCGTACCTGTCGGTGGCGCTGGAGTCGTTGCGCAATAAACGCGAACTCAGGCCGCAGAAGAAGCACGGCCTGATCCCCATGTGACGCCGAGGAGACCATGACAGACCCCATTGTTGAAGCGCTCCTTCTGCTGGTCGTCGGTATGGCGTCGGTCTTCGCGGCGCTGTTCCTGCTGGCCGGTATGATCCGGTTCCTGGAGTGGGCCGACTCGCGGATCAATACGATCCGCATCAGGAAATATGCAGACAAGGTCGAGACGCATCAGGTTGACGACGATGTGAACGACGAGATCGTTGCCGTGATCACGGCGGCGATCGCCGCCACCATCCGGAAACCTGTGGTCGTCAGGAAGATCCGGTTCCTGGAGAGCGGTGCGGAACCTGCGTGGGCGGTGACCGGACGATTGAACATCATGGCATCCCATGCCATCACCAAAAGGAAATCCCTCTCATGAAGAAGTTGATGATCACCGTGAACGGCAAACGCTACGAAGTGGACGTGGAAGTGGTCCACGATGATGATGTCATTGAAAGCCAGCCTGCCTTCCGTCCGCCGGTGCGGGCGGTGGACAACTATGTCACCCCCGTGCATGCGCCGCTCCCCACCGCCGCCACCGCGGCCGGGAAGGGGAAGGCCGGTGCAGGTGACAAGAAGTCGCTGACCTCGCCCATCAACGGCGTGATCCTGGAGATCCCCGTGAAAGAGGGGGAGACCGTGAAACAGAACGACATTCTGTTCATCCTTGAGGCCATGAAGATGAAGACCAACATCTCCTCGCCGCAGAACGGCAAGATCAAGGCCATCAAGGTCAAGGTGTCGGACAAGATCGAAGCCGGTCAGGTCCTCCTCACCTTTGAATGAGAGTGAGGGATCATGATCGAGAACCTTGAGAAATTCGTTGCCGGGATGGGCTTCTGGTCCCTGACGTGGGGACAGGTTGCCATGCTCGGTGTTGCATCGCTGCTGATCTACCTGGCCATCAAGAAGGGCTTCGAGCCGTTGTTGTTGCTCCCGATCGGTCTGGGTGCGTTCCTGGCGAACCTGCCGGGGAACGGGCTTCTGACCGTGCCGCACGGGAACGAGATCGGCGGACTCTATTATTATCTGTCGAAGGGCATCGAGCTGGAGATCTTCCCGCCGCTGATCTTTCTGGGTATCGGCGCGATGACGGACTTCGGGCCACTGCTGGCGAACCCGCGGACCTTCCTGCTCGGGGCTGCCGCGCAACTGGGCGTCTTCACCGCGCTCTTTGCAGCGGTCCTCCTGGGGTTCGATCTGAAGGAGGCCGCCGCGATCGGGATCATCGGTGGGGCTGATGGCCCGACGGCGATCTATCTGACGCTGAAGCTGGCGCCGCATCTGCTCGGGCCGATCGCTGTGGCCGCGTACTCCTATATGGCATTGGTCCCGCTCATCCAGCCGCCCATCATGCGGGCGCTGACCACCGACAAGGAGCGCATGGTGGTCATGGAGACGCTCAAACCGGTGTCGCACAAGATCAAGCTCATCTTCCCCCTGGCGGTCACGGTCATCGGTGTGTTCATCGTTCCGCCGGCGGCCCCCCTGCTGGCGATGTTGATGGGCGGGAATCTCCTGCGCGAGAGCGGCGTGGTGGAACGTCTGACGAACATGGCTCAGAACGAACTGATCAACATCGTGACGTTCTTCCTGGGCACGTGTGTGGGGATGACCATGGGTGCGGAGGTGTTCCTGCGCTGGGAGACGCTCAAGATCATCTCCCTGGGGATCGTCGCCTTCGGTTTTTCCACTGTCGGTGGCGTCCTCTTCGGGAAGCTGATGTACCGGATGAGCGGCGGAAAGATCAATCCGCTGATCGGTTCGGCGGGGGTCTCTGCCGTGCCGATGGCTGCACGTGTGTCACACAATGTCGGGCAGGAGTACAATCCGCAGAATTATCTCCTGATGCATGCCATGGGCCCGAACGTTGCCGGTGTCATCGGCACGGCGATCGCCGCCGGTGTGTTGCTCGCGATCCTCGGTTAGTCACAAGAAAGGAATCGACGTGAATGCTTTGTGGGCGGTGCTCCTCGGTATCATTCAAGGGTTGACGGAATTTCTTCCCATCAGCAGCACCGCGCATCTTACGATCGCCGGCAAGCTCTTCGGGGTCGTGGATGCCGAGGCTCCCGAGTCCTGGACCGCGTTCATGGCCGTGATGCAGCTCGGGACGATGGCGGCGGTGCTGATCTACTTCCGCACCGATCTGTGGAACGTTGCCAGGGGGATCATCCGTGACCTCGCCGCGGGTGCGGCGGGGCGGGGCGAACGGGGGTGGTCGCAGGAGAGCCGTCTGGGATTTGCGATGGCCATCGGAACCGTGCCGGTGCTGCTGGCGGGATACGCTCTGCGGCACATCATCGAAAGCGCGCTGACGAAAAGTACGATGGTGATCGTGGGGAGTCTGGTGTGCCTTGCGGCCCTGTTGTGGCTCGCGGAAAAGGTCGCGCGGCATGCGCGGGAGGTGGACGGGGTGACATGGAAGGATGCCCTTATCGTGGGCATTGCCCAGGCGTTCGCACTCATTCCCGGGTCCTCGCGCTCCGGCACCACGATGACCGCGGCGCTGTTCCTCGGGTTCACGCGTTCCGCGGCCGCCCGCTTCTCGTTCCTGCTCAGCATCCCCGCGGTCCTGGCAAGCGGGCTCTATCAGTTGTACAAGGTCGCTGAGATGGTCCGGAGCGGTGCGGATGTCTTTCACCTGGGCGTCGGGAACCTCATCATCGCCACCATCGTGTCGGGCCTTGCCGGGTACGCTGCGATCGCGTGGCTGCTCCGCTATCTGATGCGGCACACCACGATGGTCTTTGTCTGGTACCGCTTCGGCCTCGGCATCATTCTTACCCTGCTTCTCATGCAGGGTATCCTGAATTAAGAACTAAGAATTCTTAGTTCTTCATTCTTAATTCGCACCAGCCGCTGGGAGCACCCGGGTCAATGATGGCGACCCTGTGGGCCCAGCGGCTGGTGCGTCTCCACCGGTTCCTTGAACCGCCTCCACCCGCGGAGGCATGAGTAGAGGAACACCAGGAATGTTACCCCCACCACGATCGCCACGTCCATTGCTGTTGCCTTTCTTTTTTCACGCAATGCACTCAACATAGTGCAATAGCGGGGGGCACTCCATCCTGCGGGCGTCAAAGTGGGCCCGGTTGGTATAAGAATTCCGTAAAGAACTCCATCCGGGGCCTGTGCGGGCTGCGGGCCTGCGTTCGGGTCGGTGTGTGGGGACATGGGTGACACGATGCGGCGGGTGACACAGGGCACACCGCACGCGACACGGTTGATGTATATTGATTCACCGTGTTGCATTGTCAATCTCCGGACCTGCCATAAGGAAATGACCGCGATGACTTCGCGCGAAGTGTTCATGCAGATGAAGATCGAGCATTATGTGAAGAAGGGTGAAGACTGCTGTACCATGGCTCGATATCCCGTTGCGCGCAGGATGCTCGACGCCGCACTCGCACTCGACCCCGCACATCCGGCGACGCTGGCACTCAAAGAACGGATCGATGGGGAATTCGGGCAGGTGTTGCGGCATGGGGCGGCCTCCGCGACCGGCCGTGCAGGGCAGAAGGATGATCTGATCGTGGTCGTGGATCAGGATGAACGGTTGCTGACCCACTTCGCTGACGTCCTCGGCCGTCGTGGTTTCCGGTTCGCCGGCGCGGCCACCTACGAGGAAGCGGTCGAACTCCTCTCCATGGTCATTCCCGATGTCATCGTCTCCGAGATCAATTTCGATACCGGCGCCCGCGGATTCGACCTGTTCCTCTGGCTGCGCACCAACAGTGCCCTCACCAATGTCCCGTTCCTGTTCCACGCGACCCGGATCGACCGCGACGTCATGATCGCCGGCCGCCGGTTCGGGGTCGATGATTTCCTTGTGAAACCGGTCGACGGCGAATTGCTGGCCGCCGCGGCGACGACCGTGCTGAACCGCCGCCGGGCCGTACCCATCGCGGTCTGATCTCCTTGCTTTTCGGACGGAATCTCCCTACCATACGCGGGCCGCACAATCCCCCCGGGTATGATAGAACTCGTCGTTAACGAAATCTTCCACAGTATCCAGGGCGAATCCAGTCACGCGGGACGTCCCTGCGTCTTCATCCGCCTGTCCGCGTGCAACCTCCGTTGCACCTGGTGCGATACCGCCTACGCGTTCACCGCGGGTGAGTCCGTGGCCCTCGACCGGATCCTTGCCTCCGTCGCCTCCTATCATTGCGATCTCGTCGAAGTGACCGGCGGTGAACCGCTCCTGCAATCCGGCTGTCATGATCTCCTGTCCGCGCTCTGCGATGCCGGCTATCAGGTCCTCCTGGAAACAGGCGGCAGCCTTGATATCAGTGCGGTCGATGCACGTGTGCACAGGATCGTGGATGTGAAATGCCCCGGGAGCGGGATGGCCGACCGCAACCGATGGGCGAATCTGGCGGTGCTGACGCCGGGCGATGAAGTGAAATTCGTTGTCGCAGACCGGGCGGATTTCGATTGGGCGGTGGAGATCGACCGCCGGTACGGCATGTCGTCCCGCTGCCCCGTCCTCTTCTCGCCGGTGTTCGGCACGCTCTCGCCCACGGATCTGGCGGCATGGCTGCTCGACACCGGCATCCGTGCGCGGCTGCAGGTGCAGCTGCATAAGTATCTCTGGGATCCTCAGCGTCGGGGCGTATGATGAACGCAGACCATCCGGCGATTGTTCTGGTAAGTGGGGGGATGGACAGTTGCGTGACCGCCGCGGTCGCCGCGCGTGCGCACACAAGCCTCGCCTTCCTGCACGCCAACTATGGCCAGCGCACCGAGGCACGGGAGCTGACGGCGTTCCACGCGATCGCGCAGCATTTCGGTGTCACCCGTACGCTCGTCGTGCCGATGAACCATCTGGCCGCGATCGGCGGCTCCAGTCTCACCGACCACACCATCCCCGTCACACCGGCGGACCTGCAGGCGACCGGCATCCCCACGTCGTATGTCCCGTTCCGGAATGCCAACATCCTCGCCGTGGCAGTGAGCTGGGCAGAGGTGATCGGTGCCCGAACGATCTACATCGGCGCGGTGGAGGAAGATTCCTCCGGATATCCCGACTGCCGCCGCGCGTTCTTCGATGCCTACAATGCGATGGTCACGACCGGAACGAAACCCGGGTCGGGCATCGCCATTCAGACCCCGCTCCTGTCCATGTCCAAGGCAGAGATCGTGAAGCGCGGTACCGAGCTCCATGCACCGCTCGCGCTCACCTGGTCCTGCTATCAGGCAGAGGATGAGGCGTGCGGCGTCTGCGATAGCTGCGCGCTCCGTCTGCGCGGATTCCAGAGGGCGGGGATCCCCGACCCGATCCGATACAGGATACGCCCCGAGTACAGTCACTAAAGGAGACGCCCATGCAACAGTTCAAAGACAGCATGCTGACGCTGATCATCGAGACGTCGACGAATCTGCCGCCGGACGCCCGGCGCGCCATTCTCGCCGCCCGCGAGCGTGAGAAGCCGGGGACGCAGTCCATGCTGGCACTCGAAACGATCGCGACGAACGTGGATATGGCATGCAGCGATGTTGCGCCGATCTGCCAGGACACCGGGATGCCGACGTTCGAGATCATGACGCCGGTGGGAGCCAACCAGATCGCCATGAAGGCGGCGATCCGGGAAGCGATCGCGGAGGCGACGAAACTCGGCAAGCTCCGTCCGAATGCCGTCGATTCGCTCACGGGGAAGAACAGCGGCAACAACCTCGGCGAGGGCGCACCGGTCATCCATTTCGAGCAGTGGGAAAAGAACGAGATCGATGTGCGTCTCCTGCTGAAGGGGGGTGGGTGCGAGAACAAGAACATCCAGTACTCGCTGCCGATGGAGCTGCCGCACCTGGGCCGTGCGGACCGCACGATGGATGGCATCCGTAAGTGCATCCTCCACGCCGTGTGGCAGGCGCAGGGGCACGGCTGTGCTGTCGGTGCGATCGGCGTGGCGATCGGCGGCGACCGGACCTCGGGCTATGCGTATGCGAAGAAGCAGTTGTTCCGTCTGCTGGACGATGTGAATCCCGATCCCGAGTTGGCGAAGCTCGAAGCGTACATCCTGGAAACGGCGAACGGCCTTGGCATCGGCACCATGGGCTTCGGCGGGGATGCCACGCTGATCGGCTGCAAAGTTGGTTCGTATCACCGCCTCCCGGCAAGCTTCTTTGTCTCGGTCGCGTATGATTGCTGGGCCTTCCGCCGCCTCGGCGTGGTCGTGGACCCGGCAACGGGTGCCATCACACGCTGGCTCTACCGCGACGATTCTCCGGCGATCACCATGGCGCGCGGCGAAGGGTTGCCGCTCACCGGCCGCGAGATCCGCCTGACGCTGCCGTTGAACGAGGCGCAGGTGCGTCAGCTCAAGGTCGGTGATGTGGTCATTCTTGACGGCGCGATGCATACCGGACGCGACGCGCTGCATCATCATCTCATGACACACGACTCCCCTGTGAACCTGGAAGGATCGGCGATATACCATTGCGGCCCCGTGGCACTGAAGAAGGGTGACGCCTGGACGATGGGTGCGGCAGGTCCGACGACGAGCGGGCGCGAAGAGCCGTTCCAGGCGGACATCCTGAAGAAGTTCAAAGTGCGCGCGGTGATCGGCAAGGGTGGTATGGGGGCGAAGACCCTCGCGGCGCTGCAAGAGGTCGGGGCAGTCTATCTGAACGCCATCGGCGGTGCGGCGCAGTTCTACACCCGGTGCATCACCGGGGTCACGGGAGTGGATTTCCTCGAGTTCGGTACGCCCGAAGCGATGTGGCACATCACGGTGAAGGGCTTCCCGGCGATCGTGACCATGGACGCGCACGGGAACAGCCTGCATGCGGATGTCGAAGCGGCAACAGGAAAGGTGCTCGCGACACACGCGGCGCCGGTTCAACTCTAACCTCACAGACCCGCCGCGGGCGGATCGGAGCAGAAGTATACCATGAGACCTGAAATCAAACTGCATACCGTGCCCTCGATCGGCTGTGTACAGGATATGGTCGTTCGCTCGTCACGGTACTATGGCAGCAAACTTGCGGTCGAGGACCTCAAGCAAACGCCCATTCCACGGTTGACGTATACGGCGTTGCTGACCCATGTCTTGAAATTCGGGAGGGCGTTGCAGGACCTCGGGCTGCGTGAGGGGAGCCATATCGCCGTCATCGGAGAGAACCGGGTACAGTGGGGGCTGACCTATCTTACCTGCATGTGCTTCGGCCATGTGGTGGTCCCGATCGATCGCAACCTGACGATCAACGACATCCTAAACATCCTCCACGAGTCCGATGCGGTGGCGGTCGTGTACTCGGACGCATTCGAACCGATCCTCAGCGAACGGCGCGGGTCGATGAAGAAGTTGAAGTTCTACATCAACATGGACCTGCCGGAAGAACGGGATGGCTCGCTGTCGATGCTGGAACTCATCGAGAGCAGCAATGGGCACAGCATCTCGGACCTTCCGGAGATCGATCCGGACAGGATGGCCGAGATCATCTTCACGTCGGGGTCCCTCGGGCGGGCCAAAGGAGTGATGTTGAGCCAGGGGAACCTCGCCGCCAACCTGATGAGCATGGTGCGGATGGTGTTCATTCATCCGGAGGACCGTTTCCTGTCCGTGTTGCCCATGCACCATACCTATGAATGCACCTGTGGGTTTCTCTGTCCGCTGTACACCGGCGCTTCGGTGCATTATGCGCGCTCATTGAAGACCGTCGTGGACGACCTGCAATCCTCGCATGCCACCATGCTGCTCGGGGTGCCACTCCTCTTCGACAAGATGTTCAAGCGCATCTACAAGTCGATCCAGGAACGGAAGCTCGCTTCGATGGTGATGGGTCCGCTCGTGAAAGTGACAGCGATCCTCGAAAAGGTCGGCTGGAAGAATTGCAAGAAAGCGGTCTTCCGCGAGATCCATGAGAAATTCGGCGGGCACGTCCGCCTCTTCATTGCCGGCGGCGCGGCCACGGATCCTATGGTCGCGAAGGGGTTGCGGGAATTCGGCTTCACACTGTTGCAGGGATATGGACTCACGGAGACGTCGCCCATCCTTGCGCTCAATCGGCCCGATGCGTTCAAAGATGAGGCGGCGGGATTGCCGTTGCCCGGCGTGACCCTGCGGATCGACCAGCCGAACGCCGAGGGCGTGGGCGAGATCTGGGCGAAGGGCCCGAACGTGATGCTCGGGTATTACAAGAACGACGAGCTGACGCAGCAAGTGAAGGAAGGGGAGTGGTTCAAGACGGGCGATCTCGGGTTCCGGGATGAGGACGATTTCCTGCACATCGCCGGCCGGAAGAAGAATGTGATCATCTCGCGCCGGGGTGAGAATGTCTATCCGGAGGAGCTGGAGGACCTGCTGCACCGGAGCGCGTACGTTCTTGAATCGATGGTGTATGGCGAACCGGACGAGAAGCATGATGAGATCATCGCGGCGCTGATCGTGCCCGATGCTGAGGCGTTCATTGAATATGCGGAGACGCGTGGTGTGCAGATCACGGATGCGTTGATCCGGGAGGTGATCGCGGAGGAGGTGGCGAAAGTGAACGCCGAGGTCGCAGCGTTCAAACAGATCCGCAAGTTCTATGTCCGCGACCATGAGTTCGAGAAGACGACCACGCAGAAGGTGAAGCGGTACCTCGTGCACAAATAGTGGTGCACAGTTTTGTGCATCTGCCTGTGCCGTGGAGGTATGTGTACACAGTGGTGCCAGTCCATGCCGCAAAATCGCGCGCGTTCGGGGTTCGGTGATGGCGTGATTTTTGCTTACATATTCAGTGCCGTTGCCTCAGTGGAGGACGGCAGGACGACAGAAAGGGGATGGTGCCATGACAAGCAATGGTGTAGCGGGTGGAGCGATACAAACCTTCTCCGCGGTTCCGCCTGAACGTGTTTCCGAACACACGACGGTCAAGACCGTGAAGGCGCAGCTGCCGGAACCGAAGGTCGAGGACGCCCGCGTGAATGAACCTGCCCGGCAGATTCCGGCGCAGGTGTATAACAGTCACGGCGAGGTGATCCCCAGTCCCTCGAGTCCGGAAACGGACATAACCGCCTGACCGGCGGATCAACAACTCTCACGGCGTCCGTCCTGCGAATGGGGCGGACGCCGTTCTCATTTCCGGGTCCGTCCGCGACCCGGTGACCCTGCATCGGGTTGACATTCCTGAGCATTCTTTTTATATTAGGGTACATTTTCGCATCAACAGCGCTGTACTTCTCACTAACCCCTCACCTGGCGGTATCCGGAGGTCCTGATTCATGCTCACCGAGTTTGGTCGGGTTCTGCTCTTCATCCTCGTAGGAGCGGTGTTCGTTGCCCTCGGCCTGGTCACAGCCTGGCTGTTACGCCCCTCCCGCCCCTATCCCAGCAAAAATGCCACCTATGAATGTGGCGAAACACCGGTCGGCGATACCCGCATCCGTTTCAATATCCGGTTCTACGTCATCGCCCTCATTTTCGTGATCTTCGATGTGGAGGTCGTGTTCCTGTTCCCCTGGGCGCTGGTCTATGGCGCCCTCGGCTGGTTCGCCTTCGTCGAAATGCTGGTGTTCCTCGCGATCCTGCTGGCCGGGTATGCGTATGTCTGGCGGAACGGGGACCTGGATTGGGACCGCCCCGCGCCGCGCGTGCCGCGCTATGAGCGCGGGTTCGGCGTCCGCGAGACACCTCTCACTGAAGAAGAACTAGTGGTATAACGGAACGACGATGGGACTTCTGGATCAGCGTTTTGAGAACGGCAATGTGGTCATCACGTCCGTGGATACGCTCCTTGCCTGGGCGCGCCTCTCGTCCGTGTGGCCCATGCAATTCGGTCTGGCCTGCTGCGCCATCGAGATGATGGCCACCGGCGCCTCGCACTACGATCTCGACCGCTTCGGCACCTTCTTCCGCGGGTCACCCCGTCAGTCCGATGCCATGATCGTTGCGGGGACCGTGACCCTCAAGATGGCGACGCGCATCAAGACCCTGTACGACCAGATGGCCGAGCCGCGCTATGTCATCTCCATGGGGAGCTGCTCCAACTGCGGCGGTCCCTACTGGGAACACGGCTATCACGTCCTCAAAGGTGTGGACCGTATCATCCCGGTCGATGTCTACATCCCGGGATGCCCGCCCCGTCCGGAGGCGCTGCTGGAAGGACTTCTCAAGCTGAAGGAGAAGATCCGGAACGAACGCCTGATCATCAAGAAACCGGCATGACGATCAGCCCATCCACGTATCCGCAAAGACCATGATCCCCCAAGAATTCAACGACCTGCTCACGTCCACCTTCGGTGAAGCGATCCTCGAGTCGAAACTGGACGGCGTGTTCGATCCGTTCATCGTCGTCGCCCCGGACCGCATGCCCGAGGTCGCCCGCTTCCTGCGCGACAACGAGAAGACGCTCTGCGATGCGCTGATGTGCCTCAGCGGCGTCGACCTGACCAAAGGGAAGCTGGGCGTGGTGTACCATCTGCACTCCACGAAGTTCAATCATAAGATCGTGCTGAAGGCCTTCGTGACGGTCGAGCACCCGCATGTGGGTTCCGTCGAGGCGGTGTGGAAGACGGCCAACTGGCACGAGCGTGAGGCCTTCGACATGTTCGGCATCGTGTTCGATGGTCATCCCGATCTCCGCCGCATCCTGATGCCCGACGATTGGGAAGGGTATCCGCTGCGCAAGGACTATCAGGTCCCCGAGTTCTATAATGGCATGAAGGTACCGTACTAATGGACGTTATCGTGACCGACGTTGAGAAGGGACGCCGTCCCTCGACCGTCCCCGGACTCGGGCGCCAGCTCCGTTCGGAAGAGATGGTCATCAGCATGGGCCCCCAGCATCCCTCCACCCACGGCGTGCTCCGTCTGGAACTCGTGGTGGATGGCGAGATCGTGGTGGATGTGATCCCGCATATCGGCTATCTCCACCGGTGCTTCGAGAAGCACTGCGAGCACATGTCCAACTACCAGCAGGTCGTGCCCTACACCGACCGCATGGACTATGTCGCGGCGATGAGCAGCGAGTTCGGCTACGTCGTGGCGATGGAGAAGATGCTCAAGATCCAGGTGCCGGAACGCGTCGAGGTCATCCGCGTGATCATGGCCGAGTTCTCCCGGATCGTCAGCCATCAGATCGCGATCGGGACCTACGGACTGGACATCGGCGCGTTCACGCCGTTCCTGTTCTGCATGCGCGACCGCGAGCACATCCTGGACATCATCGAAGAGACCTGCGGTGCCCGGTTGCTCTACAACTACAACTGGATCGGCGGGCTGTCGCACGACGTGAAGCCGGATTTCCAGGACAAGGTCCGCGAGTTCTGCAGGTACTTCAAGCCGAACATCGTCGAACTGAACAACCTGCTGTCCTTCAACAAGATCTTCGTGGAACGCACGGCAAACGTCGGCGTGTTGCCCGCCGAGGTGGCGATCAACTATGGCGCCAGCGGACCGGTCCTCCGGGGCTCGGGCGTGGCGTGGGACCTCCGGAAGAACGATCCGTACTCGATCTACAACCGGTTCGAATTCGATATCCCGGTCGGCAGTGGCGAACGGGGCGCGACGGGCGATTGCTGGGACCGGTACATGGTGCGTGCGCGGGAAATGGAACAGAGCGTGCGGATCATCGAACAGGCCGTGGAGATGCTCGTGCCGGGCGATGTGCAGTCCGCGATCCCGAAACGCATCCGTCCCGAGGCCGGCGAGATCTATGTGCGCACCGAAACCCCCAAGGGTGAACTGGGATACTATATCGTTGCCGACGGCACCGCGAGCCCGGCGCGCGTGAAGGTGCGTCCGCCGTGTTTCGTGAACCTTTCCGCGCTGCCGTCGATGTGCCGTGGATCGATGATCGCCGACGTGGTGGCGATCCTGGGCAGCATCGACATCGTTCTCGGGGAAGTGGACCGTTAATACTGAGCTCTGAACTGCGGGCATTGATCATCTATGAAAACTGAACTGCTCAACCTCATTGCCAATGAGGTGCTGGTGTACACCCTGATGGCGGTGGTGCCGCTCCTCTGGGTGATCCCGTTCGCGCTGTTCGCCGTGTGGTGGGAACGCAAGATCTCGGCGCACATGCAGGACCGTCTCGGCCCGATGCTCACCGGCGGCTGGCATGGGTGGGCGCAGACGATCGCGGACATCGCCAAGCTGATCCAGAAAGAGGACATCATCCCCACGGCGGCGGACAGGAAGCTGTTCGTCCTCGCGCCGTATGTGGTGTTCGTGGGATCGTATGCCGCCTATGCGGCGATCCCGTTCGCCGCGGCGTACGTCGGGGCCGAGATCAACGTCGGTCTGTTCTATATCATCTCGATCTCGTCGCTGGTCGTGATCGGCCTCCTGATGGCCGGCTGGGCGTCCAATAACAAGTGGTCGCTCTATGGTTCGCTCCGGTCGGCCGCGCAGATCATCAGCTACGAGATCCCGGTCGCGCTGGCACTGCTTGCGGCCGTGATGGTGGCGGGGACGTTCGACATGCAGGAGATCAACCGTCTGCAGTCGGGCTCGATCCTCGACTGGTTCATCTTCCAGAAATTTCCCTTCCTGTTCCTGGCCGGCATCATTTATTTCGTCGCCTCGCTGGCGGAAGTGAACCGGACGCCGTTCGATCTTCCGGAATCCGAATCCGAACTCGTGGGCGGCTATCATACCGAATACGGCGGGATGCGGTTCGCGCTGCTGTTCCTGTCGGAATACGCCAACATGTTCGCGGTGAGCGCGATCCTGGTGACCCTGTTCTTCGGTGGCTGGGGGAGCCCGTTCGGGTCGTTCCTGTCGGGCGCATGGTACTTCGACCTCGGGTGGTTCCTGCTGAAGAGTATGGTGGTGATCTTCGTACAGATGTGGCTCCGCTGGACCCTGCCGCGGTTGCGTGTGGACCAGCTGATGTATGTGGGGTGGAAGGTGTTGATCCCGTTCTCATTCGTGATCATCCTCGGCATCGGTGCCTGGGTGATCGCGGCCGGACACTAAACGTCACCGGCGCTGCCGCGCACTCGGCGGGGCCTGACATGTGCAACGAATGGACCTGAAGTAATGAGCAGGTATTTCCGCAATATCTGGGACGGTGTCTGGACCGTCCTGATCGGCATGAAGATCACGTGGGCCCACCTCTTCACGCGGGCCGTCACGATCCAGTATCCGGCCGTGAAGGTGAAGCTCCCCGAGCGTGCCCGCAACCGTCTGTATGTGAACATGGACGACTGCATCGGGTGCGACCAGTGCGCGATGGCCTGTCCGGTGGATTGCATCACGATCGAGACCATCAAGTCCACGCCCGACGTGGACCTTGGCCTGACCTCGAAGAACACGAAGAAGCGGCTGTATGTGTCACGGTTCGACATCGACATCGCGAAGTGCTGCTACTGCGGGCTGTGCGTTGCGCCGTGTCCCACCGAGTGCATCACGATGACGGATGTGTACGAGTTCTCCGAGTACGACCGTCAGGCCCTCATCTATAATTTCGCGACCATGACGCCGCAGGATGTCGACGCGGCGAAATCGCGGCTCGCGGCGTATGACAAAGAGCAGGCGGCGAAGAAGGCCGCCGCGGCGGCGGCTGCCGCGGCAGCGAAAGCAGCGGCACCGGCGGCCGCTCCGGCAGCCACACCCGCGCCGGCAGCAGCTCCCGCGGCCGCACCCGCAGCGCCGGCAGCACCTCCGGCCACACCGCCGGCTCCGCCACAGCAAGAAACCAACTCCTGACCCCTATGGAAACGTTCGACATCGTCTTCTATATCTTCGCGACCCTCACGATCGTGTCCGCCTTCGTCGTGGTCTTCACGAAGAACATCATGTACGCGGCGTTCTCGCTCCTCTTCACCTTCATCGGGGTCGCGGCGCTCTACGTCCTGCTACACGCGGACTTCCTTGCCGTGACCCAGATCCTCATCTATGTCGGCGGGATCCTTGTCCTGCTCCTGTTCGGCGTGATGCTGACGAACAATGTGGTGAGCGTGGACATCAAGACCGGCACGCTGAACACGATCCCGGCACTGGTCGCCGCCGCGGTCATCGTCGGCTCGCTGGCCGCCGTCTTCTACATGACCTGGAGCACCGTGGGCGAGCCCGCCACGGCCCCGACCGCGACCACGCGGGCGATCGGCGAACTGCTCATGACCGGCTACGCACTCCCGTTCGAGGTCGCCTCGGTGGTGCTTCTGGCAGCTCTGATCGGCGCCGCGCTGATGGCACGCCGCACACGTAAACCGTAATCCGGACGCAGACCCATGCAGACATCCCTTTTCAATGGTGTGCTCGCCTGGTTGCCCAACGTGCAACTCGCGCACTTCCTGATCGTCAGTGCCATCCTCTTCGCCCTGGGGCTCTACGGCATCGTCACCCGCCGCAACGCCATTATGGTGCTCATGGGGGTGGAGCTGGTCCTCAATGCGGCGAATATCAACCTGATCGCCTTCTCGCGCTACGGCGGCCTGCATGCCTCCGGTCCGGCGCTCGACGGCCAGGTTGCGGCGATCTTCGTGATCATCCTCGCCGCTGCCGAGGCTGCCATCGCGCTGGCGATCGTCCTGAACATCTACAACCGGTTCCAGACCGTGAATGTGGACGAAGTGAGCTCCCTGAAAGAATGATGAACGTCGAAGGAAGAAGGAACTCTACAGATGTCGGCTGATACGCTGGTCACACTCTCCCTCGCCGTCCTCCTGCTGCCCCTGGCCGGGTTCGTGCTGATGATGTTCTTCGGCAAGAAACTCCCCCGGCAGGGCGACTGGCTCGAGACGGGCATCATCACCATCGCCCTGGGGATCGCACTGTACGTGCTCTTCCAGAAGATGACCACCTTCGCGGGTGAGGTCGGCTCCCTCCGCTTCACGTGGATCGACTTCCATGAGGTCCCCGGCATCGGGCCCCTGAAGATCGTGCTCGGGTTCACGATCGACAACCTCGCCGCGATCATGATGGCCGTCGTGATGATCATCAGTACCCTGGTCCACTACTTCTCGATCGGGTACATGCACGACGACGTCCGGTACAGCCGCTACTTCGGCTACCTCGGCATCTTCACCTTCTCGATGCTCGTGATCGTCCTCGCGGACAATCTCTTCCTGCTCTATGTGGGATGGGAACTGGTGGGCCTGAGCTCGTATCTGCTCATCGGTCACTGGTACGAGAAGAAGAGCGCCAGCAATGCCGCCATGAAGGCGTTCATCACCAACCGCGTCGGTGACCTGGGCTTCTTCATCGGCATGGCGATCATGTTCACGACGTTCCATACGTTCGGCCTCACGGAGATCTTCGCCGGGTTGCAGTCCGGCCAGATGCCGCTGGGGAGCGAGTCGTGGCTGACCGTTGCCGGTGTCCTGATCTTCTGCGGCGCCATCGGGAAGTCCGCCCAGTTCCCGTTGCATGTCTGGCTCCCGGACGCCATGGAAGGCCCGACCCCGGTCAGCGCCCTCATCCATGCCGCCACCATGGTCGCCGCCGGCGTGTATCTCGTGGCGCGTGTGTTCCCGCTCCTGACCGCCGATGCGCTGATGGTGATCGCGTACATCGGGCTCACGACCGCATTCATCTCGGCAACGATCGCCATCGCCCAGAACGATATCAAGAAGGTGCTCGCGTACTCCACCATCAGCCAGCTCGGCTACATGGTCATGGGCCTCGGGGTCGGCGCGTACACCTATGGCTTCATGCACCTCGTGACGCACGCCATGTTCAAGGCCGGCCTGTTCCTCGGCTCCGGCTCGGTGATCCACGCGATGCACGGTGCGATGCACCATCAGCACGACCACCATACCGATCCGCAGGACATCCGGAACATGGGGGGCCTTCGCACGAAGATGCCGGTGACGTTCTGGGCGTTCGTCATCTATACGCTGGCCATCTCCGGGGTCCCGCTCACGTCGGGCTTCATGAGCAAAGACGGCATCCTGGCGGGCACGATGGCGTTCGCGGGCTTCACGGGCCACACGCTGATCCCCATCGTCGGGTTCTTCGTCGCGGGCCTCACCGCGTTCTACATGTTCCGCCTGGTCATCCTGACCTTCCTCGGCGCGCACGCCGACGAGAAACGCTTCGCGCATGTGCATGAATCGCCGAAGGTGATGATCATCCCGCTGATGATCCTGGCCGTGCTCTCGGTCTTCGTGTTCTATAGCTGGAACCCCCTGGACGCCTCGCACGGCTGGATCAGCCAGGCGCTGCCGCGTCCGGCCACCGTCGTGCCCGAACACCTGGCGGCCACCGAGGCCGCCGAGTTCGCGGAAGGCGTGCACCATGCCCATATGCCGGCCATGCTGCTGTCGCTGACCGTCGCCGGCCTGGGGATCGCGCTCGCGTTCGCCACGTACTACTGGAAGAAGATCAGCGCGGACAGGATCGCCACGAGCCTTGCGCCGGTGCACCGGTTCCTGGTGGACAAGTGGCGGTTCGATGAACTCTACGGCACGGTCGTCGTGGGTGGAACGCTCGCTCTGACCCGCGCGCTCAACTGGGTGGACAGCAAGATCATTGACGGCGCGGTGAACGGGGCGGGGTGGGCGACCCGCGGGACGTCGTTCATCAGCTCACGGTTCGATGCGCTCGTCATCGATGGCATCGTCAATCTGTCGGCGTACCTCTCCGGTTTCGGCGGGCTCGTGCTCCGCAAGTTCCAGACCGGCAAGGTCCAGACGTATGTACTCTTCACGGTGGCAAGTGTGTTGGTGCTGTACTTCGTATTCCGCATGGTTTGAAATGCAGTAACGCGTAACTCCTGGAGGATGGATCGTACATGGAATTCACATTGTTAGGCATCGGAATCCTGACCTGGATCACGTTCCTGCCGGTCGTGGGCATGGTCGCCGTTTTGCTCCTGCCGAAGAACAGCAAGGACGCGATCCGCTGGACATCGCTGGGCGTCACGATCCTGCAGGTCGTGCTGGCCGTGGTGATCTACTCACGGTTCGACCGGTCCCTGGCCGGCATCAACTCCGTGGCGGGGATGCAGTTCGTCGAGCAGGGGACCTGGATCGACATCCCGAGCGTCGCCTGGTTCGGCCGGGTGCACATCGAGTACTTCCTCGGTATCGACGGCCTCAGCGTGGTGATGGTGCTGCTGACCGCGCTGGTGTCCTTCATCGCGACGATCTCGTCGTGGAAGATCGACCGGTCGGAAAAGGGTTACTTCGCCCTGCTCCTGCTCCTCAATACGGGCATGATGGGCGTGTTCGTCTCGCTCGACTTCTTCCTGTTCTACGTGTTCTGGGAAGTGATGCTCCTGCCGATGTACTTCCTCATCGGCGTCTGGGGCGGCCCGCGCCGCGAATATGCCGCCATCAAGTTCTTCCTGTACACGCTCTTCGGCAGCGTGCTCATGCTGCTGGCGATGATCGCGCTGTACTTCAGCACGAACGTCTATATTGATGGCGCCGGCGTCATCCACTCGATCGCCGAAGGCACGAAGAGCGGTCTGGCCGGGCTGGAGAAGATCCATACGTTCAACCTCCTCGCGATGATGGACCCGGGCAACATGGTGCCGGGGTCGCTGCTCGCCGGATGGGAGACCTCGTGGCGCTACATCGCCTACGTCGGCCTGTTCATCGGCTTCGCGATCAAGGTGCCGCTCTTCCCGTTCCATACCTGGCTGCCCGACGCGCATGTGGAAGCGCCCACACCCATCAGCGTCATCCTGGCCGGCGTCCTCCTGAAGATGGGGACCTACGGCATGCTCCGCATCAGCTTCCCGGTCTTCCCGGATGCGATGCTGCACTTCTCCTGGGAACTCGCGCTGCTCGGCGTCATCAGCATGGTCTATGGCGCGCTCGTTGCCATGGCCCAGACCGACTTCAAGAAACTGATCGCCTATTCGTCCATCAGTCACATGGGCGTCGTGATCCTCGGTATGGCCTCGATGAACACGCAGGGCATGACCGGCGCCGTCCTGCAGATGTTCAACCACGGCACGATCACCGCGATGCTCTTCCTTATCGTGGGCGTCATCTATGACCGCGCCCACACCCGTGGCGTGAACGAGTTCGGTGGACTGATGAACAAGATGCCGCGCTACTCGGCGGTGATGGTGATCGCGTTCTTCGCGGCCCTCGGACTGCCGGGCCTCAGCGGGTTCATCAGCGAGGCGTTCTCGCTGCTGGGCGCCTTCCAGACGTTCCGGACGCTGACCATCATCGCGGCGGTCACGATCGTCCTGACCGCGGGCTATATGCTCTGGGTCCTCCAGCGCGTGTTCCTCGGCACCCTCCCCGAGAAGTGGGCCGGGCTGACGGATATGGATGGCCGTGAGACCTTCATGCTCGTGACGCTGGCGGTGATCGTGATCTTCCTCGGGATCTATCCCGCGCCGGTGCTCGATCTGATGAACGCGTCCATGAATTCACTCGCCGGCATCATGCAGCACGCCGGTACCACCGGTATGATGGGCATGCAGTAAGCGTCGCCCGCATCCCGTTCACCACCGAACAACTGAGTCTGAGTCATGACCGACCGCTTGCTTCACGACCTCGCCCTGATGGTGCCGGAGACGGTGCTCACCGTCACCATCATCGTCGCGCTGGTCGCTGACATCATCTTCCGGCGCAGCAGGGCGATCGTACCGGCGATCGTGATGATCGGGCTGACCGTCGCCGGGATCATCGTCCTGGGCCAGCCGCATGAGAGCTTTGCGATCTTCAGCGGCATGCTCGCCGTGGACCCCTTTGCCTCCTTCTTCAAGGTGCTGATCCTGCTCTCCGCCATCCTCGTCGTGGTGTTCTCGCTCGGCTTCAACGAACTGAACGCCAACGGAAGGAAGGTCGGCGAGTACTATGTCCTCATCGCCGCGTTGACCCTCGGCATGATGCTCATGGCGGGCGCCAACAACATGCTGATGATGTACCTGGCGATCGAACTCTCCTCGATCAGCTCCTACGCGCTGTCGGGCTACACCCGCGAGGCGGAGGATGCGAGCGAGGCGTCGCTGAAATACGTCATCTACGGGGCCCTCTCCTCCGGGCTGATGCTCTATGGCATCTCGATGATCTATGGCCTGACCGGACATTTCACATTCTCCGAGATCAGCAGCGCCCTGCCGCCGGTATTGGAGCAGGGGAGCACAGCGTCGCTGGCGCTGATGTTCGCCGGTCTCCTGATCGTGGCCGGCCTGGGCTACAAGATCTCCGCCGTGCCGTTCCATTTCTGGGCACCGGATGTGTACGAAGGCGCCCCGATCACCATCACGGCGTTCCTGTCCGTCGCCTCCAAAGCCGGCGGGTTCGCCCTCATGATCCGGTTCCTCTCCGTGTCGTTCCTGGACAGCAGCGTGGTGACGCTCGGGGCCGGCTCGTGGGCCGTGCTCCCCGGGTTCGACTGGCGGTCGGTGGTGGTGGCCCTGTCCGTCCTGACCATGACCGTGGGGAACCTGGTGGCGATCTGGCAGAACAACCTGAAGCGCCTCCTGGCCTATTCCAGCATCGCGCACGCAGGCTACATGATGATGGGTCTGGTGGTCCTCACGAACGAAGGTATTTCGGCCATCATGCTGTACTTCGTGATCTATCTGTTCATGAACTTCGGCGCCTTCTATATCGTGATGCTGATCGCGAACAAGATCGGAAGCGAGGACATCGAGGACTACCGCGGGCTGGGGTCGCGTGCGCCATTCCTGATGGTCGCACTGGCCATCTTCCTCGTGTCGCTCACCGGCCTTCCGCCGACCGCGGGGTTCATCGGCAAACTGTATCTCTTCGTGGCGTTGCTGAACAGCGGCTGGGTCTGGCTCGCGGTGGTCGGTGCCCTGAATAGCGTGATCGCGCTGTATTACTACATCCGCGTCCTCCGGAACGTGTTCCTCCGGGGAACCGAACAGGCCGCAGCACCCCTGCAGCTCGGGCGCCTGGAAGGCGTGGTGGTCGTCCTCCTGCTGGTGCCGACGGTCCTGCTGGGACTGTATTTCAGTCCGTTAGCCGCTCTCGCGCAGGCGTCCACAAAGATGCTCGGCATGCCGTAGACAATTCAGAATATCGGTGTACCCTCCAACAGTCGGTTCCGCTTTGCGGGGCCGACTGTTCTGCGTTCAGGGCGGATCCGGTCGTCCCTGCGTAGCGCAGCCCGCCGATGTCGAGGAACAATCGTCTGCTCCGTGATGTTCTTGAGACATCGCTCCCATACTGTTCATTGTCTGTTGATACGCAACCCCGATGCCGGAGGATCCTGGTGAGTCATCTCAACGTCGCCGTCACTGTCCGTGTTCTCCCTCGCGCTCACACCCTGGCCCGGGTCATCATCGCTTGTGCAGTTCTCCCCGTCCTGGCAATGGTCTCCAACGCATCAGCGGCTCCGGCCGACCCCGATAGCTCCATGGTGGCGTTGCTGCGCTCGCTTCCCGGAACACCCATGTCCTTGCGGCGGGCTGTGGATCTGGCGGGGTCCACCTCACCGACCGTTCGCGCCGCAGGTGCCGTGTATGATGCTGCTCGTGGAGCCGTGCGTCGTGAAGGCGGAGCGTTCGACCCCGTACTGTCGCTCGCCTGGGACTACTTCGATCAGAAGCTTCCGTCAGCTTCATTTTTTGCCGGTGCGGATGTCCTGCATACTGCCCAGGGGACCGGAGCAGTGGGTCTGAATTGGCGTTCACCCATTGGCACGCAGATCAATGCGGATCTCGGCGCAGTACGGTTCACCACGAATTCCGGTTTCGCGTTCCTCACGCCGCAGTACACCACCACAGGATCGCTGTCCCTGCGACAGCCTCTGCTCCGCGGATTCCATACGTCCACCATGAAAGAGGTTGCCGGGGCGGAATTCCTGGAGGCATCGGCACACGATCGGTACGAACAGGAGGTCCTCGTCCTTCAGGGGACCGTCGAACAGGTCTACTGGGACCTCTTTGCGGGGGAGCGCGATTATGCCGTCCAACGACTGACGCGGGACAGGGCTGCTGCGTTCCTCCATGAAACCGAATTGCGCGCGAAGACAGGCCTCATCGGGCCGGGACAGGTTGCCAATGCCGCGAGCTTCCTCGCCGACCAGGAGAATCTGCTGCTCGATCGCGAAGAGGCGCTGGACGGCCTCTCCGAACGGCTGGCGCAGGTGATGGGTGTCCGTCCCGATCAGGGGACGAGCCGGTTCAAGACCACGGACCAGCCACCGGACACGATCGCGATCGATGACGCCGACCGCTGGGTGCGGGAGGCCCTGACACGCAACCGGGACCTGCAGGCAATACAGGCAGAAGTCGATGCTCGCCGTGTGTACTCCCGGGCAGCAACATGGGAAGCACTTCCGGGACTCGATCTGATCGGTGCAGTGGGAGGAAACGGTCTCGGTGGTGACGCGCGCAATGTGGTCTTCGGTGCCGATACGTTGCGGACGCAGGTGCACGGTTCTCTCGGTGATGCGCTCCGGCAGACGGTGAACCGCGATTACCCTTCCTGGCGCGTCGGGCTGGAACTGACCGTGCCGATCGGGATGCGTGCAGGATCGGGCGAAGCGGACCGGCTGGACGCCGAGGTTGTTGTCGCAGAACAGCGTTATGCGCAGGCCTCGCGACTTCTGGAAGAGGAGGTGCGGGCCCGGTGCCGGGAGCTCATGAACGGCCAGCGTCGTCTCACGGCGGCACGCTCCAGTGTTGAGGCGGCCCGCGAACAGGTCCGGATCGTCCGCATCGAGTATCAGAATGGCACCTCGACAGCATTTGAACTGGTGCGTGTCGGGGCGGATTTCGCAGTAGCGGAACAACGGTATTCCCAGGCGCTCGTCCGCAGCGCCAAGGCCGCAGCGGCCCTGCGGCAGCTGACGTCCGGTGCCTTCGGCCGTGAGGATTCTGCCCGGCCAGGGATGCAGTGATGGAACGTGATCGATACGAACGAAAGGAACGTCCGATGCAGGCGCAACAACGAGGGATGGCAGGCATTCAGTACGCGATGGCTCTGATGGGCGCTGCCCTGGTGTCGTCCGGGTGCAGCGGCAGCAGCGACCGCGCCGGCTTTGCGATGCCGCCGATGCCGGTGGAGGCGAGCGCGGTGACCCGGCACGAGATCGTGGACCGGTTCGAGGTCGTTGGTACGATCGAGGCGCTGGCAGCCGTCACGGTGGTGGGGGAGATCGATGCGATCGTCACTGCCTTGCCGTTCGCCGAAGGGAGTACGATCAGGAAAGGCGATCTCATCGCCCGGCTCGATGACGCCCAGCTCGCGGCGGAGGTCTCCCGTGCGGAAGCCCTGCGTGCTCAGACCAGCGCCTCGTTCGAACGCGTGAGGAGCATCGTCGACCAGGGCGCCGGCGCGCCGCAGGACCTGGATGATGCCGCCGCGGCCCTGAAAGTTGCGGAGGCAAACCTTGACCTGGCCCGGGCCCGTTTCGCAAAGACGCGGATCGTTGCGCCTTTCAACGGCGTGGTCGGATCGCGGCGCATAAGCGTCGGGACCTTCCTCCGCGCCGGGCAGGCCATCACTGAGCTCGCCAATGTTGATGAGATGCGTGTCACATTCTCGGCGCCGGAGCGGTTCCTCAGCCGCCTGAAGCAGGGAGCAGGTGTCACGGTCTCGACGCCCGCATTTCCCGACACGGACCTCCACGGACAGATCCTCGTTGTTGATCCGATGATCGACGAGGCCACGCGCACCGCACGGGTGGTTGCCCGGGTCCAGAATCCAACCCGCAGGCTCCGGCCGGGGATGTCGGCGAACATCGCCGCTGTCCTCAACAGGCGCGCCGATGCGCTCACCGTCCCCAACGAGGCGGTGTTCGGCAATGCAGGACAGTCGTTTGTGTACGTCATCGGTGCCGACAGCACGGTGCACCGGACGGCCGTGACTCTCGGGACGAGGACCCCGGGGGTGGTGGAGGTGCTGCACGGCCTCGCGGAGGGCGCACGGGTCGTGAGGACCGGGCATCAGAAATTGTTCGACGGCGGCAGGGTCATGCCGGTCATGTCCGATCCGCGGGCCGCTCTCGCACCAGCACAGACAGGCGGGTGAACGCATGAAACTCAGTACGATCTCCATCCAACGGCCGGTGTTCGCCAGCGTGATGAGCTTCACCATCCTGTTATTCGGTATCATCGCCTTCACCCGCCTCCCGGTCCGCGAATATCCCGACATCGATCCGCCGATCATCTCGGTTGTGACCCTCTACCGCGGGGCGAGCCCGAGCGTCGTGGAGACGGAGATCACGAATATCCTGGAAGAACAGTTCGCCACGCTGGAAGGCGTGAAGACCCTGAGCTCGTCCAGCCGCGAGCAGGGCTCCGTGATCACGATCGAATTCGAACTCTCGCGCAATGTGGATGAAGCGGCGAACGATGTGCGCGACCGGGTGTCGCGCGTGCGGGGGAATCTGCCGCGCGAGATCGAGGATCCGGTGATCTCCAAGGTGGATGCAAATGCGCAGGCCATCGTGTGGCTCGCCCTCTCCAGCGACACGCACGACGGACTGGAATTGACGGAAGTGGCGGACCGGGTGCTGAAGGAACGCATCCAGCGCCTGCCGGGCGTGGGCTCCGTGATCATCGGCGGGGAACGGAAATTCGCCATGCGTGTGTGGCTCGACCCGCTCCATATGGCGGCTCACGGACTGACCACCGGGGACATCGAGGCGGCGATCCGGCGGGAGAACGCGGAGATCCCCGCAGGCCGGGTCGAGGGCGAGTTGCGTGAGTTCTCCGTTCGAACGCGCGGCGATCTCGCGACGCCGGAAGAATTCGGCGCGATCATCGTGGCGCGGAACGCGGGCGACGTCGTCCACCTCCGCGACGTCGCTGAAGTGCGCGTCGGCGCGGAAGACGACCGGACAGTTGCGCGATACAATGGCAAACCCGCGGTCGGTCTCGGTATCGTCAAGCAATCGAAGGCCAGCACCGTGGACGTGGCGGCCGAGGTGCGTGCAGCACTGGAGGACCTGGCCGGTGTGCTCCCCGCCGGGATGCGGCTGGATGTCGCGTTCGATTCGTCCACGTTCATCAATGACTCCATCGATGAAGTGACGGAATCCCTCGTCATCGCCGTGTGTCTCGTGGTCCTCGTGGTGCTGGCGTTCCTGAAGAGCATGCGGGCGACCGCCATCCCGACCCTGGCCATCCCCATCTCCATCATTGGCGCGCTGGCGGTGGTGTACTTTGCGGGATACACGATCAACATCCTGACACTCCTGGCGCTGGTGCTTGCGATCGGGCTCGTGGTGGATGATGCCATCGTGGTGCTGGAGAATGTCTACCGGCATATCGAGATGGGCAAACACCGCCGGCGGGCGGCATTCGACGGCAGCAAGGAGATCGGCTTCGCGGTGATCGCGACGACGATCACCCTCGTGGCGGTCTTCGTGCCGCTCGCTTTCCTGACGGGTTCGGTCGGACGGTTGTTCAATGAATTCGGTATCACGCTGGCGGTGGCGGTGCTCATCTCCGGGTTCGTGGCACTGACCCTCACGCCGATGCTGTCCTCCCGCATCCTGCGGCCGCTTCACGGGACGAACAGCGGGTGGGCATCACGCTCGTTCGATGCGTTCTTTGACCGGCTCAATGATGTGTATGGGGCGACCGTGGGATTCGCGCTCCGCCACCGGTTCACGATGCTCGGAGCGGCCGTCGGGGTGGTGGGACTTGGTGTGCTGCTCTTCACGCTCCTCCCGAGCGAACTGGTGCCGGTGGAGGACCGCGGTGTAGGCTTTGGCATCATCATCGCCCCCGAAGGGTCGACCCTCGAGTATACGGACACCTATATGCGGCAGGTCGAACAACGCGTGCTTGCCTTGCCGGAACGGCGTGGACTCTTCTCGGCCATCGGTCTGGGTTTCGGGGGGCCGGGCAACGTCACGAACGGTTTCATGTTCCTCTCGCTGAAACCTCAGAAGGAGCGGCAGAGGACCCAGCAGGAGATCGTGCAGGCACTGTTCCCCCAGCTCCTCGGGATCCCGGGGGTCCTGGCGTTCGTCATCAATCCGCCGAGTCTGGGAGGGTCGTTCGACTCCAGTCCGGTCGACTATGTGCTGCAGGCCGAGGACTACGAGGAACTCAGCGCGTCGGTCGCCGTGATCTTGCCGGAAGCGTCCAAGCTGGGATATCTCATCAACCTGGATACGGACCTGCGGCTCAACAAGCCGCAGTTGGACCTCGCGATCGACCGCGAACGGGCGGCAGGGTTGGGGGTGTCCGTGGTGGATATCGGATCGACGCTGGAGACGTTCCTGGGCGGGAGGGCGGTGACGAACTTCAAGCGGGGGACCAAGCAATATGACGTGATCCTGCAGATGCGGCCGTCCGCGCGCGCCACGCCGGATGCGATCAGGGACATCTACCTGCGCGGCACACGCGGGCTCGTGCAGCTCGCGAATGTCGTGAAAGTGAACGAGGTGCTCGCACCCAAGGAACTCAATCATTACAACCGGCTCAGATCCGTGCGCCTCACTGCACAGCTCGCCCCCGGGGTCAGTCTCGGTCAGGCACTGGCGGATCTGGACCGTATCGCCGCGGAGAAGCTGCCGCCCACCGTGAAGCATGAGTATGCGGGACAGTCGCTGGAATACAAGAGCTCCAGTGCCAGCCTGTATCTGATGTTCGTCATGGCGATCGTGTTCATCTATCTGGTGCTCGCGGCGCAGTTCGAGAGCTTCGTGGACCCGTTGACCATCCTGCTGGCCGTGCCGCTGGCGGTGTTCGGGGCACTGGCGACGCTGTTCATCTTCCGGGAAAGCCTGAACATCTATTCGCAGATCGGCCTGATCATGCTCGTGGGGTTGGTCACGAAGAACTCGATCCTGATCGTGGAGTTCGCCAATCAACTGCGGGCGCAGGGGAAAGTGGCGGTGGATGCGGTACGGGAAGCCGCGACGATCAGGTTGCGGCCGATCCTGATGACATCACTCGCGACCGTGTTCGGTGTTCTCCCGATCGCGCTGGGTCTGGGTGCCGGGGGGGAGTCGCGCCGGCCGCTGGGACTCGCGGTCGTGGGCGGAGTGCTGTTCTCCACATTCCTGACGCTCGTGCTCGTGCCCGTGCTGTACGCATTCCTGGCGCGGTTCACGCAGCCGACGAAGGATGTGGAGGACCTGATCGATGGGGAAGAAGCGCCGCGCACGATCCCGGCGACTGCCGGTGTCGGGGTTCACGCGCAGATCTGAGTGTGTGCGCCGCGGAGGGCCCGGGCCCCTCGGCCTGAAGGGTGAAACCGGGGACGGGAGGTGAGGCCGTTCCCCGGCAGAGGATCAGCGTCCGGGCGCGGGACGGAGCCGGTCATAGATCATGCGGATCCCGTCGAGCACGAGTGACGGCTCGCATGCCTCGATCACCGTCGTGTGCCGGGCGATGATCTGTGCGAGCCCGCCGGTGGCGATGACGCGGGCCGGAGCGCCGAGTTCCTCGCGGATCCTGCGGACCATTCCTTCCACCGCGTCCACGGTGCCGAGCATCAGGCCGGACTGCATACTCGTGGCGGTGTCATTCCCGATCACCTTTCGCGGAAAGCGAAGTTCCACACGCGGCAGTTTCGCCGCGCGCCGGTGCAATTCCGTTGCCATGGATTCGAGGCCGAGCGTGATCACGCCGCCAAGGTAATCGCCGTCCGCCGAGACCACATCATAGGTGGTCGCCGTGCCGAAGTCGATGATGATGAGCGGTCCGCCGTAACGCTTGAAGCCTGCCACCGCATTGCAGATCCGGTCCGCCCCCACCATCGAAGGATCGCTGTAGGCGATCCGGATCCCCAGCGGGAGATCGCCGCTCACGCTGAGTGGTTCAACGTGGAAGTGTTTGCGCGCCAGCTGTTTGTACACGAAGGTGAGGTCGGGGACCACCGAGGAAATGCCGACGCCGGTGATGGTGGCGAGGTCGATGCCCGCATCCGTGCAGAAGCTCTTGATCGTGAGCCAGTTCTCGTCCGCGGTGCGGTGGGTGACGCTGGCCATGCGCCAGTCGGCGACGAGGGTCTCGTCGTTGAATGCCCCGATCACCGTATGGGTGTTCCCCACATCAATGGCGAGCAGCATAGGCCTCCATATCCACGATGGTGACGTCGCCGGCGAGGAATGTGTGATCGCCGGTATGATTGGCAACAAGCAGGGAGCCGTCGGGGTTCACCCCTTTCACCCGGCCATGAAGCACTTCGCCCTGGTGCGAGACGGAGATGGTGCGGCCGATCACGGGGGCATACGTGAGCCATCGCTGGACGGTGTATGCGTAGCCGTCGGCGCTCTGGGCAAGGTATTCGTCCTCGAGACTCTTGAGCAGCGACTTGTACAGGCCGATCCGCTCCAGGGGGGTGTTCAGTTCGCGCGCGAGAGACGTCGCGCGCGCCGCGATGTCCGGAGGGAATTCCCGCTGGTTCACATTCAGTCCGATCCCCACCACCACGTGATCGACCCGCTCACCCGCGAACGAACCCTCCAGCAGGATACCCGCGAGTTTCTTCCCGCCGTACAGCAGATCGTTGGGCCACTTGCAGAACACGCGGAGACCGGTGGACTCTTCAATGCCCCGGGCGATGCCGACAGCGATGAGCAGCGAGAGGAGTCCCATCCTGTCGGGGGGGATGGCTGGCCGCAGAATGAGGGAGAACGTCAGGTTCTCACCGGCAGCCGCCACCCAGGAACGGCCGAGACGGCCGCGTCCTGCCGTTTGCTCGTCGGCAATGACGACCGTTCCCTCCTCTGCCCAGCACGCAGCCAGGGCGCGGGCACAGGAATTCGTGGAGTCGATGGTCTGAAACGTGTAGACCTTCCTCCCGAAGATCTCGGTGCGAAGACCGCCACGAAGTATGTCCGGTGAGATCATTACGAGAGCAAGGTACAACGATGGGTGGAGCCACGAGAATGAGGGAACATACAAAACTACCCCCTGAGAAGCAAGAATATCAAAATGGCATGTGTGTGTGACAAAATGACTGCTAGCCTGCCACAAGAGCACCAATATGAGTCAATGTGTCATTATGGCAGATTCGGAGTTTCTTCGTTCTTCCATTCGCTGTTCTGTAATATATTGCAAAATAAGGATATTATGGAATTGGAAGATTGTGAACATCTGGCACAGGGGTTGCGATACGTTAAGCATGTAGCAAATTGACATCAGACCAAGGAGAGATTTCATAATGGGAAAGATCATCGGAATTGATCTGGGCACCACCAATTCGGTAGTAGCGGTGATGGAGGGGAACGATCCTGTCGTTATCGCCAATGCAGAAGGCGGCCGGACGACGCCTTCCATCGTGGGATTCGCCAAGAACGGGGAACGTCTCGTTGGCCAGGCTGCGAAGCGTCAGGCCGTGACGAACCCGCAGAATACCGTCTTCTCGATCAAGCGTTTCATGGGCCGCTTCCACGACGAGGTGAACGAGGAGATGAAGCTCGTCCCCTACAAGGTCGTGAAGGGCGACAACAATACTGCGCGTGTCGAAGCAGGTGGGCGGGTCTACTCGCCGCCGGAGATCAGCGCCATGATCCTCCAGAAAATGAAGCAGACCGCGGAGGACTATATCGGCCAGAAGGTCACCGAAGCCGTCATCACCGTCCCCGCGTACTTCAATGACGCACAGCGGCAGGCCACGAAAGAGGCCGGCGAGATCGCCGGACTGAACGTCCGCCGCATCATCAACGAACCCACGGCTGCGGCGTTGGCCTATGGCCTCGACAAGAAGAACAAGGACGTGAAGGTTGCGATCTATGACCTGGGCGGTGGCACGTTCGATATCTCCATCCTCGAACTGGGCGATGGCGTGTTCGAAGTGAAGTCCACCAACGGCGACACCCACCTCGGTGGCGACAACTTCGACCAGCGCATCGTGGACCACGTGGCCGATGAGTTCAAGAAGCAGGAAGGCATCGATCTCCGCAAGGACCCGATGGCATTGCAGCGCCTGCGCGAAGGGGCCGAGAAGGCCAAGATGGAGCTTTCGCAGCTCATGCAGACCGAGATCAACCTGCCGTTCATCACCGCAACGGCCGAAGGGCCGAAGCACCTGAACATGAGCCTCAGCCGTGCGAAGTTCGAGCAGCTCGTGGATGATCTGATCCAGCGGACGCTCGGACCGACGGAGCGCGCGCTGCGCGACGCGAACCTCGCCCCGAAGGACATCGATGAGGTCATCCTCGTCGGCGGTATGACCCGCGTGCCGAAGGTACAGGAGGTCGTGAAGCAGATCTTCGGGCGTGAACCGCACAAGGGCGTGAACCCGGATGAGGTCGTGGCCGTCGGTGCGGCGATCCAGGGTGGCGTGCTCTCGGGCGACGTCACGGATGTGTTGCTGCTGGATGTGACCCCGCTCTCGTTGGGCATCGAGACCCTCGGGAACGTGATGACGAAGTTGATCGACGCGAACACCACGATCCCGACACGGAAGAGCGAAGTGTTCTCGACGGCCTCGGACAGTCAGCCGTCGGTGGAGATCAACGTGCTGCAGGGCGAACGGCCCATGGCGCGCGACAACCGGAGCCTCGGCAGTTTCCATCTGGACGGCATTCCGCCGGCACCGCGCGGCGTCCCGCAGATCGAAGTGACCTTCGACATCGATGCCAATGGCATCCTGCACGTTTCGGCGAAGGACAAGGCGACGAACAAGGAGCAGTCCATCCGTATCACATCGTCGAGCGGCCTGAGCAAGGACGAGGTGGAGAAGATGAAGCGCGAGGCGCAAGAACACGCTGCCGATGACAAGAAAAAGCGGGAAGAGATCGATCTGAAGAACCAGGCCGACAACCTCTCCTTCCAGACGGAAAAGCAGCTGAAGGAGTTCGGCGAGAAGTTGAGCGCCGACGTGAAGGCGAAGATCGAGAAGGCGAACGAAGAGCTGAAGACGGCCGCCGGCACAGGGAATGCCGGTGCGATCAAGAGCGCCATGGATGCCCTGACGGCGGTCTGGAACGAGGCCTCGACGCAGATGTACCAGCAGGCCGGAGCCCAGGGCGCCGGTCCGCAGGGCGGTCCCCAGGCCGGTCCGCAGTCCGCACCCCCTCCGGGTGGCGGACAGCAGAAGGCCGATGAGAAGAAGGTGGAAGATGCGGACTTTGAGGTGATGGACGATAAGAAGTAGCGCGCTGAGAAGCGAAGGAAGAGGGCACAGGGCACAGCAGTACTGCCCGATGCCGGAAGAGAGGTTCACGGTGGGATACCGCAATAGCACAACAGCAGAGGAAAAGGCGAGGCGACCCCTCGCCTTTGCTGTCCTATGGAACTGGTGATCATTCTGTTCAGCGTGGGGCTCGTGGTGCTGGCCGTGTGGATGGCTGCGAGCGGGAAATTCTCCGGCGGCGGCTCTTCGCCGATGTCCATCACCGCGATGCACGACATGCTGCCGCGCGACAAACAGGAAGCGATGGAAGTGATCATCGACGAGAAGGCGGGAAAGAAGTGGGAAGAGCAGGAGTCCGGGGAAGGGGATACGGACGCGAACAGCGAAGAAGGAAACGGAAAGAGAAGAAGGAAACGGAACGGGTGATCTGGGGGGGCGGTCCCGCACGCGTTACCGAACGAAGGAATGCTGATCGGCGGGCCCGGCCCGCCGGGAGAAAATGATGAATCTGAACAAACTGACAATAAAGTCCCAGGAAGCACTACAGAATGCGGCAGAGATCGCCGGCAGCTATGGCAATCCGGCACTCGAGCCCGAGCATCTCCTCGCCGCACTCATTCAGGACCCCCAGGGGACGGTGATCCCGATCCTGCAGAAGACCGGCGCGAATGTGAACGCCGTGAAGCTCAAGGTCCACGAACTCATCGAACGGCTCCCCAAAGTGTCCGGTACATCGCTCGGGAATGCCGGTGTGTCGCCGGCCCTCGGCAAGGTCCTCGAAGGGGCCGTGAAAAAGGCCAATGACCTTAAGGACGAATTCGTGAGCACCGAACATCTGGTGCTTGCCCTGGTCGAAGCCTCCGACGGCCCCGCGGCCCGGCTCCTCAAAGAGCAGGGCGTCACGCCGGATACCATCCTGCGCGTCCTGAAGGATATCCGCGGGAGCCAGCGTGTCACGGACCAGACCCCGGAGGACAAGTATCAGGCGTTGCACCGGTACGGCCGCGACCTGAACGACCTGGCACGCAAAGGGAAAATGGACCCCGTGATCGGGCGCGACGAAGAGATCCGCCGGGTCCTGCAGGTCCTTGCACGCCGGACGAAGAACAATCCGGTCCTCATCGGGGAGCCGGGCGTCGGGAAAACCGCCATCGCCGAAGGGATCGCGGACCGTATCGTGCGCGGCGATGTCCCCGAATCGTTGAAGAGCAAGCGCATCGTTGCGCTCGATATGGGTTCCCTGGTCGCGGGGACGAGCTTCCGCGGGCAGTTCGAAGAGCGGCTCAAAGCCCTGCTCAAGGAAGTGGAGGAGTCGGAAGGGGAGATCATCCTGTTCATCGACGAACTCCACACGCTCGTTGGCGCCGGTGCGGCACAGGGTTCGGTCGACGCGGCGAACATGCTCAAGCCGGCGCTGGCCAAGGGCGACCTGCGCGCGATCGGTGCGACCACCATCGATGAGTATCGCAAGTATATCGAGAAGGACCCGGCCCTCGAGCGCCGGTTCCAGCCGGTGCTTGTGGATGAGCCGACCGTCGAGGATACGATCTCCATTCTCCGCGGCGTGCAGGAGCGGTATGAAGTGCACCACGGGGTGCGCATCACGGACGGGGCCCTGGTGGCGGCTGCCCAGCTCAGTCACCGCTACATCGCGGACCGGTTCCTCCCGGATAAGGCGATCGACCTCATCGATGAGGCGGCATCGAAGCTGCGCATCGAGATCGATTCGCTGCCGGAAGAGCTGGACACGGTCGAACGCCGCATCAAGCAACTCGAGATCGAACGGGAGGCCGTCCGCCGCGAGAATGACGAGCAGTCGCAGTCCCGCCTCGCCGCGATCCAGGCGGAGCTTGCCGAACAGCAGCAGTCGCGGTCCGCGCTCCGGGCACACTGGCAGGTGGAGAAGGACCTGATCCTGTCCATCCGCACGATGAAAGCGGAGATCGACACCGCCCGCGCCGAGGCCGAGCGGAAGGAGCGGGAGGGGGATCTTGCCCGGGTCGCGGAGATCCGGTATGGCATCATCACGCAACTGGAGAAGAACATCGCGGCGGCGTCTGCCCGGCTTCAGGAGGTGCAAACCGACACAAAGATGCTCAAAGAAGAGGTGGATGCCGAGGACATCGCGGAGATCGTGGCGCGGTGGACGGGCATACCCGTGACGCGCATGCTCGAGAGCGAGCGGACGAAACTGCTGCACCTCGAGGACCGGTTGCATGAACGGGTCATCGGCCAGGCCGAGGCGGTGACCGCCGTGGCAAGCGCCATTCGTCGCGCGCGGTCCGGGCTCCAGGACGAGAAACGTCCGATCGGCTCCTTCATCTTCCTTGGCAGCACGGGCGTGGGCAAGACCGAACTGGCGCGTTCCCTGGCGGGCTTCCTGTTCAACGACGAGAACGCGCTGGTGCGCATCGATATGAGCGAATACATGGAGAAGTTCTCCGTGTCGCGGCTCATCGGCGCACCCCCGGGCTACGTCGGGTACGACGAAGGCGGGCAACTCACCGAAGCAGTGCGGCGGAAGCCATACAGTGTGGTGCTGCTCGACGAGATCGAGAAGGCGCATCCGGAAGTGTTCAACCTGCTCCTGCAGGTGCTGGATGAGGGGCGGTTGACCGACAGCAAGGGGCGTACGGTGAACTTCAAGAACACCATCATCATCATGACGTCGAACCTCGGATCCCATGTGATCAGCGAGAGGATCCAGAAGGATTTCGGCGGGAATGGTTCCTGGGAAGAGTCGTTCGCCGACCTGAAGCAGGAGTTGTTCAACCTGTTGCGCCAGACGATCAGGCCGGAATTCCTCAACCGGGTGGATGAGGTGATCGTGTTCAAGCCGCTGGGGCATGCCGACATCCGCCAGATCGTCACGTTGCAGCTCACCCGCGTGGCGAGCATGGTTGAAGCACAGGGCCTCCGTCTGGAGGTCAGCGAGGAGGCCACCGATTGGCTGGCGAAGCTGGGGTACGAACCGATCTTCGGCGCGAGGCCTCTGAAACGCGTGATCCAGCGGTATGTCGTGAACCCGCTGTCCGAACGGATCCTCGCCGGTGATTTCGCCACCGGCGATGCCGTGGTGGTGGGGTTGGATTCCCGTGGGCTGATCACGCTGACGAAAGGCTCCGGTACACCGCAGTCCCGCTGATATCGGCGGCCACACGTTTCCTGAGAACCGTACTGTCGCCGGCCCGCGGCCTCCTGGCTCCGGGCCGGTTGAACAAATCACGTGCATTCTGTACATTGATGCGCACACCTACAGGAACGCCTCGCATGGGCAAGATAGCCCTCGTACTTCACGGCGGTGCGTGGGACATCCCGCCCGACCTCGTTGAACCCCACCGTACAGGAATGCAGAAGGCCATTGCCGCGGGCTGGAAGGTCCTGCAGAAGGGTGGTTCCGCGCTCGATGCCGTGGAAGCATCCATCGTGGTGATGGAAGACGATGACACCTTCAATGCCGGACGCGGATCGTTCATCAATGCCGGCGGCGAAGTGGAACTGGATGCCAGCATCATGAACGGCGCCACGTTCCGCGCGGGCGCCGTTGCCGCGGTCCAGAACGTCCGCAACCCGATCACGCTCGCCCGCCGCGTCATGGAGAAGAGCGAGAATGTCCTGCTTGTGGGCATGGGGGCGTCCCGCTTCGCCCGCGAACAGAAGGTGAAGCTGTGCAGCCAGGACGATCTCCTTACACTCCGCGAACTGGACCGCTGGCGGACAATGCAGAGTGACCCGCACTTCAAGCCGAAGGATGCCTTCAGGAAGAAGCGCACGGCCTCCGATACCGTCGGCGCGGTGGCGATCGACAAGAAGGGCAACATCGCCTCGGGGACGTCCACGGGCGGTACCCCCAATAAGCTGCCCGGCCGCGTCGGCGATTCGCCGATCATCGGTGCTGGCACGTACGCCGATAACGGTATCGGCGGAGTTTCGACCTCCGGATGGGGAGAGGCGATGATCAGAGTGGTGATGGCCAAGACCGTGGTGGATCTCATGGAGCGGCATGGAGGCGATCCGGAGAAGGCCACACAGGAAGGCCTGAAGGTCCTCGTCCGCAAAGTGGACGGCTACGGCGGTGTGATCGCGCTAAATGCCCGTGGGGAGATCGGCATCGCATTCAACACTCCACGCATGGCACGTGCGTTCATGCACACGGGCTTGCGCGAAGCCGTGGCCCTCGTGTGATCCGGGCCCTTCCGAACGCATGAAACCATCATCGCTGTACGGTCACCTCGCCGAACTCATCATCGCCGTCGACGGTTCATCCTTTCCCGCAGATACCCTTGTGCGGCGCTTCTTCCGCGACCGTCACTACATCGGCTCGAAAGAGCGGCGCTGGCTCTCTGCACGCATCTTCGGCGTGATCCGTCACCGCCGCCTGCTCGATGCGATCACGCCTCCTGCCGTGCGCGCTGGCGGTGCTGACCGGCCGCCCCTTGCCGCCCTGGCCCTGGCCGCGGCACATGCGCTCGCGTGCGCCGGCGATTCCTTCGATGAGATCGCCGAGGGGATCACCGAACGCTGGACCATCGATCCGGGGATCCCGCTCCCGACAGAGTTCCTGACGGCCGTCGGAGCCCGGCTTCGCGATCTGGGTGATGCCCCGGCATCTCCGGTGCAGCTGGCGTTGCTGCATTCCTTCCCTGATGACGTGGTGTCCGAGTGGGCCGCCCGGATCGGGTTGGAGGAGACGGGGAGACTGCTGACCGTGCTGAACACCGAGGCACCGATCACCATCCGTGTGAACACCCTGCGCTGCACGGTCCATGAGTGCGCGCAACGATTGAGAACCGAAGGCATCGTCGCCGTGCCGGGGGCTCTTTCGCCGTTCGCCCTCCGGTTGCCCGCACGAGGTCAGCTCGATGTCCTCAGGTCGTACCGCGAAGGCTGGTTCGAGGTCCAGGATGAAGGGAGTCAGCTCCTCTCCATGCTGCTCCGTCCCGAACCCGGATCACGGATCATCGATGCGTGCGCGGGAGCCGGAGGGAAGACGATGCATCTCGGCGCGCTCATGCAGAACAAGGGTGCACTCATCGCTATCGATCCGGAGGCGGCGAAGCTGAAGAACCTTCATGAGCGGGCGACACGCGCAGGCGTGAAGGTCGCGGAGATCATGACGGCCCGGCATGACGATCCCATGCTCGACCGGCTGCAGAACAGAGGGGATGGGGTGCTGGTCGATGCGCCGTGCTCCGGTCTCGGGACGGTCAGGCGCAATCCGTGGTTGAAGTCCCCCCGCGATCCCGCCGCCGATCGTGCGCGACCCGCACTGCAATTGGCTATTCTCCAGAGGGCCGCAGGCATGCTCCGCCCCGGCGGACGGCTCGTGTACTCGACGTGCACGCTTCGCCGGGCGGAGAACGAAGCCGTGGTTGAGGAGTTCCTGCGGGTGAATGACGGGTTCACACTGTCTTCCGCATCCGAGATCCTGCGGGGGTGGGGCGTGGACCTGCGCGAGGATGGCCCGTATCTGATGCTCTGGCCGCACAGGACCGATACCGATGGGTTCTTCGCGGCAGTGATGCACCGCATTGCCGGCAGGTGACGCACGCGTTGAATGTCACCCGCTCTTTCCGTAGCTTATATCCCACACGCTATCACACAGGAGATCCGGAATGACGTTGAAGAGTGTTGCACGCCTGGCGGTGACCGGGTTGCTGGCGATCCTTGTCGCTGGGTGCAAAGGAAAGTCCGCGGAGGAGCAGTTCGCTGCGGCACAAGCGCGGTTCGATGAGGCGCAGCATGTCGTGGACAGTCTGAAGCGCAAGGCCGATCCCGTGGCATTGTTCACGCCCGTGGCAGAAGCATACGAGCAGGTCGCGGCGGAGCATCCCCGCTCGGAACAGGCCGAGCAGGCATTGTTCCGGGCTGCCGAACTGCGTTCCCAGTACCTGAGCGATATCCCGGGGGCACTGGCGCTGTACAGGAGGTACGCAGAGGATTTCCCCGCGACCGCGAAAGCCCCCACGGCATTGTTCATGGTGGGCTATCTGTACAACAATGGCCTCCTCAAACCGGATAGCGCGGAAATTGCCTACAAGAAGTTCCTGGAGTTGTACCCCGCGAGCGAACTGGCAACGTCCGCACAGTATGAACTGCAGACGATCGGGAAGAAGCCGGAGGACCTCATCCCCAACCCCGTGATCCCGGCGGATTCCACGGCACCGCCCGGGACGAACGCCCCCGCGGCGCATTGAGCGTGCCCATGTCCGACGGCGACCGGTCATATCTCCTCCCGCATGTCGTCGCGAAGCTCGCCAACATGGAGCTCCGCGCCCGGCTGGTCGTCGAAGGATTCATCGCCGGGCTCCACCGGAGTCCGTATCACGGCTTCAGTGTGGAGTTCGCGGAACACAGGCCGTACATGCCGGGTGATGAGATCCGGCATGTGGACTGGAAGGTGTATGCGCGCACCGATCGCTACACGATCAAGCAGTACGAAGAAGAGACCAACCTCAAATCCTACCTCGTGCTGGACACCAGCCGGTCGATGGCTTTTGCCTCGGCCGGCCGGATCTCCAAGCTGGAGTATGCCTCCTACCTCGCCGCATCGCTCGCGTACATGATGGTCAAGCAGTCCGACGCGGTGGGACTGGCGTTGTTCGATGAAACGGTGACCACGTATCTTCCTCCGCGTGCCTCCCGGGCGTACCTGCAGCAGATCCACGCCGCATTGCAGAACGCGCGTGCTGCAGCGCGCACGGAGGCTGCCCGTTCGATGCATCTTGTGGCGGAACGGATCACGCGGCGGGGGCTGGTGATCGTCCTGAGCGATCTCATGGATGAACCCGAGCGGATCCTGACCGCGCTCAAGCACTTCCGGCACAAGAAGAACGAAGTGATCGTCATGCATGTGCTCGATCCTCTGGAGCGGACATTCGCGTTCGGGGATGACGCGACGTTCCGGGATATGGAGACGGATGAGCGCATGACCACGCAGCCCTGGCACATCCGGCGTGCCTATGCCGAGGCCATGCATGCCTTCACCGAGCGCTATAAGCGCGAATGCCGCGAGCATCACATCGACTATGTCCTCCTCGACACCGCAACCCCGTTTGACACAGCGCTGACTGGGTATCTCAGCAAGCGTGAACGACTCCTCTGACGCAATGCCACCGTGACTTCAGATCTCTGGTATCTGAATCGGTTCGGCTCCTTGAATTTCGCCTCCCGGATTGGTAGATTGAACTTCTTGATCCACTGCATCTTTCCATGGAGGTCCACCCGGTTCATGAATGGCTGACGTCCCCGCACATACCGCCCATGATGCGATCGTGATCCGCGGCGCACGCGAGCACAACCTCAAAGGGATCGATGTCGATATCCCGCGGGAGAAGCTCGTTGTCATCACCGGTCTGTCCGGGTCAGGGAAATCCAGCCTTGCGTTCGACACGGTGTATGCGGAGGGTCAACGCCGGTTCGTCGAGAGCCTGTCCGCCTATGCCCGTCAGTTCCTCGACGTCATGGAACGGCCCGATGTCGACTATATCGAGGGTCTGAGCCCCGCCATCTCCATCGAGCAGAAGACGGTCAGCCATAATCCGCGTTCCACGGTCGGCACCGTGACGGAGATCTACGATTATCTGCGTCTGCTCTTTGCCCGCGCGGGCACCCAGTATTGCTGGAAATGCGGTGGCGCCGTACAGAAGCAGAGTACGGACCAGATCATCGACGCGATCCAGAAGATGCCTGAGGGGTCACGCGTGCAACTCCTGGCACCAGTGGTACGCGGCCGCAAGGGCCATTACCGGGAGCTGTTCGAGGAGATCGCCCGCGACGGGTTCGTCCGCGTGCGGATCGATGGGGTCGTCCATGAACTTGCCAAGGGTCTCCAGGCAGACCGGTACAAGGTGCATAACATCGAGATCGTCGTTGACCGGCTGGTGATCAGGAAGGACGGGCGTTCGCGGGTGGCCGACTCGGTGGATGTGGCCCTCCGGTTCGGGAATGGCGTGCTCATTGTCAGTCCCGAATCCGCCGCGGCAACCACGGGGGGCGACAAGAAAGGCAAGACCGCGAAGCGGCCCCGTGCCACGGACGAAGCTCCGCCGTCCGATGTGATGTTCAGCCGGCACCTCGCATGTCCCGTGTGCGATATCAGCTATGAGGATCCCGCCCCGAATGCATTCTCCTTCAACTCGCCCTATGGCGCCTGTCCGACGTGTAACGGACTGGGTGAGGTCAAGGAACTCGATGTCGATCTGATCCTGCCGGATGAGACGCTGACGATCAATGAAGGGGGTCTCGCACCACTGGGCAAGCCCAGGTCCACGTGGCTGTTCAACCAGCTCCGTGCAGTGGCCAAGGCGTACAAGTTCGATTTCGACACCCCGATCAAGAAGATCCCGAAGACCGCGCAGGAGGTGCTCCTGAACGGTGGTGGTGAGGAACGATTTTCGGTGGAGTATGTCTACAGCAGCGGCCGGACGGTCACGTACAAGCACCGGTTCGCCGGTGTTCTGGACACGATGAAGCGGTACTATGCCGATACGAGTTCGAACACCATCCGCGAGTGGGTGGAAGCATACATGAACGCCCGGAAGTGTCCGGAATGCAAAGGCGGGCGGCTGAAGAAGGAGAACCTCGCGGTTCGCATCGAGGATGCTGCGACTGGGGAGAAGAGCTCCATCCACCAGGTGGTCGGCCTCTCCATCCGGGAGTCCCTGGAGTTCTTCCAACGGTTGAAGATGCCCGCCCGGCAGTCGGTGATCGCTGCACCGGTGACCAAAGAGATCGTCCAGCGGCTGCAGTTCCTCGTGGATGTCGGTCTGGAATATCTGACGCTGGACCGTTCTGCGCGATCGCTCTCGGGCGGCGAAGGGCAACGGATCCGCCTTGCGACCCAGATCGGTTCGCAGCTGGTCGGGGTGCTCTACATACTGGATGAACCGAGTATCGGGCTGCATCAGCGGGACAACCAGCGGCTGATCCATTCGCTGAAGCAGCTGCGCGACCTGGGGAACACGCTGATCGTCGTCGAGCACGATCGCGAGATGATCGAGCATGCCGATTACGTCATCGACCTCGGTCCCGGAGCGGGAGAACATGGCGGGGCACTCGTCACTGCCGCTCCTCCGGGCGAGCTTCAGCTCCGGAACGACGCGTTGCCGGTGACCGACAACGGGTTCGCACCGATCTCCTACACGGCGCACTATCTGAAGGGCCTGCGCTCCATCCCGGTTCCTGCCGAACGCAGGAAGGGCAATGGGGCATCGATCGTGCTCGACAAAGCGACGGGGAACAATCTCCAGGGTGTCACACTCACGCTCCCGCTCGGAACCCTGATCGCGGTGACCGGTGTCAGCGGGTCGGGGAAGTCGACGCTCATCAGTGAGACGTTGTACCGCATCCTCGCCCGGAAGTTCTATCGCGCCAAGCTCGTCCCCCTCCCGTACAAGTCCATCACCGGGCTCGAGCACATCGACAAGGTGATCGACATCGACCAGTCGCCGATCGGCCGCACGCCGCGGTCGAATCCAGCGACGTACACCGGTCTGTTCAGTCTTGTCCGAGACCTGTTCGCGCAGCTCCCGGAGTCTCAGATCCGCGGGTACAAGCCCGGCCGCTTCAGCTTCAACGTTGCCGGCGGGCGGTGCGACCAGTGTGAGGGCGATGGGGTGCGAAAGATCGAAATGAATTTCCTTCCCGATGTGTACGTCCAGTGTGACGTGTGCAAAGGGCGGCGCTACAACCGCGAAACGTTGCAGGTCGTGTATAAGGGGAAATCCATCGCCGACGTCCTGGATATGACCGTGGCGGAAGCCGTCGACTTCTTCAGTGAGATCCCGGCCCTGCAACGGAAGCTGCGCACGCTCAACGAAGTGGGACTGGGGTACATTCATATCGGGCAACAGGCGACCACCCTGAGCGGTGGAGAGGCGCAGCGTATCAAGCTGTCCACGGAACTCTCCCGGGTCGGTACCGGCAACACCCTGTACATCCTCGACGAACCGACGACGGGCCTGCATTTTGAGGATGTCCGACTGTTGCTGGGCGTGCTGAACCGCCTGGTGGACAAGGGTAACACCGTCATCGTCATCGAACATAACCTGGATATCATCAAAGCGGCGGACCATGTCATCGATCTGGGGCCGGGGGGTGGGCGGGACGGCGGGAAAGTTGTTGCGGCAGGGACACCGGAAACAGTGGCGAAGAGTGCGCGGTCGGCGACGGGGGCCTTCCTGCGCCAGGAGCTGGAGCGGGGATAGGCTTGTGAATCTGCACCGGAATCTGTATCCTGAATGAAGAGCTCACAGGAGGCACGGTGATACAACGGACGATGATCGCGATGCTTGCGCTGGCCATGATGTCCTGCTGTTCGGTGCGTCAGACCCAGGAAGACCCCGGTGCGCTGGTCGGCATCGTGGTGATCATCGGGAATGAACCGTTCACCACCCCGGCATTGCAGACCGCTGATGGGTCGGTGCGCCGCCTGTCCTGTTCCAAAGAGCTCGAGCGGATGCTGCGCAGTGTGCAAGGCAAGCGGGTCCGTCTGTCAGGCAGTCCGGGAGCCGGGCCAGCGCAGGAGATGCACGTCACGGAAGTGACCGTGCTTACAGACGAACCAACGAAAGGGGCACCATGATCCGGCGGGCAGCGGTACTTCTTTGCATAGGCGCAGTGTGGGCTTCCACAGCACATGCGCAGATCCGTGCCACGGTGGCGCAGGAGCCCTCGGCTCCCACCGGCTTTGCGATGCGGCATCATCCGGTCCTGGACCGGAATGAAGCGGCGGTGCGGAAGGATCTGGCCGAGCATCCCGAGATCCTCACATCGATGAAGCTTGCGAAGAGGACCGCATGGAATTTCACCGTCGGTTCCACCAGGGCCTGGTATGGCGACAACCTCGTCACCAATAGCCGGTATCAGGTCCCGTCGACCTGCCGGGCAGTCGGGACCAATAGCTATATCTTCGTTGAAGACGCGAGCTGGACGGCGGGGAAGGTGACGCAGGCCGCCGTCGACTCCATGGTGACGTACTTCAATCAACGCACGCCGGCCAACCCGTCCGTGGGTATCTATGGCGCCGACGTCGCGGCCTTCGGCAATCCTCCTGATGTCGATGCGGATCCGCGGGTGATCATCCTGCTGCTCGACATCCAGGATGGTTTCACCGGCAGCGGCGGATTTGTGACGGGCTACTTCTACTCCTTCAACGAGGTACCGGCATCGACCCCCGGGTACAGCACGAGCAACCAGGCGGAGATATTCTTCATCGACTGCGACCCGCTGGACCTGACATCGGCGGGTGGACTCACGGAAGGGAACAGCACGCTGGCCCATGAGTTCCAGCACATGATCCATTTCAATTATGATCCGCAGGAGATCACCTTCATCAATGAGGCGAGTTCGCTCCTTGCCGAAGTGCACTGCGGGTATTCCCTCTACGGACAATCGGGATACAACAACGAGACCAATCAGTTCCTCTTTACGTGGCGGACGGGTGAGGCGGATGTCCTGAACGACTATTCCCGTGCGGCCCGATGGTCGCTGTACCTGCGCGACCAGCTGGGGATCGGGTTCTTCAAACATCTTGTAGCGAGCCCGTTGCACGGAGAGGCGGGCGTGAATGCAGCGTGCGCGGCGGCCGGGACCCCCCGGCGTTTTGCCGACCTCCTGACCGATTGGTTCTTTGCGAACATCCTGAACGACGCCACGGTCGATCCGAAGTATGCCTACACGAGCGCTGCGATCCCGAAGGTCGTCGGCACATCGTATCTGAATCCGACAGCGACCGGCAACGGCATCATCCAGAATCTCGCGGCCCAGTATCTGACCTTCGCCGGAGGTGAAAACCTCTCGATCACCTTCACCGTCTCCAATCCTGCGGTCGTCGTCCGGGCCGTCGAGATCGGCCCTTCGTCCAAACGCATCCTCGACGTCACGCCGGGAGCCGCATTCGCGGAACCGGCATTCGGGTCGACGTATGACGTGATCCACTTCATCGTGATGAATAACGGGCAGGCGGGTCCCTTCTCGTATTCCTTCACATCGACAGGGACCGGGTCGCTTGCACTGGAGCTTGCGTGGGACACCTCGGAACCCACCGGGTATCTGACCCAGTCGGCCGGCGACACGGTGTGCGTGCTGTTCGACGGGTACGAGGGGGCGACGCTGGATTCCGTGCGCGTTGCCTTGCGCCGTGCATGCACCATGACCGGCGGGGTGTGGGAGTATACGGGGGTGACACGGCCAACCCCGCTCGGGAAGAAGCTCGCTGTTCCGATCACGGCCTCGATCGCGACGACGCCTGCCAGCCCCTATCCGGTCCCCTGGCCGAATTGGGCGACCGTCGATCTCCACACACAGAACATCAACGCGGCGCAGCCCTTCGCCGTCGCGTTCGTGAACACCGGTGTCGGAACGGCGGTCGGTGATCCTCGTGTCATGGTCACCGCCGCCCCGGGGACCACACCGTACTACAGTTTCACCTATCTGAATGTGCCGAGTGGTGGCGGCGAGCCCGACTGGTTCTATCTGACGAAGGACGCCGCGAATGTCTGGATCTACCTGATCCGCGCCTACATCAGCTTTGGCCCGACCGACGCCCGTGAAACGGCGATCCTGCACCCTTCGGTCGTGTCACTGTCCCAGAACTATCCCAATCCGTTCAATCCCACCACATCCATCCGCTTCACCCTGCCCGAGCGGCAGCAGGTGGTCCTGACGATCTACGATCCTCTGGGACGGGAAGTGGAGACGCTGGTGAACGAGAGCCTTGAAGCGGGGACGCACATCTTCCAGTGGCGGCCTCGCCACGCCGCAAGCGGGACGTATTTCTACCGGCTGCAAACGGGACAGCAGAGTGAGACGAAGAAGCTCGTCTACATCCGGTAGCAGGTGTATGCCACGCTCGTTATCCCATGACCGGGCCGATGGAGACCATCGGCCCGGTTCACAATTTCTCCTACATCGGTGAGGAGCACGATGACCCCCTTCCGCGGCACGCTGACCCTGGTTCTCTGCATCGTTCTCGCCTCGGCTCTCGGGGCCGGAACTCTCACCGATGCCGAGAAGAACAAGCTGCACCCCCTGTTGCAGCAACTGCTCGTCGATGGGAGAGCGCCCGATCTTCTCAAGAAACTGGGACAGGATGAAAGATTCGACCTCATCGTTCTCACAACGGATGCAGGGGCGCTGCGCGCTGCCGGAGTGGATGTCAATACGGTGGCGTCCGGCTTCGCCACGGTTCGTGCTGATGCCGCGGGTATCGAGCGCCTGGCCCGGCTTGCGTCGGTCAGGTTCGTCGATCCGGGGAGCATCAATGTGCCCATGAATGATGTCAGCGTCCCGCAGACCGGTGCCACCGCCCTTGCGGGCGGGCTCGTGAATGGCACCGCGTATACGGGGGACGGGGTGATCGTTGCCGTGTATGACACGGGCATCGATTGGGCGCACCTGGACTTCCGGGATCCTGCCAACCCGGCCAAGTCGCGCATCCTCTGGCTCTGGGACCAGACGCTCACGCCAACGGGTGCCGAGACGCTGCCCGCGGATTTCAGTTATGGGGTGGAATATACGAATGCGCAGATCAACGACGAACTGGACGGTGCGCCGGCCGGATTCGTACGGGAACGGGATACCAATGGTCACGGCACGCATGTGACCGGTTCGGCTGCCGGCAACGGGGCCACCTCCGGCGGGAAGTATGCCGGTATGGCACCCAAAGCGGATATCATCTTCATCAAGGGAGGGAACAATTCCTTCTCCGAGTCGCGCATGATCGATGGGCTGACCTATGTGCACAATAAGGCGTCCGCACTGGGCAAGCCCGTGGTCATCAACTTCAGCATCGGCGGACATTACGGGCCACACGATGGCACACGGACCTACGAAGCGGCGATGAATTCGTTCTCTTCCACGCCGGGGCGCATTGTGGTGGTGTCCGCCGGGAACGATGGCACCGGCAATATCCATGCGGGCGGCACGCTGGCCGGCACCTCCTCGGTGACATTCACGTTCACCGTCCCATCGTATACACCGACATCGGGCACGGGGAACGACGAATTCTTCTTTGACCTCTGGCTCTCGACGAACACTGCGGTGAGTGCGGTGGTGACATCGCCGAATGGCGTGGAGTTCACACGCGCCGCCGGCGAGACCGGCGACAGTCCGACGACCACGGATGGAACGATCACGCTCTGGAATTACATCAGCACACTCAATAATAAGCGCAACATCCAGTGCTGGGTGCACGATGCAACCGCTGCAACGCCGGCGACGGGCACATGGACACTCACCGTCACGAATGCCACCACGACCCCGCAGTCGTGCGACGGCTGGATGGCGGCGCGCACGGTTGGCGGTGCAGGGGTGACGGTTGCGGGCGGAGACAACGCGAAGACCGTGGGCATGCCGGGCACGTCGGACGGGGCGATCACGGTAGCGTCGTGGGTGACCCGCTGGGGATGGCCGTCGTATACCGGTTCCAACCGGGTGTACAGTGGCACGGACCGGACCTCGAACATCTCGACCTTCAGCAGCATCGGACCGACGCGCGATGGGCGGCAGAAGCCGGACCTCGCTGCGCCCGGTCAGGGTATCGTCTCTTCGCTCTCCACCTCCGCCGACACCACCGGGCAGTCGGCATGGATCGTACCGGGACAGAAGCACCGGGTGATGCAGGGGACGAGCATGGCAGCACCCCATGTAACGGGGGCCGTGGCGCTGCTCCTGCAGCATACTCCCGCGCTCCTCGCCTCGCAGGCCAAGGCAGTGCTGACCGCGACCGCGGATGTGGATGGATTCACCGGGTCCGCGTGGAACGCCACGTGGGGCGCCGGCAAGATGGATATTCTCGAGGCCCTGGCGCGCCAGAACACGCCGGGGGCAACGATGATCCGGAAATCGTTCGCCTATGATGCGGCAACGACGAACGGTACCGTGCGTCTGACCGGGAACACGAAACTGGCCGTCCGGTTCACGCCTGATGTCTCTGGCCGTCTCACGGCGATCGTGGTGAACGCCACGACGATCAACAACCGGCCGATCATCGGAAGCGGTCCTCTCCGGTGTGAGGTCTATACCGCGAATGGGGCCGACCCGGGCGTAAAGCTCGGCGCCACCGTCCAGCATCCGCTGCAAATGTTGAATGCCGGGACCCAGAACTACGTTCCGATGCTCGGGAGCGGCGTTTCGGTGAGCAGTGGAACGGACTACATCGTGGTTCTTTCGCAGACGAATGCGACGGATACGCTCATCATGCGCACGGACACGGTGACGTCGGCGACGAGGTCACGGATATGGAGCGGTTCCGCATGGTCCGGGCTGGGTGCAAATCTCCGGATGGGTATGAGCGTGACGTACGGGAGCGGCGTGACCGGGGTGGAGGAGGGCACTGTTGCGTCCAACGGGCTCCCGGGCGCCTACAGTCTCGATCAGAACTATCCGAATCCCTTCAATCCGTCGACGACGATCCGGTTCGCGCTCCCTATGGCCACGCACGCGGTCCTCAAGGTATATGACATGCTGGGACAGGAGGTCGCGACGCTGGTCGATGATCAGACCGGGGCGGGCACGCATGAAGTGCAATGGAACCCGGCGGGTCTGGCGAGTGGCGTGTACCTGTACCGGTTGGAGGCAGGGAGTTTTTCCGCTGGCAAGAAGTTGCTCTTGTTGAAGTAGTGCGGCTGTTACAGTGGCGGTCCCGCTTCCAGGACCGCCACTACGTGGTGTATGTCCCGCAGATCAACTACAACCTTCTGTCGAAGCGCTGGAGCCGCTGCCGTGACGGTCCCGCTTGCGGGACCCCCGCTATACGCTACGATCCACCAGCACGCCGGGACAGGTACCGGCTGCCCGCCACACAGAACCTCCACTGCTTTTCCTTCCCACGGGTGATCCCTATGCGCGGCAGCGCGATGATCGTGCGCGGTGGGACGGTCAGACCCCGGTCCTCGATCCAGATCCGCTCACCGCACAGGTCTGTGCCGTTCTCTTCCCGTCCGATCTTCATGGCCTGACATAATTTGGCGGGCCCGCTGAGGAGTGCGTTGTCCGGGGTAGCGGGGAGGGACCGGTGTCTCGCCATCGCCCTGACACCCTCGAGTGGAGCAAGGGCACGCAGGAGGACCGCGCTTCCCGTGCCCTCCCGGCCGGTCACAACGTTCGCGCAAAAGTGCATCCCGTAGGTGAAGTACACGTACAGGATACCGCCCGCCCGGAACATCACGTCATTCCGATGTGTCCGTCCCCGGAACGCGTGACTCGCGGGATCATCCGCACCGTTGTAGGCTTCAACCTCGACGATCATGCCGGCCATGAGTGCGCGGCCGTAGCGGCGGACCAGGACCTTCCCGAGGAGCTGGCGTGCCACGGTGACCACCGGACGGGTGTAGAATGAGCGGGGGAGGGGGGTGTCCATACTCATCTGTCTGCGGGCAGATCGCAACGATCCATGAGGTGGCGGAATGCTGCACGGCCAACGCCGGGCTGCCGTGCCGCGTGGAGGACAATGCCGCTGGTGACCCTCAGTGCATGACGAACCGCCTCTTCGCGGAGGTGCACGAGCGGGATGATGGCGCCGGTGTCGTCGACGATGGAGATCAGGAGCGATGACATGACGGGTATGATCGAAAAGAGCGGGGGGTGTCCCCATGGACACCCCCTTTGAGGATCAGACGCGGGTCAGATCAAAGGAACGTATAGCTCAGCCCCATGGCCAGCGTTTCCTTGATCTGCGTGCGTGGGCTGACCGCCCGTTCGTTCAGGAGCTGCACGTTCAGCAGGACAGTGATATACTTGCTCACCTTCGCGGCAAGCGTATTGTCGCTGCGCATGATCACCTGATCGATGTGCTTGAATGTGGAAAAGAGCTCCAGCTTCGACGAGAACGCAACCTGTTCATCGAGCTTCAGCGTCAGCTCGGAAACCGACTCCAGACCGCCGTTCACGCTGGAGTGCTCGATCTCCGTCGCGGTTTCAGGATCATCGGCATAGCCGAACTTCGAGGAGAGCACTTCCCGAAGGCCGACACCAAAGCGGGTTTTGAACTCAGCGACGGGCTGGTACACAACACCGGCGCTCTGGGTGAGAAACGCAGGATCGAAGAACTGGGAGACCTGCACTTCCGGCCCGGCAGAGGGATACTTGTAGCCGGGTGCGAACTGGGTCTTCAGTGTGGCGGCGCCGTACGGGTTCCAGTGGTCCGACATCTTGTAGGTGAGCATGCTTTCCAGATCGATCCGGTCATCGGTCTTGCGGATGCCCTGATCGCCGAGTCGCGTCTGGCCGAACCCGAACTTGTAGGAGTTCACCCAGTTGGTGTGGGGTTGGTCGAGCGTGCTCTTGCCATCGAGTCCGAGGCCCCAGGCGAGGGCATTCTCACCACCCTGTGTCCAATCCGTGAAGGCGACCTGGGTTGCCGTGAGCGTACCGATCACGGAGTGCGTCCAGCCGTACACCGGCCCTTTGGCGGTGTCGGTCTGCGCAGCACCGGGAACGCTATTGGCAAGCATGAGCATGAACACGGCGCACAATTGCATGGAACGGTTACGCATGAGGAGTACCCTTTGTCGTGTGTGAGGTGGAACGTGTGAACATCCCGTGGTGCTGGATCAGCGTTTGCCGGCTTTGAGCAGGTCGCGGATCTCTTCGAGCAGGACCTCCTGCTTCGGGGGCGCCGCGGGTGCTGCCGGGGCTTCCGCTTCCTTCTTCTTCAGCGCGTTGAGTGCGCGGATCACAAGGAAGATCGCGAATGCCACGATGATGAAGTCGATGATCGTGTTCACGAACACGCCATATTTCATCACCACGGCCGGTGCATCGGCCGTGGCCGCACGCAGCGTGATCCCCAGGCCGCTGAAGTCCACGCCACCGACCAGCAGGCCAATGGGGGGCATGAGGACATCGCTGACCAATGACGACACGATCTTGCCGAACGCGGCGCCGATGATGATACCGACCGCCATGTCGGCCACGTTGCCGCGCATGGCGAATGCTTTGAACTCCTTGATCATGGACATACTGGTGCGTCCTTTCGAGGTAAGTAGTGGTTGGTGGTACACGTTCGTTTGTCGTCCGGTCTGCGGACCGGCATGCATCCATGCATCATGCGGCAGGGCGCACGGTCGTGCGAGGAACAGCAGACCTGGTGGCCCCCTTCCACGTCGCCCCGCAGGTGCCAGGAACAGCGGCGGCGACGTCACTGCATACCAACGGTGCTACACTGTTCCCCGTTCCCGGGCGAACTGCCGGGCATACCGATCCACATCCTCCGCGGTCAGTCCGGTGCCATAGATCATCCCGTCGCTCGTTGCCTCCCGCGCCGGATCCCCGTGCGCATGCGCCGGGACCGCCGTCGGTGATCCGGGGGGATTCAGAGGACGGGTCTCAAATGCGAGCTTCTTGATGTTCATCAGATGCCGCGCGGTGACGTTCTCGGAGATGATCGATCCTCCCCAGGTGCCCGGCCCGAGCGTCAGCGACGGATCCAGTCCGTTGGTATACCCGACCGCCCCCAGCGCGGATTGGGTGTTCACGAGGATCCGGAACGCCGGCTTTTCCATCGCAAACTTCATGATGATGTCGTTATCGCGCGAGTGGATCGACATCGTATGGCCGATGCCGCCGAATTCCAGGAGTTCAATGCACCGGTGACATGCCGACCGCCATCCATCGACGGTATACATCGAGAGGACCGGCGAGAGCTTTTCGCGTGAGAGGGGGTAGGGTTTGCCGACCCCCTCCAGCTCGGCGATCAGGACCGTAACATCCTCGGGCACGCTGATGCCGGCCGCCCGTGCGATGTACAAGGGGGAGCGTCCCACCATGCCCGGGTTGAGTGCCCCGCGTCCATCGAACATCAGCCGCGACAGCTTCTCCAGGTCCTCGCCTACGACGAAATGGGCATGCCGGCGGCGGCACGCGTCCACGACCTGAGCCTTGACCGGTGCATCACAGATCAGCGCGGATTCCGTAGAGCACAGGACACCGTAGTCGAATTGCTTCCCCGAGAGGATATCCGCGACTGCCTTCTCAACATCCGCCGTACGCTCGATGAAGGCCGGTACATTCCCTGCGCCCACGCCATACGCCGGTTTGCCGGAGCTGTACGCCGCCCGCACCATGGCATTGCTGCCGGTGGCGAGGATGATCGATGTGAGCTTGTGGCGCATCAACTCCGCGGTCCCTTCCTGCGTGGGGACGCCCAGGCATGCCATGAGCGCACGGGGAGCGCCCGCGCGCTCCGCGGCATCACGCACCACGTTCATGGCTTCGCGCGTGCACCGCAGGGCCTTCGGGTGCGGACTGGCAACGATGGCGTTGCGTGCCTTCACCGAGATCAGCGCCTTGAACATCACGGTGGATGTCGGATTGGTCGACGGGATCAAAGCGGCCACGATCCCCATGGGTTCCGCGATATGGACGAGCTTCCGTTCGGCGTCTTCCCGGATCACGCCCACCGTTTTCAACGCTGCGATGGATTCCCACACGCGCTGCGTGGCGAAGATGTTCTTCTGTTCCTTGTCCCCGGGTCTGCCGAACCCGGTCTCTTCGGTGGCGAGCCGGCCCAGGCGCGCGGCCTCTGCGGTCCCTGCTTCGGCCATAGCCGCGCAGATGCGGTCCACCTGCTCCTGGGTGAATGAGCGGAACTGCTGCTGCGCCTCATGGGCGGCGTGCAGCGCATCGCGCACTTCCTGGATCGACTGCAGATCGTTGTCCATGGTCTCTCGCTTCAGGAAAAGAGCGTCGATTGCTGTCCGCCGCGGCGTTTCAGGCCGAAGTGCTTGTAGGCCAGCGACGTTGCTTCACGGCCGCGCGGTGTTCGCTTCACGAACCCCTCCTGGATCAGATAGGGCTCATACACTTCTTCTATGGTCCCGGGTTCTTCACCCACCGCAACCGCGAGCGTGTTCAGTCCGACCGGTCCCCCATCGTACTTCTCGAGGATGCACAGCAGGATGCGCTTGTCCATGTCATCCAGTCCGTGTTCATCCACTTCCAGCGCCCGCAGGGAATGGTCCGCCACTTCGCGGGAGATCGTTCCCTGATGATGGGCGAGCGCGGGATCGGCCTGCGCGAAATCCCTGCAGCGGCGCAGGAGCCGGTTGGCGATGCGCGGGGTCCCGCGCGACCGGTGCGCAATTTCTTCAGCGCCGTCGCGGTCGATCTTGACGTTCAGCAACCGGGCCGACCGCAGGATGATCGCGAAGAGGGTCTCCCCGGTGTAATAGTCCAGGCGGTTGCTTACTCCGAAGCGCGCGCGGAGCGGTGCCGTCAGCAATCCGGCACGCGTGGTCGCGCCGATCAGCGTGAAGCGGGGGAGCGACAGCTGAATGCTCCGTGCGTTCGGGCCGGCATCGATCATGATGTCCAGCCGGTAGTCCTCCATCGCCGAATACAGATACTCCTCGACGACCGGATTGAGGCGGTGGATCTCATCGATGAACAGGACCTCGCCTTCCACGAGATTCGTCAGCAGTCCGGCCAGGTCACCCGGCTTGTCGAGCACGGGTCCTGACGTGCTTTTCAATCCCGCCCCCATCTCATTGGCGATGATGTGAGCCAGGGTCGTCTTGCCCAGGCCCGGGGGGCCGGTGAGGAGGACATGATCCAGCGGCTCCCGGCGCTTCCTTGCCGCGGTTATGAACACGCGGAGGTTGTCGACGATCTTCTGCTGTCCGTGGAAATCGGCGAACGTCAACGGCCGGAGGGCCTGATCGAGTTCGCGGTCGGTTTCCGCCGGCTCAGGATTGGTTGTATCCGATTTCCGCTTCACTGTGTCCGGAAACGAGGGAGAAAAGTCCGCTGGTGGCGGGTAGTAAGGTACTGCAATGAGGGGAGAATATCAACGCACGCCGGCGCCCGGCTGCCTGGCCGGCCACCTATCCGGCAGCATGGCGGAGGGCGGCCTTCAGAAGACTCTCGAGAGTCCCATCCGCCGCTCCCGGTTCCCCGGAAGCAGCGCGGACGGCCTTTTCGGCCACCGGACGGGAGTACCCGAGGGAGGTGAGAGCGAGGATCGCTTCAGCGTGGATCGAGCTGCGCGGATCGCCGGGGGTCGTGAAGGTTCCGGCATGCTCCGCTTTGCCGATCTTTTCACGCAATTCCAGGACGAGCCGCTCGGCCAGTTTTCGCCCGATGCCCGGAATGGCCGTGAGCGCCGCCGTGTTTCCGGAGGCAATATGCGAGCGAAGGTCGCCCGCCGGGATGCCGGAGAGTATCCCGATACCCATGCGTGGACCGATGCCATTCACCGAGACGAGCAACCGGAATAACGTCCGTTCGTCCTCTGCGGCAAAACCGTACAGTTGCAATGCATCCTCACGGACGTGCAGATGGGTGAGGAGCGTGACCGGAGAACCGGGGGCACCGAGCTTCTCGAACGTTGAAAGGGGAATGTGCACACCATACCCGACACCGCCGACGTCGATGGTTGCTTCGGTGGGGGACTTCGAGGCCAGAGTGCCTTTCAGAAATGATATCATCGGCGGACGCGCTCCGGGTGTGCTTCGATGTATGCTTTCCAGCCGGTATGCCGGTTCGCAGCGGAGGGCTTCCGGCTCAGATGACAGATCGCTGTGGCAATGGCGTCGGAAGCATCAAGTTTCATGGAAGCGGGGCGGGGATGGAGCATTGCCCGCACCATGAACTGCACCTGATCCTTCGATGCATTGCCATTGCCGGTCACCGCTTTCTTTATCTCCCGGGGTGCATATTCGGAGAGGGGAATGTCCAGGAGCACGGCCGCCAGCATGCTGACACCGCGCGCCTGCCCGAGTTTGAGAGCGGATTGAGCGTTCTTGCCATAGAACGCCGTTTCGATCGCGACCTCGTGGGGGTGATGCCGGGCGATCACCTCGCGCAGACCCGTGTAGATCGCACCCAACCGCGCCGGGAGGGGGGTATCCCGGCGGTTGAGAATGGTTCCGGATGCAAGGAGTTGGAATGATGATCCGGACGTGGCGACCACGCCATATCCGGTGACGAGCGTTCCGGGGTCGATTCCGAGAACGACCGTCGCCCCCCCTTCAGGCCTCCGCCTGTCAGCCGTTGAACGAGGCAAGTTCCTTGTCGTCGATATCGAAGTTCGAGTACACGTTCTGCACGTCGTCGTGCTCTTCGAGCGTGTTCATCAGCTTCATCACGTTCTCGGCGTCCTTACCGGTCACCTTGACGGTGTTCCCGGGGACCATCTGCAGCGAAGCGGACTCGACGGCGATGCCCTTGTCTTCGAGCGCCTTCTTCACCGGTTCGAATGCCTGGGGCGATGTCACGATGCTGAACGTGCCGTCTGTCTCGGCCTGCATATCATCCGCGCCGGCTTCGAGAATGATCGAGAGAAGATCATCCTCGGACAGCGGGGTCTTCTGACTTGCGGCAACGATGATGCTCCCTTTCTTCTGGAACATCCACGCCACGCTGCCGGCCTGACCGAGGTTGCCGTTGTTGCGTGAGAATGCATGGCGGATCTCGGACACGGCACGATTGGCATTGTCGGTCACGACCTCCACGAGGATCGCCACGCCTGCGGCGCCGTATCCTTCGTACGTGATCTCTTCATAGGACACGCCCGGGAGTTCCCCCGTGCCCTTCTGGATCCCCCGCTTGATATTGTCGGCAGGCATGTTGGCGGCCTTGGCGGTCTGGATGGCCAGACGGAGGCGCGGATTCCCATTCGGATCGCCTCCGCCATTGCGGGCGGCGATGGTGATCTCCTTGATCAGGCGGGTGAACAGATTGCCGCGGGCGGAGTCCGTTGCCGCTTTTTTCCTTTTGATCGTCGCCCATTTTGAATGGCCTGACATGGTGTGCTCCTTATCGTAGGTCTTTGATTTTCAACTGGGGTACCGGGTCGGCCGGCCTGCTGGCCCCCGGGGATGTCCACTCATTCTCTTCCACCGTATACACGCATTCAAGGTCCCGCCGCCCCACCGGAACGCGCGGCAGGAGTTCACCGAGACCGAAACCGATGGCATCGAAACTCACGCCGTTCTGCCGCACCCGGAACCGCAGGTGATTGCGCCCGACGATACGCGGCGTGCCGGCGACCTCGAGGTTCCGCGTGAGGAACGTCGGCCGTGTATTCTGGGGACCGAACGGTGCGAACTCGCGGAGGATCTTGATGAAGCGCGGCGTGATGTCCGTCAGCGCCAGCTCCATGTCGATACGGATCTCCGGTGTCTTCAGTTCCTCGGTCATCAGATCCTTCACCGCGGCCTTGAACGCCGTCTGGAACTCCTCCAGACGCTCCAGGTCCACCGTGAGCCCGGCAGCGTACTTGTGTCCGCCGAACTGCAGGATCGTATCCTCGCAACGCTTCAATGCCTCGTAGATGTCGAAGCCCGACACGCTCCGGGCCGAACCTTTGGCGACACCATCCACGGTGGCCATCATGATCGATGGTTTGTAGTACCGTTCGACCATGCGGGAGGCGACGATGCCGACGACGCCGGGGTGCCAGTGTTCCTGATGGAGCACGATCGCCGGGTCGGCCTCGACATCGAAGCAGTTCTCCACGAGCTGCTGTGCATCCGCGAACGTGTCCTCGTCGATCTTCCTGCGGTTGCGGTTCTCTTCTTCCAGGACCTGGGCGAGCGCACGTGCTTCATCGGGGGTGGTGCTGGTCAGCAGACGCACGGCCCGTGTCGCGTCGCCGAGCCGTCCGGCAGCGTTGATCCTCGGCGCGAGGGCGAAGACGATCTGGCCGGTGGTGATGTGGCCGGGCTTCAGACCCGCGCTGTCGATGAGCGCCTTGATCCCCGGGCGCGGTGCGGAGTTGATCGCCTGCAATCCGAGTTTGACGAGGATCCGGTTCTCTCCGACAAGAGGAACGATGTCCGCGGTGCTGGCGAGGGTGACGAAATCCAGGTAGTCCCGGATCATCTCCTCTTTGCCGATCCTGCGCGCGATCCCCTGGATGAACTTGAGTCCGACGCCACACCCGCTCAGGGATTTGAAAGGGTACGGGTCGCCGGGCTTGATGGGATCCAGTACCGCAATGGCATCCGGCAGGACCTGCCCGGCCTCATGATGATCGCAGATGATGACATCGAGTCCGCGTTCGTTGGCATAGGCCACCTGCTCGACCGCCGTGATGCCGCAGTCGATGGCGATGAACACGTTCACGCCATTGGCGAGGGCGAAGTCGATGCCCGAATGGGATATGCCGTACCCTTCCCTGATGCGGTCGGGTACGTAGAACTGGACCGTCGCACCCAGTGCCTGCAGGAACAGGTAGAGCATGGCAGCACCGTTGGTGCCGTCCACGTCGTAGTCGCCGAACACCGTGAAGGACTCGCCGGCCTCGATGCCGCGGAGGACGCGGTCAACTGCCGTCCCCATGCCTTCCAGAATGAACGGATCATGCAGCAGTGCGAGGTCGGGGCGGAAATATGCCTTCGCCTTGTCGTAGTCGTCGATCCCGCGATAGATCAGGATCTTTGCAATGGACTCCGGGACATTAATGTCCCTTGCCAGGGCGGCCACAAGCCCTGCATCCGGAGGATCTGCGAGTATCCACCGGTGCTCCCTTACGGTTGTCCGCACAAAGAACTCCACTTCATTTGGCCATGCCTCCGCGCATGCCGCCGGAGCGGCATGCGCGCAAACATGGTTGCAGGTCTGTAAGCCGAATTCTGTCTGCTCCATCCTTGCGGACGGAGGAGGCAGCCATTTCTCTGGGCGGCGGATTGCTCCGACGCTCGTGCGGCCTACCCGAGAGTTCGATCCCGCCATAGGCGGAACGCGAAGCGAGCAGCTTCTTCTCCCATATTTGGCCTTGCTCCGGGGGGGTTTGTCGTGCCCCCGGGATCACTCCCGGGGCGGTGAGCTCTTACCTCGCCTTTTCACCCTTACCTCGCGGTCCGGGCCCCGTACAGGCGGACCGACCCGTGGGGCGGTATGTTTTCTGTGACACTTTCCGTTCCCGCCCGTTTGCACGGACGGGCCCCCCGCTATGCGCGGGGCACCCTGCTCTGTGGAGTTCGGACTTTCCTCATCCCGCCCGGGGGCGGAACGCGGCTGCCCGACCTGCAATCGTGAATTGTTAGTCTATTATATGAAGTAAATTAACACAATCCGCCCGAGAGAAGCAAAGCCCGCTCCTCAGCCGGGAGGGGTTCTCTCGATTCGATCCCCCGGTTCGCGAGCGCATCCGCTTCCTTGTTCTGCTCGCGGGGGACGTATCGTACTATCAACTCGTAGAGGGCTGCTTTGCGCAGCCGCTGCACCTCAGCGCACATGCGCTGGAGCCTGGCATCCTTCACCTTGTAGATGCCGTTCACCTGCCGTACCATCAACTCGCTGTCGGCCCGCACCTCCAACCGCGTACAGGGCAGCGTGGCCATCCGCCGGAGCAGGATGATCAGTGCTGTGTACTCGGCCACGTTGTTCGTGGTCGTCCCGAGATAGGCGGCAATGGTCAGGACCACATGCCCGTCGGCATCGCGCACGATCACGCCGATGCCACTCTCCCCGGGATTGCCTCGCGATGCGCCGTCCGTTGCGGCGAACAGCGTCATTTCGGTTTCTTCGCCAGCTTCACGGTCTCGACGATCCCGTCCGAGACGATGATGCGTCCGCACCGCTCACACGTGTACATCTTCTCGTTCGTCCGCAGTTCGAGGAGCTTCTGTGGGGGGAGACGGTTGTAACAGCCGCCACAGGCGCCCTTCTGTACGGGGACGACCGCCATGCCTTTCTTGGCCTTGCGGATGCGCTCGTACGCGGCGAGGTCCTGCTTCGTGATCCGCGCGACGGCCTTCTCCCGTTCATGCCTGTACTGCAATTCCTCGTCCTCGGTCAGCTTGGAAACCTCTGCCAGCGCCGCCTGCTTCTCGGCAAGCTGCTTCTCGATCACCGCGGCCTTCTCCTTCAGTTCCTCGCTCTCGGTGCGCGCGGTGGTCGCCTGGATCTCCATCTGGCCCATTTCCTTCTCGAGCCGTGCCACGGCCTCGGTCGCGGCATCCATCTCGCGCGTCAGCGCGTCGTACTCACGGTTGGAGCGCACCGAAAGCTGCTGCCCCTTATACTTGTTAAGTTTCTCTCTCAGCGTGACGATCTCGTTGTCAGCGTTGTCGCGACCGCTGAATGCCTGACGCATCGCCTGCTCGGCTGCGGTCTGACGGGCGCGCATGGCGGCGAGTTCGTTCTCCAGAGCTTCGACCTCGAACGGGAGGTCGCCTTTCTGCTCCTGCAGCGAATCAAGATCGGTGTCGATAAGCTGCAGAGCGAACAGATATTCGAGTTTGTTTTTCACTGCGTACTCCTCATGAGAAAGTGCTACACGTAGACAATGGGTGTTGTCCGGACACGCGAGGCAACGATGGTCACGTCCGGATGATCTCCGCCCAGCGATGAGCGGAGGAAACGTTCGAGAGCCCCGACCACGGGGTATTCGGTCTCATAGTGTCCGGCATCCACCAGCAGCAGAGCGCCGGCGTTGTCGACGAAAGCATGGTAGTTCAGGTCGGCCGTGATGTATGCGTCCACTCCCGCTGCAACGGCTGCGGGGATCAGGTCACCGCCGGCACCGCCACAGACCGCAGCGGTGCGGATCCGGCGGCGGGTATCGCCTGCCATCCGCATGCCCGGGGCCCGGAGGTGCTTCTTCACATGCCGGAGGAATGCCGCCGCCGGCATCGGCCTGTGCAGCCTGCCGAATGCTCCCATGCCCGTTGTGGCGTTGGCGGACTCGAGCGGGTACACATCGAAGGCTGCCTCTTCATAGGGATGGCTTCGCCGTAGCGCCGACACCACGGCCGGGAGCCGGTCGTCCTCCACCGGCATCTCCAGGCGTATCTCGGTCACATGTTCCAGAACGCCCTTGCGTCCGACCACCGGCGAGGACCGGTCATTCCCTTTGAATGACCCCGTGCCGCGGCCGCGGTATGCGCAGTGCTCGTAGTTGCCGATGATGCCCGCGCCTGCCGACGCCATCGCGGCAGCCACGTCGTCCACCGATTCTTCCGGGACGAAGGTGACGATCTTCCGGCCGGTGTTGCGCCGTCCGGCAAGGGGACGGATATCCGTGAGGCCGAGGGTCTCGGCAAGGACGTGGCTTGTTCCGCCCCGGGCAGCATCGAGGTTCGTATGGGATGCGTAGAGTGCGCAGTCATGCCGGATCAGTGTCGCGATCACCCGGCCCTGCGGGGTGCTCGTGTCCAGGCTGCGAAGGGGGCGATACAGTGGGGGATGGTGAGCGACGATAAGATCAATGTGGCGGCGGGCGGCTTCTGCGGCAACGGCATCGGTGACATCCTGGGTGACGAGGATCCGTCGGACCGGGGCCCCGGGGTCGCCGACCTGGAGCCCGACGTTGTCGCGCTCCCACGCCAGCGACCGCGGCGCCCAGGTCTCGAGGAGCCGGGCAATGTCACTTACCCGCACCATGCTGCTCCCCCCATTGAAAAAAAAGAATCCCGCCGTTGGGCGGGAAAGTCGGATTTGTTAGGACGGGCTGCGCTTCGCAGAAATTTCAGGTCGCTATGAAGTGTACGCTTCACGTGTGATCGGAAGAAGGCGCTTTCTCTGGGTCGTCTCAGCGTCCAAACGCTGTATCAGGATTTATAATATACAAAGAGATCCGGCCAGATGCAAGCCGGGCTAGAGCTTCGTAAAATCGATCCGTTCGAAGTTCAGGTCCCGGAGGCGTGAGATCTCCCGTTCGACCTCACTGATCTGGTTGTCGATCGCCGTGACCACGCGTTTGTCCTCGTCCGAGAGCTCCTGCCGGAGGAGGATGTCGGTGCTGATCTTGATCGCCGCCAGAGGGTTGTTGAATTCGTGGCACACGGTGACCACCAGCTCGTGGATGGCGTCGGTCCGTTTTCGGGCGATCAGGTCCGTTTTTGCCTGTGCGGCGATCCTCTGCTTCAGCCGCACCCGTTCAAGGATATTGATGATGGACCGCGGGAGGACCGAATCCACCGCTTCGTCCTTGATCAGGTAGTCTTCCACCCCGAATTTCATCACTTCGATGGCAAGCCGGAAATCCCGGTTTGAAGTGAGGAAAATGATCGGCGTGTCGATGTTCCGGGCCCGGATCTCTCTCGCAAGCTCAAGACCGTTCATTTCGGGGAGATAGTAGTCCACCACGATCATATCGAGCGGGGGACGGGTCTCCAGGAATGCCAATCCGGTGCTGGGACTTTGTTTCCAGATAGTGAGGAAGCGGCGGCCCTGATACTTGGACAGGAGGTGACGCGCAACCGCCATGTATCCAGCATCATCGTCGATGAAGAGGAGCTGGATGGGGGGGGTCAGATGAACGGTCTCTGCTGGCATGGTTGTGACCAAGTATACCATACCGGAAGGAGAATTGCAACGCCCCTTTTTTGGTTGATTTTCTGGTGTTCTTTGTCTATTATCCCCATCAAAGCGGTCAAGTTTACCCGTAGGTATGCTCCTGGTGCAGCGGGTATGGCCGACCTCATCACACCAGCGGGAGATCCGCCAGATGGCAAAAAAGAGCTCGGTTCTTGTTGTGGATGATGAAGAAGCACTCCGGAGCGTTCTGAGCAGCGAACTCACGAATGAAGGGTATGACGTCCGCACTGCTTCGGATGGAGATGAGGCCATCGTGGAGATCGACAAGTCCAATTTCGATCTCGTGCTGTTGGATATCAAGATGCCGCGGGTGAACGGATTCGATGTGCTCAAACATATCAAGGAACGCCGGACCCCGACGAAGGTCGTGATGCTGACCGGGTTCGCGGACCTCAAGAACGCGATCGAATCGAAGAAACTGGGGGCGGACGATTTCGTCAGCAAGCCGTACGATCTTGTCGATCTTCTGACGACGATCGAACGGGTGCTGAATGAATAAGAGCCGTCACCTCCCACAGCGTCGCGTGTGAGCGTGGCGGGACCATGGCAAAGAAGTACAACCTACTTGTTGTTGACGATGAGGTCTCCCTCCGTACCCTTCTGGAAAGTGAGCTTTCGGAAGCGGAGGAATTCGCCGTCGATTGCGCGGCGGACGGCGGCGAGGCCATCAACCGTATCCAGGGCAAGATCTACGATGTCATCCTCCTCGATGTCCGGATGCCGCGGGTCTCGGGCATCGAGGTCCTGAAGTTCGTTCAGGAGTATTCTCCCTCCACCCAGGTCATTATCCTCACCAACTACGCGGACATCAAGACCGCGATCCAGACGATCAAACTCGGTGCCTATGACTTCCTCGCGAAGCCGTATGATATCGAGGAGATCTTCAACACCATCCACCGGGCGCTCGAGCGCCGCGCGCTGTCGATCGACAACAAGCTCATGCGCAGCGAGCTCACCCGCAAGGCGGGCGCAAATGAGCTCATCGGCCAGAGCCCGGCATTCCTGAAACTCGTCGAGAGTGCGACACGTTTCGCCGAAAGCGAATCGTTCGTCCTTATTCAGGGCGCGAGCGGCACGGGCAAGGAGCTCATCGCCGGGCTCATCCACCGCCGCAGCACCCGGAACAACCGTCCGTTCGTCGCCGTCAACTGCGCGTCGATCCCGGATGCGCTGCTCGAGAGCGAACTCTTCGGACACGAGAAGGGCGCATTCACGAATGCCTTCCAGACCAAACAGGGGCTTGTGGAGGTTGCGAACGGCGGGACGCTCTTCCTCGATGAGGTCGGCGATATCAGTCCGGCCATCCAGCCCAAGTTGCTCCGGTTCCTGGAAACGGGAGAATTCCGGCGCGTCGGCGGCACGAACCTGCTCACCGTCGATGTGCGCGTGGTGAGCGCCTCCAACAAGGACCTGCGGGACGAGGTGACTGCCGGGCGGTTCCGTGAGGACCTGCTGTACCGGCTCAACGTGGTCTCCCTCCGTATGCCATCGCTGCGCGACAGGCCGGAGGACATCCCGGTCCTGGCGTCGTACTTCCTCGAACGGAAGGCGAAGTCCAAGAACGTGAAACGCCTGTCACCGGGTGCCCTCGAATTGTTGCAGATGCATACCTGGCCCGGGAATGTGCGCGAACTCGAACACGTGATCGAGGGCGCGATCCTGTTGTCGTCCGGCGATGTGATCGAGGAACATGATCTGGCGATGTACTTTCAGCGTGGCGACCGGCCGTCCGCCCCCCCGCCGGCGGCCTCCGCTCAGGCCATACCCCCGGCACAGGCCGTGACGCTGGATGACCTCGAACGGCAGCACATCGAGAACACCCTCAAGGCCTTCAAGAACAACCGCGCACGCACGGCGGAGGCCCTTGGCATCAGCAAGAAGACCCTGTATCTGAAGCTCAAACGCTACGGGATGGGTGAGCAGGGGTAGCGCGGTTGCCTTGATTTTCGCCCCCTTTTTTCGTTCCTTTGGTCTACTTCTCACCGCATTGCAGACACGCAGATGGCCAAATTCCAGGGTGTAGACTACCTCAACGCTGACACACTGCTCAGCGAAGACGAGATCCTCGTTCGCACGACCGTGCGCGCCTTCGTGGACGACCAGGTCCTGCCGGTGATCGAGCAGCACTACCGGGCGGGTACGTTCCCCGCGGGGCTCATCGAAAAGATGGCCGACCTCGGGCTCTTCGGCGCCACGTTGCCGGAAGAGTACGGATGCGCGGGGATGAACAACGTGGCGTATGGTCTCGCGATGCAGGAGCTGGAACGCGGCGACAGCGCCATCCGCAGCTTCGCGTCCGTCCAGAGCGCTCTCGTCATGTACCCGATCTTCGCCTACGGCTCCGAAGAACAGAAGAAGCACTGGTTGCCGTTGCTCGCCAGCGGCAAGCGCATCGGCTGCTTCGGGCTCACGGAGCCTGACTACGGCTCGAACCCCGGCGGCATGATCACGCGCGCGGAGAAGGTCGCGGATGGCTACCGGCTCAACGGCGCCAAGATGTGGATCACGAACGGTACCGTGGCCGATGTTGCCGTTGTCTGGGCGAAACTTGACGGTGTCGTGCGCGGCTTTCTGGTGGAGAAGGGGACGAAGGGGTTCTCTGCCCCCGAGATGAAAGGGAAGCACTCCCTGCGCGCGTCGGTGACCTCGGAACTCGTCTTTGAAGATGCGGTGATCCCGGCGGACAACATCCTCCCGAACGGAAGCGGACTCCGGCTTCCGCTGTCCTGCCTCTCGCAGGCACGGTATGGTATTGCCTGGGGCGCGATCGGCGCCGCCATGGCATGCTACCATGCTGCATTGACCTACGCCCAGAGCCGCGTGCAGTTCACCAAACCCATCGCGGGGTATCAGCTCACGCAGGCGAAGCTCGTGGAGATGCTGAACGAGATCACGAAGGCGCAGTTGCTGTGCGTGCAACTCGGCCGCCTGAAGGATGCGGGAACGGTCCGCTTCCAGCAGATCTCCCTCGCGAAACGGAACAATGTCTATCACGCTCTGCAGATCGCCCGTGAGGCACGGTCGATCCTCGGAGCGAACGGGATCCTCGATGAGTATCCCGTGATGCGCCATGCCGCAAACCTCGAATCGGTCATCACGTACGAAGGAACCCACGAGATGCATTCGCTCATCGTCGGGGAGGATATCACCGGCCTGGCCGCGTTCACGTAAACGCCACCTCCACCCAGCGCAGTAGAAAGGGAGTCCCTGTGCCAGTACGCAAGATCCTCGGCGAAGCTCTGACCTACGATGATGTCCTTCTGGTTCCCGGGCGATCTTCCGTCCTCCCCCGCGAGGTCGACGTCCGCTCCCGCCTCACCCCCGGCATCACCCTGAACATCCCTCTGCTCAGCGCAGCGATGGATACCGTCACCGAATCGGACATGGCGATCGCCATGGCCCGGGAGGGTGGCATCGGCATCCTCCACAAGAACATGTCCATCATCCGGCAGGCCGAGGAAGTGGACCGCGTGAAGCGTTCCGAGAGCGGCATGATCATGAACCCGGTCACGGTCCGCGCCGACCAGCGCGTACGCGATGTCCTGGTGCTGATGGCGCGTTACAAGATCTCCGGCATTCCGGTGGTGGATGAGGGGCTGCGCTTGATCGGCATCATCACCAACCGCGACCTCCGCTTCGAGCCCGATGAGGGTCAGAAGGTCTCCGCGATCATGACGAAGGAGAACCTGATCACGGCACCGGTCGGCACGAAGCTCGAACAGGCGAAGCACATCCTGCTCAAGCACAAGATCGAGAAACTGCCGGTCGTGGACCGCCATGGGGTCCTCAAAGGCCTCATCACGTACAAGGATATTCAGAAGAAGATCAAGCATCCGAATGCCTGCAAGGACGGGCTCGGCCGCTTGCGTGCCGGCGCCGCAGTGGGCGTGAGCGCCGATACCCTCGAACGCGTGGCGGCACTGGTCAAGGCGAACGTCGATGTGATCGTGGTCGATACTGCGCACGGCCATTCGCGGGGCGTGATGGAGACCGTCAAGGCCGTTCGCAAACGGTTCCCGGACCTCGATCTGATCGCGGGGAACGTGGGGACCGCCGAGGCCACACGCGACCTCATCCGCGCCGGTGCGGATGCGATCAAGGTGGGTATCGGACCCGGATCGATCTGCACGACACGCGTCGTTGCCGGCATCGGCGTCCCGCAGATCACGGCCATCATGGAATGCGCGAAGGCCGCTGCGAAGAGTCGCACCACCATCATCGCCGATGGCGGCATCAAGCAGACCGGGGATATCCCGAAGGCGATCGCCGCCGGAGCGGATGCCGTCATGATCGGCGGCCTGTTCGCCGGTGTGGAGGAGAGTCCGGGCGAGAAGATGCTGTACGAGGGGCGCAGCTTCAAGATGTACCGGGGCATGGGTTCGATCGAGGCCATGAAGGCGGGCAGCAAGGACCGGTACTTCCAGGATATGGAGGACGACATCCAGAAGCTCGTTCCCGAAGGGATCGAGGGACGCGTTCCCTACAAGGGTCCCCTCGGGGACACGGTCTATCAGATGATCGGCGGTCTCCGGGCGGCGATGGGATATTGCGGTGCAGGGACGGTGCGCGATCTCCAGAAGAAGGGGACCTTCGTCAAGATGAGTGATGCGGGGTTGCGGGAGAGTCATCCGCACGACATCATCATCACGAAAGAGGCGCCGAACTATCGGGCCCGCTGAGCTGCCCCATGAGCAGACACGCTGACAGGGTCGCGCGGCTCCGCGCGATCCTCCGGAAACAGCAGCTGGACGCACTGATCGTCACATCGCTGACCCACCTCCAGTACCTTCTCGGGTTCACCGGCTCGCATGGCATCGGCATCATCGGCCGGCGGACGGCGGCATTCATCACCGATTCGCGCTATCAGGCCCAGGGCGCACGGCAGGTGCGCGGCGCGCGGAGGTTTATCACGCAGCGCCCGCTCCTCGAGGCCATCGCGGAACACCGCTGCCTGTCCAGGGTCACCACGGTCGGCTTCGAATCGCATCACATCACGTTCCAACAGTACCGCGTGCTGCGGCGCACCTTCCCCCGGGTCACCTTCATACCCACGACCGGCGTGGTCGAACAGTTGCTCTATGTGAAGGACCCCGTGGAACTGACCGCGCTCCGTGCAGCGATGCGGATCACGGACCAGGTCTTCGAGGAGATCGCCGGTCTCATCCGTCCGGGCATGCGCGAGAAGGATGTCGCCGCGGAGATCACGTACCGTCACCGGCTCCACGGTGCCGATGGCGACGCGTTCGAGCCCATCGTGGCAAGCGGCGAACGCGGATCCCTGCCCCACGCGCGGGCCGGCGACCGGGTCCTCCGGCATGGTGACCTGGTGACGCTGGATCTCGGGTGTACCGTGAAGGGCTACCACTCGGATCTCACCCGCACGGTGGCTCTCGGCCGAACGACCAGGAAGATGCGTGAGATCTATGGTGTGGTGCGTGAGGCCCAGGCTGCGGCGATCGACGCGGCCCATGGCGGCATGCTTGCGCGCGAGCTCGATGCGGTCGCGCGGAACGTGATCGCCGGCGCCGGGTTCGGCGATGCGTTCTCCCATTCTCTCGGCCACGGCCTCGGCCTGAACATCCATGAACGGCCACGGGTGTCCGCGTTGAGCAAAGATACGCTCGTCCCCGGATGCGTGGTCACGGTGGAACCCGGGATCTATCTCCCCGGGTGGGGCGGTGTGCGCATCGAGGACGACATTCTCCTGACAGCAACAGGGTGCACGGTGCTGACGGCCGCGCCCCGGGACCTACTGGTACTCTGACATGACCCCGGATTTCCCACAACGCCGCGTTCTCGTCATTGCCTACTACTTCCCCCCCATGGGACTCAGTGGCGTGCAGCGGACGCTCAAATTTGTGAAGTATCTGCCGCAGTACAACTGGCAGCCGACCGTCCTCACCGTGGAGCCGCGCGGGTATTATGCGTCGGACGAATCGCTCCTGGCGGACCTCGAGGGGCGTGACGTGCGCATCGAACGCACCTCCGCGGCCGGGCCCGGGAAGTACATCTCCAGGAAGGCGGAAGTGAAGTTCCCGAAAGAGTGGATGCGGAAGATGCTCAGCCGCATCTCGGATACCTTCTTCATCCCGGACAACAAGATCGGGTGGCGCAGGAAGGCCGTTGCGCACGCCCTCCGGCTCGCGCAGGAGAAGCCGTTCGACCTGATCTTCGCCACCGCGCCGCCGTTCACGGATTTCCTGATCGGGCGTGATCTGAAGCGCGAGCTCAATATCCCCCTGGTCCTCGACTACCGCGACCCATGGGTGGAGTATCCGTTCAAATTCTATCCCACGCCGCTGCATAAGTATCTCAATGTGCGGAGCGAACGGTCCGCGCTCCGCGCAAGCAGTCACGTCATCACCACGAACCGCCGCGTGAAAGAGCTGATCCTCCGCCGCCACCGGTTCCTCACGTACAACGACATCGAGATCCTGTCGCAGGGGTACGACCCGGACGATTTCGTGCACGCCGCGGCCTTGCCGGGCACGGCGCACCCGCGGCGTGCGCAGGCGATGCGCATCACGTATGCCGGGGTGTTCTGGGAGGACCGGAAGCCCGACTATTTTCTCCGCGCGTTGCAGGACCTCTTCAAGGACCGCCCGAAGCTGCGTGGGCGCATCGAGGCGCTGTTCGTTGGCCACTTCCGCGAGGAGAATGTGCGGCTCGTGAACAAACTCGGTCTGCAGGACACCGTGACGGCACTCGGCTATCTGCCGCACACGGAATGTACCCGCGAACTCATGGCATCGGATGCGCTCTGGATGATCGTGGGTGACGACCGCGGGTCACCGGGAAAGGTGTACGAGTACATCGGCGCACGCAAACCCGTCCTTGCCTGTGCGCCGGAAGGATTCATCGGTTCCACCGTGGAAGAGGCCGGCGGGTGGGTGGTGCGGCCGGACGATGTTGCGGGGATCCGGAAGGCCATTGAAGAGATGTATGTGCAGTGGGAACATCACCGACTCCAGGCACCGCCGGAGCCGGTGGTGCAGAAGTACAGTCGTGTCGCACTCACCGGCACGCTTGTCAAGTCCTTTGAAGCACTGCTGGAGCCGTGACATGAATGTCCTCGTGATCGGGTCGGGTGGCCGTGAACATGCGCTCGTCTGGGCTCTGCGCAGAGCCCCGGGCGTACGCCGGATCATCTGTGCCCCGGGGAATCCGGGGATCGAAGAGCTGGCGGAGGTTGTGCCGGTGCGGGTGGACGACATCACCGAGCTGAAGGCCCTGGCGCAGCGGGAACGCATCGACCTCACGGTCGTCGGACCCGAGGTCCCTCTCGCGCGGGGGATCGTGGACCAGTTCCGGTCGGATGGCCTCGCCATCTTCGGCCCCACCCAGGCGGCTGCCGAGCTGGAATGGAGCAAGGTGTTCGCGAAAGCCTTCATGGACCGTCATGGGATACCCACGGCCCGCCATGAGGTGGTCTCGCAGCAGGACCGCGACCACGCACGCCGTACCCTCCAGTCGTTCACGCTGCCCGTCGTTCTCAAGGCCGACGGCCTTGCTGCCGGCAAGGGCGTGGTCATCTGCTCGCGCGAGGAGGATGCCGCTGCCGAACTCGAGACGATGCTGGACGGCACGAGCTTCGGCGCCGCGGGCACGCGTGTGGTGATCGAAGAATTCCTGGAGGGTGAGGAGGCCTCGGTCTTCGCGATCACCGATGGTGCCGCGTACGTCCTTCTTGCGCCCGCCCAGGACCACAAGCGTGCGCTGGATGGTGATGCGGGGAAGAACACGGGCGGCATGGGTGCCTATGCGCCGGCGCCGGTGGTCACCGCCGGGGTGATGCGCCTTGTGGAAGAACAGGTCCTGCGCCCCACACTCGCCGGCATGGCAGCGGAAGGCCGCCGGTACACCGGATGCCTCTACATCGGGTTGATGCTGACCGCGGGGGGGCCGCGCGTGATCGAGTACAATTGCCGGTTCGGTGATCCCGAAACGCAGGTGGTCCTTCCGTTGTTCCGGGGCGACCTCGCCCGCCTCCTGTACGAGGCGTCGGCGGGGCGTATCGACCCCGCGGCATTTCCCTCCTGGCGCCCGGATGATCCGGCCACGGCGGTGTGCGTCGTCCTTGCTGCCGGCGGATACCCCGACCACTACGAGTCGGGTGATACGATCACCGGCCTCGATGCGGTGAGGGGCATGGATGATGTGGTCGCATTCCATGCGGGCACCCGCCGCGCGGGAGAGCATATCGTGACCGCCGGCGGCCGCGTGCTCGGCGTGACGGCGCTGGACCGCTCAGCGGGATTCGCGGCGACGCTTGCCCGGTGCTACGATGCTGTGAAACAGATCCACTTCGACCGGTTGCACTTCCGGCGCGACATCGGTCACCGCGCACTCCATTCACGACACTAACAGGTATCTGATCATGAAGATCCTCATCACCGGTGGCGCAGGGTTCATCGCGTCGCATATCGCCGATGCCTATCTGGCCGCGGGACATTCCGTCACGATCGTCGACAATCTCTCGACCGGGCGGAAGGTGAACATTCCGCAGGGCGCGACGTTCGTGGAGGCCGATATCCGTGACGCGGCCGCCATGGCGAAGCTCTTCGACGGCACCTCCTTCGATCTGATGAGCCATCATGCCGCTCAGATGGACGTCCGGAAGTCGGTCGCCGATCCGGTGTACGATGCCTCGGTCAACGTTCTCGGCGTTCTGACACTCCTGCAGGAATGCGTCCGCACCGGAGTGAAGCATGTGGTGTTTGCTTCCAGCGGCGGTGCGATCTATGGCGAACAGGATACGTTCCCGGCGGATGAGTCGCATCCCACGCGCCCGATCTCGCCGTACGGTGTCGCGAAGCTGACCACCGAGCAGTATCTCTTCTACTACCATGCCGTGTTCGGCCTCCATGCCGTGTGCCTGCGGTACGCGAACATCTACGGCCCCCGGCAGAACCCCGAAGGGGAGGCGGGTGTCGTGGCGATCTTCACCAACCGCATGTTCGCGGGTCAGGAACCCGTGATCAATGGCGAGGGCAAGCAAACGCGCGACTACGTATTCGTCGGCGATGTCGTGCGTGCCAACGTCGCCGCCGTCGGCAAGTCCGGTTTCCACATCTATAATGTAGGGACGGGCCGCGAGACGGATGTGAATCATCTCTTCCGCGTCATCCGCGATGCCGTGGGCAGCACGTGTCCGGAGCGTCATGGCGAGGCAAAGATGGGTGAACAACTCCGCAGCGTCCTCTCGCATGAGCGCATCACGAAGGAACTCGGGTGGACGCCGTCGGTATCCCTCGAGGCGGGGCTCACCCGCACGGTGGACTATTTTAGGAATGCATTGAAGGCCGGTGGCCCGACGCGCTGACACTGCCGGTATCCTGGCAGGGAACCGGATCAGCATCGCCCGGGCTATCTCGCTCGTTGAGAACGATGACCCCGAAGCCGAGGCACTGCTCCGGACACTCTTCCCCTCTACCGGTACCGCATGCCGGATCGGTATCACCGGCCCCCCGGGGGCGGGCAAAAGCACACTGACGACGCGGCTGGCGGCAGCCTACCGGCGCGAGGGAAAACGGATCGGGATCATCGCTGTGGATCCGACGAGTCCGTTCACGGGTGGTGCCGTGTTGGGGGACCGTGTGCGTATGGGGGATGTGGAGTTGGATGTGGGGGTCTTCATCCGGAGCATGGCATCGCGCGGCAACCCGGGGGGCCTGAGCAAGGCCACGGGAGACGCCGCGGATATCCTCGATGCATCCGGCATGGATATCATCCTTGTCGAAACGGTCGGCGTGGGCCAGTCGGAACTCGATATCGCGCGCGCGGCCGACGTCACGGTGGTGGTGCTGGTCCCGGAATCAGGCGACGCCGTGCAGGCCATGAAGGCCGGCCTGATGGAGATCGCCGATCTCTTCGTCATGAACAAGGCCGACCGCCCCGGGGCCGAGCAGGCTGTCCAGGCGCTCAGCTCCACGCTCATGTTCCGTCAGGCGGACCTGCCGCTTCCGGACGTCCTCCGCACGGTTGCCTCCGAAGGGAAAGGTGTGGAAGAGGTGCTCCTCGCGATCGCGGCCTTCCGGGATCGCATCGAGGCGGATGGCACACAGGCCCGCAGGCGCCGGGAGCGGATGGAAACACGCATCGCGGAGATCGTCGTGAGCAAAGTGCGGCGCCAGTTATGGACTCCCGCACGGCGGGCGGAGCTCACGGCGTCGGTGGAAGCGGTGTTGCGCGGGGAACGCACTCCCTTCGATGTCGCGCACGACCTTATCGAACGCATCGGGCCGGTCTCGTGAACCATGCATGGCGGTCGTTGATCGCGCGTGTCCGCCGGTGGGGGGGCCTGCTCGCGATGGTGGCGGCGCTGAACCCCGGTGCCTTCGCTCAGGTGGATAGTACGGCGCTCCCTTCAACGGCCTGTCAGGGTGTGGAGCCCGTGGAGGATATCCATCCGTTGCAGGAGGCCATTGCCATGTTCCTCCTGCCCAAGATCCTGCAGGATGCCGTGGCGCTGAAAGAATATGTGGTGAGTGATGAATACCGGGAGATACGCCGCGCGCGCGGCGATGTGATCGCGGTGGATGTGCTCTTCCGCCGCGCACTCCGGATGTCGTGGAACAATCCGTACGCGACACTCACGATCGTCACGCTCGCGGTGCTGGATCACCACAGGTTCGGCATGCGGATCCCGTTCCTCGGTCCGCTGCTCTGGTTCCCGCTCACGTCGGAGTTTCCCGAGGAATTCGCCCGGCGGCATGCAGCGCTGCCGCTGCGCCTGTATCCCGACACCCCGGTGTGGGGTGACCGCGACAAGCTCCAGCATTTTTTCGGGGCGGCACTGCTTGCCGTGCTGACCGGCTCCCAGGCGACCGTGGAGCGTGTGGGATCGTTCATCGAGTGGGGCGAGGACCGGTTCATCGTGGAGGGGGCGCTGGAGGCGCGCGATATGGAAGCGAACAGACGGGGCGGCATGTTCGGTCTGGCGTTCCTGCGCGACCGCACCGTGCTCCCGTCCGCATCCATGGGGACGGCGTTGTCCGTTCCGCTCATCGATACCGTGCAGGTGCACGAGGAAGAGTGACCATGAAGACCGTACTGATCGTTGACGATGAAGCGACCATCCGCGAGACCATCCGGATGACGCTCGAGTATGAGAAGTTCGCAGTGGCGGAAGCCGCCGATGGGCCGGCGGCCCTCGCGCGCGTCGCGGCGGGCGGCATCGACCTGGTCTTTCTGGACATCAAGATGCCGGGCATCGACGGGATGCGTGTCCTCGATACCCTGCGGTCGGAATACCCCTCGCTGCCGGTGATCATGATCTCGGGGCACGCGACGGTCGATACCGCGGTGGAGGCGTTGCGGTTGGGCGTCTTTGATTTCCTCACCAAACCTCTGGACCGCGACCACCTGATCATGGTGGCTCGCAACGCCGTCGAGGTGAAGCGTCTGCGGGAGCAGGTCGAAGGCAAGTACCGTATCATCGGCGAGACGCAGGTGATGAAGGACATGCTTGCGCTCATCGAGCGCGTGGCCCCCACCGAGGCCCGCGTGTTCATCGCCGGCGAGAACGGGTCAGGGAAAGAGCTCGTGGCCCGTGCGTTGCACCGGCTCAGCAAGCGGTCGGGACAGGCGCTGATCGAGGTCAACTGTGCGGCGATCCCGAATGAGCTCATCGAATCGGAACTGTTCGGGCACGAGAAGGGCGCATTCACCGGTGCCACGGGTACCCGGATCGGGAAATTCGAACTTGCGGATGGCGGCACGATCTTTCTGGATGAGATCGGCGACATGAGTCTCACCGCGCAGGCCAAGGTGCTGCGTGCGCTGGAGGAAGGGCACATCGAGCGCGTCGGCGGGTCACGCCAGATCAAGGTCGATGTGCGTGTCTTCGCCGCGACGAACAAGAATCTGCCGGAGGCCGTGAAGGGCGGTGCATTCCGCGAGGACCTCTATCACCGTCTGAACGTGATCCCGATCCGCGTCCCGGCGCTGCGCGAACGCCGCGAGGATATCCCGCTGTTGGCCGCGTCCTTTGCCGCCGATGTCTGTGCACAGAACGGGATGGCGCCGAAGCGCTTCACCGATGATGTGCTCCGGACCCTGCAGGGCATGCCCTGGGGCGGCAATGTGCGGGAGCTCAGGAACACGGTGGAGCGCCTGGTGATCATGACGCCGGGCGATGAGATCGCGCGGATCGAAGTCTTCCAGGAAGCACCCCGGGCCGGGGGCGTCGTGGAGGACCTGCTGGCGCAGAACCTGACGTTCCAGGACTTCAAGGATCGGGCCGAGGCGGCCTTCATCAAGAAGCAGCTGGAAGTGCACGACTGGAATGTGAGCAAGACGGCGGATGCGCTGGAGATCCAGCGGAGTCATTTATACAACAAGATGAAGAAGTTCGGCCTGGAGCGGGAGTAGCTCAGCGGCGTTCGCGTTGCCGCACGACTTCGAACATGCCGAGCGCGCCGGCGACCGAAGCGTTCAGTGATTCCACTTTGCCGAAGAGGGGGATCCGGACGAGATGGTCGCAGTGTTCCTTCACGAGCCGCCGGATCCCGCGCCCTTCATTCCCCACAACGAATGCGGTCGGCACGGTGTAATCCACCTGTGCATAGGTCTTGTCTCCATCCCCTGCCAGTCCCACCACCCAGAAGCCTGACCGTTTGAGTTCCTCGATCGCACTGACGAGGTTGGTGACCTCTGCGATGGGGAGGTGTTCCGTCGCGCCGGCGGACGCCTTCACGACGGTGGGGTTGATCGGGGCCGCGTGATGTTTCGGGATGATCGCGCCGTGCACGCCCGCACATTCCGCGGTGCGGATGAGTGCACCGAGGTTCTGCGGGTCCTCGATCTGGTCAAGGATGAGCAGGAACCCGGTTTCGCCGCTTTCGCGGATGCCGGAGAGGATCTCATCGAGGCCGGTGGCCTTCTTCTCCGGTGCAAAGGCGATCACGCCCTGTGTGAGGGCGTCGGGGGAGAATTCCCGGAAGTGCTGCTTCTCGGAGTCCAGGATGGTGATGCCACGGTGCTCTGCGAGCCGTCGGATCTCGTCGATGGTGCTGCCATGGGTCCCGCGCAGCACCATCACTTTGTCGAGCGGCCGTCCTGCCCTGAGGGCCTCGAGCACCGGCTTGCGGCCGGTCAGAACATTCGTCATAGCAGCTGCGGACCCTCGGGTCCGTTCCCTATGCGCGTGATGGGGGTGTGGCGTGCCGTTGGGAGAGGAGGAGATACCCCGCGGCGCCAAGGATGAACAGCACGATGCTGAAGAGCTGGGCTTCGGAGAGTCCGAGCGCGATGCGGGGTTGGAGCCTCAGGAACTCCACGATGAACCGGAATGTGCTGGACAGCATCAGATAGGCCATGAACAGCTGGCCCGGGATCAGGTGTTTCTTTTCCAGCGCGAGGAGAATGAAGTACCCGGCGATGCCGAAGAGCAGTTCATATAACGGTGTCGGATGGAGGGGCGTCCGCGCATCGAACTCGGTATAGATGTGGCCCGTCTTGTCCCGGCCCGCGACCATGACGCGAAGCGAATCATAGTGCCATGCCTCCCGGGCAGCGGGCTCACGCCGGAAGTAATCCTCCAGCATGATGGTCGGCTTGGCCGTTCCCTGCGCATAGATGGTGCCCCACGGCAGCGAGGTCGGCTGGCCGTAGTCTCCGTCACCCGAGAGGTGACATCCCACGCGTCCGACACCGTAGGCCAGGATGAGCGCGATGCCGAGACAGTCCCAGACCTTCATGAACGGGACCTTCTTCCAGCGGATGTAGAGCGACACTGCAAGCAGGGCGAGCAGGAACCCGCCGTACCAGGTGAGTCCGCCCGCGGAGAACGTCATGCCCACCGGATTCGCGGTGAACGCTTCAAATTCTTCCAGGAGGTAGAGGAGCTTTGCGCCGGCGATGCCGAAGGCGACAGCGAGGATCGTGACCGTGTTCGCGATGCCCGGGTCGAGTCCGCGGCGCTTCAGTGCCCGCGCCATGATGGCACTACCGAGGAGGAACGCGATGCCGAGCATGAGCCCGTAGCTATAGACCCGGAGGGGGCCGATTTCAAAGAGAACGGGGATCATGATCAGAATTCCCTGTTATGCCATTGTGAGAGGTCGGTGGTGATGGTCGCGAAGGAGGCGCGCGGTTTCTTTGCAAGTGCCACGGTGCCCGGGGCGATCTCCAGAGTGAACGCCGTGGTCCTGCCGTCGATCCCCTGGATCGTCACCACGAGCGGACCATGGAACTCCTCATACTCCTGGGAGAAGCGGGCCGGTCCTGCCGAGGGCAGGCTGAGCTGTGGCGTACGGAAGCCCAGGACGGTCAGGTGCAGCGACGACGGTGTGGCCTCGGTCTTCACCGACAGCTCATACCGGAACGTGGCGAAAGCTTTGGTGGTCTCCAGGACAACAAGGGTGGTGGGGCGTTGGGTTCGTTCGGAAACGCGGGGGACGACCAACAGGCGGTACTCCGGTTCGGTCCGGGTCTTTGTCGACTTCGTGCGTGGCATCATTCCTCCCTACAGCTCGAAATAGGAGGCCTCCTCCTGCCGGAAGAGATCGATGATCTCCTTGGGTGTCGATACGAGGAGGAGCCGCTTGCGGAACTCCTCCTTGTTCATGAGCCGGGATATGCGGCTGAGCAGCTTGATGTGCGGGCCGACAAGATTGTCCTTGCCGACGAGCAGGAAGACAAGTCGGACCGGCTTCTCATCGAGGGAATCGTAATCGATCTCCTCTTCGGTGACGGCGAACGCGGCGACGATCTCCGAGACCGCATCGGTCTTGCCGTGGGGGATGGCGAAGCCGTTCCCCACGCCCGTGGACATGATGCGTTCACGTTCCAGGATGGCGGTCCGGACCTTCTCCTTCTCGATGACCTTCGGCGAGAGGGCGACCAGGTCCACCATGGCATCGATGATATCGTTCTTCGACGATCCTTTGAGTCCGGCGACGACGAGGTCCTCGGTCAGAATATCACTGATCTTCATCTCGTGGCAATTCTCCTATGGTTCATCACGCCAGGTGATCACTTTCTTTTCATAGTCGAGGGCGAGGCGGTCAGCGGACTGCTGGTCGCGCGCCTCCGCGCTCACATGGAAGAGCGGGCGTTCCTTGTCCGGGATCATCAGGACGGAAATGCCCTTCGTGCCCTCCGGGAGGTAGACCTTCACACCGTCCACGAGATCGCGCCGCATGGTGTCGGTGTCGGCCATGATGTGCCGCATCACCTTTCCTTTGTGCTCCCAGGAGCAATTCACGGTGCGCCGCGCCAGATACAGCCGCGGGATCTCGGTGTCGAACTCGCCCAGGCGCTTGTCCGCGTGCGCCATCATTTCGAGCAGCTTCGCGAGCGAGTACATCGCATCAGTGGCGAAGAAGAAGTCGGTGAAGATGAAGCCGCCCTTCGTTCCGCCGATGAAGCGTATCTTCTTGTTGGCCGCTGCCTCCATCATCGCGAGGTGACTGTTGCGGGTCTTCACGACCTTCACCTTGTGCCGCTCGGCCAGCAGGTCGATCTCACCGCTGGAGGTGATGGGGACGGCCACGGACTCGACGTCTTTGTGGGTCTGCAGGAACATGTCGGTGACCACGGTCAGCAACCGGTCGCTATCGAAGGCATCGCCGTTCTCGTTCACGAGGAAGAGACGCTCACCGCCGCCGTCGATCAGGCACCCCATGTCGTATTTCAGCGATGTCACGATGTGCGAGAGCTGCTTCATCGAGTAGTCGAACTCGTACTTGTCCCGCGTCAGCTTCCGCGGATCGAGGTGCGCATTCAGGGCCACCACCTGGCAATCGAACGACCCGAGGATGATCGGGAAGATCGTGGAGGCGACGCCATTGGAATAGTCGATGACCAGCTTGAACTTCTTCTTGCTGATCGCCTCGATATCGAGGGAGGAGAGGAACTTCTCCTTGTACGCCTCGGTGGTCCGTTCCGGGAAGGAGATGCCGCCCACCTTCTCGCGCGGGGCCCGGGCGAAGTCCTCGCCAAAGAACAGGCGCTCGACGCTCTTGGTCTTGGACGTGGGGAGGTCCTTGCCGTTGGCGTCGAAGAAGATGATGTCCGTAAGGTTCTTGTCCGTCGGGTTACGGCGCACGTGGATCCCGCCCGCCTCCTTGCCGCTGCTCAGTTCATGCCGCAGCAGGGGGATGGAGATCGCCCGGAGGTCGAAGGTGTTCACGCCGGCGGAGACGAGGCCGCAGAGGATCGCGCGGTTCATCATGCGCGACACGTTGTCGGAATCGCGGCACGTCACGACGGTCTTGCCGGCGCCGATGAATGCGCCGTAGGCCGCGCCCAGCTTCGCGCCGAACTCGGGGTTCATTTCGATGTTGGACAGGCCGGTCACGCGGGAGTCGGTGAACAGCTCGCGCAGCCACTTGTCTTCCCAGACGAGGCTGCGGGTGAGGACCGCGCCCTCCTCGACGACCTTCTCCGGCCAGAGCTTGATGTTCGCGCTGAGCCGGGCACCGCGGCCGATCCAGCAGCCATCGCCGATGAACACGTTCTCCGCGATCACCGCCTTCTCGCCGATGGAGCACTTGGACCCGATCACATCGGAGGAGATCTCGGAGTTGTGTCCGACAACCACATCGCTCCAGATCACCGAGTTGGTGATGATGGAGCCGGGCCCGATCACGCTGTTATCGCCGATGATCGAATTCGAGATCTTCGATCCTTCGCCGATGGTGCAGTTCCTGCCCACGATCACGCGGCCGGAGACCTGGACGGTTCCGAGGTCGATCCGTGTCCCTTCCCCGATGAACGCATTGCCCGACTGCAACCCGGTGAGGTCCACGTTCACGGTCCCTGCCAGCACGTCCATGTGGGCATCCTGATATTCATTCAGGTTGCCGATGTCGCGCCAGTACCCGTCCGTGGTGTACCCGTACAACCCCAGGTCCTGCCGCAGCATGAGCGGGAACAGGTCCTTGCTGAAATCGAAATCCTGGCGATAGGGGATCATCTCCAGGATATCCGGCTCGATGATGTAGATGCCGGTGTTGATCGTATCGCTGAACACCTCGCCCCACGACGGCTTCTCCAGGAAGCGCGTGATCTTGCCGTCCTCGCCGGTGATCACCACGCCGAACTGCAGCGGGTTCTTGGCGTGGGTCAGGACGATCGTGGCCTTGGCCTTCCTGGCTTCGTGATAGCGGAGGGCAGCGGTCAGGTCGAAGTCGGTGAGCACATCGCCACTGATGATCAGGATGCGTTCGTTCATCCCCTTCGTGGCATTGCGGACGCTCCCGGCAGTGCCGTAATCCGCGTCGGCCCTGACGTACTGCATCTTGACACCCAGTGCCGATCCGTCCCCGAAGTGACCGGTGATCGCCTCGGGAGAATAGAACAGGGTGGCGATGATGTCGTTGAGCCCGTGCTTCTTCAGCAGGGCGACGATATGGGCCATCATGGGTTTATTCATGAGTGGCACCATGGGTTTGGGCGTGTTGCAGGTGAGCGGGCGCAACCGTGTCCCGAACCCACCAGCCATGATGACGGCTTTCATAGTGCGGTCAGGTGCTGAGAGCGGAAGAGATGATTAGGATGTGAACCATTCAATATAGACAACGACTGCCTTGAATTCAAGGGAACCGGTCAGCGGCCGTGACGGCGGTCACCGGCGGAACGGTTCATGAGTGAGGCCGCGTACCCTGCGCCGAACCCGTTGTCGATGTTCACAACGGTGACGCCGGATGCGCACGAGTTGAGCATACCCAGGAGCGCTGACACGCCGCGAAAATTGGCACCGTAGCCGACCGACGTCGGGACGGCGATCACGGGCACATCCACCATGCCGCCGACCACACTTGCCAGCGCGCCTTCCATGCCGGCAACCACGATGATCACCGTGGCCTGGCGGAGCTTCTGACTCTGCATCAGGATCCGGTGGATCCCTGCCACCCCGACATCAAACAGTGATGCGACCTCATTCCCCATCACCGTTGCGGTCACCACCGCTTCCGCTGCCACCGGGATGTCGGACGTCCCGGCGGTCACCACCAGTATGGTGCCGCGCCCCTGGGCGACGACCTTCGATGCGTTCCCGGTGATCGTGCGCGCTTCCGCATCGTAGCGCGCACCGCGCACGACCTTCTTCACGGCCGCGAAGTGCGCACGTGACGCACGTGTCGCAAGGAGCACGCTCCCACGGCGCACGATCGCACGCGCGATCCCCGCGACCTGCTGCGGCGTCTTCCCTTCGCTGAAGATGACTTCCGGAAAACCCTGGCGCATCTCCCGGTGATGGTCCACGGTGGCGAACCCCAGGGACTCATACATGCGGGAGGACAGATGCTGCAGGAGCTCATCCTCGGTGAGTGCCCCGCTCTTGAAGCGGGCAAATAGCTGGTGGAGCATGCGGTCGGTCATCCCGCCCAATATACCTCATTCGTGCAGGAATATCAAGAAAACCGCGCCGTTGACTCTCCAGGCCGTTTTTCGTACCTTTACTACTAATCGCGCTTTCTACGTCTTCGGGACATTGTGGAACAGATCCTTCTTGCCGCACTGGCCGGCTATCTTCTGGGTTCCATCCCGACCGCTTACATCCTGGTTCGTTGGCAATCCCGTATCGATCTCCGGACTGCAGGAAGCGGAAACGTAGGGGCGCTGAATAGTTTTGAGGTCACGCGGTCCCGTGTCGTGGGGGCAAGCGTGATGATCCTCGATCTGCTGAAGGGTGTTGCAGCAGTTGAAGCCGCCCGGGCACTGGGCGGTGAATGGCCTCTGACCGGTATGGTCGCCGCATTATCGGCGGTTCTGGGTCATAATTACCCGTTCTGGTTGAAGTTCAGGGGTGGCCGGGGTCTCGCGACCGCCGCGGGAGCCGCACTGGTCCTGCTCTGGGGGCTCGTACCCCTCTGGTGCCTGCTCTGGTCCCTCGCGTTCGTCCTCCTGCGGAGTGTGAACCCGGCCAGCGCCGTTGCGAGCATCGTGAGTCCGGTCATCATTGTCCTGTGGCCGGGGAGTCTGCCCGGCATTCCCGATCAGCGCCTGACGCCGTGGTTCATCATACTGCTCATGGCCCTGATCCTGTCCCGGCTCATCGGGCCGGTCCGTGAATTCATGCAAGAGAAACGTGCACAGAGGAGAGTGAAATGATCGCGCGTGTGGCAGGGCTGCTGCTTCTCGTTCTTGCAACGTCGGTCGGTGGAGGCGTCATCGGGTACAGCCTCGGCAAGAGTGCGGGCGCTGACCCCGATCCCGTGCGTCCACTCACCAGTCCCGACGCTGCGTTTGACCAGGCATTCACCGTGGCATCCACTCCCGAAGGGCGTGATTCAGTCGGCGGATCGCTCGGCACCGGGCGCCGCAATGCCATCACGCGGGCCGTCGCCGCGGCGAGTCCCGCCGTGGTCGGTATCAACGTCGTCGAACTGCGCCAGTACCGGCAGGTCTCTCCCTGGGGCAATGATCCATTCTTCCGCCAGTTCTTCGGCGACCGCACCTATACGCAGCAGGTGCAGGGCCTCGGCTCCGGGTTCATCATCTCGCCGGATGGCTACATCCTCACCAACGACCACGTTGCCGGCAATGCAAAAGAGATCACCGTCACGCTCACCAGCGGCAAGCAATACACAGCGAAGCTGATCGGCACGGACCTGATCTCCGACATCGCCCTCCTCAAGATCGAGGGGAAGGACCTTCCGTATGTCCGCCTCGGCACGTCTGATGATGTGATCATCGGCGAATGGGTGATCGCGCTCGGCAACCCGTTCGGGCTCTTTGATATCAATGACAAGCCCACCGTGACCGTTGGGGTGGTGAGCAACACCGGCATGAAGGTCGAATCGGGTGAAGGGCGCGTGTACCGCGACATGATCCAGACCGATGCCGCCATCAACTCCGGGAACAGCGGGGGTCCGCTCCTCAATGCCATGGGCGAAGTGATCGGGGTGAACTCCGTCATCTATACGCCGAACCAGGGGAGCGTGGGCCTCGGATTTGCCATCCCCATCAACCGGGTGAAGACGATCGTCGCCGAACTGCGCAAGAGCGGGAAGATCGAGCGCAATTTCTGGACCGGCCTGCAGATCCAGGCGGTCGACCGGCGCATTGCCCGGTATTTCGGTCTGGACAAGGTGCAGGGCGTGATCGTGAGCGACGTGAAGCGGTCGAGCCCCGCCGAACGCGCCGGCATGCGCGAGGGCGATATCATCATCGAAGCCAACGGCGAGAAGGTCAACGATGAGTCCTCGCTGATCGCGATCGTGGATGAAGCCCGTACCGGCGAGACCCTGAAGCTGACAGTGATCCGTGACCGCCACGAAATGACCGTGTCCCTTCGTCTGGAGAAGCAGCCCGAATGATCAACCGCTATACACGACCCGCCATGGGAGCGATCTGGGAGGATGAGAACCGCTACCGGATCTGGCTCGAGATCGAGGTCCTGGCCTGCGAGGCCCAGGCACAGCAGGGCGTGATCCCCGCCGAGGCCGTCGCGGTCATCCGTGCGAAGGCGAAGTTCGATGTGCAGCGGATCGAAGCGATCGAAGAAGAGGTGCGGCACGATGTGATCGCATTCCTGACGAACGTGGGGGAGTATGTCGGCCCGGAGGCCCGCTTCATCCATCTCGGTATGACCTCGTCGGACGTCCTCGATACCGCGCTGGCCGTGCAGATGAAGCAATCCGGTGAGATGCTGCTGCAGTCGCTGGAGAAGCTGGCAGGCGTCCTCGCGCGCCGGGCGAAGGAGTTCAAGACCACGATCACCGTGGGACGCACGCACGGGATCCACGCGGAACCGACCACCTTCGGGTTGAAGCTGGCACTCTGGTATGCTGAGGCGCAACGGAACATCGCCCGGATGAAGGCGGCGGTCGAACGCATCGCCGTCGGACAGATCTCCGGTGCGGTCGGGACGTTCGAGCATCTGAGTCCCGCGGTGGAAGAGTACGTGTGTGCGCGACTTGGCCTGACGCCGGCGCCCGTGTCGACGCAGGTGCTGCAGCGCGACCGTCATGCCGAGTTCATGAACGCCCTGGCGCTGACCGGCGCTTCGCTCGAGAAGATCGCCACCGAGATCCGTCACCTCCAGAAGACCGAGGTGCTGGAAGCGGAGGAGTATTTTTCGAAGGGACAGAAGGGGTCGTCGGCGATGCCGCACAAGCGGAACCCCATCACCTGCGAGCGCATCGCGGGACTTGCGCGCGTCCTCCGCGGCAATGCTCAGGCCGCGATGGAGAACGTGGCGCTCTGGCATGAACGCGATATCACGCACTCCTCGGTGGAGCGTGTGGTGATCCCGGACAGCTGCATCCTCCTGGATTACATGCTGGCACTGACCACGGATGTGGTGGACCGGCTGCTCGTGTACCCCGAGAACATGCTGAAGAATCTGCACCGGACTCACGGCCTCATCTTCTCGCAGTCGGTGCTGCTGGCGCTGACGAAGAAGGGAATGAAGCGCGAGGACGCCTACCGCATCGTGCAGACATGCGCGATGGACGTCTGGCAGAGCGGCAAGGAGTTCAAGGACCTGCTCCTCGCGGAGCCCGCCGTGCGCGATATGCTGGGGGTGGATGGTGTGGAGTCGCTGTTCGACCTGAACAAGAGCATCAAGAATGTGGATGTGATCTTCGCCCGCGCAGGGCTTGCCTAGCCCACGGATCCCAGGGACGCACTCAGAACAAAGGACGATCGTATGGCAAAGAAATTCCAGAATTATGTCGACGGCAAGTGGGTGGATGCCATCTCCGGCAAGACCTTCGAGAACCGGAACCCCGCGAACTGGGATGAGGTCGTTGGCACCTTCCCGAAGTCCGGGAAGGATGACGTTGAAGTGGCGATCCGCGCAGCGCGCCGCGCCTTCGAAGAGTGGCGGCTGGTGCCCGCGCCCAAGCGCGGCGATATCCTGAAGAAGGTCGGCGACCTGATGGTCGAGAAGAAGGAAGAGCTGGCGAAGCAGATGACCCGGGAGATGGGGAAGGTGCTTGCCGAGACGCGCGGCGACGTGCAGGAAGGCATCGATACCGCCTATTACGCCGCCAGTGAGGGGCGCCGTCTGTTCGGTCACACCGTCCCGTCGGAATTGCCGAATAAGTTCAATATGGCCATGCGCGTGCCGATCGGCGTTGCGGGCATCATCACGCCGTGGAACTTCCCGATGGCGATCCCGACGTGGAAGATCTTCCCTGCCCTGGTCTGCGGCAATACGGTCGTGTTCAAGCCGGCATCGGACACCCCCGCAACGGCCACCGCGCTGGTCGAGATCCTCGCCGAAGCAGGCGTCCCCCCGGGTGTCGTGAATATCGTGCACGGCGGCGGTGGTGAAGTGGGCAATGCGATCGTGGGCCACGACGAAGTGGATCTCGTGAGCTTCACCGGCTCCACGATGGTCGGCAAGAAGATCTCGGAGATGGCATCGGCCACGCTGAAGCGCGTGTCCCTCGAACTCGGCGGCAAGAATGCCCAGATGGTGATGCCGGATGCGAACATGGAACTCGCGTTGGACGGTGTGCTCTGGGGTGCCTTCGGCACCACGGGGCAGCGCTGCACGGCGACGAGCCGCCTCCTGCTGCACGAGAAGATCCACGACACGTTCGTGGCGGAACTCGTGAAGCGGGTGGAAGCATTGAAGCTGGGCGACGGCCTGAAGCCGGGCATCGACGTGGGCCCGTGCGTGAACGAATCGCAGCAGCAGACGGTCCAGAGCTATGTCGATATCGGGCTGCAGCAGGGCGCGAAGGTGGTTGCCGGCGGCAGGATCCCGAAGGACGGCGATCTGGCCAGGGGATGGTTCTACCGCCCGACGGTCTTCACGGGTGTTCAGCCCGACCACCGCATCGCGAAAGAGGAGATCTTCGGACCGGTGCTGTCGGTGATCAAATTCAGGACGCTGGAGGAGGGCATCCGCATCCTGAACGACACCATCTATGGCCTGTCGTCGTCTCTGTATACGACGAACATCAATGATGCCTATACGGCCATCCGCGACATCAAGGCCGGCATCACGTACATCAATGCGCCGACCATCGGCGCCGAGGCGCACATGCCGTTCGGCGGCGTGAAGCAGACGGGCAACGGCCACCGCGAAGGCGGGTGGACGGTGTACGACTTCTTCTCGGAGTGGAAGACCGTGTACGTGGACTATTCCGGCGGTTTGCAGCGGGCACAGATCGATAATTATCAGGACTGATCCCGTGGCGCGCCAGCCCCTCTATTTCGTGTCCTTGTTCGAGCACAACGAATTCTTCTAAGTGCCGCTCCTCCTGTATTCGGACCATTGAACAGTATTCATTCATTGGAGGAGCGACATCATGAAGAAGCGCACGACGACACGTCGCGCGGTGGCACGTACCGCACCGCGCACAGGGAAGGGCGCAGCACCGCGCAAGGCCGCAACGGCACGCCGGCCCCTGAAGTCCCTTGTGGCACCCGATGCAGTGTTCCCCACACTGCGCCAGCATATGCTCATCGACGGGTTCGATATCGTCATCGACCTGAAGAAGAGCCGTGGTTCATTCATCGTTGATGCCCGCACGGGCAAGCTGTACCTGGATTTCTTCACCTTCGTGGCGTCGTCGCCGGTGGGACTCAACCACCCGATGATGACGTCGGCGGACTTCCGGAAGAAGCTCGCGCTCGCGGCCGTCAACAAACCCTCGCTGTCCGATATCTACGCCAACGAGCAGGCCGATTTCCTCGCAACGTTTTCGCGCGTTGCCATCCCCCCCTCTCTGCCCCATGCCTTCTTCATCGAGGGGGGCTCGGCGGCCGTGGAGAATGCGCTCAAGACGGCATTCGACTGGAAGATACGGAAGAACTTTGCCCGCGGGCTCCGCGAGGAGCGCGGTCGGCAGATCATCCATTTCCAGGGTGCCTTCCATGGCCGCGGCGGGTATACACTCTCGCTGACCAATACCGATCCGGTGAAGACGGATCTCTTCCCGAAGTTCCCGTGGCCCCGCGTGCCTGCCCCCGCCATGCGGTTCCCCATGACCGCGGAGACGGCGGCACTCGTCGAGCAGGAAGAACAGCGCAGCATCGCGGCCATCAAACAGGCATTCCACGACAATCCGGACGACATCGCCGCGATCATCATCGAACCGATCCAGGGCGAGGGAGGCGACCGCCAGTTCCGGCCGGAGTTCTTCCGGGCGCTCCGGCACCTCGCCGATGAGAACGAAGCGTTGCTCATTACGGACGAGGTGCAGACCGGCGTGGGGATGACGGGCAAGATGTGGGCGCACCAGCATTTCGTGGAACCCGACATCATCTCGTTCGGGAAGAAGATGCAGGTGTGCGGCATTCTGTGCGGCAAGCGGATCGATGACGTGAAGGACAACGTGTTCGCCGTTCCGAGCCGCATCAACTCCACGTGGGGTGGCAATCTGGTGGACATGGTGCGCGCGCAGCGCTACCTGGAGATCATCGAGAAGGAGAAGCTGGTGGAGAATGCACGGGTGGTGGGTGCACACCTGCTGAAGCGGTTGCAGGAACTCGTGGCGGAGTTCCCGGATCTCTTCTCCAACGCGCGCGGACTCGGTCTCTTTGCGGCGTTCGATGTGGTGACCCCGGAGAAGCGCACCGAGATCCGCGAGGCGGCGTTCGACCTGGGGCTCATCATCCTGCCCAGCGGCGAACGGTCCATCCGCTTCCGTCCGCCGTTGAATGTCTCCCGCGACGAGATCGATCTCGGGATCGAGATCATCCGCAAGTCGTTAGCGAAGTAGGAGCAGCTTCCTGTTGATCACCGACTGGCCGCCGTCGATACCGGCGGCGGTCAGCCGGTAGATGTACACTCCCGCCGCCACCTCGACGCCCCTGTCGTCCCTGCCGTCCCATTCCGCAAGGTGTCTGCCACGCTGCACGGTGCTGCTGACGAGCGTACGCACCTTCCGTCCGATCATGTCGTAGATCGCAAGCGTGACATCCGCTTCGCGTGGTGCGGCATATTCGATCCGGGTTCCGGGATTGAACGGGTTGGGATAATTCTGGCCGAGATGGTAGTCGCCGCCTTCGACTGACGGCAGACCGTTGGTGTCGGTGGTGTTCAGGACGTTCCGTGCCGCAACGGCATTCAGGATCCCGTAGCCCATCAGGTTGTCGGGCGTCGTGGCCATGCTCGCGGTCGCCTTCATCGCATTCACGATCGTCATCGGGGCCGCTGTCGGGTGCTCCTTGACGAGCAATGCCGCCACGCCCGCGGTGAGCGGGCAGGAGAACGACGTTCCCTGGATGACGATATAGCCGGTGGTGTTCGTGGCGCTGGCCACGAACACGCTGGTGCCCTGCGCCATCACGTCGGGTTTGATGCGGGGCGGAACGGAGGTGCTGGGGCCGACGGAGCTGAAGGACGCACGCGCCCCCTGAGGCGTGACCGCCCCCGCCGCAAGCACGCTGTCACCGTCCGCCGGGGCAACGAGCGTATTGTGCGTGGCATTGAACCCCTCATTGCCCGCGGAGTTCACCACGAGGATCCCCTTCCGCACTGCCATCGCCGCCGCACGCGTGATGGCGGTGGTGCGCCCATCCATGTTCTCCCAGGTCCAGCTCGTCGAGCCGGCATCGAAGTCCAGATAGCCGAGGGAAGTGCTCGTCACCTGCACGCCCAGACTGTCCGCCCACTCGATCGCGCGCACCCATTTGTCCTCTTCCGCCGGCGTCTCGCTGCTGTCGTTCTCGGTGCGCGCAAGGATGTAGCTCGCACCGTAGGCGGGACCGATGACGGCGCCCGGTTTGTAGCCGCCGATCGTGGCGAGCGTATAGACGCCGTGGTCCCCGAAGCTCGAGTTGGGATTCACGGGGACCACACTCACCTTGTTGTCCACGAAGTCGTAGGTGGCGATGATGTTCATGGTGGCGAATGCTTCGTGCGCCGGCAGACGGAAGCCGTTATCGAAGACCCCGACGATGACCCCCTGGGCGGCGTTGCCGAGGTCGTGGATCGCCGGGACGTTGATCGTGTTCACCTGGGAGAACGACGAACCGTAGTCGAGGGAGTGTGTGCCGGTCTGCTTCTGTAATGCGGGGGCCTGTTCGTCCGCCGGAACCGCCGGGTCGGGCGATCGTTTGAAGCCCGCGACGAGGTCCAGGGATCTCACGAATGGGAGCGAAGCGCACCGTGCGATCTGCTCCGCCGTGCCCCGGATGCTCACGGCGTTCAGCCATTTGGAGAGCTGTCCGACCGTGGCGCCGCTTGCGGCGAGACGGGTGACATAGGGGGTGTGCACCGGCAGATCGCTTCCGTCCACGAGGGCGTCGGCCGGCATCACGTTCAGGCGGCGCCGGAGCGATGCCTCGCCAACCAGCGTGCCGGGTGCAGCCTTCTTCACATCGGCCCCGCCCTTGTCGGTGAAATACACCCAGGCATGATGGATCGTGGACGGCGACGTGTGCGCGATCGCGTTCGATAGCCGTGGGCTCAGCGTGGCCTGTGGCAGCGCTTTCCCGTGCGGGGTCATGAGAAGAACGAGAACGACCGAGGACACCGTGAACACCCGTTTCATGCAGCACCTCCTGCCAGACCATGGGAGTACGTCGTGATGATTCCGCTCTTCTATAGATACATAATAGAGGAGGGAGTTGCAAGGTGGCGCATGCCCCGTTTTCGTTGACTGTCCGCCCTGCAAAGGCTATATTCCTGCATCACTTCCCACACGACGTGGACCATCGACAGGTCACCTATGAAGCGTCCCCTTCTGATCGGAGTCATGTGTACCTTCTCTGTCCTGTGCGCTGCGCGCGATATCACGGTGGTGTCTCCCGATACCCGCCTCAAGGCCACCCTGACTGTCGGGACGGAGATCTCGCTGCATGCCTCTGATGGCAGGACGGCCTTGTTCACGGTTGCTCCGATCCGGCTGGATTTCCGGGACGGCTCGCCGTTCCGGTCTGTCCCGCGGGTAGCCATGGTGTCCCGGAATGCAGCCGATACCCTGATCACCCCCGTTGTCCGCGAACGATCCGCCCGTGTGCCCGAACGCTATAACGAGGCGGTGGTGAGTTTTCAGGGAGGGTATGCGGTGGCGGTGCGCGCGTATGACGAGGGTATCGCCTACCGCATCAGTACGGAGATCGATCACGACATCGTGATCGACAACGAACCGCTCGTCCTCCAGTTCGCTCCGGGCACGGTCGTCACCGCGCAGTACAACCAGACGTTCTGGTCGGCGTATGAGACACCCTACCGCGTGCGCGCTGCCGCGGCGATGCCCACCGACAGTATGGTGAATCTTCCGCTTCTCGGCCAGCTCCGCAGCGGCCATCGTATCGTTGTCACCGAGGCACAGATCGCATCGTATCCCGGGCTCTGGCTGAAGCATGTGCGTGACGGACGCCTGGCATCGGCCTTTCCCGCGTACCCGACGGATCGACTGGAAGGGAACGACCTCTACCAGCGCGGTATGGTCACCGCGCGCGCAAGGGAGATCGCACGCACCCGGGGATCACGGGACTTTCCCTGGCGCGTGTTCTGCGTCGCGCGGAACGATGCGGAACTTCTGACGAATGCGATGGTCTACCTGCTGGGAGAACCAACGAAGGTGACCGATCCGTCGTGGATACGTCCGGGCATGGTCACGCTCGATTGGTGGGGGCGCCGCAATATCCACGGGGTGGACTTCGTCGGTGGCGTGAACACGCCGACGGTGAAGTACTTCATCGACTTCGCCGCGCGATACGGGATACGGTATGTGCTGCTCGATGAGGGGTGGTCGCCGGACGAGGATCTGCTCCGCGTGTCGCCGGGGCTGGACATGGCGGAGGTGCTGGCCTATGCCCGCGGCAAGAACGTCGAGGTGCTCTTGTGGGCGATCTGGTCTACGCTGGAACGGCAGTGGGATGCTGCCTTCGCGCAGTTCACGCGATGGGGGATCGCGGGGATCAAGATCGACTTCATGAACAGCGACGACCAGCAGATGGTGGAGTTCTATCACCGGTGCGCGGAGGAGACGGCGAAACGAAAGATGCTCGTGCTGTTCCACGGTGCGTACAAACCCGATGGCCTGCAACGCACCTGGCCCAACGCTCCAGTGCGCGAAGGCTTGATCGAGTTCGAACAGAACGGCGTGAACCAGGATGACACCCCATGGTACCACACCGTGCTGCCGTTCGTGCGGATGGTTGCGGGAGCGGCGGACTACCTGCCGGGAACGGTGCGCAATGCGCAGCCGCATGAATTCCGTATGGTGCCCGACCGGCCGATGGGACAGGGGACGCGGGCGCACACCACCGCGCTGTGCGTCGTGCTCGAATGTCCGCTCCGGATGCTGCCGGACAGTCCATCGGACTACCTGCGGGAGGATGACTTCACCCGCTTCATGACGTCCATCCCGGTGGAGTGGGATGATATGCGGGTGCTGGAGGCGAGGATCGGGGAGGTGGTGGCCGTCGCACGGCGCCATGGGAACGATTGGTATATCGGGGCGGTCACGAACGGCACGGCACGCGATGTGCGCCTCGACCTGTCGTTCCTCGATCCAGGGCCGCCGTATGTCATGACATCGCTGGCGGATGGCGTGAATGCGGACACAAGGGCCATCGACCACGTGTTCTCCACCTCGGCGGTGCATGCAGGGGATACCCTGACGGTGCATCTGGCGAAGGGAGGGGGTTGGGTGGCCCGAATGAAGAAATTCTGAATTCAGATATCCGATATCTGATATCTGAATTGAATTATCAACGTGACGGCATGTTGAATACGAACCGAGCCTTTCGTACCTTCTGCCTATGGAAACTGTTGAGAGTATTGAATTAGGCTCGCTCCTCGATCCGTCCCTCGTCGAGAAGATCCTGGTGGCGTTCCTGCGCGACGAGACGTCGGTTGCAGGGTTCACGAAGGGCGTGCTGGGACTCTCCGGCGGCATCGATTCGGCCGTCAGTGCCGCCCTCGCCGCGCGGGCGCTGGGACCGGAGAATGTCCTCGGCGTCATGATGCCATACCGTACGAGTGCGCCCGAGAGCAAAGCGGACGCCGAACTCGTCGCGAAGGCGATCGGCATCCGGACGGAACTGGTCGACATCTCGCCGATGGTGGATCCGTATCTTGCCCTCGGCAGCGGCGCCGATCGGGTGCGGGGGGGGAACGTCATGGCCCGCGAACGGATGATCATCCTGTATGATATCTCCCAGCGCGAGAAAGCGCTGGTTCTGGGAACGTCCAACAAGACCGAATTGATGCTCGGCTACGGCACGCTGTTCGGGGACATGGCGTCAGCCCTGAATCCGCTCGGCGACCTGTACAAGACACAGATCTGGCAACTGGCGCGGCATCTCGGGCTGCCGGACAGAGTGATCGACAAGAAGCCCTCCGCCGATCTTTGGGCGGGACAGACGGATGAAGGGGAGATGGGGTTCACCTACCAGGATGTCGACCGGCTCCTCTATTGTATGCTGGACGAACGGCGCACGGACGCCGAACTGCTGAGGATGGGCTTCGCAGAGCCATTCATCACGCGGGTCCGGGGGATGATCACCCGGAGCCAGTTCAAACGCCGGCCACCGGTCATCGCGAAACTATCGCACCGGACCATCAACGTCGATTTCCGCTATCCGCGGGACTGGGGCATATGACGGAGACGATCCAGCCCGGAACGCTGTACGTCGTCTCGACTCCAATCGGAAATCTGGGGGACATCACCCACCGGGCGCTGCACATCCTGGGGAACGTGGATGTGATCGCCGCCGAGGACACGCGCACCTCGCGTGTCCTCCTTGACCACTACGGCATCACCACGCCTCTGGTCAGCTATTTTTTGCAGAATGAACTCCGCCGCATCCCTGAACTCGTTCAGCGTCTGAAGACGGGCGGGAGTGTGGCTGTCGTGAGCGATGCCGGCACACCCGGCATCTCCGATCCGGCGTTCGCACTGGTACGTGCTGCGTTGCAGGAAGGCGCGCAGGTGATATCGGTCCCCGGAGCGAGCGCAATGCTGACCGCGTTGGTCGCCAGCGGGCTGCCGACGGAGCGGTTCGTGTTCGAGGGCTTTTTGCCGCACAAGAAAGGCAGGAAGACGCGGATCGGACAGATCGCGGGTGAACCGCGGACCGTCGTGTTGTATGAATCCCCGCACCGGATCGAACGAACGCTGGGTGATCTTGCGGAAGCGATGGGGGACCGGCGGGCGGTGCTTGCGCGGGAGTTGACGAAGAAATTCGAGGAGATGCGGCGGGGGACGGTCAGCGAGCTCCTCGACGGTGTGCGCAACGCTCCCCCGCGTGGAGAGATCGTGCTGGTCATCGAGGGCTGCGACCGCCGCCAGGCAGGTGCGCAGACGGATGAGGGAGAAGACAAGGAAACGGACCATGGCTAAGAGCGAGAAGAAGACCGAGGTGTCCCCGCGTCTGCAGGTGACGCAACATCCCGTGATGTATGAGGTGAACACGCGCATCCTTCTCCACGAACTCTCGGAGGAGGCGGGTGATACCGTCACGCTGGCGGACATCCCCGACCGGATCGTGGACGGCTGGTGTGCGTTGGGGGTCGATGCCGTGTGGTTGATGGGTGTGTGGACCACGGGGGCGCTGGGACGCCAGCTCGCCCTGGAGACCCCCGGTCTGCGGGAAGAGTACCGGAGGTCGCTCCCGGACGTGGCCGCCGAGGACATCCTCGGGTCCCCGTATGCAGTGCAGGAGTACCGCGTGGCTCCGGCACTCGGCGGCGACAAGGCGCTCCGGTCGCTCCGCGCCCGTCTCGCGAAGAAGGGGGTCGGCCTCATCCTGGATTACGTGAGCAACCACACCGCACGCGACCACGGATGGGTGAAGCACCATCCCGAATACTTTATCCACACTGATCCGGCCGGCAACGGCGCGCAGATCACCGACGGGTTCATTGCGCAAACGGCGGCAGGTGAGTTGATGATCGCGCACGGCCGCGATCCGATGTTCCCCGGTTGGACCGACACCGCTCAGCTCAATGTGAACTCGAAGGCTGCGCGGGAGGCGATGATCGCGCAGCTGGAAGAGATCGCCGGGATGTGCGATGGAGTGCGGTGCGATATGGCGATGCTCCTTCTTGCCGATGTCTTCGAGCGGACGTGGGGTGAGCGTGGTGCGCGGCCGGAGGATGATCGGGCAGAGCGGGAGTTCTGGCGTGAGGCCATCGGACAGGTGACGTCGTCCCATCCGGGGTTCATGTTCATCGCCGAGGCGTACTGGAACCGGGAGTGGGATCTGCAGCAGTTGGGCTTCAACTACACGTACGACAAGACACTCTACGATCGGCTGCTGCGTGAGGGCGCCTCGTCGGTGCGTGACCACCTCAAGGCGGACATGGTGTATCAGTCGCGCAGTCTCCGCTTCCTGGAGAACCACGATGAGGAGCGTGCGGCCCGGATGTTGCCGTCGGAGGCCTGGCAGTTCGCGGCTGCGGCGGTCGTTGCCACGGTGCCGGGCATGTTCCTTCTCCACGATGGACAGATGGAGGCGCGCAGTGTGCGTGTCCCGGTGCAACTCCGCCGGCGGGTCGCCGAGATGCCGAACGCACGGAGCATCGCATTCTACACCACGCTGCTCGGCATCATCGACCATCCCGTGTTTCGGGAGGGTCAATGGCGCCTGCTCTCGCTGCGGTCGGCGTGGCACGACAACCACACATGGCACAATTTCATCAGTTACTGGTGGCACGATCAGGCGCACGGTGACCGGCTCATCGTTGTGAACTATGCGCCCCACAGCGGGCAGGTCTACGTGGACGTCCCCCTGGACCTCCTGGAGGGACATCTGATCGAGTTCAAGGACCTGCTCGGTGGCACCACGTATACACGGGAGCGCCTGGCGCTCCATGCGAAGGGGATGTACTTTGATCTCCCGGGATACGGTATCCATGTGTTTGAGGTGGCAGGAAGCTGACGAGCAGTGAAGAGAGGAGAGCGGGACGATGCCGTACAGGGCGATGGCACTTGTGATCGCGGTTTTCCTGACCACATCAGGGTATTGCCAGGTCCCGGTTGTGATGGGACAGAAGTATGTGATGCACTCGTCGGTTCTCAAAGAAGACCGCTCGTACCAGGTCTCCCTTCCGGCAAGTTATCATTGGGCACTCGACCGGCGATATCCGGTGTTGTATGTCCTGGATGGAGAGACGCATTTCGCGCACGCCGCCGCCTCGGCAGGCTTTCTTGCTGGACAGGGGGAGATGCCCGAGGTGATCGTTGTCGCGATCACCAGTGCTGTGCGGATACGCGATTTTACCCAGACCGATTGGTCATCACATTGGCACGGCGGGGGTGGGGCAAACAATTTCAGAAGGTTCCTCTCCACGGAACTGTTGCCGAGGATCGACAAGAACCTGCGGACCAACGGATTCCGCATACTGTCCGGGCATTCGGCCTCAGGCCAATTCGTCCTGTACACATTGACGTCCGAGCCCTCGCTGTTCAATGCCTATATCGCGATCAGCCCCAGTCTCGATTGGGATGATGGGCTGCCGCAGCGATCGCTGGATGAATCGCTCGGACGGACCGACAGCTTGAGATCGTTTCTCTATTTCGCGTGGTCGGATGATGCCGGCCCGGCGTTGGAAGCGGATCAACGGGTGGTGAGGACGCTCGAAACCCGGTCTCCCAGGGGCTTACGCTGGGTGGCGAAGGGTTTCCCGGATGAGACCCACGTCAGTATCCCCCTGCTCGCGCACATTGATGCATTGCGCAATGTGTTTGCGGGGTATAGGTTCCATGATGATCTTCTGGAAAAAGGGTTTGCGTTCGTGGAAGAACATTTTCGGACAGTGTCCACGACGGTAGGGTATTCCATTTCAGTACCGGAGGCCGTGATCAACAATTTCGGGTATCAGGCACTGGAGAAGGGGAACATCCAGGAGGCCCTCGGGTACTTCAAACGGAACATCACACAGAATCCGAACTCCGCGAACGCGCAGGATGGCCTTGCCGATGCCTATGAGAAGGCGGGGATGTGGGGGGAGGCGATCGCGTCATCGCAGAAGGCCGTTGCGTTGGCGAAGAGATTCTCCGACCGCAACCTGGGGTATTTTCGCGAGCACGCGAAGAAGATCAAAGAGAAGGCGAGAACCAACGCTGGCAAGTGAGAACGCGGTGCCTGATCCGCGGGCGAAGATAATGCGGGCGACGATCACGGGCGACGATCACCCGGAGTCCGCGTTGACAATTCCTTCGAGGAGTGCTATCTTGCGGTTGCACACTCGGGGGGGACGATGTGATACTGGATATGCCTCCTGTTTCTGTGGTTGAGATCGGAGGCATTCTTTTTTTGGGGGGTGGGTCTGCATTCGAGACAATAGGACATTCAGCGGCAGGAAAGGATCTTTGGACTCATGAATCGATTCTGGTGCATGATCGTGCCCGTTTTCATGGTCGGCAGTTCTCTGGTCGAGGCCCAGAACGTCGAGCGGATCGATTCGCTCCTGGCAGCACGTGACTATGCCGGGGCCCGGGAGGCCATCAACGCCGCTCCGGCCGGGTCGGTGGAAGATGCCCGCACGGTGATCGATCATCTGCAGTCGCTCCCGAATCTTCCGGATTCACTCTTCACTGCCCGTGTCCTCAATGCCATGACTCAGGCGGATGAGTATGAGGCCGGCAACGCCGGGAAGCTGTCGGCATCATTCTACATGAAGATGCAGGGGCTGCACGCGTCACAGAAGTCCCCCGCTGCGTATGAATGCCTCGTACTTGCCAGGTACTTCCGGACGAAGCACGTCAGGGAGGAACTCGACCGCCTGCGGAACAACCTCGCGACGACGTATGGCTATGTCGCTACGGAGGACTTCACGAAGGCGGATGCGCTGTGTGGGATGTTCAGTCAGGAACAGCGTACGTACGCGTTCAGGATCATTGAGGATTCGCTCCACCGTGCGTACGAATGGCTGCGACCTCAGATCGAGGATGGAAAAGTGCGACAGCGTCGCGAGCGGAGCAGAACGACTGTCTCCAGGAACTGGTACGTCATGGGCGGTGCCGGAATGAACCCGAGCGTGAGGCTGGACAAGCAGCAGCTCACCATGACGGAGATCGAGCCCAGGGAGTACGCTGTGTGGGACGTCCCCCGGATCTCGATCAAAACCATAGCCTTGTTCTGGTGTCTGGAAGGGGGCTATTTCGTTTCCCCCCGGACATCCCTGGGTTTGTCATTCGCCCGCTGGAGAGACACGTACCGCAACCCGGTCAAGAACCTGTGGAAGGGTGAATATTTCTCCTACAGTGTGGCAGTCGAGTATATGCGGGGAGATGTGTTCGTCAAATATCGTCTGACTGACAAGACCGGACCGAGACCGCTGCTGGCAGCGGGGCTTGGCTTTGCGAGATATGCCCTCTCGTCTCTGGAAGAACCGGACGCCGGACACAACCTTCAGGTCACGGGGAGCGAAAGCACGGTGTATCGCCTCATGATCGGAGGGGGAGCCGAATACGTGTTCTCGGAGAATAGTCCTCTGTTTGCTGCGTGCAACGCATCGGTGTATCTGAACTCGGAACAGACGGGGATCCTCTCCAGGTTCACGTTCGAGGTGACGCTGCAGGCGGGGGTGATCCTCTGAACAGAGGGCATCTCTCGAGAGCTTGCCCGGGCCCGGGTTGTCACCCAATGGCGCCATGGGCCTGGCCTCACGATAATGAACAGCGCGAAGAACTCTCTTTTATGTTGACCGTCCGCCTCACATTCATGCTGCTCGTCCTTCTCTCGATTCCCGCCGCCGGATTCGCAGACGCCATTACGACCAGGGAAGGGATAACGCACACAGGTACCATTGCCAGGATCACGGGCGAGCACATTGCGCTGACGAAAGCACGGCAATCGGCGGTGTTCATCCGTTCAGCTGTCATGGATGTGACCTTTGACGTGTCGGATGTCGTGGCCCTTGGTTCGGGCGACACCCTGCAGGCGAAGGTGCTGCGTACAGAGGACAGCATTCTGGTCGTTGCCCTCGAACAGGGACTACGGATCCTGCCCGTGTCGTCGATCGCAGGAATCGCGTATTCGTCCGGAGGGCCGTTGCGTGTCCGGGAGATCTCGGATACGGACGATTCATTCCACTCAGGGGAAGTGACGGCAACGATCGGCAGGACAGCGTTGTCACTCAGTATGAGCATTGGGGCACAGAGTGCCGTGTACAGGTTTGGAGGTTCTGTCCCCAACTGGTTGACGGGCTTCAGGGAGTCGCCGATCGAGAAACAATTCGCGGGTGCGCTCTATGATCTGGGAGCCCGCTTCGACATCGAGGCCAGGTTCAGCGTGGCGCTAGGGATTCTGCTGTATACGGGTGAGGCAAATGGTCCGGGTGCTCCAGAACTGCGCGAAGTCGGCTACTTCGGCTTCTACACGTCCGGCATGTATTGTCTTTTCCCGTACAATGCGTTCGACGTATACGTGCGACTGCAGTTGGGGATCCTGAGGGGTTGGTGGAAGCTCTCGGGAAATGTCAATAAGGACGCGCGCAGTCCTGTCGCATCCGTAGTGCCGGCAGTGGGTATACAATACAGATTCTTCGAGCTGCTGCAGGTGTACTGTGAATGCGATGGGCATTTTGCCACTCTCCCGTTGAGCGAAAGCGGTGAATCCCTCGAGACGCACGGGCTTGTCTTCTCCCTGGGCCTGCGCATGCATGTGCCAAAGATAGGCTTGTGATCTGTCGGGCACGACCTTCCCCTCTTGACTTTTTCCCCCGAAGTTGTATCTTATTAGCACTCAACACAAGCGAGTGCTAACGAATCCGCACACATCTGTAACTCTTTTTGTATCAATACATTATCAACACAGGAGGCAGTATGAAACTCAAGCCGTTGGCCGATCGCGTGGTCATTAAGCCCTCGCCGGCAGAAGAAAAGACGAAGGGTGGTATCATTCTCCCCGACACCGCAAAAGAGAAGCCGGTGGTTGGTGAGGTTGTCGCCGTTGGTCCGGGCAAGGTGACCGATGACGGCAAGAAGGTTGCCCCCGAAGTAAAGGTTGGCGACAAGGTTCTCTACGGCAAGTACTCGGGCACGGAAGTGACCGTGGAAGGCGAAGAGTACCTGATCATGCGCGAAGCGGATATCTTTGCGATCGTGTAGTCACCCGGACATCAGAATCTGATTACCATACCACAGGAGAAGTACCATGGCAGCAAAACTCATCAACTTTGACGTCGAGGCGCGGTCCGCTCTGAAGCGCGGCGTGGACCAGCTCGCCAACGCGGTGAAGGTGACCCTCGGCCCGAAGGGCCGCAACGTGGTCATCGACAAGAAATTCGGTGCGCCGACCGTCACCAAGGACGGCGTGACGGTCGCGAAGGAAGTGGAACTGGAGAACCCGATCGAGAACATGGGCGCCCAGATGGTCCGCGAGGTCGCGTCCAAGACCTCCGATGTTGCCGGCGACGGCACCACAACGGCGACCGTGCTGGCGCAGGCGATCGTGCGTGAAGGCCTGAAGAACGTGGCGGCCGGTGCCAACCCGATGGACCTGAAACGCGGCATCGATATCGCCGTTGCCAAGGTGATCGAAGGCCTGAAGCAGATCAGCAAGCCGGTCGACAAGACCAGCAAGAAAGAGATCGCCCAGGTTGGCGCCATCTCCGCGAACAATGACAAGCTGATCGGTGACCTCATCGCGGATGCGATGATGAAGGTCGGTACCGACGGCGTCATCACGGTGGAAGAGGCGAAGGGCACGGACACGAACATCGAAGTGGTCGAGGGTATGCAGTTCGACCGCGGCTATCTCTCGCCGTACTTCGTGACGGATGCCGAGACGATGGAAGCGGTGCTCGAGAACGCGGTGATCCTGATCCACGACAAGAAGATCTCGGCGATGAAGGACCTCCTCCCGATCCTCGAGAAGGTGGCACAGACGGGTTCGCCGCTGCTCGTGATCGCGGAAGATCTCGAAGGTGAAGCCCTTGCCACGCTCGTCGTGAACAAGCTGCGCGGCACGCTGCGGGTGACCGCGGTGAAAGCCCCGGGCTTCGGCGATCGCCGCAAGGCCATGCTGGAAGACATCGCCATCCTCACGGGCGGCACGGTGATCTCCGAAGAGCAGGGGTACAAGCTCGAGAATGCCACGCTCAGCTACATGGGCCGCGCGAAGAAGGTCGTTGTCGATAAGGACAACACCACGATCGTGGAAGGCGTCGGCAAGAAGGAAGACATCAAGAAGCGCATCAACGAGATCAAGGCGCAGATCGAGAAGACCACCTCCGACTACGACCGCGAGAAGCTCCAGGAGCGCCTGGCGAAGCTGTCGGGTGGCGTGGCCGTTCTGAAGATCGGTGCCGCGACCGAAGTCGAGATGAAGGAGAAGAAGGCCCGCGTTGAGGACGCGCTGCATGCGACCCGTGCCGCGGTCGAAGAGGGTATCGTTCCCGGCGGCGGCGTTGCGTATCTGCGCGCGGCGGCAAAGCTCGTGGACCTGAAGCCGGCCAACGACGACCAGGCCACCGGTATCGAGATCATCCGCCGCTCGGTGGAAGAGCCGATCCGCCTGATCGTGGAGAACGCCGGTCACGAAGGTTCCGTGGTCGTGAACAAGGTGAAAGAAGGCAAGGACGACTATGGATTCAACGCCTTCAGCGAGCAGTACGAGAACCTGATCGCGTCCGGCGTCATCGACCCGACCAAGGTGGCCCGCACGGCGCTGGAGAACGCGGCATCGGTGGCGGCGCTGTTGCTCACCACGGAGGCCACGATCGTCGAGAAGCCGAAAGAGGAGAAGGCCCCTGCAATGCCTCCGGGCGGCATGGGCGGCGGCATGGGCGATATGTACTAAGCCCCGGCGCACTCTGCAGTACGCAACACGCACACCCCCGGTCCCGCAAAGCGGGATCGGGGGTGTTGCATTTCTGTGCCACCCGCGCGTGGCGTGACCGCGCACGGCATGCGCACGTGTGCAGTGGTTCCGGAGGCACAGGATTCTCCGCATGCGCCCGCCAGCGGTAGGTTCGGTGACCGCGGACGTGTCAGCGAGCGCACGCGGGGAACGGTCGCATCGCCCTGCGTGTTGTCATAGCACCACGTCTGGAGTCCGGATGCCCCTCTCGATTCACGAGTATCTTGCCACCGATCACGACCGCCTCGAACGTCTCCTGGATGAGGCGACCGCGGGGAACGCGATCGCGCTGGAACCGTATGAGCAGTTCCGACGCGGCATCCTGCGGCACATCGGGATCGAGGAACGCATCCTGATCCCGGCCATCCTCCAGGCGCAGGGCAGCACCCCTTCACCCGATGCAGAGCGTCTCCGTCTGGATCACGGCGCGATCGTGGCACTCCTGGTACCCCCACCCAACGCCGCCATCATCAGAACCCTGCGGCATATCCTCGGTCCGCATAATATTCTCGAGGAAGGCGAGAAGGGGATCTACCGCGTCCTGGACACCCTGGACGGCCCCAACACCGCGGCATTGGTTGCGAAAATGAAAGCCGCGGGCGAGGTGCCGGTGATGCCCTTCAACACAAAACCCGATGTGCTCGAGGTGACGAAGCGGGCCCTTGCACGGGCAGGCTACGTGTTGCTCGAAGAAGGGCACGCAGATTTCACTTGACATGGACAATGAGAATCTGTATATTGGAAACCAGAGAAACGAAGTGAGTTTCCCGCGGCCTTCTGCATGCGGGATTTTGTTTGGTTTCGTGGAAACCAAAGAAACGTGAGGAGTTTCCGTAGTGACGCCTATCGAAGAAGAAACCTCCGCCAAGAACAGGATCATGGATCACGCAATGGTCCAGTTCCACCAGGCCGGCTTCGCCCGCGTGTCCGTTGAAGAGATCACGTCGGCACTCGGAATGAGCAAGAAGACCTTCTACAAGTATTTCGAAAGTAAAGAGGACCTCGTGCACCAGATCGTCCTCCGGATCACCGGCGACATCACCGTCCAGATCGACTCGGTCATCACGGCCGACCGACCGTTCGTCCTCAAACTGAATGGATTGATCTCCGTCCTGCACGCACGCTTCACCAGGCTCAGCACTCCGCTCCTGCGCGACCTCCAGATCCACACACCCGCCATCTGGTCGTACATCCAGGAGTTCCGACGGACCAAGATCATCGCGGTGTGGAGCCGCCTCATCGTCCAGGGCCAACAGGAGGGCTTCATCCGCCCCGAGATCAACCCGCGCCTCCTCCTCCTGTCCATCATCGGTGTCGTCGATTCCGTCGTCAACCCGCATACCCTCGCCGAAGAGTCGTTCTCCACCGAGGAAGCCATGCGGGGGATCATCGACATGCTCTTCCGCGGCATCCTCACACCGGATGCCGTCCGTGATATTGAAGTTCTCCATGTGACACAACACTCATAGGACCAGTCATGCGCTCACTCTTCCTGCTTCCCGTTACCGTTGCCATCGCACTCCTGGCGGCCGGCTGTTCGAACAACGGCACCGGGACCATCGAGGCCTCGGGCACGATCGAAGGGACCGAGATCAATGTCGCCGCCGAGGTCGCCGGTCGCATCCTTGCCGTTCCCCGCGACGAAGGCACCCGCGTCCGGCCCGGCGACACCCTCGCGGTCATCAATGATGAAGAATACCGTCTCCAGCTTCGGCAGGCCGAGGCGAATCTCGCCTCAATGGAAGCGGCGTACCGCCTTGCGCTCGAAGGCTCGCGCAAGGAAGACCTCATTCAGGCCGAAGCTGCCTACGCCACCGCGCGCACGGACCATCAGCGCATGAAGGACCTTCTGGCCTCGGCCACGATCACCCAGAAGCAATATGACGATGCCTATGCACGCTTCGTGGCGGCAGAACAGAATTATCGCAAAGCGAAGACCGGGCTCCGTCCGGAAGAGATCAGCGGTGCACGCGCGCGACGCGATGGCGCGGCGGCGCAGGTGGACCTGCTCCACAAGCGCATCCGTGATTGTGCCGTGCGTGCGCCGGCACCCGGTACCCTCACGCTCCGCGCCGTGGAACCCGGCGAGCTCGTCGGCATGGGGAGCAATATCGCACGCCTGACCTTCCTGGACCGCGTGAAGCTGACGATCTATGTGAACGAGGCCGATCTGGGGCGCGTGGCGCTCGGTCAATCAGCCGACGTGACGATCGATACGTTCCCCGGCAAGCCGTTCACCGGTCGTGTGGTGTACATCTCGCCGAACGCAGAGTTCACACCGAAGAACGTGCAAACCAAAGAAGAACGGACGAAGCTTGTGTTCGCCGTGAAGATCGAGATCGACAATCCCGATGGCGGATTGAAACCCGGCCTGCCGGCCGATGCGGTCCTCCACACCGCGGCGAAGGCGCAGTGATGAACGCCGCGATCGACACGAACGCACTCTCACGGTCGTTTGGCCCGCTCCCGGCGGTCCGCAACGTGGACCTGACCGTTCATGAAGGAGAGATGTTCGGCATCGTCGGGCCGGACGGGGCAGGGAAGACCACGCTGATCCGCCTGTTGTGCGGCATCCTCGCTCCCACGTCGGGCACAGCCCGGGTGCTCGGCAAGGATATCCTCACGGAGTCCGATGCCGTGAAACGCGAGATCGGCTATCTCTCCCAGCGCTTCTCGTTGTACGGCGACCTGACGATCGACGAGAATATCGAGTTCTTCGCCGAGATCAACGGCGTCTACGATTTCAAGCAGCGCAGGGAAGAGCTGCTCGCCTTCACGCGGCTGACCCCGTTCCGCACGCGCCTTGCGGAACGCTTGTCCGGCGGTATGAAGCAGAAGCTCGCGCTCGCATGCACGCTCATTCACACGCCGCGCATGATCTTTCTGGATGAACCCACCACGGGCGTGGACCCGGTGTCGCGCCGCGACTTCTGGAAGATCCTGCAAAGCCTGCTCGGCCAGGGGATCACGATCGTGATGAGTACCCCGTATCTGGACGAAGCCGAGCGCTGTTCCCGTGTTGCGCTCATGAATTCGGGTGGACTCATGCGCGTGGCCGCACCTGCGGAACTCAAGGCCGCCATGACCGGAACGGTGGTGGAGATCGCCTGCGACCGCGTGCGTGATGCGTTCCGGATCCTGAAGGAACAGCGTCCTGCCATCGAGGTCCAGGCATTCGGCGACAGGATCCATGTGGTGCTGCAGGACGCCGCGACCGAATTGCCGGACGTCGAACGGTTGCTCGCGGCCGCCGGGGTCGTCGCGTCCTCGCGCCGCACGATCGCGCCATCCCTTGAAAATGTCTTCATCTCCCTTTTGACACATACCGAAGGTGCTGCATGAAACGCGCTCTCCTGTTCCTCCTGTTCGTCCCGGCGCTGACCCTTGCCGGGCAAGGCTCCGGCCTCACGCTGGACGATGCCGTTGCGACCGGTCTTGCGCAAAGCCGCACACTTCGCGCCTCGGCAGCGCGCGCCGCGGCGGCGGAGGCCCGTGCCGGTGAAGCGCGCACTGCCAGCCTGCCCGTGGTGAAGGGCGAGGCCAGCTACCGTCGCCTGAGCGAGGTGGATCCGTTCCAGATCCAGCTCCCCGGCTCACCCAAGCCCATCGTGATCTCTCCGGTGGTCCTGGACAACACCGCGTTCCGCGTCAGTCTGCAGCAGCCGCTCTTCACCGGCTTCCGCATCAGCAATAGTATCGAAGGCGCCGAACGGGGGGCCGAGGCGGCGGGGCTGGACAACACGAACGACAAAGCAGACATGGTCCTTGCCATCACCTCATCGTACTGGTCGTTGTACCAGATGCGGGAGGTCGAACGCTTCGCCGGCGAGAACGTCACACGGCTCGAACGGTACCTCGCCGATGCCCGGAAACTGATGGAGGCCGGCCTCCTGACCAGGAACGATGTCCTGAAGATCGAGGTCCAGCTATCGAACGCGCGTCTCGGGCGGATCGATGCAGAGAACGACGCGCGCCTTGCCGCCATGAACCTGAATACCCTCCTCAGCCGGCCGGTCGATATGCCCGTGGAACTCCTTTCGCAACCGTCCGCGGAGACGTTGCAGACCCGCCCGGCGACGGATTCTCTCACCCGGTCGGCACTCGGGAGCAGAGCCGACCTGCAGGCGTGGCGGACCCGTGTGGAGGCGTCGCGTGCCGGTGTGCGCGCCGCACAGGCCGGGTGGTGGCCGCAGCTTGCGCTGAGCGGCAGCTATATGTATGCGCGCCCCAACAGCCGCATCTTCCCGGTGAAAGATGAATTCAAGGGGACGTGGGATGTCGGCGTGGCGCTTACCATGGACCTCTGGAACTGGGGGCTGACCGCACGGCAGACCGAAGCCGCGGAAGCAGCCCTCCGCCAGCAGGAATACCTCGCGGCCCAGATGGAAGATGTCGTCGCTCTCGATGTGAACCGGGCATCGTTGCAGGTGGACCGTGCCGGGCAGCGTGCCGACGTTGCGGCGATCATCCTCGGACAGGCGGAAGAGCAATCGCGCACCACGGAGCAACGGTTCAAGACCGGTCTGGCAACAGCCACGGACCTTCTGGATGCGGAAGTGTCGCTGCAGCAGGCGAAGACGACCCGGAGCGGCGCCCGCGTGGAATGTGAGATCGCGCGGGCCCGCCTTACTCGTGCACTCGGAGCTGGCATGCCATGAACGATCTCGCGATCGACGTCCGCGACCTCACGAAGCGCTTCGGCGCCTTCACGGCGGTGGACCGGGTTTCGTTCTCCGTGAAGCGTGGCGAGATCTTCGGCTTCCTCGGCGCCAACGGCGCCGGGAAGTCCACCACGATCCGCATGCTGTGCGGACTCCTGCAGCCGACCTCCGGTTCCGCCACGGTGGGCGGGTTCGATCTGCTGACGGAGACCGACCGGGTGAAACAGACGATCGGGTATATGTCGCAGCGTTTTTCCCTCTACGATGACCTCACCGTCGAACAGAACATCCGTTTCTTCGGCGGCGTCTACGGCCTGGAAGGCGAGCGGCTGCGCGCACGCATGGACTGGGTCCTTGGGATGGCGGACCTCCGGGGGCGCGAGGGGAGTCTCACCCGGACTCTCTCCGGCGGCTGGAAGCAGCGCCTTGCGCTGGGTTGTGCGATCCTCCATGAGCCACAGATCGTCTTCCTCGATGAACCGACCGGCGGCGTGGACCCCATCTCCCGCCGCAATTTCTGGGAGCTCATCAATCAGTTGTCGGCCAATGGCGTGACCGTCCTCGTGACGACGCATTTCCTTGACGAGGCCGAATACTGCAATGATATCATCCTCATCAATGCCGGGGCGCTCATTGCCTCGGGGAGCCCCACCGAGCTGAAGACCGAGCACATCCGCACACCGTTGCTGGAGGTGACGTTGGGCGACGGCGAGATCGTGGACGCGCTCGAAAGGATCAGAGTGGAACCCTGGGCCATCGAAACATCCGTGTTCGGCACACAGCTCCATGTGATGGTGGCCGATGAGGAACGCGGCAGGGCCGACATCCTCCGGGTCCTCGGCGCCCGCACCATGCGTGTCGCCGGGATCGAGCGCATCACCCCGTCACTGGAGGATGTCTTCCTGTACCTCCTCGATCACGATGCGGGCCGGCAGTCAACTGAAACCAAGGCAGGATAGCCCATGTCTCTCGTACGCAGACTCAAGCCGGTGATCGTCAAAGAGTTCCGGCAGATACGGCGGGACCCGACGTCGCTCGGGATGCTTCTCGTGCTTCCGGCCGCGATGATCGTCCTCGTCGGTTACGCGCTGAACTTCGATGTGAAACACGTGCCCCTGCTGGTGATGGATCAGAGCAAGACCCCGGAGAGCCGGGAGTATCTTGCGATGTTCCAGCATTCCGAGCACTTTGCGCTCACCGGCACCCCCTCGACGTATGGAGAGATCGAAGAGGCCTTCCTGCACGGGCAGGCGAAGATCGCCCTGGTGCTTCCTGTGGATTTCGGGCGCGATCTGTTGGCGGGCCGTGAGGCCACGGTCCAGATGCTGGTCGACGGCGCGGATGCGAATACCGCCGGCCAGGCGATGGGAAATGCGGTCCGGATGACGATGGATCACTCGAACAGGATCCTGCTCCAGGCGCTCCAGCGTGCCGGACGGAGTGCCTATGTGCCGGTGGACCTCCAGTCGCGGATCTGGTACAACCCCGACCTGGTCAGCTCGCGATTCCTCGTCCCCGGTTTGATCGGGTTCATCATCATGCTCACGGGCGTGATCGCGACCTCCATGACCGTCGTCCGTGAGAAGGAACGGGGGACGATGGAGCAGATCATGGTCTCCCCGCTGCAGCCGATCGAGGTCATCCTCGGCAAGACCCTGCCGTACATGGCGATCTCCCTGGTGTCCGCGACATTGATCCTCCTCCTCGGCTACGTGCTGTTCGCCATCGAGATAAAAGGGGGACTGCTGCTCCTGTATGCCGGCATCACGATGATCATCCTCGGCGCGCTCGGACAGGGTCTGCTCATCTCCACGATCACCGACTCCCAGCAGGTGGCCTTCATCATCTCTGTCTTCTCATCGCTCCTCCCCTCGTTCCTGCTGTCGGGGTTCGTGTTCCCGGTGGCGAGCATGCCCGTGGTCCTGCAGGTGGTCTCCAACATCTCCGTGACCAAGTTCTTCCTGGTCGTTGTCCGGGGAGTGATGCTGAAGGGCGTGGGGTTCGATGCGGTGTGGGAACAATTCGTCTACATGGCGATCTTCGCGCTCATCACACTCGGCATCAGTGTGAAGCGCCTTCAGAAACGCACGCTGTGAACGGTCCATCAGTACGGAAGCGCACCCTATGAACGTCAAACGCAGCCTTGCCGTCATCCTCGAGATCGTCCGGAAGGAATTCTATCAGATCCGGCAGGACAAGCGCATGCTCGGCCTTTCGATCATGGCCCCCGTGGTCCAGGTGATCCTCCTCGGGTATGCGGCCACGACGGATATCAAGAACACGACCATGGTGGTCTGCGACCAGGACCGGACCGCCGAGAGCAGGGCCTTTATTGCGACCTTCACATCGTCGGGCTACTTCGTCCATGGCTACGATGTGGCCACGCCGGACGAGGTGGACCGGTACATCGAGAATGCACGGGCGTCGATGGCACTGGTGATCCCGCGGGGGTTCGCCGGGGACCTGCTGACCCGGAGGACCTCCACGGTCCAGATCGTGCTGGATGGCACCGATGCCAACACGTCGAACGTGCTTCTCAATTACGCCACCCAGATCGTCGGCACATTCTCGCAGCGGATCCTGCTCGAGAATGCCATCGCGATCCAGGGTCGATCGGCTGCACGGGTCATTCCGGAACCACGTGTGTGGTTCAATCCGGATCTGAAGAGCACGAACTTCATGGTCCCCGGCGTGGTGGGGCTGGTCCTGATGATCATCACCATGACGCTGACGGCCCTCGGGATCGTGAAGGAAAAGGAGATCGGCACCATGGAGCAGTTGCTCGTCACCCCGATCAAGCCGTACCAGCTGATCCTCGGGAAACTCATCCCGTTCACGATCATCGGGTTCCTGGATGTCCTGATCGTCCTTGCCCTGGCGCACTACTGGTTCGCGGTGCCGCTGCTCGGGAGTCTGCCGCTGCTGTTCGCTCTCAGCGGGTTGTTCATTCTGACGACCCTCGGACTGGGACTGTTCGTGTCCACCATCGCGAGGACGCAGCAGCAGGCGATGCTGATCGCGCAGTTCTTCTTCTTCATGCCGTTCATGTTCCTTTCCGGTTTCACGTTCCCGATCGCCAACATGCCGGACAGCATCCAGGTGTTCACGTACATCATCCCGCTCCGCTATTTCCTCGACATCGTGCGCGGGATCTTCCTGAAGGGCACCGGCCTCGGCGAACTGTGGCCGCAGGCGCTGGCGCTGTTCGCGCTGGGTGTGGTGATCTTCTCCTTGAGCGTTGCGCGCTTCCAGAAGAAGCTGGAATAATTCCCGGGAAATGCCGATGTTGGAGCTTCACGCCACATCACCGGAGTTCCGATGTCCCCGCATCCGTTGGAAGACCTGCTGTACCCTCCGTTCGCCGGCTTTCCGCCCGAGGCCCTGTCCTTTCTGCGGCGCCTGAAACGGAACAATAGCCGTCCGTGGTTCCAGAAGCACAAGGACGAGTATGAGGAGAACGTCCGTTTCCCGATGCAGTGCCTGATCGCGAGTCTCGGCCCGCGGATGGCGGATGTGGCCGCGGACTTCGACTTCGATCCGAAGAAATCCATCTTCCGAATCTACCGCGACACGCGCTTCAGCAACAACAAGACTCCCTACAAGACCAACATCGCTGCCTATTTCCAGGCACGCGGGAAGAAGAGTCCCGCGGAGCGGCCCGGATTGTACGTGGGCATCGAACCCGGCGAGATCTTCGTCGGCGGCGGGCTCTACATGCCCTCCGGGGAACAGCTCAAGAGCATCCGGAAGTCGATCGCGGAGAAACCCGACGAGTATCTTTCGGTGATCGAGGACCCGGCATTCACACGGATGTTCGGCGAGGTGATGGGCGACAGGCTGGTGAAGGCGCCGCTCGGATATCCGAAGGACCACCCCATGATCGCGCACCTGCGGCTGAAGCAGTTCTTCGTGGGGAAGGAGTTCGGTGAGGAGGAGTGCCTCAAGCCGCGGTTCGTGGATACGGTGGCGAAGTACAGCGCAGGGGCGATGCCGATGATCCGATGGCTGGAACGTGCAGTGAAGGGTTGACCTGGGGAGGGCAGAAGGTCCGGGGTGCGAAGGGGAAGACGGTAGGTGCGGGAGCGGCCAGGGGGATGTGTCTGGAGCATGATCGCAAACGAATCAGGCGTCGGAGGTGTTCCGGCGCCTGTTTCGTTCCTCTGGCGTCTGTGCTGTGGTCCCGGTGGGGACCTGAACAGGCTACGCGGACCGCAGTGCTGCCAGGATATTGAGCCTCGAGGCTCTCACCGCCGGCAGGAACCCGCCCACGACCCCCATCACCACCGCAAAGATGAGCGTCGACACGATGATGTCCGGTGCGAGGGCGAACCCGAACGCCAGTTCAGAGAACGTGCCGAAGTTCGTGGTCGAGATCTTCACAAGCGACATGAACGAGGCCAGCGCCACGCCGAACGTCCCCCCGATCAGTGACAGCAGGATCGACTCGATGAGGAACGCGCCGAGGACGCTTCGCCGGCGGAAACCGAGCGCCCGGAGTGTCCCGATCTCCCGTGTGCGGTTCGCGACCGCGGCGTACATCGTGATCATGGCGCCGATCATCGCACCGATGCTGAAGATGATCGTCACGACCAACCCGAGTCCCTTGATGAAACCCGAGAGTGCCTGCGACTGCTCGCGGTAGAACACCTGTTCGCGTTTTACCTCGGTGTACGACGTGCGCGGGTCCTGCTCGATCCGGAGTTTCAGCGCATCGAATTCCTCCGCGGACCGGAGGCGGATCAGGACGATGGAATAGACCGGGCGGTTGAACGCGGCCATGATCTGGTTCGCATCGCCCCACACCTCGGAATCGAACGCGCTCCCCTGTCCATCCACCACCCCGACGATCGTCCAGAACGTCCCGCCGAATGCGATGCGGTCGCCGATGGACGCATTCTGGAACTGCTCATTGATGCTCGTGCCGATGACGATCTCCTGGGTCCCGAATGTGAACCAGCGCCCCTCCTTCAGCGATACCTGCGGACGGAGTTCCATTGCTTCGGGGGAGACGCCGCGGACGGAGATATTGCCCATGTCGTTGGAGCCCTTCTTGCGCATGTTGATGACCACGAAGGTCTCGGTGGACGCGAACGGCTTGCCATCCGGCAGGAGGGCGACCTCCGGGAAGGTCTTCATGATGTTGGCATGGTCGCGGTCGATCTGGCTCACCAGTTCCGACGTCGCTGACTTTCGCAGGATGATGGCGTTGTCCGGAGAACCGGTCTCGATCATCGTGTTCTCCACGCCGCGGGAGAGCATGAGGACGGCCGCGAAGACGAATGCCACGAGTGTCAGGCCGGTCAGCGTCAGTGCTGTCGTCAGCCGGCGTGCCCAGAGGCTCCGCCATGTATAGGAAAAGGGTATCTTCATGGCTTATCCGATGGCACGCAACCCCTCGGCGATGCTGGTCCGGAGGGCGCGAATGGTGGGGAAGAGTGCGGCGACGACGCCCGCGACGGCGGCGACCGTGGCTGCAAGGATGATCGTGACGGTCTCCACGTTGAACACCGGGAAGAACGTGGGGAACATCTGGGCGAAGGCTCCGGCAAGCGGGAACGTGAGCACCAGGCCGAGCGCACCACCGAGAGCGGCGATCAGCAGGGATTCCCCGCCGATCAATCCGATGATGTGCCCCGGGGAAAACCCGATGGTCTTGAGGACCGCATATTCCGTCGTCCGCTCGCGCGAGGCCATCACGATCGTGTTGGCCAGCACGAGGAGGATGATGCCGATGATGATGAAGGAGACGATCTCGAGCGAACGGATGATGGCGCTGGACATCGACACGAATCCCTGCTGGAATTCCCGTTCGGATTCCGTCTTCGTGCCGGCCCGGCTGTTCACGTATTGCTCATCCACGGTCTGGGCGATGGCAGGCATCTTCGATGCGTCGGTGGCCAGGAAGACGTACCACCCGATCTGTCCATCGCGGCCCGGCTGGAGCTCGCGGATGCGCTCATCGAGGTACTTCCAGTGGAAGAACATCTGGGTCTCATCCGTGCTCTTGTCGCGCCCGGTGTAGATCGCCCGGACCACGAAATCCCACCGCCCGGGATAGATGTCCCCCTCCACGGTGATCACGTCGCCGATCTTGAATCCGTGCTGGTCGGCGATCTTCTTCCCGACGATGCAGGCGTTCCGTTCCTGCGCGAAGACCTTCATCTGGTCAGGCGGGACGATCAGTTCCGGATAGACCAGGAAATAGGTCTCGGGGTCGATGGCCATGCGGGGGAAGAAATTCTTGAAATCCGCCGGGTCTTTGTACGCGCCGCCGAACCAGTTCGCCCAGGTGATCTGGGAAATGCCGGGGATCCTGGCGATCTGATCGCGGTAGGAATACGGCAGCGGAAAGATGAACGACACCGCATTGCGGGTGATCATGCGGTTGGCGGCGGATGCCTCCACACCATACGACCAGGCGGTGACGACGGTGCGGAGGAAGCCGAACGACATGACGGCCACCGCGATCCCGGTGATGGTCAGGAGCGTCCGCAGCTTGTGCCGCAAGGCGTTCTTGATGACGAGTTTGAGGACGAACATGGGTGCGCTCCTTAGGTCAACTCGCCTTTATCGAGATGCATGACCTTGTGCGCCTTCTCGGCGGCGCGCGGGTCGTGCGTGACCATCACGATGGTCTTCTTGAATTCCTTGTTCAACCGGTCGAGCAGCGTCATCACCTCTCCCGCCGACACGCGGTCGAGGTCGCCCGTCGGTTCGTCGGCCACGAGCACGGTCGGGTCGGTCACGAGCGCACGCGCGATGGCCACGCGCTGCTCCTGTCCGCCGGACAGCTGCTTCGGGTAATGCCCCATGCGGTCCGCCAGCCCCACGAGCGTCAACGCCGCTTCCACGTGCTCGCGCCGCTTCTTCTTCGGCAGATTCGTGAGCAGGAGGGGGAGTTCCACATTCTCGAACGCCGTAAGGACGGGGAGGAGATTGTAGAACTGGAAGATGAACCCGACGTTGTTCGCGCGCCACTGCGCAAGGGCCGATTCGCTCAGGGCGGCGACGTTCGTGCCGTTGACCTCGATCGACCCGTCGTCCGGCCTGTCGATGCCGGCGATCAGGTTCAACAGGGTCGTCTTGCCCGAGCCGGAGGGGCCCATGAGGGCAAGGAACTCGCCGTCGGGGACGGAGATCGTGATATTGTTGAGCACCGGAACGCGCAGGGAATCGCGCCGGTAGGATTTGGAGACGTTACGGACTTCGATCATGCGGACTCCAGATACCCGTATGGTGAGGTGACTTACTTCTTGGGGGTAACGCGAACGCCTGCAACGAGCGAGGGGTCGGGCCGGGCAACGATCCTGTCGCCGGCGGACAATCCTTCGCGTACCGTGATGCGATCGGCCAGCGGCGCACCGAGGACGACCGGTGTCTCGACGATGGCATCGTCGGCGACCGTCAGGACGACCTGCTTCCCGTTGCGCTCCACGACCGAAGAAAGCGGGATGGTGAGCACCGGAATGTTGGCGCTCTCCTTGACCCGGGGTTCTTCGGAGAGGAAGAGCACCTTTGCGCTCATCTCCGGCAACACGCGTTCGTCGCGCGACCGGAAGGCGATCTTCGTCAGCACCGTGGCCTTGGCGCGGTCGGCGGTGGGGACGATCTTATGGACGACGCCGGGATACCGCTGGTCCGGGTAGGCATCCAGCACGATCTCACACGGCTGTCCGGGGTGGACCCGGATGATATTGGATTCGGAGACATCGGCCTCCACCTGGAGCGAGCTCATGTCGGCCATGGTGACCACGGCGCCGCGTGAGCTTGCCGCCGATGCGAAGGGGGCAACGACCTCCCCGACGTCAGCATTCTTGGTCAAGACCGTGCCATCGAACGGCGCACGGATACGGGTGTTCTCCAGCGCGACCTCGGCGGCCTTCATTGCGGCGGCCGCGGACTTGATCGTCGCTTCGACGCGCGCGTAGCGGGCCTTGGCGCCATCCAGTTCTGCATCCGATGCGAGGCCGGACCCATGGAGGCGTGTCACCCGCTCGAGGGTGAGCCGGGCATCTTCCCGCTCCGCTTCGGCCACGCCCACGTTCGCCTCAGCCTGATGCAGGGCCGCCATCATGTCCTGGTCTTCGAGGCGCGCGATGATCGTCCCCTTCTTCACTTTGTCGCCCTCTTCCACGCCGAGGAACTCGAGCCGCCCGGTGCCTTTCGAGGCGACCGCGGCCTTGACCTGCGCGACGACATAGCCGCTCGCGTTCAGCACTGCGTTGGCCTGTGCGGGGGACGAGAGGGTGGCACTCGTGAATTCCACTTCCTTGACGCTCGCGAAGAGCGGCTTGATCAGAAGCCAGCCGGCGAGGCCGAGGACCACGACGGCGGATGGAATGATGATCTTCCACGGAAGCCGGGAAGTGTCTTTATAGTCGTCCTGGTCGCGACGGATGCGCAGGCCGGAGAGGTCAGCGTTCTGGGTAGTGTTCATGGTTGGTCGATTGTATAACGACCGTTCTCACGGTAAAGTTTCGGGTTCGAGTGATTTCTTGTACGCCCATTCGATATATGGAAGTTCCACGATCGTCCGCTTTTCGACGGGTTTTGGCCTGATGGATCCCGAGGAGAAGCCCAGCCCCACCGATTTCTCTCTGGGAGGCGGTGGGGGAATCACCCGGTCGGGCGAGTTGAACATCGGCTCCCGCTCTGCCCGCTCCACGAGCAGTGTTGTCCCCTGGGGGTGCCTGGTGGACGGCGGGTAGCTGTACACGGAATACAAGCCCGACCAGAGGGCGAACGACACCCAGAGACCGACCCCGATCGCGACGATCAGGATCAGACCGAACAGCCGCTTGATCCACCGCATGGAAGACCTCCTGTCAGTTCATGGAAATCAGGACCGCACCTCCGACCGGCGGCAGACCTCTCCGTCTGGCATCACGCTGCCCCTCAATTCTCCACCCTGGCCCGCATCGTGTCCCACACCGTATACGCGAAGAGCAGGATGAATGCGCCCAATCCGATGACCTCGCCCGTCGATGTTTCCGCCCACGTGCCGACCATCAGGTCCAGGTCGCCGAATCTGAGGAACGCACTCAGGACCCCGAAGAGTGATCCGCCGGCGATGAAGCCCGAAGCGATGAGCGTACCGCGCGAGATCCGGGCGGCGTTGAGTTTCTCATCCTTGCTCCGCGTGGAGACCCACCATGCCACGAGTCCACCGGCGACGAGAGGAATGTTCAATTCCTGGGGGATGTACATGCCGAGGGCGAATGCCAGCGGCGGCACCTTCAGCACGACGAGGAGCAGGGCGATCGCCGCGCCGATGATGTACAGGATCCACGGCGCCGGGGCATCGGACATCAGCGGCTGGATCACGGCGGCCATCGCGTTCGCCTGCGGTGCGGCGAGAGCATTCGCTCCCTTGAAGCCATAGGTCTCATTGAGCACGATCATCACGCCACCCACTGTGGCAGCGGACAGGATCACGCCGACGAACTTCCACGACTCCTGATTCCTGGGCGTCGATCCGAGCCAGTAGCCGACCTTGAGGTCCGTGATGAACCCTCCCGCCACCGACAACGCCGTGCACACCACGCCGCCGATGATCAGTGCGCTCACCATGCCGGCCGTGCCCGTGAGCCCGATCTGCACGAGGATGAAGGAGGACAGGATCAGGGTCATAAGCGTCATGCCGGACACCGGGTTGCTGCCGACGATGGCGGTCGCATTCGCCGCAACGGTGGTGAAGAGGAACGCGATGACGATGACGATCAGCACGCCGACCAGCGCATGCGCAAGGTTGAACACGACACCACTGTAGAAGAAGATGAAGATCAGGATGGCCGTGAGCAGGATCAGCTGGATATTGAACAGCATCCGGATGTCGGTCTGTGTGCGCACCGGCTGCTCTCCCGTTGCTTCCCCGCGCCGGAAGATCTCGCGATAGGCAAGGGAGAATGCACCGGCGATGATCTTCGACGACCGTATGATGCCGATGATCCCTGCCATGGCGATACCGCCGATGCCGATCTGACGGACATAGCCGCGGAAGATCTCCTCGGCGGACATGGCCGCAATGAGCTTCGACCCCGCGGCCACCGTGATCCCGAGGGAGTCGGCCATGAACGGGAACAACGGAACCATGACGAACCACGACAGGAGCGAGCCGGCGGCGATGATGGACGAATAGCGCAGTCCGATGATGTACCCGAGGCCGAAGATCATGGCGGACACATTGAAGCGCGCCACGATCTTCACCTTGTCCGCAAGCACCTCTCCCAGGGAGATCATCCTGGAGGTGATGACCTCGGACCAGAGTCCGAGCGCGCTGAACATGAAGTCGAAGAGTCCACCCACGAGTCCGCTCACCACAAGGACCAGTGCCTGGGCGCCGCCCTTCTCGCCGGCGACCAGGATCTCGGTCGTTGCCGTGGCCTCGGGGAACGGAAGCTTGCCATGCATGTCCTTCACGAAGTACTTCCGGAAGGGGACCAGGAACAGGATGCCCAGGAACCCGCCGCATGCGGCGGCGAAGAAGACCTGGTAGAAGCTTGCGGAGAGCTCGAGGATGTAGAGGGCCGGGATCGTGAAGATCGCCCCGGCAACGATCACGCCGGAGGCCGCGCCGATCGACTGGATGATGACGTTCTGTCCGAGGGCGTTCTTCTTCTTCAGCAGGGTGGACGTGCCCACCGCGAGGATCGCGATGGGGATCGCCGCCTCAAAGACCTGTCCGATCTTCAATCCGGAGTACGCTGCCGCCGCGGAGAACAGAATGGCCATCAGCATGCCGGTGATGACGGAATACGGCGTCACCTCCTGCGGCCGTGCCGCGGGATCCATGATCGGATGATACTCTTCGCCGGTCTTGAGTTCCTTGTAGGCGTTCTCGGGAAGCCCCTTGCCGGAGGATTGTTGATGGTCCATACTGCTGTCTCCTGATGATCAGGCGTGAGATTTCTCGACCCAGACCTGGGCGAGGTGGACGACCGTTCTGACCGACTGTTCCATGCCATCCACGGAGAGCCATTCGGTGAGGCCGTGATAGTTCTGTCCCCCCGTGAAGATGTTCGGTGTCGGCAGACCCTTCTCGGTGAGCCGCGAGCCATCCGTGCCGCCACGGATCGGGACCCACTGTGGCTCCAGCCCCGCCCGCTTCGTGGCTTCCCACAAACACTCCGTGACCCGCGGGTCCTTCTGGAGCCCATCGTACATGTTCCTGTACGATTCGCGGATCTCCAGTTCGATCCGTGCCCTGGGATGCAGTGGCTGCACCTCGGCGATGATCCGCCGGAGGATCTGCTCCTGCACCTTCAGGCCCGACGCGTCGAAGTCGCGCAGCAGCATGCGCAACGTGGCGAGCGCTTCCTCGCCCGAGCAGATGTGCGGATGGATGTAGGGTTCATATCCTTCCGTGGTCTCCGGTGCCATGTCCTTCGGGAGGCGGACAATGATATCGGCGATGACCCGGAGCGCGTTCACCATGATGCCCTTCGCGGACCCGGGATGGATGTTCCGGCCGTGCACCGTGATGATCGCGGAATCGGCGCTGAAGGTCTCTTTGTTGAGTTCGCCCGGCGTGTCGCCGTCCACCGTGTACGCCACCGCGGCCCCGAAGGCCTGGATGTTGAAGAACTTCGTGCCGGCACCCACCTCTTCGTCCGGCGTGAACCCGATGCGGATGTCGCCATGGAGCTCCTTCGGGTCAGCCAGCAATTCCTGCACCGCGGTCATGATGATCGCGATGCCCGCCTTGTCGTCCGCCCCGAGCAGGGTGGTGCCATCGGTGGTGACGACCTTCCTTCCGACGTTCATTGCCAGGGCGGGGTTCTCGGAGGCGCGGATCACGACCGCGGTATCTCCGGGGAGCGTGATATCGCCGCCGGCATACGTGATGACCTGGGGCTTCACATTCTCTCCGCTCGCGGATGGAGACGTGTCCACGTGGGCGATGAGGCCCACGACAGGTACCTTGCCGGCCGCCGCATGTCCCCCGGGAAGATTCGAAGGGAGGGTCGCGGTGACATAGCCATAGTGGTCGATGGCGGCGTCCTTCAATCCCAGCGCGGTGAGCTCGTTGACGAGCAGGTTCAGCAGCACGAGCTGCTTCGGCGTGCTCGGATAGGTCTCGGAATCCTCCTTCGACTGCGTGTCGATCTTCGCATACCGGAGGAAGCGGTCGAGTGCTGTCTCAGCCATGATGTGTCCTTGTTGTCATTCGACGATGATCTCATCCGCGAACAGCCATGTGGGTTGTGATGCGCGCTTGTGCCACGCCGGTGCCGGACCCACGCCCGTTGCCGTGATGCGGATGTACCGTGCACGCACGCCTTCCATGACCGCTGTGCAGGTCATGACATCCGGCCGGGGCTGCTTCGCCGGCGACCCGGTCTTCATGACCGCGGTGCTGGAGAATGTCGTGCCATCGGTGGAAGCGCTGACCTCCACCTGCGACGGCGGGAACACGAGGCGGACAGTCTCATGGAAGAACCCGGCGGTGACGCTCTTCACCGGGGCTTCCTTGCCGAGGTCAATGGTGATCGTGGCATCGGTGCCCTGCCACCGGCACCATGCCGGATCGTCCGTCCAATACCCCGCCCGGTGCTGATCCACCAGCGCCGTCGCGCGTGCGCCCTCCTGTGCGGGGGCGGGAGATGCAGTGACGACGACGTTCTTGAACGGACTCACACACACGGTGTGGACGGTGGTCGTGCCGAGCGGCCGCGCATCCTTGAATGCGGCAGCCCGCAGTGTGGTGGTCGCAGTGATGGAGAGCGGTTTCGTGTACAGAAGCGACTTCGGTCCCGGGTCCGTCCCGTCGGTCGTGTACCGGATCTCTCCCTGACCCACCTGCGTGGCAAGCGTTACGATGTGCCGCCAGGATGGGACATCGAACGAGTCCGCAACGGTCACGGTGTGGATCGTCCGGGAGACGTTGATCCCCTGACTCTCATAGCGTGCGAATTGCTTCTCCAACCGCTGCAGGAAGGAAGGCCATGAACGCTTCTCCTTCGCCGTCCACCCGAGTTCCGCGATGGCCGCGATGCGGGGGAAGGTCATGTATTCCGCCTGTGCCGGATCCGCGACGTATTCGGCCCACAGATTCCCCTGGACGCCAAGGATATGTTTCGCTTCCGCTGCTGTCAGGGTGTCGGGCGTCGGCTCGAACGCATAGACCTTCTCGAGGGGCAGGAACCCGCCGATGCCAAGCGGTTCGTGCTCAGGCACGCCCTGGTAGTAATCCAGATAGCAGTTGGACGTGGGCGTCATCACGACGTCGTGGCCGGTGCGTGCCGCATGGATGCCTCCGTCGATGCCGCGCCACGACATCACCGTCGCACGGGGCGGGAGGCCGCCTTCGATGATCTCATCCCATCCGATCACGCGCTTGCCCATCCGCGTGAGCACCGCTTCGATGCGCTTGATGAAGTAGCTCTGCAATTCCGCTTCGTCCTTCAGTCCCTCGGCGGTGATGCGGGCCTGGCACTTCGGGCACCGGGCCCACTCGGTCTTGTTGGCCTCGTCGCCGCCGATATGAATGATGGCGGAGGGGAAGAGGGGAACGACCTCGTTGAACACGTCCTCGAGGAACGTGAATACCGTGTCATTGCCCGCGCAGAGGATGTCCTTGATCGGCCACAGGCCTCCCGGGACCACGGTGAACGGGCCACCGGTGCACGAGAGGTTCGGGAATGCCGCCAGGATCGCCGTGGCATGTCCTGGGAGTTCGATCTCTGGCACGACGGTGATATAGCGCTCTTCGGCATACCGGACGACCTCGCGGATATCGTCCTGCGTGTAGAAGCCGCCGTAACGGGCGTCCTCACCCGGCTGCTGCGGAGGACGGCTGTTCCAGTGGATGTCCTCATGATCAACACGCCATGCGGAGGTCGTGGTGAGCTGGGGATACTTCTTGATCTCGACGCGCCATCCCTGGTCGTCGGTGAGGTGCCAGTGGAAGGTGTTCATCTTGTGCATCGCGAGGTAATCGATGTACCGCTTGAGGAACTCCTTGCTCTGAAAATGGCGGGAGACGTCGAGCATCATGCCACGCCAGCGGTAGCGCGGGGTGTCCACCACGGTCACGCAGGGCATGGTCCACGCACCGGTATGGGCGGGCGTGGAGGCGAACACATCGGGGGGGAGCAATTGCAGCAGCGTCTGTGCCGCATAGAAGAATCCGGGATCGTTGTTCGCCTCCAGGTAGATGCGGTCCGGTTTCACTTCCACCCGGTATCCTTCCTGGTCCAGCGATTCCTCGCGTATATAATTGAGGAAGATGTAGTCCTTCTTCGGCATATCGCCGGTCGCATCCACGATCTTCAGCGGGAGTCCGGTACCGGCCCGGAGCCTCTCCGCCAGATACATCACCGATTTCTGCATCTCGGCGTTGGCAGTGTGATACACCAGCACCGTCGAGGGCCCGAGGGTGAATGTCCCTTTGCCCATGACGATCGATGTTGGCTGCGGGATGATCGCCGGCGGGGCGGCCTTCGCCGGTTTTTGCTTGCCGGCAGGCGGGGTCAAGGCAAAGACAAGCGCAGGGATGGTAAGAAGGCAGAGCGCTGCGAAAAGGCGCGTCATGAAGGATCCTCCGGGAGAGTTGCGAAAGACGAACAGCACGACCGCGGCTCAGGCCGCGATCATGCCTGCGACGTAACGGGCGATCGCGGGTGATGCTGTCAGGCCGGGCGATTCCATGCCCACCAGATTGATCAGGCCGGGCAGGCTCCGGGCGGTCTCGTGCGTGATCGCAAAGTCGCGCACGGGGGCCCCTTGTGCCTGCGTCTTGGGCCGGATGCCGCTCATATCAGGGGTCAGGTCCTCATCCTTCACCATCGGCAGAATGCGCCGGACGGACTCTGCGAAGACGGCGCGTTTGGATGGATCGACGGTGTAGTTCTGGACCCGGTCCGGCAGATACTCCACGTCCGGCCCGAACTTCAACCGTCCACCGAGGTCCAGCACCGCATGCACGCCGAGCGAATGCCTGGTCGGCACCGGATAGACGAGGCGTTTCACAATGCCGTTCATCGACGCAGGCAGGGCGAAGTACGACCCTTTGCAGTAGTGTATCCGGTAGCCCGCCGCATCCACATCGATGCCGGCGAGCGCGGCAATGGTATCGGCCTCCAGGCCGGCGGCGTTCACCACCCACTCGGACGTGAACGAGCTCACCTCTTCGCCCTCGCGGATGCTCACGCGGTACCCATCGGACACGCGGTCGAGACCGACGACCGTGCAATGCATCTGCACCTCGCCGCCGCGCTCGCGGATCGCATGATGGAAGTAGTCCATGAGTCCGTGTGCGCTGATGATGCCCGTGGAGGGCGACAGCAGTCCGCCGACGGTGGTGATGCCCGGTTCCATGGAACTCACCTGTGCGGCCGTGAGCCGTTCGATGGGCGCGCCGTTCGCCGTTGCCGCGGCGAACAACCGTTCCAGTTCGCCCTCTTCCTCGGTCTTGGTTGCGGTGATCACCTTCGTGATGCGCTGATGGGGCACGCCGTTCTTTTCGCAGAGGGCGTAGAGCAGTTCGCGTCCCTCCACGCACAACCGCGCCTTCAGCGAGCCCTGCGGATAGTAGATGCCCGCATGGATGACCTCGCTGTTGCGGGCGGAGGTCTCCTGGCCGTAGCGCGGATTGCGCTCCAGCAGAAAGACGGGGCTGTATCGCTGCGTGAGTTCGGCCGCGATCGCGAGTCCGATGACCCCGCCGCCGATGACCGTTATGGCTGCATCTGCCATCGTTCCATTCGCTCAGTTGGTGTGAAGGACCGTGGGTTCGTCGATGATGATCCACCGGTCATCCGGCGGTGCGCCGACGGCCGTGAAGAAATCCTCTGCGCTCCGGTGGCGCGAGTTGATCCAGACCCGCGTGGTGGTGGCATACAGGAGCAGGGGGATATCGTTCCGCGAATCGCTCGCCGCGAACAGCGGGATGCGCGGTTCCAGGACCTTCAGGGCATCGATCTTCTCCGCGCGGATGGGGATCGGGTGGATCGGCTCGCCGGAGAGTATCCCGTTCTGATCTTTGATGGTGATGCCGATGACCTGGTCCTCCGGAACGCCGAAGGCCGTGAAGACCGGTTCCACGGTCCATTTGCAGCTCCCGGACACGGCCCAGATGTCGAAGCCGTTCTGCTGGAGCGCGTGGATCAGATCGGTGGCCTCGCTCAGGAAGCGTACGCCGGAATGGACCATCCGCCGTCCGAGCCGCTTCTCGCCAAGCGGCGCTTTCAATTCGCGCGCCAGGGTGTCGCGGGAAAATTGCCGCACCTCGTCCAGCGAAAATCCCGCGAACGTGCGGACCACATCGGCACATCCCTTGTGTACCGCGTTCGCGGCAAGCTGGTCGTAGTACCACGCGAGCATGTACTCCGCGAAGTCCTCGAACGCCGGATGCTTGCGCCGTGTGGCGGGGTCGGCTGCAGCCAGCGAGCGGTACAGGCCGTCGAGCGCCTTCCGGTCGGGATGGTCAGGCCAGATCTCAGCGGGGGAGACACGGAAAAAGAACTCTTCGATCTGGCGGAAGTATACGGCCTCGCCGATATCGCCCTTGATCACGGTCCCGTCGCAATCGAAGACAGCCAGCGGCCGCGGCCCACCATTGGTGGCGCGGGACTGGCGAAACAGGCGGTGGAGGGCAGGGTGTTCGGCAATGCTCATACGTCAACAGTCCGTGCAAGTTCTGGATATCATTTAAGATACGAACATGACGCGGGATGCGCAAGGCATTGCAACTTCAGCCTCAAAGTGGTATATTTGATAACATTTTCACCCGTCCACCGGACCAGTCCGTCCCGTTCCCCTGGACGGATTTTCTGTTCTATAGAGCATGTATGGATCATATCCGCAATTTCTGCATCATTGCCCACATCGACCACGGCAAGTCCACGATCGCTGACCGCCTGCTGGAACGCACCGGTACGATCACTGCCCGGGAAATGAAGTTCAATCAGGTCCTGGACGATATGGACCTGGAGCAGGAACGGGGCATTACGATCAAGCTGCACGCGATCCAGATGCAGTACCGCGCGAAGAATTCCGAGATGTACACCCTCAATCTCATCGATACGCCGGGGCATGTCGACTTCTCGTATGAGGTCTCCCGTTCCCTGGCGGCCTGTGAGGGTGCTCTCCTGGTGGTGGATGCCTCCCAGGGCGTTGAAGCCCAGACGATCAGCAATCTGTACCTCGCGATCGATGCCGGACTGGAGATCATCCCGGTCATCAACAAGATCGACCTGCCCAGCGCGATGGTCGAGAGCGTGAAGCACCAGATCAAGGACCTGATCGGCTGCAAGGACGAGGATATCCTCCTCGCGAGCGCGAAGGCCGATCTCGGGATCGAGGATATCCTCGAGGCGGTCGTCAAGCGCATTCACCCTCCGCAGGGTGATCCCGAAGCACCGCTCCGGGCACTCATCTTCGATTCCGTATTCGACGTGTACCGCGGATCGATCGTCTACCTGCGTGTCGTCGATGGTACCCTCCGCGAGGGGGACAAGATCATGTTCTTCCATCACGGACGCAGCTTCGAAGCAGAAGAGGTGGGATGCCTGGAGATGAAGCGCACCCGCACCGGCTCGATCACTGCCGGGGGCGTCGGCTACCTCATTGCCGGCATCAAGGATGTGCACGACACCAAGGTCGGCGATACCATCACGTCCGCCGTCCGGCCGGCACCGGCACCGCTCCCGGGCTACAAGGATGTGAAGCCGATGGTGTTCAGCGGCATGTACCCTACGAACGCCGAGGATTTTGAGGACCTGCGTGCCTCCATCGAGAAGCTGCAACTGAACGACTCGTCCCTCATCTATGAGCCGGAGACCTCGACCGCGCTCGGGTTCGGATTCCGGTGCGGGTTCCTCGGTCTTCTCCATATGGAGATCGTGCAGGAACGTCTGGAACGGGAATACAATCAGAACATCATCAATACCGTCCCGAACGTCGAGTACCGCGTCACCAAGACGAACGGCGAGGTGGTGCTGGTGGACAACCCGTCGTACATGCCCCAGCTCGGGGTCATCGAGAAGGTGGAAGAACCGTTCATCCGCGCGCAGATCATCGTCCCGACCGAGTATGTCGGGAACATCATGAAGCTGTGCACGGAGCGGCGCGGCGTGTACAAGAACACGACGTATCTGGATCCGACGCGCGTCGACCTGCACTATGAGATGCCGCTGTCGGAGATCATCTTCGATTTCTACGACAAGCTGAAGTCCACGTCGCGCGGATACGCGTCGTTCGACTACGAGTTCCTGGATTTCCGGGAATCGGATCTGGTGAAGCTGGACATCCTGCTGAACGGGGAATCGGTGGATGCGTTCTCGACGATCGTGCACCGCGACAAGGCGCACGAATGGGGGAAGAAGCTCTGCGTGAAACTCCGGAAGCTCATCCCGCGCCAGATGTTCGAAGTGGCCATCCAGGCGGCCATCGGCTCCAAGATCGTGGCCCGGGAGACCATCTCCGCCATGCGGAAGAACGTGCTCGCAAAATGTTACGGCGGCGATATTTCCCGCAAACGCAAGCTCCTCGAGAAACAGAAAGAGGGGAAAAAACGTATGAAACAGGTGGGACGGGTCGAGATCCCGCAGGAAGCGTTCCTGGCTGTGCTCTCCATGGAAGATGAATAGGAGCCCCGATGGCAAAAGCAGAGAAGTTCGTCAAGAAGGAACCGGTCAAGGATTTTTTCAAGGACGTGGTCTTCGTCCTGGTCGCCTTCTTCTTTCTGAATAGTTTTGTCCTTGCGTCCTTTGAAGTCCCGACCGGATCGATGGAGAATGAGATCATGGCCGGCGACTTCCTGTTCGTGAACAAGTTCCTGTATGGCGGGACGACGCCGCGGAACATCCCGTTCACGAACATCCGCCTTCCGTGGTTCCGTGTGCCGGCCATCCGGAGCGTGGAGCGCGGTGATGTGATCGTGTTCGAATTCCCGGGTCAGCGTGAAGAGACCCAATCCCCGGAATTCATGTTCTACCTGAAACGCGCCGTCGCGCTGTCCGGCGATACCGTGCAGATCGTGGACCGGGCACTCTATGTGAACGGCAAGCCGGCACCGCTCCCGCGACACATGAAGTTCAACAGCTACGCCATCAAGCCCCACGGCCAGGCGGAGTACAACATCTTCCCCCCGGGTGCTCCCTTCAACGAGGACAACTGGGGTCCGATCGTCGTTCCCCGCAAGGGCGATGTGATCCCGATGATGCCCGCGACCTTTGACCAGTGGCGCGTGTTCATCGGTCGCGAGGGGCATACGGCACTCCTCGACATGCAGGGCCGCATCCTGATCGATGGGAAGCCTGCCGATGCCTACACCGTCGAGCGGGACTACATCTTCGGGATGGGTGACAACCGCGACAACAGTCTGGACAGCCGCTTCTGGGGCTTCATTCCCGAAGAGAACATCGTCGGCACCCCGATGATCGTGTACTGGTCGTGGGCACCCGACAAATCGTTGCTCGATCCGGGCAAGTTTGGTTCGATCCGGTTCGGGCGCCTCGGCACGTTGATCAAGTAGGCTGCGGATGCTGAACGATGCGGCAGCGCACCGCCGGCTCGTGCGTGAATGGCTCGTTGCCGGCACTCTGGGGATCGCCATCGCAGTTGTGGCAGGAACGGCCCTGAGGACATTCGTCCTCGGGGCCGTTGTCGTTCCATCACGCTCGATGTGTGACACAGTGATCCCCGGCGACCGTCTCCTGGTGAGCAAGCTCGTCGTGCCCCGGCGCGTGGATGTCGGCATCCCGTTCACCGGCGTCCGCTGTCAATTCACGGTGCCACCGCTGCGTCCGCTGCGCGTCGGCGATGTGCTTGTTGTCCGCCCGCCCGGCGGGTGGATCGAGGATCCGATGGACAGGACCGCCTATCTGGTGAAGCGGTGCGCCGGGATGCCGGGCGATACCCTGGTCTTCGATCATGATGTCCTCATGGTGAATGGGTTCGTGCTCCGGCTTCCCCCCGATGCCGTGCAACGATCGCATCCGCGGGTGTATCATGACGATGGAACACCCGACACGGTCATCGTGCCGGCGGAGGAATATTTTCTGCTGGGCGACAACCCGGGCGAGAGCCTGGATAGCCGGGTGCACGGCACCGTGCCGGCATCATCGGTGGTGGGCGTTGCGGCGCTGGTGTACTGGTCCGTGGGACCTGCGGTGCATGAGGTGGGAGAGCGAGGGGTGCGATGGAGCCGGATCGGACGGGTGGTACGATGAAGAAACTCGCGGGTGCCGATGGGCCGGTCGGTCTCTACGTCCATGTGCCTTTCTGTGAGAGGAAGTGCGCCTACTGTGATTTCTATTCGCTGGAGAATCATGGCGGCATCGATGCATTCCCGGACCTGATCACGCGGGAGATCGCTCTGTACGCAGACGACCGTGATCCTGCCCGTGTCCGGACGCTCTACTATGGTGGCGGAACTCCCTCGGTCCTCTCGGTCGATCAGTTGCGGGTGCTGCAGGACGCGTTCCGGCACTCGTTCCGCATCGAACCCGATGCGGAGATCACGATCGAGGTGAACCCGGGCACGGTCGATCCCGCATCGCTTGCCGCGTACCGGTCGCTCGGCTTCAACCGCCTGAGCATCGGTGTACAGTCTTTCGATCCCGGTGCGCTCGCATTCCTCGGACGTATCCATTCGGCCGATGATGCGCGCCGGTGTATCCGTGATGCGCGCGATGCGGGGTTTGCCAACCTCAGCATCGATCTCATCTATGCGGTCCCCGGTCAGACCGACGCGAGCTGGTATGCAACGCTCGACGAAGCGATCGCGCTGCGCCCGGAGCATATCTCCGCGTACAGTCTCATCGTTGAAGAGGACACCCCACTGTACGTCCAGGTCCGGGAGGGGAACGTGACGCCGCATACCGATCCCCGCGAGGCGGCACTGTATGAGGGAACGATGGCACGGTTGTCGGCCGCCGGGTACGACCACTATGAAGTCTCGAACTATGCCCGGCCGGGGTGCCGCAGCCGGCACAACAGCTCGTACTGGGACCATGCACCGTATCTTGGATTCGGGCCGTCGGCACACTCGTTCGTTGCGTCGTCGGCGGAGGGGCCGGCCCTGCGCTGGTCCAATGTCCGGAGCCTGCAGGGGTGGTCCGGCATGATCGAGAAGGGCGAGCGCCCGGTGAGCCAGGAAGAGGTGCTCTCCGGTCAGGAGGTGTTCGACGAGGGGATATTCCTCGGTCTGCGTGCCAACGGCCTGGATCGTGCGCGTGTCGAACGTCTGAGCGGCATCCGGTTCACGGGCCGGCAGCATCAGACCCTGGCGGACCTGGTGGGAGCGGGTCTTGCGGTGGAGGAGGAGGGGCGGTTCCGGCTCACGCCCGCGGGGTTCGTCATCTGTGACGAGATCTGCGCCCGCCTGCTGGTTCCTTGAATCTCTCGGCGTTTTCGTCTATATTAGACGATAGACTTTTCATTCCCGGATGTTCCCGTAGCACACCATAAGGATGTCTGAGGCTCTCATGACCAACACCACCCTCAACCGCATCATCGCGGCCGTTGTCTTCGTTGCCTCCTTCGGCGTGTACCTCCTGACCCTCGCCCCCACGGTCGTGTTCTGGGATGTGGGCGAGTTCATCGCCGCGGCGAAAATGATGCAGGTGCCCCATCCTCCCGGTTCGCCGCTCTTCCTGCTGCTCACACGGTTCGCGATGATGATCCCGGTGGCAGCGGACCAGGCAGTGCGCGCGCACATGCTCTCGGCGCTGCTCAGTGCTCTCGCCATTCTGTTCGGGTATCTCGCGACCGTCAAGGTCGTGGAGATCTTCCGTGGTGCTCCCGCGGACCTGCTCGACCGTATCACGGTGTACGGGTCGTCGGCCATCGGCGCGCTGGCGCTGGCCTACTCGACATCCTACTGGGGGAATTCCATCGAAGCCGAAGTGTATGGCGCAAGCATGTTGTTCCTGAATGCCATCCTCTGGCTCATCCTGCGCTGGCGCGAGCGGTCCGAGTCCCGCGGGAACGAGAAATATCTGCTGCTCATCGCCTACCTGATCGGCCTCTCGCTCGGCGTGCACCTGCTGGCGCTGCTGGCGATCTTCCCGGTCCTCATGATCATCTATTTCCGGAAGTTCGAGTTCACCGTGTCCAGCTTCCTGAAGTTCGCGCTCGTGGCATTCGGGGTGTTCATCGTGGTGTATCCGGGCATCGTCAAGTATCTCCCGGGCATGATGGACGGCGATTTCATGGGCAAGAAGAGCGTGGTGATGGAGTATCTGCCCTGGCTCATCATCGCGGCGATCGCCTACGGGGTGTATTCCTCGTATCAGAAGAAGCAGAAACTGCTCCACATCGGTCTGCTGGCCATGCTCCTGATCATCATCGGCTACACGACGTATGTCCAGGTGGTGATCCGGTCCAACGCCAACCCGCCGATGAATGAGAACGAACCGAGCAACCTTGCCCGCCTCACCGCGTACCTCGGCCGCGAACAGTACGGCGACGCGCCGCTGTTCATGCCCCGCCGGTACAGTCAGGAGCCCCACCAGCAGGGGATCTACACGAAGTATAGCAGCGACTACGATTTCATGTTCCGGTACCAGCTGAACCATATGTTCTTCCGGTATCTGTTCTGGAACTTCATCGGAGCGGAGGGCGATGCGCAGGATTCCGGCGTCAGCTGGTCGTCCACGTTCGGCATCCCCTTCATCATCGGATTCCTGGGCATGTTCGCGCATTTCAAGAGGGACTGGAAGATCGCGCTCGTGCTCCTCGCCGCGTTCATCATCCTGGGCCCGGTCCTGGCGCTGTATCAGAACCAGCAGGAGCCGCAGCCGCGTGAACGCGATTACTTCTACGTCGGCGCGTTCTTCATCTTCTCCATCTGGATCACGGTCGGCATCGTGTCGCTGATCGATTGGATGCGCACCCTGACGAAGGAACACTCCCTGCGCACAGCGTTCACCGTCGCCATTGTGGTCGTACTGCTCGCGGCGATCCCCGGCCAGCTGCTGAAGGCAAGCTGGAAGGACCATAACCGTTCGGGCAACTATGTGGCGTGGGACTATTCGTACAACATGCTGCAGTCGTGCGAGCAGGATGCGATCCTGTTCACCAACGGCGACAATGACACGTTCCCGCTCTGGTACCTCCAGGATGTGGAAGGCGTGCGCCGCGATGTGCGCATTGTGAACCTCAGCCTGGTGAACACGCCGTGGTATATCAAGCAGATGAAGGCGACACCGTACTACACGGAAGCCAAGGCGGTCCCCATCAGTCTGAGCGACAATCAGATCGAAAGCATCCAGCCGGTGATCTGGGAACCGCGCCAGATCGACCTGCCGGTGACGCAGGAGGCGATCGCACGCTATGGTGTCACGGACACGTCGGTCATCCGCACCGGGAAGATCACCTTCCTCATGCGGAACACGCTCGAAGTGGGTCAGACACGCGCGATCCGCATCCAGGATATCATGGTGCGGGATATCATCTATACGAACCAGTGGAAGCGTCCGATCTATTTCGCGGTGACCTGCGCACCGGACAGCAAGATCGGGCTGGACGAGTACCTGTGGTTCCACGGTCTCACGTGGCGCTTCGAGCCGCGGAAGGTGAACCGCGAGGACCTCGGGCTCGACAAGCGTATCCTGGAGGCGAACCTGAACGACGAACCGGAAGGGTTCTCCACCACGCCGCGGTACGGGTACAAATGGCGCGGGATCGCGGATACGACCGTGTACTTCGACGAGAACACCACCCGCCTGATGTTGAATTACCGCTCGGCCTTCATCCGTCTTGCCATGTATTACATGAACGTGGAAGGCAACCCGGTGAAGGGGATCGAGACGCTCGACCGGATGGAGAAGCTCATGCCGCGCGAGAAGATCCCGATGGGCTGGGAGCTCATGTCGGACCTGGCGAACATCTATGACCGGTTCGGCCGCAAGGACAAGTATGAGGAACTCGCGGGCGAACTCGAGACGACGGCCCGTGCACTCATCAAGGCGGGTCAGGCGAACGTGAACAGCTATTACAATCCGTACCGGGTTCTGCTGGACATCTATGAAGTGCGCAAGGACCACCGGAAGTCGCTGGATCTGCTGCAGGAACTGCAGGTACAGTTCCCGCAGGACCCGAACCTCCGTGCGCGCATCGAGAGCCTGAAGCTCCAGGTCGCCCACGACGATTCGGCCGCACGGGTGGCCGGAAAGTAGGCGGTACGCCGCGCCGTCGATGTCAGGACGGTGCGCAGTACCGTCCTGCGTTGCTCGTATGCGTATCCTCGTCATCAACTGGCAGGACATCACCAATCCGCTCGGCGGCGGGGCGGAAGTGCACCTGCACAGTATCTTCTCGCGCGTGGCGCGACGCGGCCATGATGTGACGCTGCTCTGCAGCGGCTATCCGGGCGCGCCCGCAACCGAGAACCGCGATGGTCTGACGATCATCCGCCGCGGAGGGCGGTCCACATTCAACGTGACCGCCCTTCTGTCGTACCTGCGTGAGTGCCGGACCCCGCCGTTCGATGTCGTCATCGATGATCTGAACAAGATCCCCTTCCTCACACCCCTGTTCGTCCGCCGGCCGCTCATCGGCATCGCCCATCATCTCTTCGGTACGAGCATCTACCGCGAAGTCAACCCGGTGGTCGCTTCGTACGTGTACCTCATGGAGCGGCTGGGCCTGCTCGTCTACCGTCTGAGCGGCATGCCCTTCTTCGTCGTCTCCCCCAGCACGCAGAAGGAATTCGAGGACCTCGGGTTCGCATCGGCGCGGCTTCACCTGGTGCACAATTGCGTGGACCATGTCGTGCACCGTCCGGCACCGGATCGCCGTTCGCCGGCGCCGGTGATCGGGGTGGTGGGACGGATGAAGCGGTACAAATGCGTGGACCATGTGCTGCAGGCAATGCCGGCGGTCCTGCAGGCACGTCCGGAGACGAGGCTTCTGATCGTGGGCGAGGGGGACGACCGTCCGCGCCTCGAGGCGCAGGTGCATGCGCTGGGGATCAACGGTGCCGTGACCTTCACCGGCTACGTGAGCGATGAGCGGAAGGTGGAGCTGTTGCAGGAGATGTGGTTCAGCGTGACCACGTCATCGAAGGAAGGGTGGGGGCTGACGGTGCTGGAGGCGAATGCCTGCGGCACGCCGGTGATCGCAACGAATGTGCCCGGGTTGCGCGACGCGGTGAAGGATGGAGAGACAGGAGTGCTGGTACCGTTCGGGGATGCGCGGGCGCTGGAGCAGGAGATGCTTGCGCTGATCGGCGATGGTGCGCGGCGGGAACGTCTGACGACGGGCGCCCTTGCCTGGGCGGCGGAATTCAATTGGGATAACGCTGCGACGAAGACCATCGCGGTGCTGGAACGGCTGGTGCACGCACAATAGGAAGGGGCTGGTGTGCTGTAACGAACGTGTAGGGGCGCAGCATGCTGCGCCCGCACAAAAATAGGAAGGGGCTGGAGTGCTGCGACGAGCGTGTAGGGGCGCAGCAAGCCTGCCAAACAATGTTACGTGGGTAAGGTGCGGTAACGAACGTGTAGGGGCGCAGCATGCTGCGCCCGCACAAGAATGGGAAGGGGCTGGTGTGCTGCGACGAACGTGTAGGGGCGCAGCATGCTGCGCCCGCACAGGGTCAATGCAGTACCTACGCCGTGGCAACCACGGTTCACTTCTTCCCCCGCTTTATCAGCTGTATCTGCCCCGCATGGTACACATCGTGACATGCCACCCCGTACACCACCGCTTCGATGGTCACCGCACCGGTTCCCCCCGGCGCCTTCCTGGCAAGGTCCCTGTCGCGCAATGACCCCACGGTCGCGATGAGGTCGCGGTGCGTCTCTTCAAGGAGTCTCAGGTCGGCGTTCCATTCCTCCGCGGTCGGTACCCCGGGCCGGGCAAAGAAGTTGCTCCCTTTCAACGGGAATGAGCCCCGCTTCGCTCCGGTGATCCGCCGTACGACCGTATACTTCCAGTACGCGCAGTGGAGCGCGAGTTCCTGAATGCTATGGCGCCCGGGTGCCGGCCGCCATGCGGCCTGCGCCGGGGTGAGCCCTCTGAGCGATCCCCGCAGGTTCGTGCCGTGCCATGCCTTGCGGTCGTAGGCCTGATGAAGCAGCCGCAGCAGTATCGCAACGCTGTTGTCCATCTTGTCTCCAGTATAGTGCTTGGCCGGTTGGTGCATCGATCGGGTAGGGGCGCAGCATGCTGCGCCCCTACAAGGGTAACGGTGTGTACATGCTGCGCCCCTACAAGGGCAGCGGTGTGCACATGACGCCCGCCTACAAGGGTAACGATGTGCACGTGCTGCCCCCCTGCAAGGCGACGGTGTGTACATGCTGCGCCCCAATCCGCCGCGTGTCTAGTTCAGGAACTCCCACGACACGCCGAACCTGAACCGCCGGCCCAGCGCCGGAGTGAAGGGGGTGGTGAAATACTGGACGTCGGTGACGTTCTCCCAGAGCACATGGATATACGCATCACCGATATGCCCGATGAGGACGAGGTCGAGCGTGGACGCCGCGCCCAGCTGGGGACTGGTATTGACGAGGGGGAAGAGGTCGCGGCTCAGTACTGTCGCACCGTAGTATCGTCCCTGCACCTGCCCGCGCACGCCGACCTGCAGTTCAAGTGCATCGTTCAGGATGCGGTTCCTGTAATAGACGCCTCCGCGTGCATACCCCCGGGGCGGTTCATCGAGGGCGATGGCCGGCATCTTCTCCCAACGCACGATCCCCGCCGTCCCCTCGATCGTGAACCAGGCGACGTGGAGTTTCACTGCGATGTCGAGACTATGGAGCCGGCACTCTTCCTCGCTCTTCTGAAGGAAGATCCATGGGCGCAGTGTATCCGCCGACAGCGGTCCTGATGTCACGAGCAGACCCGATGAGATGCCGATGAAGTTGCGGATCGTCCGGTAGCCATAGTTGATCTTCGCTGTGCCGGTATGTCCGAGGTCGAACTCCACGCCCGCTTCGAACAGCAGATGACGCTCCTTGTCGGGGAGGATCGTGGGCATGACCTTCCCCCAGAAGACCGGCTCCGTGAAGGTGGCAGAGCGTTCCATGAGCGCCGCCCCCGCGGTGAGCGTCAGCAGATCGCCCGGGCGAAAACGGATATCGCTCCCGCCGCCGAAGTACATCTGCCTGCTGATGTTGTCCACCCTGCCGTACACCGCCCAGCGACCGCGATCACCGAACGCCAGCTCATGCGTGAACCATCCCCCGATGGTCGTGCGATGGAATGTTCCCATCGCTGAACCGCCACGCATCCTCTGGTCGTCGAGTGAGAGACCCATGGTGAATGCGTGGGACCCCCGGTCGAATCGCTGGCGGACCTGGAGGCCCGTCCGCGCGAGCCGATGATCCTCGGCCAGGAACAGGCCATTCGGTGTCGTGCGGTTCTCTTCATCCCGGTATTCGCGGACGCCCTGCGACCTGTAGGCCGACACCGAGGTGCATGCCGTCGAGTCGTCCGTAAAACTGCCCGACAGCTGGAGGGAAAGATCATGCCGCGTGTTCTTCTCGTAGGCATCCGGGTTCCGGACGATCGCCTGCTGGGTCGAGAAGGCGAGCGCGGTGCCGGTGGCGGTCAGATCGATCCCCTCGTTCAATCCCGTCTGCGTCTGCGTATACAGGTAGTGCGCGGTGAGGTCCCAGTTCTTGCCCGGGTGGTAGCGCACATCCGTGCGGAGATTCCACTGCTCGTGCCCGCTGTTATCGAACCGCCCGCCCGTGCCCTGATACTGATACCCGGCCTGCACGCTCACGCGCTGACTGATGTCCTGCACGAACGACCCGTCGCTTGTGGCATAACTGTAGTCGGATTCTTCATACCGGATGCGGGTCATGGGGGTGACGCGCGAGATCCGGGGACGGATGATATTGATCGCGGCTCCCGTTGCCCCCGTGCCGTGCACGAATGACCGCGTGCCGGTCATCACCTCGATCCGGTCGGCCATGCCGGCGGGGATCATGGAGAGGTTCGGTGCTCCCGCCGAGGGGTCGCTCATGGGGATACCATCCACCATCACAACCGTCCCGCGCCAGTCGATCCCGTGGACGTAGGGGCGCATGTACTGGCCGACGCTCGACGGGTCTGCCATGTATACGCCAGGAACGTTCGCGAGAATATCGTTGAGGGAAACGGGCGTCTGCCATTCCATCGCGGTCGCTGTGATGGTTTCGGTCGTATCCGCGGAGAGCATCACGGATCCCGCCCAGCGCCGGACATCGAAGTGCATCAGCGTGTCCGGCCGCGCTTTCCGGGTCGAGTCGGGCACCGCGCTGCGCACTCCCGGAGGAGGACCTTCGGTCCGTTTCTCTTTCTCCTGGGCAACCGAGGGAGCGGATGCGTTGATCGTCAGGAGCAGGACCAGAAGGGCGGGTTGTACCCTGCGGAGGGAAGAGACGTTCATCGGTCAGGCGCCCGTGAAGTGCGGAGGCGTGACGAATGTGCGGTAGCCGGCGGCTTCGAACGGCGCCGCGCACCGGTGTGCAGCGGGTTCATCGGGGAAGAACCCATAGACCGTGGAACCGCTGCCGGACATCATCGCAAAGACGGCGCCGGCGGCAAGCATCTTCTCCTTGATCGCACGGACCTGCGGATGCGCCGCGAAGACCACCGGTTCAAAATCATTCCGGAGCTGCTCCCGTAGCAGGGCAGGGTCACGCAGGCCTTCGCGCACCACCGCGGCGAGGTCGGCCGGCTTGCCTGTCATTCCCGACGTGATCTGTCCGTACGCCCAGCCCGTGGCGACGTGGATCCCGGGATTGCAGAGGAGGATGCTGTAGGGAATGTCGAGATCGAAATAGGTGAGCAGTTCTCCGCGGCCGGCAGCAACGGCGGATCCGGGAGAGAGAAAGTAAGGAACGTCCGACCCGAGCTTGAGTGCCATCGTGCGCAGCATGGCGTCGGGGACCGCCCCTTTCCAGAGGCCGGGGAGTTCGCGCAGGACGCATGCCGCGTCGGCACTGCCTCCGCCGAGGCCGGCGCCGACGGGAACGTGCTTCTCGATGTGAATGTGCACGCCCTGCGTCATGCCGAGGTGCGTCTGGAGCACTGCGGCTGCCTTATAGCAGATGTTGGTCTGATCGGAGGGCGCGTCGGGCGAGGATGACGTGACGCGGATCGCGGCGGCGGGCTCGAGCCGCAGGGCATCGGCAACCGCGATACGATGGAACACGGTCTCGATGTTGTGGAAACCATCCGGGCGCCTCTCGACGACGTAGAGGCCGATATTGATCTTTGCGTAAGCCTGAAACATAGGTGGTCGGGTTCAGAATAGCGAAAAAACCGGAGAAAATCACCTCTTTGATTGTCAACGTGGTTTTTCGTACAATGAACAACTGAGAAACAACCGGACGCTCCCGCATGGCTATGCGCCTCCCCAGGCTTCAATTGCACAATAAGATCCTCCTTGCGCTCGTCCTCGGGGCCGCGTTCGGCGCGGTCTTCAATGTGAGCAAATATGAGCTCGCCATTTCCTCCCGCCTGAACGGCGAGCGGGTGACGGCAGAGGTCGCGCACTGGACTGCGGTCGAGTTCGTCGGGGCAGATGGAAAGGTGTTCGCCACGTTCGGGCCGGAGGACCAACTCCGGATCCTCCCCGCATTCTCCCGGCTGAAACCGGAGGAGAAACGCGCGACGGCAGTCCGTATCGCGACGGTTGCGCCTGATGCCGGGGGGACGGACGTCCGGACCGGGCGGACCTTCGAACACGTGACATCGATCGAGAAGGTGAAGACGATCGCGGTCATGATCAAGCCGGTCGGCACGATCTTCATCCGTCTGCTGATGTTCGTTGCCATCCCGCTCGTCATCTCATCCCTGATCGTGGGGGCGGCAAGTCTGGGTGATATCCGGAAGGTCGGACGCATCGGCGCGAAGACGCTCCTCTTCTATGCCATCACCATCGTATCGGCGATCACGATCGGTCTGATCCTGGTGAATGCCATCCAGCCCGGAACGCGCCTTGCCCCCGAGGCGCGCGAGAAGCTGATCATGGAGTTCCAGGGCAACGGCACAGCGGCCATGACCACGGATGCTGATCTGGACCTCACGGACATGCTGGTGCGCATCGTGGCGACGAATCCGGTGGAGGCGATGGCGAAAGGCGACATGCTCCAGATCGTGTTCTTCTCGCTGATGGTCGGCGTCAGCCTCACTGCTATCGCGAAAGAGAAGGCCGCCCACGTGGTCGGGTTCTTCGACGGATTCAGCGACCTGATGATCCATATGGTCGATATGATCATGACGATCGCCCCCTATGGCGTCTTTGCCCTCATTGCCGCCACCGTCGGCGAGTTCGGGTTCGAGATCCTGACGACACTGGCATGGTATGCGGGCACGCTGATCCTGGGGTTCGTGATCCACCAGTTCATCACCCTCGGGCTGATGGTCCGGGCCTTTGGCGGCCTCCATCCGCTGCGGTTCTTCCGCGCATTGAAGGACGTCATGCTCATCGCGTTCAGTTCGAGTTCCAGCGCCGCCACGCTGCCGCTGAACATGGAGACGTGCGAGCAGAAGCTTGGGGTACCTAAACAGATCACCAGTTTCGTGCTCCCGCTCGGCGCAACGGTCAACATGGATGGCACATCGATGTACCAGGCGGTGGCCACGGTGTTCATTGCCCAGGTCTATGGCATCGATCTCGGTCTGACCGCCCAGCTCACCATCCTGCTCACGGCGGTCCTTGCGTCGATCGGGACCGCACCGGTCCCGGGCGTCGGGATCGTCATGCTGATCATCGTTCTGCGTTCGGTGAACGTGCCGGAGGAAGGCATCGCGCTCATTCTCGGCGTGGACCGCATCCTGGACATGATGCGGACCGTACTCAATGTGAGCGGCGACGCGGTCGTTGCGGTCATCATGGCCAGGCAGGAAGGCGTCCTCAGGAACCCTGAAGGAGTTGCAGCATGAATGTCACCGTCGGTCATCTCACCATCGGCCGCGGACTCCCGCTGGTTCTCATCGCGGGTCCGTGCGTCATCGAGAACCGTGACCTCGTCATGCGCACCGCGGAAGCGGTGAAGAAGGTCTCCGATGCCCGCCACATGCCCGTCATCTTCAAGTCGTCATACAGGAAAGCCAATCGCACGAGCAAGAGCGGCTTCACCGGCCCCGGGATGGAGGAAGGGCTCAGGATCCTGGGGGAAGTGCGTGCGCAGTTCGGGATGCCCGTGCTGACCGATATCCATACAGAGGAGGAAGCCGTGACGGCCGGACTGGTCGCGGACGTGCTGCAGATCCCTGCATTCCTGTGCCGGCAATCGGAATTGCTGCATGCGGCCGGGCGCACCGGGAAAGTGGTGAACATCAAGAAGGGACAATTCCTCGCGCCGGAAGACATGCGGCATGCCGCGGATAAGGTGCGGGAGACGGGGAATCAGGCCATCATGCTGACCGAGCGTGGTGCGACGTTCGGATACCACAACCTCGTGGTGGACGTGCGGTCGTTGCCGATCATGCGCGCGACCGGATGCCCCGTGGTGCTCGATGCCACCCACGCGGTCCAGCTTCCCGGAGGCGACGCCTCGGGGGGGCGGTCCGGCGGACAGCCGGAGTTCATCTTCCCCATTGCCCGGGCGGGTGTGGCCGCGGGCGTGGATGCCCTCTTCGTCGAGGTGCACCCCGATCCGCCTGCGGCCCTCAGTGACGCTGCGAGCCAGCTCCACCTGGACCGGCTCGATGCGCTGCTCGAACAGGTCCTGCCGATCCACGAAGTCGTGAAGGGGCTCTGACCGATGGCGAAGCGGGTTCCGGGCAGCAGACTCATGCAGATCAGGATGGTCCTTCTGGATGTGGACGGCGTGATGACCGATGGCGGATTGTACTACGGCGCCGATGGTCATGAGTTGAAGAGATTCCATGCGCACGACGGCTACGGTGTCGTCCGGGCGCGCGACCACGGACTCCGTGTCGGGATCATCAGCGGTCGCACCACGCCGATCGTGGATGCGCGGGCACAGGTCCTGAAGATCGACGACGTGTTCCAGGGGACGATGGAGAAGGTGACGCCGATGCGGATCCTGCAGGAGAAGTACGGCCTGCAGGAGAAGGAGTTCGCGTTCATAGGAGACGAGCTGTTCGACCTTCCGTTGCTCCGGCTCGTCGGGTTCTCGGCGGCGCCGCGCAATGCGCGCGCCGAAGTGAAGCGCGAGGTGGACTATGTCACCACAGTGGACGGCGGCAACGGGGCCGTCCGCGAGGTGATCGACATGATCATCGCACAGCAGACCCGTGCAGCCCGTGGCCCGGGGCGCTCCCGCCACTGATCATCGGATGAGAGCATCATGAACGATACCACTGAAGCGATCGCCAAGGGAAGAGAGGTCGTCCGCATTGAACGGGACGCCGTGAGCGCCCTCGAGGAGCGGATCGGGGAAGAGTTCGGACGCGCGGTGGACCTGCTTGCGTCGTGCAAGGGGCGCGTGATCATCACCGGTGTCGGCAAGTCCGGCATCATCGCCCGCAAGATCGTGGCGACGATGAATTCCACCGGTACGCCGTCGGTGTTCCTCCATCCTTCGGACGCCGTTCACGGCGACCTCGGGATCGTCCGTCAGGACGATGTGGTCATCACGCTCTCCAAGAGCGGGAACTCCAACGAACTGAACATGCTCCTGCCCATGTTCAAACGCATCGGCGTGCCGATCGTCTCGCTCGTGGGCAGGATGAACTCCCTGCTCGCGCGGGAGTCGACTGTTGCCCTGGACGCGTCCGTGACCGAAGAAGCATGTCCGCTGGACCTCGCACCGACGTCATCGACCACCGTCTCCCTCGTCCTCGGTGACGCCCTGGCGATCGCCCTCCTGGACCGCCGGCAATTCCGCAAGGAGGAGTTCGCACTGTACCATCCCGGCGGAACGCTCGGCAAACGCCTCCTCCTGAAGGTCGATGAGCTGATGGTGAACGGCGATGCGATCCCGCGGGTCAGCGGGACCGTGCCGCTGCGCGACGCCATCGTCGAGATCACCTCAAAGAGGCTCGGCTGCACCTGCGTGATCGCGCCGGACGGCACGCTGGCGGGGATCATCACCGATGGTGACCTGCGGCGTCTGCTGCAGAAGACCACCGACCTCTCCGGGGTGACCGCCGCGGATGCGATGACCCGCAATCCGAAGACCGCGCGGGCCGGATCGCTCGCCGTCGTGGTCCTCCAGGAAATGGAATCCTACAAGATCACCCAGATCGTGGTCGTGGATGACGGCCATCATCCCGTCGGGGTCGTCCATCTGCATGAACTCGTCAATGCGGGACTGGGAGGGGAGGACCGCACATGAAACCCGGTATCGCCATTCTGTTGATCGCGGCGCTGGCCGTGTACGGATGCGAGGAGAAGGTCAAGCCCTCCGTGGATCCTGCCGCTGCGAAGGAACTGCCCTCACAGGAGAGCTGGAACAGTACCGTCGTCTTTTCTGATTCCGCGCATCTGAAGGCGGTCCTCTGGTCCGGTCACATTTCGTCCTATACCTCGCGCCAGGTGACGGAACTCTCGGACAGCGTGCACGTGGACTTCTTCAACGACCAGGAGCAGCACACGTCGCTGCTTACCGCACGCCGCGGCATCGTGCATGACGCGACGCGCGACCTGGAGGCGTATGAGCGGGTCGTGGTGGTGTCGGACAGCGGGACGACGCTGCGCACCGAACGGCTGTTCTGGAACAACGCCACCCAGCGGATCTACACTGATGCCTTTGTCGACATCCAGTCGCCCACAGAGCATATCATGGGCCACGGGATGGAAAGCGATCAATCCCTGAAGAACTACAGGATCTTCAAGGTCACCGGCCAGGCGATCTCCAATGAGTAGATGGCGCTGGCTCATTGCTGCCGGATTGCTGGTGACCCTCGCAGGGGCGTCGGGCTTCGCTCAGGGTGACGCGAAGCTGGTCGTTCTGCAGGGGGCCGATAGCCTGATCGGTCGGGTGATCAACGGCCAGGCGGCACGCGAGCTGATCGGGAATGTGCGCATCCTGCAGGGGAATGTCCGCATCCGGTGCGATCGTGCGCTGCAGATGATCGATGCGGGGAGCATCGAATTGACCGGCAACGTGGTGGTGGAGGACGACAGCGTCACGCTCACGGCGCCCCGCGGCTTCTATTACCGCGACACGCGGCGGGCAGAGGCATTCGGTGCCGTGAAGCTCACGGATGGTGTCTCCACGCTGCAGGCTGCGTACGGGGAATATTTCATCGAACCGCGCCTGGCCTTCTTCCGGACCCGCGTCGTGGCCCATGATGCCGCGTCCATCCTCAATGCGGATTCCGCCCGGTATGACCGGAACCGCCGTTACACCGAGGCGTGGGGAAGGGTGGTCCTCTTCCAGAAGGAGGATGCGATCACGATCAGCGGCGGGCAGTTCACCCACGATGCGGTCCGGCTGCACAGTACCATGACCGAGGGTCCGGTGTTGGTGCAACGCGACACGTCCGGCGGCGTGGTGGATACGCTGGTGGTCAGGAGCATGGTGATGGAATCGTTCCGCGACTCCACGCGCCGTCTCATCGCGCAGGACAGTGTGGAGATCGTGCGCCGGGACCTTGCCGGTCGGGCCGGCACGGTGACGTTCCATACCGCGGGTGACAGCATCCGGATGCGGACCGCACCGGTGCTGTGGTACGACCGGACGCAGGTGACCGGCGACTCCATCAACCTGTACATGCATGCGCGGATCCTCGACAGGATCCATGTGATGGGCAATGCGTTCGCGCTGTCGGAGAGCGACTCGGCTTTTGCGGGCCGGTACGATCAGCTCTCCGGGGAGACCCTGGGCATGCAGTTCGTCGACAAGCGGCTGAGCCGCATCGACGTGGATGTGCGGGCCACAAGCCTGTATTTCGTGTATGAGGATTCGGCCGCGAACGGCCTGAACAAGACCAGCGGCGACCGGATCGTGATGCGGTTCGCCGAGGGCAAGGTGCAGACGATCCATGTGCACGGCGGCGTGGAGGGGCAGTACTCTCCCGAACCGCTCGTCCGGCGCAAGGTGGAGGAGTACCGCCTCCCGGGCTATCAACGCCTGGACAACCGTCCACGGATGCGCGCGTCGGACCTCGGTCCTGCCCGCACGCTCCGGGATCTTCCCCAGTGAGGATGACAGGGGTCAGCGTATGAATGAGCGAACGACATCAGGGGTTGCGCGCGTGTTGCGTGCCGAAGGACTCGTGAAGCGGTACAAGAAACGCACGGTCGTGGGTGGGGTGAACGTGGATGTGAAGCAGGGCGAGGTCGTCGGGCTCCTCGGACCCAACGGCGCAGGCAAGACCACGAGCTTCTACATGATCGTCGGTATGGTGCGTCCAGATGACGGCCACGTGTATCTGGACCAGACCGAGATCACGACACTGGCGATGTACAAGCGTGCCAGGATGGGGCTCGGCTATCTGCCCCAGGAGGCGTCCATCTTCCGCAAGATGAGCGTCGAGGAGAATATCCTGTCGGTGCTGCAGCTGATGCCCATGTCCTCCTCGGACAGGAAGCAGCGGTGCGAGCAATTGATGGCCGACTTCAACATCGCGCATCTTGCACGGAGCAAGGGGTACATGCTGTCGGGTGGTGAACGGCGGCGGACCGAGATCGCCCGGGCCCTGGCGACGGACCCCGGCTTCATCCTGCTGGATGAGCCATTCGCGGGGATCGATCCGATCGCCGTGGAAGAGATCATGCGGATCGTGGCGACGCTGAAGACGAAGAATATCGGCGTGCTGGTGACGGACCACAACGTCCATGAGACGCTCTCGATCACCGATCGTGCGTACCTGTTGTTCGAGGGTCACATCCTGAAGGCGGGGACGGCCACGGACCTGGCCAGCGATCCCGAGGTACGGAAGCTGTACCTCGGGGAGAACTTCAAACTCGACCGGTACTGATGACCCGGGTCATTTGGTGTCGGAGCTTCCGGCTGCCGGGGTGGATGGCGATGCGGGCGGATCCGGCTTCTTCGGTGTCGGTGTGGTCGCCGGTGACGACGACCCCTTCTTGTAGTCTGTCAGATAGAATCCCGATCCCTTGAAGATCAGGCCGGCGCCGGTGCCCATGATGCGTGCGAGGGAATCCGTTTCGCATGCGGGGCAACGGACCAGCGGCGGATCGCTCATCGATTGCAGTTCTTCCAGCGTGTGACCGCACTTCTTGCATTGATACTGATACGTCGGCATCTCCTCCTACGCTCCTTTTCTTGCATGCTTCTTCGGCCGTGTCCAGTGGAACTTTGCTTCCAGCCGGCGGCGTACGGTGGGGGGGACGAAATCCGCAACATCCCCGCCCAGACGTGCGATCTCCCGCACGATCGTTGAGTTCAGATAACTGTATTGCTCGCGCGGCACCAGGAAGATCGTCTCCAGGTCGCCCGACAATTTGCGGTTGGTGAGTGCCATCTGGAATTCGATCTCGAAATCCGAGACCGCGCGGAGGCCGCGGACCACCACCGAGGCCTTCCGCTTCCGTGCATAGTCCACGAGCAGACCGTTGAACCCTTCCACCTCGATGTTCCTGTGCCGGCGGAACACCTCCTTGATCATCGCGATCCGCTCCTCATCCGAGAACAGCGGAGTTTTGGACGTGTTGTGCGCCACCAGCACGATGACACGGTCGAACAGCTGGGCGGCACGCTCCACCACATCGATATGCCCGTACGTGATCGGGTCGAAGGTGCCCGGGTAGACCGCCAGGATCGGTTTCATTGCTCCGTGCTCCGGGTGAAGAAGGTGACGATGGTACGGCCGAACGGCTTCACCGGCCCCACGGTGTAGAGCGGGGTGGAGGTGAAGGTGATGTCCTTGGCATGCTCGATCAGCATGTACCCCTCCGGTGACAACAACCCCCGGCTGAAGATCTGTTCCGGCAGGCCGGGCGTGCCCGCGTACGCATACGGCGGGTCCACGAAGATCAGATCGAACGGTCCGCGCGCCTGCTGCAGGAAGTGCTGCGCATCCATCTGCAGGATGGACGTCTGCTCTTCGCAGCCGAGCATCTCCACATTGGCTTCAAGCCAGCCGACAGCATCGGTCCCTGATTCTACGAAGGTCGCATGGGCCGCGCCGCGGCTCAGCGCCTCGATCCCCAGACTGCCGCTCCCGGCGAACAGGTCCAGGACCCTGCAGTCCTCCATCACCATCCGGTGCGTCAGCACATTGAAGATCGTCTGGCGGACGCGGTCGGTGGCCGGACGGACCGACAGGTCATCGACCGTCCGGAGGACACGGCCCTTGTAGATCCCCGTGGTCACGCGCATCCGCGGTCACTCCTCCGCACGCAGTGCGGCGCCCGCGGCAGCGGCGAACCGATAGGGCGTGCGCATGAAATGCTCGACCAGCGGGAGGGTGGACGGCACCGCCATCGTGGCGAACGGGTCGAGGGACTCGGCCTTCGCGGCGTGGCGCTTCTGCAGCGCGTCGATGACCGTGGGCCCGGCCTTGGGACCGTGAAGCATGATCCGGTCCACCGCACCAACCGTGGGCAGGACCGCAGCGATCGCATCCTCCGCGGGTGCGCCGTCCAGCGGGCGTGTGCCGTAGCGGACGGTGACGCGGCCCGACAGCCGGGTCCACTCGATACGGTCGGCGCGCACCATCACGATCAGCGTTGCGGGAGGCGGACCGCCGGGCGACCGCTCGAGATAGATCGTCTCACCGCAGAAGATGTCGGCATCGATGCTGCTGACCTTCATCCCGGAGGCACCTGCTGCTGCCTCGAGCATGGCGATATCATCGCGGCGGAGCGAGACACTCAAAACCTCGACGCCGCTCCGGCCGGGCGGGGGAGGAAGTGCGATCGCGTCGGTGATGTACCCTTCGGACTGTTTCCCCGGCAGGATGCGGCTCAGTTCCCATCGCGCCGCCGCGGTCCACTGGGGGTGCGTGGTGCCGGCGTCGGCGGGGAACGTGTGCACGATGATCCGTGAGGTGCTCAGCGCGACGGAGATGCTCCCCGCCATGATGCTGTTCGCACGCATGAACGTGTCGATATGTTCTGCAAGTGTCTGGTCCGTGAGCGGTGCTGTCACGGGCCATTCGCCGATGGCGCTGACGGTGATCTCGGGGCCTTCGCGGACGAATTCCACGATCTCCGCCATCGCGTCGCCGATACTCAAACCGAGGTGGTGGCTCATCGATGTTCAGTCGTAGTTTGGGTCATGGGAACTGATTCATGGTGCACGCCGGCACCGGTGACGCGAACAAAGGGACGCAATCGCTGCAGGGTTGCGGGGCCGATCCCCTTCACCCCGTCAAGTTCTTCCACGCTGGTGAACCGGCCATGCTCCCTCCGATAGGCGATGATCCGCGCAGCCATCGCGGGTCCAATGCCCGGCAGGGCGACCAATTCCGGTCCTGTGGCTTCATTGATGTTCACGGGACGCGGCGCCGCGTGCGTCCGGCCACTGTCCGCCCGTGTGCGCATCTCCGCCTGCCATGCGCGTGCCCCGCGCTCGAACGCGCTGTCCGTTGCCGCATACGGGAACAACCGCTGTCCCTGCGGCGTGCTCCGGAACATCCGTACCGCCGTCCCCGCGGTCAGTCCCGCGCAGAGGAGGCCGACCACGATGATCTCGTTCCGTGTGAATCCCAAACGCTGCTGGAAGAGATCGCGGATACGCATGCCCGCCTCAGGACGACTTCTTGCCGCGTGACGAGTAGCTCTTCTCCGCGTTCGCGGACGTTGCACCATCGCCCGGACTCATATTCTCCGACCCGGCAAGTTGCTTGATCGCCGTCTTGTCCGCCGATGACAGGGACTTCGGGATCCACACGTTCACGCGGACGAACTGATCGCCCCTGCTGAAACTGTTGATGCGTGGAAGTCCCTTCTCCCGCATGCGCAGGATCGTGCCGGATTGCGTCCCGGGTTCGATCTTCAGGCGCGCACGGCCCGTGAGCGTGGGCACTTCGATGTCCGCTCCCAATGCCGCTTCCGGGAATGTCACGAGCAGGTCCAGGATGATGTTGTCCCCTTCACGCGTGAAGAGCGGATGGGGTTCCTCCTCGATCATTACGATCAGGTCGCCCGCCGGACCGCCACGCCGCCCGACATTCCCTTCACCCCGGAGGGGGATGTAATGGGTATCGGAGACGCCTGCGGGAATATTCACCTTGACCGTCGACTCGCCCTGGATGCGGCCGTCGCCCTTGCATGTCGTGCATGGATCCTTGACGACCTTTCCTTCGCCTTCGCAGTTCTGGCATGTCGCGATGTTCACGAACTGGCCGAACACCGACCGCGAGACCTGACGGATCTCGCCGGCCCCGTTGCATGCGGGACAGGTGACGGTGGAATGGCCGCCACGCGCGCCGGTGCCGTGGCACGTTTCGCAGGGCTTCCATTTCTTCACCTTGATCTTCTTCTCCGTTCCGGTCGCCATCTCCTCCAGCGACAGCTTGAGGCGGATCTTCAGGTCGGAACCAGGCTGGTTCCCCGACCGCCGGCGCTGACGTGCCTGTCCGCCGCCGAACATCTCGTCGAAGATCGAGCCCCCGAATCCGCTGCTGCCGAAGATGTCTCCGAATTGCGAGAAGATGTCATTCACGTCGGTGAAGGGGCGGAAATCGGTGCCGCGCATCCCTTCATGGCCATACTGGTCGTAACGCTGACGTTTGGCCGGATCGCTCAGGACCTCGTATGCCTCCGCAGCTTCCTTGAACTTGTCCTCCGCTTCCTTGTTCCCCGGATTGCGGTCGGGGTGGTACTGCAGGGCCATCTTGCGGTACGCCTTCTTGATCTCCTCCGGCGACGCGTTGCGTTCGACACCCAGGATCTGATAGAAATCACGCTTCGCCATGGGCGTCCTCCGGTTCCGTGGGGTGTGCCGCGACGATCACCTTCGCATGACGCAGAACCTTGTCGTGCATCACGTATCCCGGATCCACCTCCTGAACCACCGTGCCGGGCGCCACGTCCGGCCGCGGGATCTGCATGAGAGCGTCATGGAACCCGACGTCGAAGGGTTTGCCGGTGGACGGGAAGGGGACGACCCCGTGCTTCTCGAGGATCTTCAGGAATTTGGCGCGGATCATTTCGACACCCGCGAAGAATGCCTCGTGGCTCTGCTGGTCCTTGCCCGATGCGAGGGAGCGGTTCAGATCGTCCAGCACGGGGAGGAGCGACAACAAGAGCCCTTCATTGGCCGTGCGCGTGAGGGAGAGGAACTCGCCCTCCGTGCGCCGTTTGTAATTCTCGAACTCCGCTGCCTTGCGGAGCAACTGGTCGCGGAGCGTGTCAATGATCTTCGCCGATTCGTCCGGCGCGGATGCAGGCTGCGCCGGCTCCTGTGTATTCGCAGTGCGTTCCTCCGGCGTCGTGCCGGTGCCTTCCGCCATGGTATTCTCAGCCATCAACTTGCTTTCCGATAGAGAGCATCCTCGTGATCGCCTGAGCGACGTGATCCACGAGAGGTATCATCTTGTTATAGTGCATGCGGGTCGGTCCGATCACGCCGACGGTCCCCGTCACCTCGCCCACCGTGTAGGTGGACGTGATGATGCTGTAGGGTTTCAATTTCTCGTCGACAGTCTCGCTGCCCACCGAGACCTGGGTGCCGCTTTGCGCGTCCTCACGCTTCTGCAGGACGTGCACGATCCATTCTTCATTGTTGATCAGCTCGATCACGCCACGATAGTCGCGTGGGTTCGTGAACTCGGGCTGCTCGATGATCCCTTCCGCTCCTCCGATGTGCACCTTCTCGGGGCGGCTGGGAAGGAACAACTTATCCACGGAATCGACGAAGAGGCGGATCAATCCGGCGTCCTCGTCGGCGGCGTCCTTCACCCGCTCGATGAACGACTCGCGCAGCTGCTGCATGGTCAGTCCGCCCAGCCGCTCGTTGAGGAACCGGGAGAGACGGTCCAGGTTGTTCCGCGAGATCTCCGATCCCACTTCCATCATGATCGTGCGCACGATCCCCGATTTGATGGAGATGACCACCAGAACGCGGCTGCTGGTGATGGGGACGAGCTCAAGGCGCTCAAAGACACCGCTGCTGAGCTCGGGGGAGGTCACGACGCAGAGTTGCCGGGAGATCTTACCGATGAGCCGGGAAGTCTCCCGGAGCATCATCTCGAGGTCCTCTGATTCATCGAGTTTCTCACGTATGGCCTGCTGCTCCCGCGGCGATACCTCTTCACGCTGCATCAGTGAGTCAAGGTAGAATCGATACCCCATGTCCGTGGGTACGCGCCCCGCCGATGTATGCGGGTGCCCGATGTACCCCAGGTACTCCAGATCGGACATGATGTTCCGGATGGTCGCGGAACTCAGTCCGATCACGTCCTCGTGACGTTTCGAGATATACCGCGACCCGATGGGGGTAGCGGTCTCGATGAAGTCGTGGACGACGTAATGGAGGACCGTTCTCTCTCGTTCGTTGAGTCCTTCACCCATGATCTGACCGGAAACAGGCTCCTGCTATAGTAGAGTACACATGAAAATATACGAATTCCGGCAAAATTAATCAAGAAAGCCGAAAATCGTTCACCCTTTAGCCATCGCATGGAATGGCTGCTAACGGAAAAAACAACAAAAAGGGGGCCGGTGGTTCCACCGGCCCCCACAGCTCAAAGACTACATATTCTTGACGACGGCCTTCCCGAACTCAGAGCACTTCACTTCCGTGGCTCCTTCCATCAGGCGGGCGAAGTCGTAGGTCACGACCTTCTGAGCTATGGTCTTTTCCAGCGAATGGATGATCAGATCAGCCGCTTCACTCCAGCCCATATAGCGGAACATCATCTCGCCGCTCAGGATCACCGAACCGGGATTCACTTTGTCCAGCCCCGCATACTTTGGTGCGGTGCCATGGGTCGCCTCGAATACGGCGTGTCCGGTCTCATAGTTGATGTTCCCACCAGGCGCGATGCCGATCCCACCAACCTGCGCGGCGAGTGCATCCGAGATATAATCACCATTCAGGTTCAGCGTGGCGATGACGTCGTATTCCGCCGGCCGGGTCAGGATCTGCTGCAGGAATGCATCGGCAATGGCATCTTTGATCAGGAGCTTGCCTGCCGGCGGCTTGCCGCCGCAATCATCCCACGAAACCGTCTGGCCGGAGAATTCGCGCTTGGCCAGGGCGTAGCCCCAGTCCCGGAATCCGCCTTCGGTGAACTTCATGATGTTGCCTTTGTGGATCAGTGTCAGCGATTGACGCTTCTGCGCGAGCGCGTACTGGATCGCCGCGCGGACAAGACGTTCGGTGCCTTCCTGAGACACCGGCTTGACACCGATGCTCGAGGTCTCCGGGAAGCGGATCTTGGTGACTCCCATCTCACCCTGCAACCACTTCACGACCTTCTGGGCTTCGGGCGTGCCCGCCTTCCACTCGATCCCGGCGTAGATGTCCTCCGTGTTCTCGCGGAAAATGACCATGTTCACGAGCTCGGGGCGCTTGACCGGGGAGGGGACACCGGCGAAATACTGCACGGGGCGCAGGCACACGTACAGGTCGAGCAGCTGCCTGAGCGCTACGTTGATGGAGCGAATACCGCCGCCAATGGGGGTCGTGAGCGGGCCCTTGATGCCGACCAGGTATTCACGGATCGCAACGAGGGTATCGTCGTGCAGCCAGGTATTGGGGCCATACACCACATTTGCCTTCTCACCGGCAAACACTTCGAACCACTCGATCCGGCGCTTCCCACCGTATGCCTTCTGAACCGCGGCATCCAGAACGATCTGGGATGCTTTCCAGATATCCGGGCCGGTTCCGTCCCCCTCGATGAACGGGATGATCGGGTCGTCAGGGACCTGCAAGGTGCCTTTGGACATGATGATCTTGGTACCCCGGGTGGGAGGGGTGAGTTTGGCATAGGTGGGCATGATGTACTTCTCCTGTGATATGGTCTTCTGCGTCAAGGCAGAGTACGAAAAACGCTCAGGAAAGTCAATCTGCCCTCCGGGGGTTCCTCCGGGCGTTCCGTGGTGCCCGCGCGGGGGACGTCAACCTTGACATTGTGGAGTGACTTTGCGTTCTTGATAAGAAATACGGCATTATTTGGGGGGTCTCCACACTCTCGATACAACGGTGCGGCTCCCCCCATCGTCCAACCGGTCTCGATCACGGTATCGATTCGCACCAGTCCGACTCCCGGACTTCTCCCGCAGCCCAGCCTGTATGCGGGCGTATCTCTTTAGCAGTCTCTGCATCTTTTGGTGACACATCATAGAAGGATGGGACCTCATGAAACAGATCCGATCACTGTTCTATTTTCTTGTCCTTGTTGCAGTTGGCGGTGCATACGCCTGGGGTGCGAGAGCATTCTATGCATCGGCCAATTCCTCCATCCCGTCCCTCGAACGGGCTGTCATGCTCATCCTTCCCTCTCTGGTGATCCTGATCTTTCTCGTCGGCTGGGCCGAGAGGTTCCTCCTGCGCAATGGTGCCATCATCAGCATCCTGGGCTCGTTGATCCTTGCGATCCACGAGAAATCGCCGATCGGACGGTCGCTGACCAATCTGAAATTGTGGTATGCACTCAGCAAGCGCAGCACGGTTCCTGGTGACGCGACACAGGACATCCAGGCTGCCGATTATCCCCCGGGATACCTCGAGTACACCAAAGGGTTGACGCCCTCAGAGCGGACAGAGTTCCTGTCCAAGAATCCGTTCTCGCAGTGGATGGTCGCCGATGTCGTCAAACGGTACGAGAACAATGTGAACGGGTTCGCGTACCTCGGCGCGGGCATCCTGATCTTCCTGATCGGTCTGCGCGGCCTGGGCATCATCGGGCGCGAACACCCGCTGCCCATCGTGATCTCGCTCGAGATCGAATTCACCATCATCGGCGTGCTCGGTCTCCTGTTGTTCTATAAACCCGAAGACAGCACGAAGATGTCCGTCAGTCTGGACGGCGCACTGCCGGCCGAAGAGCTGAAGGTGCTCGCGACGGAGATAAAGACCATCCGCGAGGAGATCACGGGGGACCGGACCGTCACCCTGCAGATCAGCCGGAAGAAGAACTGAGGCCCGGCCATGAAGCTCTCCCTCTATTTCATCTTCTATGTCGTGATGATCCTCGAACTGCTCATCTTCATCATGGAGCGGGACGAGGCGACGGACAAACACCAGGCCGATGTGGTGGAGATGCTGACATTGTCGGACAGTCTTGCGAAGGAATTCAGCAAGGGGCTGACGATCAGTGTTCCGGAGACCACAACGGCAGCGGTCTATGCGGGATCGCTCCGGAACGCATTGAGACGTCCCGGCGATAGTGTCCATGTGGTCCTTGTGCCTCTGGGACTCTGGTCCGATGCCGAGCGACACGAGGTCGCATTGACGGTGTTCGATTCGACGGGGAAGGTCGTTGCCCGGGACTATCCCGGGATGAAGCGGCCGGACAAGAATGCGGACCCGCGATTCCGGTTATCGGTGAACCGGGCGACGGGCGATGCCACCTTCAGCACGGTCTTCGATGCGGAAGGGAGTCATCGCTTCACCGCATGGTGCAGCGTGAAGCGGACCGTCCCCGGATATTATCCGTCGATGGTCAGGGACAGCGTGACGGTCAAGTTGAGGACGCTCCTCGGGGCAAAGATGGAGGTCGAAACCCCGAAGGCTGTTCCCTTTACGATCGTGGCAAAGGGGCAGGGTCAGCGTCTGCCGCCATGCGAGTACTGCGGCCAGGGTCCCTACAGACGTTAGAGTGTTCCGAATCCAGGTCCATACCAGAGCAGGATCATGAGAGTACCTATCGTTGTCATTGCAGTCATGCTCGTCCTGGCGGGAGTCGCGGGGACTCGCGCGCAGGATGCGGCGGCCAGACGGCTGAATATCGACTTCCCCGCGCAGAAGCTCGGCGACCGGCACATGCTGGTGGGCGAAGCGCTGATCGAGTCGACCTCGGTGGCGACCTGGGTACGCCCCACGGTCTCCGTCGATATCTACGATCCGGCGTTCACCCGCAAACTCGCATCCGGCACGGCGGTGGTCAGCGGTCAGGGATCGCGCCGCATCGCGGTGACGTCGATCCGTTTCGACAGCGCCGGGACGTACGCCGTCGTGCGACGGATCGATGGCGTCGGCGCGAACGACGGGCTCCGTCACCGGTACGGGTTCTACTGGCTGGTGACGGTCCGGTGGCCGGTGATCGCCAGCGAGCCCGATTCCACCTACTACTACGGCGAGAACGCGTTCTTCTCGTTCGCGGCGGGACATGCGGATCAGCGCGGCTATGCCTTCAGCGTGCTGAAGGATGGCGAAGCCGCGATCACGGGTGAGGGGGCGGTCGTTCCTATCGAGAAGCTGTGGCGGGGAAAACTCAGCGGCCTCGGCGATTTCCAGGTCCGTGGTACCTACCACGGCGAGCCGTTCTCGTACGCCGATTCCACCGGACGCAATCCACGTCCCAGCGTGTGGAACGTCCGTATCGAGGTCCCACCCCAGCGCGAGGTCCTCACGCTCTGGTGGGATTCCACGGAATATGTGAAGAGGCAGGCCGCGGGGGTGCTTCGCCCACTCGACCTTTCCGGGCAGTCGTCGTTCCTGTCGCCGCTGCAGTTCCGCTTTGCGGCCAGTGGCCCGTTCTATGAAGGGCTGTATCTCATCCCGGCGCGGGTCAGCAGGGTGGAGATCGTCTCCTCACCGCCGGAATTCCTGCCGGCGGATATTACCCGCGGCTGGCGGACGTATGCGGAATCGCGCGGCCTCTGGCACGTGATCGAGATCCGTCCCTCTGAACTGTTCCTGGAACGGACCCCCGCTGATGCACCGGTCGAAGTGACACTCCGGCTCACCATCACGGATGAGTTCGGACGCATCACGCGGCGCACATACAAGTCATTGGTGTATTCCTCGCGACAATGAAGGTGAATGCAATGAAGTCCGGAATGAGGGTCTGTGCGGTCCTGTGTGTCCTGGGGGTGGGCGTCGCCAGGTCCGCAGCAGGTGGGGACGACGATGCCCGTCGCGCGTTGATCCATGAACGCCAGATGTATGCGCTCATCGAAGAGAAGGTGGAGGCGGATCGTGCGAACACGAATCTGTGGGGTACGTTCGATCTTTCCAGTCGCGATTTTGGCGCACTCAACGGCGATACGCTGGTGGGGCCCGCGGGCGGACGCATCATGATACGCGGCGACTACTCCGTGGGAGGGAAGACCGGTTCAAAATCCGTGACCTACCGGTACCGGATCCTGTATCTGCCCGACACGGAGGACATGCCGCTCCAGGTGATCCGGATCAGTGAGTTCGTGACGGAACGGACCACGTCGAGGCTGTCCTTCGAAGGAAGCGAGCGGGATTCGACCGATACGATCGAATCGCTTCATGTCCTTGCGCTGGAAGATATCCTTGCGCTCGAACAGGCCGACCGCGGAGCACGGCCGGCGGTCAGGGTGGAACTGGAAAAGATGATCCTGAATCTCGAGCGCAAAGGACGGACCGGTCCGTTGCGCAGAAAAGAGAGTGGGATCTTACCGGGGACCCCGGACTATATCCTTGCCGAAAGCAATCGGGACTACGCGCGGTATGCGCGTGTCAATGACCGGCATCCCTTCGCCGACCTCGACCGCGCGGAACGGCCGATCTCCATCGAAGCCACGTTTTCGAGTCTGACCGTGAGCCACAAACGGCTGTATGTCGGATCGGAGTCGATCGGTATCCATGGGTTCGGTCTCGAAGCCGGATTCGGCGACCGCGTGCTCAACCACGTGGCATTCCAATCGCCGGTCCTTACGTGGGGCTTGCGCTTCCTCGTGTTCTTCAATGATGCCCGCGGCTCCCTGATCGATTCCAGCTTCTTCCTCGATATGAAGATCCTGGGACGCACGCCCGTGAACACGGCCGGGTTCATCGACCGGTGGCGTCTCCACGTCGCCTCACCCGTGATGAGTCTGGACCGGCCGAAGTTGAATGTGACATCGGGTGCCACCTTCGAGATCGTCACCGGCTCGCCGTACAACAGGGTACCGTATGTCACCTTCCTGTACTCCGGCGGCGCGAAGGAGTATTCGTCGCCGTCCATCCGCCGGCCGCGCGGCGACTCGAGCATGGCGTACTTCTCCACCCGTCAATGGGAGGCAAGCCTTGCCTTCCTCTGGAACGCCGACCGGGCGATGTACAACCGGTTCCGCCTGGACCTCGGCGCAGGGACCTACGATGTCCGGGAGGTCGTCTATACGGCGGCTGGCGGCGTCGCGGTGGATCTGCGCAAACGCTCCATGAGTGAGGTCCAGCCTCTGATCCAATTGCAGTATACCCATGTCTCCAACAGAGCACGCTTTGGTGCCCGCGTCCGGTTCTTCGATAACCGGTTGACGTTCACTCCCTGGTTCAAGGTCTTTGATAGCGGTCCGCATGAGATCCGGCTCGAATCCATCCTCATGCCCAAGCCCGTCGGTCGGTCGATACGGGATTGGGAAGTGGAACACGGGAACCTGATCCAGATCCGCTATCGCTACGGCTTTGACAAGAATTTCTGAGAGGGCTCCTATGAAAGTGCTCCGCATCATTCCCTGCGTCCTTCTCGTTCTTGCTGCGGTGACCGCTTCGGCGGGTGACCGCGGTGGGAGATTGGATTCGATCTATCACCAGCTGATCAAGCACGACGCATCCATGTTCCCGCCGGAGACCTGGTCGGTGACCGATGTGCGGGTGATCCGCGAGATCCTGTACCAGGTCAGGAACAGCGAGCAGCTCTCCCATCTGGAGACCTCCGCGCTTCCCCCGCTGGCTGAACGCGTCGAGGTGATCTGTCACAAGCGTCTCGGCGACAATGAGATCGAGGAACTGCACCTGTGCTATGCCGGTGCGGCGGGCCGCGATACGCTGGTCCTCCGGGACCCTGTGTTGCTCCGGAACATCCTGGGTGACCAGCTCTACGTCGCGGTGCGGTCGCTCCGCGGGACGGGGGAGGACCGGTTCGACAGGGATCTCGCGCGCATGACGGACCTGTATCTGAACCCGCTTCGCCCGACACTCCTGCTGTGGTCCACCCAGCCCCGCAGTGCTGCAACATACCATGCGCTCTCGGGCTTTGGCCGTCTCGGGAATGATGCATTGAACCTCCCGTTCTGGTTCCGCGGGACGATGATCGGAGGGCTCTCTCTGGCGCACATTGACCGGCCCTCGGCGGTGCGCGATCCGGATTTTGCACACTACCGCGTCCGCGTGGGCATTGAGGAACCGATGAACTTCTCGGTCCCGCAGTCGCCCGGTCAGCAGCGCGAGAACTCGCTCTTCAAAGCGCGCCGGCTGGAAGGGTCGGGGTCGGCGGTCTACCTGAGCGGAAGCTACTCTCCCTGGACCCAGGTGCCGTTCCTCGGCATCGACACGGCGGGATTCATACGGCTGAATGCCGAACTGAGTGTGGCGATCGAGGATAAGGATGTGTTCTCTGCGAGGCTGCCGGAGACCTTCTATTCGATCCGGAACTATGTGTCCCTGATGGCCGAGGTCCGCCGGCTGGGGATCTTCAATATTGGTGCGGGGCTCACGTGGCATGACATCCATCATTTTTCGCGTGACCGGTATGACAATCATGCCACCAGGATCGACCCGACGCAGAACAATGTGCTGGCGGCTCTGGAATTCGGGATCGCGGAGGATGGCGGGGTGCTCCAGTACGATATCAAGACCGGGATCCATTTCAACATCGGCGATGGGTATGGATACCTCATGGTGAAGCCGGTCCTGATGATCAGCAACATTTTCGGGGTCGAAGTGACCTATTTCAAGGCGATCCGGTCGACGAAGGTGCCGGCGTGGCACTACGATTCGTACCTGTCGTTTGCCCCGGTTCTGCGGATCAACCTCTAGGCGGGTATTGTTGCTTTTTCCATGTGTTTTGCGTAAATTTCGTCTCTACTGATGATGTCCATTCTTCGCGCAGGAGCAACCATGAATCGGTACCTCTCGTTTGTTGTGGCGGTTCTCGCCATGCTCTATGTCTCTACCACCGCATTCCAGTGCGGTTCTGCAGAGACCACGAGCGCCAAACTCTATATGCAGCAGAAGCAGTACGATAAGGCCGAGGCGAGCCTGATCAAGGAAGTGACCAAGAATGAGCGGAATGCGGAGGCGTGGTTCCTCCTCGGGCAGGTCCGCCTGGAAATGAAGAAGTATCATGAGATGAACGAGGCCTATACCCGGGCACTGGCCATCGATACGGTCCACAAAGCCGACATCAGCCGCAACCGCCTGGCGGTCTGGGCCATGATGTACAACGACGGCGTGAACCTGTACAACAAGGGCCGTGATACCGCAGCGTACTATGATCAGGCATTGCAGAAGTTCTCGACCGCGATCGAGATGCAGCCCGACAGCTCCAGCACGTACTACGTGCGGGCACTCGGCTACTATGCCAAGCAGGATATGAATGCAGCGGCTGCCGATCTGGCGATGACCCTGAAGCTGAATCCGGCGTCCGAAGATGCAGCCCGCCTCCTCGGTCAGATCCATTACAACCGGTCCATCGAGCGCCTCCAGGCGAAGGATGAAGCCGCCGCCAACGCCGAAATGGCCAAGGCCGTCCAGGCCTTCGAAGCCGCCTATGCAGCGAATCCGGGCAGCGCGGACAACATCACGAACCTGATCGACGTGTACGAGCGCACGAAGGCGTCGGACAAGGCGATGAAGCTGACCCGCACCGCGGTGGAGCAGGACCCGAAGAACAAGGTGTTCCGCTATGCCTACGGTGTGTTCCTCCTGAAGCAGGAGAAGTACGCCGAAGCGATCGCGCAGTTCGAGAAGGCTGTCGAGCTCGACCCGAACTACATCGATGCGGTGTACAACCTCGGCGTGTCGCACCTGAACTGGGGCGTGAGCATGAAGGCCGAAGCCGACAAGAAGCTCGATGAAGAACGCGCCAAGAACAAGGGCAAGAGCAAGGAAGTGAAAGAGGACCTGTCGTACCGCGAACAGTTCAGGCTCGCCCTGCCGTACCTTGAGAAGGCCGCGATGACGCGCGACGATGATGCCGCGCTCTGGCAGCAGCTCGGAAAGCTCTACCTGAACCTGAACATGAAGGACAAGGCCCAGGACGCATTCGCGAAGTTCGACAAGCTCACCAAGGGGAAATAAGGCATCCGATGAACGACCCCGCGCAGACCGGTCAACAGATCAACATCGAACTCGGCGAGAAAGAAGCCGAGGGGATCTATTCGAACCTCGCGATCATCACCCATTCGCCCGCGGAGTTCGTGATCGACTTCACCCGCGTTCTGCCCGGGGTTCCCAAAGCCCGGGTTCATGCACGCGTGATCATGACCGCACAGCATGCCAAGCTGCTGCTGCGCGCACTTGAGGACAATATCAGCAAGTACGAACTCAAGTTCGGCGAGGTCAAGATCCATGGCGAAGGCGGGCCGGGATTGTCGTTCCAACCGATGATGCCTCCCGACGAAAAGGTACACTGATCGGTGACAGGGGCCCCGCCGCACGCGGGGCCCCGCTGTCTTTTGTAGAATCGCCTGCTCTTTTTTCCCTCCCGGCCATCCCGGCCAAAGTTGTAGTTCCCGTCGTGCCCTGCTAATCGCAATTATCACAACGAGTTACGCGTGCCTGTGATACCTGGCACGTATGTCTCCTCCGTGGCACCTGCTTTGCACCTCACCCTCCGGTAACAGTGAACCGAACGGACAGTCGGAGGCAGGGCACCACACATGAACCACTCAACCACCCTCGTACACCTGGCGCGCATCACCGCCATCGGTCTTGCACTTGGAGCATTCCAGTGCATCAACAAACCGATGGATCCTGTGATGCCCAACTGGGACGTCGACCTTGCAGCACCGGTCGCGAACAGAACGTATACACTCGGCGAACTCGTGGAGAAGGACACCACAATTCTCAGCGTGAGCCCGGGCGGTACCCAATTGATGCTGAAGACCTCGGTGAAGTCCGATCCGACGCTCGTCGGCGATCGCATCTCCCTCGACGGATTCAATACGTCCTTCTCGTCGACCCTCGGCGCGTTCGCTGTCGAGGGCGGGCAGATGCGTCTCAATGTCAGCATCCCGGGTTTCGCGTCCGGCCAGCAAACGATCATTCCGCCGATCCCGGCGACCGATATCCCGTCAGTATCCGGTGACCTCCCGTTCATCGAAAGCGTCCTCCTGGAGAGTGGCAATGTCTCGGTGCGGATCCAGAACCGCATGCCGGTGGCGATGCGCATCGAAAGCCCGATCGTCGCGCGCAACGAGGGTGGCGCCGCGATCGCAACCTTCGACTTCGGCACATCGCTGATCGCATCAGGCGACAGCCGCACGGCGACGGCGAGCGTGGCAGGGAAGACCGTCCTGAAGAAGATCCAGCTGGAAAGCATCAGGATCTCCAGCCCGGGGAGCGGCCTCTCGGTCGTGACGATCCCGGATACGATGCTCCTCGCGGAGATCACGCCGGCATCGCTGGTGGCGACCGCCGCAACCGTGACGAACCTGTCGGCCCAGCACCTGTCCGCGACGCAGGATGTACCCCTGACCGGCGAATCGCTCGTCCGCGATGTGTGGATCAACCGCGGCACACTCAGCATGCGCTTCGTGAGCAGTCTCGACATGCAGACCTCGTTACGCCTGCACCTGCCGGAACTGCTGCGCCCGAACGGCTCGGCGTTCGACCAGGTACTGAACATCGCCCCCCGCGACTCGGCGCTGCTGACCATCGACCTTGGGCGGTACCGGCTGCACTCACAGACCGGCGGGTTCCTCCGCTCCCTGCGTGCTGAGTGCACGGCCGATGTCGCCCCGGCGGCCGGAACCTCTGTCACGGTGCGGTCCACCGATCAGATCTCGGCGCGCATCACCAGTACCCAGGTCGTGGCCGATAGCGCCGTGGCCGCGATCCAGCCCACGGTCATTGCGATCGACGAAACGATCGGTCTCAACCTCGGTGAGATCAGCAGGAAGTTCAGCGGCAGGATCAATATCCCCGCGGCGCAAATGGTCTTCACGCCGCGCACGTCCATTGCTGTGCCCATGGCGCTCAATCTCCGGTTCGAGGCCCGCGACACCAAGGGCGCCGTCTCTTCCCTGGATGTCCCGGTCACGAAGGGCGCCCTGGGGGCCACCCCGATCGCCTTCGCGGCGGGGGATGTCGGGGCATTCATGAGCTCCCTGACCGGCACGCTCCCCGATTCGCTGCGCGTGGTCGGCAGCATCGTGATCAATCCTGACTATGACACCACGGTGGCCACGAGCATCGGACGCAACTGTTCGTTCGCTGCCGACGTGGACCTGGCCGTGCCGATGAGCCTGAGTCTCAGTGGCGGCGCGTTCTCCGACACGCTGGTGCTGGGGGACACGACGGGTGACGGCAATGCGGACAAGCGGATCGACGAGAAGACGCTGGCCGACATGAATTCCGGACAGCTCCATGTGGAGATCGACAACGGCACGCCGCTGGCCCTGAAGGTGAAGTTCGGACTCATGGACCGCCTGCGGAAGACCCTGCTCCTCGTGCCGCAGACGGAAGGCGACTCGATCGCGATCAATGGTGGCGTGGTGATGAACGGCGATGTGTACGCGTCGAGCCGGTCCACGTTCACGATCAACCTGTCGAACATCGATATCCGTCAGTTCAACGTGGCGGACCTGGTCAAGGTGGACCTTGCCCTGGCGACCTCCGGCACGGGTGCCGTGAACTTCAGGACCACAGACAAAGTGCATGTCCGGGTGTGGACACAATTCTCCTACAGGGTGAACCCATGACAACCAAGGCCATCGTACTCGGTATCAGCATCGCGGCCCTCGTCGCGGGTGCCTGCACACCAGCGATCGCAGGCGGTGAGCGGACGAACATTCAGGGTGTTGGCATGGCCCGCACCTTCGTGGCCCACGCGCGCGGGCTCGATGCCGTCGGCATCAACCCGGCCAACCTGGCCGCACAGGACGGCGGTCGCGTGACGCTCGGCCTCATGCCCATCGGGGTCCACCTCGGGAGTGATTTCCTGACCTACGGTCTCTATTCGAAATACTTCACCGGGCAGGAAAGCGGCACCGGCCGGGTCAGCAAGCATCTGACCGACGCCGACAAGCAGGATATCCTCTCCTCGTTCCCTGATGGCGTGGGCCGGCTTTCGGCCCACCTGGAAGCGCGGCCCGTGGGATTGTCGGTGCGCATCACGGATCACAGCCGGATCGCCCTCACCATGACGGAGTATGTGATGGTGAATGCGATGATCCCCCACGACTATCTCGAATTCCTGTTCTATGGCAACACGCCGGGGTCAGTGTACGAATTCGGGAAGACCTCTGCCGAGGCGTACTGGCTCCGCGAGTATGCGCTGTCGTTCGGCACGAACCTGCCGGCGCCGTCCTTCCTGAACAGCCTCTCCGCGGGGGCTGCGGTGAAGATGGTGCATGGATTCGGATATTTCCAGGTCGACAGGTTCAATACATCCATGCTCACGGGCACCGATGGCATCCTGCATGGCTCGGTGGATGTGCACGGCCGTGCGTCGGGTATCGATCCCCTGACGGGTGCGGAGAACGCGAACTTCCAGCCGTTCCCTGCCCCCGCGGGATCAGGACTGGCCTTCGATCTGGGCGTGGCGTCGGATGTGAACGACTACCTGTGTGTTGGGCTGAGCGTCACGGATATCGGGTCGGTGGAGTGGCGTGCGAATGTCGAGGAGCTCGTCGGGAGCGGGCAACTCGAAGTGACGGACCCGTTGAGCCAGGTGCAGCGCGATTCGATCGAGAATGCGGTGTCGGGTGAACATCATCCCGGCACGTCATTCACGACGGCGCTCCCCACGACGTTCCGTGTCGGTGCCGCGATCGAACTCCACAAGACCCCGCTCCTGAAGAACTTCCTGTGGGGTGAGTGGACGTTCGCGTGTGACTACAATCAGGGCCTCGTGGATGGGGCCGGCATCTCGACGTCCGGGCGGTTCTCCATGGGCCTGGAATTCCGTCCGTGGGGATTCCTACCGCTCCGTACCGGTGCATCGTTCGGCGGGGTGGATCATTTCAACTTCGCGCTCGGGTTCGGCCTGCACTTCGGGGTGTTCGATCTCGACCTGGCCTCGGAACATCTGAATTTCCTGCTGCAGGAGGAGTCGCTGTCCCACGGCTCGATCGCCATGGGTATGCGTATCCGCATCTGAGCAGTGTGTCCGCGGGTGTGCAGGGACGGTGGGTGGCCGTTCCTGCCTGCTGCCCGGCGACCCCGTCTGGTGGTGCAGACGGGGTCGTTTTGTTTCTCGAGGATGAACTTCGAGAGGTCGCGGTCCCGCACGATCGATGAGAGGCGGGACACGACGCGATCGTGATCGATCACGATCGTGGCTGAGGGGATCTCGTCCGGTGCCAGGTACAGGGCATCCTCGAGGAGTGTCGTCAGGATGGTATGGAGCCGGCGCGCGCCGATGTTCTCCACCTGTTCGTTCACTTCGGTGGCGATCCGGGCGATCTCCCGGATGCCGTCCTCCCGGAACTCCAGCGTGATACCCTCCGTGGCGAGCAACGCGCTGTATTGCTTGAGCAGGGCATTCTGGGGAAGCGTCAGGATCTTGACGAAATCGTCCTCGGTCAGGCTGTTGAGTTCCACGCGGATGGGGAAGCGGCCCTGCAATTCGGGGATCAGATCGGAGGGCTTGGCCACGTGGAACGCACCGGAGGCGATGAACAGGACATGGTCGGTCTTCACCATGCCGTACTTCGTCATCACGTTGGATCCTTCCACGATCGGGAGCAGGTCGCGCTGGACCCCTTCCCGTGATACGTCCGGTCCGCCGGCCGGCCCCTTGGACCCGGCGATCTTGTCGATCTCATCGAGAAAGACGATCCCGGAATTCTCCACCCGCTGCACGGCTTCGCGGACGGCGGCGTCCTGATCGATGAGCTTGGCGGCCTCCTCGTTCGTGAGGAGCGTGCGTGCCTCAGCAACGGACACCTTCCGGCGTTTCATCTTCTTCGGGAACATGCTGCCGAAGAGGTCCTGGATGTTCACCCCCACCTCTTCCATGTTCATCGGGCCCACGACCTGCATCATCGGACTGTCGTTCGCGGGGAGGTCGAGCTCCACCATCCGGCCATCGAGTTCGCCGGCGCGGAGCCGCTGGCGGAATTTCTCTCGCGTGGTGCCGCCATCGTCGACGGGCACCGGGGTCTGTTCTCCCTCGGGGGCAGGGGAGGGACGTTTGCGCGGAGCGGGAATGAGGATGTCCAGCACCCGTTCCTCGGCCATCTCCTTCGCTTTCTCCTCGACGCCCTTCTTGTGCTCGGCCTTCACCATCGTGACGGCAAATTCAGTCAGGTCGCGGATGATGGATTCCACATCGCGGCCAACATACCCGACCTCGGTGAATTTGGATGCCTCCACCTTGATGAACGGCGCGTTCGCCAGCCGCGCCAGGCGGCGGGCGATCTCGGTCTTGCCCACGCCGGTCGGGCCGATCAGGATGATGTTGTTGGGCATGATCTCTTCGCGGAGACCGGGGGCCACCTGCAGGCGGCGCCAGCGGTTCCGGAGGGCGATCGCCACCGACCGCTTTGCGGCGTCCTGACCGATGATGTATGCGTCGAGTTCCCGGACGATCTCGCGCGGCGTGAGCTCGGAACGGGGTGCAGCAGGGGATGATGTCATGTGTTCTCGGGGACGGATGTCCCGGTGCCCTACAACTCTTCGATGACGATGTTCGTGTTGGTATAGATGCAGATGCCCGCGGCGGTACGGAGGGACTCCTCAACGATCTCGCGCGTGGACAGTGTGGAGTGTTTGACGAGCATCCGGGCCGCGGCCAGGGCGTAACTGCCGCCGGAACCGATCGCGACGATGCCGTCGTCGGGTTCAATGACTTCGCCGGAACCGGAGATGATGAGGGAGGACTTCCCGTCGAGGACCGCCAGCAGGGCTTCGAGCTGGCGGAGATACTTATCGGTGCGCCATTCCCGTGCGAGTTCCACCGCCGCGCGTTCGAGATTGCCGCGGTGCTTCTCCAGATGGTCCTCGAATTTGCCGAAGAGCGTGAACGCATCCGCGGCAGCACCGGCGAATCCCGCGATCACCTTGCCGTTGTACAGCCGGCGCACTTTGCGGGCGGTGTGTTTCATCACGGTCTGTCCGAGCGTGACCTGGCCGTCGGCACCGATGACGGTCACCCCGTTGTGGGTGAGGCCGAGAACGGTCGTGGCATGGATGGTGGTCGTCACGGGTGTGCCTGTCAGGTGAGCTTGCGGCGGAGACGGGCGACAGGGATGAGCATCGCCTCGCGGTACTTTGCCACCGTCCGGCGCGCGATGTTCAGCCCTTCGGTGTTGAGCATCTCCGCGAGCTTGTGGTCGCTCAGAGGATGCAGAGGGTCCTCGGCATCGATGAGCACCTTGAGTTTCTTCTTCACTTCCTTGTTCGAGACCTCGTCACCATCGGTCGTGCTGATGGAATCGCTGAAGAAATGACGGAGGGAGAAGACCCCGTAATCGGTCTGGACATACTTGCTGTTCACGACGCGGCTGATCGTGGAGATGTCCATGCTGATCACTTCGGCGATGTCCTTGTAGATCATCGGCCGCAGGCCCTCGCCGGTGTCGAAGTATTCGTGCTGCTTCTCGACGATCGTGCGCATGACCTTGAGCATGGTCTCGCGGCGCTGGTGGATCGAACTGATGAACCACTTCGCGGCCTCGAAACGCTGCCGGATGAAGTCCTTTGCCTCGGTGGAGACCCCGTTCTTCTTCCGCTTGGACATCAGGTCCTTGTAGGCCTTGTTGATCCGCAGCGGGGGGATGTTCCGGTCGTTGAGCGAGATGACGAAGTCCGTCTCGGTCTTCGTCACGAGGAAATCGGGGACGATGTAGTTCTCGTGCGCGCTGAATTCGCCCTCGCCCGGCTTCGGGTTCAGGTGCTGGATGAACTCGATCACCTGCTTGAGCTCGTCGAGGGTGATCCCGAGTTTCTTGGCGAGCTCCTCGAAATGACGCATCGTGAAGTCGTCGTAGAATTCGGTGAGGAGGCGCGTGGCCAGTGTCTTGAGTCCGGGCTCCAGCGGGGTGAGCTCCAGCTGGACCAGGAGGCATTCCTGCAGGGAGCGGGAGCCGATCCCCACCGGGTCCATGTGCTGGATCTTCCGGAGGACCTGTTCGGCCTTCTCCACCGTGATCGCCGTGCTGTTCGTGAGGTTCACGTCCTGCACGATCGTGATCAGATCGCGGCGGAGATACCCGTCCTCGTCCACGTTCCCGATGATCTCCTGCCCGATCAGGATCTCGTCATCGTCGAGGTCGAGCAGACTGAACTGCTCCAGCAGGCGGTGGGAGAGCGAGACCGAATCCGCGATGGGGAGCTCTTCCTTCTCCTCGCCGTCGAACGGCTCCCGGGCCTTGTACCCGTGGAGGTCATCGTTCATGTAGTCTTCGATCGAGTACTTCTCGTCCTCCTCGGCGTGACTCTCTTCGACCTTCTCGGGAGGGGTCTCTTCGACGGGTTCTTCCTTTTCCGGTTCGTCCTGCTCCGTCTGCGCCTCAAGTTCCTCTTCGTATCCCTCCTCCAGGAGAGGGTTCATTTCCAGCTCGGCCTTGATCTTCTGCTCGAGGGCAAGGGTGGGGAGCTGCAGCATCTTCAGGTACTGCACCTGCTGCGGCGACAGCTTCATCATCATCTTATGCTGGAGCGAGATATTCAGCATAGGATCAGTGGCTCCCGGGAGCGGTGGAAGTCTCCGCGTGCAGGCGGGCGTACCAGCCATCGCCGAACATGCGCACGAGAGGCTCTTTCAGAAAGTCGACGAGCGGCACATTCTCCATCTCCCCATGCATCCGGGCCGGCCGGCATTCGTCGATCTGCTCGTAGCGGATCACCTGCTGATTGAACGCATGGACCCGGATGGGGAAGAGGTGACAGGAGACGGGCTTGGCCCACGAGGTCAGCCCTTCGCGGTAGGCCCGCTCAAAGGCGCACCGGGCGATCTGCTGTTCGTCAAAATACACGAACACACATTCACGCCGGTCGATACACGTCGTGGCATAGTTCCCCGCGGCGCCGTCCAGCGGGCCCACCCGCTGCAACTCGGCGAGGCTTGCCGGACGGAGATAGGCCGTGGCAGCAGGCATGGCCGCCATCATGAGGGGAACCTCGGCATCCTCCACGGGCGCCCCGCGTCCGCCTTCCAGCGTGCAGCAGGCGCCCTTGCACGACTGCAGGTCACAACAGAACCGTGCCCGGGGGATCGCTTCGTCCACGAATATTGGCTCTACAAGAAGCATACCACAAAATATACATTATTCTTCTGAGAAAGGAAAGTATGTTACAGCCGCACGAAATACTTCCCTGGGAGCTGGCGGACGACACTCTTGCATTCCAATCCCAGAAGCCGGACGAGGGCGTCCGCCGCTGTGAGCGATGTCCGCTCAGCGATGGCATCGATGTGGAGAGGGTCCTCGCTCAGCACGTCCAATACATGCTGCTCGAACAGGGAAAGCGTGGGGATGATGCGCTCCGGTGTCGGTGGGACATCATCGGGTATGAGTCCGGCCAGCCTGGGCCCGAGCTCATCGATGATGTCGTCCACGGTCTCGGTGAGCAAGGCGCGTCCCTCCCGCAGCAGCAGGTTCGTCCCGCTCCGTCCGGTGCCGCTCACGGGCGATGGTATCGCGAACACCTCACGGTTCTGATCGAGCGCTGACCGGGCGGTGATCATCGCCCCGCCGTCGACGCGGGTCTCGATCACGAGCGTGCCGAGGGTCATGCCACTGACCGTCCGGTTGCGCTGGGGGAAGTTCACGGCATCGGGTTTCGTGCCCATCGCGAACTCCGAGAGCACCGCACCGTGCTCCATGATGCGGCGTGCAAGCGGGGCGTTCTCGGCGGGGTAGAGCACGTCCAGTCCCGACCCGATCACCGCGATCGTGCGTCCTCCCGCCTGGAGAGCGGCAGCATGGGCGATCGTATCGATCCCCCGGGCGAGCCCGCTGACGACCGTGATGCCGCGGGCGGCGAGTGCGGACGCGAAGGCCTCCGCCGTCCGTTTGCCGTACGTGGATGGGTCCCGTGAACCTACGATCGCGATGCCGGCGGCATCCTGTGGTTCGATGCTACCGAGTGTGAACAGGAATGCGGGGGGATCGTAGATGGTGTGCAGGTGCGGCGGGTACTGCGGATCCAGGATGTGGACGAACGCGGCGCCGGCGGTCTCCATGCGCGCGATCTGATCGTCGACGAAGGCAGCGGTCTCCTCCGGTATGCCGCTCCGGAAGAAGCTGGCGAGCGTCAACGCGGTCTTGTGCTCGATGCCCGGAACGCGGATGAGATCGCGGACAGGGGCGCGGAGGACCGCGCCGCTGTCCTTGAAGTGTTCAAGAAGAGCCCGGAGACGCGCCGGGCCGATGCCGGGGACGCGCGCGAGGGACAATATCTCGCGGACGATCCGCCGGTGGTCACCCATGCGCAGGCATCAACGTCCGGATCTCATCCTGGAATCGTGTGACAAGCGCCTGCGCACTTTCCATGGTCGCGCTCTCGCCGATGATCCGGACGATCGGTTCGGTGTTGGACTTGCGGAAATGGACCCAGGCATCGGGAAAGTCGATCTTGACGCCGTCATCGGTGTTCACGATGCCTTCAGCCGCATGACGCTTCTTCATGGTCTCGAGGACCTCTTCCGGCGCGATGCCGGCGAGTTCCATCTTGCCCTTGGCGATGCAGTACTGCGGCAGGGAGGCCTTCAGCTGACTCAGCGTTCCGCCGCGCTCGGCAAGCGTCTGCAGGATGAGTCCGATGCCTGCGATGGCATCGCGGCCGTAGTGCAATGCGGGCAGGATGACCCCGCCGCTTCCTTCGCCGCCGACCACGGCGCCGAGACGCTTCATCGCCGAGGCAACGTTGATCTCTCCCACGGGGGTGCGCACGGGTGTGGCGCCATGCCGCCGAGCGATGTCGTCAACGGCGCGCGTGGTCGAAAGATTCGCCACCACGGTCTGTCCCTTTCCCCCCTGTGTTTTCAGCACATGGTCCACGACCGTCGCGATCGTATATTCTTCGCCGTACGGCTCACCCTTCTCATTGATCAGCACCAGGCGGTCCACATCCGGGTCCACGGCGATACCCAGATCAGCATGGTCGGAGCGGACCCGGGCGGCGAGGCCGGTGAGGTTCTCCGGGATCGGTTCGGGGGTGTGGCTGAACACCCCGCTCACATCGCACGCCATCTCGACCACATCGCACCCCAGTTCGCGCAGCAGTGCGGGAACGATCGCGCCCCCGGCTGCATTGACGCAATCGACCACGACGCGGAAGCGGCGCTTCCGGATGACGTCGGGTTTCACCAGGGGGAGGTCCAGCACCAGCCCGATATGCCGGGCGATCCAATCACCGCGCCGTGTGAGTGTGCCGATCGCATCCCATGCCGCGTAGGGCTGCTGCTGCGCGGCATGCTTCCAGAACTCGGCGTTCTCACCCCCGTCCAGGAAGAGTCCTGTGGATGCCATGAATTTCATACCATTCCACTGCATCGGATTGTGGCTCGCGGTGACGGCGATCCCCCCGGCGGCGTGCTCATGCTCGACGGCGAGCTGCACGGTCGGCGTCGGACAGATGCCGATGTCCCGGACATTGATGCCGGACATCGTGAGCGCGGAGGTGATCGTGTCGGTGATCGCGGCGCCCGTGATCCGGCCATCCCGCCCGACCACCACCGTTACCGGCCCAGAGGACCGTGTGCGGCAATAGGAGCCGAACCCGGCAACGTAACGGATGATCACTTCGGGGGTCAGGGTTGAGCCGACCACACCACGGATACCTGAGATACTTACCATCAACGACATGATTTTACGTCCCCTCTGGTTGTGGAAAGAAAAAATGTAGTCAAGCATGCTCTGAGAAGCAAGGAGGCCACCGGACCCCCACCGACCCTCCCGAAACCGCGAAATCAGGCTGGTTCTGCCGGTGCATTCCTTGATAGTCTGAATCGATTTGATTACGTTACTTAGTTAGCGGGAGTTTGTTCCCCATGCTTACACATGCACAGCAGCGATTCCTTCTCCATGTCGCTCGGGAGACGATCGCCCGGGAGATGGCAAAACGCCACCGGGGAACGGCGGCGGAGAGTCATCGCGGAGGGGATGGACCCGGCGAGCCGGTCGACCAGACGGGGGGCGCATTCGTGACGCTGCGTATCGACGGTGAACTCCGGGGGTGCATCGGCTATATCGATTATCCGGGCCCGGTACGCACCGCCGTGGAAGACGTTGCACGCAAGGCCGCGTTCGGCGATCCGCGCTTCAAGCCACTCGCTCCCGATGAATTGGACCGGGTGCAGATCGAGATCTCCGTTCTGAGTCCGATGCGGCGCATCAGTTCGCCGGACGAGATCACGATCGGCAGGGATGGACTGGTGATCGCAAGCCGCGGCCACCGGGGCCTGTTGCTCCCGCAGGTCGCGACCGAATACGGCTGGGATGTGGAGGAGTTCCTCGGGAATACCTGCCGTAAGGCGGGACTCCCCGTGGGCGCATGGCGCGACCCCGGGGCGGAACTCGAGGCGTTCAGCGCAGAGGTATTCTCGGAGGAGACTCCCGGGAGCGCACCATGAAACGGGTGCGCAAGCCCGCGGTGGCGGGCATGTTCTATCCGTCGAATGCGGACGAGCTGGAACGGACGGTGCGGGGCCTGCTCGACGGAGTGAAGACCGCTCTCAGACCGGGGACGGTTGTCGGACTCGTTGCGCCGCATGCGGGCTATGTCTATTCCGGAGGAACCGCCGCGGCCGCCTACGCGCAGCTCCGCGGTACCGACCGCAGCGTCGTCGTGGTCGTGTCGCCCAGCCACAGAGAATTCTTCGACGGGATCTCCGTCTATCCGGGCGATGCGTACGAAACCCCGCTCGGTACACTGCCGGTGGCAGGCGAGATGCGTTCCCGGCTGACGGCCCTGATGCCCGGGCTTCTTGTCTCGACGAAGGGACACGGCACGGAACACGCACTGGAGGTCCAGCTGCCGTTCCTCCAGTGTGCACTCGGCGATTTCGCGCTGCTGCCGCTGGTGATCGGTCACCAGTCGCGGGAGCACTGCTTTGCGCTCGGCGCTGCGCTGGCTGCGCTGTGCCGGGGGACCGACGCGCTCCTTGTCGCGAGCACGGACCTCTCGCACTTCTCGAGTGCTGAGGTCGCGCAGCACCTGGATGATGTCGTCGCGGCGGACATCGAAGCGTTCGATCCCGAGCGGTTGATGCAGGACCTCGAGGCGGGAACCGCGGAAGCATGCGGTGGCGGACCAGTTGCGGCGGTGATGAGGGCGTGTGACCTGCTGGGCGCCCGCGTTCCGACCGTCGTTGCGCGGACTCACTCGGGCATGATCACCGGCGACCACCGCAGCGTGGTCGGATATCTTTCAGCAGTGATACAACACATCGAAGACCATGGGAAGAACTAAAGCTCCGGAACTCTGGGACGCCGCCATCATCGGTGGCGGGAAGGTCGGCACCACGCTCGGCCGGGTCCTCATTGAACAGGGCCACCGGGTCTCGTGCGTCGTCTCGCGCACTACGCGCTCCGCCCGCGCATCGGCGGAGTTCATCGGCTGTGAGGCCGCCGGCACGGAGCTCGCCGCGATCCCCGGCAGCGTCAACCTGATCCTCATCGCCACCCCGCACGGAGCCGTGGCGGACGTCGTGCGTGCGCTGGCCCGGCTCGAGCGCGACCTCAAGGGGGTGTCGGTCTGTCATGCCAGCGGCATGCTCACCGCCGCTGTCCTGGATCCGGTGAAGGCGAAAGGAGCGACCGTCTTTTCGTTCCATCCGATCCAGGCCTTTCCCCGCACATTTCCGTTCGGGGAGATCGTCCCGAACCTCCGCGGCATCTATTATGGTGTGGATGGGCCGGCGGCAGGCGTGCGCGCGGCCTACGCCCTTGCGCGGGCGCTGAAAGGATACGTGATCGAAGTGCCACCGGCGATGCGTGAGGTGTACCATGCCGCGGCGGTGGTCGCCTCCAACCACCTCACCACACTCTTCGGCGTCCTCCGGGAGCTGGCGTCGACGTTTGCGCCGGAGGGCACGGATTGGATGAGCATCTATTTCCCGATCATCATGGGGAGCATCGGCAACGCCCGGTCAGCAACGCCCGAGGTTGCCCTTACCGGACCTATCGCGCGCGGCGGTGTCGAGACCGTCGCGCGGCATCTCGACGCCCTCGGGCGCACTGCGCCCGACCTCGTTCCATTCTACGCGGCCGTGTCGGTGGAAACAACCCGGCTCGCCACCCGGAGCGGTGCACTTGCTCCGGCGCAGAAGGATGAACTCCTACGCCTGCTTGAACCCTATCTCTCACCGGAAGCACAGAAGCGAAAGCGTCCATGAAAGCACTCATTGCGAGCGGCGGGCGGGGCACACGCCTGCGTCCGATCACCCATACCCGGAACAAGCATCTCATCCCGATCGCCAACAAGCCCATCCTGCATTATGCGGTCGAAGCGGCTGCCGCGGCCGGGATCACAGAGATCGGCATCGTCATCAATGCCGACAGTGATGAAGTGCCGGTGGCCATGGGCGATGGCTCGCGCTGGGGCGTGACGATCACGTACATCCCCCAGCTGACGCCGGGTGGACTGTCGCAGGTGGTGGCACTGGCCGAGGACTTCATCAAGAAGGACAAGTTCATCTTCTACCTCGGCGACAATATGGTCGTGGGTGGCGTGAAGCGGTTCATCGATGAGTTCGAGAAGAGCGACAGCAACTGCTATCTGACCCTGGCGAAGGTGAAGGATCCCGAGCGGTTCGGCGTCCCGGAGATCAGGGACGGCCGCATCGTGGCGGTGGAAGAGAAGCCCTCGAAGCCCAGGAGTTCGTTCGCCGTGGCCGGCATCTACCTCTACGACCATCATATTTTCGAGGCGGTCAAGGCGATCACGCCGAGTGCCCGCGGCGAACTGGAGATCTCCGATGCGCACCAGTATCTGATCGACAAGGGGTACACGGTCGGCTATACCGAGATCACGGGATGGTGGAAAGACACCGGGAAGCCGAACGACCTCCTGGAGGCGAACCGGCTGGTCCTGGACAACATCACGTCCTCCATTCAGGGCGATGTGGACGCACGCTCGGCGGTCGCCGGCAAAGTGATCATCGAGAAGGGTGCACGGGTCATCAATAGCGTCGTGCGCGGACCGGCGATCATCGGGGAAGGCTGCGTGATCGAGGATTCCTACATTGGGCCGTTCTCCTCGATCGGCAACAACACCACCGTGCGCAAGAGCGAGATCGAGTACAGCATCATCCTGCGCGACTGCAAGATCCTGGATATCGGGATCCGGCTGGAAGGCAGCATCCTGGGGAACGACGTCGAGATCGTGGAGGCGACGGGCAAGCCGAAGGTGCACAGGTTCCTGATCGGGGATCAGAGCCGGGTGGAAGTGGTATAATTCTGAATTCAGATATCAGATATCTGATATCTGAATTGGAAAGGTGAAGCATGGCGTACACAACAGTGCTCGTGGACGTGCGCGACGGCGTCGGGACGATCACGATCAACCGGCCCGACAAGCTGAATGCGCTCAATGCCACGGCGAAGACGGAACTGCGTGCAGCGGTCAGCACCCTGCGCGATGATCCGGCGGTGGGGGCCATCGTCATCACCGGGGCAGGCGAGAAGTCGTTCGTCGCCGGAACGGACATCGAGGAGCTGCACACGCTGGACAGCGCCGGCGGCGAAGCGTTCTCACGCGGTGGACAGGATGTGTTCGACCTGATCGAGCAGTGTGGCAAACCCGTCATCGCCGCGGTGAACGGGTACGCGCTCGGCGGTGGATGTGAACTGGCGCTTGCCTGTACGCTGCGCATCGCATCGGACAAGGCACGGTTCGGTCAGCCGGAGATCAATCTCGGCATCATGCCGGGCTATGGCGGCACACAACGCCTGCCCCGTCTGATCGGTACGGGCAAGGCCCTCGAGATGATGCTGACCGGGGCGCCGGTGGCCGCGGACGAAGCGCTCAGGATCGGACTGGTGAACACGGTCGTGCCTCACGCGGAACTGGCCGGCGCGGCTGCCACGATGGCCCGGACCCTCGCCGGGAAGAGCCGACCCGCGGTGCGCGCGATACTCACAGCGGTACGCGCTGCCGTGACCGGACCGCCATCGGAAGGGATGAAGGCCGAGGCGTCACTGTTCGGGGCAAGTTGCGCAACAGCCGATGGCAGGGAGGGTGTGCGCGCGTTCCTGGAGAAACGCCCACCCCATTTCAAGGACATCTGAGTCAATGGCAGAAGCATCACAGAGGTTGCGGATCATGATCGTTGCCGGACTCGCGGTGCTCTCGCTCGTGCTCGGCATCCTCGCGGTGGTGCTGGCACCGGGCAGCACGCCGGAGCGGACATCCGTGCGGACCCCGACTCCCGCCGGCGTGGTTCCCGGCGAAGCCGAGATCCGCCGCGGACTGGAAGCGGTCTGTGCGGAGTTCCGTGTCCCGCCCGCGTCGGTGAAAGTGCGCGACGTGAAGGACCGGCATGGCCGGCGGGTCCGTACCGAATACCGGTTGCGGCTGCCGAAGGATTTCTCCTCAGCGGAGTTCAACCACGCGCTCGGCGCGAAGGTGGGACCCTGGGACGCCCATGTGGTCGGCACGGAACGGACGCACGACCGGACCGTCACCCTCCACGTCGTGCGGGATGAGGAAACGATTGTGAGTGTGATCCTGGATATGAACGAACCCACGAAAGCAGGAAAGGAACATGGCAACTAACACCGACGTCATGGAAAAGATCGTGTCGCTGGCAAAGCGCCGGGGCTTCGTCTTTCAATCGAGCGAGATCTACGGCGGCTTGAACGGGTGCTGGGATTACGGCCCCCTCGGGGTCGAACTCCTCCGGAACGTGAAGGAGGCGTGGTGGCAGGCGATGACCTACCGCGAAGATGTGGAAGGGCTCGACGCCTCCATCCTGATGCATCCGACCGTCTGGGAAGCGTCGGGGCATGTGGCGAACTTTACCGATCCCATGGTGGACTGCAAGGAATGCAAGGCGCGGTTCCGTGCGGACCAGGTCGAGGACGCGATGTGCGGCAGCGCGGCGTATAAGGGCCGCAAGGCGCACAAATGCCAGTCGGAGGGGAAGTTCACCGAAGCCCGTCAGTTCAATCTCATGTTCAAGACGTATGTCGGCCCGGTGGAGGATGCCGGTGCGGTGGTGTACCTCCGCCCGGAAACCGCCCAGGGGATCTTCGTGAATTTCCTGAACGTGCAGACCGCCTCGCGCCAGAAGGTGCCCTTTGGCATCGCGCAGATCGGCAAGGCCTTCCGCAATGAGATCAACACCAAGAACTTCCTCTTCCGCACGCGCGAGTTCGAGCAGATGGAGATGCAGTTCTTCGTGAAGCCCGGATCGGACGTGGAGTGGTTCAACTACTGGAAGGAGCAGCGCATCGCGTGGTTCCACAGCCTCGGGATGAGCAAGGACAAGCTGCGGTTCCATCAGCACGAGCCCGACAAACTCGCGCATTACGCGAAGGATGCCTACGACATCGAGTATCTCTTCCCGTTCGGATGGGGTGAGATCGAGGGCATCCACAACCGCAGCGATTTCGACCTGTCGCAGCACGAGAAGTATTCCGGCAAGTCGATGAAATATTTCGAGGAGCAGGGGAAGGAAAAGTTCACGCCGTTCATCATCGAGACGTCGGCGGGTGCCAGCCGTTCATTCATGGCATTCCTGGTGAATGCCTATAACGAAGAGGAGGCCCCGACCGCGGACGGAAAGACCGAGACGCGGGTCGTGATGAAGTTCCATCCGAAGCTGGCGCCGACCAAGGCGGCCATCTTCCCGCTCGTCAACCGCGACGGCATGCCCGAGATCTCGAAGAAGATCGAGGCGGAGCTCCGTCCGCACTTCCGCGTGTTCTACGACGACAGCGGAGCGGTCGGCCGGCGGTACCGGAGACAGGATGAAGTGGGAACACCGTTCTGCATCACCGTCGACTCGCAGACGCTCACCGATCAGACGGTCACGGTGCGCGAACGGGATTCGATGAAACAGGAACGCGTCGCCGCCGCACAGCTTCTCGGCTATCTCCGGGAGCATTTCTGAGCACAGGCACGATGAAGGACGCCGCCCGGTTCGTCTTCCTGACCCGGCACGGAGAGATCCGTTCCGGGTGGAAGATCATGCTGTTCCTGATCGGGACGGCGTTCCTGGGCACGGGTGCGGTCCAGTTGGCCGACCGCACCGGGTGGGCGAGCGACATCGTGCATGCACTGGTGCTCCTGTCCACCGTTGTGTTCGTCACGTGGATGATGGTCCGTTTCGTGAACCACAAGCCCCTGGCGGCGATCGGTCTGTGGTTCCACCCCCGTGCCATGCGTGAGCTCGGCATGGGACTGCTGGTCGGCTTCCTCATGATGAGCGGGATCTTCATCGTGCTCCTCGCGTCCGGGTATGCGCAGATCGGCTGGCTGGACCGCTCCCCCGGAGAGATCACCGTCACGGTCTTGTATGCGGCGACCTTTTTCTCGATCGCCGCGGCGGGAGAGGAAGTGCTGTTCCGCGGTTACGTGTTCCAGACCATGTCGCAGGGGATCACGGTGCTGCCGTCGATCATGATCATGTCCGCATTCTTCGGCATCGGACACCTGAACAACCCGAACGCCTCCGCGCTGAGCACCGCCAACGTCGTGCTTGCCGGCATCTGGTTGTCGTTCGCATATCAGAAGACCCGGAGTCTCTGGCTCCCGTTCGGGCTGCACATGGCGTGGAATTTCACCCAGACCACGATCTACGGGTTCCCGACAAGCGGCATGACATTCAGGGATCAACGTCTCTGGAGTGCGACCGTTGCGGGGCCGGAGTGGATCACCGGGGGGGCGTTCGGTCCTGAAGGGAGCGTGCTGGCCACGCTCGCGCTGATCCTCGGTACCTGGTACATTCTGAAATCGGGCTATCTGACAGCGCCGGAAGGGATCATCACCCTGGATTCCGTCGAGGATGTGCTCCCGCCGGCCGCGCCCGCAGCCCCTGCATCCACGGATGGAGCGTCAACATGAGGTGGCGGTCGCTGCTGCTCCTGCTCCTGCTGGTCCCGACGGCCCGGTCGTGGGGACAGGTACCCAAGGATTCGCTCTTTGAAGCCGCAGTGCAGCGGGGGATCGCGCATGTGTACAACCTCGAGTTCGAGGCGGCCGATCAGGATTTTGCGACCCTGGTGCGCCTCCGCCCTGCGCATCCCGCCGGTCACTTCTTCCGCGCGATGGTGCTGTGGTGGAAGATCATGATCGATATCGACGACCAGCAGTACGACCGGCGGTTCTATCGGGAGCTGGACCATGTCGTTGCGATCTGTGATTCGATGCTCGACGTGAACGAGAACGATGTTGATGCGATCTTCTTCAAGGGGGGATCGATCGGGTTCGAAGGTCGGCTGCGATTCCACCGGGATGAATGGATGGAGGCCGCCAACGCCGGCAGGCAGGCCCTGCCACTGGTACGCAAAGCGTCGGAACTGGATCCGGGGAATTACGACATCTATCTCGGGACGGGGATCTACAATTACTATGCGGAGGTGATCCCGAATGAGTACCCGGTGGTGAAACCCCTGATGCTGTTCGTGCCGGCAGGCGACAAGGCAAAGGGACTCGAGCAGCTGACCATCGCGTCGCAGAAGGCGAAGTATGCGGCCGTGGAGACCTCGTACTTCCTGCTGCAGATCTACTACTCCTTCGAGCGCGACTACACGAAAGCGCTGGCCCTGGCCCGCTCCCTGCATGAACGCTTTCCCGGCAACATGGTGTTCCACAAGTATCTCGGTCGGTGCTTTTCGGTGATGGGGAATTACGCGAAGGCGGCGGAGGTCTGGGCCGAGATCCAGGCGAAGTGCCGGAAGGGGAGCCGCGGCTATACCCTGTCGGTGGAGCGGGAAGCGGAATACTATCTGGGCAGCTGTGCGACCGCCCTGCACACGTATGATGACGCGCTTGTCCATTTGTACCGGTGCGATGAACTGAGCCGGCAACTGGACGTGCAACAGCCGTCAGGATTCATGACGATGGCCAACCTGAAGATCGGGAATGTGTACGATCTTCAGGGAAAGCGGGAACTCGCCCGCACGCAGTACACGAAGGTGCTGGGGCTCACGTCGTACAAGGATGCCCACCAGCAGGCAGAACGCTATCTGACAACACCGTACGCGCAATGAATGACACATCGATGACCCTCGCCGTCCTCCTGTATGGCCTGCTCGCGGGTGGTGCGGCGATCCTGGGCGGCACCTTCGTCGTGCTGCGCCGTGAATGGCCCGCACGCGTCCAGGAATACCTCCTTGCCCTCAGCGCCGGCTTCCTCCTCTCGCTGGTATTCATAGAGCTCGTGCCCGAGGCGCTTCATACCGTAGGCCCGAGCGCGCCGCTCTACATGCTGGCCGGGTATGCCGTCCTCCATTTCTTCGAGCATACGATCGTCGGGCATCTCCATTTCGGCGAAGAGACCCACAGCGAGGTGATGGTCTCGCAGGTGGCAAGCTACTCCACATTCCTCGGACTGTGCATCCACGCGTTCTTCGACGGCTTCACGATCGCGGTGGGCATTCAGTTCAATTACCTGGTCGGCCTCCTGATCTTCATCGCGGTGACGCTTCACAAGATCCCGGAGGGCCTCACCATCGCATCCGTCATGCTGGCGGCGAAGCACAACAGGCGCATGGCACTCATCGCGTCCGTGGTCGTGGGTGTCGCCACCTTTCTGGGTGCCGCGGGAGCATTGATGCTGGGTGGGATCAGTGAGACGCTCGTGGGGACGGCCTTTGCGTTCTCGGCGGGGATCGCGACGTATGTGGGTGCGAGCGACCTGATCCCTGAGATCAACCATTCGAAGAACCGGATCATACCGCTCCTGGTCTTCGTCGGCATGATGCTCTTCTATGCAGGCAAGGTGGCGCTGGAGACGTTTGCGGGGGTCGGGCACTGACCTCGCGGGGATCGGTTCCGGTGTATCGTGTGTAGGGGCGCAGCATGCTGCGCCCCTACACATGAGACAGTTGCCGCCGAATCCGATCCTGGCGGTAGACGATCACACTAACCTGCTGCGCCCCCAACAAATACGTATCGATGTCTGGAAGATCGCCCGCCAGCAGGAATGGTGCCGGTAGTTTCGTGTGTAGGGGCGCAGCATGCTGCGCCCCTACAAGGTCGCCCGGAGGGAGATGCGGTGGAGGTTGCCGGCCTTGCCGTGCGGAGGGAGGCACGGGTACCGGTGCCTCCCTGTTAACCATCGGTGGACTACTTGACGAAGAGCATTGTACGTACCTGGACAAATCCGCTCGACTGCATCTGATACAGATACACGCCGCTCGGCAGATCTCCTGCATTGAACTCCACGGAATACCTTCCCGGTGCTTTGGTTTCGTCGACGAGGATACGTATCTGCCGTCCGAGCAGATCGTATACCGCGATCCGTACGTGACCGGCCGCCGGCATGTGATACCTGATGACCGTCGCGGGGTTGAATGGATTCGGGAAATTGTGCTCCAGCATGAAGGTGACCGGAAGTGCCTCTGAGCTGGAAACGGCATCGGGATCTGAGAGAACCGGGATACGAAAAACACCTGCCCCGTACGTTCCCGCATACACATAGCCATCTACGCCGATGGCGAGAGAGCGGACATCGGTGACCGGGAGCCCGTCTGCCTGCAATTGCCAGATGAGATCTCCGGAAGAATGGGCACAGTACACACCGGTCGTTGTACCCGCATACACATGACCTTGAGGAGTAACGGCGACAACGTTTGCAGCGACTGCCGGGAATCCTGCGCAGCGGGTCCATGACCCGCCATCGTTCGTTGAGGTGAAGAGTCCTGAGACCGTTCCGGCGTACAACCGGCCGGTGGAGTCCAGCGCCAAAGAAGTGACCTCGAGGTCCGTGAGACCGGAGTCGACCAGGACCCAGGTGGCGGCACCGTTCCCTGAACGGTAGACACCTTCTCCTTTTGCGGACGCGAAGATCGTGTCGTTGCGATTCCTCACGATGCCAGTGATGAACTTGCCCTTGAGACCCTCTCTCATCGTCCATGCATGGGGGACTGCAGGGTTGAACGCGAAAATGCCGGCCTCCGTCCCGACGAGGCCCGAGGCGGTATTGCTCAGGTCAAGCGTGTGAGGGGCGGGGCGAAGCTGCCAGTACGAACTGGTATTCGTCAGATTGTGGACGAAGCTGCCGCCCGTACTGGACGGCGAATCACCCTCGACGGCTGCATAGACCGAATCCCGGCCGGAGGCGCGCAGACACCGGGTGTTCCTTGGCGTGACATACTTGTTTGCATACATCATCGTCCAGGCATTCGACGGGCCGGAGACCGACCATGTCCCGCGTGGGTTTCCCGCCCAGAGAACGGAATCCCTTGTCTGGAGAAGTGCCGTCGCGAAGGAGATATGGGGAGGCGATGCAGCGGCGTTCCAGGTTGTGCCTCCATTTGTGGAACGGACCAGCTCAGGAAGATTCGCCGTTGAACCATAGAGCAGACTCCCGCGCGGAGTGCACTGTATGGTTGATGCTCCCGCGGTCGCATCCCGCAGCACGATCCATGTATCTCCGTTGTCGGTTGACCGGCGGACCGCCCCATCGGTGCCGGTAGCATAGACGCCGCCTGAGGGCGTGAAAGTGAACGATGTCGGCTGCCAGGTGCTGTCCAGATGTGCCAACTCACTGCCGTCGTTGCTCACACGATAGACCCCGAGAAGCTCTGGCGGTTGGTCGCGGCCATAATCTGGCGTTGAAGCACCGGCGAAAAGGCATCCATTGGGGGCGACTGCAAGCACTTCGCACCGATGGCCATCCCAGATACTGCCAATGGAAAATCTCCTCCAGGTTGTACAACTGTCGGCGGACTTTACTATGAAGAAGTAAGTTCCGGCAACGTAGAGACTATCCGAGCCATCAGTTGCCATGTTCAGGATATCGGAGCCAGAGCCAGGACCGATCTGAGCTCCCACGTGCCACGTCATCCCGCCGTCAGTTGACAGCTCGACAAAGTCACTCATGTCCGTCTGGAGGACGGTGTAGATGTGTCCCTTCGAATTGACTGCGAATTCCCGGAATGCTGGTTCCACTCCCCAGCGCCCCTCGAGAAGGCACAGGGGGTCCCAGTGCAATCCGTCGTCTGTCGAACGGTATAGCCGCCCGAGGATCTCTGAGCCTCTCCCCAACGAATGGTAGGTCGATGCGTAGAGGTTTCCATCACGCTGGAAAGAAACCATGCGCACGTCACGTTCATCTAATCCCGTGTTTGCAGAATCCCATGTGACACCATCATCTGTTGAGCGCCAGAGCCCGGCAATGCCGGCTGCGAGGAAAAGGGTTCCAGAATCCGTGGCAGCGATCGCACAGATCTCACCGGACGGTGGACCATGCACCGACTCCCATGATTGGCTTTGGGCCACAGGGATCTGGCAGAAAGAGAGGCAAGAGAGAAGCAGGGCATTGCGGAACAAGCGCATACGGTATCCCCCCCCTTCGGGATGACACGACTTTCATTGGCTTCAGAAATCTGTCCGCAGCGATATCCGGTGGAGGTTGCCGGCCTTGCCGAGCGAGGAAAGGGCGTAATCGAAACTGTATCCACTGACCAGTATCCCCAATCCACCCGAGAATCCCGCCAGGCCGGCACTCGACCCGATCTTGTAGTCCTTCCTCCGTGCGTTGTCGTATCCTACGCGCAGAAGAACCACCTTGCTCAATGTGAATTCGCCGCCGACCGTGAACGCGCGGAACCGCGAGACGAAGTCCGGGGCATCATCATTCAACCGGTGTACGCCAACGTTGAGCAGGAGAGGGAGACCCTTCGGCACGATGGAGGCGCCGATGCCCATGTCGAGCGGCAGGTCCTCTTTCACGGAGCCATACGACGAGAGCTGAACGCCGAGATTGCGGATGCTTGCGCCGATGGCGAAGCGGCTCGACGGAATGGTGTACAGCACGCCGAGATCCGCGGCAACACCCGCGGAGCTGTACGAACCGATCGTCGAGTAGATCCCTTTTACCGCACCGCCGAGATAGACGTTCTCCTCGACGCTGAGGGCGTAGCCGACCGACAGGGCAAGGTCGCTGGCGCCAAAGGTGCCGATGTTCGTGCCGAGCTCATCGGTCTCGTCGAACGTGCCGTAGTTCGTGTATACGATGCCCGCCCCGAAACGTCCGATCCCCTGGACCTCAGTGGAATAGCTGGCATATCCGGCATTGATATCCATGAGGTGTTTGAAGAACCCTACCGCTCCGACGGATGCATTGAGGGTCCCAAGGGTGGCTGGATTGTAGAACAGTCCATCCGGGTCCCCCTGGACAGTGGTAAAACTCCCGGCCAGGCCGGCTGCCCGGGCACCCACGTCATTCCGGAGAAAATTGAATACGGTCTTCGCTCCTGCGGCCATGCCGGCCACGGGCACGAGAAGTGCCACTGCCACGATCACTGCGCGCACGCCCTTGCCTGCCATCGCTCCCCGCACCGTCAAATGGGACAACCCGGAAATTCACTGTAATGTAGAGAATCCGGCCCCGAACTGCAAGATTTCCTTTGAAATGAGCCTCCATTGCTTCTTTCTGGGGAAAACCGTATCTTGATAAACTTCCAATCACACCGATATCAGAAGGTTGAGAGAGCGATGAAAGACGGCATCCATCCGGATTACAAGAAAGCAACGGTCACCTGCGTCTGCGGGAATACTTTCGAAACGCGTTCGACCGCGGGCGATCTGAAACTTGAAATTTGCTCCGCCTGCCACCCGTTCTTCACCGGCCGCCAGAAGCTGGTCGATTCGGCGGGCCGCGTCGAACGCTACAACCGGAAGTACGGCAAGAAGCCCGTTGAGGCGACTCAGGCCTGAGTTCTCTGAATGCCCGAAGTTACCCCGGCAGCTGAATGGAAATCCCTGTACAGCGGTCCGCGGGGCACAGCTGTCAAAGTCCTTAACCGCGTCGAGCGGACCGATTCCTATCTGGACAAGGTCCTCGACGCGGAACTGCGTTCCGGCGAGCTGAATGACCTCGACAAGGGACTCCTCACCGAAGTGGTGCATGGCGTCCTGCGCTGGCAGAACCGTCTCGATTGGGTCCTGAACGGCTTCTCGCACGGCAACTTCTCGAAGTCCGAGATCAACGTCAAGAATATCCTCCGCGTTTCCCTCTATCAGATCCTGTTCCTCGAACGCGTCCCCCATTCCGCCGCGGTCAATGAAGGCGTCGAGTTCATCAAACGCATCCGCGGCGACAAGCCTGCGGGACTCGTGAATGCAGTGCTCCGGAACATCATCCGGAACATCGACGGGATCCGGTATCCCGATCCCAACGAAGATCTGGTCCAGTATCTCGCCGTCTTCTACTCGCACCCGCACTGGATGGTGAAGCGCTGGCTCGACCGCTTCGGACGCGAGGCAACGGAGCGGCTGTTGATGGCGAACAATGAACGTCCGGGCATGGCGTTACGTGTGAACCGGCTCAGGATCACGCCGGCCGAGTTCCGCGCGCGCCTCGATGCGCAGCAGATCGCATACACCCCCTCGGAGATCCTGCCGCACTTCGTGCGCGTGAAGACCCTCTCGGGCATCGCGCAGATGGATCTGTTCCGCACGGGCATGTTCACGATCCAGGACGAGAGCGCCGCGTTGGCCTGCCAGCTCCTCGATCCTCACCCCGGTCACCGGATCATCGACCTCTGTGCTGCGCCGGGAGGGAAGTCCACGAACATCGCCGAGATCATGGAGAACACCGGCGAGATCGTGGCCCTGGACAAGTACGAGGCGAAGCTGAACCTCATCCGCGCCTCGGCCGAACGCCTCGGCGTGAAGATCATTGAACTGCGCAGCGCGGATGCGTCGACCTTCGAAGGCCCGCAGGCAGACCGTGTGCTGCTCGACGCCCCCTGCTCGGGTCTCGGCACGCTGGCGAAGAAGCCGGACATGAAATGGAAGCGCGATATCGGCGACATCCGCAAATTGAACCTGACGCAGGAAGCGCTGCTGGACAATGCCGCGCGGCTGGTCAAGCCCGGCGGCGCGATCGTGTACAGCACGTGCACCATCGAGCCCGAAGAGAACGTGGGCATCATCACGGCCTTCCTGGAGAAGCACCCGGAATTCACGCTTGACCGGGCGGACCGGTATGTACCGGCAGCCGTCGTCACACCCGAGGGGTATGTGGCGACCCTGCCGCATGTGCATTTCATGGACGGCTCCTTTGCCGCCCGTCTTGTCAAAGCCCCCGACCCGCCCGCCCCCGGGCAGGGCTGAGAGCACTCCCCGAACACCGCAGATACGGAGACGCCTATGTCCAGCCTTATCGACCTCATCAGCGCCGAACTCAAGAATCTCGAAGACTCCCAGACCTATAAGTATGAATCGCCGCTCCAGAGCGCACAGGACGGCGTGGTGCGCGTGAACGGCAAGAAGGCCGTCATGCTCGCCTCAAACAACTATGTCGGGCTCTCCAATCATCCGGCCGTGCGCAAAGCAGCGATCGATGGGATCAAGAAGTACGGCTATGGCGTCGCGTCGGTCCGCTTCATCTGCGGCACGCAGGACATCCACCTGAAGCTGGAGAAGAAGATCTCGAAGTTCCTTGGCACCGAGGACACGATCCTGTTCTCCTCGTGCTGGGCGGCGAACGAAGCGTTCTTCGCGTCGATCACGAACGAGAAGATGGGGCTCGAGACCTATAAGGATGTGATCTATTCGGACCGTCTGAACCACGCCAGCATCATCGACGGCCAGCGGCTGTGCAAGGCGGAGACGACCGACCGGAAGATCTACAAACATGCCGATGTGAACGATCTGATCCGCCAGCTCGAAGAGGACCGGAACGTGCCGTACCGGTTCCGCATCATCGCGACGGACGGCGTGTTCAGCATGGAGGGCGATCTGGCGCCGCTGGACAAGCTGGTGGAGATCGCGAGGACGTACAACGCGACATTGTTCGTTGACGATTCCCATGCGGTCGGGGTGGTCGGCAAGACGGGTCGCGGGACTCCTGAAGCGAAGGGCGTCCATGGGAAGATCGATGTGCTCACCGGAACGCTCGGCAAGGCCATCGGCGGTGCGGCGGGCGGGTACATCAGCGGTACGAAGGAGGTCATCGCCTTCATGCGCCAGAAGGCGCGCACGTACATTTTCTCGAACTCCCTGCCGCCGTCGATCGTGTTCGGAGCTTCGGCGGCCTTCGACCTGCTCACGAAGGACAAGTCGATCGTGAAGCGGCTCCATCAGAACACCGCATACTTCCGCACGAAGATCGTGGAACTCGGCTTCACGATCCTCGAAGGCGATCACCCGATCGTCCCGATCATGCTCGGCGAGGCGGCGCTCGCGCAGCAGATGAGCCGCGAACTCCTGAAGGAAGGCGTCTATATCAAGGGGTTGTGGTTCCCGGTCGTACCCAAGGGTGAAGCGCGCCTGCGGGCCCAGGTTTCGGCGGCGCTGACGAAAAAGGATATCGACCGCGCCCTGGCCGCGTTCGCAAAAGTGGGGAAGAAGCTGAACGTTCTGAAGTGAGAAAACGTTACATCGGTACACTCCCAAGATAAGGAATCATCATCCGGCATGAGCATCACGCAAGAACGCATTCTGGAAGCCCTCCGGGTCGTCCGCGACCCGGACCTCCACAAGGATATCGTCTCCCTCGGCTTTGTGAAGGATGTCACGATCAAGGGCACCGACGTGCACGTCACGGTGGAACTCACCACGCCCGCCTGCCCCGTGCGCGACGATCTGAAGAACGCTGCCGCACACGCCATCCGTCAGGCGTGCCCCGAAGCCACCACCGTGAACGTGGCAATGACCTCGCGCGTGACCGAGCACGGGCAGAAGAGAACGGACATCCTGCCGGGTGTGAAGAACACCATCGCGGTGGCATCGGGTAAAGGGGGCGTCGGCAAATCAACGGTGTCCGTGAACCTCGCCGTGGCCCTCGCGCAGGAGGGAGCGAAGGTGGGGCTCGTGGATGCCGACATCTATGGGCCGAGCATCCCGCTGATGATGGGCGTGAACGGCAGACCCTCCATGCGCAACCAGAAGCTGCTGCCCATGGAGAACCACGGTGTGAAGGTGATGTCGATCGGATTCCTCGTGGACCCGATGCAGGCGGTGATCTGGCGCGGACCGATGGTGAGCGGTGCCGTGAAGCAGTTCCTCACGGATGTCGAATGGGGTGACCTGGACTATCTGGTGATCGACCTCCCTCCGGGGACCGGCGACATCCAATTGACGCTGGTGCAGACCATTCCGCTCACGGGCGCCGTGATCGTGACCACCCCACAGGACATCTCCCTCGCTGATGCACGCAAAGGGTATGTGATGTTCGAGAAGGTGCAGGTGCCGGTGCTGGGTCTCGTCGAGAACATGAGCTACTTCATCTGCAGCCATTGCGGTCAGCGCGAGGAGATCTTCGACAATGGCGGCGGGCGCCGCGCGGCCGAGGAACTCGGTATCCCGTTCCTTGGCGATATCCCGATCGTGACGAACATCCGCCGGAGCGGGGATGCCGGAACGCCGATCGTTCTGGATGCGGACCCGAACGGCCCGGCCCCGGTGATCCAGCGCATCGCGCGCAACATGGCGGCACAGGTGAGCATCCGCAATGCGGCGCGGGCCGAGGGCCCGGACGTCGAGATCGCACTCTCCTGAGGGTGAACCGATGAGCCAACCGATCGAACAACGGATCCAGACGGCACTCGACAAGGTGCGTCCGTATCTGCAGGAGGACGGGGGAGATGTGGAGTTGGTGCGGATGAGGACGGATGGGATCCTGGAGGTGTCGTTGACCGGCACCTGCAAGCGGTGCCCGATGAGTCTCATGACGCTGCGAGCGGGGGTGGAGCGGGCGGTCATGAACGATGTCCCCGAGGTCAGACGGGTCGAAACCGTGTGATGCAACAGCAGAAAGCGCCGCCCCGGTCACGGGACGGCGCTTGCGTGTCGTGCCGCGGTGTCCTCTCGCTTCAACTTGTCCGCAATTCCACGTCGTATACCTTCCCCTCACGCACCTGCAGTATCCTCTCGTTCATCCGGCGGACCAGCTCATAATTGTGCGTCGCCATGACCACGGCCGTGCCACGCGTGTTGATGTCCTTGAGAAGCTGCAGGATGTCGCGAGAGGTGGTCGGGTCAAGGTTCCCCGTGGGCTCGTCCGCCAGCAGGAAATGCGGATTGTTCACCAGTGCCCGCGCGATCACCACGCGCTGCTGCTCGCCACCCGAGATCTCCGCCGGGAGTTTGTTGCGCTGATGGCTCAGGCCAACACTGGCCAGTGACTGGAGGACGCGCTTCTTGATCTCGTTGCCTTTGACGCCCGTCACGTGCAGCGTGAAGGCAACGTTCTCATAGACCGTCCGGTCGTCGAACAGCCGGTAGTCCTGGAAGATGATCCCGAGGGTGCGCCGGAGATGCGGCGTGGCATTCTTGCTGATCGACGACGAGATGTATTTGCCGACGACCACCGTCCCGCTGGTCGGTTTGAGGTCCATGTACATCAGTTTCAGCAGTGTGCTCTTGCCCGAGCCGGTCTGGCCGACCAGGAAGACGAAATCGCCGGGCTTGATCTCGAAGCTGACATTCTCCAGGACGGCGTGTGCGCCATAGCGGAAGCCGACATCGGTAAAGCGGATCATGGACGTGCGCTCCTTCGTGCGTGGCGTCGTCGGTTGAGTGCGATGGTGACAGCGAGGCGGATGGCCTCCTGCATGCTGGACGCGTCGGCGATGCCGCGCCCCGCCAGCGGGAAGGCGGTGCCATGGTCCGGCGATGTCCGCACCAGCGGCAGGCCGGCGGTGACATTCACGGCATGGTTGCCGGACGACATCTTGAGCGGGATCAATCCCTGATCATGGTACATGGCGACCACCGCATCATACACTCCCGGGGTGTACCGTGCGAAGAACCCGTCGGCAGGGAAGGGCCCGTCCACAAGCAACCCGTCCTTCCGGAGGCCTTCCAGTGCGGGGAGGATATGACGTTGCTCCTCGGTGCCGATATCCCCACCCTCGCCGGCATGCGGGTTCAATCCCAGCACAGCGATCCGCGGCCGCCGTATCCCCCAGTCCTGCACGAGCGCGGTATGTACGATCCTGGTCTGCTTCATGACATGCCGTGCGGTGATGAGGGAGGGGACGCGGCTCAGCGGCTCATGGATCGTGACGAGCCCGACACGGAGATGGGGGGCAACGAGCATCATCGCGGCTTCTTCCGACCCCGCCAACCCCTGCAGCATCTCCGTCTGTCCGGGAGCCTTGATCCCCGAGAGGTGCATGGCTTGTTTGGATACGGGGGCGGTCACGATCGCGTCCACGAATCCGCCGAGCGCAAGCTGCGCCGCGGATGTGATCGCGGCGGCTGCCGCTGCACCTGCCACATGGGACAGGTGCCCGGGTCGAATGGCACCCGCGGGAACATCCGAGGATTCCACGAACCAGATGCCCTGCCGGGCAGCGTTCTGATCGCCCTTCCATTCACGGAGGGGGAGCCGCCGCCCCAGCATCCGCCCGTAGTATTCGAAGACGGACGCGGGTCCCACCAGGACAGGGATGCACAGGGCGCGGATCCGGGGTTGCACGATGCTGCGCAACAGCACTTCCGGGCCGATGCCGTTGCAGTCTCCGACGGTCATAGCGATGAGCGGTGGTTTCATTTCTGCGACGCCGACAATCTGTAATTCCCGTTCCGGCGCTCATCCACGAACGTGAAGATGCGCTTCGTCTTTTCGTAGGTCCACGTCTCGGTGTAGCCCATCGCTGGATTCAAGGTGCGGTCCACACGCGTGGGCTGCCCGTTCAGTATGTAGATCCGGCCACGATCCGTCTTCAGGCCATCCGATTCCTGCATCGTGGCGAACGCCGCCCGGGTGTGGTCCACGCGCCGGTAGAACTCAGTCATGGCTTCATTCATGATCGTCCCGGGCGTGGGATCGCGCTGCGCCCAGAACCGTTCGAGCGCATCCCGCCGTTCGTTGAATCCGCCGCTCTGCATCGAGTCCATGGACGCTTCCGTCGCGATCAATCGGAGTACATCGATCGCAACGTCGACGTTCTTGAGAGAGCGGGGCATTCCCGGCCAGACATTCTTGAAGGTCATTGTTGCCGTGGTCTTCGCCGTGCCAGCGCGCGCCTGGAGATCCAGGGAGTACGTCCGCATTGGCAATAGCGCGGTGCGCAGGGGTATGGCAATGAATCCGATCCGGGAACCGGGCTCCTCGACGAACGTGTAGGCCGCCGTCCCGGGTTCCCTGGTTGCGCGCATCCCGACTCCCCGCACGACCGGCAGGACCAGTGCGGAATCGGACACGAGGGGTGGTGCCGGATGGCCTTCACGTTCCAGGACGCTGATGCGGTACTCCACCGTGACCGATCGCGCGGTATCGTCGGGCATCGAGACGGCTGCCAGCAACTGACGGGCTGCCCCGAACAGCATGTCGTCGCCAAAGTTGTCCGGAACGATCAGGGCGGTCCGCAGGTCGGCCACCGGCGCGATGGCGGCAACAGGGAAGATCGTGAATGAGCCCGGGTCCGCGTCACGGGCCCTGACGGTGGTGTTCGGCGCGCGGTACACATACCGGCGGTCCGACTGACGATCCGTCGCTTCGAAGAACACCTCATACCGGCCCGGTATGACGCTGAACGATGCCGCTCCTTCATACCATACGGGGTCGGCAGGATCGGATTCAGCCGTGACATCCGGGATGCTGATCCGTTCGATCTTTCTGCTTGCCGACGTCGAGGTGGAGTCGAACAATTCGATCAGGATCTCGCCCGTCCGGAGGAAAGGCTTCGAGGCACTTGTGTCGGTCGTCCGCACCGCGACGAAGAACCCCCTGTCGATGCGGTAGCGGATGTCGATGCGTGCCTTCCCGGATGCCGTATCGGGCCATGTCGACGCATCCAGGAAGACGAACTGAGACGGTGCCTCATCCGGCGGGCGCTGCATCTGCGCGCGTCCCGGATGGAGAACGGTCAGGAGCAGGAACGCAAGAGCAAAGGTTCGAAGCAACATACGCGACCCCTCGTGTCAGTAGTGACGGAGATATTCGGTCAGCAGACGAACGCCGACGCCGGAGCCTCCGCGTCGCGTGTACGGGCCGGACTCTTCCAGGATGGCGGTGCCGGCGATGTCCAGGTGAACCCAGGGCATCGTGCCGACGAACTGCTTGAGGAAGAATGCGGCCGTGATGGCGCCGCCCCAGCGTCCGCCCACATTCTTGACATCGGCGATGTCGCTCTTGATCAGCTTTTCGTACTCGTCGAACAGCGGCAACTCCCAGACGCGCTCGTACGTGCGCTCGCCCGCAGTGCGGAGTGCATCCTTGGCCCGCGCCGAGGTCCCGAGCATGCCGGTTGCCACGTGGCCGAGCGCGACGACCACCGCGCCGGTGAGCGTCGCAAGGTCGATCAGCGAAGAGGGCTTGTACCGGGCCGCCCAGGACAGCGCATCGGCGAGGATCAACCGCCCTTCCGCATCGGTGTTATCGACCTCCGAGGTTTTGCCGTTGTGATGCCGGATGATGTCTCCCGGTTTCAGCGCGTTCCCCCCGGGGAGGTTCTCAGCCGCCGGAACGAGTCCGATGACGTGCACCGGGAGCCGGAGCGCAGCGACGGCCTGCATCGTGCCGATCACTGCCGCCGCGCCGGACATGTCCATTTTCATCTCGGCCATATTCGCGGATGGCTTGATCGAGATGCCGCCCGAATCGAAGGTGACGCCCTTCCCGACGAGCACCACGGGGCCCCCGGGGCGGCGGGTGCGCGTTGGCGTGTGCTCCATGATGATGAAGCGGGGAGGATTGTGACTGCCGCGGGCCACCCCGAGGAGTCCGCCCATCTTCTCTTTCGCAATGCGCTTCTCGTCAAAGACCGTGACGCGGAACCCGTGTCGACGGCCGGCCTCCCGGGCGCGCTGCGCCAGGGTTGCGGGATAGATCTCGTTCCCCGGAGCATTGGCAAGATCCCGCGCAAGGTACGTTGCTTCGCTGACGATCCGAGCGATGCGCACCCCTTCGCGCAATGCACGGGCGCGTCGTTCCGTGCCGGCGAGCAGGATGCAGGACCGTACGCCCGCAAAATCCGAGGGCTTCTTCGTCCGGTACTTATCGAACCGGTACCCGGCAAGCATCACTCCTTCCGCCAGTGCAAGGCCCAGGTCCTCGATCGAGGAGCCGGCGGGTGAGAGCGAGGCAACGGGCACCGATGCCGGGTCGGGCTCTTCGATGGCGATCGTTGATGCGAACAGTTTCTGTGCCGTCTGCACCGCGGCCGCCGCAGCACGGCGGGCCGGTTCGAGGCCAAAGGTCGTGGTGCCGCCGGCGCCGAGCAGGACGATCGATCGGGCGGCCTTGCCGGGTGCGGGGATCACGGCCGTCTGGCCCGCAGCGCCCGTGAATGCACCGTTCGTGAGCGGTGGGGGCATGGTGCCGCAGAGTGCGCGGATGCGCTCCCTCTGTGCCGTGCGGAGCGCCTTGTCCTCGAAGACGAGGATCGCGGTGAGTTCTGCTGTGGAACGGTTGACGCTTCCCTGTGCAACGGTAACGGAGATCATGACTGCGATGCCGGTTTGTGATCGAGATATTTCTCTGCTGCGGCAAGGACCTTCGGCAGGAGTTCCTGAATACGGGCCCCGGTGACGCGGGCGCCGGATGCGTTCTTGTGGCCGTTGCCGCCGAATTCGCGCGCCAGGAGGTTCACGGGGATGCTGCCATGAGAGCGGAAGCTCATTTTGGTCCCGTCAGGGACCTCCACGAACACGATGCCCACCTCCACACCGCGGATACTCATCGGATAGCTCGTGAAGTTGTCGGTGTCCTCTTCCGTGGTGCCTGTCTGCTCGAGCATGGCCCGGGTGATCGCGACGGAGGCGATGCGGTCGTTGCCGGTGAGCGTGAGGGAGGAAAGGGTTTCACCGAGAAGCCGGATGCGCCCCGTGGTCCAGCGGTTGTACACCTCGTTGTAGATCGCCACCGGGTCCGCGCCGGCTTCGAGCAGATGCGCCACGATGCGATGGACCGCGGGATCGGTCCGTGGAAAGCGGAACGATCCGGTATCCGTCATGATCGCGCAATACAGCGCGCGCGCGCAACCCTCCGGCAGGTTCCGATCGTGTTCGCAGTCCAGCAGACGGTAGAGCAGTTCACCGGTCGATGTCGCGTCGGGATCGATGAAGTAGTGATTCGCGAACTGCCCGGGGTCCAGGTGGTGATCGATGCAGATCTTCAGGGCCGGGCTCCGGGTGAACGACCCCTGCATCTGCCGCGTCCGCTCGGGGTGGTTCGCGTCCACCAGAATGATCACGTCGGCGGACGCGAGCATGGCATCATGCACCTGCGGATCGTACTTCCGCACGGTGGTGCCATCCGGATCGAGGAACCGATAGACGGCGGGCGTGTCGCTGCAGTTGATGATGGCAACTTCTTTGCCTCGTGCCGTGAGCCAGGAGGCAAGGGCGAGTTCGGACCCGAGCGCATCACCGTCGGGGTTGACGTGCGTGGTCAGGACGAACCTGTCGTACGCGAGCAAGAGCGGTATCAGGGGTTCCATCTGTGCCAATATAGGTATTTCGATAGAAACAGAAAAGGGAGGCAGCGCCTCCCTTTTCCGGTGTGTGCGGACCGCTGCGGTCACTGAATGACCCAGGTCTCATCGCCCTCGAGCAGCTTCTGCAGGTCGCCCTCGCCGCGTTTGCTCCTGGCTTTGGCGATCTGCTGGACCATCATGCTCTCGTACGTCGGCCGTTCCAGAGCGGTGAACACGCCCATCGGGCGGGGGAGCTCCGGATCGTGGATCATGTTGGCCAGGATGAAGGCCAGGGTGCCGTCCTTCTCGTTGTGCACGAGGAGGTCGTTCACCGAGTACTTCCCGTCCGCGATCGAAACGACCTCGGGGGTGAAGCCGTTGAGGCGTACGCCCTTCTCCTTGTTCTTGCCGAAGACGAGCGGTTTGCCGTGCTCCAGATACACCACATGGTCATCGCGGCTTTCCTTCTCGGTGTAGAGGAAGAAGGCACCGTCGTTGAACACGCTGCAGTTCTGGTAGATCTCGATGAATGCCGAACCCTGGTGGTTCTCTGCCCGGCGGACCATTTCCTGCAGGTGCTTCGGATCGCGGTCCATGGTGCGGGCCACGAGCGTTGCACCGGCGCCAAGCGCGAGAGAGACCGGGATGAACGGGGGATCGATCACGCCCATCGGGGTCGATTTCGTCACCTGTCCCATTTGCGACGTCGGGGAGAACTGCCCCTTGGTCAGGCCGTAGATCTGGTTGTTGAACAGGAGGACCTTGATCCCCATGTTGCGGCGGAGCATGTGGATCATGTGGTTGCCGCCGATGCTCAGTCCATCACCGTCGCCCGTGGCCACCCACACATCCAGCTTCGGGTTCGCCAGCTTCACACCCGAGGCGATGGCCGGAGCGCGGCCGTGGATGCCATGGAGTCCGTAGATGTCCATGTAATACGGGAAACGACTCGAGCACCCGATGCCGGAGATGGCAACGAAGTTCTCTTTGGGATGGTTGAATTCGGGGAACACGCGCTGCACCTGGGCGAGGATCGAATAGTCCCCGCAGCCCGGGCACCAGCGCACATCCTGGTCCGATTGGAAATCCTTGATCGTCATTTTTGCGGTCGCCGTCGTCTCAGCCATTGGTCTTCCCTCCGAGAATTCCTTCGATCTTGCTCTCGATCTCTTCCGCACGCAACGGCAGACCCTTGATCATGTTGAACCCGATGGCCGGGATGAGGTACTTCGCCCGGATCAGGGTGATCAGCTGGCCGTTGTTGATCTCAGGGATGAGGACATGCGTGAAGCGTCCGAAGATCTCACCCAGGTTCTTCGGGAACGGATGAATGTAGCGCAGGTGGGCATGGGAGACCTTGAGGCCGTCGGCGCGTGCGGCATCCACAGCGCTCTTGATCGCGCCATAGGTGCTGCCCCAGCCGAGGACCAGCAGATCGCCCTGCGGCTCGCCTTCGATCTTCTGATCGGGGATATCGTTCGCGATGCCGTCGATCTTCGCCGCACGCTTCTTGATCATCACATGGTGATTGTCGGGGTCGTAGGAGATGTTCCCGGTGATGTCCGCCTTCTCCAGACCGCCGATGCGGTGCTCGAGTCCGGGCGTGCCGGGGATCGCCCAGGGACGGGCGAGGGTCTTCGGGTCGCGGGCGTACGGCTGGAACGTCTTCGGGTCGCTCGCGAACGTGACCGGGATATCTTTCAGATCGCTGACCTTCGGGATGCGCCATGGTTCTGCGCCGTTACCGAGGTACCCGTCCGTAAGGGCGATGACCGGGGTCATGAACTTCACCGCGAGGCGGGCTGCTTCATACGCCACTTCGAAACAGTCCGCGGGCGTCGATGCCGAGATGACGCACATGGGCGCTTCACCGTTGCGCCCGACCACGGCCTGCAGCAGGTCCGCCTGTTCGGTCTTGGTCGGCAGGCCGGTGCTCGGGCCGCCGCGCTGGACGTTAATGATGACCAGCGGGAGTTCGAGGATCACCGCCAGGCCCATCGCTTCGGTCTTGAGCGCGAGGCCCGGACCGCTCGTGGTGGTTGCCGCGAGCGCGCCGGCATAGGATGCGCCGATGGCCGACGTGATGGCGGCGATCTCGTCCTCGGCCTGGAACGTCTTCACGCCGAACTCTTTGAACTTCGAGAGCTCGTGAAGGATGTCGCTGGCCGGGGTGATGGGATAGCTGCCCAGGAAGAGTTCGAGGTTCGCCTTCTTCGCCGCGGCGATGAGGCCGAGTGCAGCGGCCACGTTCCCCATGATGTTCCGGTAGGTGCCGGGGGGGAGGTGGGCGGCCTTGACGTCGTAGCGGGTGGTGAAGACCTCGGTGGTATCGCCGTAGTTGTAACCGGCCTTGAGCACGCGGACGTTGGCTTCCGCGATCTCGGCGTCCTTCTTGCCGAATTTCTCCTGGATGAATTTCACCGAGCCATCGATGGGCCGGTTGTACATCCAGTACATCAGTCCGAGCGCGAAGAAGTTCTTGGTCTTGTCCACCATGCGTGTGGACAGGTTCATATCGGCCAGGGCCCCGGCGGTCATCTTGGTGATCGCGACGCGGTGGACGTTGAACCGTGCCAGCGAGCCGTCCTCGAGCGGATTCGTGCTGAGGTTGGCGAGCTTGAGGTTCTTGTCATTGAACGCATCCTCATTCACGATGATGGTACCGCCATCGCGGAGGATCTTCACATTGGTGACAAGGGCAGCGGGGTTCATGGCGACGAGGACGTCGCAGGTATCGCCCGGGGTGAGGATATCGGTGCTGCCGAACTTGATCTGGAACCCGCTGACACCGTATTTGGTGCCAGCAGGGGCCCGGATCTCAGCGGGGTAGTCGGGGAATGTGGCCAGGTCCGCACCAAGGGCGGCCACGGTGTTCGTGAACTGCGTTCCCGTCAGCTGCATGCCATCGCCGGAGTCCCCGGCGAAGCGAATCGTGACTTCTTCAAGGGTCTTGAGCTGTTTGGCCATACATCTCCCGGCAGAAAAGAACTGTGAATAGTGAGAACGAAGGGTGGTGCCTTACTCGGCCACCACCCACACCTTCACCTTCCCTATAACATTTGCGTGCAGCTTTACGTTCACCGTGTAAATGCCGAGCGCTTTGATGGGCTCTTCCAGATCGATGATGCGTTTGTCGATCGTGAGGCCCTGCTCCTTCAGTGCATCCGCCAGCATCTGAGAGGTGACGGAGCCGAAGAGCTTCTCGTCTTCGCCGACCTTCATCTTGATGGTGAGGGACACCTTTTCGAGGGTGGCGGCGAGCTTCTCGCTCTCCTTCATCTCTTTGGTGGAGCGGCGCTCTGCCTGCTTCTTTTCCTCTTCCAGGGCGTGCATGCTGCCCGGTGTTGCCGGGTAGGCGATGCCGCGGGGGATGAGGTAATTCCGGGCGTAACCGTCCTTCACTTCCGTGAGGGTGCCGATCGACCCGAGTTTCTCGTGTTCCTTGCGCAGAATGACTTTCATGGTCGTGCCTTTGTCGAGTACGGGATCAGCGGATTGCGTCAGAGACGAACGGGAGCAGGGCAAGATGCCGTGCCCGCTTGATGGCGCTCACGAGCTGGCGCTGGTGCTTGGCGCAGGTGCCGGTGATGCGTTTGGGGATGATCTTCCCCTGTTCGGTGACGAAACGCTGGAGCCGCTTCTCGTCCTTGTAGTCGATATAGATGTCTTTCGCGTCGCAGAAACGGCATGTGCGCTTTTTGCGCGGCGTCTGATTGTCCCGGTCGCGCCGGGGACGGCGGGGTGTAAACACTGGATGTTCTCCTTTGTCAGTTCGTCAGGGTCAGGCGTTCTTGGGCTCTTCGGTGAAGAGCGGTTCGCGTCCGCTCGCCGGTGCAGGTGCAGGTGTTGTGACCGGTGCGGCTGCGGGCTCCACGACCGGTGCTGCGGCGAGGGCGGCCGCGCGGGCGGCAAGGGCCTTCTTCTCGAGCACGAGCGTGAGGTTCCTCAGGATCATCTCGTCGAGCGTATACGCGCGCTCGAGATGGGCGAGGACCGTGCCGGGCGCATCGAACTCCAGGTTCACGTAGAACCCGTTCGTGCGCTTGTTGATGGGATACGCCAGACGCTTGCGGCCCCACTTGTTGACCGCCTTGATCGTTCCGCCGTTCTTGGTGATCGTCTCCTGCACGCGTGCAACGACGGCTTCAACCTGCGCGTCGTCGAGCGAGGCATTGACGATGAACGTCGTCTCGTACGTACGATGGATGCTGCTCATGAATGTACCTCCCTGTGGACGGATACCGAAACCCGACCCTCCGCATCATGCCGTGCGGCAGGCGGAGAGTAGAGGGGTTCTGAAGTGAGTTATGTGGTTCTGTTGTACTGTGTCATCGTGCGGTCTATCCCGCTGTGGATCAAAGTCTCGATTGCATCCGCGGCGCGGCCGATCATCGCCGCCACCGCCTTCTCCTCATCCGGAGCGAACGGAGAGAGGACGAATGTTGCCGGGTCCTCGCCCGCGAACTGCTCCATGATCCCGATCCCGCACCGCAGGCGGGGAAACCCGTTGTCGCCCAGGTGATAGATGATCGACGCGAGGCCGTTGTGTCCGCCATCGCTGCCGCTCTTGCGCAGCCGGAGCGTCCCGAGCGGCAGCGCAAAATCATCCGCGACCACCAGGATCTGTTCCGGACCGAGCACCAGCTCCTCCGCCACCTCGCGCACCGCGACGCCGCTGTTGTTCATGAACGTCGTCGGCGCGATCAGCGTCACCTCTGTTGTGCCGCGCACGCGCATCGCGCGCGCATACTCACCACGCCCTTCGCGCAGGGGACACGACCAGCGCCTGCAGAGTTCGTCCAGCACCATGAACCCCACGTTGTGCCTGGTGTTCCGGTAGGCCCAGCCATGATTGCCGAGCCCGACGACGAGCAGTTGCTCCACGTGCTCCCCGCGCAGGGGCTACGATCAGGACTTCTTCTTCTCGTCCGCGGCGCCCTCGCCATCCTCGGGCTTCTTCCCCTTGGCGACCACTTCGGGCTCGGCTGCCGTTGTTGCTGCTGCCGCCGCCGCTTCTTCGGTCGTGGGTTCCGCTTCCTTCGTCACGTTCGGCGGCATACAGCCGACGATCGCGGTTTCGAGCGCTTCCACGATCGTGACGTTCGGCAGGTTCAGATCGCGCACGTGCACGAAGTCGTTGATGTCCATCGCGCCCACGTTGATCTCGACCTTCGACGGAATATCCTTCGGGAGGCAGGAGATCTTCAGCTTGTGGATGAAGTGCTGCAGCATGCCGCCGTCGCGCACGCCCTTCGGGATGCCGCCGGTAAGGACGATCGGGACCTCGATGGACAGCTTCTCGTTCTCCTTCAGCCCCTGCAGGTCGAAATGGACCGGCTTGTCGCTGATCGGATCGAACTGCACGTCCTTCAGGATCGCCTTGCGGGTGGCGCCATCCGGGAACCGGAGGTCGAGGACGTGGGTCTCGGACGTGAAGACCAGCTTGTCGAGCGTCTTCGACGGCATCTGGAGAACGATATTCTCCTCGCCGCGTGCATAGTACACGCCGGGGATCTTCCCCTCTTTCATCGCGTACTTCGCATGGCTCTTGGTGTTGGTCCGGATTTCCGCGTTGACAACGATCTCTGACATTGTGTGATTCTCCTCGTTACATCACTGCGCTGAATTAACTTTTGTCGACATCAAACAGGGAACTGATGGATTCGTGGTTGAACGACCGGCGGACAGCTTCGCCGAATATCGTCGACACCGTTTCCGTGGCGATCTTGGGCGACTCGACCTTCAAGGGCAAGGTATCGGTGACGAGCAGCATCTCCAGGCGCGACGAGTTGATCCGTTCGATGGCCTCGCCGGAAAGCACGGCATGCGTGCAGGCCGCGTAGACCGATGCCGCACCGGCATTCCGCAGGGCCTCCACCGCATTGACCAGGGTGCCCGCCGTGTCGACCAGGTCGTCCACGATCAGGATGTTCTTCCCCTGGACTTCGCCGATGATGTTCATCACTTCGGCAACATTCTGACGCGGACGCCGTTTGTCGATCACCACCAGATCCGCTTCGAGGCGCTTCGCATACGCGCGCGCCATCTTCATCCCGCCGACATCCGGTGACGCGATGGCGAGGTTCGGGATGTTCTTGTTCTTGAAGAACTTCACCAGCAACGCCGAACTGTACAGGTGGTCCACCGGGATATCGAAGAAGCCCTGCAACTGCGGCGCGTGGAGATCCATCGTGATGACCCTGTCCGCGCCCGCTCCGGTCAGGAGGTTCGCGATCAGCTTCGCCGTGATGGAGACCCGCGGCTGGTCCTTACGGTCCTGCCGTGCATACCCGAAATAGGGGATGACGACAGTGACCTTCCGTGCCGATGCCCGCTTGGCCGCATCGGTCATGATCAACAGCTCCATCAGGTTCTCGGCCGGCGGATTGGTGGACTGCACGATATAGACATCGCAACCGCGGATGTTCTCACCGTACTTCACCCACAACTCACCGTCACTGAACGACCTGATCTCGCAGTCGCCCAGAGGCACGCCGATGGAATCGGCGATCTTCTGGGCGAGCGGGCGGTTGGAACGCCCCCCGAATACCTTCAAGATGGACATGCGGTCTGGCACGTGATTGTGTAAGCTTACAAAGATAAAGAAAAGACAAATCTTATGCAAGGCGAATATCCCCCAAAACGATGGGAATTGACTTTGGAGGGGATTCTGGCTATCTTGGAGAGATTCCTTTCCCAACTTCGTGGAGATGCCCATGACCTCGGCCGTCAGAACCCTCGACAGACCCTGGAATATCGCTGACCGTTCCCTGCTTGTTCAAATGCTCTGGATCACCGGTTTTGCGGTCGCTACGGCCGTGGGCGCCCGGTTTGAGATCCCGCACCAGCCCGTTCCCTTCACCCTCCAGACCATGGTCGTTCTGCTTGCCGGTGCCTTTTTGGGCCCCCGGAATGGCGCTTTGAGCCAGCTCCTCTATCTTGGCGCCGGTGCCCTCGGGCTGCCGGTATTCGCCGGTGGGGCGCCCGGGTTCATGCACCTGGTCGGGCCGACGGGCGGGTACCTGATGGCTTTCCCGGCCGCTGCCGCGGTTGCGGGGTACCTGGTCACCATGCGCCGGTCGCTCTGGTGGACGGCCCTGTCGATGTTCGCCGGTCTGCTCGTGATCTTCAGCTCAGGCACGCTTCACCTCTATGCATTCTACATCCGGAACTTCGCGTCGGCGTTTTCTGCCGGCTTCCTGATCTTCAGCTGGTGGGATATGCTGAAGCTGGGCGCGGCGAGCATGATCTACTTTGAGATAGCGAAGCGCTACTCGCGGGTGGGAGGGATCAAGAACTAAGAACTCGTCGTTCTTCATTCTTACCTCATGAAAAAGCCGGACGTTCGTCCGGCTTTTTCATGAAGCGTCATCGTCGGGCAGGTTGAGGTTTTTCAGCACACGTGTGATCACCGCCCACGAGTACCCGCGCCGGGCGAGCATTGCGCTTGCCAGTCGCCGCCGCTTCTGCGGATCATCCGCCGGCCCCCGCCCGGCCGTGCGCGCGAGATACTTCTGCACGAGTCCGAGGGCGATGCCGTCGACGTCCACTGCGCCGAGTTCCTCGCGGATGGCGTCATCCACCGTGGCGCGTTCGATGCCGAAGACCAGGAGTTTCTGACGGAGCTGGATCTCGCCGAGAGGGCGAAGGGTGAGGGCGTTGCGGATGAAGGTGCGGGCGAATGCCGCATCGTTCACGAGTCCTGCGGCGCGGAGATCGGCAAGAACCCGGGTGATGTCCGCATCCGCGTATTCCTTCTCGCGGAGACGGTCGCGGAGTTCGCGTTCCGACCGTGGCCGCCGTGCCAGCAACCGCAGGGCTGCGGCACGGGTCTGAAACACATCTTCATCGGACCGGAGTGCATTCAACTGATCGGGGGTGAGCTCATCGCCCACCCGCAACGCGGCGCGCAGCAAGGTTTCCTTGCTGATGCCGACGGCGAATTCGCCGTCGGCGTAGAGGTTCACCCTGTCGCGCCGCTTCTGCTGGGTCTCGATCCGCGTGATGCGCACGGGGGTCCGGGGATCACTTCTTCTTCGGTGGTTCCACCTTCGGGACGGCCTTCACATCGGGAGCGGGCTTCACGTCCGCGTCCGCTTTGGCCGCCGGCTTCGCATCCGGGGCGGCCTTCGGTGCGGGGCCGACCGGCAGGCCGATCTTCTCACGCGTCTCACGGTCGATGGTCTGCGTGATCTTCTCGTTCTCCAGCAGATACTTCTTCACCGCATCGCGGCCCTGGCCGATCCGGTCTTCCTTGTACGAGAACCAGGAGCCGGCCTTGTTGATGATGTTCAGCTCCACGGCCGTATCGACGAGGTCGCCGAGGCGGGAGATGCCCTCATTATAGAGGATGTCGAACTGGGCCTCGCGGAACGGCGGGGCAACCTTGTTCTTCACGACCTTGACGCGGGTGCGGTTGCCGATGATGCTGGTGCCGTCCTTGATGGCCTCGATGCGGCGGACGTCCAGGCGGACCGTTGCGTAGAATTTCAGCGCGTTGCCGCCCGTGGTGGTCTCGGGGTTGCCGAACATCACGCCGATCTTCATACGGAGTTGGTTGGTGAAGATGACGGAGGTCTTGGACTTGCTGATGGCGGAGGTGAGCTTGCGCAGGGCCTGCGACATGAGGCGGGCCTGCACGCCCATGCTCGGGTCGCCCATCTCGCCTTCGATCTCTGCCCGGGGGGTCAGCGCCGCGACGGAGTCGACCACGATCACATCCAGTGCGCCGCTGCGCACGAGGGTCTCCACGATCTCGAGTGCCTGTTCGCCGAACTCCGGCTGCGACAGGAGCAGGTTGTTCGTATCCACGCCCAGCTTCTTGGCGTAGTTCATGTCGAGGGCGTGCTCGGCGTCCACGAACGCGCAGATCCCGCCGGTGCGCTGGGCCTCGGCGATCACATGGAGACAGAGGGTCGTCTTGCCGGAGGATTCGGGTCCGAAGACCTCGATCACGCGGCCCCGCGGGATACCGCCGATGCCGAGTGCGGCATCGAGCGAGATGGAGCTGGTGGAGATCACTTCCACCTGCTGGATGGGGCCCTCGCCGAGCTTCATCACGGCACCTTTGCCGTGCTGCTTCTCGATCTGGTCGATCGCGATCTTCAGTGCCGCTGCTTTGGCTTCTCTCTCATCTGCCATGTGTCTCTCCCATGTATACGTGTAATACCTGTTCGGTCTGCGATTTCCGATGGACGACGGCCCGGTTCAGCGTGCGGCGCCGAGCGCACAGCGCGCGGCAACGGCATACACCGATCCGCTGGGTCGGAGCTCACTGCTGACAAGCAGAATTTCATGGATCTGAACCGGCGGGCAGTCAAAGGTAACGGTTTCCAGCGTGCCAAGCAACTCCCGGATCCCGCGCGCTCCTTTCACCCTGCCGAGCGTGACATGTGGTTGGAACGGCCGCCGGTCCTTCTCAAAACCGAGTCCGGCGGTGAGGTCGTCGATGGATGCCGCCAGCCGGGCCAGCACGCCCGCCCGATCATCGATCCCTGCCCAGATGATCCGTGGGGCGACGCGATCGGGGAACACGCTGAGTCCGCTATACGCAATGGTGATGGGCCCGGTTGCATGCGCCAGTGCCCGCAGGGAGGCGGTGAGCGGAGCAACCTTCTCCGGCGGGGTATCGCCAAGGAATTTGAGCGTGCAGTGGAGCTTGGCGTCGGGTTCCCACTTCACATCCGTGCGTACCATCCGGAGTTCGTTCCGCGCGGCGATCATGGTGGCGCGTGCGGGTGGGGGAGTGTCGATGGCGATGAAGAGACGGGGCATGATGGTCTTCGCAGCGTGATGAACCAAGATACAAAAAAACGGGGTTCCGTTCGCATGCGGAACGGAACCCCGTCGGTCAGCCTTCGCAGGAAGGGCTGCTTACTTCACCAGCATCATGCTCTTCAGTGCAGAGAAGTTGCCGGCCTTCAGGGCGTAGAAGTATGCGCCGCTGGGGAGGTTGATGGCATTGAACATGACATGGTGCACGCCGGCGGCATACTCGCCGTTGGCAAGCGTCGCGACCTCGCGGCCGAGCATGTCATAGACCTTCAGGCTCACCGTGCCCGCCTTGGCCAGCGAGAACTGGATGTCGGTGGACGGGTTGAAGGGGTTCGGGTAGTTCTGGCTCAGGCCATAGGTGGCCGGGGTTTCGGAGGTGACCGCCGTGACGTACTCGACCTTCACCGGCTCGGAGTAGTTGATCTTGCCATCCAGGTCGACCTGGCGCAGGCGATAGTACCACACGCCCGGCGTCACGGTGTTGTCCGTGAAGCTGTAGCTCTGCGGTTCGAGGGTCGTGGCGTGGCCGGCGATGAAGGAGTTCGGGACCTCGGTGAACGATGCCGTGCCGTCCAGCTTGCGCTCGACGTAGAAGCCGAAGTTGTTCACTTCGCTGATGGTGCTCCAGGAGAGCTGCACATCATTCGACACACGGACCGCGGCGAAGGATGCGAGCTGGACGGGCAGCGGGATTTCCCAGGCGGTGGTGACGCGGAGGCCGTCAATTGTGAGGGTCGGCGCAGCGCTGGTGCTGCCCTGACGGAGCGTCACGCTCTTCAATTCGACGGCGTCACCCTTCGTCGCGATGGTGTAGGGGCCAATTTCCGGCGTTGCGGGTTCGTCCGGGGTCAGCGCGCCTTCGGCGAACACGTAGGTCGAAAGGATGTCATCGCCGGTGCCCGACTGGAATGAATACTTTGTCACAACAACGTACGTCGTGTTAAACGAGAGAACAGTGGTGCCCCACTGAATCGTCTCCGCCGGGCTCCCGGAGGTGCTTGATGACTTGGTAAGGCCGAGCACATATCCGGACCCTGATGCCTTGATGTACGTACGGGAGGTCATCGCTGTTTGTGAGCTTGGGGACATGGCGAGGAAATAGTCGCCAGTCTGCGCGGCGCTAACATTGATCATTGCCCACAGGTACACGTCCCCGCTGGTGATCGTTGTGTTGAACTCTTTGTAACGATCCTGGCCGTTGTTGGTCATTGCGCAAGCGTTGCCAATGGGGCTCGGGCCGTAACCGGTGAAGGTCAGCCCGGGTGCCACGACGGTGAATGGGTTCACATAGTTCGGCGTCGATGTGATCAGCCAGCCGTGTACGCCCAGCGTATCGCCTGCGGGATAGTCAAAGTCCTCCTCGAACGCGAACTGCGCGAATGCAGGCATGCTCAGCATCGCAAGGCCAAGAAGTAGCAAACCGATTTTCTTCATTGATGTGTCTCCGGGTTGTGGTGGTATGTTAGGGTGCAATTCAACATCGCGCAGTTGTGCGCTGATTGTCTCAGGGAACGATCAAGGCCGTGAAAAGAGCGAACGAGTCGTGTATGACACTGTGCAGAAATGCTGGCGGTACCGGTGGTGCGGTGGTCAGCGTGACTCGGGGGGTTGATGGAATATACCTACAGCATGGGGCGAATGTCAATAGAACATGCCCCGAATTCTTCCCGCATGTCGATACATCGGTAACAAAAGTTGCTTCCTGGTGTGACGCACATCATTGCTTTGCAATGATGTGTATCCCTCAGCTCAAGTTCGTGTGGCTTTTTCCACGAGATACAGGATCGACCGGTAGGAGATGCCGCCGTGCTCACTCAGCCCGATCTCACACGTCCGGCTGGTGGAGTATCCACCTTCACACCCCGACGGGATCGCATCGCGAAGCCGTGCAAGCGCCGCCGCATTCAACTCCGGCACCGTGAAGCCCCGGTCACCGGCCCATCCGCAACACCCGACACCGTGCGGCACGATGACACGCTCGGCACACCTCTCAGCCAGCGCCTTCAACCCGCCACCCAGTCCCATCTTCTCCGCACTGCACGTGGTGTGCACAGCCACCGTGATGGGAAGCCTCCGGAACGTGAGCCGCGGAGCCGCATGATCGAGCACGAACTGCACCGGATCGAGGAGCCGCAGCGGCGATGTGAACGACTCCTTCATTCTATACAGACACGGACTCATATCGACGAGCACCGGAAGTGTGCCGTTCTTCGATGCATTGAGCAGGGCTGCCTCGAGTTCGCGCGCCCGCTCATCGCCCTGCGCTTTGAACCCCTTGCTCGCGAAGGGCATCCCACAACAGAGCGTGTCCATCTTCTCCGGATAGATGACGCTGAACCCCGCCCGCTGCAGGAGCTCCACGACCACGGTCGTGAGCGAACGATCATCGCCATCGCCCTTCGCCGGTCCCATGGACCGGTTGATGCAGCTCGGGAAATACACCACCGCTGGTGCATCCGCGCGCGCGGCCGCCGGCGCCGGCACCGGGTCCGCCTCGGTCGGCATGGAAGGATTCCACAAGGGTATCCTGTTGCCCGAGAACCGCCTGAGCGAGCCGGCAATGGCCTGCATCGCGGATGTCCCGAGCACCGTGTGCGCGCCATGGACGAGCCGGAGCCCGGCACGCATCGCCATGGTCACCGCGGCCATGTTGTTCGAGAGCAGCGTCGCAATGCTTTCCGCCGTCGGCGAGTGTCCGTACGCCCGGAGGTCCTTCACCATCTTTCCGGTGTCGATACCCACCGGACAACTCGTGGCGCAGAGCCCGTCCGTGGCACAGGTGCTGTCACCGTCATACGCGAACGCTTCACGCAATGTGGCCAGCCGCTTCGGGTCCTCCCGCGTGGTGCGCAGGCGGCTCATCTCGCGTACGGCAACGATCCGCTGCCGCGGGGTGAGGGTGAGCGTGCGCGACGGGCAATGCACCTCACAGAATCCGCATTCGATGCATTTGTCGATCACCTCGTGCGCCGCCGGCATGGGCTTCAGGTCCTTGATGTGCGCCTGAGGATCGGGATTGAGGATCACGCCCGGATTCAGCAGCCCGTCCGGATCGAAGATCGCCTTGATCTCCTTCATCAACGCGTAGGCCTCTGCGCCCCATTCCAACTCGACGAACGGTGCCATGTTGCGACCCGTGCCATGCTCGGCCTTCAATGCGCCATCGTACTTCTTCACGACCATCGCCGTGATGTCGTCCATGAACGCACGGTACCGGGCCACCTCGGATGCCGTCGAGAATTCCTGCGTGAAGACGAAGTGCAGATTCCCCTCCAGCGCATGCCCGAAGATGATCGCCCCATCGTACCGGTGCGTGCGGAACAACGCCTGGAGGTCCAGCGTCGCCTCGGCAAGACGGGGGAGGGGGAACGCAACATCCTCGATGATCACCGTGGTGCCTGTCGCACGCATCGCGCCGACGGACGGGAAGAGCCCCTTCCGGATGTTCCAGAGCTGCGTGAATTCCGCGGGCACGGAGGTGAACGTGACAGGCAGGGTCCGTGGCACATGGTCCAATGCCCGGGTGATCTGTTCGATCTGCGAGGCAAGGACCTCCGCCTGCGGAGCGCGGGTCTCGACCAGCAGAGCCGCACACTGCTCGTCCAGCGTCTTCAGATACGGCGGCATCCCCGCCTTGTTCTCCACCGACCGGAGCGATGCGCGGTCCATCAACTCGACCGCATCCACGGTTGTCCCCTTGAGCACCGTCACGGCTTCGCAGGCCGTCGCGATGTCCGGGAACATCATCAGCGCACTCGCTTTGTGCGGATGCTCCGGCACCGTATGGTACGTCACCCCGGCGATGAACCCCAGCGTCCCTTCCGACCCGATCATGAGGTGCTGGATGATGTCGATCGGATCGGTGAAGTCCACGAGGGCGTTCAGGCTGTACCCCGTGGTGTTCTTCATCTTGAACTTGTGACGGATCCGGTCCGCGAGCGCGCTGCTGGCATGCACACGTGCAGCGAGCGCGGAAACGCGCTCTACCAGCGGCGTGTGCGACGTGATGAATGCGGTCCGGCTCTCCTGCGACCCGGTGTCCAGGATCGTGCCGTCCGCGAAGATGATCCGCATCGCTGCAAGGGTGCGGTAGCTGTTCTGTGCCGTGCCGCAACACATGCCGCTTGCATTGTTCGCCGCGATGCCGCCGATCTTTGCGGAGTTGATCGATGCCGGGTCCGGCCCGATCTTCCTACCGTACGGCGCGAGAAAGATATTGGCGTGCGATCCGACGATCCCCGGCTGGAGACGGATCTCGGTGGCCCCATCGTTCACCTGCCATGTGGTCCAGCCATCGCCGAGCACGACCAGGATGGAATCGGAGACTGCCTGACCCGACAAACTGGTCCCCGCGGCACGGAACGTGACCGGCAGACGGAGGCGCCGTGCTTCGGTGAGCACGGTGATGACCTCCGCTTCGTTCTGGACGGTGACCACAATGCGCGGGATCAGCCGGTAGAAGCTGGCATCCGTGCCATAGGCAAGCGTCCGCAACTCATCATGGAAAATGCGCGTAGTAGGAATCGGGCCGGCAATGGCCCGGTAGAATGCAGCGTATGTGCCGGTCAGCATGGTGGTCTTTCGGGTGGGAAACGTCCATAATATAGAGAAAAATTTGCAGATGTGGAACCTGCGTCGTCCCCGGGACGATTTTCCACACACTATTACAGGATAACGAACGTCTTATCCTCAGGAAGGAGCGGGGCGGCGGAACTGGCCCCTCACCGTTCGCTGTTGTTTCATCAAAGGACCCCAGGAATGCATTTGCGGCTCAGTGTCGTCGTCATTCTTAATCTGCTGCTCGCTGCACAGGCTGTTGCCCAGCCGGGCACCGGCGTGCTCCGCGGCATCGTCACGATCGAAGGCGACGGACCGGCAGTCGGTGCCAACGTGTTCGTGCAGGATACCCGTCTCGGTGCGGCAGTGGACGCACAGGGCGCCTTCCGCATCACCGGTGTACCCGCCGGACAGCATGCGCTCGTCGCGCGCCTCGTGGGGTTCGAACAGAAGGAACCCGTCAGTGTCCGGGTGACGCCGGGCGATACCACTGACGTCCGTCTCGTCCTCCGGCAGAACGCCATCGAACTGACCCCCGTGGTCGTCACCGGTAGCCGCCGACAGGCCGCCGAGGATGTGCGCCCCAGCGTCACGACCCTCACGCCCCGCGAATCCAAGATCCTCCCGGGCGCCGCCGAGGACGTGCTCCGCTCGCTCCAGGCTCTTCCCGGGGTGACGAGTGTGTCCGATTTTTCGTCACAGCTGGTGGTCCGCGGCTCGGGGCCCGATCAGAATCTGATCCTCATCGACGATTTCGAAGTGCTGAACCCCTACCGTCTCTACGGGTTCGTGTCGATGTTCAATCCGGAGACGGTCAGCGATATCAGTCTGCAGACCGGCGGATTCGCTGCGCAGTATGGCGACCGGCTTTCCGCGGTGCTGGATGTGAAGAACCGCGAGGGCCGTTCGGATGTGCTCCTCGGCGGCAAGATCAACACGAGTCTGACCAATATGAATGTGATCCTCGAGGGCGGCATCCCCGGCACTCCCGGATCCTACCTGTTCTCCGCCCGGCGCACCTACTACGATCTGATCCTCGGGCCGGTTCTCAAGTCCGCGAAACTCGTGCAGGGCGATGTTGCCCTCCCGAACTTCCGCGATCTGCAGGGGAAGATCGTGATACCGCTCGGCGGCACGCACAAACTCCTGTTCAATCTGTTCACCTCGCGCGACGGCGTGGAACTCGTGTCGGGCAGCGAACGCGACCGTCCGGACAGCGTGAACATGACCGATGTCTCGAACAATACCCTCGTCGGCCTTGCCTGGCAGTTCAATCCGGCCAGGGATATCATCGCGCAAACACGCGTGTCGTGGTACAGCAACAAGGGCACCGGTTCGTTCGCCGGGACGTTCGTGGACCCGTCGCAGAACAGCGGCGAGCTCGCACGCGCCGATACCTTCGGCATCCGGTTCCTGTCGTTCGGCGTGGACTACGACTACATCTATCAGAAGTTCTCGGTCGGACAACGGTTTCAATACGTGGCCGGGGCGCATTCGTGGGAGGCCGGATTCGGTTTCGACCGGCTGCGGACCGATTTCATACGGTTCTTTCAGCTTGATCCGGCGTTCAAGGAGTTCCTGATGTCGCGCGGCCTCCAGGTGCCCTCGGATGCCACCGAGACGCTCTGGTACAATAGATACAATGCGTACGTGCAGGACCGCATTGCGATCGGTGACAGGTTGTTCATTCAGCCGGGCCTGCGGCTGGATGTGTACCCAACCCTGCGCGAACGCGTCTCGGTGTCGCCCCGGGTGAACATTTCGTACAAGCTGGATGACCTCTCCACGCTGCGTGCGGCCTACGGACTGTTCTCGCAATCGCCCGGGATGGAGAAGCAGGACATGAGGAACCGGTTCGTCTTCAGCGACGCGACGCTGGCCGGACTGGTGCCCGAGCATGCGCATCACTATGTTCTCGGGTACGACCGGATGCTCACGGCCGAATGGCAGTTCAAGGCCGAAGGATACTACAAGTCATTCGATGATATCATCGAGCCGCAAAAGCTGGCGGGATCGAGATGGCTGGTGGAGCGCACGGGGAGCGATGCTTTCCGGCGCGAAGGGTGGACCACCCCGGTGCGTGCGCTCGCCGATTCGCTCACGAGCACGCCGGTGAATGACGGGACCGGCCATTCGTACGGCGTGGAAGTGATGCTGCAGAAGATCCGGTCCGCACCGGACGACGTGTTCACGGGGTGGATCAGCTATGCACTGTCCGTTGCCGAACGTGAGCGGGATGGGATCGTGTCGCCATTTCAGTTCGACCAGCGTCACGCCATGAACATCGTGGGCAATTACCGCTTCGCGGAATCCTGGGATGTCGGCGCACGCTTCACGCTGCGGTCCGGGCGCCCCTTCGCGCGCGCACTCGGCGTGAAACCCCGCGTCGTGATCCAGAAGGTGAACGGGACCGACGTGCCCGTCGTTCAGGTGGATACGAAGGGGAAGGTGATCCTGGACGTCGATTACGAGCGCGAGACACTGACCGGCCGGCTCGATCTGTATCACGCGCTCGATGTGCGCGTGACGACCTATCCGGATTGGTGGGGGCTCCAGTGGTCGATCTATCTGGACATCCAGAACATCTACAACAGGTCGAATCAGCAGCAACTCCGGTATTTCGTGGACGACCGGGGCGGCCTGCAGGAGCGGCCGGTGAATGGCATCCCGATCTTCCCGTCGCTGGGGCTGAGCATCGCATGGTAGGTTGACCCGGCGGCATGACGGGCTGGGCCGCGTGGAAGGCGCCCGAGGGGGCCGGTCGGGCGCCGATTGCAATTGCCCGCGGCAGGCCGTAGATTGAGCCAACCAGAACCCACTGATCCGCTGACCTCGGGGTATCCACCGTGAGCTCGTTGCCGGGCACGACAGGAAGTGCGCGCACGCTGGGCATCGTCCTGCTTGTCCTGATCGTCCTGCCCCTGATCTTCTACTCCGCGTTCGAGATCTCCTCCCTCTCCGAGGGGGAAGAGCTCATGCGCGAGATCTACCGGCGTCAGCTGGATGCCATTCTCTTCTCGCTGAACCAGCATGCCTGGGATGTGAATTCCTCGTGGGCGACGCAGTTGGACCAGTCCATGGGGACCGGAAAGGTCATTCCTGACACCGCGCTGCAACGCTTCCTCGAGCGGACACCGACGCTGGATGCGGTGGTGGAAATGGATTCCAGCGCGCGCAACGTCCTGAATACCGTCCAGCCCGGCGGCGACGCCACTCCTCTGTCGAATGATGAGGTCGTTGCATGCACGGACACCGCACGCACACGCCTCGATGCCCTGCTCCGCTACCGGCGCCTCGACTACCGCAAACTGGAGCCGTTCGTCCTCTCCCAGGCCCGGAACGGGGACGCTCGGATCATGATCCTCTTTGCCCGCTCCCTTGCGAGCGGGGGTGAAGGGTTTGCGGGTCTCGTCTTCCGGGAGCGCCGGTTCATCGACCTCGTGATCGGTCCGAAGATCGCGGATGTGGCTTCGGGCGAGTTCCTCGTGGCGGTGTTCCGACGCGGCCAGGATACCGCGATCATCGCCTCTGGCGCCGTCCCACCCGGGGCGCAATTCCAGCGGCGCGATCTCTGGCTCTTCCCCGGACATGAGATCGGCATCCGGCTCCTGGGCGCAACGGTCGATGAGGCTGTCCGCTCACGGTTCAAACGGAACCTCCTGCTGATCATCGCGCTCGACCTCGTCCTTCTCGGTGGCGCCATCCTCATCTATAGGAACGTCCGCGCGCAGATGGAATTCGCCCGTCTCAAATCGACATTCGTTTCGAATGTCTCCCACGAACTCCGCACACCGCTGGCCCTCATCCGGATGTACGCCGAGACCCTGGAAATGGGACGCCTGAAGGACGAACGGAAGAAGCAGGAATACTACGAGACCATCCTCAGGGAGACCGACCGCCTGAGTCACCTGGTGAACACGATCCTGAACTTCTCGCGCATGGAGGCCGGCAAGCGGCCGTACAAGATGAAGGAGGTCGACCTGAACGACCTGCTGCGCGGCGTCATGGAGACCTACCGGCTGCACTTCGAACAGCATGGCATCCGGCCCGTGGTGGAACTCGCGGATGTCCCGGCAACCGTGCAGGCAGACCCTGATGCGATCACCGAGGCCATCATCAACCTGGTCGACAATGCCATCAAGTATGGCGGGACCACGAAGTACTGTGCGGTCCGTACGCGCGTGCGCTCTGATGCCACGGTGCTGGAAGTCGAGGACAAGGGGATCGGGATCGCGCCGGAACACCAGAAGAAGATCTTCGATGTGTTCTACCGTGTCCCCGCGGGACTGGTACACGAGACGAAGGGGAGCGGCCTCGGACTCTCGCTGGTGCGCCATATCATGAACGCACACAACGGATCGGTGGAGGTGGAGAGTGCGCCGGGTGCAGGCAGTACGTTCCGGCTGGTCTTCCCGGTCGGACCCGCCACGACAAGGACGTGACCGCCGGCCCTGGCAGACGGGTCATGGCGATCGCATCACTGACACGCACGGCATCGGCACGGCCGTGCTCTGATGGAGAGAAGAAATGCCCAGGATACTGGTGATCGAAGATGAACCCGCGATGCAGAGGGGGCTGCGCGACAACCTCGAGATCGAGGGGTATGACGTGACGATCGAGGGTGATGGACGCACGGGGCTGGAAGAACTCCGCTCCGGGACGTACGACCTCACGATCCTGGATGTGATGCTGCCGTCGCTCCCCGGCTTCGATGTGCTCAGGCAGGCACGGGCCGCGGGCGTGACAACGCCGGTGATCATGCTTACCGCGAAGGGGGAAGAGATCGACCGCGTGCTCGGTCTGGAACTGGGGGCCGACGACTACATCACGAAACCCTTCAGTCTCCGTGAACTCCTGGCACGCGTGAAGGCGGTGCTCCGGCGCGGACAGTCCGCCACTCCCGCCGTGAGCGCGGTGGCGATCGGCCTCCTCACCGTGGATTTCACCGCATACACGGCGGCGCGGAACGGGATGGATGTGGAGATGACCCCGAAAGAATTCGATGTGCTGAAACACCTGTGGGAACACCAGGGACAGACCGTCACGCGCGATCAGCTCCTGTCGGCGGTCTGGGGGTACGATGATTCGCTCAGCACGCGGACGGTGGATAATTTCATCCTCCGGTTGCGGCAGAAACTGGAGCCGGATCCGGGGCATCCGAGGCATATCCTGACGCTCCACGGGGCGGGGTACAAGCTGGTGCTGTGACAATTCGTGACAATTGTTTACCACAGCGCGACATCTTTGAAACATGGTGGTCGTATCCTGATGTGTGACGAATCACTCACCAACACACAAGGAGACGACAATGAAGACACTCATGATGCTCACTCTGGCAGCGGCGATCAGCACCTCGGGTATGGCGCGCGACCGGTATTTCTCCGATGCGCAACGGCACCGTTCGGTGGACCTCGCACCGGTCGCCCAGCGGTACACCGAGAGCCTGCGCAACGAGAATGAAGGCGTCGTCCGGTCCGCACTCGCCCACGCAACGTGGATGAAACTGATGGTCCCGGAACGGGCGTTCCCGGCCCTGGAGGCCGAGATCAGCGGCCTCGTCGCAACGGGCAGCACGCCGGAGATCCGCTACCGCGCTTCGCTTGCCAGCCTGGTGTTCGACCGGCCGTCGCTGTTCGCGGGCGAAACGGCAAAGGACTTTGAGGACGGCGATGCCATGTTCGCCTCCGTCGCACGCCGTGTGAATTTCTCGCTCCTGGAGAAGGGGAGCCACTGATATGTCAGTCCATCGCACAAGGATCGCCATGAGCGCCGATATGAAGAGAATGACCGCCCGGGCACAGGGATTTGTAGCGGCGCTCATGGGACTGGCGCTGGTGTGGTCCGTGGAGGCTGGCGCGGCGGACCTGAGAGAGATCATGGATCTGCGCGGGAAGTGGAAGCTTGATGTCGGCGACGATCCGGCGTGGGCGAAGCCGGAATTTCCGGACAAGAATTGGATCGACGTGACCGTCCCCGCACCCTGGGAAGATGAGGGGTTTCCCGGATACGATGGCTACGGATGGTACAGGAAGTGGTTCTACATGCCTCCCGAGTGGCGCGGGAAGCGCCTTTTTCTGGAATTGGGTCGCGTCGATGATGTGGATGAAGCGTACGTGAATGGGTATTTCATCGGGTTCCAGGGGGAGTTCCCGCCGGATTATGTATCGCGCTATAACGTGGAACGGTCCTATGCGATCCCACTGTACGCTCTCAAACCCGGCGAGATGAACCTGATCGCGGTGCGGGTCTACGACAGTCAGATGGCAGGAGGCATCACCCAGGGCAGGGTCCGCATCATGGAGGACCGTCATCTCCTCGCGCTGACCCAATCGCTCGAAGGAGAATGGAAGATCCAGACGGGCGATGACCTTGCGTGGAAAGAGATCGCCGTCAATGAGCGTGGTTGGTCGACGGTGAAGGTTCCTGCTTACTGGGAAACCCAGGGCCTCAAAGGGTATGATGGTTTTGCATGGTACCGGAAGACCTTCAGGCTGGACACCGGACTCGAGAACGAACGCATGATCCTCTTCCTCGGAAAGATCGATGACTTCGATGAGGTCTATCTGAACGGTCAGCGCGTTGGTAGAACGGGGACGTTCACGGATGAGGGTCCGGCCAATGGCGGAGACTATGATTACGCGAACTGGCGTGCGTACACACTTCCGGCAGGTGCGTTGAAGAGGGGGACAAATGTGATCGCGATCCGTGTCTTCGACAAGTTCATCCACGGGGGCATGTACGAGGGGCCGGTGGGCCTGGTCCGCCGGGATGCGTACGTGACATGGGACAAGCGCAAGCCCAGGGAGAATAGCTGGCGAGTGAACAATCCCTGGCGCTGGCTGGAGTGGCTGTTCGAGTGACGATCTTTTCCTAAGAGATTCCCCTGTGTTCCTGCAACTTCTGGCTCCTCGCCCCCGTACACTGACTTGTAGTCATTCCTTGTATTAACGATAATTAATTGTTGTAAAGTATTGCTTCTCTGAAACATTGGTGATATATTATCGTTAAGATAATGACTGACAGTCACTAAATTAGCAGGCGCACAATGGGAATCCAGGAACGAAAAGAGCGGGAGAAGGAAGCGCGGCGCGAAGAGATCCTCGACGCGGCGTACAAGGTGTTCGTGGCTAAAGGTCTGGCCGGGGCAACGGTGGACGACATTGCCGCCGCTGCCGAATTGAGCAAAGGGACCATCTACCTGTATTTTCGGAGCAAGGAAGATCTCTACCTGGCGGTGACCAACCGCGGGCTGGATATCATGCTGGGCATCTTCGAAGCAACGGCGGCGCAGGGGGGCGATCCCATCCGGCAGATCTGGAACCTCAGCGATGCCTACAACAGCTTCTATGAAGAACACCGGGAGTATTTCCGCATGCTGGCGTTCTTCGAAAATCCGGAGATGCATGATACGGTCTCCGAAGAGATGCTGGCCGAATGTCAGACCCACGATGCGAAGGTCTGGGGCTTCGTGTCGGGCGTGATGAAGAACGCGATCGATGCGGGCTACCTCCACGCCGGACTCAATCCCCTCGAGGTCGGCATGATGCTCTGGTCGAATTCTACAGGACTGCTGCGGCAGCTCGACCGGAACGAGGAGTACTGGCACGCGCGCATGGGGATCGATCTCCGGAAAACGCTGCGCATGTCCAATTCCTTCCTGCTGGAAGCGATGATGACCGACAAAGCGATGCAACTGTATCACGACCAGTTGATCCATCACTGGCCGACACGTTCACAGGAGAAGAAGTCATGAAGACGGTGGTCACAGGGCTCGTCCTGGCCCTCACGATAACGGCGGCGGCCGCACAGGAGCGCCTGACCATGGACGCTGCCGTGCAGACGGCGCTGCAACGCAATCAGACATTGCAGGGCGCACAGTACGACCGCGATGCGGCGAAATGGGGACGGCTCAATGCCATCACCAACTTCCTCCCGAAGGTCGAACTCTCCGGGGGCGTCACACGCATCGACCCGGCGTCCGAACGCCGCGCGAACGCGGCCGTGGATTTCATCAAGCTCGCTGCCGGGTCGTTCGGGATCCCGCAGGAGATGCTTTCCGAGATCAAGCCGTTCGCCTACCGCGATACGTACGCCGCGGACATCACCGTGGTGCAGCCCGTGTACAACGGTGGCGCGGAGTTCGTCGGACTCTCGGCGGCCAACGCCCAGGAAGACCGCTCCATCGCGATGTTGCGCGATACCGAGCAGGACGTCGTCGCGAGGGTCCGCACCGCGTATCTGGGCGTGCTCAAGGCGGAAGAGCTGACCGGACTCGCGCGCGAGTCGGTGGCCCGCACGCAGCGCCACCTCGACCTCACCAGGCGCCGCGCCGCAGTGGGCATGCGCACTTCGACGGACGTCCTCCGCTGGCAGGTCCAGCTCGCTTCCGATGAGGGCACGCTCATTCAGGCGGAGAACGGCCTTGCCGCGGCACGGCTCCTCTTGAACGACGCGATGGGTGTCGATCTGCAGGCCGTATTCCAGCTCGACCGCGGTGCAGCCGGCGATACATCCCGGATCGCATCCACGCTGTCCACCGTGGCCGCCGAACCGCCGATCACGTCCGACATGCTCTCGTTGCACCCCTCGATGCTCGGGATGGACGCGGGGCTCCGTCTGGCCGACGCGGGGATCAGTGCGGCGTGGATCAACTTCCAGCCACGGGTGAACGTCGCATTCCAGTATGGATGGGAGAAGAACAATACGCTGAAGCTCGATGGCATCCGTCCGTGGGCACTCGCGCTGCAGGTGAAATTCCCGATCTTCAACAGCTTCGGCGACTACACGAACCTGCAGAAGGCACATGCCGAGTATGCCCGCACGGAGAGCCAGGTGGAGAATGGCCGGCGCGGGCTGGTGATGCAGGCGACGTTCGCCCGCATGAATCTCCGCGCCGCGGCCAAACGCGTGGAGATCACCCGCACCGGTGAGCAGGAGGCCAGGGACGTGCTGGATGCGATCACGCGCCGGTATGACACCGGCGGCGCGTCCAATGTGGACCTCATCGATGTGCAGACGGCCTACACCCTGGCCAGGACCAATGCCATCACCGCACTCTTTGATTATCACATCGCCAGCGTCGGACTTGCCCGGGCGATGGGCACCATCAGCATACAGAACTGAATCCGGACAGACCCATGGAAACGACAATGACACCCCCGAAGAATCGGTCCCGAATCCTGTTGATCGCCGCCGCAGCATTGCTTGTGGTGGTCGCGATCGTCGTCATCAGTACCCGCCCCTCCCAGGCGGACGCAGCAAAGGATCAGTTGATCCGCGCGGCGGCGGTGGAAGTGACACCGGCCGCACGCGGTGACGTGGAGGATGCCGTGAGCGCCGTCGGCTCGGTGGAAGCGAACCGCGATGTGATGGTGAGCTCCGAGACTGCCGGACGGGTCACCGCCGTGCTCGTGGAGGTCGGTGCGTCCGTGAAGAAAGGACAGACCCTTGTGCAGGTGGACGCCGAACTGAAGGAAGTTGCCGTGCAGCAGGCACGTGCAGGACTTCTGGCAGCGAAGACGAATATGGAGAAGGCCAAGAAGGACTTCGAGCGTACCGAGAAACTCTACGCATCCGGCGATGTCGCCGATGTGGAGCTCGAAGGGTACCGCCTCGCCTACCATGCGGCGGAAGCCGGATATCAGTCGGCGGTTGCCGGCACGCGTCTCGCCGAACGTCAGCTGGCGGATACGCGCATCGCGTCGCCCATCGCCGGGCAGGTCGCATCCCGCCTGGTGGAACTGGGGGAAATGGTGGGACCGGGGAGGGAAGTGGCGAACGTGATCGACATCAGCACGATGAAGGTCCGCCTGAGCATCCCCGAAGAAGAGGTGCGGAAACTGCACGCAGGTCAGACTGCCGAGCTGCGCGTGGATTCCCATCCCGGCGTGGTGTACCGCGGCACGGTGCATACGGTAGGGGCAAAATCAGAATCGCCGCAGGGACATACCTATCCTGTTGAGGTGCTGGTACAGAATACGCCCGGAACGCTCCTGCGTGCGGGGATGTTCGCCCGGGTGGCCATCCGCACGAACGCGGTGAAGAATGTCATCGTCGTCGACCGGAATTCCCTGGTCGAGTTGGATGGCCGCACGGCGGTCTTCGTTGCGAAGGATGGCGTGGCGCACCTGCGCCCCGTGACGCTCGGCCTGAACGGCGCATCGCATGCGCAGGTCGTGAGCGGTCTGACGGAAGGCGAGCTCGTCGTGAGTTTCGGCCACAAGGCGCTGAAGGACGGCGCTCCGGTAGCGTACAAAGGACAGTGAAGAGAACGGACTGAACGCATATGAAACTCACAGAGATCGCCATACGCCGACCGGCGTTCATCACGATGGTCTTCGTCACACTCGCCGTCCTGGGCCTCTTCGGCTACTCGCGCATGGGTGTCGACCTGCTGCCGAAGATGGACTGGCCCTTCATCTCGATCGTTACGGTCTACCCCGGCGCCGGCCCCAAAGAAGTGGAATCGCTCGTCTCCAAACCTCTCGAAGAGGCCGTGAGCGGGCTGAACAAACTGGATAACGTCCGCTCGTATTCCTATGAAGGAGTATCGGTCGTCCTTGCGCAGTTCACCTTCAGCGCCGATGTGGACGTGGTCACCAACGATGTGCAGCGGGCGGTGGAGCAGGCACGGTTCAAACTGCCGGACGAGGTGAAGGCGCCACTCATTTCGAAATCTGACATGAACGCGTTCCCGATCCTCCGGGTGTCGCTCACCGGCCAGATGCCACCGCGGGAACTCTATCAGTTCCTGAAGGACCGGCTGAAGCCGCGGTTGGAGCAGGTGGATGGTGTCTCGGCCATCACCATCATCGGCGGGCAGGAACGCGAGATCCGGGTCGAGCTCGATAACCAGAAGCTGAACGCCTACGGGATCTCGATCCTGCAGGTGTCGCAGGCGCTGGCCCGCGAGAACCTCGACTTCCCGACGGGGAAAGTGGATGAGGACCTGAATCAGTACATCGTGCGCCTTGCCGGCAAGTTCAAGTCGCTGGATGAGATCCGCGCGGTCGTCATCGCCGGTGGGCCGAAGGGGGTCGTCTACCTCCGGGACATCGCCACGGTGGTCGACGGCTCGCGGGAGACCTTCACCATCAGCCGCCTCAACGGCGAGACCTCGATCGCACTCGCGATCCAGAAGCAGTCGGATGCCAACTCCGTGAAGACCAGCGACCGGCTGCAGGCCACGTTCCGCGAACTGGAGCAGGAGAACGGCGGACGCATACAGTTCACCGTGGCGCAGGACCTGACCGATTTCACACGCAATTCGCTGTCCGAGGTGCAGCGCGATCTGTTCCTGGCGATCCTGATGGTGGCCATCGTGCTGTTCCTGTTCCTGCACAGCGCGCGGAACTCGCTGATCGTCCTGCTGTCGATCCCGACGTCGCTCATCACCACCTTCTTCTTCATGTGGATGTTCGACTATACGCTGAATCTCATCTCGCTGATGGCCCTGGCGCTGGTGATCGGTATCCTGGTGGACGACTCCATCGTGGTGCTCGAGAACATCCACCGCCATCTCGAGAAGGGCGAAGACCCGAAGGAGGCGGCCGTGAACGGCCGCAGCGAGATCGGCTTCGCGGCCATCGCCATCACGCTCGTGGACGTGGTGGTGTTCCTCCCGATCTCGCTGGTCGGGGGCGTCGTGGGCCGCATCTTCAGCGAATTCGGTATCACGATCGTCGTTTCCACGCTGCTGTCACTGTTCGTATCGTTCACGCTCACGCCCATGCTCGCGTCGAAGTGGTCGCGCCTCATCGAGCACACCCGCGCAACACGGACCGGCCGTTTCATCCTCTGGTTCGAGGGATTGCAGGACCGGCTGGCGGAGCGGTACAGCGATCTTCTTGGCTGGTCGTTGGACCACCGCAAGACCATCCTTGCGGTCAGCGGCGGGGTGCTGGTGGCGAGTCTGGCGCTCGTGCCCGCGGGGTTCATCGGTTCGGAATTCATGACGGATTCCGACCGGGGTGAGTTCGCGATCAACATCGACCTGCCGTTGGGAACGACCATCGGTAAAACGGATTCCACCGTGCACGCGGTGGAGCGGATCGTCGCCGCCATGCCCGAGGTGCAGCGGTATCTTTCCACCACCGGCAAGCAGCAGAGCCAGTGGAAGAATGCCGAGCAGTCCAACCTCGGCCAGGTGCAGGTGAAGCTCACCGAAATGCGGACACGGAAGCGGTCCACGAAGGCGGTCATGCTCGCGATCCAGGAGCAAACCGCAACGGTTCCCGGCCTGACGACCAGTTTCGCGACGATCAGCATGTGGGGTGCAGCGAATGAAGCCCCCTTCCAGATCGAGATCATCGGGTCCGACCTGGCAGAGGTGGTGAAGTATGCCGGAACGGTCTCGGAGATCATGTCCAGGGCGAAAGGGACCGTGGACGTGAGAACCTCGTGGGAGGAGGGGAAGCCGGAACTCAAGATCGAGGTGGACCGCGACAAGTGCGCACGGATGGGCTTGACGCTGGCGGAGGTCGGTCTCGCGGTGCGGACGGCCATCGAGGGCGACATCGCCACGAAGTACCAGGATGGCGACACCGAGTACGATCTGCGGGTCGTGCTGAACCGCGACGACCGTTCGCGGACCGCGGACATCGGCGCGCTCACGCTGATCAACCACTCCGGGCAACCGGTGAGGCTCGCGCAGATCGCCACCATCTATCACGGCAAGGGTCCGTCCGAGATCCAGCGGAAGGACCGGGAGCGCCTCGTGACCGTGGCAACGAACCTCTCGGGCGAGGTGCCCCTCGGGCAGGTTGCCGAGGCCGTGGAGAAGGAGATCAACGCGGTGGGGATCCCCGCCGGCGTGCAGGTGTTCTATGGGGGCGATACCGAGAACATGCGCGACATGTTCAGCGACATGACCATCGCGCTCAGCATGGCCATCCTGTTCGTGTACATCATCATGGTGAGCCTGTTCGAATCGTACATCCACCCGTTCACGATCATGTTCTCCCTGCCCGTGGCGCTCGTGGGTGCCCTGGCAGGTCTCGCGATCACGGGGATGACGCTGAACATGTTCAGCATGATCGGGATCATCATGCTCATGGGTCTGGTGACCAAGAACGCCATCCTGCTCGTCGACTTCACCAACACGCTGCGCGAGCGGGGTCTTGCCATGCGGGAGGCGCTGCAGGAGGCGGGCAAGACCCGGTTGCGCCCGATCGTCATGACCACCGCCACCATGATCTTCGGCATGATGCCGCTGGCACTTGCCCTCGGTGCCGGCTCAGAGATGCGACAGGGTATGGCGGTCGTTGTGGTCGCCGGTCTGTTCAGCTCCACGCTGCTTACGTTGGTGCTCGTTCCTGTGGTGTACAGCTATGTGGACGGGTTGCGGGAACGGGTACCGGTCCTGTTCAAGAAGGTGTCCTGGGCCGGTTGGTTCCCATGGAAGCGCGGCTCCGCCGGCGTGGCCGCACATTGATTCTCTCTGTGCCAGTTGGTACCTTGGAACGCACGCCCCGCGAGGGCGTGCGTTCCCATTTCTGACCAGCCGGATCAACCTCAGTGACCGATCAACCCGGAACCGTACGCAGCGCCTGGCAGGGGGCGTGGGCCGACCGTGCCTTTCGCCTTCAGGCATCGATCACGGTTCCGCTCCTGGTGCTCGTCCTGGGCCTGCTGGCGCGCTTCCTCGAAGGCAATGAAGCGCGGCAGGGGGTCGTCCTGGCGGACCCGATGCTGGCGCTGTTCGCGCCGCATGACGTCACCTGGATCACCTTCGGCCTCATTTATATCGGGCTCGTTGCGGCGATCATCTATCTGCTCCGGCATCCGCCAGCCCTGCTTCTGGCGATGCAGGCATATGCCCTCATGGTGGCCTTCCGGATCGTTGCGATGACCCTGGTCCCCTTCGAGCCCCCTCCGACGATGATCCCGCTGAACGATCCGCTCGTGGAGATCGTCGGGACCGGCAGGCTTCTCACCAAAGATCTCTTCTTCTCCGGACATACGTCGACGCTGTTCCTGCTGTACCTCGCGACGCCCGCGGGGAGACTCAGGAATGTCTTCCTGGCCTGTACGGTTCTCGTCGCATGCTGTGTACTGCTGCAGCATGTGCACTATGCCGTCGATGTGTTCGTCGCGCCGTTCGTTGCGTACGCGTCGGTGCAGATCATCCGGACCCTGCAGGCGCGCTCGAGACTCGCGCGCACAACGCATTCATAGGACATGAGCATCATGAACAAGGCCGTTCTCTGTGTCGTCATCGCATGCGCGTTCACCCTCACGGCGAACGCGGCCGACGAAAGATCCCCCCTGGCGGATTCCACAGCCATGGTCACCAGCGGCGACGTGCGGATCACCGTGCTCACGCCCCGGCTGCTCCGGCTGGAATGGGCGCCCGCGCGGCAGTTCGAAGACCATGCGTCCCTCGTCGTGCTCAACAGGAAACTCCCGGTGCCGGCATTCACCGTCGTGCGGGAGGATGGCTGGTTGACGCTGCGAACGGATTCGCTATACGTGCGGTACAAGGAAGGATCCGGACGCTTCACGGATCAGAATCTGCAGATCACGCTCGGTCCGCCCGACGCTCCCGGCGCACGGGTGTGGCATCCCGGACTCCCGGACAGCACCAACCTCCGTGGTACCTCGCGCACCCTGGATGCCGCGAAGGGTGCCATCGACCTGGAGCCCGGGTTGGTCTCGCGAACCGGGTGGACGGTCGTGGATGATTCCGAGCGGCCGCTGCTGGACACCGGTGAATGGCCGTGGGTGACGGCGCGCCCTGCAGGCGAGCGGCAGGACCTGTACTTCTTCGGCTATGGCAATGACCACAAGGCCGTGCTCGGCGACTTCGTGAAGATCGCCGGACGCATCCCCATGCCCCCGCGGTTCGCATTCGGCACGTGGTGGTCGAAGTACTGGTCGTATACCGACATCGGGTTGATGGATCTCGTGAAGGAGTTCCGTCTTCATGCCGTGCCGCTGGATGTCCTGGTCGTGGACATGGACTGGCACCTCACCTTCGACATGCGGTGGTCGCAGAACATCAGGGACCAGGCGGGCCAGAAGCTCGGGTGGACGGGATACACCTGGGACCGGAATTTCTTCCCGGATCCCGACGCCTTCATGCGGTGGTGTGAGCAGCAGGGGCTGAAGACCACGCTCAATCTGCATCCGGCGTCGGGCATTCAGCCGCATGAGGAACAGTATCCGGCGATGGCGCGGTCGATGGGCATCGACCCGGCCACGCAACAGTATGTGCCCTTCGACATCGTGAACCGGAAATTTGCGGACAACTACCTCACCCACGTGATCCATCCGCTCGAAGACCGCGGGGTGGACTTCTGGTGGCTCGACTGGCAGCAGTGGGGGAGTACGACCATCCCCGGCGTGACGCCGACATGGTGGTTGAACTATGTGTTCTTCACCGACATGGAGCGGCGGGGCAGGAACCGGCCGTTGCTCTTCCACCGCTGGGGCGGGTTGGGGAACCACCGGTATCAGATCGGTTTCTCGGGCGATGCGATCTCCGTGTGGGAGTCGCTGGCGTTCCAGCCGTACTTCACGGCCACGGCCGCAAATGTCGGATTTGGCTACTGGAGTCATGACATCGGTGGGCACATGCCGGGGGTCGTTTCGCCGGAACTCTACACGCGGTGGATCCAGTTCGGCGTGTTCAGTCCGATCCTTCGCACCCACACGACCAAGAACCCGGATGCCGAGCGGCGCATGTGGGCCTATCCGGATGTATACTTCTCGGTCATGCGCGATGCGTATCGGTTGCGGTATGCGATGATCCCCTACATCTATACGGAAGCGCGGAAGGCGTACGATACCGGGATCTCGATCGTGCGGCCGATGTACTACGATCACCCGCTCGCGGAAGAGGCGTATGCCGCTGCCGGCCAGTATATGTTCGGCGACGCCATGATCGTTGCGCCCATCGCCGCCGAGGGGGATTCGACGCACACCGCGATGAAAGAGGTATGGCTGCCGGAGGGCGAGTGGTTCGAATGGCACACGGGGGCGAAGATGCAGGGCCCCGGCGTGTTTGCCCGTCCGTACACGCTGGAAGAGGTGCCGGTGTTTGTGAAGTCCGGAGCGATCGTGCCGATGCAGCCGGATATGATGCACACCGGTGAGAAGCCTGTTGATCCGCTCATCCTGACCGTGTTCCCCGGGTCGCAGGGTGCAACGCGTGTGTATGAAGATGCAGGCAATTCCAATGCGTACCAGAAGGGTGAATGTACCTGGACGCCCGTGAGCATGAAGGATGACGGGGGTCGGGAGACGGCCATCGTGGTGGGTCCGCGGACCGGGTCATATCCGGGCATGCTGACGGAGCGTTCGTACGAGTTCCGGCTGGTGAACCGCATGCCTCCGGAGGCGGTCGAGATCGATGGCCATGCCGTGCCGCAGGTGGCCGAGGGCGCGGGGCCGGGATGGTGGTATGATGGGGAGCGGGCGACGATCGTTGTGCGTACCGCGCGGGTGCGTGCCGGTGACGAGTTGGAGGTGGAGGTGAAGGGGATGGCACGCTCCGGCGGGCAGTACGTGCATGGCATGCCGGGGGCATTGCGCAGGTTACGGATGGGGATGGACCTCATCAATGGGCAGTGGCCGAAGGAATGGTCGTCGGCCGATCTGGTTGCCGCCGTGCAGACCGGCAACAGGATGTCGCGCTGGCCGGGGAAGGCCCCTGCCGAACTCGAGGCACTGACCAAACGGATCGATGTGGCGTTGAAGCAACTGGGGCCGTTGGCGATACCGGACGGTATCCGCGACCGGGTCCGTGGGCTGCTCGAGCGCAGCCGTGAACTGTTGGAGTCGCGGTAGCCCGTTTTCCTTTGCCTGTATTCTTCTCTTACTATACCTGGAGTCATCGTGGACTGGATAACACAACCTGAAGCCTGGATCGCGTTGTTGACCCTCACCGCGCTGGAGATCGTCCTGGGGATCGACAACATCATTTTCATATCCATCCTTGCGGGGAAGTTGCCGAAGGAACAGCAGGCGAAGGGGCGGACGTGGGGATTGGCGCTCGCGATGATCACCCGCATCCTGTTGTTGCTCTCGCTCTCCTGGATCATGCGGCTCACGGCGCCGTGGTTCACGTTGCTGGGGCAGGAGATCTCCGGGCGTGACCTGATCCTCCTGGTCGGTGGGATGTTCCTGATCGGGAAGAGTACCCACGAGATCCATGACAAGCTGGAGGGTCCGGCGGAAGCGGAGATCCACCTCGGGAAGAAGAAGGTATCGTTTGCCGGGACCATCATTCAGATCATGTTGCTGGACATCGTATTCTCACTGGATTCCGTGATCACGGCGGTCGGGATGGCAAACCAGGTGGCGGTGATGGTGGCAGCGATCGTCATCGCGGTCATCATCATGATGGTCTCGGCGGGTGCGGTATCGGACTTTGTGCACCGTCATCCCACCGTGAAGATGCTGGCGCTGAGCTTCCTGTTGCTCATCGGGGTGACGCTGGTCGCCGAGGGCTTCCACCAGCACATCTCGAAGGGGTACATTTACTTCGCCATGGCATTCTCGGTGTTCGTGGAGATGCTGAATCTGAGGATCCGGAGGGGTGCGGAGAAGGTGAGACCGGTGGAGTTGCGGGAACAGTGATGGCAACGGTGTGCCCATACCGAGGGAGGGTCCCATGCGTCAGGTGAAGATCATACGGTACGCGTTCCTCCTGGCTTCCATGTTTGTTGGTTCCGGGGTGTGCTTCGATCTCGCTGCCCAGACGCGCGCGCTCGTGTTCGCGGATGAGTTTGCCGGCGCCACCGTCGACGGTTCCGTCTGGCACTTCGGTCTCGGGTTCACGAACGATAACGTGCATTACTATACGGACCGTATCGACAACGCGCGACTCTCCGGCGGGATGCTGCAGATCATAGCCCGCAAGGAGTCGTACAATGGCTACGCGTTCACATCCGCCTTGCTCCAGACGAAGGACGTGATCTCCTGGCGGTACGGCCGCATCGAGGCCCGCATGAAGATGCCCGCCGGTGATGGGTTCGTGCCGGCGTTCTGGATGATGCCCGCCGACGACCGCTACGGCTGGTGGCCGTGCAGTGGCGAGATCGACATCATGGAGTACCCTTCCACGGAGGTCAACAAGATCTATGGCACGGCTCATGCACGCGGTTACAGTGCGTTCACGGGGAGTGCTCCGAAGTCGGCGTCGCTCATGGTACAGGACGCGGCGAGTGCGTTCCATGTGTATGCCGTCGAGTGGTCGCCCGATACCATCAGTTACTACGTCGATCAGACGAAATATCACACGGTCACCAATGACCAGACGGGTTCGCCGGCGTGGCCGTTCGACACTCCTTTCTATATCATCGTCAATCTTGCTGTCGGGGGTGGATGGGTCGGGACACCGGGTCCGTCGACGGTCTTTCCCGCAATGATGGAGATCGACTATGTCCGGGTCTATCAGACGCCTGGTGAGATCGGGATATCCGGACCGGACCACCTCACTCCATCCGCGTCGGGGGTAGCGTATTCGGTCCCCGCTGTGACCGGGGCGACGTACACCTGGTCTGTTCCCGCCGGCGCGCAGATCGCGTCGGGTCAAGGGACGCGCCAGATACAGGTCAATTGGGGTGCTGGAGGAGGGACCGTCGGAGTGGGCATCGCCGTGGGAGGTGCTACGGTCACACCTGCGTTGCCCGTGGTGGTTGCGAACAACCTCCTGAAGAATCCGGGGATCGAGAAGGGTGTCAAGTATTGGAACGCCATCGCGGCCGGTGCGGGCCGGGCAGCGTTCGACATCGACAGCATGGGTGTGGTTGCCGGGGATCATTGCATGAAGGCCGTTGTCACCACCGCCGGTGCGAACCCGTGGGACGTCCAGCTCACGCAATCGGGATTTTCTCTGGTCGGCGGCAAGCAATACGAGATCCGGCTCAAGGCGAAGGCCGATGTTGCGGGGCGGCCGATCAATGTGTCGCTGCTCAATGCGGGGACATTCGGGTGGTTCGGCGGCACGACCCTCACGTTGACGGACGCATGGAAAGAATACACGTTCAAGGTGACCCCGAACCAGAGCGCCCCGGGACTGATCACGGTCGATCTTGGTGCGCAGACGGGGACCTACAGGGTTGATGATCTCTCGGTTGCCGATCCGTTGCTCGGGACCGGAGTGGGGTCGGGCGATCGGCCGGGCATTCCGGATGGGCTCATGCTCGAGCAGAACTATCCCAACCCCTTCAACCCTTCGACCAAGATAGGTTTTACGGTCGCCGTCACGGGACATGCCCGGCTCGATGTCTTCGATATGCTCGGGAGACATGTGGCGACACTGTTTGACCATGTGGCGGAGGCCGGGGTGAGGACGGAGGTACCGTTCGACGCCACGGGATTGACGAGTGGCATGTACGTGTCCGTGCTCAGGGGTGGTGGCAGGGCAGCGACGCGTTCGTTGATGCTCGTCAGATAAATGTGGACCGGTCCGGTGGAGTGGGAGAGGGGCAGGTGGCAGGGAGGAGTGTTGGAACATGCGGCCAACAGGCTGGCCGTTCATTTTCCACCGGGTAGTGTCTTGGTTTGACAGGCCACAATGCATATGCCTGTTTGACATTCCTTCGCACAGGGGTCTGGTCAGTCTTCCCAATGCCGTGATCGCTATTTGACGAACACAAGCCGCTTCGACCGTACGAAATCGCCAGCATGCATCCTGTAGAGATAGATCCCGCTGGCCATCCCCGTCGCATTGAATTCGACCGAGTGGCTTCCCGGTTCTTTCCTTCCATTCACCAGCAAGGCCACCTCTCTGCCGAGCATATCGTATACCGCCAACCGCACCATGGCGGGGGCAGGTATCTGATAGGTGATCAACGTCATCGGATTGAAGGGATTCGGGTGATTCTGATACAACTGGCAGCTGTACCGACCTTCGGTGTCGTCTGTACTCGTGACCGTGTGTTGAACGACGACCTCGACAGGTTCCACCGTACGAATGGTGCCGTCAAGGTCGATCTGTTTCAAGCGGTAGGTCCACGTTCCGGCGCGCACCGTGGAATCAATGAACGCATACTCCTGTGCAACGATCGTGGTCCCGTGCCCCGGCACAAATCCTCCGCGCACAGGCTGGAAGACGGGTTGCCGGTTCGCTGAATCCCGCTCGACCTGAAAGCCGTAGTTGTTCACCTCACTTGTTGTCGACCATTCAAGAACAACGGGGCCACAAGTCTGTTGACGGGCGGAGAATCGTGAGATCTGCACGGGCAACGGGACATCCGTGAGTGGATAGCGGAATACCCCGCCGCCCATACTTCCCGCGTACAGATAGGTATCGTCGTATGCAAGCGAGGTGATCTGTGGAGTGAAGGGTGCCTCCCCGAGAGGCGTCCACTTTGCAGCATTGTCCATCGACACAAAGACTCCCACCTGTGTTCCTGCGAAGAGGGCGTCCGCCGTCCCCCCGCGAAAACCCGGCAGGACCACAAGGCAGTACACGATGGGGTTCGACCACCCTGCATTCATGGGAGTCCAGGTGGTCCCGCTGTTCGTAGAACGGAATACACCCCCCATCGTTCCTGCGTAGAGCAGATCTCCTGCTATCGCAAATGACCTCACGTACTTGTCGGTCAGACCCGAGTTGATGGCTGTCCAGACAGCGCCGTTGTCCGTCGACCGGTATGCGCCGCTCCCATGCGTGCCGACGAAGATCCGGCGTATGGACGCGTTGTCGTCGGGCGGGTCCGCTACGACAGCATTGACGATGGCTGTTGGCGAACCTGTATTCATCGTCGTCCAATTGATCCCGAGATTTGTGGACCTGAAGAGCCCGCCGTAGGTGGCGGTGAAGACGCTTCTTTCGCCCGGTTCCCCGGGGATCGACGTGGACGTCATGCCCAGCACGTTCTTGTTCGCCAGACCGGAACTGCACTCGATCCATTCTTTTCCGCCGTCTGACCTGAACACTCCGAGTCCTTCCGTCCCCTGGAAGAGATGCGATTCGCCCACGCTGTTGTCTGCCGTTGGTGGGATCAATGTGAGTGCTATTGGACGGATGCTGGCACAGTACCCCCCATGTTCCAACCAGAGCTCGCCTGCATCTGACGTCCGCATGACCCCCGATCCTTTCGCAGCGGCGATCAGACGCGGCTGGGGAGTACTTCCTGGTGTTCGATCCAAGAGCATACTTGAGATCGAAGTCGCCACGAGCCCGTTCTTCAGAATCTCGTATCCGTCCCCATATGTGCTGGACCGAAGGAATCCGTAGTATGAAGCACCCGCGTAGAGGAATTGCTTGTCGGTCCGTGGGTCGATAGGGCCGGTTGCAAGCACAAGGATGAAATATCCGGTGAGAGATGTCGCTGGGCGGGTCCAGGAACGTCCCATATCCCACGACATGAATATTCCGGATTCGGTACCCGCAAAGATGACCATTCCGCCGGTCTCAGGGTCGTGATCAATGACCGCGAAGGATCTCACAGCCAGGTTCGTGAGGCCGGCGTTACCCGTGGTCCACGATTCACCGCAGTCCGTCGTTATAAAGACACCCCCTCCCTTCGTGCCCGCAACCACGCGATCGCCCGCCACTGCAAGAGTGTTGATGCTCAGTGTGGTCAGACCCGAGTTGACCTCCGTCCAGTGCTGGCCGTCATCGGTCGACCTGTACACGCCCGCATCGCTCGTTCCCACCAGGAGCGCGGTCCTGCCCGATCCATCCCCGGCATCGCAGGAGATCAGTGGTCCCCTCACGATGCCCTGAATCTCCTTCGGACCTAGCGTCCAGCTTGTGCCAAGGTCAGTGGAACGGTAGACAAGTGCGCCGGAACAAGCGAAGAGATACCGGTTGTCACCTCCGGCTGCCGGTGGACACGCAGCAATATTCTCGAGAGAAAAGCCCTCCGGCACAACGGGGACCCGCGACCAGGTCCCGCCAAGATCTGACGTCACGAAAAGACCTCGCTGCGTCGACGCAAAGAGCAGTGTGTCTTCCGGGAAAGACGGGTTGGAGACCTTTGCGAAACCATGGACAGAGCCCGATGTGAATCCGTTGTTGTGGGCTTCCCACAGGGACCCATTGTTCGTCGAACGAAACACTCCACCCCCTCCCGTTCCGGCAAAAAGATTGTCCCCGATCCGGGCAATTGCCGTGACAGATCCTCCTCGTGGTCCGCTGGTGACCTCCCATTGCGATACCGCCGAACCAGCGGCAAGACACATCCCCAGTGCGAGTGCAGAGATACAGAATAGATGGCTCATCCGTGGGCTCACGTTATCGATGTCGTGGAGGAGGGTGTGCGGTCGGAAAGCAGAAAGCCTCTTCCACCAACCGCGGGCGAAAGAGGTCTGTGCAGGTATCCTGTCTGCGATTCCCCCGGGTCACAAACTGACACTTCAAAGATACGAGGCTATAATTCGATGCGCAAGGATAATATTTTGGTGGTTGCGAAATGACCAGGACGGCAGAGACCAAACCGGCAATTTCCGACGCGGGTCCGGATAGAATCCGCTTCACCGTCCGCCATCACTTTCCATCCGATGCATCTCGTGGTGTTCGGTCTTTGCTAGCACTGATCTCCAGAACATGGTTCCGCCCGTGATGCCGGAAGACAATTGCAGAGTTTGGTGACAACCAGATTCTTAAATTGACTATCTGAGCGAGAATGCATATATTGTGTCGGGCAATGGAAAACGCAACAGACAGAGCCCCGGCAGGGTGCTAAAGCCCATGCCAAACGCTGGCGTAGCTCAGCTGGTAGAGCAGCTGATTCGTAATCAGCAGGTCGACGGTTCAAATCCGCCCGCCAGCTCCAAAATGACAGGACTTAGCGCAACGCGCTAAGTCCTTGTCATTTTGAGAGTCCCGCCCGGTTTTTGGGCGGGGCTCCAAACCCACCTCTCGACGCTCCCTCATTATCACTTCGATCTTGTCAACTGAGTATCACCCTGCAGATGACGCTGGATGATACCGCGGGTTATGTTCTCGGGGTGTTGCATCCGTTTCCTTGATTCAATATGTCAGGTGCAGATTCGCGAAAAAACTTGCTGTGCAAGTGCCTCGGTATGGGACCAAGATAAGACAGCACCATATCGCAATACTTGCGCATACTTGGTATTGAACGCTGACTGGTTCAATGCCAGCCGAGTGTACAATGAAAAACGTTGACAATCCGCTCGCCCGGCCTTATCTTCATGCAACACTATCGGGGGAACGATGGAAAAGGATATGCCTCTTGTCCAGATGTCATAGGATGAGAGGCATTTGTGTGTCCGGTAATTCTTAGCGCAGCAAGGTGATACCCGTCGTTGCACGGCGCCTTCGGCTGGTTAGCGTCCAGCTGCAGCGTTGGCACCACATTCCCCGCCGACTTCAAGGGGGCTCTCAACTCATGTCATCCTCACACGGGGGGTTGGCTATCATTTCGTTCGTCCACAGAATTATACCATTTGCTGCGCTGCTCCTTTTCGGTTGGTCCGATGGGTGGAGCGGCTGGATCCATACAAGCGGTCCGGCGAGCGTTACGGTATCCACCCTGGCCGCCAACGATTCGTGCCTGTTTGCTGGCACGTCATATCACGGGATATATCGGTCAACAAATGGGGGCAGAACCTGGGTATCGTCGAGTCCCGAACTGTCACGGAAAAACGTTCTGGCGCTGACTATCGTGCGAAGCCATATCTTCGCAGGGACAGAGCATGATGGGGTCTTCCGATCGGATGACAACGGAGAATCCTGGACACAGTTCAATAACGGATTGGTCACTCCAAAGGTGCAAGTCTTTGCTGTATTGGGGGATCGTCTGTTCGCCGGGACGACGTGGGGCGGGATCTTCATTTCCACGGACCTGGGTGAGAGTTGGCAGAAGTCAGATTCAGGTTTGACCGGACCCAACGTTCTGACGTTTCACGTACGGGGGGCAAACATTTTTGCAGGCACGAACGGTGGCTTGTTCGTGTCCACAAACCAGGGTGGACGGTGGGAGAGAGTCGGATCAGGACTGATCGGGGCGAGTATTCTTGGGGTGGACTTCATGGGAGCGCGCATGTTTGCGGCGGGGGGGACTGTGGTCTACATGTCCACCGATGAGGGAATCAGCTGGTCCACGACGGTCCTGGGTTCCCGGACCGTTTTCCTTAGCGGCATCATGCACACAGATTCAACACTGTTTGCGACGACATTCGGGGGTGGTGTCTTCAGTTCCGAAGACAGCGGCAAGAGTTGGAAGCAGAGAAATGCCGGACTGATGGGCCGCGATGTCTACACGACCCTTCGACACGATTCGCTCATGTTCGTTGGCACCAACGCCGGGGTGTTCGCCTCCGCGAATGAAGGGGGATCGTGGATGGAGTTGAATTCCGCGCTGGTCCACCGGGGTGTTGAACGACTGGCTGTTTCGGACGGGAAGATCTTTGCTCTTGGATGGGTCGGGGCTTTTGTGACAACGGATCGAGGCGAGCACTGGGGGCTCTTGTCTCCCCCGGCGACCTTCACGAGCCCGGGTGCTATTGGGGTTTCGGGTTCGAACCTGCTCATCAGTTATTGGCGTGGGGTGAGTTGCTGGCCTGGATATGGCGGAGGTGGGGACACGATGAAGGTGAGCCTGGGCGGCACGCGAATAGCGGCCTTCTTCGCCTCAGGGTCTCGGGTTTTTGCCGCTGGCGATTACGGCATTTTCAAGTCCCAGGACGGCGGTTCAACTTGGGCCAGGGTCGATTCAGAGTTGACGCGTTTTGGATCATATAGAGCGCTCCATGCTGCAGCAGATCGGGTCTTTGCCGGGCTGACGATGGGAGGCGTCGCCATATCCACTGATGGGGGAGGTCACTGGGCAGTCACCGATTCCGGATTACCAGAGGCCTCCATTATTGCTTTTGCGGGGTCAACAATCGGTCCATTCGGAGGGTCGTCCGAAGGGATCTTCCGGTTCAATGGTGACCGTGAGGCGTGGACCGACGTCAGTGAAGGACTACCTGACCGGAGGGTATCGGCATTAGTTGGCACCGGTGAATCACTTTTTGCAGGCACATCGAGCGGTATGGTGTTTCTGTCGAGAGACCGGGGTACGACGTGGTCGACCGTGAATGATGGTGCGCTTTTCGGCGTCATTCTGGATCTGGTATTAGACGATTCCTGTCTCTACGTTTCCGGTGCCGAAGGCGTATGGCGGCGCCCTCTGTCAGAGATGATCTCGATCATGGGTGTGCCACCGGGTGAGATACCGCATGCGTTCATTCTGCATCAGAACTACCCGAACCCCTTCAATCCGTCGACGACAATCCGCTACGGGCTCCCAGCACGATCGCATGTAGCGCTCACGGTTTTCAACACCCTTGGGCAGCAGGTAACTACGCTTGTCTCCGGCGACCAAGATCCAGGCTACCACGAAATCAAGTTCGACGGCGCGAACCTCCCAAGCGGCGTGTACTTCTATCGCATGCAGGCGGGGGCATACACGGAGACGCGCAAGGTGTTGCTCGTCCGATGACTTTTGCATCATGAGGTAGGGAAGGGCTCGGTTTGTTCAACGGGCCCTTTCCATGTCAACAGAAAACCCGACATCGGGGGATGTCGGGATCGACCGTCCAAGTGCACACGCTGGGGGCGAAGTGCGAACGGACCTCCACAACACATTGCCGCGGATGGGGCCTGCAACGCAGCACCAATCCTTGGCTTGACAGTCACGTTCGGATTTCTTATGCTTTCTCATCGGAAGCAAGGGGAGAGGGTGATCCTGAAGGAAGTCGCTTCGCGAAGCTTGCAGCGAATGAGCTCACCATCGGGCGAATTGAGGCAGCATCTCTCGCCATCCTCGTTGCGCCTTGGTTGAGGAAGTGCTTTCCCCGCCATCCCACAGATCATGCTGTACGTCCAATTGATAGGCTTTCCTTGGCCAAGGCGCCCTTCCTATGAAGCACCTTCTGCTCCTCTTCATTTTCGGCAGCACCTGCCTTCAAGCTCAGACCTATCGTATGCACATCCACATGAAAAGTGGAGTCACTGCCACTATTCCGCTGCGGGATGTCAGCAAGGTTACATTCACGGGGCTTACAGAGGTGAGGGATGATCGAGTCCTGGGGGTAGTCCGTGATCTCTCGCTACTTCAGAATTTTCCTAATCCCTTCAATCCAACAACCACTATCGAGTATCAACTTCCGGTGGCCGGAACGGTTCAGATCCGCATGTTCAATCTGGCAGGCCAATTGGTGCGGGTTCTAGATGAGGGATACCGGTCGGCTGGGACTCATTCGATGGTTTGGGACGGATCTGATGAAGCCGGCCGTACATTGGCGAGTGGTGTCTACGTCTACCAAATCGCCTTCGGCAACGATCGCATAGCCAAAAAGCTGGTTTTCCTCAAATGAGTAGCGTCGAGTGCCCAGAATAGGAGCGGCCCAATGAAGTGTATGGTATTTGTCATTGCTTCATTTGCAATTTCGCAATCAGCATATCCTCAGACAATGATCATTCACAAAAGCGATCATTCGACGATCAGTCTTCATATGTACGAGATCGACAGTATTACGTACTCTGCAGTCCCGAACCAGGCTCTCCAGTTCAATGGCACCTCCGATTATGTCCGCTTACCGTCGGGTTCGTCTTTGACCTCCTTTGGAACTCACATCACAATCGAGGCGTGGATCAAGACTCTGGGAAGTGGGGGCGGCTTGGTGATCGCTTCGGGAAATGAAAATGAGTATACTCTGGCGATTTTGCCGAGTGGTAAAGTGGGAGCGACGATGGTAAACGTGAATCCTCAGACGGACGCGCTGTTCATAGGTCGAGCAACGCTGGCCACCAATAACTGGTATCATATCGCAGTGACTTATGACGGGGCGATGGAAACCATCTTGATTAACGGCATTATCGATACTGCATTCTCAACCTCTGGCAATATCAGTTCAGCACAGATTGTGGAGAACATCTCCTTAGGCTGCTACAGTGCCACCAACCATACACTCCACAATACCTTCCTGAATGGTCTGCTCGATGAAGTAAGAATATGGAATGTCACGCGAACGCCAGGTCAAATTCAATCCACCATCAATGCGGAGTTGTCGGGTAGTGAGCCAGGGCTAGTGGGTTACTGGAGATTGAATGGAGATGCCAAAGACGCTTCCCCGAACGGCAACCATGGGACAATCTTCGGGAGTCCCACATTTGCAGATCGTTGACTAGTAATCATGCATGACCAAAGGGAGAGCGTGGGGAAGGTGAGGCCTCATCCTTGAGAGATGGCGGAGGCTTCTTCATAGCAACGGAACCTTTGCGAGGTTGATGAGCCGAATCATGCAACATCTTCATATCGTACAAGGCGGGATCGAGAATGGGGATAAGGGAAGGCTCGAACGGGCCTCGGGAACTCGCACATGGATGCGTTCCTGGATTGTCCCGAAATCGGTGCGCCGCGGTGACGATGTAATCATCCACGTGGGTAAGTTCGGGCTATTTGCCACTGCCGTGATTGCCTCACCTCCGATCAAGCGATCTGATTGGAGGAACAGGTATGGTGCCGCAATAGAGAAGATACGTCTGATCGAGCCACCAGTCTCTCTTGCTGCGGTCAAGCGATTTGTGCCTGATGTCACCTGGGCGAGATACCCCCGGAGCATTACAACCCCTTCGCGGAAGGTTGCTGTGAAGCTCCTGTTGTTGATTGAGAGGCGCCGCAAACAGAAATGTCCTGAAGCGATCGATCGACAGTTCATTCAAGAGGCCAACCTCGATGAGCTTCGCGCAATAGCACTTCTTCGGTCAAGGACTCGTCTTTTGGGACAATCCTCGAAGGCGGTACAATATGCTCGTTCGGAGGCGATTCGCTTGTATGTACTAACTCGAGCGAAGGGGAAGTGTGAGGGATGCGGCAAACCCGCTCCATTTGTTAACCGGGAAGGGCGACCGTATATCGAACCACACCACGTTACTCGCGTGGCTGACGGAGGTCCAGATCATCCCTCACGAGTAATCGGCTTGTGTCCGAATTGTCATCAGAGGGCACATCATTCGATCGACAGGAAGGAGTTCAACCGAAAGCTAAGAGCGAGGCTTGTGCGATTGGACCACCCTTGGCGGAAGTCCGGTTGAGGGGAAGCGTTCACACCGTCCCTCTATTGATTGTCTATGTGCTACCTGCGCCCATAATCAGGGGAGGTACTACGGATTCTCGAATGTCACGAACGAATCGCAATGCGACACCTGACGCCTGCTCCCTTTGTGGCTCCTCCCGCATTGCCACGATCCTATACGGCATGCCTGCCTTCACACCGGAACTTCAGCAACAGCTCGACGCTGGTGAAGTCGTCTTGGGGGGATGTTGCATCGGAGACAATGATCCTCAGTGGCAATGTCGCGACTGCAAGGCATATCTGCCCATAGGCGCAGATCTACTCGATTCAGAAGAGGATTGAAGGAGAGGAACAATTGACAAACTTCGGAGCGATGCCGCGCACCAACGCCGAGCACTCCAGGTGCTGATGATGGTCCATGAAATCCACAAGGTGGGATACCAGATGCTGCGCATCGCCCCCGGGATGTCACCATCAGACGGGTATTGGCGCTGCGGAATCACACCTACAGAGAATATCATGGACAATCGACTGCCAAACATACCGGAAGTTAAGAGAACGCCCCGATACTTGGGGCGCTTCCATATTTACCTCGGGCTCTCGGAGTGAACATCGCGAGATCGATCCCTGGGATATCGTTGATGGACCAGTGCACCGTGTTTATGGCTGCAATCGCATCCCCCGGAGCGAATACTCTATCATCACGCGGGTAACATCTTCCGTGGATCCTGGCCAGAACGAGGTCAAGTTCGATGGCTGGTATCTCCCGAGCGAAGTGTATTTCTTTCGCATACAGGCGGGGAATTCTCTCAAGACGAGGAAGCTCTTGCAGGTAGTCTGAAGGGGTGGCATGGCAGGACTTCGCATTGTACCGTGACCACAATCCCGCTGTTCGGGCGAGGCTCGCTGGATCTCCAGTGCCTCCCGCTTGGTGCTTGAGCGAACATCAGATTCACACCTGAGATCCCAGGCACCCGCCCGTCGAGCGGATACTGCGGAGTCAGCGGATCAGCGTCATGCGCTTCACAACGTGCGAACCATTCGTGGCGAGCGAGTAGAAATACACACCCGACGGTAGCCTCGACGCGTCAAATGCCATTCCGTACACCCGCGATGCTTCCGCGGTCCCGTCGAAGAGCATTGCTACTTCTTCGCCGGTCAGCGAATGCACACGGAGAACCACGCGCCCGGTTTCGGGGACTGTGAAGCTGATCCTGGTGATCGGGTTGAACGGGTTTGGATAGTTCTGTTCAAGGACCAGACTTGCGGGGACGCGGTCAACGACTTGAAGAACCGTCTGATCGCACGCCACAGATGGACCGACGTGGCGCGTGCCATCCAGATCGATCTGGCATAGCCGGTAATACCACAGACCTCCACTCACTGTCGCGTCGCTGTACACGTACCGCTGCGGCTGGATGGTCGTCCCATGTCCCGCGATGAAGCTCCCTGGAAGGACCGCAAACCCCGCACGCCCATCCGACGACCGTTCGACCTCGAAGCCATAGTTGTTCGTTTCGGTGAGGGTTTCCCATTCCAGACGGACCGATCCGCCGGACGCACGGACAGCATGGAATGATGCGATCTGGACTGGCAGGTCAGGCCCCGTGGCGAAGAGGTCCACGAGCGCACTGTCGCCAGAGGAAAATACTGTTGAGGACGTCGGCCATTGGTAGTCTGCCGTCATGTCGGTGAACTCCTCCGATGTGCCGGTTCTCCAGAGCCGATAGGAGATCGCATGTCCCTGTACGAATCCGTCGACACCCGGAGTCCCCGGATCGTCACGGGAAACGGTCACGAACTGACCCGACCCCGCATAGTCTTCGAAGTAGACCGAGCCCACACAGATATCGCCATCGTAGACACCGACCTCGTCTCCCCACCGCAATGGGATCCAATCGATCGCGACCATCGCGAATGAGATCTTCATCGGAAGGTACGGCATGCCATTCCACACCGGCGCGAAGTGCCGCGCTTCGCTTGGCAGGATAGAAAAAAGAGCGTCACCCTCGTCCGAAATCTCAGGATGCGCAACATCCGAGATGCGGACCCTGCAGGTGTATGAGGGTGATTCCGGCACGGTCCAGGCGTAGGACCCGGATGCCGCGGGAACACTGGCGGTGATCTCGCGCCATCCGATCGGTGCATAATAGGAGTACTCGATCCGAACATCGCTCACTTCGCTGCTGCTCCATCGGATGGTCCAGACCGTTCCCGCCTGAAGAGTCTCATCGAGGTAGGGTGAGAGTAGCGTAATAGTAGGGGAGAGTGTTGTCCCCGGAGACCACTGCCGGTCGACCGGGGCCTGCTGCCCCGCCTGCAGGGATCCGCCCGACGGATCGCGGGGGAGAGGGTCGCCCGATCCAAGAGTTGAGGACCACAATGAAGTTGAGCAAAGGAGGAACAACCCTGTCCAGAGGATCCCTGCCGGATGACGCATGATCATCTCCTTGTTCGGAGAGCGTTGGCGAGAATAGCGCAGCGATTGATGCTGCTGTCGTGCTTCAAGATACGGTCCAGTCACGACAATTGCCAACGGAACAGGTTCCGAGTTCCTTCTGCGATCATGTGCTCAGCGGAACAGGCAGAGCTGCCTGCCCCCCCCCCGCCAATGGAGTGTATCGGTCATGAGAATCGCGTGGGACGACCGCTCCAGGAACTACCGGCAGGTGTCACCCATGTCAGCTCACTTCCTGATGCATCGCTGCCACCTTCTCCGCCTGAAACTTGGTGAGCCGCACCACCCGCGCCTGGTTCCTCAGGAACGGCGGGACGCTCAGCATGGCTTCCCCCTTGTCTTCGGCCTCGAGTGTCGCCCACCCGGTGTGCTCCCCGTCCTTGCACCCCCAGTCAAAATGGACGAGGTACCCGGATGCGAGGACCTCCTTCAGGGCACGGACACAATCCCCTGCCGTGTGATTCGAGATGACGAGAAATCGCTTCATGGTGGTGTGCCTCGCTGTTAGACCGTTTCGAGATATTTGTGGATCGAATGGATCGCCGCTGAACCTTCTCCGACCGCCATCGCGACACGCCGGTTTGCGTTGGCCCGCACGTCCCCGGCTGCGAATACTCCCGGTACGCTCGTCTCGAACATCAGCGGCTCACGTTGCAGTGTCCATCCCCTGGGTCGCCCGTTGGCCTTCGGGAGATCGGGGCCGGTGAAGATGAAGCCCTTCTCGTTCCGCTCAAGAAAGTCCGCGACAAGGTCAGAGCGGGGCGCCGTCCCGATGAAGATGAACATCGCTGCCGCGGCCAGCACGCGCGTTGCCCCGCTCTCCACATCGCGGAGCGTCACCTCTTCGAGATGTCCATTGCCGCCCAGACCCACGACCTCCGCCCGCGCGATCACACTGACATTCGGCGTTGCCTCGATCCGTTCCACCAGATAGTGAGCCATCGCCGGACGGAGTCCCGCGCCCCTCACGACGATCGTCACCGTACGCGCATAGCGGGAGAAGAACAGTGCTCCCTGACCGGCGGAATTTGCCCCACCGATGATGCATACGTCTCTGTCGCGATACAGGACCGCTTCACTCAATGCTGCACCATAGTAGACACCGCACCCCTGATACCTCCCGATGTTCGGGACATCGAGCGTGCGTACCGACTGTCCGGTCGTAAGGACGATGACGTACGAGGAGATCTCCCTGCCATCGGCCAGACGGATGGTCCTGTACGGGTCGTTCCTGCAGATGGCAACGGCCTCCTGTGCCGTGATGATCTCTGCCCCGAACCTCCGGGCCTGTGCCGTCGCCCGCTGTGCCAGGTCCGCACCTGTGACTCCGTTCGGAAAGCCGAGATAGTTCTCGATCCGGGAGCTGGTTCCGGCCTGTCCTCCCGGCGCATGCTGTTCGATGAGCACAGCCCGCAGCCCCTCCGACGCTGCATACACTGCACACGCCAAACCTGCGGGACCGCCTCCGACAATGATCACGTCATAGAACTCACGGGTGGGCGAGGTATGGAGTCCGGCACGTTCGGCGACCTGGGCGTTCGTGGGTGCCACGAGGTGGGTTCCATCAGGGAAGAACAGGACGGGAAGTCGCGCGGTGCCGCCAGGCAGGGCTGCAACCAGTGCACGCATGGAGGCGTCCTGGTCAATGTCGATCCACTGATACGGTACGAGATTGCGCGAGAGGAATTCGCGGACGGTATGGCTCGCGGGGGAAAATTGAGCCCCCGCGATCCGGATCCCGTCAAAGGGCACGGGGGCATGGCTCTTCCATTCGGCGAGCAGGTCGTCCAGCACCGGATATAATCTCTCCTCCGGCGGGTCCCATGGCTTCATGAGATAGTGGTCCAGCCCGATGCTGTTGATGCTCTCGATCGCCGCTTCGGTGTCCGCGTAGGCGGTCAGCAGGACCTTCCTAGCATCCGGGAAGAGGGTGCGGAGTTCCGCGAGGAGCTTCGTCCCCGATATCCCTGGCATGCGCTGGTCGACCAGGAACAGGGCGATGGGTGTGCCCCGTTGCTTCAGTTGGCGTGCGGACTCCAGGGCCTCCTTGCCGGACGCTGCCTTCACGACGCGGTAGTCGGCACGATACTGCTTCTGGAGGTCCTGCGCCACCGCGGTCAGCACTTGAGGATCGTCGTCAACAGCCAGGATCACTGGTTTCGCCACAATCCCTCCTCTTCATCCTCTGAATGAAAATGAGAACAGGGGAAGACCCGGAAAGGTTCTCTCCTGAGGGGCGTTCCGGGAGCAAATCGGGACCCGTTGATGTTCCCATTGGGAGGCCCGGACGGGGCGTGCGGGGCCTCAGAATGGCCACTTCCGGGAAGGGAACCATGACGACGGCGGAGATCGTGGAGAAACTCGTTGCGCACCGGACCATCGGTCGGGCACCCCGGCATGAGTTGGAGTGGATCGCATCGCACGGGCGGCTCCGCCTCATCGAACAGGGAGAAATGATCTTCCGTTCGAACGAGATCGTTGATGGTCTCTATATCATCTTCGCGGGGAAGGTGGCGCTGTATGTGCAACGTGGCACCGGGGTCCGCAAGATGATGGAGTGGGGACCGGGGGAAGTGTCAGGGACGCTTCCGTATTCTCGCATGACCACGCCCCCCGGGGACTCCCTCGCCGAGGAGCCGGTTGAGTCCGTCACCATCCCCCGGGAGATGTTCCCGGAACTGACGCGAGACTGTCCTGTGGTCACCGGGATCCTCGTGAATGTCATGACCGACCGCGCGAGGAGGTTCACGTCGGTGGACCTGCGCGATGAGAAGATGATGTCGCTGGGAAAACTCGCCGCCGGACTGGCCCACGAAGTGAATAACCCGGCGTCTGCGTCCTTGCGCCATGCACAGGAATTGGAGGAAACCCTCGAGGAGTCGGAGACGTCGGCCCGGGCGCTGCTTCACGCGGAGTTGAGCCCGGCACAACGCGAGGCCATCGACCGGTTCGTGGGGGCGTGCAAGAGATTGAAGGCCGATGCGGAGATGTCGGGCCTGGACCTTGCCGACCGCGAGGACGCGCTCGCGGCATGGCTCGGGAAGCATGCTGCCGATGAGGCGCTTGCGCCTGCGCTGGCACGGACGGGTGCGACGATCAGCGACCTGGACGGATTGGGATCGGCGCTGGGCGATGGGGTGCTTGAGCCGGCGCTCCGATGGATCGCATCCACGTGCTCCGCACGCATACTGGCAGTCGACATCGAGCGGGTGTCACGCCGCATCAGCGAACTCGTGTCAGCTGTGCGGGGCTTCACGAACATGGACAAGGAGCTTGACGTCGCGGGAGTGGACATCCAGCGTGGGCTCCGGGATACCGTGGCGATGCTCCGGGGCAAGGCGAAGCAGAAGTCGATCCGCATGTCGCTTGATGTTCCCGACGACCTTCCCCCGGTCCGCGGATATGCCGCCGAACTGAACCAGGTCTGGATGAATCTGATCGACAACGCCATCGACGCGGTGTCCGATCAGGGGCACATCGCCGTTGCGGCCTCACTCGTCGCGCCGGACGTGATCGTTACAGTGACGGACGATGGTCCCGGCATTCCGATGGACATCAGGGAGCAGATCTTCGATCCGTTCTTTACGACCAAGCCTGTTGGAGAAGGCACCGGCCTCGGCCTGGATATCGTCCGGAAGGTCGCGCACTGGCACAATGGCGATGTTACGGTTGACTCGAAACCGGGCAACACGGTCTTCCGGGTGCGGCTGCCGATCGGTGGTCCGGGTTAACCATTGCCCCCGGCGTCAGACACGTCGCTGCAAAGGATATCGGAGGTAGCACCAACGTTGAATCAGTGATCATCAGGAGGATGTCGTGGGCAAAGTGCGCGTTGCGAGTTTTTCAGTGTCCATCGATGGGTTTGGCGCGGGGCCTGACCAGAGCCTGCAGGAGCCGCTCGGTGTCGGGGGGATGGAGCTCCACCAGTGGGTCTTCCCGACCGCAACGTTCCAGCGTATGCATGGCGACGGGAGCGGGACCACGGGCATCGATGACGATCTTGCGTCACGGGGCTTTCACAACCTCGGCGCGTGGATCCTGGGACGGAACATGTTCGGACCCGTCCGCGGACCGTGGCCGGATCTCTCCTGGAAAGGGTGGTGGGGTGACGAACCGCCGTACCATACCCCGGTGTTCGTCCTCACCCATCATGCGCGTGAACCGCTCGTCATGAAGGGTGGCACGACCTTCCACTTCGTCACGACGGGGATCCATGATGCGCTGGACCTTGCGCGCAAGGCCGCGAACGGGCGGGATGTGCGTCTGGGCGGGGGAGTCGCCACCGTGCAACAGTACCTCCGCGAAGGTCTGATCGATGAACTGCACCTCGCCGTCGCTCCTGTGGTCCTCGGGGCGGGCGAGAACCTGTTCGCCGGCATCGACATGCGTGCCCTCGGGTACCAGTGCGTGGAACACGTGGCCACGGAGAAGGCGACGCATGTCGTGATCAGAAAGCGGTGAGACAGCAGTTGATATTACGTCTCCCGCTGGTTATCTTTTCCCATCTCATCACCTCACCTCCTTCCTGCGCTTCCCGGTGGTCCGTCGTTCGGGACCCCCTTTCTCCAGGGTAGGCGTCCGGTCGAGAACTCTTCTGTGCAGGCCCCGTCCCATGCAGAGGAGAACGCCGCGCCGCGACCTGGCAGGTGAGCCAACAACGAACCGTTACTCTCACATCCACCGGTCAGGAGTGTGGCATGGCGTCTTCACCCTCGGTACCGCTCGCGGCTCAGGCAAACGGCGACACGCGCAATTACACCTTTGCCCTGGTCGTCCTCACGTCGCTGTTCTTCATGTGGGGATTCCTGACCTGCCTGAATGATATCCTCATCCCGCATCTCAAGGCGGTCTTCACGCTGAACTATACGCAGGTGATGCTGATCCAGTTCAGCTTCTTTACGGCCTACGCGATCGTGTCGATCCCCGCCGGCTTTCTCGTCGAGAGGGTTGGCTACAAGTATGGGATCGTCGTGGGGCTTCTCACCGCTGGCGCCGGATGCCTGCTCTTCTACCCCGCGGCCGGCATGCAGTCGTATGGCATGTTCCTCGCGGCCCTGTTCGTACTTGCCGCCGGGATCACGGTCCTCCAGGTCGCGGCGAATCCCTACGTCGCCATCCTTGGCCGCCCCGAGACGGCATCGAGCAGATTGAGCCTCTCGCAGGCCATCAATTCTCTCGGCCATACGATCGCGCCGTACATCGGCTCGCTCCTCATTCTCTCCGTGGCCGTGAAGACCGCCGATGAACTGGCAGCGATGACCCCGCAGCAGATAGGATCCTACCAGCTGGCGGAAGCGAGTGCGGTCCAGACCCCGTACCTCTGGCTGGCAGGCATCCTGATCCTGATCGCCGTGGTCTTCGCCATCATCAAACTGCCGAAGATCGAGGCCGCGGATGTGGCCTCCAGTGGCGAGGCCGGGGGGAACCTCCACGACCTCCACCACAGTGCGTGGGGATACAAACACCTCGTCCTCGGCGCCGTGGGCATCTTCCTGTATGTCGGTGCGGAGGTGTCGATCGGCAGCTTCCTCGTGAACTACTTTGGCCAGAGCGACATCGCCGGCCTGGATCCCGCCGATGCCGGGAAGTTCGTGTCGTTCTATTGGGGCGCCGCCATGGTCGGCCGTTTCATTGGCTCCGCGGTCCAACGCTCCGTCAGTCCGGCGAAGGTCCTCGTCGTCAATGCATTCATCGCCGCGGGCCTCGTCGTGCTCTCCATGGTGTCGTTCGGTCAGGTCGCGATGTGGTCGATCCTGGCGGTCGGACTCTTCAACTCCATCATGTTCCCGACGATCTTCACGCTGGCGATCAATGGTCTGGGCAAGCATACCGGACAGGCCTCCGGCATTCTCTGCACGGCGATCGTGGGCGGCGCGATCGTGCCCGTGGTGCAGGGATACTTCGCGGACACCATCGGGATCCACCATGCCTTCTTCATCCCGGTCCTGTGCTATCTGTATGTGGCCTACTATGGCGTGAAGGGGCATACGCCGTCGCTCCTTTCCGCGAAGGCCTGATATGGATCTCCGCAACGACGAACGGATCGTGATGACCCTCGATGCCGGAGGGACGAATTCGGTCTTCACGGCGATCCGGTCGGGGGAACCGGTCCTGGACGAGATCGTTCTGCCCACGCGCGGCGAGAACCTGAACGATTGCCTTGCGATGATGATCGACGGCTTCACGAAGGTTCGGGCACGACTCCCGTATCCGCCCGTGGCGATCAGCTTCGCGTTCCCTGGCCCCGCCGACTATCCGAACGGCATCATCGGCGATCTGCTCAACCTGCCGGGCTTCCGCGGTGGCGTCCCCCTCGGTCCGATCCTCGCCATGGAGTTCGGCCTGCCGGTCTACATCAACAACGACGGCGACCTGTATGCGTACGGGGAAGCGATCGCAGGGTTCCTGCCCTATGTGAACGGTCTCCTGGAGAAGGCCGGGAGCCCGAAGCGCTACAAGAACCTCCTCGGACTGACGCTGGGCACGGGATTCGGAGCAGGCATCGTGCGCGCGGGAGAGTTGTTCCTCGGCGACAATTCGATCGCGGGGGAGATCTGGTTGCTCAGGAACAAGATGGATCCCCGCACCAATATTGAGGAGCATGCGAGCATCCGCGCGGTCAGGAGGATGTACGCACGGGCCGCCGGCATTGCCGAAGATGCGGCCCCGTCGCCCAGGGAGATCTTTGCGATAGGGATGGGGGAGCAGTCCGGCGATCGTGCCGCTGCGGTGGGTGCATTCGCTGCCATGGCCGAAGCGGTGGGCGATGCGATCGCGAATGCCGTCACGTTGGTCGATGGGCTCGTCGTGATCGGTGGCGGATTGTCCGGTGCCGCACCGCTCTTCCTCCCGAAGATCATCGACGAAATGAACGGCACGTTCGTGAAACCCGACGGCTCTGCGCTCCGCCGGCTCGTGGCCACTGTGTACAACCTGGAAGATGACGCCCAGCGTGAACGCTTCCTGCAAGGTTCGACACGCGAGATCGCCATTCCGGGGACGCCCCGCACGCTGCGCTACGACCCGGAAATGCGGATCGGGGTGGGCATCTCCCGTATCGGCACAAGCAAGGCGATCGCGATCGGGGCATATGCGTTCGCCCTGCGATCGATCGACACGCATCCGTGAACCGATCCCGAGGAACCATGAGCCGTCAGATCATGCGGGCCACTGTCGCGATCACCCTCCTCGTTGTCGCGGGCATCTGTGCTGCGCAGACCACCAGCGGCACGCTCGAACGCGTGTGCACAGGGTTTCAGTTCGTTGAAGGTCCCGTCTGGAAGGACGGCGTCGGACTCCTGTTCAGTGATGTCTGGCCCTCTACCATCCACCGGTGGTCTCCCGTCGACTCCGCGGTGTCCCTCTATTTGAAACCATCGGACAGCTCCAACGGACTGACGTACGACCGGCAGGGGCGCCTCATCCTCACCCAGATGCAGCAGCGCCGCGTCTCCCGTCAGGAGACCGATGGCTCGATCACGCCACTCGTATCCACGTTCCGCGGCAAACGCTTCAATTCTCCAAATGATATCGTCGTTTCTTCAACGGGTGCCGTCTTCTTCACCGACCCCGACTTCAATGTGCCGCCCGGGCAGGCGAAGGAACTTGCCTTCAAAGGTATCTACCGGCTCAGCCCGTCAGGGGCGATCCAGCTCGTTGATAGCACGTTCGACAAGCCGAATGGCATCTGCTTCTCCCCGGACGAGAAGCTCCTGTATGTGAACGAGTCCGCCCAGCACAAGATCTATGTCTGGGATGTCGTGAACGATTCAACGTTCACGAACAAGCGGCTGTTCTACACGATACCACAGAATGGGTATGCCGACGGGATGAAGGCCGATTCTTCGGGCAACATCTACTGCACGGGTCCGGGCGGGGTCTGGGTGGTCTCTCCCGCGGGCACGTACATCACCCTGATCAGCACGCCGGAGGCACCTGCGAATTGTGCGTGGGGCGATGCAGACCGGAAGACGCTCTTCATCACCGCAAGGTCCAGCGTCTATCGGATCCGCCCCGGGATCTCGACCGGAGTGCGGGTCGGGATGCGAACCCCCGAAGGATCCTGCGAACTCAGTGAGGGCTACCCGAATCCATTCAATCCTTCATGCGAGGTCCGGTACCATCTGCCGGAATCGCGGTCCGTCCGTATTGCGGTGTGCGATCTGTTCGGACGTGAGGTATCCGTCCTCGTTGATGAGCAGAAACCGGCGGGAGAGTACACTGCGCAATTCGACGCGGAGGGGATCGCCAGCGGCATCTATCTCTGCCGGATGCAGTCAGGATCGTTCGTCGAGTCGCGGAAACTTCTTCTCGTCAAGTAGTAGGCAGTGCCGGTTCTCGCGGGGGGCGCAGCATGCTGCGCCCGTGCATGTGATGCATGCTGACCAGCGCCGAATACAGTTGCATCGTGGACTGATCGATGGGTCGTCGTTGCTGCCGCGCAGTCGACGGTGCGGGTCCGTGTAGGGGCGCAGCATGCTGCGCCCGTGCATGAGAGGCGTGCTGGCCAGCCCCTGCGCGTGTTGGGAGGCCATCGTTCCAGGTGCCATCGTTGCGCAACGCCACCCCCTTGACATTGGTCACGCCCCGGTGTATATTCCTGCGTCGCTATCACACTCTTCATTTATCTGGGGGCTTCCCGCCACACTGCTACAGTGCAACATGTTGTCATGTTGATCAACTGAGGCACTCACCGTCACCTCTCGGTACTAGGCTTTACCCACATAGCTGTCATTCCACAACAACCTGACAGGTGGATCATGTCCTGGACCCTCCGCTGTGCCCTCTTTGTATCATTGCTCGTGATGGTTTCCACCCTTGCTGCACCCCCTGCCGTCGCTCAATGGTTCACCGGAACGCTTGCGGATCCCGTGAACCGGGCGGACTACGTGATCATCACCACCGAACAGTTTGTCCCCGCCGTCGCACCGCTCGCGACCCTGCGCGGCACGGCCAATGGCTACGAAGTCATGATCATTCTCGTGGACTCCATCACGGCGCAGTTCCATCGCGCCACGCCGGACAGCGCGATACGGGACCTCATCGTCACTATGGTGGACCAGTGGCAACAACCCCGCCCGCGCTTCTGTCTGCTGGCCGGGGCTGTGGGACATGTTCCATCGCACAGCAAACCGAGCCCATTTCTGCCGACGTTGGGTGAGGATCCGGTTCTCATCGACCAATGGTTCGTGACGCGGGATGGCGTCGTGATGCCATTTCCGGCACCGCTGCTGGCACTGGGGCGATTGCCCGCATGGACGACAGACGATATGGAGGCCATGGTGAGCAAGACGGTCGCCTATGAACAGGCGGTACCCGGGGCATGGGCCCGACGCGCCATTGCGTTGGCCGATTCATCGGACATGGGTGTGATGGAGGAGGAAGCGATGATGTACCAGCAAGCGCTCGTCCCGGGGTGGCCCGATACGGTATCCGTGCATCTGCGGCCCGGCTCTCCATTCTATCGCACTCCGGCGGCATTTCGGGCGCTCTGGGGTGAAGGGAGCGCTTTCGTGTCCCTGGTCGGCCATCAGAACTGGCAGCGATTCTCCGCGTGGTATTTCGCGGCGTCGGATGCGGAATCGCTCAAGGCCGGTACCGGGCTCCCCGTGTGCCTCTTCATTGGCGGACAACAGTTCGAAAATCCCGATACGATCTCGATGGCGGTTGCGTTGCTGCGTGCGCACGGACGCGGGGCGGTGTGTGCGGTGGCGCCTGCGGGTCTCATGTCTCTGTTCTCCGGGGGTCAATTTGTACAGGCTCTGTATGGCTATTTAGCCAGCCATCCAACGGATCCGATCGGCTTGGCCTGGAAAGCGGCTCTGAGCGATAGGCGGGACGAGATCGATGAGCGTTGGACCCTCCTCGGGGACCCTGCGCTGGTCGTGAAGAGAGGGCAACTCGCTTCGACTCCTGATCCGGTCCCAACGGGGCCTGCGGGGTTCGCGCTGATGCAGAACTACCCGAATCCGTTCAACCCTTCGACGACCATCCGCTACGCTGTTCCGTCGGCATCATTCGTTACGGTCAGGGTGTACAATACTCTCGGGGAAGAGGTTGCGACGCTGGTTGATGGCGTGCAGGAAGCGGGTTTGCATGAGGTGCGGTTCGATGCGCCGACACTGGCGACGGGGGTCTATCTCTGCCGGATGCAGTCAGGTTCGTTCGTCGAGGCCCGGAAACTTCTTCTTGTCAAGTAGTCGGCAGTGCCGGTTCTCGCGGGGGCGCAGCATGCTGCGCCCCTACACGTGAGGCGTGTCTGGTCAGCGCCCGTGCATGTGATGCGTGTCTGGCCAGTGCCCGTGCATGTGAGGCGTGTCTGGTCAGCGCCGAACACGGTTGCATCGTGAACTGATCGATGGGCATCGTGAATTGATCGATGGGTCGTCGTTGTTGCCGCGCAGTCGACGGTGCGGGTCCGTGTAGGGGCGCAGCATGCTGCGCCCCTACACGTGAGGCGTGTCTGGCCAGTGCCCGTGCATGTGAGGCGTGTCTGACCAGCGCCGAACACGGTTGCATCGTGAACTGCATTCACCGGAGAAGGCGGTAGGTCTCCTGGAGCTTCTCTCCCGACCGCCGGAACCCTTCGGCTTCATCGTTGCTGAGGTTGAGCGCGAGCACCTCTTCGATGCCCTGACGGCCGACGACCGACGGCAGGCTGAGGCACATGTCATGCACGCCATGTGCCCCGGTCACGAGCGTGGAGACCGGGAGGACCCGGCGGTAGTCTCCGAGGATCGCCTCGACGATGGAGACCAGGCCGAGCCCGATGGCATAGTACGTCGCCCCCTTTCGCTTGATGATCTCGTACGCCGCATCGCGTACACGGATGAAAATGTCGTCCATGTCCTTCTGATCATACCGGCGGTTCTTCAGCGGTGCGAATTCCTGCAGCCGCACGCCGCCGATGTTGGCCATGCTCCATACCGGGATCTCGCTGTCCCCATGCTCTCCGATGATGTACGCGTGCACGCTCTGCGTGTCGACACCATAGTACTGTCCGAGCAGGAAACGGAACCGCGACGTGTCGAGGATCGTCCCCGATCCAATCACCCGGGAGGAGGGGAGTCCGGACACCTCCAGCGCGATGTGCGTGAGGATGTCCACGGGATTGGTTGCGATAAGGAGGATCACGCCCGGGTTCGCCTTCACGATCCGTGGCACGATGTCGCGGAAGATCGCTGCATTCCTGCCGAGGAGGTCCAGCCGCGACTCTCCCGGCCGCTGGCCGGTCCCCGCGGCGATGACGACGATACGGCATCCCGCAAGATCGTCATACGAGCCTGCCTCGATCTTCATGGGCCGGGCGAAGGAGAGCCCGTGTTCGAAATCCATCACCTCGCCCAGCGCCTTCTCATGATTCAGATCGACCAGTACCAGCCGGCTGGCAAGCCGTCGGATGATGAGCGCATACGCGAACGACGTTCCCACCAGTCCCGTACCAACCAGCCCAACCTGACGCATGTCCATTGGCTCAGATGTCATGACTCTCCCGGAATGATCCATCCATATCTGACCGTCTGCGTGGAGCGTTTCACGGATGGGTGTCGTTCATCCGCGTGAAGTCGGTGCCCGTGGAGTGGCAGCCGACACACCCGGTCCCCCTGCGGGAAGCGGAGATCTTGACCGCCCCGTTGCCATCCGTCTCCGACCAGATCCATCCGGACGACGATGCATTCTCCGCACGTCCAAGCTTGAACATGTACGCGATGGTGGTCAACGTACTGCCCGTGTAGAGCTCTTTCACGATCAGAGAGGAATCGGGAAAGAGCGCTCCGGCCGCAACCCGTCCCGCCGCCGTGAGCTGGGTGGCAGCCCTCCGGTTATACCTCACCCGGACACGGGGCTCATGCGCGGTGGTGCTCCCCCCGGCGAGAGTGTCGGCGGTAAGGCCGAAAAACGTCCATCCGTCCGGAGCCCCCTGCATGGCATAGAGCTCCGCATCGGAAACGGAAAAGACAACCGGGGTGGGATCATTCCCGGCGTCGGTACACTGGATCGCCAGAAACGGCAGCGCCAGTAGGCATATGTTCGTCAGACGTCGCATGGGAGGGTCAGGGCCTTTTATTGTACAACCACAACAGAGAAGGAAGGGGTTCCCGCCCCACGAAAGTCCCGGGCCTGTGGTGTCCGATGCGCACGCTGGATTCTGTCCCTCGGGCTCCGTACGTTTGATGATGAAGCCGCTCACTGCCAGAGCATTGTCTCGTATCCACGCACATTCCCCCACCCGCACCACCTCAGTGTGTGGAAGGAGGAGGGGCTGTGCAATGTCGACCGTACGCATCCCGGGACCGGCCTTATGAAAGCAGCTGTACTCACTGGTATCCACCGATTCGACGTGACAAGCGTCCCCACCCCGGAACTCGTGCACGATACCGACATCCGGATACGGATCATGACCGTCGGGGTGTGTGGCTCGGACGTTCATTACTTCACCACAGGCAGGATCGGCTCCCAGATCGTGGAATTCCCGTTCACGATCGGACACGAGACAGCCGGCGTGGTGGATCGCATCGGCAGCAAGGTGACACGCGTCCGTCCCGGCCAGCGCATCGCCGTGGACCCCGCTGTATCCTGCGGCGAATGCGACCAGTGCAAGGCAGGCCGCGAGCATACCTGTCGCCGCCTTCTGTTCCTGGGATGCCCCGGACAGATCGAAGGCTGCCTTGGCGAATACCTCGTTCTGCCAGAGAAGTGCTGCTTCCCGATCCCGGACAGCATGACCTTCGTGCAGGCGACGCTGTCGGAACCGCTTGCCATCGGCGTGTATGCCGTGGAGCGGTCCGGCATCCGCGATGGCGCATCGGTCGGCATCCTGGGCGCCGGACCGATAGGCATGTCGGTCTTTCATGTCCTCCGTACGCGGAACCCCGCTCACATCATTGTCACGGAGAAGCTCGAATCGCGGCTGGCAATGGCGCGCGCCTTGCGTCCGGCCTGGTCGGGGAATCCGGACCGGGTGGATGTTGTTGCGGAGGTCGGACGCATCGAACCGCACATGCTGGATATCGTGTTCGAGTGCAGCGGCGATCCGGCAGCTTCACTTCAGGGTGTGCAACTGCTGAAGCCGGGCGGAACACTCGTCATCGTGGGGATCCCGGAGGTCGATGAGATCGCCTTCCCGATCCACGAACTCCGCCGGAAGGAGATCACGATCCTCAACATCCGCCGCCAGGTGCATTGCACGCAGAAAGCACTCGACCTTCTCGCGAGCGGGGCGGTCGCGATGGATGCGATGGTAACACACTCATTCACGCTCGACCGGACACAGGATGCATTCGATCTCGTGTCGGGCTACAGGGACGGCGTGATGAAGGCAATGATCACGATCCCCTGACCGTAACCACCCGACACAACAGATGAAGACCAGACCGTTACCGACCGTGGCCGCGCCGCGCATCCCGAAGGACATTGCTCCCTATGACGGAGGCGAACTTGACGGGTCAATGGAGATCCTCCGGGTCCGTTGCACCGATATCGATGCCACCGGCCGGGCGATCACCGGATTGACGCTGGACCAGGTCCACGCGCACCGGGTGCTCATGAACCGCGCACGGTTGTCCTCGGCGCGTCTGTTCGATGTGCAGTGCGAAGCCTCGGATCTTTCGGCCTCCTCGTGGCAGCGGCCCCGCTGGCAACGTGTGCTGTTCAAGGGATGCAAGTTGACCGGTGCGCAGTTCACCACGCTTGCCGGGACCGATGTGGCATTCCAGGAGTGTACGCTGGATGGCGCGATCTTCTCGGGCGGCAAACTCAAGGGTGTCCACTTTGAGCGGTGCCGGATGGCACGCGTGGTCTTCGACAGGGTGGAGCTTGGCAACGCTACGTTCCGTCGATGCGATTGTACTGGAATGGACCTCACGGGGAGCGTGCTGCAGAGTGTGGATCTGCGTGATTCGGACATCCCCGACATCAGGATCGAGGCAGGGCAGTTCAAGGGCCTGACCATCGATCCCGCCCAGGCCGCGGAATTCATGGCCCAGCTCGGGTGTGTTGTCCAGTCCACGGACGATGCGTAGGACGGTGAACGGGATCTCCCGTTCACCGCAACACACTACCTCACCAGTGCGAGTTTGCGCGTCCCGGTGAACCCGTTCGCGTACATCCGGCAGAAGTAGATCCCGCTCGACAGTCCGGCTCCATCGAACACCAGTTCGTGATGACCGGCTACCATCCAACCCTCCTGCAGGAGTGCTACCCGCGCGCCAAGACTATTGTAGACCGCCACGTTCACCGGTCCATCCACTGCAAGACCGATACGGATCCGCGTCTCCGGGTTGAACGGATTGGGATAGTTGTGGTCCAGATAGGTGGCTCCCGGGATGAGGGAGCCGGTCTGTCCCGCCTCTTTGCCCACCACAGGATCCTCGGGGGAGATCCGCGCCGCGGTATTGAAGAAATAGTCGATCAGTCCCGTGAACGCAGGCGAGGCCGACGGCGTGCTGCCCTGGTTCCCGAAAAACGGACCGATGGCAGTTGCCGTGAGTGTGTGCGCAAACGTCACCCCGGTTGTCCAGGTGGTACCATTCAACGAATACGATCCGGTCCACTGGTTGGCGACACGCTTCACGCGCAGATAGAGCGGATTGGCGTTGGTGATCGCCGCATCCTTCCGTACGGTGGGTGTATTTGCGACGAACGATGCGCTGAAGAACCGCGTGGATGAGGCATCCCGCACGAAATCGAAGCGCACGTAGTTCGCGGCATCCTGCTGCACCACGATGCCCTGGAACTGGTACCGCAGAGCAAGGGAGGATTCGAACTTCGCTTCCACCTCGAAGTTCGTGTTCGTCGTTGGCTGCATGATCCGGGGCGTGAAGTTACCGGTGTCCCAGGCATCGTGCGACGACCCCGCCGGGATGCTCACCGCAAGCCGTGCATTCACCGTCCCACTGCCGGTCAGTGCGAACGTTGAGACAGGTGCGGGGTTGACGACGGTCCACAATGCCGTGTTGAGCGTGGCCGAACGGAAGTCATCGGAGACGATGCCTCCGCTCGTGACGGACAGTGTTGCCACGTTGCTCGTGGCCGTCCCTGCGGTGTTCGATACCACACACCGGAACAGTGCCCCGCTGTCGGCCTTCGCGAGCACCGGCGTTGTATACGAGGCCGTTGTGGCACCGCTGATCGCGGTGGCGTTCCGCTGCCATTGGTAGGTGAGCGTGCCCGTGCCCGTCGCCGCCACCGAGAAGGTTGCGGTCTGTCCGACCGCCGCACTCACCGATGAGGGGTGCTGCGTGATGGTGGGCGGGATCGCGACGACGATCGTGTCGATCGCGAGGTTCTCGTACAGCAGGACGCTGCTGTGGGTGTAGCCCACGGAGATCACGTCCAGGTCGCCGTCACCATCGATGTCCGTGGCGATCGTGCCGTCATGGTGTTCGTCGCCGGTGTAGATCAGGACCTGCTCCCAGGCTTTTCCCACGCCGTCCGCGTTGCGGAACATGATGAGCCGTTCATTGCCGAGGCGGGGATTGTTGTGCTCGCCCATCACGACGTCCGGGTCGCCGTCGCGATCAAAGTCCCGCACGCTGACGCTGTGCGGCCCGACGACATTGCCAATGATGTGCTCGGCCCACAGGCCCGTCGGATCCGCAGCTTGCTCATACCAGGCGAGTTTGCCGGCGGTGTCATGACCGTACCCGATCACGGCGTCCAGATCGCCGTCCCGGTCCATGTCCACGAGATAGTTCCTGTCGGGTTCACCGGTGGCAGGGACATGCAGAGCGAACGGGGTCCAGGCTCCTGCATCGTTGCGGAGCCAGGTAGTGCCCAACAGCATGTCCAGATCCCCGTCACGGTCGATGTCCCCGTTGTCGATCCCTTCCCCGAGCGTCACGGTCGAGATCTGTCGCCATGTCCAGGTCTCGGTCTCAGGCAGGGCGGGTACGCTGATCATATGGACCCCGGTCACGCCGGCATCCCAATCAAGGGCCACCTCCAGAGGGCCTCCCGCCTGGAAACGGGCGGCACTCGCCCCCTGGGGAAACATACCGTCGCCTTGCTGGATGTTCGTCCGGACGGTGAAGACCCCGTTCCCGCTATTCTGCGCCCACGCGAAGGAGTCGTTGGCGGCATCCCCGACACCCTGCGTGCCCAGGATATCGGTGTCCCCATCTCCATCGAGGTCGTGAAGAAGGAACATAGTATTGAGAGGCGTACCGATGGTGTTTCGTTGCCATGCCAGTCCGATGTCACGGGGGTTCTTGTACCACCAGCCGCCTGCAACGATGTCCATGTACCCGTCACGGTCCATGTCTCCCGGGAGAACGAACAGTGCGATGGCCGGTATGCTGCTGTCGATGACCCTCCTCCGCCAGAGATTGAGCGGCAACATTCTCGTCCCCGTACCGCTATTGATCCATGCACGCACACCGGGGACCCCGGTGTCGTACGGCTTGGAGAGGATATCCAGATCGCCGTCACCGTCAAGATCCGCGACCCGCGATTCATGGTTGTCGATCCCGCTGGCGAGCTCGCGCAGCTGGAACATGCCCGTGCCATCCCCGCAGAAGATCCGGGTCTTTGCATCCGTATTGTTCAGCGTCATCATTTCCGCGGAGAAGACGTCCAGGGCGCCATCCCTGTCGATGTCAGCGATCGCAAGGCTATGCGGGTTCTCCGAATCGTAACCCAGCAGGTCGTGCGGACTCCAGGTCGTTCCGTTCCACGCGTACCACCGGAGCGGACCAACCGTATCGCCATTGCACATGATGATCTCCGGCCTCCCACCGGGGACAAGTTGTCCGACGGCAACCCGCCCGAAGTGCACCGTGCTGTCGATGATATTGACGACGAAGGTGGTCCCACCGCCATGCTTGTACCAGCTTCCCCCACTCACGAGATCGACTTTCCCGTCACCGTCCACGTCCGCGGTATCGAGGCCTTCCGAGTAGAGCCGTCCGGACAGGATCTGGGTCGCGGGCCAGGGTTGGGTGCTCTTCGGCGCGGCAGGTATCTCGGCCAGGAACAATTTATCGCCGCCCGGACGGGGCAGCTGGTTCCAGTAGACGAGCTCGGCCTGGCCATCACCATCGACGTCGGCGAAGATCATGTCGTGGTGCTGTGTGCCCCCGCTGTTCTTGATCAGCCGGCGTGTCCACGCACCTGTATACGAAGGATACGGGTTCTCCCACCACCAGATCAGACTGCTCTGGTAGTCGCCCCCGAAGACGATGTCCAGGTCGCCATCGTTGTCGATATCGTGGAACGTACCGCCTGCTTCGATCGGAAGCAGCGTACTGTCGATCGTGAGAACGGTCCAGCCCGCGTAGGTGCGTTGGTACCACACGACGGACGGAGCCGTGGTGCGGTCTGCAATGACGAAGTCGTTCCACCCGTCCTTGTTGATATCGAGGACCAGGGATGCCGTGTGTTCCGTTCCGGTCGCCTTGGGCGGCGGCATGGTCCCGGCCGATGAGCTGAGCATGGTCCATGGGATCCCCCATGCTGGCGCTGATGTGATGGTCAGGATGGCCGCCGCGCTTGTGTCGCGCCCGTACTGGCTGCTCACGATGCACCGGAATGTGGCTCCATTGTCAGTGCTGACCGTCGCCGGTCCAAGATAGGACGGTCCGGTCGCTCCGGGGATGGCACTACCATTCTTCTGCCATTGATAGCTGATGGTGCCGGAACCTGTGGCGGAGGCGCTGAACAGATACGTGCGGCCGAGCGGGACCGGTTGACTGAGCGGATCGGAAGTAACCGACGGCGGGACTCCCCCCACGGACAACACGGCTGTCGCACTGGTGTCCTTGCCTGCGTTGTTGCTCGCGATGCAGCGGAACCCCGCGCCGTCGTCGGCGAGCGTGATCGCCGGCGTCATGTACACCGTGTCGTTCGCCCCGGCGATCGGCAGACCGTTCTTTTGCCACTGGTAGACAAGCGGCGCGCTCCCCATGGCCCTGACCGTGAACGTTGCCGTCTGACCGGTCTGTGCGCCCACGGACACCGGATCGTGCACGAAGACCGGCGGTTGGAGGGCCACACGCAACACGGCGTTGCGACTGGTGTCTGTCCCGAGGGTGTTCGCAACGATGCAGCGGTACCAGCTGCTGTCATCCGCCAGCGCCACGTCCGTGAGAGTGAGGGTGCGGGTGGTTGCTCCCGGTATCGGCGTGCCATTCTTCTCCCAGACATAGATCAATGGCAGCGTACCGGCTGCCGTGACCATGAAGGTTGCCGTCGACCATTCACCCACGGTGGTATCGCGGGGCTCTCCCGTGAGAACCGCAGGAGCCTGCACGCGCAACAGGGCCGGTGCGCTGGTATCGGCGCCGAAGGCATTCGTGACGAATGCCTGATAGCGAGCGCTGTCGTCCGTTGCTTGTGCCGCACCGAGCGTGTACGAAGCGTTCGTCGCACCAGTGATCGTCGCGCCATTCCGTTTCCACTGGTACAGGAGCGGCTGGGACCCGTCCGCGGTGACGCTGAAGGTGACGGCCGTCCCGAGGGCGACGGTCAATGGCACCGGGTCCGCGGTGATGACGGGAGCCGTCCCCGCATCTTCCGCGGTGATGGGAGCGTTGCGGTTGAAGAAATAGTCCACGAGGACCGCGGTGGCAGGCGGCGTGCTCCCTGCATTCCCGGCAAGGATGCCGGCCGCTGTCGCCGTCAGTGTCTGCGAGAAACTGGCGGTCTGTGTCCATGTGGCACCAGTGGACGACCACTGCTGCGTCCATTGGTTGCCGCTCCGGGTGAGGCGTATATACATCGGCACGGTCTTCGTTACCGCGGCGTCATATCTGACCGTTGGCGTTCCCGCGATCACCGAGGCGGCGAACACGCGGAGCACAGCACCTTCACAGACGAAATCGAAGCGGATGTAGTTCGATGCGTCCTGTTCGACGATGATCCCCTGGAACTGATAGGGCAAGCTCAGGGTCGATTCGAATTTCGCTTCGAGAGCCATGTCGGCGTTGTTCACGGACTGCAGGACGCGGACGGCACCGTTCGTTCCCTCCCAGGCATCATGGGCGGAGCCGGCCGGGATCTGGATCGACAGGTACGCATTCGATGTCCCCGCTCCCGTTGTGGTCACTGTTGAGGGCGTACCGGGAAGCGTGGCGTGCCACCGTGCTGCGTCGAGTGTGGTGGTATTGAAGTCATCGGAGACGACCACGCCCGTTGCCACCGTCAGCACCGCGGCATTGCTGGTGACGGACCCTGCCCGGTTCGACACGATGCACCAGAACGTTGCGCCATTGTCCGTCGTGGTCACCGGGGGAGTGGTATACGAGAAGGATGTTGCGCCGGAGATCGGACTTCCATTCTTCTGCCACTGATAGGAGAGCGGCGACGGGCCTGCGGCGGTCACACTGAAGGTTGCGGCTGCGCCGGGACTGACGGATGCGGCAGCGGGTTGAGAGGTGATCGTTGGTGCCGATGGCGTCACGATCAGCACGGCCGCCGAGCTCGACGTGGAACCGTTCCCGTTCGTTACGATCACACGGAAGAGGGCGCCACTGTCCGCCATGGTGGCAGCCGTGATGGTATACGAAGATGCGGTTGCACCGGCAATGGCCGAGCCATTCCGCTGCCATTGGTAGCCGAGCGTCCCGGGCCCCGTGGCGGTGACCGAGAAGCTGGCCGCCGCGCCGTCCGCCACGGTGCGGTCTGACGGTTGTGCGGTGATCACGGGCGGGCTGGAACTCACCAGAAGAAGGGCAGGAGTGCTTGTGACGCTGCCATAGCTGTTGGTCACTGCAACGGTGAACAGGGCCCCGCTGTCGGCGGCCGTCGTTGGGGGCGTCGTGTAGCCGGAGGATGTGGCCCCGGTGATACTGAGGGCATTCTTCATCCACTGATAGGAAAGAGGAGCTGTTCCTGTTGCGGTCACAGAGAAGGTCGCCGTCTGGCCGGCCGCGACAGATTGTGTCTGCGGCTGCGTGCTGATCGTTGGAGGCGTGGCCACGACGACCGGTGCGATCGATACGCTATCGAGATAGTAGCTGTCGCCCGCCCGGGCATAGGACGCGAAGTTGAACCGTAGCCGGGTATCCGTCGTGGTGCCGGTGAACCCGCTCGCCACGAATTCCACGGAGAACATCCCCCAGCCGGCAGTGAGATTCATCCGTTTCGCGGCCAGCCCGAGGGACGTGGTGGCGGAGTTCTTCTGAACAGCCACTGCCACATCACGTGCGCTGGAGGAGTATCCGGCGAATGAGACCCGGTAGCGGGTACCTGCGGTGAGTGCAAAGCCGGACCGGTAGAGGAACATGGTCGTGCCGGTGCGGGTGATCGAGACCCGTCCGGCGTTCGATGAGAGATACCCGGGCGTCACGACCTGAAACGTTGCCGTGCCGGAGCTGGAGAGCGTCCAGCCGGTCGTGCCCGCTTCGAAATTGCCGTTGGTGAAAAGGGGGGTCTGCGACCGGGCGGTGGTCCACACACAGGTGACACACAGGACCGCGACAAGAGTGTGGATCCAAGCGGATCTGGCCATGATTCCTCCCCTGAGATCAGGCATGCGAGTGCGGTAGGGGCGGTGGCACCGCCCACCAGCGGGTTCCATCGTGGTCTATTGATAGGGTATTGCTTATTGATATTCAATACATGTGGGCCCGCTCGCGGAAATATAGATGCAATGGGGTCGGGTGCGGAATCGCCGAAATCTGCCTCCATCGCCCGGGTCCGTCAGCCACCGCCTCCCACAGCAGTTCACCGCATTGTCCTGGCATCCCAGTTCCTTCCGTCTCTTCTTGGTTGGATCAATGGCATTCCGTACATTCATGCACAGCATCCGATACCAGGAAAGGTCTCGTCGTGAAACTCAGGACCGTCTCGTTAACCATAGCGTTGTCCGCCATGCTCATTGCATCCTGCTCCTCCCCCGAACAGAAACAGGAATTCCGCTGGACCGTCGACCGTTTCGCCGACATCAAGGTGATGCGCTATCAGGTCCCCGGGTTCACTGACCTGTCCCTCCGGCAGAAGAAACTCGTCTATTTCCTAAGTCAGGCCGCGTTGTGCGGCCGGGATATCCTCTTCGCCCAGAATGGGGCATACAACCTCGCGATCCGGAAGACCCTCGACGGCATTGTGGCTTCAGGGAAGATCGATCAGGCCACCCCGGAGTGGGCGGCGTTCATGACCTACACGAAGCAGGTCTGGTTCGCCAACGGCATATATCACCACTATGGCAACGACAAGTTCGTCCCCGGGTTCTCCGAGACGTGGTTCCGCGCGGCGGTCGCTACGTGTGATCCGGGACTCCTTCCCGTGCGTCCGGGTACGAGTGTGGACGCACTCCTTGCTGAGATCTGTCCGGTCATGTTCGACCCCGCGATCCTCCCGAAGAAGATCAGTCAGGACGTATCGACCGACATGGTGCAGAACTCCGCGGTAACGTTCTACCGCGGCGTGACTGAGAACGAAGCGACGGCATTCTATGCGGGCAAGAAAGACCGCACGGATCCGGCGCCGCCCTCGTACGGACTCAATACGACCCTCGTGAAGGAGAACGGCAGGATCGTGGAGAAAGAATGGAAGGCCGATGGTGTGTATGGGCCTGCGATCCGTGAGATCATCACATGGTTGACCAGGGCTTCGACGGTCGCGGAGAACGACCACCAGCGGCGGACCATTGACACGCTCATCGCGTACTACACGAGCGGCGACCTGCGCGACTTCGATGCGTACAACATCCTCTGGTTGCAGGACACCTCTTCGAGTGTCGACTTTGTGAACGGCTTCATCGAGACCTACAATGACCCGCTTGGCATCAAGGCGTCGTGGGAATCGATCGTGAATTTCAAGGACGTGGCAGCGACGCGCAGGGCGGAGACGATCACGGCCAACGCACAGTGGTTCGAGGACAATTCGCTGGTGGATCCCCGGTTCAAGAAGAAGGAGGTCCGGGGCGTCAGCGCGAAAGTGATCACGGTCGCCCAGCTCGGCGGCGACTGCTATCCGACCACCCCTATCGGGATCAATCTGCCGAACGCGGACTGGATCCGTGCCGCGCACGGTTCAAAATCCGTGACCCTCGAGAACATCACGTACGCGTATGATCAGGCGGCGCGGGGGGACGGCTTCAACGAGGAATTCTGCAACTCGCCGGAGGACGTCCGTCTGCTGGAGCAGTACGGGTCACTGGTCGATAACCTGCACACGGACCTTCATGAGTGCGTCGGGCATGCATCCGGACAGCTGATGCCGGGCGTTGGCGTGGATGCCCTCAAGAACTACCATGCAACGATCGAGGAGGCCCGGGCCGACCTGTTCGCACTCTACTATCTCATGGATCCCCGGCTGGTGGAGCTCGGCCTGCTGCCATCGCAGGATGCTGCCAGGGCCGGGTATATCGAACAGATCCTGAATGGGATCTTCACGCAACTCAAACGCATCGAACCGGGCAAGAACATCGAAGAGGCCCACATGCGCAACCGTCAGCTTATTGCGCGATGGTGTTTTGAGAAGGGCAAGGCGGAGACGGTGATCGCGCAGGAGCAGCGGGATGGGAAGACCTACTTCCGTATCACCGACTTCTCACGGCTGCGCGCCCTCTTCGGCGCCCTCCTGAAGGAGGTTCAGCGGATCAAGTCGGAAGGGGACTATGAGGGCGCGAAGGCACTCGTGGAAACCTATGGGGTGAAGGTGGATCCCGTGCTCCACCATGAGCTGCTGGCCCGCTACAAGAAACTGAACCTCGCACCCTATGGTGGATTCATGAACCCGGTGTTCACACCGGTCGAACAGAACGGAGAGATCACCGATATCCGCGTGACATTCCCTGAGGACTTCGTCGGACAGATGATGGAGTACGGGAAGAAGTATTCGTTCCTGTCGCCCTGGGATTGACAACGCGGCGGTGAAGGGAGGGCGGGCAAGCGGTTGATCGGGCGCATACGGAGCGGGCCGGGAGTGATCCCGGCCCGCGGTCGTTCCGGACTATTGCTTCACCAGCTCCACCCGCCGGTTCCTCGCACGTCCTTCGTCCGTGTCGTTGGTGCTGACCGGCGCATACGGCCCGTTCCCGAATGCCTTGAGCCGGGCCGGAGCGATGCCGTGTCCGCCGACGAGCGCCTTCACCACAGCTTCCGCACGTCCCTGCGAGAGACGCATGTTGCTCTCGAGTCCGCCGACGTTGTCCGTGTGCCCGACCACGTACAACAACAGGGCCGGGTCCGCTTTCAGCAGCTTCGCCACTTCGGCGATCGCCGCATTGGATTCCGGCTTCAGGTCGGTCTTCCCCGTGTCGAACAGGATGCCGTTCACCGCGACGTGTCCGGTCTCCTTCAGGCCACGTGCAAGCGCGTCGGCATTGGCAACCACGTCCTGGTTCATGGCCTGCCGCTCGACGCTGATCACGGAATACTTGCCGGTGAATTCTGCAGCGACCTCGATCCAGATCTCCTTCCCATCGCGCAGCAGTTTTCCTGTGAGGTGGTTGTCGGACTTCCATACCACGGTCCCCCCGATCGTTGCGAGTGCATTCTCGTGATTGCGGAGGATCGCCAGCGCGCTGGTCTTCTCCTGTGCCCGTGCCTGGGGATAGTAATACACCTTGAGGACCCGGCCTTCGATCGCTTCCCTCTTCCCGGGTCCAAGTTGGAATTTGAAAGCGTCGAACGCGCGGTCGTCGCAATGATGGACCCAGTAGGTGGGCATGCGCGTGAAGAGGGGGTGTTCCTTGCATCCCCGTGCGTCGGTTTGTACCTGTGCCGACAGGGGGAAGGCTGCAAGGAGAAGGAGGGTGCATGCGCGGACGAAGGTCTTCATGGTTCTGCCTTTCTTTCAGATGCCGGGTTTGTACAGTATCCAGCGGTTCGGTGCGTGATGGATCTCCAGCGAGTATTCTCTGGCAAAGCGGTTGACGGCACAGATGACACCGTACCAGGTCGTGTTCCAATCGTCTCCGAATAACACGCCACCCGGGCGCAGGATCGGCCAGTAGCTCTTCAGGTCGAGGTACACATCATCCTCTTCGTGACTGCCGTCCACATAGATCACATCGGCCTGGATCTTCTGTTTGGCGAACCAGCGGGCGCCGATCAGGCTGGTATTGGGGAAGGGCACGATATGGTCCTGGCAGCCACGGTTCATGACGTTGGCGAGGAACTGATAGAAGAGCATGGGATACCCGTTCCTGTAGTAGGGGTGCAATTCCCATCCCGGGTAATCCATCATATGCTCGAGGCCACCCAGCCACGTATCGACACACACGACCACGCCATCCACCTGACGGTTCCGCAGGGTCTCTGCCATCTGAATGGCACTGGAGCCTTTCCAGCTGCCCACTTCGATCACGAGTCGCGCGCCGGTGGACTCGACCACCTGCGAAATGACGGGGTCCCCTCCGCCTCCCTGGAGATCGAGGGGGAATGGGGTCGGGTCGAACCCCTCGTATGGGTTTCGCTTATGAATGAGTGCGCGGATGGTGGTTGCGAGTTGGGGCATGGGGCGAGGCTCCGTGGTGGTGGGGAAGGATACGGAAGAATATGGAAAAGAGAAAGAGGGACAGCAGTTGAAGATCGAGGATTGACGGTCGAAGACCGTCGACGACAAGAGAGAGGGGGGGAAGCGCCCCTGCGACCAATCCCAAGTCCCGTGCGCTTCCTGACCCCTTTCTTTTCCAGAAGAGCTACTTGCCTGGCGGCGCCGGCTGTGGCACGAGGTTCTTGACCGGCGGAAGCGAGCGCAGATAGGCGAAGACGGCCTTCAGTTCACCATCCGACATCTGTGCGTAGTTCGTCCAGGGCATCGGCGGGAGGATCTGTCGTCCCGTGCCGTGATGCTTCCCCGTGCGCAAAGTCTTGATGAAGAGCTCTTCCGTCCACCCTCCGAGGCCGGTCGCAGGATCCGGCGTCAGGTTCGCGGCGTACGAGATTCCCCAGGGTCCAACCCAGGCGGTCATGTCGCCTGTCGTCATCGCCACCCACCGGTCGGGTGCCAGCACACCTTGCGGCACCGCCGGGGTGCCTGCTTCTGCAGGATGTCCGGAGAGGATCTTCATCGGGTGCGGGACCGGACCATTCGGGGACATCACCTTCGGTGAATGGCAATCGTGACATCCGCCGACGGTGACAAGGTGCCGTCCCCGCTCGAGCAGTTCCTCTTTGGCCTCCTTCTCTCCCGCGATCGCCGCCCCACCGCTCCATGCGGCGGTGCCCGCGAGTGCCAGTGCCACAAGTCCTATGATACTTCTCTGCGCTCTCTGCATGATGCTCCTCCCTGCTATGTGATGTGTAGTGGATGTACCATGTGTGTGACAGGAATGCTATGAAGTGTCGGACGCTCAGTTCCCCCGGAACCGCACGGTGCATCCGGAACACAGTGTCGAGATCGCCCCCAGCAGGACCTTGTGTTCATCCGAACGGAGGTAGTTGTTCAGTGCAACCCTTCCGTCCCATGCCTGGACGACCATGCCGTTGTTATCGCGTGCGCGAACGTAAAAGGCATACCGTGAGCATCCCGGCCGGGCGCGGATCATGCGTCCGAGACTCTTCAGTGTCTGTCGAATCTCCTGCCCTTTGGCCTCGCGGATCTTCAGCCGCATATGGAGTTCGATCATGCTCACGTCGCAGTGTCCCTGGCGGTGGTGTCTGCAACCCGGGAGTGTCGCACGTCGCGTACCGGTTTCATGAAGCGGCGGGCGTGCGGCGCAAGCCTGAATGGGATCGTACGATAAGGAGTGATGGCCCGGGTGAGGGAGGGGAAGCGGTGAGGCGCAACTCGTTCCATCCGGTACAGCACATAGCGCAGACTTTCGCTCTTGCCGATGATCTCTGCGTATTCCCCGCGGGCATTGACGACCTCCCGGAGCGAGGCAGTGTCGGGAGAGATCATGGTATCATGGCCAGGAGGCGCAAAGGCGGCCGTGGCATTCATGGGCGGTGCCGGAAATGGAATGAGAAGGAACGGTCGATGGTACGGGAAGAACCTACGTATTGAGGGAGGAAATGTCAAGTGGCCGTTGGACTCGATTTATTGATGAGGCAACGGGGCGGCGAATTGACTCATCAAAAATCGAGTCGAAATGGGATCGGTGCCCCCCGTGGCCGGTCGGGTCGAAACGCCCTCCACGTTGCGTCGCTTCGTTCGGGGTGACCTCCGCACCTTGATTCTTCAGTGATTCTGTGGTACACTCGAAACATCACACGCCTGTCCATGTCTCCGGGAGATGCCCTATGAAGAAGATCGCCGTTCTCATGTGCTGTCTGGTGTTCCTCACAGCCACCGCTCCTGCGCAGGAGCAGGCCGCCGGAGTCCCGCCGCGTGCCAAAGGCCAGACCGATGTCCTGAAACTTGCCTGCCCCCCGATCGATACGGTCCGCATCGCGTTCGTCGGGCTCGGCGCCCGGGGGACCGATGCGGTTGGCCGCTACATGTCGATCGAAGGGGTGAAGGTCGTTGCACTCTGTGACCTGCTCCCGGACCGCGTCGATTCGTGTCAGGCGATCCTTGCGAGACATGGCAGGCCGGCAGCTGCCGGCTATAGCGGGGTGGATGGTTGGAAGCGGCTGTGCGAACGGAAGGATGTTGACCTCGTCTATGTGTGCACCCACTGGCAGCTCCACACGCCGGTCGCTGTCTACGCCATGGAGCATGGCAAGCATGCCGCGGTCGAGGTCCCCGCTGCGCTCACGCTCGAACAGTGCTGGCAACTGGTGAACACCGCGGAACGGACCCGCCGGCATTGCATGATGCTGGAGAATTGCTGCTATGATTTTTTCGAACTCGCGACGCTCCGCATGGCGCAGGAGGGCGTGTTCGGCGAGATCATGCACGTGGAGGGGGCGTACATCCATGACCTCCGCTGGCTGATGTTCGATGAGAAGAGCGGCTACTGGGACATGTGGCGGCTGAAGTACAACGCGGCTCATACCGGCGATCCGTATCCGACCCATGGTCTCGGTCCCGTGTGTCAGATCCTGAACATCCACCGGGGCGACCGTATGAGCAGTCTGGTCTCGATGTCGTCGGACCAGGTCGGTCTGACGGCGCATGCGAAGGAGAAGTTCGGCGATACATCGGCCTATGCGAAGATCCCGTACCGGTTGGGCGACATGAATACGACGCTGGTCCGGACGGCACGGGGCAAGACGATCATGGTCCAGCACGACGTCACGAGTCCGCGTCCGTACAGCCGCATCCATCTGGTGAGCGGCACGAAAGGCTTCGCCCAGAAGTATCCCGTGCAGCAGATCGCGCTGGAGCCCGATGGACACAGGGCGCTTGCACCGGCCCAGCGTGATTCCGTGTTGAAGCGGTACGAGCATCCCTTCGTGACGAAGATCGGCGAGATCGCAAAGAAGGTGGGGGGTCATGGCGGTATGGACTACATCATGGACTATCGCCTGATCTACTGCCTGCGTCATGGCCTCCCCCTGGATGAGGATGTGTATGACGCCGCGGAGTGGTCAAGCATCATCCCGCTTTCCGAACAGTCCGTGCTGAAGGGTTCTGCACCGGTGAGCATCCCGGATTTCACCCGGGGGGCCTGGAAGAAGCTGAACGGTCTCACGTTCGCGGAGTGAGTGTGTATCGTTGCCTCTCTGCAGCAGGTTCTCTGCTTTCTCTCTGGCGCTCGCGCGCCTCCGGGAGGCGGGAGAGGGGCGCATCGGACTATCAGGAACCCTATCGACCATGGCCCTTCAGAAACGATTGCACGCGCTCGAAGATCTCAAAGCGCTCCTCCCTGACGCAGGCCCAGAGGTCCCGGACCGGGCCGGGAAGCGGCCGGGTGCCGTGACCGATGGCAAGGGACGGCAGGTACGCGTCCGCCTGGAGACGGGTGGAAGAAAGGGGAAGACGGTCACCGTGGTCTCCGGATTGGGTCACGACCCGCACACCATGGAACGCATCGCCCGGGCCCTGAAACAGCACTGTGGTGCAGGCGGGACCGTCAAGGAAGGCACGATCGAGATCCAGGGCGATCAGCGTGAACGCGTAGAGACCTACCTCCAGCAGAGCGGGTATGTCGTCCGCCGATAGGAGGAGATCGCGGTACTGCGGCTCCATGGTTGATTCTGGCCTCTCTTCCTCATATCTTGCACATGATGTGGCCGGTTGGTACATCCAATCCCCATTTTGCCGAGGGCCGGCGGACCGATGAACTGCCTTATAGTAGAAGACGACCCGACGGGTCTTGCCCTGCTCGAACGGTATCTGAAGCCCTTCGGCAAGATCACGACGGCAGTGGATGGTCTGCAGGCCGTTCAGGTGTTCCGGGAAGCGGTGGAACGGGGCGATGCGTTCCAGTTCGTCTGCCTGGACATCATGCTCCCCGGAATGGACGGCCAGCATGTCCTCCGGGAGATGCGGGCGATCGAAAAGGAACGCGGACTCACCGGGAAGACCGCGGCGCGGGTCGTCATGACGACCGCGCTCGATGATAAGGAAAATCTGCTTGAGGCGATCGCGATGTGTGATGCGTATCTCGTCAAGCCGATCCATATGTCCGATCTGATGTTCTATCTCCAACGCTTCGGCCTCGCGCGGTGAACGCCGCGAGCCGGGGTGCGTGCGCGAACGGTACAGCGTAGGATCCAGGAGCTTCCATGAATGCGTTGGTTGTCGATGACGATTTTGCCAGCCGGATGGTCATACAACGATACCTGTTGTCGTTTGGCTCTACCGATGTCGCCACCGACGGCGTGGAAGCCGTGACGCTGTTCAAGGCCGCGCTGGAGAAGAAGCAGCATTACGATCTTGTCTGTCTGGATATCATGCTCTCGCGCAAGAGCGGCCAGGCGGTGCTGAAGGAGGTCCGGCAGCTGGAGGCGGACTTCGGGATCCCCGACAAGAAACGGGCGCGCATCATCATGGTCTCCGCACTCGGCGATCGCGAAACGGTGATGGAAGCCATTCAGCGCTGCGATGCGTATCTCGTGAAGCCGATCCAGATGGCCGACCTGGTGGCACACCTCAAACGGTTCGGCCTTGTGTAACACGTGCGACCGGGTGCGTTGCCGGCCGCACCAGACGGTGGTTCGCTCTCTCGTTCCATGACCTATCCCGATCTTTGCGCCGCACTGTACGCACATGCCGGTGAACTCCTCGATGATTACGGACGTTCGTCATCGCAGGGGAACGATCGCGGCGTACTCGTGTTCTTTCCCGATGATTACAGCGATGCGCAGGACTTCGCAGGCGTCCACTACGCTTTCTACACCGCTGAGCATCTGGCCCGGGAACTCTTTCAGGGGGAACTTCCGGCGGGTCTGGCCGATCTCCTCATACCGTTCGTCCCCGGCGAGGAATGCCCGGTCTGTATCGTCGAACCACCCGACACCACGGGCCGGCATCCCATTCACATCCACCGCGTCACCCGCTTCCATTTCAATTGATCACGAGTGAGTGTTCCGATGAACGATGTCATCATCATAGGTGCGGGCCCCGCGGGCCTCGCCTGCGCCATCGCGGCGATGCGTGCCGGTCTCAGCTGCACCATCGTGGAACAGGGAAGTGTCGCCGACGCGATCCGCCGTTTCCCCGTGACCATGACCTGGTTCTCCACGCCCGAACTTCTTGAGATCGGAGATGTTCCATTCGTCATCCCGACTGTCCGTCCGACCCGGATCGATACCCTCAACTATTACCTGCGGGTGGCCCGGCAGTTCAGGCTCGATATCCGCAATCACGAACGCGTGACCGATATCCGGCGGAATGCGGCGGGTGGTTTCGTGGTGCACACCGCCACCGGCGCAACGTTCGAAGGTGTTCATGTCGTCATCGCCACGGGCTATTTCGATCATCCGGTGCGTCTGGGAGTGCCGGGGGAGGATCTGGCCCATGTGCGGTACTACTATGACGAACCATTCCCGTACGCGGGGAAACAGGTCGTTGTCGTTGGAGGCCGGAATTCCGCTGTCGAGACGGCACTCGATCTCTTCCGCCATGATGCCCGGGTCACCCTTGTGCACCGCGGTCCAACCCTGAGCCAGGGGGTGAAGTACTGGATCCAGCCGGATTGCGAGAACCGGATCAAAGCAGGGCAGATCAAGGCGATCTTCAGAGCGACCGTGCGGTCGATCGCTCCCGGCACAGTGAAGGTTGCTGTCGGTGGTGGGGAGCAGTCGATCCCGGCGGACTTCGTATTCGTGATGGCAGGCTTCGGGCCTGATTCCGTGCTCCTCCGCAGGGTCGGGGTGGAACTGGATCCTGAGACGCTGGCCCCGCGGGTGTCGGGAGACGCATTCGAAACGAATGTCCCCGGCCTCTTCGTGGCCGGCTCCGTCGTGGCAGGGAAAAATACCAACACCATATTCGTCGAGAATGGCCGTCTCCACGGGGAGACGATCATCCGGGCGATCCTGGCTCGCCGGAACCGGATTTCTTGATTCTTGCACGCCCTTTTCGTACTTTTGATGTCAATATGCAGCTTTCCCCGTCCCACTGGATCAGACACTGAGGACTACGAATGAACGAAGGAACGATTGTTCAGGTCATTGGACCCGTCGTCGACATCGATTTCTCCGGCGGAGCACTTCCCGCCATCCTGAACGCGGTCACCATCGCCCGCACGAGCACGGAAGGTCAGAATGAGAACCTTATCGTCGAGGTCCAGCAGCATCTGGGTGACAACCGCGTCCGGACGGTGGCCATGGATTCGACCGATGGTCTGTCCCGCGGGATGAAGTGCGTGGACACCGGTGCCGCGATCACGGTCCCGGTCGGCCCCGCCACGCTGGGGCGCCTGATCAACGTCACGGGTGAAGGCATCGACGGCATCGGCCCCATCAAGAGCGAGAAGCGCTATCCGATCCACCGCGCTGCGCCGGCGTTCGAAGACCTCTCCACGAAGAAGGAGATGTTCGAGACCGGCATCAAGGTCATCGACCTGCTCGAACCGTACTGCAAGGGCGGGAAGACCGGCCTCTTCGGCGGTGCGGGCGTGGGAAAGACGGTCATCATCATGGAGCTCATCAATAATATCGCGAAGCAACACGGCGGCATCTCGGTGTTCGGCGGCGTCGGTGAGCGCACGCGTGAAGGAAATGACCTGTGGGTGGAAATGAAGGAATCGGGCGTCATCGACAAGACCGCGCTGGTCTTCGGACAGATGAACGAACCTCCGGGTGCGCGCCAGCGCGTGGGCCTCACGGCCCTCACGATGGCCGAGTACTTCCGCGATGAAGAAGGGAAGGACGTGCTCCTCTTTATCGACAACATCTTCCGCTTCGTGCAGGCGGGTTCCGAAGTGTCGGCTCTGCTCGGACGCATGCCGTCGGCCGTGGGCTATCAGCCGACCCTCGGATCCGAGATGGGCGAGTTGCAGGAACGCATCACGTCCACGAAGAAGGGCTCCATCACGTCCGTACAGGCCATCTACGTGCCTGCGGATGACCTGACGGATCCGGCACCCGCGACCACGTTCTCGCATCTCGATGCGACGACCGTGTTGAGCCGTCAGATCGCGTCGCTCGGCATCTATCCGGCGGTCGACCCACTCGATTCGACATCGCGCATCCTGGAACCGGCCGTCGTGGGCGAGACCCACTATCAGGTTGCACGCCGCGTCAAAGAGATCCTGCAGACGTACAAGGACCTCCAGGACATCATCAACATCCTCGGGATGGATGAATTGTCCGATGAGGACAAGATCACGGTGGCCCGTGCCCGTAAGATCCAGAAGTTCCTCTCGCAGCCGTTCTCCGTGGCGGAGCAGTTCACGGGTCAGGCTGGCAAGTATGTGAAACTCGAGGACACGATCCGCGGCTTCAAGGGCATTTGTGAAGGCACGTACGACCATCTCCCCGAGCAGGCGTTCCTGATGGTCGGGACGATCGAAGAGGCAGAGGAGAAGGCCAAGCAGATCATGAACGCCTGATCCAGGAGCGTACCGCATGTTCGACCGACCGTTTGCAGTAGAGATCATCACCCCCGAGCAGACCGTGCTGAAGGTCCAGGCCGTCAGTATCAGCGCGCCGGGGGTCCAGGGAGGCTTCCAGGTCCTGTATGGCCACGCGCCGCTTCTCTCGTCACTCGGGCCGGGTAAGGTCCAGGTGCAGGAGGAGGGCGGGGTGACGCATGTGTACGCGACCGGCGGTGGCTTTCTCGAAGTGCGTGACAACCACGTGATCGCCATGCTGGACAGTGCGGAGCGTGTTGAAGACATCGATGTGGAGCGTGCGCGGGCAGCCCGCGACCGTGCGGCAGAACGCCTGCGGAAGCACGACGCGCATGTCGATGCCGTACGTGCCGAGGCAGCACTCCATCGGGCCATCAACCGTCTGCGTATCGCAGGCGTGTCCTGACCCCCAACCTTTCCATCCGGAACTCATAGGCATGTCCACAGTCTTTGGCGTCATCATGGCCGGTGGGGTCGGTACCCGCTTCTGGCCCCGCAGCAGGGAGAAGACGCCGAAACAGGCGCTCGAGATCACCGGGAAGGAAACGATGATCCAGAGCACCGCCGGTCGTCTGACACGCATGATCGACCCCCGCCATCTGTACATCATCACGAATAAGATGCAGCGGGCCCTCCTCGCAAAGCAACTTTCGTACGTTCCCGAAGACAACATCCTGGATGAACCGGTCGGGCGCAACACGGCCCCGTGCATCGGTCTCGCTGCGCTGCACTGCCGCCGCGCCGATCCCGATGCGATCATGGTCGTCCTGCCGGCGGACCACGTCATCCAGAATGACGAGGAGTTCCTCCGCATCCTTGGCGTTGCCGCCGGGACCGCGAACGAATCCGCGAGTCTCCTGACGATCGGGATCAAACCCCGTCACCCCGAGACCGGCTACGGATATATCCAGGTCTTTACCGAGCCCGGTGACCACAACCCCTATGCGGCACGCGGGGTGATGAAGGTAAAGACGTTCGCCGAGAAACCGAATCTGCCGACCGCCCAGATGTTCCTCGAAAGCGGCGACTTCCTCTGGAACAGCGGCATGTTCGTCTGGCGCGCCGACGCCATCCTCAGCGAGATCCAGCGCCTGCTGCCTGAACTGCATGCCGAGCTGATGAAGATCGATCAGACCATCGGGACCCCGCACTACGCCGCTGCGGTGGAGCAGGCCTACGGCATCATCCGCAGCATCTCCATCGACTATGGCATCATGGAGAAGTCGGAACGGGTGTATTGCATCCCGGGCGACTTCGGGTGGAGCGATATCGGCTCCTGGGATGAGGTGTACCGCATCTCCGGGAAGGATTCCGGTGGCAATACGATCACCGGCTCGGTGATCCAGAAGGATACGAAGAATTGCTATGTGTATTCGCCGGGCAAGGTGGTCGCGACGATCGGGGTGGAAGATCTCATCATCGTGAACACCGATGATGCGCTGCTGATCTGCAAACGGGAACGTTCGCAGGAAGTGAAGGAGATCGCGGACTACCTGAAGCGCAAGCAGATGAACGACTATCTGTGAGCATGGTGCGGCGCGCCCTCCGGACATCCGTGGTGTTGTGCATGCTGCTGCTCACCGGATGCGGTACCACGTCGCCCCGCTTCACCTCGTCTCCCCGGCCCCCGTCGCGCGACGAGTCGGTGCATCAGCTGTCCGGCATTGCCTCGTACTATGCACACGAGTTCGATGGCAAGCCGACGGCCAACGGCGAAGTGTACGATATGCATCAGCTCACGGCGGCGCACAGGACGTTGCCGTTCAATTCGCGGGTGCGCGTGACGAACCAGACCACGGGGGTGTCGGTCGTGGTCCGCATCAACGACCGCGGGCCGTTCAAGAATGACCGGGTCATCGACCTCTCACTCGCCGCGGCGCAGAAGATAGGTCTCATCGCACAGGGCACAGGGCCGGTCCGGCTCGACGTCCTGGAACTCGGATCAACCGGAACACCGGTACCAGAATGAAACGCCAGCTTCTCACAGAACAGGATGTCCGTTGCGCTGCAGGGAAGGGGAAGACCCGCCTGACCGTGCCGCGTGCCACGATCGTGACCCCGCTCGCGGCGGATGCCGCCCTCGAGAAGAAGATCACGATCGAGCGGACGGACAACGTGCCGGTCGTCCCGTCAGCTGCCACCGGTACGGTGCCGGCCGCTGACATGCCGTCGGTCGCGATCGGGTCCGATCATGGCGGGTTCGCGCTGAAGGCGGAGCTGATCGAGTTCATGACGGCGATGGGTGTGCGCGTGGAGGATGTCGGGACACGGAGCACGGAGGCGTGCGACTACCCCGACTTCGCCCATGCCGTGGCCGTGCGTGTGGCCGGCGGCGGAGCGGCGCTCGGGATCATGATCGATGGCGCAGGGATCGGGTCCTGCATGACGGTGAACAAGGTGCCGGGGATCCTCGGTGCATGCTGTGTGAATGAGTTCATGGCGCGCAACGCGCGTGAGCACAACAATGCGAATGTGCTCACACTCGGCAGCCGCGTGATCGGCATCGAGGTCGCAAAGGGCATCGTGAACGTCTTTCTGCGCACACCCTTTGCGGGCGGACGGCATGCGGCGCGCGTGCAGAAGATCCTGGGGGTGGAGAAGAAATACCGCCCCTGAACCTGGATGGCGGACGAACGATGGGATGTGACGGGAGACCGGTCGAGAGATCGGTCTCTATCATTTTTGCACCGACCATGCGGTCATCTGGTCAATAATCGACCTGAAAAAATCTGCGAATGGTGAATCTGGCCTGGAATGGGCCCGATTTTCATGGCACAGCGCTTGCAAGTCTTATCGGCGAGCAACTTTGCCCCCTGTATCCGTGTTATATATGAGAAGTAGGATCGGTCTGTACAAGCTGTTGGTCACCGTTCTTTGGTAACGACTTCCGTTGTAAGGAGTTGGACGGACAGCACCTCCCTGGTACGAGGATATGGGGACAGCGTCGATCACAGGTTACGACATCATCGACCCGGAAGGACATCTCATGCTGAAGCAACGCATTCTGATCGCCCTCTTCTCGGCTGCGCTTCTCGCCGGTTGTACGCCCTTTGGCGACGGCGGATTGCGCAAGACCGGGTTGGATCGGTCGCAGGGGAACCCGGCGGCACCCGCAGCCTCGCTGCAGGATGCTGGCCGATCCGCCCCGCTGATCGATGCTTCAACGCGTGCGATCGTGCACATGTATGGTGCCACGATCAAACAGAACGCTGAACGCAATGGCTTCGACTGGCGGCTCGTGCTCGCCACCATGAAACAGGAATCGCGCTTTTCGCCCACGGCGGAGAGTGGCCGCGGTGCGTTCGGGCTCATGCAGCTGATGCCGAGCACGAGCGAAGAGATCGCCCGCGATCTGGCGATCGAGGACCTCAGCCACCCGAGCAACAACATCCGCGGCGGCGTGTACTACATGCGCCAATTGTATGATCTCTTCAAGGGAGCCCCGGAGGCCGACCGCATCAAACTGACCCTTGCCGCGTACAATGCGGGGATCGGCCGTGTCTATGATGCGCAGGAGCTTGCGGCGTATCTGCACGAGGACCCGCTGGCGTGGGAGTCGATCCGCGATATGCTCCCGTTGCTCTCGCGGCGCTATGATTCACTCCACCGGAGCGTGTGGGATGGTGAGAAGCCGAGGGCAGGATATTTTGGGAACGCCCGGGAGACGGTGAAGTACGTGGAGAACGTGATGGCTCACTACGACGAGTACCGTTTGATGCTCAACTGATGAGGACCTGATCCGGAGCGGTCACGACCGCAGCCGGACGGCAGGAACGAACAAACGAAAGACCCGGAGAGAGGGAAGCGCATGTGCGCCCACCCTGTCTCCGGGTCTTCGCGTTCGTACCGCCCGATCTCCCCGATCAGGGGAGGAGGATCGCACATGCCACGACGGTCGTCCAGATGCCGTCCTTGTGGCCTTCCGCCGACTGTGTCACGTTGTAGGTCTTGACGATCTTGCCGCTCATCTTGTAGACCTTCTCGCGTTCATCCCAGCCAAGCATCGGGTCGAATTCCACGCCCAGGGTGCTGGCCAGCATCGTCGCGGCAAGGTCTTCGGCATATTCGCCGGCCTTCTCGTCGGTCTCGCCGAACGGATGGTGCTCGGAGAGGTATCCGTACTGACTGTTGTCCGCGGGGGTGGCGACGCCGATCGACGCCGCCACGAGGCGGTTCGGTTCGTTGGTCGCATTCCGCGCCATCACGGCGAACGTGATCTGCCCGGGCTGGAGCTGCTTCAGTCCGTCTTCCGTCGGGATCCGTTTGCACCCCGGGGGATAAATGCTGGACACGGTGACAAGATTGCACTTCTCGATCTTGGCGTCGCGCAGGGCCAATTCGAAGGACTGCAGATAGTCCTTATGACGGCCTACCCCCTTGGTGAAGAATATCTTGGACGGGACGTACACTTCCTCATCTCCCTTTCTCTAAGTCACATGTTGATGTCGGCGATCACGGTTCACCGGGCAGGACGCGCGTGAACTTGCGCTTCCCAACCTTCACGATGACGCCCTTGCTGAAGTCGATGACCGCTGCCGGATCGGCGATACGCTGGCCATCCACGGAGACGCCTCCCTGTTCGATCAGGCGCCGGGCCTCACCCTTCGATGAAGCCATCCCTGTGTCCGTCAGGATCTGCACGATCACCGCCGATGTGCCGGCGCACCGGCTCTCCGGGATCTCATCGGGCAGGTCCTTCTTGACGAAAATGCGGTCGAATTCTTCCTCCGCTGCTGTCGCCGCCGCGGGAGAATGATACAATGCCACCAGTTCACGCGCAAGCCGGCGCTTGAGATCGCGCGGGTTCGCCGTGCCTTTGTCGAACTGTTGGCGGACCTCCGCGAGCTCCGTGGCCGGCATCGTGGTGGCCAGGAGCATGTAGTCGTAGATCAGCGTGTCCGGGATCGACAGGGTCTTGCCATAGATCTGCTGCGGCTCATCGCTGATGCCGATGTAGTTGTCGAGCGACTTGCTCATCTTCTCGACACCGTCCGTGCCGGCAAGGATGGGCATCGTCAGCGTCACCTGCGGGTCCTGCCCGAACTCGCGCTGGATGTCGCGTCCGACCAGCAGATTGAACTTCTGGTCCGTGCCGCCGAGCTCAACATCCGACCGTACGGCAACGGAATCCATCGCCTGGGCGAGAGGATAGAGGAGTTCGTGCATGCTGATCGGCTCGCCCGCCTTGTACCGCTTCTCGAAATCGTCGCGCTCCAGCATCCGGGCCACGGTGTATTTGCCGCCGAGACTGATGACATCCGCAAAGCTCATCTTGCCGAGCCATTCGGAGTTGTACACCATCTCGATCTTCTTCCCGGCGAGGATCTTTGTCGCCTGCTCGAAGTACGACTGCCCGTTCTTGCGGGTGGCGTCGAGGGTCAGGGCAGGGCGGGTCTTGTTGCGGCCGGACGGGTCGCCGATCATGCCGGTGAAATCGCCGACGATCAGGATCGCGTGATGACCGAGGTCCTGGAATTGACGCAGCTTGCGGAGCACAACGGAATGGCCAAGATGCAGATCGGGGCGGCTCGGGTCACAGCCGAGCTTGATCCTGAGGGGCTTGTGTGCCTGGAGAGATGACTCGATCTTTCGGGCGAGGTCTTCTTCACGGATGATCTCGGCGGCACCGCGCCTGATCACATCCATTTGCTCGTTCAGAGGTGGAAACTGCTCGATCATCTACCGTGCATAATTCCTTCTAATGTCCCGCTCCGCCTCCCGGCGCGCGATGTCTTCCCTGCGGTCGTGTTCGCGCTTGCCGCGACAGATCCCGATGAGGACCTTTGCGAGGCGGTTGTGGAAATACACTTTCAATGGAACAAGGGTCAGACCCGCTTCACCCAGCCGTCCGGTGATCTTGCGGATCTCCTTCCTGTGAAGGAGGAGCTTCCGCTTCCGGAGGGGATCGACGTTGGCGTAACTCCCCTGTTCGTACGGGCTGACGTGCATGCCGTTCAGCCACACTTCGCCGTCCTTGATCTGAGCCCATGCTTCGGCGATGTTCGCATTTCCCAAACGGAGCGATTTGACCTCCGTTCCGGTCAGCACGATACCCGCCTCGAAGGAATCAAGGACAATGTACTCGTGTCGAGCTTTGCGGTTGGTCGCGACGGCTCTATCTTCCGCCGTCTCCTTCTGTGCCATCGTCCCGTCGGTTTTTGCCCGCATAGTATACCGAAATCCGATAGGAAAAGCAATGCTCTGGCGCGGCACGATGAGAAACCGTATATTCTCCGAACCACCGGAGAGCTTCCTATGCCTCTGTCCCAGTTCCTCCGCCGGCCGGTTGTTCTCCTCGATCTCCTCGCTCTGGTCATCTGCTGTGCGGGGATCCTGCATATCCACCAGAAAGCCGGCCTGGGGATCGGCTTGATCGAGTCTGCGCATCAGATCGTCGTAGACCGTGTCACCGATGACCGTGCACACCCGGCTCTTCATCCCGGTGACCGCCTTGCAGCGCTCGACGGGCAGAACATTGCATACGTCGAGGATGTGGAATTCCTTCTCGATCTGCGCCATATCGGCGATACCGTTACGTGTACCGTGGAGCGTGCCGCTGGCAGGGAAACCCTTCCCGTCGCACTTGTGCCGTACTACTCAACGTCGTATCTGGTCATTGTCATCCTGGTGAGCTCCCTCTTTTATATCGTCGGGGTGTTCGTCCGATTCCGCCGGCCGGATGATCCTGCCGCACGGGTGTACCACGCCGGTTCGGTCGGGACCGCCGTGATGCTTTCCACGACGTGGGGGCATCTCGGTCCTCCCCCCGAAGTGACCGGTGTCGTGCTCCGCATGGTGTTCTCCTCGGCCTACGTGTTCGTTCCCGTCTTCTTTCTTCATTTCGTACGCCTGTTCCCCCGGGCCCGCGGGCTCCATGCCGGCCGTATCATCCAGGCCGCACTGTATCTTCTCGCTGCCGTGCTTGCCGGAGCGAGCAGCGCGTCGTTCCTGGCCGCCGCACAGACCGGCCTGGTGACCGATTTCCATGTGCACCTCACGCTCTTCACCCTCACACGATATTTTCTGATCGCGCTTGTGCTCGCCGGACTGGTCGGCATCCGGCACTCGTACGTCCATGCCGGCGATGAGCCGGAGCGGCGCAGGCTCCGCTGGGTTGTCTGGGGACTCTTCGTCGGGTTCATCCCGTTCGTCGGGCTCTGGGTCATCCCCTCGATCGCGCTGTCGTATCCCCTCGTCCCGGAAGAGGTCATGCTGCTGGCCTCCGGCGCCATCCCGGTCGCCTTCGGCATCTCCATCGTCCGCTATCACATCATGGATGTGGACCTGCTCCTCGGGCGCAGTGTGGTCTACACCATCGTGATGGGGGCGCTCATACTCATCTACGCCATCATCGTCGGCGGAGCAGCAGCCCTGGCAACCACGATGGCGCACGAACCCTCCGTGATCGTTCCCGCCGTTGCTGCGATCATCATGGCGCTCTCGTTCGAACCGCTGCGCCGCGGAGTGCAGAACGTCGTGGACCGGCGCTACTTCCGGGTGCGCTACAATTTCCGGTTGGAAGGGCGACGCCTCCTCGACGGCATCGTGCGATCGCATTCCCTCGGGTCGCTGGGGGAACGGATCATCACGGACCTCCCCGGCGTGATCCCGATGGAGAAGCTGGCACTGCTGCTCACGCACAGGGACACGGGAACGTTCGAGGTCCTCGCATCGTCCGGTTGCGATGAAGAAGACTCATTGCCGGTACAGGTGCAGGATATCTGGTCGGGTGAGCGCGGACCCCTGGGCAGTGCGGAGTTCATCGAGCCAGGCCTTCCGTATGCGACCATGCCGCCGCAGGTGCGGGAGCGATGGGGCATCGTCCTGGCGATCCCGATGGTGGCAAAGGAACAGCCGTCCCTCACGGCCATGCTGGTCTGCGGACGGAAGCGCGCCGGCACGCGATTCAGCAACGAGGATGTGGACCTCCTCACGACGGTGTGCGGGAGCGCGGGGACCGAGATCGAGCGCATCCTCCTCACCCGGGCATACCTCGAATTGCAGCAGGCCGAAGAACGGTTGAAAGTGTTGAACGCCATGAAATCGGACTTCGTGTCGTACGTCTCACACGACCTCCGCACACCGCTCACCTCGATCAAGATGTACGCCGAACTCCTGCGGGCGAGAGTGCCACGGCTCGACCGTAAGGCGATGGACCATCTTGCGGTGATCCAGGGGGAGGCGGACCGCCTGAACCGCATGGTGACGACCATCCTGGATTCCGCGCGCATCGAACAGGGAGCGGTTCAGTACACCCTGCAGACGGTGGACCTGCGCAAGGCGATACGCACGGTCCTGCGCCTGATGTCGTATCAATTCACGAAGGAAGGCGTCGCCATCGATCTGCACCTGCCTCCCGGCCGTGCGCCGTTATGGGTGCATGCCGACCCCGATGCGGTGCGTGAAGCGTTGCTGAATCTCCTCACGAACGCGATGAAGTATTCCCCCAACGACAAGCACATTACGATCGCGGCGGCCCGCACCCGTTCGGGGATCGCTCTTCGCGTGCGCGACCGGGGGATCGGGATCCGACAGGAGGTGGTGCCGCACCTCTTCGACAAATTCTATCGCGATCCCTCGTTGCCCGGGAAGGTCCAGGGCGTCGGGATCGGCCTGTCCGTTGTGAAACATATCATGGATGCGCACGGCGGCAGGGTGGAGGTGCAGAGCGCACCCGGACAGGGCTCGGAATTCAGTCTCATCTTTCCCACATCACAGCGCACACCCGGGGGTCAGAGAACATGAAGCGCATTCTCGTCGTTGAAGACGATGCCGCGATCAGGAACGGACTGGAAGAGGTCCTGGCCGCGGAACACTATCAGGTCCTGATCGCCGCGAACGGCACCCAGGCACTGAGCCTGGGCAAGAAGGAGAACCTGGATGTGATCATCCTGGACCTCGGCCTGCCGGATATCAATGGCGAGGATGTCTGTCAGCAGCTCCGGGATGCCGGCGTCCCCACCCCGATCCTCATGCTCACGAGCAAGAGTCAGGAGATGGACAAGGTGATGGGGCTGGAGAAGGGCGCGGACGACTATATGACGAAGCCCTTCAGTGTCCGCGAGTTGGTCGCGCGGCTGCGTGCACTTCTGCGCAGGGAGCGGGGCGTGAAGAAGGACCTGGAGGAGTACGCATTCGGTGCGGCCGTCGTGGATTTCAAGAAGCAGGAAGCCACGTTCGCCGGGAAGCCCGTCAAACTGTCGGTGCGTGAATACGCGGTGCTGAAATACCTCATCATGCATGAGGGTGAGGTGGTGACGCGGGACATGCTGTTGAACGATGTCTGGGGGTACGAACAATTCCCGACCACGCGCACGGTGGACAATTATATCCTCGCGCTCCGCAAGAAACTCGAAGGGAAGACCACGGCGGCGAGGCACATCCTGACGGTCCATACGGCAGGATACAAGTTCGTCAGAGAGAAGGACGAAGGTACAGGGGAGAAGAAAGAGGCGAAGGCGCAGCAGGAAGAAGGATCGAGCAAGGGCAAAGGAAAGAAGCAACGTGCGGCGAGTGGGATCGCCGGGGGGGACAAGAAGCGCTCAGCGACAAGAAAGGACAATACACCGAGATCCTGACAGGGGACTGCGGGTCCCGTGCGCTCCGGCTGAGGAGGATCAGGCATTGCTGAGCACGGCAGGACTCCCCCTGGCCTTTCAACGGGCAGGGGGCTCCCCGGCGCCCCGACCCCGCTGCCGTCTCCCTTCAGGCCACTGCTCGCATGTTCGCCTGCCGGCTCACCGTAGACCGCCCCGGCCCCTGCGCGATCCGCACCTGAGCGTGATGCCGCTGGAACACCGACAGCTTGAAGTAGATCCCCGACGAGATCGCCAGGCGGAACGCGAAGCGCACGATGCTCTCATGTCGTTCCTGCATCCACAGGAACCGCCACCACCGGCGGATGATCGCACGCCACCCGTAGAACCCCAGCACCACCGTGCGGTAGGCGGCATGGATCTGTTCAGGGGTGAGGTGCTTGTGCCGGAAGACCAGATGGTCGCCCTCGTAGTGTGAGAGGTCGTCGTCCACAAGCCGGCCCTCGTCAACGATCTTCCGGTACAGCGGTGTGCCATAGATCGGGATCGCGATAGAGGGGAGGATGACCATCGTCCCGACCTCTTCCAGCAGCGCCGGGAGCCTGCGGTAATACTCCTCCGTGTCCTCATCCAGCGCGAACATGAGCCCCGTGAAGGTGAGGATGCCGAGGCGGTGCAGCTTCGCGAACGCCCCGCGGTATTCTCCGACGTTGTTCTGCCGCTTCTGCACGTCGTTCAGGCTCTCCGGCGACAGCGATTCCATTCCGATGAATGCCATGCGCCCTCCGGCTTTCGCCAATGCCTCGACGAACGCATTGTCACGCAGTGAATCGATGGAGAACTGCGCACCCAGCGCCCAGAGCTTCAGCTTCGCGATCTCGCCGAGGAGCTCCTTCGCATACTTCAGATCGCCGCCCAGGTTGTTGTCCAGCAGCATCGCCAGCTTGCGCTTGTACCATGGCACTCCCCGGGTGTTGGTCAGGTCGCGGATCACGTCCGTGATCGGACGGGTGCGATGCGGTGCGCGCTTGATGTTGAGTGCGCAATAGGTGCACGGGTGCGGACAGCCACGCGTGGCCTCCGTGACGATCGGGGTGGCGTATGCCGGTTCGGCAAGATCGTATCGCGGCGGGGGCATGCCGTCGAGGCAGCTATCCAATGGTGCATCATAGCGCGGCCGCAATCGTCCTGCAACGAGGTCCTCCACCATGCGCGGCCACATCTGCTGCGCTTCGCCCACGAGGATCGCATCGAAGTGCGGTTGCACCTCCTCCGGGAACGTGGAGGCGAACTTGCCTCCCCCGATCACCGTCTTGCCCATGGCCCGAAACCGTGCGGCCACCTCGTATGCATGCGGTGCAAGGTAATCCATGAAGCTCAGTGCGATGCATTGCGCCGGTGTCGCATAGTCGATGGGACGCACCATCTCGTGGAGAACCTCGACATCCACGAAGGGCGGTGTCAGGGCTGCCAGCAGGAGTCCGGGCAACGGGGGGGCCGGACTCTGCGCGTAGTACGGGTTGTCCTCGCCGAGGTTCTGGAAAAGGACGATGATCTGGATCGTCATCCGCTCAGGCTGCGTGCAGACGGGTCGTGCCATGGTCCGTGCCCTCCTGGTTGTGCCGGCATGCGTGCCATACCTCGCCGACGGCCCTGGTGAGCCGTTCGATGTCGTCGCCGGTATGTGTCGCCATGATGCTGATGCGGAACCGTTGCTGCGTGACCGGCACCGCCGGGTATTCGATCGAATTCACGAAGATGCCTTTCTCATGGAAGAGCCGCGATGCGTGACGGATGTCCATCCACGCCGGCACGATGAGCGGAATGATCGCGGTCTCCGGGTGGACATCGAAGCCAATGCGGTTCAGGCACGCCGCGGCGTACGCGATGTTCTGCTTCAGGTGCCACCGGCGCTCGGGCTCCTGCTCCAGCACATCGAGTCCGGCGAGCACCGTGGCGACCACCACGGGCGAGAGCGAGGCCGAGAACATGTACGGCCGTGCGAAATAGCGGAGATAATCGATCACGGGCTTCGGGCCGGCGATGAAGCCGCCGGTGACCGCGAAGGTCTTGCTGAACGTGCCCATACTGATGGCGATCGCGTCCTTGACTCCGAAGTGCTCTGCCGTGCCGCCGCCATTGGCTCCCATCACGCCCGTGCCGTGGGCGTCATCGACGAGAAGCATCGCATCGAATTCCCTGCATACTGCGACGAGCTCCGGCAACGGGGCCAGGTCGCCATCCATGGAGTAGACGCCTTCGACCGCAACGTACCGGTCGCCTGTTCTCTCGGTTCCTGCTGCCACAAGCAACGCGCGCAGTGCGTTCAGATCGTTATGGGGGAAGCAGTGCGCCTGCACACCGGCCATCTTCATGCCATCGCAGAACGATGCGTGGCTGTACGCGTCGTAGTAGACCGTGTCCGTCTTCTGCATGAGTCCGGCCACCAGACCCACATTCGCTGCATAGCCGCTGGCGAACACGAGGGCATCCTCGGTCCCTTTCAGGGCCGCCAGCCGCTGCTCGAGCTCACGGTGGAGCGTGGTATACCCGTTGAGCAGCGGCGGGCCGCCGACCCCGGCGCCGAATTCCTCCAGCGCCGCCGCGGTGCGTGCGCGCAGATGCGGATGGGTGGCGAGGCCGAGATAGTTATTGGAGCCGAACATGAGCATGGGCCGCGTCGCCCCGGTGGCCGGATCAGCGACCCGGACCTCCCGGTCGGCTGCCGATGTGATGCAACGCCGCGTCAGAAGTTCACCGTGCTCTTCGAGGTCCCGGAGGAACCCACCGAAGAACCGCGTTCGGTCGGCAAGCCGCATGTGACGACCGCGGAGCAGCATGTCCCGCAGATCGAAATTCTCCCCACCTCGGTACTCCTGCTCGTGTGTCATGACCGGATCTCCTGTTGTTCAACCTGGTGCAATGTACCTGACGCAAGCACCCGGCATGTCATGTTTTTGTCACGAAGCTGTAGAATCCTGCGCGGACGCGGCGATTCCCAGCAGCTCCGCGATGTAGGCCTGCACGGTGCCGCCATCGGGTGGATCCATGTTACGGATGACAGCCCGGTGGTCGGGGCCGAACGACCCAACCCCGGGGATCACGATCCTGTCGCGTTCCGTAGCTGTCCCGATGTACCGGCATTCTCTTCCGGCAACGAGGATCGGCGCACGGTGGGGTGGTGTCACCGACGGAGAGAGGGCGAAGACCAATTCGAATTCACCATGCGGCCCTGCAAGAAACAGCCACGGTGGCAGGCCCATCGCCTCTGCGACCGCGAGGGTCTCATCACCGAGAATTGCATTCCATGTCTGTGGGAGTTCGAACCCGACGCCGTTCAACCGTGCGAGCTGGTCCAGCGTCGCCAGCAGCCCGTCGCTGGTGTCCATACACGCCGACGCAAGGCCGCGGAGAGCGCGGCCTTCACGGAGCCGTGCCGTGGGGAGGTACGAGGGCGACCGGGATGCTCCCGAAAGCAGCGCCGCCGCAAACGCATTGCCCGCGCCGAGCTGGCCCGTACAATAGATGCTGTCGCCCGGACGGATGCCGATGCGTGTGAGCGCGGGAGTGCCGCTCACAGCACCGACCGCGGTGCCGGTGAGTTGCAGCCGGTCTCCAGTATTAGTGTCGCCGCCCAAGACCCAGCTTCCGCACGCCGAACACGCGTCATGGATCCCTTCCTGAACACGGGCGATCGCCGGCGGATCCATCGCGGTGGGAAAGGTCTCGGCGATGAGGATGCCCAACGGTTCCGCACCCACCGCGGCGATATCGCTGAAATTCGCCATCACCAGCATCCATCCGGCCAGCCACGGATCGGCATAGAGCCCGGAGGCGATCTCTTCAGCAATGGTATCGGTCGTCAGGGCCAGCGTATGATCATCACCAAGGCGAAGCAGCTCGGCATCGCTGTGCTGCAGCTCGTTGAGCTGGCGGGGCGATCGGCTGAAGCGCTGGGTGAGAGATGCGATCATTGCGAGTTCACGGACGTTCGTTGTCATGGACAGACCTTCAGTGCCTGTGGAACTACCTCGAAGCGCACAGATGACGCGCGCACGGTCTCCCCGTCGAATTCAATGGCGATGGGGGCGGGGGAGGACAACGTGATCGACGGGGTCGACCAGGAGCGGACCCCGGGAAGACCACCGGTCGTTCCGTGCAGGAGCGATCGGAGGAGCTGGATCCGCCGGGGGATATCCATCCCTTCGCACGCGACCACCGTGAAACGGCCGTTCTCGTAATCCCGTTCGGCGTCGTAGTGAAGTTCTCCCGAGAAGAAGGGACTCTTCAGGATGCCGATGTTCGTGAGGGCCAGATCGACCGGCCTCGACCCGGGGACGGTGATGGTCACGGGGGCATTCTTGTACGCGACCAATGATGTCAATGCCGCATAGGTGATCGCGGCGGACACGCTTACGCGCTTGAGCACTCTGAGAATTGGTCCGGGTGCATTGAACCGGGAATTCCCCTCGGCCGTGATCCCTGCGCTGGCGTTGAGGAAGAAGTATCTGGTCGTTTTCTGACCCTCCGATCCGATCGTGATCCGTCCGGCATCGCACCGGGATGCGCGCGAGAAGTCGAGACGCGCCGGGATCCCGTCGATTGATCCGGCCTCACTCCGTGGCTTATGAAAGTCGTTGCTCGATCCAAGTCCGATGGCTCCGAGGGTGATCGTTCCAGCGTATGCGGAAGATGCGCTCAGCAATGCGTTGACAACGGCATTCGCTGTGCCGTCGCCGCCTGCTGCAACGACACGCCGATCGGCCGATCCGAAGCATGAAGCCAGTCCCCGGGCAATGGCATCGGGACCAGCCATCACCACGGTCCGGAATGCGCCGAAGCGGTCGCGCATGGCCGGCTCAATCCGGCGCCATTTCATCAGGCCCGTGCCGGCGCCCGAACGGGGATTGACGAAGACGATCATATCTGACTCACTTCCGTCCGAGAGGAGAGGACGAGTTGAAATGTGCCATAGAACAGGAGCAACGGGATCGTCCACAGCGGATGCATGGCCGCGATCGCGGCAGAGAGCATGATGATGTAGCTCTCCACCACGAGGCGGATCGGTGCATGGGCTGTGCGGTCGTCGGTGTTCCGGTGAAGCAGGATCTGCGCTCTGATCGATAGCCACAGCCCCCAGCCGGACAGCAGGATCCCCGGTGCGGCATCCCAGGCCGATGCCCACGTGCGTTGCAGGTTCCAGAGGTGGAGCAGCAGACCGGCAAGCGCGGCGGCGGCGAACAGATCGCTGACGATCGCTGCCGCTCTCCGCCCGAACACGACCGGGAACGTATGGTAGCCCGTCTGGCGGTCGGCCTCGATGTCCTTGAAGTATCCCGCGATGACGAAGTTGGCATAGCCGGCGAACGCAACGACCATCAACGGGATGATCGTGCCGGGCAGTGCAGGAGAGGATCCATCGGTTCCCGCAAAGTATCCCATAAGAAAGAGGACGGACACGATCCATGCATTGTACCACGGGCCGCCCCACCAGCGGCGTTTGAACCACGTGTATGTTGCGAGTCCGCCGACCGCAAGGGCGCCGAACGCGAGATTGATCGTGTTCCCTGCCGCAAAGAGGACCGAGCAGAGCGTGAGTCCGAGCAGACTCGTGATGAGCACTGCCCTCCGGCTGATGGTCCCCTGCACCAGCGGACGGTACGGAGCGGAGATCGCATCGGTGTCCGTCTGGAAGCAATCGGTGAGTGCCTGCCCGAATCCGTACGAAAGAAAGGATGCGATGAACACCGGAATGATCACCGCCGGCGGCACGTGTCCGGCGGCGGCAACGCCGGCGAGTCCGGTGATCCCCGAAAGGAACAACAGATACGGCCTCATGGTGATGAGCATGGCCCTGGTGAACTGTGCTGTCGTGTGCATCGGGTCCTCCATTGGTTGCTGATCCAACCTACGGGATCGGGTGCCCGGGGATGTCATGGAAAGGTCATATCGGGGTCAACGGATCACGGGAGCGTGTTCTTCCGGAATTGCGTCGGGTGGCTGACAGTGTGCGTTTCATCCGTGGTCTGACAGAGATAGCGCTTCCTTGTGGAATTCAGTATGTTGCGCGCGGGAGAGGGGCCCGGTCACAGTGCAAACCATCCGCGAACGAGTGCGCGGTGCAGATGGACCCGCACCACATCATCCGCCGGGTGGGTCATCGGAGACGCGGGACCTTGACGATCCCGCGGGGGGATTTGTTGCACGGCTGTGACAGCTTTGTGACATATGCAGAGGGGGTGCGTGTATCTTTGTGCTGTCCACACCATACCACCACAACGGAGGATCATCATGGACACTGCAAAGAAATTGCTCGTTGCTTCGGTCGTGCTGCTTGTTGCGGCGCAGAGTGCATTCTCCTGGGGGAATGCAACACACGTCTACTTCGCGAAGGAACTCGGTACCCGCTTCGGACTCATGAATGCCCATGAGATGTATGGGGCCGTCCTGCCCGATGCGTTCAACTTCATGTTCGACGCGAATGGACAGATCCTGTACGATGCCACTCACCATCAGTTTCTTCCCTTGTATCAGAACGCCTGGAAGCCGGCGCTGAAGTCCACCGGCTTCGGGTTCGTTTCGCACAATGATACCTGGGGTGCGGACTACACCGCGCATCACAGCGCCTTCACCTCGCCGGGCGAAGGATATGCGATCGCCAAGGGTGCGGTGCTGGCACCGCAACTCATTCCCGTGCTCGTACAGATCCTCACCAACGCCGGCCTCCCCTCACCCGATGCCGAATACGTGGCGGGTGCGCTGGCGCCGGAGATGGGGCACGACCTGAGCGAGACGGCGGTGGACCTCCTGGTCCGGAGGAATCTGGATCGTGCCGTTGGTATGCGGATGATGGCCGCGGCGCAGACGCGTCCCGCGGACGTGCCTCAGCTGCTTGCCACGACCTACGGTCCGGGACTTGCGGCCGCAACAGGCGTGTCGGAGGCGGAAGCCCGGGCGCTGATCATCGGCGCGGAGAATGATTACAGGACGCTCATCACGCAATACGGGTTGGCCTTCACGCTTGCCGAGCCGAAGACCATTGCGATGCTGGCGGCGCAGACCGCGCCGGTTGCGGAGATGCTCATCGAAGCGAATGTCGGGGGCGTCGATGTGACCGTGACGGCGGAGCAGGTCGCCGGTTTCATCCAGGCTGCGATCACGGTCGTGGAGCCCGATTACAGGCGCGAGCTTGCTGCGACGCTCCGGTTCGTCGAACGCAGCATGCGCGAGCACGGCGTCCGGCCGGTGTTCTTTGGCTTTGCATGCGATGAGAACGGGGGCGAGGTGCCGTCGACGGATGCCGCGACGGCTCCGGAGGAGTTCAGCCTTGGCCAGAATTACCCGAACCCCTTCAACCCGTCCACGACGATCGCGTATGCGGTACCTGCGGATGCGAGGGTGTCGCTGCGCGTGTATAACACGCTCGGCGAACAGGTTGCCACGCTCGTCGATGAGCTGCTTCCTGCCGGGCAGCATCAGTCGACCTGGCACGCTGCCGGCATGCCGAGCGGGCTGTACTTCTACAAGCTCGAGAGTGCCGGTGTGACGATGACGAAGCGGATGATGCTCGTGAAGTAGGGGCACGGTACCCGGAAAGCAGATCATGCGGGAAAGGAATGGGCAGGGGTCATGCATTGGCTCCTGCCTGTTTGCTCTGGGCAGCTGCGCCCCTCTTGACGCATGTCACACCAGGCGTGGATCCCGCGTGAGGGAGGCTGTGACGCCGAACACAACGTGTCGGGCATCTCTACAATCTCAACTTTCTGATATTGACAACGCGATGCGATTTTGTTACACTTGTCCAGGACGGTATCGTATTTCTGGTAATTGTCCCGTTGTCTGCGCCATGCGGTAGCCTTCTACAACACCCTCCAACCCGAACGAAGGCAGGTTCAAGTGTGGCAACCAGAGGTGAAGTGAACCTTGCAGTGCTGAAAGCGTGAGTGACCTCGATCAGGGTCGCGATGGGGAGCTGTCTGTGCATGACGAGTGCGCCACCTGATCAGGGATAGAACATCCCCGTGGTATCTGTACCTCTTCTCTATGGTTGTGCTTCGTGTCTGAACTCTGAAACCACTTCAACGGATCCGGCCTCCGTGCTGGCCTCCGGGGGCATCATATTCGCTGATCATGCCCTCTCCGGACGTTTCGCTCATGCGGCATCCGGCGGGGTCGAACATCCTTGCAACCGTCGGTGAATGGATTCACCTTCTTCACGGCATATCGGGGCAATCACTCAATCATCAAGCCACCACTTCGCTGGAGGGTATCATGCGCGTGTACACGAGTTTGTGCACTCATCGCATGCTTTGGTTGGTCGTGCTTTTCGCAGGGATTCTCGGCATGGGAAGTTCCCATGCCTCAGCGGCAAATATCAGTTCGACGAAGACCGGGAACTGGAGCGATCCCAGTGTGTGGAGTGGCGGGGTCGTGCCTGCCGCCACGGACAATGTCACCATCGTCTCGCCGCATATCGTCACGATGAATGCGGACGGCAGCGTCGCGAACCTCACGGTGAACTCCGGGGGTACGCTGCAATTCAACTCTACCACCACACCGTACACTCTTGCTCTCCAACCTGCGGGTATCGTAACGGTGAGCGGAACCCTGGACCTGGGGATCCTCGGTACGCTGGTGACGGGCGCGAGCGGCAGCACGACGCTGACCATGGGGAGTTCCGCCAATCTGATCACCTCCAATGCAACCACGGATGCGGCGGGTGCTCTCGGACCGGGTGCAACCTCCTCGTTGCGGACACAGGGGACAGGGACATGGGTTCTCACGTCGGTCGGTACCGCGGGAACTGTCACGTACAAAGGAACGGGGAGCACCCCCTACGTGATCACCGACCGCAACTACAACAATCTCTCCCTTGGTAGCGGTGGGGTGTTCACCTGGACGCTCGCAGCGGACCGCGCGATCGCCGGGACGTTGCTCGGCCCGCTATCAACACGGCTCTTCCTTGTGGGAACCTCGAACCTCTTTCTGGGCGGGAACCTGAATACGCAGTTCTCTGTGAGCCCCGCCGGGTTCGATCAGGGGGGCGTCACGTTGGTCCTGAACGGTTCGGCCGCTCAGTTCATGAATCACAACGGTCCACCCTTGGGGACCGTCACCATCAATAAGGCGGCCGGCACGGTCACCACGTTCTATGCCTCAACGGTGAATGGTCCCTTCACCATCACGGCCGGCACATTCAACCCGACACATGCCTTTGTGTTCAATGGGCCGGTGGTGAACAACGGTTCGTTCTCTCCTCAGGCCCTCACCTTCAATGGCTCGTTCACGAACACGGGGACATTCACGCCACTGGGCAATCAGACGTTCAAGGGTGACTTCACCAACAGCGGAACATTCACGACAGGCGGATCGACCATGTTCTTCAGTGGCACCGCTCTCCAGGCGATCGGCGGGTCGGGGGCGTTGACGTTTGCCGGGATGAACGTGAACAACGCCGCAGGCGTCACGCTCAACAGGGCGCTCACCGTGTCGTCGACGTTGACCCTGACCGCAGGCGTGCTGCATCTCACCAATCCCCTGACGATGGCCTCCGCGAGTACTATCTCCCGCTTCGGCGCCGGCAGTCTGAACGGGTCGCCGACCTTCGCGGGGACGGTCAATTTGATCTATGGCAACAGCATCACTGCACCGACCATCACGCCGGGATCGGAACTGCCATCTTCTGCGACCGCGCTGGCGAATTTCACGGTCAGCGGGACGACGGTGCATCTGGACCGTGACATAACGGTGAACGGTGTCCTGTCTCTCTCGGGCGCTGCGGCGGTGTTGCATGCAGGCACGTTCTCCATCACCATGAACGGCAGCTGGGCGAACAGTGCGTCGGTGACGGCATTTGCTTCCGGCACCGGGACGGTGACCTTTGCCGGAAACGCGAACCGCACGATCTCCGGGTCGTCGGCGACGACGTTCAACGATCTGACCGTCGCTCTCGGTGCGGCGAACTCCCTGACCCTGACGACGGCACCAACGGTGAACGGTGCGTTGACCATTACGGGTGGTTCCGTGATGCAGTCCACCGGGACCCTGACACTCAAGGGGGACCTGCTCAACAATGCGGGGGCAACGGCGTATAGCGGTGGGTCCGGCACAGTCTCCTTCGCCGGTCCCGCTGCACAGTCCCTGGGCGGGACATTCCCGACATCCTTCTACCGCCTGACGCTCAACAATGCTTCCGGCCTGACACTCGGTCAGAACGCGACGGTGACCAATGCGCTGACCCTTACGAACGGTGCGCTGGCAACCGGACCGAACATGCTGATCCTGACGTCGACGGGGAGCGTTACGCGGACCTCCGGGTTTGTCACAGGGCAGTTGCAGAAGAACGTCGCGTCAGGTTCCAATGTCTCGCGGACGTTCGAGATCGGTTCGGGGGGGTTCTATGCGCCGGCGACGGTGGTGTTCGGATCCGTGAGCACGGCGGGCAATCTGGTCGCATCCACGGCAGGCGGCGAACATCCGGACATCGCGAATTCCGGTCTGGATGCTTCGAAGGATGTGAACCGTTCCTGGACGATAACGAACAGCGGCGTTGGCTTCTCGAGCTACACTGCAACGTTCACGTACGGCGCGGCGGACGTCGACCCCCTCGCGGATCCGAATACGTTCGAAGTACGGAAGAAGGATGGGGCGGTCTGGTCTCCCACAGCGACGGGAACGCGAACCGCGACGAGCACCCAGGCCACCGGCCTGACGTCGTTCAGTGATTTCGCCGTCGGCACCGTGATCCCCACGACGCCGGCAAGCCCGGCTCCTGTTGCGCCGGCCAATGCGTCCGTCGACCGTCCGGTCATCGACACGCTGAAGTGGAATGCCGTGTATGGTGCGACGAGTTATGGTGTCGACGTTGCGACGGATGCGGGATTCGCGACCATCGTTCTGACCCAGACAGGCATCACCGCGACCACCTTCGGGATCCCATCGGCCCTGGCCAACAGTACGATGTACTACTGGAGGGTGAACGCGACGAACGTTGCAGGGACGAGCGGCTGGTCAACGCCCTGGAGTTATACGACGATCATCGCCATCCCTCCGGCTCCTGTCCTCACCGCACCGGCCACTGGTGCCACGGAGGTTCCGACGACGCCGACCCTGACGTGGAGTCCTGCTGTCGGAGCCGCTACGTATCGCGTTCAGATCTCCCTGGATCCCGGCTTTTCGTCGACGGTCCTTGATGTGGCGGGCATTGCGGGGACCTCTCATCCGGTCTCCACACCCCTTGGCACCAGCACACAATACTACTGGCGCGTGAACGCGACGAATGTGGGTGGGACAGGCGTGTGGTCGGCCGGGAGCGGATTCACGACCGTCCTCGCCACGCCCGACGTCCCCGTGCTGACCGCGCCGGCAGATGGCGCGACCGGGGTCGCCGTAATGCCGGTGTTGACGTGGAATGCCGTGCCCGGTGTGGTGACCTACAAGGTCCAGATCGCCACCGATGCGGGATTCGCCTCCATCGTTCTGGATTCGAACATCACAGGGGTGGCGACGCTCACGCCGGCCGCCCCCCTGGCAGCGAGCACGGGACACTACTGGCGCGTGAACACCACGAATTCCGGCGGCACGAGTGCCTGGTCGACAGTATGGAGTTTCACAACCCGCGCACCGACAACGATCACCAGCACCAAGACCGGCAATTGGAGCGACCCGACGGTGTGGAACAGCGGATTCGTCCCCGGCTTTGGCGATGCAGTCACGGTTGCGACGGGCCACACGGTGAGCATGAATGCGAGCGGGAACCTCTCAACGCTGACGGTGACGGGTACGTTGCAGTTCAACAGCGCAACCCCATACACGCTGGCCATTGCCCCGGGTGGGATCGTCATGGTGAATGGCACGCTCGACCTGGGTGCACAGGGCATCCTGCAATCCGGCGGATCGGGTACGACCACCCTCACGATGGGTTCGACAGGTACTCTCGTCACATCCAACGCAACGGCAGATACCCTCGGTGCGCTTGGACCGGGGCCATTGTCCTCTCTCAGAAACGCCGGAACCGGTACATGGGCATTGCCCAACATGGCGTCAGCAGGAACGGTGACCTACAAAGGTTCAGGGACGAATCCGTATGTCATCACGGACCGGAGCTACAACAATCTTTCGATGAATAGCGGTGGTGCGTGGACCTGGACGCTAGGCGCCGACCGGACGATCGCAGGTACGCTTCTCGGACCACTCTCGACGCGACTGTTCCTTGTCGGTACGTCGTCCATTTTCCTCGGCGGGAACCTGAACACACAGTTCTCGACGAGTCCGGCCGGTTTCAATCAGGGTGGCGTGACGATCGTGTTCAACGGGACTGGCTCGCAGTTCATGAACCACAACGGTCCGCCGCTCGGCAACATCGTGGTCAACCGCGTGAGTGGGTCAGTGACGACAGCCTATGCCTCCACGGTCAATGGTTCTTTCACGGTTACGTCCGGTGGGTTCAGCCCTTCGTACAGCTTCGTGTTCAACGGACCGGTCACGATCAACGGCTCATTCACGACCTCGGTCGCACAAACGTTCAAGGGGAATCTGACCAACAACGGCACGTTCACCGTGGGATCGGCGTCGACGACGTTCAGCGGAACGTCTCAGCAGACGATCACGGGATCGGCGGCGACCACCCTTGCCGCCGCAACGTTCAACAATCCCACCGGGATCGCGGTGAACGGCACGCTGACGGTCGGCGGCACGTTCACGCTGGGTGCCACCCCGCTATCGCTGGCCGGGGGAACCCTCACGCTGAACGGCGGCGTGAGTGTGACTACCGGGAGCATCACCAGTGTGGCTGGTGCGACGGTTAACTACAATCAGGCGACAGCAGGACAGGCGATCGTCAAGGGTGACTATGGCAACCTCACCCTCAGCAACGCGAACAAGACCTTCCCGTCTGCCGGACCTGTCCGCATCGCGGGGGTGTTCACACCGGGGACCGCGACAGGCCATACGCTCACGGGGTCGACGATCGAGTACAACGGGACGACCGCCCAGACCGCGCCTGCGGGGTTCGCGAGCTACAATGCTCTCGTACTCTCTAATCCCGCGGGGGTCTCACTTAACGGGAACATCTCGCTCTCCGGAAACCTCACGGTGAACGGACCTGTGGATCCGCTGGCGACGACCTTCACCTTCACGGGAGCCACTGCTCAGACGGTTGCCGGCCCGGCGAATGCCGTCCTCTTCAATACCACGGTCAACAAGACCGCCAATGGCGTGACGTTGGCGACCGATCTTAATGTGCAGGGGACTCTTACTCTGACCTCGGGGTTGCTGACGGTCGCAGATCGGACACTCGGCCTGAGCAACCCGATCGCCGGTGTCTCCACCGGGCTGATCGCCGGGGGAACGTCATCGATCGTCATTGGTGGGACGGTAGCCGGCGTGGTCGTGCCCCCGCACATCACGGCTCTCAATGGTCTGACGGTGAACAATGCAAGCGGCAGTGCGTTGCAGGCGGATATGGACCTGCAGGGGGGATTGACGCTGACGTCCGGCTATTTGATTGCCGGGGCTCATGCTCTGACGCTGCGTAACCCGATCGCAGGAACTCCGACCAACCTCCTTGCTGATTCAACAACCACCCTGACGATCGACGGCAGCGTGCCGGGCATCATCATCCCGTCGAGCGTTACGGGCCTGTCTGCGCTCACAATCAATAACCCGGCGGGTGTGTCCCTGGGTGGACCGCTGGCGGTGTCCGGTGCCCTGACATTGACGACGGGACGGTTGGCAACAGGGGCGCACACGTTGTTTGCGAAGGGTGCGGTCGTGGATGCCGATTCGGTGTCCTACGTCGCCGGCCAGTTGCAGCGTCCGGTCACGACCGGTGCATCGGTCATTGATTTTGCGATCGGCGACAGTGCCGTCTATGCTCCTGTTCAGGTGACATTCGCAAATGCCATCTCAGCGGGCACGCTGACCGGTGCAACGGTGCCGACCCTCCCGGGCCCGGCCGCGACGTCGGTCATCGATCCGGTGCAGAATGTGAAGCGGACCTGGTCTCTCACTGATAGCGGTGTGGCCGGGACATATGATGCGCTCTTCACATTCGCTCCGTCTGATGTCCAGGGGGGCGCGAATGTCGCCCAGCTCGTCGGTGCGAAATACGACAGCAGTTGGAGTTACCCGACGGTGGGGAGCCGAACCGCGACGTCGGTCGGGCTCACGGGAATGGACTCCTTCAGTGACTTCATCCTGGGTATATCGAGTCCGACGACCACAGCGCCGGTGATCACGACCCCGATCGCGGCCGGGGCGACGTCCGTGACGGGTACGTCGAGCGAAGCCGACGGCACGGTGATCCAGGTGTATGTCAATGGTTCGCCGCTTGGCTCCACGACGACGGTCACCACGAATGCATGGACGATGAGCGGCATGACAGCGCTGGTGGCGGGTGACCTGGTGAAGGCCACCGCCCTTGCCACGGGCAAGCTCCTCAGCGTGTTCTCCAATGAGGTCACGGTCTCCGCCGTGACGACCGCGCCGACCGTTGCTTCGCCGATCCTGGCGGGCGCAACAACCGTCTCCGGCACCAGCGCCGAGGCCGATGGAGCAGTGATCACCGTGTACGTGAACGGTTTTCCGCTTGGTTCCACCACGACAGTGACATCCAATGCGTGGTTGCTCGCCGGTGTCACCGCGCTCAATGGCGGCGACCTGGTGACGGCCACTGCCCTGGCTTCAGGCAAACTCGTCAGCGAGGTGTCAGACGAAGTGACGGTTCTGGGCGCGACCGTGGCCAACGTGAAGGTGTTCCTCCAGGGTCCGTTCGTGCTGGACTCGATGACGACGGCGCTGCACGCCGCCTCGTTCATTCCGCACCAGCACCCCTACGGCATTGCGCCGTGGAGCTACACCGGGACAGACAGCGTGAGCGCGGTGCCCGCTGGTGTGGTAGACTGGGTTCTGGTGGATCTGCGCAGCGACTCGCTCGGAGCTTCGACAGTGGCTTCGCGGGCGGCCCTGCTCAAGAGCAACGGGACGGTGGTAGACCTGGACGGTTCCTCACCAGTGCACTTCCCCGGGCTGATGCCGGGCTCGTACTATGTGGTGGTCCGTCACCGGAACCACCTTGCGGTGATGAGCGCGGCGACACTGACGCTGAACGCAACGAGCACCCTGTATGACTTCACGAGCAGCCTCACGCAGTACTACGGCGGCGATGCGAAGGAAGTGGCCACCGGGGTGTTTGGCATGTGGGCCGGCGACGTGACGGGCAACGGCATTGTGAAGTACAGCGGCAGCGCGAACGACCGTTCGCCGATCCTGACGCGCATCGGTGGCTCGGACCTGACGTTGACGGTGAGCGGGTATCATCCCGAGGATGTGAACATGAACGGCCAGGTAAAGTATAGCGGTAGCGCGAATGACCGCTCGATCATCCTGCAGACGGTCGGGGGTGCGGACATGACCGCCACGCGCTCGAGTAACGTGCCGAACTAATGACGATCAATCGAACGAAGGAGAATCCAATGAAACGCATCAGTCTTGTGCTGGGGGTGCTGCTGTTGGTGGCCGCGGTGATGGGGCAGGCGCAGACGATCCAGGCGGGCATCTTTGCCATTGACGCGAACACGGTGGTGGTCAGGGCGAAAGTGTCGGGTGGTGGGTTCACCGATCGGCCGTTCAGCAACGTGGTGGTATCACTCTTCTGGGAGACGGGCAGTGGGGTGACGCTCGGCACCCCGGCCGGGGTCTTCAGCATCGGCAAGGCCGGAGCAGTGGGCACGGAAGGGGCGTTCAGCTATCAGAAGTTCGCCTCGACGCCGAACGTGAACATCACCTGGGCAAACGGCACGGAGGTGGACCTCTTCGAGATCCCGGTGATGGGAGGGACGGGTCCGGCGCTGATCGAAGTGCGCGATCCTGCCGATGCAGGCGCGAACGGTGCCTGGTACATCGAGATCTCGGGGAACGATGTGACGAACACCGGGACGCCGTTCTATGCGAACTCGACGGAGCTGCCACTGCCAGTGACCCTGACGTCGTTCGCGGCGACGATCGCCCGGAGTGGCATGGGAGTGATCCTGGAGTGGGCGACGGCCAGTGAAGTGAACAACTATGGGTACACGGTGCAGAGGAAGGCCGACCGTGACGAAACGTTTGCGGATGTGGCCGATGCGTTCGTAGCGGGTCATGGGACGACGATCGAGCCTCAGACGTATTGCTTCACGGACAAGTCCGTTCAGGCGGCGGGGAAGTATGAGTACCGATTGAAGCAGCAGGACCTGAATGGCGCAGTTCAGTATACGCAGAGCGTCGTCGTGAATGTTGCCGTGACGGATGTGGCGGAGACTGCGCCGCGGGAGTTCGCGCTGATGCAGAACTATCCGAACCCGTTCAATCCGGCGACGATGGTGAAGTTTTCGGTGCCGACGAGTGGTCAGGCGTCGCTGAAGGTATACACCGTGGTGGGCCAGGAGGTGGTGACGCTGTTTGAGGGTGTGGCCGAGGCCGGGCGGTACTATGCCGTGCCGTTCAACGCAGCGAACCTCGCCTCGGGCGTCTACTTCTATCGGTTGGTCACCGAGAACAAGACCGACGTCAAAAGGATGATGCTCGTCAAGTAGGCCCGGGTGCTCCCGGTTGACGATCGGGTCCGATCGACGATGTTCTGGAATGGCAGGGACCCCGTGCGGGGTCCCTGCCATTTTCTTTGATATGCACGACTCTGCGGGTTAAACCGATCCTGCGGTTGGTGTGTCTATTAGACATCGCCGGACGGGTTATCTGCCGGCCGCACTGCATCACCACTCAAGGATCGTCCCATGACATCACGTTCTGTCGTAGCGGCCCGTGTCATCACCGGCCTCATGCTTGCTGCATTCGTGTTCCTGGCCGCGGCATCGGCGTTCGCCCAGCCCCCTCGCATGTCGGCAGAGGACCGTACCAAGAGGTTGACCGAACAGCTGAGCCTCACTGCAGACCAGGCGAAGAAGGTCCTCACGATCTATAAACGTTCTGAAGAAGATATGCGGAAGATCTTCGAATCCGCGGAAGGCGACCGCGAGTCGATGCGGGAGAGCATGCGTGGCCAGCGAGAGAAGGTCAATAAGGAGATCGAGGCCCTTCTGACGGCTGAGCAGAAGACGAAGTTCGAGGAGATCAAGAAGCAGGGCCCTCCCCCGCGGGGTGGTGACCGCCGTCCACCGGATGGGCACTGACCTCCTCGCCCGGGTTGGGGCAGGATTCTGATGATGGGCCTCCGGTCGATGTATGATCGACGCGCAGGGGCCGAGCCTGCTCGGCCCCTGCGTGAATATTCAGGGGGATCTGTGGAACCCCCGCCGGCCTGAACCATCGAATTCCCCGCGTTTTCCCCCCTATGACGATATCCATCCTCCTCTGCTTCACTGCTCGTATATCTACAAATGGTTGTATGCCTGCCAGTTACCGGCGTTTCTGACCTGCCATTCTGACCCCGCATGCCCCGATTTCGCTTTGGCATGGAATTCGCAGGATTCCACGCGGGTGCGCCGGTCCTCGTTGCGCAACTCGCGACGGAGGTCGAGCGGCTGAACCTTGAACTCTCCGCGCTCGCAGAGGTCATGCTACAAGAAGGAAGAGGTGCGTCATGAAACAGAGCATTCTGATCGTTGAAGATGAGCCGGTCCAGGCAATGAAGCTGCAGTTCGTCCTGGAACAGGCCGGCTATACGGTGCATGCCACGGACAACGGCATGAGTGCTCTGTCGTTTCTGGAACAGAATGCCGTGGACCTCGTCATCAGTGATGTGATGATGCCCGGGATGGACGGGTACACCCTGTGCCGGAGGATCCATCAAACCGGCCAGTCCAAGAAGTGCATGGTCGTCCTGCTGACGTCCCAGGCGGATCCGTCCGATGTCCTCAGTGGCCTGTCCGTGGGCGCCGACAACTACATCATGAAGCCCTGGGACCCGAAGGATCTGATCGTGCGAGTGAAGCAGATCCTGGCTTCCGCGTCCCACCGCCTGCGCCGTGAAGAGGCAGAGTCCCTCGAGGTGTCGTACCGGGGCAAGGAGTATGTGATCCAGGCGAACCGCCTGCAAATGCTGAATTTCTTCCTGACGACCTACGAGACCCAGTTCCGACATTCCCGCAAAGTGGCGAGTGCACGCGACGAACTCGCGTTGATCAGCGAGAACCTCGAGCAGGTGGTCGCGGAGCGCACGGCTGCCCTCAGGGGCGAGATGGAAGAACGCCATCGCGCCGAAGAGCGTATCGCCGAGCAGGCAGCCCTTCTCGACCTGGCTCACGATGCCATCGTGGTCACCGGCACCGATCATGAGGTGCTCTACTGGAACAAGAGCGCAGAAACATTGTACGGATGGCCGGCGGCCGAGGCCGTCGGACGCGGTGTCAGCAGCCTGTTCCTGAACGACCATGACAAGGCGGCCATCGCAGCCCGCGCCAAATTGTTCGAGGACGGGCGGTGGACCGGCGAGATGGATCAGGTGACGAAGGACGGCACGGCACTCGTCGTGCAGACCAGTTGGACGCTCGTGCGGGATGCGAAGGGTGAGCCCAAGTCGATCCTGACGATCTCGACCGATGTCTCCCAGAAGAAGAAGCTCGAGGGGCAGTTCCTCCGCGCCCAGCGCATGGAGAGCATCGGTACGCTGGCCGGTGGCATCGCCCACGACCTGAACAACGTTCTGTCGCCGGTGTTGCTCTCGATGGCGATCTTCAAGGAGAGGATGAAGGACCCTGACAGCCTCAAGATGCTCGGCATGATCGAAGAATCCGCGCGCCGCGGGGCCGATATGGTGAAACAGGTCCTGATGTTCGCGCGCGGCGTCCAGGGCGAACGCATGGTGCTCCAGCCCCGCCACCTGGTGCGCGAGATGCAGAAGATCGTGGACCAGTCCTTCCCGAAGAATTTCACCTTCGAAATGAACACGCCCGCGCAGATCCCCTGCGTCAAGGGAGATGCCACACAGCTGCACCAGGTGCTCCTGAATCTGTGCGTCAATGCCCGTGATGCAATGCCCCAGGGCGGCACATTCCGGCTGAGCGTCGAGGGGGTGACCCTGGATGAGCAATATGCCGCACTGAATCCGGAGGCGAAGCCGGGGAACTACGTGCTCGTGCGCGCAAGCGATACCGGCACGGGGATACCGCCGGAGGTCATCGACAAGATCTTCGAGCCGTTCTTCACGACGAAGGAGGTGGGGAAGGGGACCGGCCTCGGCCTGTCCACCGTCCTCGCCATCGTGCGCGGCCATGAGGGATTCGTGCGGGTGCGCAGCCAGGTGGGCACCGGCACAACGTTCGAGATCTATCTGCCGGCGGTCGATGCCTTCGACGGTGTGCAGGTCCGCAATGAGGATGCTCCGCCCCGGAATGGGAACGGCGAGACGGTGCTGGTCGTCGACGACGAGCGGATCGTCCGTGAGATCACACGGCTCACGTTGCTCAGCCACGGTTACAACGTGCTCACCGCGGATGAAGGAACGGAGGCGCTGGCCCTGTATTCCAAGCACGGCAGTGAGATCTCGGTGGTGCTCACGGATATCGTGATGCCCTATCTGGACGGTGCGTCAACGATCCGCGCGCTCCAACGCATGGACCCCGACGTGAAGGTGATCGCGTGCAGCGGCCTGAACTCGAACGAGAAGCGCATCGGTGCGATGACGCTCCGGGACGTGCCATTCCTCGAGAAACCCTATACCACCGAGGCGCTCTTGCGCAAGCTGGAAGAGGTCCTCCATGGCGAAGTGGAGATGTCGGAACTGGCGTAAGGGGAAGACACCCACAGGACATGAGCGCAGACAGGGCTCCCCGCGGGGAGCCCTGTCTGTTGAACGGGATGCTGGGGGCGTCAGAAGCGGACGGTGACGCCGATCTGCAGTTCGAGCAGGTCCGTGGCAGAGGTGAAGGAGTCGTAGACCACACGCCCGTTGACATTCCGGACGGATCCTTCCTTCAGGTACTCCGCCTCTCCTCCGAAGAGATAGCGCGCGCCGAGGTCGAGATAGATATCCGAGATCGACCCGTCGTCCGGACGGTACACAAGGACCATGAGCCCGGCCCCGCCACCATAGCTGAACGCCCCATCGGACAGGTTGGTGCTGCTGGCCACTTCCTGTCCCACATTGTTTTCGTTCTCGATCTTCGTCTCGGTGAACAGGTAGTTGAACCCCACCATTCCCTGCAGATACGGGCGCACGACACCGGTGTTGGGCTGTAACCGGAGGAGCGCGTGGCCGAGGATGAAGTTGTTGGTGGTGGAAACCCGCACAAAGACATCCGGAATGGTGGTGCTGAAGGGCTCGCGCCGTTCGCTGGACCCGTAGTTCATGAACCCGAATTCGAGACCGAGCATCACCGGCGTGCCTTCCGGTGCATAGCCGGCGTTCAACGTAACGCCCACGCCGAGGCGGTCAACGTTCTTCCGGAACTCCTTCTGGGGCGAACCGAGGAGGAAATCGATCCCTCCCTGCCATGTCTGTGCCCCGGCAAGTGCCGGCATCGCCATGAAAACGAGAAGGAGAGAAGTGACTTTTCGCATGTGACGCTCCGTTGAGTGATGTCTCTGGTGTACGAAAGGACATGGGTGGTGGTTGCATTTTCGTAAAAAACTCATGACCATGGAAGCCATGTCGATCCTCGAAATACTCTTTCTGGCCGCTGCGCTGTCCATCGACGCCTTCGCGGTCACCCTCTCTGCTGCCGCAACGGGTGCGGTCACTGACCGGCGTGCCGCATTCCGGCTGTCATTCCATTTCGGGCTGTTTCAATTCCTGATGCCCATCCTCGGATGGGCCGCCGGACTCGCACTCGCGCCCGTGATCGCGGCCGTGGACCACTGGGTGGCCTTCGCGCTTCTTTCCGCCGTGGGTGTCCGCATGATCTGGGGGAGCGCCGGCGATCCCGACGCCTCCGATGGTCGTGATCCGTCGCGCGGCCTCACATTGATGGCCCTCGCTGTAGCGACCAGCATCGATGCTCTTGCGGTCGGCCTGAGCCTGGCACTCCTCAATACCGAGATCCTCTGGCCGAGCCTGATCATCGGCGTGGTCACCGGGGCGGTCTGCGTTCTTGCGGTGTTCCTTGGCCGCAGGTTCCACGCGCATGTCGGCGCGAAGGCGGAGATCGTCGGGGGCATCATCCTCATCGTGATCGCGTTCAGGATCCTCATCACGCATACGATGCACTCTTCATCGCTTCCTGTATCTGTCGATCCCCACCGCAAGTATCCCGAACTGGTCCGTCAACAAACCCTCATACCCCCAGGGCCAACCATCCCAGGTGCGCCAATCAACGCCTGACTTGGCTCCACCGAAGAGCCGGGCATCGGCCAGTCCGGCGCAGATGGAACGCAGTATCCCGTCCGCCTCGTGCTCCATCCCCACGCGGTACAGTGCCTCGACGACATGCCGTGTCTGGGCGGTGCTGAGACCGCCATTCGCATAGGATCCGAACGGGAAGCCCTGCTGGATCTCGGGCAGGTCCTCGTCCGGGATCGGCCAGAGGCTCGCAGGCATTCCCCAGTGATAGGGGAGTCCCACCCGGACCGCTTCACCCCAGATCCGTTCCATGATACCCCGTGCCTCCGGGAGGTCCACGACCCCGCTCGCCACCGCCGCACCGTTGATCGTGATGAATGCATGGTCGTGGAGACGCCCTTCCTTGCACCGCCATCCGGCCAGCCAACCGGTCGCCGGATTGAGGAACGCGGGGAGAAAATGCTGCTTGAGGCGGTCAGCCCATGCATCGAGACCGTGCGCCAGGTCGGCCCGACCATGCATCGGGAGCGTACGCGCGAGCGCCCGGAGTGCGGCATATAATAGAGCGTTGGAGAAGGTGCACTTCCAGCCCACGGAGATCACATCATAGAAACACGTTGCCCATTGACCCTGTCCACTGATGCCGAGGCGGTACCGGCTCTCGACGAGTCCATCACCGTCCACGTCGCGCGCGCGCATCGCCGACAATTGCCGCCCGATCTGCGGGCCGAAGCGCTGCAGCCATACGGTGGACCCCTGCAGTTCGAGAAACTCCGCGGTGCCGAGCAGCCCGGCCGCCCCCGTCATCAGGTATTCATCCTCGGCACTGTGCGGTTCGCCACTTGCCAGAAGGCCTCCGCTCGCATACCCGGGGCCGCCATCGAGCCAGCGCTCGATGGAATCGCGAAGAAGATCGATAGCGGAGATCCCCGGGGTCAGCTCTCCGGCCTGCCGCGCAAGGGCAGACCAGTTGTCCATGCACAGCGGACAATGCATCGAGTTACCGTTGTTGCTCAGCGTGCCGGTATCTGCCCGGTAGGAGAACGCCGTCACGGTGCACCGGCTGACCGCGCGCCGTATCTCTTCCGGCGTATCATCACGCAGCGCCGGACCGAATTGCCGGGCCTGGAGTGTGATGCTGGCGGCGTGCGTCCCCTTGAGGAGCAGATAGTCACCTTCCGGTTGCGCGACCTCACCGAGTTTGATCTGATGGATCGCGAGGTCGGCGGGGCGGAATGCATCTGCACGCCAGAGTGCGCTCCCGGTCTGCACGCGTGCCTCCAGACTGCCATAGCCCGGTGCGTGGAGGATCACCGGGAGCTGCATCGTTCCGGCTTCGCCTGCACGCGTGATCGCGCCGAGTCCGCTGGTTGCCGAAGCACGCGGATCGAGCCCGATCGTCCATGCACTACTCTCCCAGGCCCTCATGTCCTCGCGCCCCGTGCGCGTTGCGGAAAGTTCGAGCCGGTCCTCGTGGATCTCCCAACGCGCCCGATAGTCCTGGCTCCCGTCTTCGGTATGGACGTGGTATTCGACAGCGTTCTGCTCGACGTGCGTCGTGCCCCCGACCGCGTAGCGGATCGACGGGGCCATGGTGGGGCCTGTGCCAACCGGGTGCAGGAAGAAGCCCTGGACCCAGATCCCCGGACTCATGCGGAGAAGATTCACCGAGGTCCTGCTCCGGCCTTCGTCGTCCAAAGCGAGATACGACAGTCCGGCCCGGCGAAGGCTGAACCCCACTTCCAGGAACTTGCTGCGGAAGCGAACCTCGCCATTCGCATGCCAGGCGGTTACGCCGGAAGGCAGGCGGTCCATCGGCCCCACCGTCGGGATGATCGCACGCTCCCCTCGAAGCGGGGGCGTGGCGGGAGGGTCACCTTCGAGGACCATCGACCCTGCGCACAGGTTCCACGACGGCCACCACCGGTCCGAGACCCCTTCGCGGATCTCGAAGAGCACGGCGGAGGTCACGATGCCGCGGAGGTCGATCCAGAACGTTGACCCTTCCTCAGGCCGCGGGAGGTCTGTGAGGTGGAGATGGACCGTCCAGCCGCTGCCGTTCCAGAGAAGGATGCGCAGCGCCCTGACCCAGTCGTGTTCCGCATGAGAGCCGCACTTGTGATATCCGGGTGAGCGCCGGAGCCCCAGGCGTGTCAGGGTTGCCGGGGCGTGGAGCTGCAGTGTGCGTGCATGGATGATTCGATGGGCGGGTGCCCCGCCTTCATTGGGAAGAGGTGTCGTCCACAACGCCCTGCAGGTCGACACGCCCGGACGGATTCCGAGGTCACCTGCAGGGGGCTCGAGCCCCTGGAGCCTGAAAAGATCCTGTGCCACCTGTGGTCCTTGCTGTTTCGCTGGAAAATTGAGAGGAATGGTAACGGGTTCGGGCACAAGAGTCAACCTCAGGGGCTAAAGATCTTCCGGGGGATGCCGATACTGTAGTCATGGGAGCTCTGACTCCCTGCGTCCAGCTGCATCGACAAGGATGTCGTGGGACCAGCCGGATTCCGGACGCAGGGAGTCAACCATTTATAGGCCCTCAGCCGCGGCATCCCCTCCTGAGTTATTCGCTTGCGGAATCATTTCCCTCGTGCTATATTGTCTCAACTTCCCAGTGGTTCATCGACCATCTGTTCCAACGACCCCGTCCCTCTCACACACTCATCTCATCAGGAGGTAGCATGAATCTTGTCGACCGCGTCAAGAACATCATCATGACACCCAAGACCGAATGGCCCGTGATCGCCGCAGAAGATGCGAACCCGACCGCCATTCTCACGGGTTATGTTGTCCCCCTCGCAGCCGTTCCGGCAGTGGCGACGATCATCGGAACAGGATTGATCGGCGGACCGTTCGGCGCCTCGCTCTCCTTTGGGATCGGGTCCGGCGTCGTGTCTTTCATTGTGGCGGTCGTGGGGGTGTATCTGACGGCCCTTGTCATGGACTTTCTGGCCCCGAATTTCGGTTCGCAGAAGAACTTCGGCCGTGCATTGCAGACCGTGGCGTATTCGTACACGCCGGCATGGGTTGGCGGCGTCCTCGGGATCCTTCCCGCGATCGCGTGGCTGGGCATGCTTGCCGGGCTCTATGGATTGTATCTCATGTATCTGGGCCTTCCGCACACCATGAAGACCCCGGAAGACAAGACGATCATCTACATGGTTGTGATCATCATCGTTCTGGTCGTGATCTATGCGATCCTCGCCGCGATCTTCACAGGCATTCTGGTTGCGCTCTTCGGTTTCGGAGCGATGGGCAGTATGATGCAGTGATCCGGTCGGTGACCGAACATCCAGGAACAGGGCCCCCGGGCCCTGTTCCTGTTTTTGCTTGTCACTGACGTTTTTCATACCTTTTGCCATGAAAATCTATACAAAATCCGGCGATAAGGGCGACACATCGCTCTTTGGCGGGCAACGGGTTCCCAAAGATGCCCTCCGCATCGAGGCCTATGGTACGGTCGACGAGTTGAATTCGGTGCTTGGTATCGTCCGGGCCGATGGGGTCGGGAAGCACCTGGACGACATCCTCGGAAGCCTCCAGGATGTCCTGTTCGTCCTGGGAGCCGACCTGGCTACCCCGCGATCCCTTCAGCGGAAGGGCCTCAAGCGGATCGGCAAGAAAGAGGCCGAGTTCATCGAGGGAACGATCGATGCACTCGAAAAGAAACTCAAACCACTCAAAAGCTTCATTCTTCCCGGCGGGTCACCCGTTGCCGCCCGACTGCATTTCGCACGCACCGTGTGCCGCCGCGCGGAACGCGTGGTCGTGCGATTGTCCCGCAATGAGGATATCGGCGACGATTGTATGATCTTCCTGAACCGTCTCTCCGACCTTCTCTTCGTTCTGGCCCGTTTTGCCAACCATTCCGCGAACGTTCCCGAGGTGAAGTGGAAAACCTGACTGCAACCCCGAAGCGCCGGGTCCGTATGCACCGGTGTATGCGAGCAACCATCCCTGTCCTCCTCCTGTCGATCATCACCCTGTGCACACCAGCCCGTTCCGCTTCCGCGGGAGGATTTTCCGGCGCGCGTGCCTATGCGACTCTCCGGACGCTTGCCGGCGAGATCGGCCCGCGGCCCATGGGATCTCCCGCCGAGCAACGGGCCCTTGCCTTCGCTGAAAGCTCCTTCGTTGCAGCCGGATGCGATACCGCCTACGTGATGCGGATGACCAACGCGAAGGGCGTGAACACCACCAGCGGCATCGCCGTGGGCGTCCTGCGGGGCTCGGGCGGACGCATCATCGTCATCGGCGGTCATATCGATTCTTCCGCCCCGGATGTACCCGGTGCCAACGACGATGGCTCAGGTGCCGCCTGCGTGATCGAACTTTCCCGGGTGCTGGGCGCACGCGACCTCCGGTCCACGATCGTGTTCGCGTGCTTCGGCGGTGAAGAGGAAGGCCTGCAGGGGAGCACATGGTTCGTCGACCACTTCCCGGAGATCGATAGTGTCGATCTGATGCTGCAGATCGACATGGCCGACGGCGCATCGTATTTCGAACTCGATCCCGACGCCGCCTTTCAGGTGAGTGCGCCTCGCTGGCTGCCCGAAGCCGCGCAGGAGATCTACAATGCGCAGCGCAACGATGGCAACCTCCGGTACCTCACCCACATGGCGACGTTGAATTCGTCGACCCCGGGTGGCACCGGATCGGACCACATGCCGTTCCTCGAACGGGGCATCCCGGCGATCGATTTCACCTCGGATATCGGCTATCCGATCCACTCGCCGCTCGACAACCTGGCTATGTTCGATAGCTCAGGGTTGGAGCGCTCGGGGTCGCTCGTTCTCGGACTCGTGGAACGGTTCGATGGTGGCGTGCCTTCGCGGACCACGGAGAAGTACTATCTGCTGCAATACGCGGGTCACCTGTTCTTCCTGTCGCATGAGATCATGTATGTGCTCTCAGCGATCGCGGTGATCCTTTCCGTGATGGCATTCAACACGCTCCGGCGGCGGAGGCTGAAGGACCGTGCGGGCGAACCATCGCTCTCGGGGCTCAAACTCGTCTTCTTCGCGTTCATCCTGCAGATCGGTGTCTGGCTCCCGGAAACGCTCCTCGGGGCACTCACGGGATACCGCTATCCCTGGGTCAACAACTTCCCGGCGTTCACGCTTCTTGCACTGCTCGGGGGACTCCTCGTGTCGTGGCCGGTCCTTCGTCTGGCGACGCGCTGGCGCATCGGAACCGATCCCTTCCCGCTGTTCGTCCGGTTCTTCATTCTGATGTTCGGTGCATGGTTCGGTGCATTCATGGCGAACCCGGAGATCGCGCTGTACATGGCGTGGCCGCTCTTCTGGATCTCACTCGCGGTGTTGATCCGCCCCGTCTGGTTCAAGCGCGTCGCCGCGCTCGTCGCACTCTACCTCCCCGCACGACTTGTCTTCGTCGAGCCGCTCACGATCTTTCTCCGGATGCTGAGCGGGTTGTCGTATGAAAATGCGTTCCGCGGACTGATCCTGCCCGACGCGTTGTATATCCTGGGCTTCACAGCGCTTTCACTGCCATTCGTGTTCGGCCTCGCGGCCATCCAGCGCTCATCGGATGCCGATGTGTTCATGGTCCGCTGGTTCCGATCAGGCAGGGCTGTACAGATCGTCGCCGGCCTGTTCGTGGTCCTCGCGGTAGCTCTGTCCTTGTCGTCGGTGTACGATAGCACGTGGCCGCCCACGGTGCGCATCGAACAGAAACTGACGATCGGGACCGATTCATCAACGGTCCGTATGACCGGGTCCGAGGGTGTCGATGGTCTTTCGGTGAGCTTCGACGGTGGAACGACCACGGAGACCATCCCCACGCAGGTGCTCGAACGCAGCCTCCCCGGAGGACTGCCGGAGGGATGGTTCACGTACGATCAGACCACGGCGGTGCTGCCGGACAGTGCCCGGCCGGATTCGCTCGTGCAGCTCAAGCGGGTCATTGACCTCGACGGCGGACGCCGCCCGGTCAGTGTCGAGCTGCGCTATCACAGCGAGCGGCCCGTCACCGTCAGCTCTCCCTGGGTGCAGGGAAGCAGACGGCGCGACCTGGGGTCCACCGACAGGACCGGCGTGTTCACGTGGTATTCCTTCCCGGAACTGCCGCTGCGCATTCCGGTGACGCTGCGCATCGCGCGCGGACAGACCGTGACCGAATCGCTCGATGTGACCTATGATACGCTGTGCGTGCCGCTGCGTCTCACCGCGCCGGGCACGACCGTGCGCGAACGCTTGACCGTGACCCGCAGGGATACCCTGCGTGCACCAGGAGGAGAGTAGGAGAGACGGATGACACAGCAGCAGACAGTGATCCATGATCCCATGCTGATCGTCGATCAATTGCACAAGCGGTACGGTGACCTCGTCGCGGTGGAAAGCCTCAGTTTTACCGTCGGCCGGAAGGAGATATTCGGGATCCTCGGACCGAACGGCGCCGGCAAGACCACCACGCTCGAGATGATCGAGACGTTGCGGGAACCGGATGGCGGGAAGGTGACGCTGAACGGTGTGGATATCCGGCGTTCGCCGATGGACGTCAAACGGATGATCGGGGTACAGCTGCAGTCCACGTCGTTCTTTGACCGGCTGACCCTGCGCGAGTTGCTTGTGCTCTTCGCGGAGTTCTACGGACGGAAGATCGATCCTCTCCGGTACCTGCAGGAGGTGGATCTGGCCGATCGCGCCGCATCGTATCCGGCGCAGCTGTCGGGTGGACAGAAGCAGCGCTTCTCCGTTGCGCTGGCGCTGGTGAACGACCCCGTCGTCCTGTTCCTGGACGAACCGACCACAGGGCTCGATCCGCAGGCACGCCGGCATCTCTGGGGCGTGATCCAGCGCATCAGGGATGAGGGGAAGACGATCGTCCTGACGACGCATTATATGGAAGAGGCTGAGGAATTGTGCGATCGCGTGGCCATCATGGACCACGGCAAGATCATCGCGCTGGGTGCGCCACGCGTGCTCATCCAGAAGCTCGTCGACAGCGGCTTCTCGCGTGAACGTGCGCATGCCCTTGCCAATCTCGAGGATGTGTTCCTTTCGCTGACCGGGCATTCCCTGAGGGATGACGAATGAAACAGACCTGGGTCATGACCGTTGCAGCCCTGAAGATGTACCTCCGTCAGCGGGAGACCGTCATCTGGGCGTTCTTCTTTCCTTTGCTCCTGTTGGGATTGTTCGGGTTCATCCGGTTCGATGGCGTGGGCACGATGCATCTCGGCGTGGTCAATGCCGCGGGCGCCAACGGCGTCGCGGTCGTCGAGCGCTTTCGCCATGTGTCGGCGCTGGAGGTGAGTGAGGGGACGGAAGAGGCGGAGCGCGCGCAATTGATGGTCGGGGAACGCGACCTGCTCGTGATCATCCCCGCGGAGTTCGGCACGGGAGCGGCGCCGCGTCTCATTGTGCTGGCCGACCGGGAGGCCAAACCGCGTGAGACCCAGCTCGGCACGCTGATCGTGCAGAAGGTGATGGATGATGCCGTGTTCGCAGTGGCCGGGAGTCTCCCGCGCACGACGCTCGACGTCCATGCGGTCACGGTGCGCAACCTGACGTATGTGGATTTCCTTCTGCCGGGCGTGCTGTCGATGTCGATCATGCAATTGGGCATCTTCGGTGTGGCCTTCGCATTCGTGACGCTCAAGCGCCGCGGCATCCTCCGCCGCCTGAAAGTGACACCGCTGCAGCCCCGTGAATTCATCACCGCGCAGGTCGTCAGCCGCCTTGTGGTGGTCGTTGCGCAGATCGCGCTCATGCTCGTCTTCGGGGTGTACGTATTGCACGTTCACTTCATCGGCAACGCGCTGCTCCTCCTTGCCGTGGCGATGCTGGGGGCAACGGTGTTCCTGGCCCTCGGCTTCGCGATCGCGGGCCTCGCCCGTACGGAGGATCAGGTGCCGCCGATGGCGAATGCGATCACACTGCCCATGCTCCTGCTGTCCGGGGTCTTCTTCAGCCGTTCGAACCTCCCGGAGATGGTGCGGCTCATCACGGGGGTCCTGCCCCTCACGCATCTTGCCGATGCCATGCGCGCGGTGGCGATCGATGGGGCCGGCGTTGCGCAGATCATGCCGCAGTTGATCGGTCTCGGGATCTGGGCGCCGGTCAGCATCGGACTGGCGATATGGTTGTTCCGGTGGGAATAGCTGTTTCGGGGCGGTCCCGTCCCGCGAGGCGGGAGGACCACCCCCGCAATCCAAACATCCAACAGAAGGAGGTAGCAGTGAAGACCCTGTATCTCTTCGCGCTTCTCATGCTGGTATCGGCCGCCGCGATCGGGCAGGTCACGATCCAGTTCGAGCAGTACGATCTCCCCAATGGGTTGCACGTGATCCTGCATCAGGACCGCTCGGCGCCCATCGTCTCCCAGGCCCTCGTGTACCATGTCGGTTCGAAGAACGAACAGGCTGACCGGACCGGCTTCGCCCACTTCTTCGAACATCTGATGTTCGAAGGCACCCCGCACATCGGGCGCGGCGAATTCTTCAAGATGGTGCAGAATGCAGGTGGTGAGCTGAATGCCAGCACGAGCTTCGACCAGACCATCTATTATATCACCGTCCCGTCCAACCAGCTGGAACTGGCGATGTGGATGGAATCCGGCCGCATGCTCGACCTCAAGATCGATTCCATCGGCGTCGAAACCCAGCGCGGCGTCGTGAAGGAAGAGCGGAAGCAGGGACTGGAGAACCGCCCCTACGGTTCCATTCTCGAACAGACGATGTCGCATGCGTTCAAGGTCCATCCTTACCGCTGGACCCCGATCGGGTCCGCTCAGTACATTGACCGCGCGGGGACCGACGAGTTCCGTCAGTTCTACAAGCAATTCTATGTCCCCGACAATGCCTGCCTCGTGGTCGCCGGCGATATCGACATTGCCCGCACGAAAGACCTGGTGGCGAAGTACTATGGCGGTATCCCGCGCGGCACGGCGCCGATCGCCCGCCCGAAGGAGGTCGAACCGCCGCAGACGGTGGAGGTCCGTGATACCGTGTATGACAACATCCAGCTCCCCGCGGTGATCCTGGCGTATCACATGCCGGCGCAGGGTACCCCCGATTCGTATGCGCTGAGCATGTTGACCACCCTGTTGTCCGGCGGCGAAAGTTCGCGCCTGACCAAACGACTGGTGGATAAGGACAAGCTGGCGGTGGTGGTGCAGTCCATCCCCCTGAGTCTCGAGGACCCGGGATTGTTCCTGGCGCTGGCCATCGCGAACTTCGGCAAGACCCTTCCGGAAGTGGAGAAGACGATCCAGCAGGAGATCGAGCGCGTGCAAAAGGATCTGATCACCGAGGCGGAATTCCAGAAGATCCGCAATCAGCGCGAATCCGAGTTCATTCAGAAGAACTCATCGGTGCAGGGGAAAGCCGTTGAACTCGCGATGTATCACCTGTTCTTCGGTGATGCGAACCTCGTCAATACTGAGCTTGCGCGCTACATGAAGGTGACGCGTGAGGACATCCGCCGGGTGGCACAGCAGTATCTCACACCGGACAGCCGCACCGTTCTCTATTACCTTCCCAAAGCGCAAGGACAGTAAGGAGCCATGACCATGAGAACCGCACTTGCAATGCTGTGTGCCGTCCTGGTGCTCGCCGCCGGACGCGCGGATGCACAATTGGACCGGAGCATCGTTCCCGGACCGGGCCCGGCGCCGGCGACCGCCTTCCCAGACTATGATGTGCTGACGATGACGAACGGGCTGCGTGTCATCGTCGTGCAGAACCACGAGCTCCCGACCGTCGCGATCCGCCTGCTCGTCGATGCGCCGCCGATCCTCGAAAAGGACATGGCGGGCGTTGTCGACATGACCGGCCAGCTGATGCGTTCCGGGACCACCCGACGGTCGAAGGATCAACTGGATGAGGAAGTGGACCGCATCGGGGCCACCCTGGGCGCCAGCGGCCTGAGCGTCGATGCGAGCGGACTCTCCCGCAACATCGATGCGCTCTTCGAACTCGTCGCCGACGTCACGCTCCGCCCGTCGTTCCCCCAGTCGGAACTGCAGAAGCTCGTCATGCAGACGCAGTCGGGACTGAAGGCCCGCAAGAGTGAACCGGATGCCATCGTGAGCATCCTCCGGAAACGGATCCTCTATGGCGACAAGCATCCGTATGGAGAAGTGGAGACCGAGAAGTCGGTCGGCCGGATCACCCGCGCCGCCTGCCAGAAGGTCTACAAGACATGGTTCGTGCCGAATGCCGTGATCCTGGCGGTGGTTGGCGATGTGCAGAAGGACCAGGTGCTCGCACTCGTGAAGAAACATTTCGGTGCATGGAAGAAAGGCACGATCCCGAAGCCGGTCGCTCCCGCGGTGCAACCGCTCGACCAGCGCACGGTCGCGCTCGTCGATCGCTCCGGCGCCGTACAGTCGGCCATCCGCGTCGGGCAGACCGTCACATTGCCCCGGACGTCGCCGGATGTCATGCCGGTCACGGTCATGAACAAGGTCCTCGGCGGCGGCATTGCACGACTGTTCGTCAACCTGCGTGAAAAGCATTCCTACACGTACGGTGCGTACAGCGCCGTCGGTCCGGATGAACTTATCGGCGCGTTCACCGCACAGACCTCCGTGCGTACCAGCGTCACCGACAGTGCGATCACCGAGATCCTCTATGAGCTGAACCGCATCCGGGATGAAGCGGTGGATGGCGTGGAGTTGGATCGTGCAAAGAACGGCCTGAGCGGTGCCTTCGTCCAGAGTCTCGAGCAGGCCACGAATGTGGCGGGGTATGCGATCGATATCGAACGCTACAACCTGCCGAAGGACCACTTCCGGACCTATTTGCAACGGGTAGCGGCGGTGACCCCTGCCGATGTTCAACGCGTCGCACGACAGTACCTCGCACCCGACAAGATGCTGGTAGCGGTGGTCGGGTCGGGCAAGGACGTGAAAGAGAAGCTCGCTGCGTTCGGACCGTTGCGCCTCTACGACGAGGAAGGGAATCGCGTGGCCGAAAAGGCATCCGCCCCCGTGACGCTCACCGCGGAGCAGATCTTTGCGAAGTTCATCGAGCGGACCGGCGGGGCGGCGAAGTATGCCGCCATCAAGGACCGGACCATCGAGGTGAGCGGAAAGATCCAGGAGATGGACATGAAGATCCGGACCGTTCAACGCTCGCCCGCCAGCCTGTACCAGGAGGTGGCGATGATGGGCATGGTCCAGAAGCAGGTGTACAATGGCACGGCGGGCTGGACCTCATCACCGATGGGCTCGAAGGACCTCACGGGCGAAGATCTCGAGGACGTTCAGAAGGAAGCCCCGATCGAATCGTACGGCGCACTTGCGGCACTCGGCATAAAGGCCGAAGTGACGGGGCGCAAGGAGGTGAAGGGGAAGGAATGCTACGAGGTTACGCTGACGACGAAGTCGGGGAGCGTCTCGCGGCACTACTTCGATGTGAAGGATTTCCTCAAGGTGCGTGAGGCGTCCGTGAAGAACACCCCCCGCGGGCCGGTGGAGCAGGTGACTGACATGAGCGACTACAAGCCGTTTGGCGGCGTGCTGATCCCCACCAGGAACGAGCAGACGGTGATGGGCACGACGTTCGTCCTCACTGTGGACAAGTGCACGGTGAATGGCGGGGTGGCAGACTCACTCTTCGTGAAGCCGGCGGGGAAATAAGGAGCGGAGAGAAGTGCAGAGGGCAAGAGGCAACGGGAGCGCCGGCTGAGGTTCCCTTGCGCCTCTTGCCCTTTTCTTTGTGCCTTGTGCCGTTCCTCCCGTCTTCGAGTACCCGGCCGTCCTCTTTGGTCAACGTTCCTGTTGCCTTATCGCCTTACCCTTTTCCCCGCGTGCCTGAGCCACTTCGCGTCCCGGGTCACCCGCACCAGCCAGTAGAACATTCTCCGCGGGATGAACCGCGGGATGAACAGCAAGCCGAACCGGTACTTCGCCCCTGTTATACACACGACCTTCTCCCGCTCGAGGGCGCGCAGCGACTGGTCGACCACGTCCTCCGCGGTCATGAACTTCCTGAAGAAATCGCCTGACGTGTCGTACCCCAACCGCGCATGGAAATCCGAGATGGTGAATCCCGGGCACAGGGCCTGCACGTGGACACCGGTCCCGTGCAGTTCCAGGTGCAACGATTCCGTGAAGCTCGTGAGGAACGCCTTCGAGGCGCAGTAGGCAGCATTGCGCGGTCCGATCAGGAACCCGGCGACCGAGGAGACGTTGATGACCGCACCGGCGTGCCGGGTGCGCATCCCGGTCAGCGCGGCATGCATGAAGCGGACGGCGGCCATGACGTGGGTATGGACGAGGGCCTGGTGCTCGTCCACCGCCTCCTCCGTGAAGTTGCCGAGGGAACCGGATCCCGCATTGTTGACGAGGACCGCAAGGTCCGGGATCGCGTTGATGCGTTCCTCGACCGCACGCACGCCTTCTTCGGTGGAAAGCTCCGCGAGGACGTAGGTGGCGCGGATGCCATGCGTCGCGGCGAGTTCCTGACAGAGCGCCGCGAGAAGATGCTCCCGCCGCCCATGAAGCAGGAGATCATGACCCCGTGCCGCAAGACGCCGGGCGAAGACCGCTCCGATGCCGGACGATGCTCCTGTGATCGCTGCGGTGCCGCGGGGGATGGAATACATTTCTACCTCAGGGTGATCATGGAACGTGTCTGTGTGTTGCCGCCGGCGGTGATCCTGTACCAATACACGCCGGCCGCGACCGCCACGCCGCGATCGTCACGTGCATCCCAGGTCCATGTACGGACCCCCGCCTCGGCGATGCCATTGAAGAGTGTGGCGACGCGTGCACCCAGGATGGAATACACTTCGAGGGTGGCGGCGATGCGCTGGGGGAAGTGCACCCGGATCGACGTTCCGCCATTGAATGGATTCGGGAAGTTCTGGTCCAGCGTCAGCGCGACAGGCAACAGCGGCTCGGGATCGGCGACCTCGCGCAGGATCCACATATCCGGATCGACCTCCGCGCGGGTGGGTGCGAATGGCAGCTCAAGCGAGAAGACCTTTGACTTCTGGTCAGACTGGATGACCACAGTGGTATCCGCGGAACCGGACGAGAACCTGGCATCCACGGGCATCACAAAGAACGATGGCGTGGTGGTGTGGGTCTCCTGGTCCAGTTGTCCGGTGATCAGGACACGGTTGCCGGCCGGTCGGGAGGTCCACCGCAGGGTGTAGCGCGGATACTTCTCGCCATAGATCCATTGGTTGAAGAACCATGCCAGGGAGGTCCCGCTCACGCCCTCGCAGATCCCCTGGAAGTCGGCGGTGGATGCCGTGCCGTAGCGGAATCGCGGATCTGCTGCGTACTGTCTGATGGCACGGAAGAAGGAGGAGTCTCCCATGACATGCCGCAGCATGTGCAGCACCCAGGCGCCTTTGGCGTACACCCGGCCGACAGCGAAGAGGTTGGACACCGTGGTCGTATCGGTAACGAACACCGAACCCTGCGCGTTCAACGCGCTGGCCATCCGCCCCCGGATCATCTGGCGGTATTCCGCGGTGCCATAGCGTGCCTCGCGGTACAGCGATTCGCTGTATGTGGCAAAGCCCTCATTGAGCCAGAGGTCCTGCCATGTGCGGCAGGTGATCAGATCGCCAAACCACTGGTGCGCCAGTTCATGGGCCAGGACATCCTCATCGAAGGTCGTGGTGGATGTCATCGTCTGGTGCTCCATCGCCCCGCCCCGGCCGAACTGGCTGTGGCCGTACTTCTCCCGCAGGAACGGATACGGTCCGTACAGATGCGAGAATATGCCGAGCATGGGAACCGTCTTGGGCAGTTCCTGCTGCGCGACCGCAAGGTGGGTGGGGAGGACGTAGTTCAGCACCTCCATGGAATCAGTGGCGCTGTAGCGGTACCAGTCGCTGAACGCAATGAACGGGCCCACGGCGATCGAGATGAGATACGTGGCGATGGGATAGCGCTCGGCCCAGAAGAAGGTCGTCGTGCCATCGTCATTGTCTGTCGTCGAGCGCAGCAGTCCATTGGAACCGACCTTCAGACCGCCCGGACAGGTGACGATGATGTCGGCGGAATCGGCTTTGTCGAGTTGATGGTCCTTGCACGGCCACCAGTCGCGTGCGCCGTACGGCTGGCTGAGCGACCAGACCCAGGGGCTTCCTGAGGTCTCTGAGAACACAAAGCTGCCGAACCCGGTTGAAGCCGGGACCCCATGATAGAACACATCGACCGAAAACGCGGCGCCCTTCAGCAGCGGTGAGGGAAGCGATGCCACGAAACCAGTCGGATACCGGGTGACCTGGAGGAGTGTCTGTCCCATCCGCACCGAATCCACGGTCATGGAGCCGGAGAGGTCAAGCGTCACCCCCGTGATGGATGCCGCAACGACGGTCGCGGTCATCCGCACCACACCCTGAAGCGCTGTTGCGGCAGGGAAGACCCGGAGGTTGAGACGGTAATAGGTGACATCGATGCCAGGATCGCCGGTCGATGCCTGTGCGGCCGTGCGGGCAAGCCAGCGCCCCTTCGTGGAGCATCCATCATCGCCGGCACGGGCGCCCGAGACCATGAGGAACAGAACCAGGAATGTCGTGATGCGGCAGATCATAGGATCAAGATAGCAAGGGGGGGAGCCGACTGCAAACGGAATCACGGTCGCGTCTGCCATGCAGGAATACCGGACTCCCGGGGGTATGACTCATTGCTTGAGGAATTGGCGGATGGAATCCTGGATGTCTTCCCTGCCGAAGGGCTTCGCGATGTAGCCATTCAAGCCCTCCGCGAGCAGCCGCTCGCGATCCCCGGGAAGTGTGTACCCGGTTACGGCCAGTATGGGTGTGTCCTGGTAGCCCGTGATCTGGCGAATGACCTTTGTTGTTTCGATGCCATTCAGTCCGGGGCCAAGATTGATATCCATGAGCACAGCGTCGTAGTGCTTCGCCCGGGCCATGCTGATCGCCGTTTTCCCGTCACGCGCGTGGTCGGTCCGGCACATGTGCTTCAGGAATTCGGCGATCACGGTCTTGTTGATGAAATTGTCCTCGACGATAAGTACCTGCGCCAATCCATCCGGGAGGGACGTTGTGGTGGCCGGCGAGGGCCGCTCCGGGCGCGGGGCTGCGGCGGCGCGTGGGGGTGGTGCCCCGGGGAGGCGGAGCGTGAACGTCGAACCCGCACCTTCGCGGCTTGTTACAGTCAGTGATCCGCCCATCAGTTCAGTCATCCGGCGGGCAATGGACAACCCGAGGCCGCACCCTTCATACTCGCGGCCATACCCTTCACTCACTTGTTTGAATTCATGGAAGACCGCTTCATGGTGTTCAGGGGCGATCCCGATGCCGGTGTCCTCGACCTCAACGATGCACCAGGCAGATCCCCGCTCCTCTGTTTGTGACGAGCGGACAAGGATGCTGCCCGAGCTGGTGTACTTGACCGCATTGTCCAGAAGGTGCCGGAGGATCTCGTCCAGGAGGTCGCTGTCACCGCGCACGGCTCCCGATGCTTCCTGGAATTCCGTCCGCAGCTCCAGACCCTTTGTCCGTGCAGCATCACGGAACGAGGAAACGGCCCGCTCGATGTTCGCTCGCGCATCGAACGTCTGCATCGCGGGCTTCACCGTTCCCGACGCGAGCTGGCTCACTTTCAGGATCGCGTCAAGGGAGTGATGCAGCCGGTGGGCCGAGTGGGTGATCGCATCGATCGCCTCGGGCTCGCTGCTCCCGAGTGCGTGCGCGCGGAGGATATCGGCCATCCCGAGGATCCCGGTGATTGGGGTGCGGAATTCATGGCTCAGATTGCTCAGCAGTGCGGTCTTCGCATGGTCCGCAGCCTCTGCCTTCTCCTTGGCCGCAAGGAGTGCGGTCTCGGCCTTCTTGCGTTCCGTCACGTCACGGAAGAACACGGCCATGCGATTCGGCCCGGTCTGGAATGCATTGATCTCGAACGTCCCGTCCACACCGTCTGCTTCGTACTGGATGCTGTTCTCGCCGTACGCTCCATCGCCACGTGCAACCTTCTTGTATGCATCCGGGATCTGGGTGGCTGCGAGCGGCGGCCAGGCGTCCTCGACCGTCATTCCGACGAGACGGTGATGATCGACCTTCAGGATGCGATCCGCGGAACGGTTGTGCCCGGAAAAGATGAGCTTTCCCTCGCCGGTGAGTTCGTAGAGGTGGGCACCGAACGGTGCATGATCGATGATGCTGCGCATGCGCAGTTCGTTTTCCCAGAGGCTTTCATCCGCTTCGAGCCGGCCGATCTCGGCGGCGGCACGCGCAGCGAAGATGCCGATGATGGACCTGGCGAGCGTCGTGTCGTGCACCGGTTGATCATGGATGACGGCAATGGTCCCTTTCGTGTGTCCGCTCGCGGAACGGATCGCGACACCGAGGTATGCTTCTGCGTTCCATGTCTTCAGGAACCCGGCATCCGGAAAGCGCTCCTGCACTCCCTGAGCGTAGAATGTGACGCCGTCGGCGCTCTCCACAGCGCAGGGAGTCCCTTCAATGTCGAACGTGATCGCATCCTGGACTTTGCCGTCGATGCACAACGCCTGCGTGCGGATCCGCGCCGGGGAGTCCGCGAGCACCCGGCCGACGAATGCGAAGCGCATGCCGAGGATGTGCGATAGCTCCCGGATGAAGGAATGGAAGAACTGGCCGCCCAGCGACGCGGAGGTCCCCTTCAGGATCGCCTGCAACGCGGTTTCATACTGGTGCTGCGCTGTCCGGTCTTCGACCGAAAAGACCATATGTGCAGGCCCCGCGACGCCGCCACGGATGAGTGTGGATCTGATCTCCCCCGAGAACGTGGTGCCATCGCGGCGGAGGAGCTGGAGGCGCGCCTGGACGAACGTGCCTCCGGTAATGAGCCGTTCCAGTGCCTCCCGGGCACGGGCATGATCCTCGGGAGATATCCACCCGAAGACACTCCTGCCAATGACATCGCGATCGTCCACGTGACCGAAGATCTCCAGGGCACGGCGGTTGACAAGGCGGAGGTTGCCCTGCAGGTCGGCGATGGAGATGGCATTGGGGGAGGATTGGAAGAGCTCAAGGAGGAAGTGGGAATCGATCCCGCCCGGCCCATCGTTCGAGGCGTCCGGGTTGAAGCCGATGGAAGATGTGTGCTCTGCCATAGTGCCGTACACCGATCAGCTCATCGCGGGGGAGAACGAGTCTGCTTGTCAGAATATAGGCGTGAGACGGCATTTCTGCAAGGGGAATTGCATCTGCATGCGGGTGGGGCTGCGGTTCGCGACAGGGGGCGGTCACGAGGTGTGGCCTGCCGCTTCACCCGCCGGCAACTCAGCCCTTTCTTGCATTCCCGTTGCCGTATCAATGAATCGAGTCCAATGCTATTTGACTTTTCACCGGTGAGTTGGTAGCTTACTGCAGTTCACCCCCGAAACACAATCAGGAAATCCGACCCATGCTCAGCAAAACCATTCAAGATGCCCTCAACGAACAGATCAAGAACGAGATCCAATCCGCCTATCTGTACCTGGCCATGGCCCAGCATTGCGAGTCCAAGAACCTCCCCGGATCCGCAAAATGGCTCACGATGCAGTGGCAGGAAGAGCTCGAACACTCGCAAAAGCTGATCGGCCACATGAACGACCGCGAGGGACGGGTGGTCCTCGGCGCGATCGACAAGCCGCAGACGGAGTGGGCTTCGCCGCTGGCACTGTTCAAGGATGTGCTTGCGCATGAGCAGAAGGTGACGGCGCTCATCAACAGCCTGTATGCCCTCGCCATCAAAGAGAACGACTATGCGACGCAGATCGAGCTCCAGTGGTTCATCAAGGAGCAGATCGAAGAAGAGAAGAACGCGACGATGGTGATCGACCAGCTGACGATGCTGGGCGAGACCGGAACGCCGCTGTTCATGCTCGACCGTCAGCTGGGCATGCGCGCGAAGTGAGGTCTGTGGTTCATCGGGTGGGGGGATGCGCACAGGCGCGTCCCCCGTACCCCTCCCCACCCGTCGCGGTCCCGCACACCCCCTCCGTTCCATCATCTTCGCCATTGACCACGTGAAAGATCCAGACCATGAGTGATCAGGCCCCGCTCCGTTTCGGCATTCTGGGGTTCGGCTCTTTCGCCGAACGGGCGATCCTCCCCGCATTGCAGCAGTGTCCGGTCGCTGTTCCCATTGCGCTGCAGAAGCGGACGCGCGCCGAAGCCGAGGCGAAGGCCCGGGAGCATGGGATCCCGCATGCCTGCACGACCGCGGAGGATCTCTGCGCCCTCCCTGATGTCGATGCGGTGTTCATCGTTTCGGCCAATGCCGCGCACTGCGCGGAGACGTTCGCCGCCGCGCGCGCCGGAAAGCATGTGCTTGTGGAAAAGCCCATGGCCTGTACGGTGCAGGAAGCAGAAGCCATGATCGCTGCCTGTGCGGAGCATAACGTGCGGCTGATGGTCGCCCACATGATCCGCTTCTCCCCGATGGTACAACGGATGCGTGAGATCGTGAGGTCCGGTGTGCTCGGACAGATCGTGTTCGCGCGGGCGGATTTCGTGTATGACGGCCGGTTATCAAAGCGCGCGTGGCTGTTGGACCGGCACGTGGCCGGCGGCGGACCTGTTTTCGACGTGGGCGTGCACTGCCTCGACACGCTGCGCTTCATCCTCGACGATGATGCCGCGGACGTGCAGGCGGTACTCGACCCGAAACCCACGGCAACCAGGACGGAAAGGAGCGGGCATCTCTCGATGAGATTCTCCCGGGGAACGATCGGGTCGATCTTCTGCTCCTACGATGCACCGGTGCGCCGCAAGGACATCGAGATCATGGGGACCGAAGGGCGATTGCGGGCCGACGAGTTCACGGTCGGCGGCATCACCGCGACGCTCCGGATCGACGGAGGCAAGGATTCGGAACCCGCCCCGCCCCGCGAAGAGTTCTTCGATGTGCCGAACCTCTATGTGCAGGAGATCACCAACCTCGTTGATGCCGTCAGGGCGGGAACACCTCTCGTGTCGCCAGGAGAGAACGGCCTCGCGAACCAACGCATCCTGAACCGCGCACTGGAGATCGGATGACACGGGCTTCGTCTTCGTTCAGTTCAATGTCCCGTGCCCTGGCTGTCGCGGGTGCGGCGCTGGTGCTGGCGTCCTGCTCCTCCGTCGAACAGACGGCACAGGACCGCCGCATGGACCGCGCGCGATGGCTTGCGGACAGCCTGCTGGTGCTGGACGCGCACCTGGATATCCCATACCGTCTCACCAACCGCATGGAAGATATCAGCGTCCGGTGCCGCACGACGGACTTCGACTACGTCCGGGCGATGGAGGGCGGACTGGATGTCGCGGTCTGCGCAGTGTACACGCCGCAACGCTTCGAAGGGAATGGTAGTCCGAAGCAGTTCGCTCTCCAGCAGATCGGGTTCACCGAAGGGTTGGCAACGCTCTGGCCGGACAAGTTCCGGATGATGTCCACCACGTCCGGGATCCGTGCCGGGGCGGGGAAGGGACATGTCCTGTTCGTCCTGGGCATGGAAAATGGTATCCCGCTGGAAGGGGATACTGCGAATGTGCGCCTCTTCTTCGACCGCGGGGTGCGGTACATCACGCTGGTGCATACGCGGGCGAACACCCTTGCGGACGCCTCGTTCGACACCACGCACCGGTGGAACGGCCTGAGTCCGTTCGGGCTCGACGCGATCGATGCCATGAACCGGGTGGGGATGATGGTGGATGTCTCGCATATGTCCGACAGCGCGTTCTACCAGGCCGTGAGGCGTTCGCGCGCACCGGTGATCGCATCGCATTCGGCCTGCCGGGCATTCACGCCGGGGTTCGAGCGGAACATGGACGATGCAATGATCCGGACTCTTGCGGCTGCGGGAGGCGTGGTACAGATCAATTTCGGCTCCATGTTCCTCGTGGATTCGCTCCGGACGCTCATGGCTGCCGCGGGGCCGGCGATCAATGCGTATCTGCGTGAGCACAACCTCCGCTCGCTCGATGAAGAGGCCGTTGCGTACACGCGCCGATACCGGGCAGAGCATGGCATTCCGTATGCGACCGCGCAGGACGTCGCACGCCACATCGACCATGTGGTACGCCTTGCCGGGATCGAGCACGTCGGTCTCGGTTCCGATTTCGAAGGCCTGGGTGATGACCTGCCGGTTGGCGTGAAGGACGTTGCGGGATACCCTGCGATCATCGCCGAGTTGCTTGCTCTCGGGTATGATGAACGCGACATCGCAAAGGTCTGCGGAGGGAACTTCCTCCGGGTATGGGACGCGGTGACACAGGTGGCCAGGGGACTGTCCCACTGATGGGATAGCGTTGCATTTCGGGAACGCTCTTGGTACCTTTCATGATACGCGTATCCATAGTGAAGTGAAAATGAAGCCCAGAACCCGCTACATGCTCATCGGAGGGGCCCTCCTCCTCGTTGCGATCCTGTTCAGCCCCCGTCTCAAGCTCTTTTCCTCATCCGAACGGTCCGGCGGTGGTGCCGGCCAGAAGGACGTGCGTCTGCCCGTGACCGCGATGGTGCTCCGGCCCGGGCCGCTCAGCAATGCCATCCGTGCCACCGGCACGATCCTGGCGACCGAAGAGGTGGAACTCCGCAGCGAGATCGCGGGGAAGATCGATCGCATCGTCTTCCGCGAAGGGAGCCGGGTGCGGAAAGGCGATCTCCTGCTGAAGATCAACGGCGACGAACTGCAGGCCCAGATGCAGAAGCTGGAATCGCAGGTGAAGCTCGCCGAAGAGAAGGAACGACGCCGGCGCATGCTCTTCGACAAGCAGAACATCAGCTCCGAGGATTACGAGATCGCGCTGAATGAGCTCAACTCCATCAAGGCGGAGCTGGCGTACAACCGCGCGCGGTTCGAGAAGACCGACCTGCGCGCGCCGTTCAACGGCGTCATCGGACTGCGGTATGTCAGCGAGGGAAGCTATGTGTCCTCCACGACCCGCATCGCCAGTCTGCAGGACCTGGAGCGGGTGAAGATCGATTTCGCCGTGCCCGAGCGGTATGCCCAGGTGGTGCAGGTCGGACAGGCTGTCCGGTTCACGCGCGCCGGTTCGGACCAGGTGTATGCAGGTGAGATCTTCGCGATCGAACCGAAGATCGACCCGCAGTCGCGCACCCTGCAGGTCCGTGCAATGGCGGCGAACCCCGGCGGCCGCCTGGTCCCCGGTGGCTTCGCAGAAGTGACGCTGGAACTCCAGCGCTTCGATGCCGCGCTGCTGGTCCCCAGCCAGTCACTCATTCCGGAACTCGGCGGCCAGAAGGTGTTCGTGGTGAAGGACGGCAAGGCCGTTGCCGTGCCGGTGACCATCGGGGTGCGCACCGACACCCGCGTCCAGATCCTCAACGGCGTGCAGGCCGGTGATACCGTCATCACGACCGGGATCCTGCAGCTTGCCTCCGGACTCCCCGTACAACTCACGTCCGTGGAGTAACCGATTCCATGAGTCTTGCTGAAACCTCCATCCGGCGTCCGGTCCTGGCGATCGTGATGTCGATCGCCATCATCCTCTTCGGTGTGATCGGCTATACCTACCTGGGTGTGCGTGAGTACCCCAGCGTCGACGCTCCCGTCGTCACCGTGTCCGCGACCTACACCGGCGCCAATGCGGACGTCATCGAATCCCAGATCACCGAACCGCTGGAAGAGACGATCAGCGGCATCGCCGGCATCCGCTCGTTGAAGTCGACGAGTTCCGAAGGCAGGAGCAATATCACGGTCGAGTTCGAGCTCGGCGTGGACATGGAAGCCGCGGCGAACGATGTGCGCGACAAGGTGTCGCGTGCCGTGCGGCTCCTGCCGCCGGATGCGGACAACCCCGTGGTCATGAAATCGGATGCGGATGCGATCCCGATCTTCTTCCTGAATGTGAAGAGCGGCCAGCGCGACCTGCTGCAGCTCACCGAGATCGCCACGAACACATTCAAGGAACGCCTGCAGACGATCGCCGGCGTGAGTGAAGTGCAGATCTGGGGCGAGAAGCGGTATGCCATGCGGTTGTGGATGGATCCCGCGCGGCTGGCCGCATACAAGCTGACCCCACTGGACGTGCGCGCCGCCCTGCTGCGCGAGAACGTGGAACTGCCGTCGGGCCGCATCGAAGGGCGACGCACCGAACTCACGGTGCGCACCATGAGCCGCCTGACCACCGCCGCAGAGTTCAACGACCTCATCATCCGTGAACAGGAAGGGCGCATCATCCGCTTCCGGGACATCGGGACGGCGGAACTCGGGCCGGAGAACTACCGCAGCATCCTGCGCCGCGACGGGATCCCGATGGTGGGCGTGGTGCTCATCCCGCGCTCCGGGGCGAACTACATCGCCATCGTGAATGATGCGTACCGGCGGATCGAGGAGATCAAACGCGACCTGCCCAAAGACCTGAGCCTGGGGGTGGGCTTCGACACATCCCTGTACATCCGTCAGGCCGTGGCGGAAGTGGCGGAGACGATCATCCTGGCGTTCGTGCTCGTCTTTCTGGTGATCTATGTGTTCCTGCGCGATCTGCGCACCACCATCATCCCGATGCTCGCCGTACCGGTGTCGCTCATCGGCGCCTTCTTCATCATGTATATCGCCGATTTCTCGGTCAATATCCTCACGCTCCTTGGCATCGTCCTCGCGATCGGCCTGGTGGTGGATGATGCCATCGTCGTACTGGAGAACATCTTCTCCAAGATCGAGAGCGGTATGACCCCGCGTGAAGCAGGGGTGAAGGGCTCGGCGGAGGTGTACTTCGCCATCATCGCCACGACCGTGGCGCTGGCGGCGGTGTTCCTGCCGGTGATCTTCCTGCAGGGCATCACCGGCCGTCTGTTCAAGGAGTTCGGCATCGTGTTGTCGGGCTCGGTGATCATCTCGGCGTTCGTGGCACTCACGCTCACCCCGATGATGTCCACGCGCATCCTGAAGCAGCATGCCCATCACTCCCGGTTCTATGCATTGACCGAGCCGTATTTCAAGGGGATGATGGACTGGTACCGGTCCTCCCTGGCGGCCTTCATGCGGCGGCGGTGGATGGGTGCGGCCGTGATCGGTGTGGCGTTCGTGCTCATCATGCTGGTCGGCTCGTCGCTGCAGTCCGAACTCTCGCCCCTGGAAGACCGGAGCCGCCTCCGCGTGAGCGCCACGGCGCCCGAAGGTGCAACGTTCGAGTATATGGATGGCTACATGGCCGGCCTGGTCGGTACGATCCAGGAGCTGGTGCCGGAACGCGATGCCCTGATCGCGATCACGTCCGGTGGCGGCGGCGGGTCGGTGAACTCGGGCTTCGCGAACATCATCCTTGTCCCGCGTGACAAACGCGAACGCTCCCAGCAGCAGATCGCGGATCAACTGTCCACCGCCGTCCGCGCCCTCACCGGTGCGCGGGCGTTCGTGACGCAAGAGCAGACATTCGGCGGACGTGGCCGCGGGTTGCCGGTGCAGTTCGTCCTCCAGGCCCCGAACTTCGAGAAGTTGAAGGCGAAACTCCCGCTGTTCCTGGAAGAAGCACGGAAGCATCCGGCGTTCCAGGTGGTGGATGTGGACCTGAAATTCAACAAGCCGGAGGTCCGTGTCGAGATCAACCGCGACCGTGCGCGGGCGCTCGGCGTGTCGGCAATGGACATCGCGCAGACCCTCCAGGCGGCGTTCAGCGGTCAGCGGTTCGACTACTTCGTCATGAATGCGAAGCTGTACCAGGTGATCGGACAGGTGCAGCGCGAGAACCGTGACGACCCGGTGGATCTGAAGTCCTTGTACGTGAAGAACACCCGTGGTGAGCTGGTCCAGCTCGACAATGTCGTCTCTCTGCACGAAGAAAGCAGTCCGCCCGCGCTCTACCGGTTCAACCGGTACGTCTCCGCCACTGTTTCGGCGGGTCTGGCGAGGGGATATACCATGGGCGACGGCATCGCGGCGATGCGGGAGATCAGCGGGAAGGTCCTCGATGAGACCTTTGCCACCGCCCTGGATGGCACCTCCAAGGATTTCGCGGAGAGCTCGTCCAGTCTGGCATTCGCATTCGCGCTGGCCATTGCCTTGATCTATCTGGTGCTCGCGGCCCAGTTCGAGAGCTTCCGCGACCCGCTCACGATCATGTTCACCGTGCCTCTGGCCCTGAGCGGAGCATTGGTGTCGCTCTGGTATTTCAACCAGACCATGAACATATTCAGCCAGATCGGCATGATCATGCTCATCGGACTCGTGACCAAGAACGGCATCCTCATCGTGGAGTTCGCGAACCAGCGGCGGGAGGCGGGGCTGCCTCTTCTGGAGGCGATCCAGGACGCAGCGGTCGCCCGCCTGCGGCCGATCCTCATGACGGCACTCTCCACGATCCTTGGCACGCTCCCGATCGCCCTCGCGCTTGGCGCGGGTTCAGAGAGCCGCGTGTCGATGGGTATCGCCGTGGTGGGCGGACTCGTGCTTGCCACCGCGCTCACGTTGTTCGTTGTGCCGGCTGTCTATACCTTCATTGCAAAGAAGGACCATTTTCCAGCGGAGGAACAGAAGCAATAGGGAGTTCGTATGATGGGATGAAGGAGACGCGCTGCCGTGTTGCCTTCCTCCTTCGTTCTCCTCGTGAGGCCGAACGTCATGCGATCACATTATCGTCAACACGGTACTCATTCCGGCGCACCCCACGTTCCCTCCTTCATTCAACCGCGGCCCTGAACGCGATGCGATCACATTATCGTCAATATGGTACTCATTCAGGCGCACCCCTCGTCGTTCTTCATGGACTCTTCGGTTCCCTGAACAACTGGCATTCCCACGCACGGGAGTTCGGGGAACGGCGTACGGTATACACCATCGATGCGCGCAATCATGGTGCATCGCCGCACGACCCGGACGCCACGTATCCCGCCATGTCCGCCGATCTGGTGGAATTCTTCGATGAGCATCACATTGCGGAAGCCATCGTGATGGGTCATTCGATGGGGGGGAAGACCGCCATGCGGTTCGCGGCGGACCATTCGGAGCGCGTGGCCTCGCTGATCATCGTGGATATGGCGGAGCGGCCCTACGAGCCGGTGCACCAGGATATCTTCGCGGCGCTGGAGCGTGTGGACCCCGGATCGTATGCATCACGGGAGGAGGTGGACCGTGCGTTGGGGGAGACGATCCTGAAGGAGCCGGTCCGGCAATTCCTGACCGCGAACATCATCCGCGATGAGCTTGGCCGCATGCAGTGGCGGATGAACGTGCCCGCGCTCAAGGCGTGCTATGGGGAGCTTGCCGAACGGGTGGATATCCCACGGACGTTCACGAAACCGATCCTGTTCATCCGGGGAGAGCGCTCACGGTTCATCACGCCCGAGGACGAGCGCGAGATCATGGCGCACCATCCGCACGCCCGCATTATCACCGTGCCCGACGCGGGGCATTGGGTGCACGCCGATAACCCGGAGGAGTTTCGCCGGGTGGTGATCGACGCGATATCGTGATGTGAGGAATGCGTCCGCCGTCTGCCTGCTTTGCGTGAGGAATGCCTCCGACGCCTCCGGGAACGACGGGGTCGATACTGTGCGGCCAGCATGGCTGCCGACGGTCTCGACACTCGGCCGGACTGGGGCTGCTACAGGAGCTTCCGACGCACCAGCTCCATGGCTGCCGATGGTCTCGACACTCAGCCGGACTGGGGCTGCTACAGGAGCTTCCGACGCACCAGCTCCATGGCCGCCGCAGAGGTACGGTCGCGGATGACCGCGCGCGAACCCGCGAACTGGTGCTTCACCGCCAGTGTGCATGAGGGATCCGCGTAGCCAATGTAGATGAGTCCGACCGGCTTCTCCGGGGTGCCGCCGGTGGGTCCCGCGATGCCCGTCACAGACAGTCCGATATCTGCGCCGGTCACCTTCCGCACACCATCCGCCATCGCCTCTGCCACCTCCGCACTCACCGCGCCGTGCTTCTCGATCAACGCGGCGGGGACGCCAAGAAGCGCGGTCTTCGCGCCGTTGCTGTAGGCCACCGCACCGCCGAGCACATAGGCCGAGCTCCCGCTGATGCGCGTGAGCTTCTCAAGGACCAGTCCGCCCGTACAGGATTCCGCGACGGCAATGGTCTTGTTCCTGGCAAGCAGCATCCGGCCCAGGGCTTCTTCCAATTCTTCCGTCCCGGTCCCGTAGATATACTTGTCGGACTTCGCCCGGATCCGCGCCTCGACCTCCGCAACCTTTCTATCGGCCGCGGCCACATCGGTGTCATGGACGCTGATCCTGAGCTTCACGCCGGTGGGGGCAGGGAGGAATGCCAGGCTCGCCCCCTGGAGCAGCTCATCGATGTTCCCGAGCAACTCCGCAAGGTCGCTCTCGCCGATCCCGGTGGTGCGCAGGGTACGATGACGGATCACCGTGCCTTCCACAAGTCCGGCGAGCAGGGGGAGGACCGACTGCGTCATCATCTCTTTCATCTCGTACGGGACGCCCGGGAGGACGATGAAGCGCTTGCGTCCTTCTGTGAAGAGCATGCCGGCCGCCGTGCCGAGCGGGTTCCAGATGATCCCTGCCTTGCGGGGAACGAGCGTTTGTTCCTCCGCGGAGGGACTCCACGTCCGGTTCCGCTTCCGCATGAACTCCTCGATGTGCTTCCGCACATCGTCGTTGCTCACCAGGCCGGAATCGAAGAATGTGCACACCGCCTTCTTGGTGATATCGTCATGCGTCGGCCCGAGACCGCCGGTCACGATCACCACATCCGAGCGCGACCACGCTTCCGTGAACGCGGTGAGGATCGCCTGCATGTCGTCGCCCACCGTGAGCATTCGTGCGACGCGGACGTTCACGAGGTTCAGCTGTTCGCCGATCCATGCCTGGTTGGTGTTGATGATCTGGCCGATGAGGAGTTCATCGCCGATGGTCAGTATCGTTGCGTTCATGGGTATTATCCTGAGGATCGCCGGCTGCATCGTCGTGGTGCGGGGCGTCCCGCACGCTGGACGCCCCTACAGTGAACGATGCTCATTCAATTGTGTTTCAGACTGCTCTCGACATTGCCAATCGGCAATCGGTCGTTCACCCGAAGACCACCTGCCACCCCCACCATCCCGCCCACGTCAGGAGATTGGCATAAACGCCCGCCGCCGCATCGTCCAGCATGATGCCCCATCCGTTCCCGAAGCGTTCCAGATACTTCGCCGGCTGCGGCTTGACGATGTCCATCGCGCGGAAGGCGAAGAACCCGATGATCATCACAGGAATGGTCTTCGGCAGGAAGAGTAGCGTGATCCACATGCCCACGATCTCGTCGATGACCACGATGGAAGGATCCGCGGTCTTGTGCTCATCTTTCGATCCGCCCTGGAATGTCGCCTTCGCGAGCTCCGCGGACCGGGTCAGTTGATTGCCGATGACATTGGCGACCACGGCCGATGACCACACGCCGGCGAAGAAGCCAATGACCGTGGTAATGCCCAGGATGAGCGGATCGCTCATGCCCGGGATCACATAGTAGAGCAGGAGGCCGACCGCGGTGCCGGCGGTGCCGGAGGCCCAGGGACTGTACCCGGAGTAGAATCCGGTCGCGATCAGCGTGTGGATGAACGGAATGCGGCCGGACGCCGGGGTCTCACCGGGCGCGGCGGGTGCGGAACTGTTCGTAAACTTCAAGGAGGAATGTCCTATTGTCGAACAAGTAGGCGATGCCGGTCCCGACGGTGGACAGGGTGACCAGCAGCATCATGCCGAAGAGCACGTGCGAGTCCATCAAACTGTCGATGGTCGGGCCGAACTCCTGATACACGGAAGGGGTGTTGCGTGCGACGTACAGGATGAGGATATAATAGATGACCACGAACTCGCCGAAGGTCTTCGCCTGGGCACCCTTGGTGGTCACGATCGGGCGATCGTGGTACTCGGCATAGGAACGGAGGCCGGTGATCAGGAAGTCGCGGATGATGACGATCCAGACCATCCAGCCGGAGACGAGACCCAGGCTCACGTAGGCGAGCAGGGCAGCGGACGAGAGGATCTTGTCCGCGAGCGGGTCGAGGAACTTCCCCCAGCGGGAGATGTACCCCATGCGCCGCGCGATCCAGCCGTCGTACCAGTCCGTGAGCGCGGCTACGATGAAGATCCCGAGCGAGATCTGGCGAAAGACGGGATTCTCCGACAGCAGGAACCACGCGAAGACCGGCGTCAGCACGATCCTGAGAAGGGTCAGCTGGTTCGGTACGTTCAGTTCGAACTGAAGTCTCTGCATCGGGCGTCAGGAGAAAAAAAAAGCCATCAGCACTGATGATGGCTTTCGTTGAACAAATGGAGCTGACCCGGTCAGGCGGCCTTCACAACCTTATTGGATTTCAGGCAGTTGGTGCACACGGTCATGCGCTTCGGGCGACCGTTGACGCTCGCACGAACTTCCTGAAGATTGGGCATCCAGCGGCGGCGCGTCAGATTATGCGCGTGGCTGATGTTGTTCCCGCTGACGGGTTTCTTACCGCAGATATCACACACTCGTGCCATGGCCTGTCCTTAAGATTCTAAGCACAACAAGATAGCATTCTCCGGCGGCAAACGCAAGCAATTTCCTTTCTATTCGCTGAAAAAAGGCGTCTCCGGGAGAGCTTGACATTTCTCCGCGCCAGGGCTATATTGGCAACATTCCGGCTGGTGCGACGTACCTTCCAGACAGCCGGGATCCCGGGATCGATGAGCGAGGGGGGCTCTCATGGCGTACCGGAGAATACCTCCAGTTCTTTTCCTCCCATGGCATACCTCCTTCCGGGGGCTGTCTGCCAATCGTCTCCCTATCACGGTCGGGATATCCACCCTACGATCTTTTGCTACTAGCTGTACGATGATAGTTCAAGGTGCTCCACGCCGCGGCGTTCGTTCCTCCGCGACGGATGGAATGCGTCTTGCCGTCACCCGAGTCATATCATTACGGATCGGACCCTTATGCAACCCCTCCAGCGTGTCGTCCAGACCCTGCGTTCTGCCAGTACCGGACTCCTGCCGTTCTTCCGCCGCCGCCCCCTCGTCTCCGCGCTCGCCGGTGGTGCCGTGCTCATCCTCCTCGGGTGGCTGATCTTCCGGCCCGGGGCCGTGGCCTCGTCGGAGATCCTCGTCAAACCCACGTTCGGCGAGTTCCTCGTCACCGTCACTACCTCCGGCGAGCTCCAGGCCAAGAGTTCGATCAACATCATGGGGCCCGAGCAGGCGCGTGCCGCGAACATCTGGCAGATGAAACTGACGAACATCGTGCCGGAGGGGACCGTGGTGAAGAAAGGCGCCTTTGTTGCCGACCTCGACAAATCCGAGATCATGGGGAAGTTCAAGGACTCGCAGCTCTCGGTCCAGAAGTTCGAGGCGGTGTACCTCCAGACGAAACTCGACAGTGCCCTGGCGCTCTCGCAGGCACGCGATGAGCTGGTTGGACTGCAATACAGCCAGGAGGAGAAGCGTCTGGCGATGGAGCAGTCGGTGTACGAAGCCCCCGCCATGAAGCGCCAGGCAGAGATCGAATACGAACGCGCCCAGCGGAACTTCGAGCAGGCCAAGCGCAACTATGTGACCAAGACCAGGCAGTCCATTGCCAAGGCCCAGGCCGCGGAACTCGATCTGCTGAAAGAGCGGCAGCGGATGGAGCTGTACCAGACCGCGATGCAGGGGTTCACGATCCTCGCGCCCGCCGACGGCATGGTCATCTATGCACGCGAGTGGGGCGGACAGAAGAAGGTTGTGGGGAGCACCGTGAACGCCTGGGACCCGGTCGTGGCCACGCTGCCGGACCTCCGCGAGATGGAATCCATCACGTACATCAGCGAGCTCGATATCCAGAAGCTCGCCATGAAACAGAGCGTCAAGATCAAGCTCGATGCCGATCCCAACAAGGTGCTCACGGGCACCGTGACCTCCGTGGCGAACATCGGTGAGCAGCGGCCGAACTCCGACTCGAAGGTCTTCGAAGTGCGCATCACCGTGGGCGGGACCGATACGACCCTGCGTCCGGCCATGACCACCGGGAACGAGATCCTCGTGGCGAAGCTGGACAGCGTCCTCTCCGTGCCGCTGGAGTGCGTTCACACGGAAAGCGGGCTGACCTATGTCTTCAAGAAGAGCGGCAGGAGCATCGTGAAGCAGGAGGTGGCGCTGGGCATGCTCAACGAGAACGCAACGGTCGTCACCCGCGGACTGACCGGGCAGGATGAACTGCTGCTTGCCACGCCTCCGGAGCCCGGGAAGCTCACGGTCGTGCGCCTCGAGGGCGGGCACTGACGATGATCGCAGAGGACATGATCCGTCGCAGGATGGCCGTGGCGGTGCCGGGGTACATACTCCTCGGGTTCACGATCGCCATCGAAGCCATCACGCACAACAAGACCCGCGGCGTGCTGACGTCGCTCGGCATCGTGTTCGGCGTCGGCTCCGTCATCTCCATGCTGGCCGTGGGTACCGGGGCGAAGCAGGAGATCCTGGACCAGATGAAGCTCCTCGGGGCGAACAACATCATCATCACGCCCATCATCGAACAGGAAGAAGGGGTCGTCGATGAGAAGTCCGCGGCGAAGACCGAGAAGAAGCGTTTCAGTCCCGGCCTTACGCTGGACGACGGGCGGAGCATCCTGCAGACCCTCCCCGGAGTGGATTTCGTGAGTCCGGAGGTCGTGATGGAGACCATGCTCGTACGGGAGGGGTTGAAGCGGAGCAGCAAGCTCGTGGGGGTGGACTCGATCTACTTCGCCACCACCGACTTCCAGATCGAACGGGGGGCCGTGTTTTCGTCCACACAGATGAGGAACGCAGCGCCCGTGGCGGTGATCGGGCATGCCATCAAGACGAAGTTCTTTTCGCGGGAGGACCCGATCGGCGGGAAGATCAAGTGCGGGAACCTCTGGCTCACCGTCATCGGGGTGTTGGCGGACCGGCAGGTGAGCAAGGACAACATCCGGCATCTCGGGCTGCGCGACTACAACTTCGATGTGTACACGCCGGTGAACACGCTGCTGCTGCGGTACAAGAACCGGACGCTCGTCACGCGCCTCGGCGTGCAGCAGGCATCCCGGTCCAATGGGTCGGGCAATAATGACAATGCAGCGGACAAGAAGCCGGTGAACTACAATCAGCTGGACCGGCTGGTCGTGCGCGTGGCCGATGCGGAGAAGATGCCGGCGCTGGCGGAGGTGGTGAGCCGGATGCTGCAGCGGCGGCATAACGAGGTCGTGGATTTTCAGGTCACCATTCCCGAGCAGTTGCTGCGGCAGGCGCAGCGGACGCGCGACATCTTCAACATCGTGCTGGGTGCCATTGCCTCGATCTCGCTCCTCGTGGGCGGCATCGGGATCATGAACATCATGCTGGCGTCCGTGATGGAGCGGACGAAGGAGATCGGGATCCGGCGGGCGATGGGAGCCACGAAGCAGGCCGTTGCCGTGCAGTTCCTGAGCGAGGCCACCATCGTCAGCGTCACCGGCGGGGTGCTCGGCATCCTTCTCGGGGTGGGGTTGAGCTACGCCATCGAGAGCTTTGCGGGGATCCTGACGATCATCACGGCATTCTCCGTGGCGTTGTCGTTCCTGATCTCCATCACCGTAGGGATCGTATTCGGGTTCCTGCCGGCGCGGCGTGCGGCGGAGAAGGACCCGGTGGCGTGCCTGCGGTATGAATGATCGGCATGCTGTTGCCCGGGGAAGATGGCTTGAGGCCGAACCACCAACGGAAACGAGGTCTGGAAGGGGAGCTTCCCGCCTGACGGGGGTTCCATCGGAGGAAGATCCTTCCGTGAGTCACCAGTTGTGATCTTGCGTTCCGGGCAGGACGTCAGCTCCCGGAAATGTCATGCCCCAACGGGATGCGTATTTCATGAATCACTGGACCATGGACACATGAACACATCGACGCCTGTCACGGTCATTGTACTGACACTCCTCGGTTTTTCGACAGGAGTGGCCCGGGTAGACACCCTGCACCTCACCCTGCGCGACTGCATCCGCATGGCGCAGGAGCAGGGGCCGTTGGGGGCCATTGCCCAGCATCAGTACGAAGCGAAGAAGTCGCGCTATGCCTCATTCAGAGCCGGATACCTACCGCAATTGTCGCTGCAGGGAGACGTTCCCGGGTACTATTCGGCCATCAACCCGATCGTCCTGCCGGATGGGACGACCATCTTCACGCCGCAGCGGGAGGCGAGTTCCTCGGTGAATCTCGGACTCACGCAGAAGATCCCGTTCACAGGCGGACAGCTCTCGCTGCAGTCCGGGTTAAACCGCATCGACCTCATGGACACGAAGTCGCATTACTACCGTGCACGGCCGTTGAGCGTCACGCTGATCCAGCCGATCTTCCAGATCAACAGCATGTCGTGGGACCGGGAGGCGCAGGACCTGACATATCAGATCGCGACGCGGGAGGAAGTGGAGGCGCTCGAGGAGTGTGCCATCGATGCCACCAACAAGTACTTCGGGCTGTATCTCTCCACCATGAACGCCGCGAATGCGGCCCTGAACGTGGCGATCAATGACACGCTGTTCCGCATCTCGCAGGGGCGGTTCAATGTGGGAAGGATCGCGGAGAACGATCTGTTGCAGGCCGAGCTTGCCTATCTCGATGCGAAGACCGCCCATGAGAACGCGCTGGTCGAGCTTGCGCGGGCGGAGCATGCGTTGCGCGTGGCCATCGGTCTCGACGCCGGGCAGCCGGTGGGGTTGTTGCCGCCGGGCGAGATCGGCGTGGTGGAGGTAGAGCCGGGTCAGGCGCTTGTGCAGGCGAGGCAGAACCGGAGCGACATGGTGAACTTCGACCTGCAGCTGCTCAATGCCGAGCGGGGGGTGGCCCAGGCGGCGTCGGACAATGGGTTCAATGCCACCATGACCGCCAGTGTGGGGTACAACCAGCGGGCGCCGGAGTTCCGGGACGCATACCGGAACCTCCTCGAGCAGGAGCAGTTCAGTGTGGGGTTCAGCATCCCGGTGTTCCGGTGGGGAGCCGGGAGCCATGCGGTGGAGGCCGCGGTGGCGGAGCAGAAGGGGGCGGAGGTCTCGGTGGCGCAGCAGCGGCAGACATTCGAGCAGGAGGTGTTGTATGCAGCGAACCGGCTGAACACATTGCGGAAGCAGGTTGCTATTGCTGCGAAATCGGACACCATTGGTCAGCGTCGGTTCGAGGTGGCAAAGCAGCGGTACATCATCGGGAAGATCGACATCCCGATCCTGTTCATCGCGCAGAGTGAGAAAGACAACGCGCGGCGGTCGAACGTGCAGACCCAGTGGGACTACTGGTCCACGTACTTCAGGGTACGCCGGCTCACGTTATACGACTTTGAGGCCGGACGGCCCTTGGTGGAGAAGGAGCAGAAATAGACCCGCTCCATGTGCAACTCATGAGTTGGAACCGGATGGTTCTTCTACCATTCGCCGTGGGGAGCCAAGACATGGTGGCCTGCCACTTGACTGAGTTGAATCGCGTGCTTACATTAACTGAAGCGTGCGCGGGGGGGTGACCTGCGCAATTGACCGGTGTGGGGCTGGGCATGCGATGATGGGGCGTGCGCACGTGCCTTGCGCGCTCCAGAGGTGCACGTGATCCATGGGGGATACCAGTGAAGCCGCGACTTTCGAACAACAGATTGTTCGACCCGATTCGGGTCCCCTCCGTACTTCTCCTCGCTACCCTTCTGTCTCTCCCCGCCCGGGCTCAACAAGATTCGCTGTCGGATGTGTTCCCGTTGGCCGTGGGGAATACGTGGGTCTACGACTTCACAGGCTCTGATACCAGCCCAATGGCTCATCGATCCTGGCACGATACCGGGACTACGGTGGCGAATATCGTCTCTGTGTTGCGGTACCAGGATGTCGCGTATTGGAATGTCAAAGTAAGGAGCGATTTCCGGAGGACGACACACGGTGGAGGTTCTTTCTCCTCGCAGATCGCAGAATCATCGTATGTGACCGTGGCCGAATCATTGACAGGGACACATGTGCTCTCCGTTGGCGGTGCCTGGATCAGGCGCTCTCTCTATCCTTTCACTCCTTGCTTCTCACCACCATTGTCGCGGTACTCTGCGGTAGACCCGCATGGCGTCCTTGAATTCCGTCGGTCCGACTGGTCCTGCGCCTATCCCGCCCAGGTCCTGCTCCAGAAGAATGTGGGGGTCACCTCGAACAGCACTACGGATGGGTTGTACAATACAGCACGATTCACGCTTCTCCGTTGCATCCTGTATCCATATGTGCAGTTCGTCCATCCGGACAGGGTAGTACTTTCAACGGTAGCCGGAGAGAGTACTGATACGACGGTGTTTCTGTCGAACGCAGGACTTGACACCTTAAGGATCCTGGAGGTCACATCGTCCGATCCGGAATTGATCGTCACAGCCGCCGGAAACGCAATTCCACCCTCTGGCCACGCATCTCTCCGACTCTGGTTCTCGTCCAGGCGCATCGGCGAGCGGAACGCGAGCATTGCCATCAGGAGCAACGCATCGACCTCGCCTGATACGATTCAGGTTCAGCTTGCTGCTCTGTCCAGTAAGACAGGACTCCCTTACCCGGATCCATTCGCTCTCGGCGAGAATTATCCAAACCCATTCAACGGATCGACCACGATCCGGATCGACATCCCGGAGCCATGTGAGCTCACGTTTACGGTAACGGATGTCCTCGGACGGACTGTCAAGGCGGCCACAGAACCTGTTCCTGCCGGGACCCACTGGAAGGTGGTCGATGCGAACGGACTGTCCAGCGGCGTGTACCTCTACAGCGTCCGTGCGGGCAGGTATGCTGGCGCCAGGAAGATGTTGCTGATACGCTAAGAAATGAATGGTTCGAGGTCCGGGATCAGGGGTGCGTATGATGAATGAGAAGTCAACAAAGCAGACATCGTTCCACGGCCGGTGCCAGTATGCGCCTGGACGCATCACCTTGCTGGTCCTCTTTTCGGTCTTCCTTTCCTTCCCTGCCGGTGCCCAGGTGAGTGCACTATCGGACATTTTCCCCCTGCGCCTCGGAAATACATGGGTCTATGATCTGTATGAAGAATCGCGCGGGATGCATAGTTGGGAGGTCAACTTCGGCAGAGCGTATTCGCAGATCATTGGGGTGACCGAAACCACTGGTGCGAGGATCTGGTGGTTTCGGGTATGGAAAACCTACGAGAAGAAATCAGATCTGCCCGTTTTCACCACAACGGTTACGGAGTCGTTGAGTGGGAACCACCGGCTGACCAGCCCACAAGTATCTAGGGAAGCATTCTACAGTATCCCGGTATGCCAGCTCCCATACCTTTTCCGGTATTCGGTAGCGGATTCCTTGGGGAACTTTGCCTATGTGGCCCCATGGAGCGCTCAATGCCCGGAGTATCCCACGAACTTTCAATGCAAAGCCGACACCGGAGTGACGGTTGCCGTCTTCAACAACAGCATATCGTTCTGGTCAAAATACTCCCTGGTGTCGTTCGAACCCGGGCATGGGGATCCTCGTCTTACCGGGCCCAGAGAAGTGAGCCTCCACGCGTTCGCAGGCTGGCCAAAGGACACCACTCTTTACTTTTCGAACAGCGGTACTGACTCCCTGAGGATCGAGGGCATCGAGACATCGGATCGGGCATTGACCGCAACTGTATCATCGACCACGACTCCTTTCCTCGGACAACTCGCCCTCAATCTCCGGTTCACAGATCCAGTTGCCGGCAACAGGCGCATTGGAGTCCTTCTCTGGAGCAATGCGGTCACCTCGCCGGATACGATCATGGTGACGATCACCAATGTGTACACCGGGATCGCTTCACTGAGTACATCACAAATCGACCTCCCGGACTTCGACATCCTCTGGCGTCACATCGAGGGGAAGGCCACGCTCACGAATACGGGCAACGCCGCGCTCCGGCTGGACAGCGTGACAACGACAAACCCAGAGTTTGGCTTGCTGTTGGACATGAGCGATCTTGCATCGGGCGCGCGAAGGGACTTCCAGACGCACTATGTGCCTGCGGTGAAGCCGTGGGACAGATTCTATGACACCATCTACATTCACTCAAGTTCGCCGTACTCGCCGAATATGATCCGGGTGTCGGCGCGGGCATATGGCGGAACATTCGTAACGGACCGGAAGAGTATTGAATTCGGCTCTGTGACCGTGGGAGCACCTGCTGAAGACACTATCCATTTCCGGAAGCTCGGGACCGCATTGATCGGGTTTCTGCGCAGCATTGTATCGGGCGCGGCTTTCTCGGGGTCGAAATGGCTCGACACGATGCGCACGGAGTTCACCACGATCGACGATGTCGTGCGTTTCGCTCCTTCGGTGACCGGTGAGTTCCGCGGATATGCCGTGTACTCCACCTTGAGTGGCCCGGATGTGGCGCCGGATACGGTCTGGTTGCACGGGACCGGTGTGGCCCCTTCAGGCAAGCTCACGTTGGACAGATCGGCGGTCGATTTTCCGGACTGGAATCTGCTCTCGGGGCAGGAAGAATCTCCGGTGACGGTCACCAACAGCGGTGCCAACCACCTTCGCTTCGATAGTGTGGCCGTCTCGCTGAGTGACATCCATCTGGAGATCGACGCGAGCTTACTCCCCCCCGGCGGCGAGCCGGATCGGTTCGATTCGTTACACGCCGACCCGCTTCGTCGGGGACCGGGTCGCGGCAGTGGTCGTGATCCACTCCACATCATCCACATCGCCGGATACCATCAGGGTGTCGGCGCTGGTCCACGGAGCGAGATTCGACGCGGACCGGAGCGTCATCGACTTCGGCGCACTCGCAGTGGGGGGGTACGTCGAGACGCCCATTCGCTTCCGGAAACTCGGCACTTCGAAGATCAGACTCCATCGGAGCGAACTTACGGGTGGCCCGTTCGCCGCGCCATCGGCGTTCGACCTCTCTTGTGAGGCATGCGATTCAACCACGGATGTGATCCGGTTTGCTCCAACGAAGACCGGTGACTTTCAGGGGCACGTGGTGTACACGACAACGAGTGATTCTCTGGCTTCACCAGATACCATCCGATTACGGGGGCAGGGAATTCCCGGGCCCTCGGTGCCTGAGACGTTTGGTCTTGGCCAGAACTATCCGAACCCCTTCAACGGATCGACCACGATACAGATCGACATTCCCGAGCCGTGCGAGTTTACGTTCACGGTAACGGATGTTCTCGGACGGACGGTGGAGGTGGCCACAGAACCTGTGTCTGCCGGGACCCACTGGAAGGTGGTCGATGCCAACGGATTGTCCAGCGGGGTGTACCTCTACAGCGTCCGTGCGGGCCGGTATGCTGGGTCGAAGAAGATGCTCTTAGTGAGGTGAGTGCCAGGGCTGAACGGCGGAGATGTCGCCGCTATCCTGCGAGCGCCTGTTCAAGATTCAGCGGTGTGAGGTTCGCGGCCTGGGCGAACCCGCCGACCAGCCGCACCGCAAGCGGGGTGAGCACGAAGAGCGAGAAATCGCCCAGCGCCATCGTCATTTCTGCATCAGGGAAGCGGCCGAGGTAGGACATCCGGGCGGCGGGATACACCGGATCCTCATCCGTGAGCTGCCGGGCAGTGCATTGGACGGTTGCGCGGGGGAGGGCTTGCGGCGGAGTTTCCGGATCCTGCGGGGCCATCACCAGCAGGCTCACCGTCGGATGGTGCAGCATATCCTTCGTGTGGGCAGCCAGGCCGCTCACATGGATCACGAGACCCTTGCCGTCCGGCAGGATGGCGAACGGCACCATGGAGACGAACGGCTCGCCGTCGTGGAGCGTGCCCAGCGCGGCATTGGCCTGGGAAGTGAGGATCGCGCGGAGAGTTGCTGCCTGTGTCGGGTTCATCGTGTGGTCCGGGTTCGTTTCTTGCCTGTTGTGGAGATCGCCCCTTCGGGGTTCCGTTTCATGGTCTTGATGTACTCTGCCTTTCTGAACCTCAGTGCCGTCCAGTCCTCATCGATCGCCACCATCCGCACCGGTTCATAGCCCGCCTTGCCGAGCACCTTCCATCCTGAATCGCGATTGAACTCGCACGTGTACTTCTTCGATGTTCCCTTCGGGTAGGCGATCCAGATCACCGCGTCGCCGTCGGCTGATTTTGCCAGGGCGGCGGAAGCTTTGTCGAGTTCCGCCTGCGTTCTCGCGAATGCGATCGCGAACGATACCTTGCCCCCGACCCAACGAACGACCGTCACCCCCTTCAGGGCAGCAAGTTCAGGTTCGAATGATGCGGGAGAATTGAGGACCGTGGCAGCTGTCTGGGATGCGAGGTTCAGTTTGGTGAACAGTGGTGTCATGTCTGTGTGTGTAGGTGGCCGTGACCCAGAACAACTCCTCGTCAGAATATACTCCCGTGGAAGGGTTGATGCAAGCTGCTGTTTGCCCGTGCACACAGACGCTCGATCCCGCCATCGGAAAATGCCGGATCGGGGTGTATCATCACTGGAGAAGCACAACACATGATCAGATGATCCGATCTGCCTTTGGAGAATCGTCGCCCCGGAGGCTGCCGAAACAGCTCGTGCGGGCGGCTTGGTACCTGGGTGTGGCCCTGGCCGTTGTCACGGCGATCACGGGGACCTACACGCTGGACCGTGAGCCAGATACCGGTGCTCCTGCCGGAGGGTTGCGCCCCTCGACCGGGAACCCGGACCCCGCAGCCGTGCGCGTTGTCGTCGCGCGCAAGGGAAGCCTGACGCAGCACCTGACAACATCCGGCATACTTCGCGCCGTGAGGGATGTGGAGATACAGGCACGTGTCGCCGGGACGGTCACCGGTGTTGCTGTCAGCAATGGCTACCGCGTGTCGCGCGGGGACACGCTGGTCCGAATGGAAGGCCGGGAGTACCGTGCGGCCTATGAACGGGCCCGGGCCGGGCTTCTCAACGCGCAGATCGAGTTCCGTTCGCTGAGCAGCACTCCATTTCTGCCGTCCGTCGATTCCGTCGAGACGAAACGCCGCATCGAGGCGGAATCGAGGGCGATTGATTCGCTCCGTGTGCTGAGCATATCCGGTCGGATGGATGATGCGACCTATGAGCGGCTCTCCCGCGAGAGAGAAGCTGCGCTCGCGTATGTCACAGCCAGCCGGGGGGATGTCATCGCCGCGCGAAGCGGCCTTGCCGCGGCGAGAGAGGCCTTCTTGACCGCGCGACTCGACATGGAGTGGACCTCCATCGGTGCTCCGTTCGATGGCGTCGTGGCGGACTGCTCTCTCTCTCCGGGGATGCATGTCACTGCGGGGCAGTCGCTGTTCAGGATACTCGATCTGAACACTTTGCTCGTGGACGTGGAGGTACTGGAGAATGAGGCCGGACGGGTCACCGTCGGTCAGGCTGCGCGTATCCGCCTGACCACACCTCCTGGAAAGGAGTTCAGCGGTTCGGTACTTCACCTGAACCCTGTCGTGGACCCGAAAACGAAGACCATGAAGGTGACCATCGCCCTGAGCGATGGACGGCAACGGCCGGGAGTCCCTCAGTCACGCCTCCGCCCCGGTATGTTTGCCACCGTGCTTATTGAAACCGATGTCTTTCCGCATCGCCTCGTCGTTCCCCGTTCTGCCCTCCTGGTGCGCGACGAGCGGTCACTCGTCTTCACCATGGACCATGGACGCGCGAAGTGGCACTATGTGGAGACCGGTGAAGCCAATGACGAGTTGCTGGAGATCCGGAGCGGACTCACGCCCGGCGATACGGTGATCGTGGACGGCCACTACACCCTCGCGCACGACGCTCCTGTGACCATCGCGCGCAGATCGCGGTAGCCGGAGCGAGGATGCCGCTCTCCACCATCGCCGTCCAGCGTCCCGTTACGACCCTGATGTTCTATGCCGGTGTCGTGCTGCTCGGCATCGTCGCACTCCTCGATCTCACTGTGGATTTCCTCCCCGCCATCGATGTCCCCACACTGACCGTTCAGACCTCCTACCCCAACACATCTCCCGAAGAAGTAGAGTATGCCATCACCACCCCGGTGGAGGCTGCGCTCGGAACGATCGCCGGTGTGAAAAGAATCCGCTCGGTGACCCGCGAAGGGATGTCCTCGGTGACTGTGACGTTCTACTGGGGGACGAACATGGATTTCGCGATGCTGGAGGCACGGGAGAAGCTGGATGGCGCCCGTGGTTCGTTCCCGCGGGACGCAGGCCGCCCTACCATCCTCCGTATCGATCCGACGATGGAACCGATCATGACCGTGGCTGTCTCTTCTCCGAGCGCTGGTGCCGGTGATCCTTCCGCCGTGCTTACAGCGCTGAAAGAGACTGCCCGCGCCCTCGTGAAGCGGAGGATCGAACAGGTCGAGGGCATCGCGCAGGCCGCTGTTCTCGGCGGCCTGGAACGCGAGGTCCAGGTGGATGTTGATATGTCCGCGCTCCGAGTGTTGGGATTGGATATCGGCCAGATCGGCGATGCGCTTGCGGCCGCGAACGTGGACCTCCCCGGCGGCACGGTCAGGCAGGGGCTGTTCCGCTATTCCCTCCGGACTCTCGGTGCGCTCAGCACGCTGGACGAGATCCGCAACGTGACAGTCCGCCCGAGCACCACCGGCCGAGCCATCCGGATCGCCGACTGCGCGACGGTGCGGGACACGCACGCCGAACGCGCCGGGCTGACGCGCTACAACGGCGACGAAGTGATCATCGTGCAGGTGCGCAAAGAGGCCGCCGCAAACACCGTTGCTGCCTCCCGGGCGGTGCATGAGGTGCTTGCACAGCTCCGGAAGGAGAACCCGGAACTCGGTCTTGCAGTGATCGCCGACCAGGCGGGGTTCATCAGCCGCTCCATCGCTGACGTGGAACAAGCGATCATCATCGGCGGATCCCTTGCGTTCCTCGTCCTGTTCTACTTCCTGCGTACCCCGCGCGATCCGCTCATCATCGGGTTCACCATGCCGGTGTCGCTCCTGGCCACCATCGTCGCTATGTACTTCCTCCGGATCAATCTGAATGTGATATCGCTGACCGGGCTGGCGCTCGGCATCGGGATGCTGGGGGACAACGCGATCGTGCTGGTCGAGAATGTCTCCCGGCTCCGCGAGCGGGGTATGACGCTGCGCACCGCGACACTCGAAGGGGCGAGGGAGATCGGGACCGCCGTGACGGCCTCGACGTTGACAAATGTGGCGATCTTTCTCCCCATCGTGTTCGTCGACGGTGTGGCTGCACAACTCTTCGTGGATATGGGCGTGACCATGACGATCTCGCTCATGGTTTCCCTCCTGGTGGCAATGACGCTCGTGCCGATGCTGGTATCGCGAGAAACACAACGGCTGGATACAGCGAGAGGATCGGGTATCAGAGCGGGAGAGCGGCTGCAGCGATGGCTCGACAGGAGCGACGCGTGGATCAGGGATCACGTTGAGCGATACCTCGTCTGGGCGCTCGCCCATCGGTGGAGGGTTGTCTTCTGGACGACAGCGCTGTGCGGGGCAACCGTGCTGGTCGCCTTCCATATCCCCGCCGAACCGGCCCCCGACATCGACCAGAGCCGATTTGTGGTTCAACTGCAGATGCCACGAGGCACATCACTGGAAGGGGTGAGTAGCGCATCCCGTGTTCTCGAGGATGAACTCCGCTCACTTCCCGGCATCGCCGGCGTGTACGCCCGTGTGGGCACCACGGAGGAACGGAGTTCATGGAGTATCGAGGGAATCTCGCGGGAGACCGCGGAACTGGATGTGCAGGTGGGCGCCGCTGGACGCACCGCGGCGCTCATGGATTCCGCCCGCGTGCGGCTCGTCCGGCTTGCGGGAACCACGCACGGCGTGGAATATGCCGTGAAATCTCGCGGAACCACCTTCGAACGGATCCTCCGGCCGGAACCGAACGACATCCGGTGCATGGTGATGGGCAAAGACCCCGCCGTCGTGGAGCGTCTTGCCGCCGCGTATGCGGCGGCGATCCACACCGTGCCCGGATTGGTGGACGTGCGTGCATCACTTCAGGAGGGGACCCCGGAGTATCATCTTGGTATCGACCGCGAGGCGGCGGCCAGGAATGGCCTTACCGCCCAATCCATCGCTGCACACCTTGCACGGCTTGCCCGAGGGAATGAAGCGACGGCACTGAGCGAATTCGACCGCCGTATCGGCATCCGTGTGCAGCCGTCAGAAGCTACACGGAACAACCTCAATGCCATCCTTGCTTCGGACGTCCCAACCGGGGACGGTCGCGTCCCTGTGCGTTCGCTCGTCACCTGCCAGGAGGCACGCGGTTATGCGGAGATATGGCGGGAGGACCAGCAACGAACACAGGTGATCGTTGCGAACGTGGCGGGCCGTTCGGTGGGGAGCGTGGTGGCAGACCTTGAGCGCGCTGCCGCATCGCTCCGCCTCCCGCCGGGGTATGAGGTACGCTTCGGCGGCGAGAACCAGGAGATCAGCGAGTCGTTCCGAAACCTGTTCGTCGTCATCCTGCTGTCGCTCTTCATGGTCTTCATGATCCTGGCTGCGGAGTATGAATCCATACTGTACCCGCTCGTCATTCTTCTCACGAGTCCGCTCGCCGCGATCGGCGCGATCCTGGCAATGGCACTCACCGGTCAGCATTTCAACGTGATGTCCCTCGTCGGACTTGTCATCATGATCGGGGCGGTGGACAACGACGCGGTGATCGTGGTGGATGTGATCATCGCGCTGCGACGGCGCGGGCTTGCCCTGGAGCAGGCGATCCTGCAGGGGATGCGGCAACGCCTCCGGCCGATCCTCATGACGACGGCGACGACGGTACTTGGCATCATCCCGCTCGTATTCGAATTCGGGACGGGTTCCGAGTTGGTCCGCGCTCTGACGGTGCCCATCGTCGGGGGACTGGTGACGTCCACCATGTTCACCGTTGTCGCTATCCCGGTCGGGATTTCACTGGTAGAAGGGAGAAGGGAAAAGGAAAAGGGGAGTTGGAAAGGCGATTGATCCTGCAGACGAACGGCATATGTCCATCGCATCTCTGATTCGGAGACCTGTCGCCGTTTCCATGGCGTATTGCGCGCTCCTGGCCGGCGGGGTGTTCGCTCTCTGGCGGCTGCCGCTGGATCTGGCCCCGAACATCGAATACCCGGCACTGTCGATCCAGACCGCGTGGCCAGGGGTTTCGGCCGAGACCGTCGAAATGGCCGTTACGGCTCCCCTGGAAGAGGCCGCGAACAGGGTCGCCGGCGTGCGGAAGGTCACGTCCGTCTCTTCGGAAGGGGAGTCCCGCGTCGATCTTGAGTGCGAGCAGGATGCTCGGATGGACTTCGTCCGGCTGGAACTCAACGAGAAGATCGCCGCCCTGATGCCTTCGTTTCCGGCCGGGACCGGTCCGCCCACGATCGAACCGTTCGTTCCCGAGGACTTCCGTGACATGCAGGGATTTCTCACGTATGCGATCGTGGGAGACCGGACCCCCGCTGCACTGCGCGCACTGGGAAAGGATATCCTTGGTCCGCGCCTCCGTTCTATCAAGGGGATCGCCGATGTCCATGTGCTCGGCGGCGAAGACCGCGAATTGCTCATCGAACTGAACCCCGAGATGATCGCCTCGCTTGGCCTCCGGATCGAGAGCATCAGGTCTGCACTGGCTGCTCTGGAGTTCAATGCGCCCCTCGGCGCGGCCACCTGTGGTGTCAGGCGCACGGTGCTCTCGGTACGCACGGCCGGACTCACCACCGATGCCATCGCACGTATGCCGGTCGGCCTCACAGCGTCCGGCATGCCTGTGCTCCTGCGCGATTGCGGCACCGCGCGCCTTGCATCAGCCGAACCGGAGAGCCACTTCCGTATCAACGGCAGGCCGGCGGTTACGCTCGTCATCAGCAAAGAACCCTATGTGAACACTCTCCGGCTTGCAGGCAGGGTATTAGCGCGGATCGAAGAGATCCGGCCCGCACTTCCGGACGGCGTGGATCTTGTCCTGGAGTCGGACACGAGCGCTTCAATGCGAACCGAACTCGCGACGCTCTATCGGGACGTGGTCTATTCGCTTCTCTGTATCGTGGTCATTCTGTTCCTCTTTCTCGGAACGGTCCGGGCGCCGCTACTGGTCCTGTCGTCGGTTGCTTTCTCGCTGGCAGGAACCTTTCTTGCGTTCTGGATGCTCGGTATTGGCCTGCATCTGCTCAGTCTCGCCGGACTGGTCCTCGGGTTCGGGCGGCTCGTGGATGATTCGATCGTAGTGCTGGACAGTATTCAGCGGAGGCACGATGGCACGTCCCGTCGCGATGCGATCCCCCGCGCAGTGCGCGAGATCGCGCTTCCCGTCGCAGCGTCAACCATCACGACCGTCGCCGCCCTGCTGCCAACATCCTTCCTGCCACCGAACCTGAAGCCATACTTCCTCGATTTCTCGCTGGCGGTTGGCATCGCGCTCGTGATGTCTCTGGTCGTCTCCTTCACGCTCATTCCTGTGGCCGCCGCGCGGATGAGACTGACCCCAGCATTCCCGGTACTGTACGATCGCCTCGGCGCACAGGGATCGGCAGCATATGCCGCGGTCCTCCGTGCCGTGCTGCGGCATCGCCGCAGTGCAATCCTCCTCGTGCTCTGGATGTTCGGACTCCCGCTCTGGCTCCTGCCTGAGCGTTGCGAAGGGACCGGGGCGCATGTGCATGCATACAATGCGGTGTTTGGCAGCTCGTGGTACAGGTCTGCGCGTCCTTGGGTGAACCACCTGCTTGGTGGGAGCAGCTATCTCTTCTTTGGAAAAGTTGGCATGGGAGAGATCTGGGCAGACGGTAAGGAGACATACCTGGTCGTGCGTGTAGCCTTTCCGCAGGGAACCGACCTGCAAAGATCCGACGAGGTAGCGCGGCGAGTGGAATCGACGGTCCTCGCGTTCGGGGACCGTGTGGAAAAGGTGACGACGCATGTGACGGCCGGGAGCACGATCATCCGCGTCACTGTTTCCGACTCGCTCGCCGCGACGGAGGGACCCTACCTGATCAAGAACAACCTCACCATGCTTGCGGCGCGAACGGGGGGGGCTACGATCGGCGTCTGGGGGTTCGGACCCGGATTTTCGAGTGGGGGAGAGACTGCACCGTCATTTGCTGTGCGGGTGCTGGGCTACAACTATCTCAGAGTGAAAGAGTTCGCCGACTCCTTCCGGCGGCGACTGGAGGAGAATCCGCGCATCGCCGATGTGGACATCGACAGGTCGTGGAGCAGCCAATGGGACAGAGCGACGGAACTCGTGGCGCGGATCGATCGTCATGAGGCCGCGCGGTACGGCGTGGCCATGGCTGATGTGATCGATGCGGTCCGCGCCTCCACTCCCGGCATCCTGCGATCCAGCACCGTGACCGTCGATGGCGAGCGCGTACCCTATGCCGTCAAGGTTGCGGGGTTCAGGGAATACGGCGTAGAGGATCTTCGCCGTGCGACGGTCACCGCTCGGGACGGCCGGTCTGTCCGCATGGGGGCACTTCTTACCATGGAAGAGCAGCGGACGCCGGGGGAGATCCTGCGCGAGGACCAGAGCTATGTGCGCTGGGTAACATTTGAGTATCGCGGGCCCTATCGTTTTGGTGACGCGTACGTGGACGCGGTCATCCGCTCCATCCCGTTGCCCCACGGGTACCGATTCGACCGGTCGTTCTCCTGGTTCACCTTTTCCGGGACCGACAGGCGTGTGATGCTGATGATCGTCGGGGTGGCGTTCCTCATCGTCTTCATGGTCACGGCCGCCCTGTACGAGTCATTCCGCAAGCCACTCCTCGTCATCCTCGCGATCCCATTCTCGCTCATCGGACTCTTTCTGGCATTCTATCTTACGGATACCCCCTTCGGGCGGGGAGGGTATGCGGCGGTGATCCTGTTGACCGGCATCGTCACGACGAATAGTATCGTGCTGGTCGATGTACTATCACGCGCATGTCCCGGCGGGAACGCACCGGCTGACGCACTGATCGCTGCAGCAGCGAGCCGTCTGCGGCCCGTACTGATGACCACACTCACTACTATCGGCGGACTGCTCCCGATGGTCCTGCTCGGAGACCGGTCAAGTGTCTGGCATTCGCTGGCCGTCGGGACCATCGGCGGGATGATGTCATCAACGGTCCTTACGTTGATCGTAATCCCGTCGTTGGTGGTGCGTGTCAGGTCTGGAGGCAGCCGGGAGACGGAAGCATCCCGGTGAAGTCCATGCGGTCCAGATCTAAAGACTCGACGATCAGATATCTGGATTGTTTTTCACCCTCCCTTTGCGTACTTTTTTGCATGACGATACTCGGTATTGAATCTTCTTGCGACGAGACATCGGCGGCGGTCGTGAAGGACGGCACCGTCCTGTCCAACGTGATCTCCTCGCAGCTTGTCCATACGAAATACGGGGGCGTGGTCCCCGAATTGGCCTCCCGCGCCCACCAACGCATGATCCTGGAAGTTGTCCAGGAAGCGCTCACGACGGCCGGCTGCGCCCGCGAAGACCTTACCGGCATCGCCGCCACCCACGGCCCCGGCCTCGTCGGCGCCCTCCTGGTGGGACTCAATTTCGGCAAAGCCATGGCCTATGCCCTCAACATCCCGTTCGTGGGCGTGAACCATATGGAAGGCCACCTCTACTCCAACCTGCTCACACCTCCGGTCCACGACTTCCCGTTCCTGGCCCTCGTCGTCTCCGGCGGTCATACGATGCTGGTCCATGTGACCGCACCGTTCGAACACCGCGTGCTCGGCCAAACCCGCGACGATGCGGCAGGGGAGGCGTTCGATAAAGTGGCGAAGATGCTCGGCCTCGGCTATCCGGGCGGACCGAAGATCGATGCCGCCGGCAAGGCGGGGAACCCGAAGGCCATCCGCTTCCCCCGCACCTGGCTCGAGCGCGATGGGTTCGATTTCAGCTTCAGCGGCATCAAGACCGCCGTGCTCTATCATGTGCGCGATAACGGCCTGCCCGCAACCCCGGAAGGGATGAACGACCTCTGCGCCAGCTTCCAGGACGCCGTCGTGGATGTGCTCGTGGAAAAGACCATCAACGCCGCCCGCACCACCGGCGTGAAGGATGTGACCGTTGCCGGAGGCGTCTCCGCGAATTCCCGCCTGCGCAACCGGCTCAAAGAGGAGTGCGGGAAGAACGGCTTCCGTCTCTTCCATCCACCCATGGCCTATTGCATGGATAACGGCGCCATGATCGCGTACGTGGGCTGGATGAAACTCACGAGCGGCAAGGCGTCGCCCCTGACACTCCCGGCCGTCGCGGCACTCGAACTGGCCTGAGCCTATGAAACCCCTCCGCATTCTGACCGCCATCGCCGCACTGGCTCTCATCGGCGCCGCCATCGCCGGCTATATCGTGTTCCTCGCACCCCATGAGTTCGGCAACGAGACCGAACGGACGGTGTTCATCCGACGCGGACAACCATTCACCTCTATCGTGGATTCGCTCGCGGACCGTGGCATCATCGCCAACCCCACGATGTTCAGGATCGTGGCGAAGGTGCTCGGTGGCGCCGAACGCGTGCAGGCCGGCAAGTACCGCTTCGAGAACGGCGTGTCGCACATGGACGTCTTCCTCGCCCTGCGCGATGGCAATGCGAACCAGCTCGTGAAGGTATCGATCCCCGAAGGTTCGCGCCCACGCCTCCAGGCACGGCTCTTCGCCCGCGCGATCGGGATCGATTCGGCACGCTATGTTGCCCTGGCCTACGATCCGGAGGTGGCGCGCGACTATGACATCGAAGGCGCATCGCTGGAAGGATATCTGCTGCCGGAGACCTACATGCTCCGGTGGGGGATGGACGAACGCGAACTGATCGCAATGCAGATGCGTGCGTTCAGGGCATTCTTCTCCGACTCACTGAAGGAGCGCGCACGGCAACTCGGATGGAGCGTGCACGAGACCGTCACCTTCGCATCGATCGTGGAAGGCGAAGCACGCCTCGATGCGGAACGCCCCGTCATCGCCGGCGTGTATCATAACCGTCTCCGCAAAGGGATGAAGCTGGAAGCGGATCCGACGATCCAGTACCTGTTCGATGAACGGCCGCGCCGGGTGCTGTATGAGGACCTGCGCCGCGACAGTCCGTACAATACCTATCTGTATGCCGGATTGCCGCCCGGACCGGTGAACAACCCCGGCAAGGCATCGATCCTCGCCTCGCTCTCTCCGGCAAGCCATGACTACATCTTCTTTGTGGCAACGGGGAAGGGCGGACACTGGTTCGCATCAACGTACGCGCAACACGTGAGCAATGTGCGGAAGTACCGTCAGGAACGGTCGCGGCAGTGGAGGGAACAAAAAGGCCCCGCGTGATCGCGAGGCCAGTCTGTAGTGCGTCCGGTGCGTCCCTCTGGTATCCCACCATGCACCGGAGCAAGAGGAGCCCGGGGTGTGCCAGGCATCGCCGATACCGCCACCTTCCACCAACGGTTCAGCACCAACCAACTGCACGTGACGCCTGAACACCCCGGACATCTGCTTGCCGGCCGGAAAGTGCACCAGACCTTCCCCGGCCTTCACTGAATACAACGATTCCATGAGAGAAATGGTTCCCATGCCCCGAAAGATAACGCCCGCCTGGTTCTTTCCCCTCTGCGCCCTCGTGCTCCTGGCCGGCTGCGCAGGGCAGGTCCCGCCCGGCGGCGGACCCCTGGATACGATCCCACCATCGGTGCTCCGTACCGTGCCGGATACGAATGCCACCCGTGTTGCGGCCTCGAGCATCGAGATCGAGTTCAGTGAGTATGTGGACCGCCGGTCGGTGGAGGAATCCATTTTCATCAGTCCGTACCTCGGCAAGCTCGAATTCGACTGGGGGACGACCGATGTGACCGTGCGCTTCCCGGAATCCCTGCGCCGCAATACGACGTACGTGGTCAGCATCGGCACGGATGTCACGGATGTCCGCGCCAACAACCGGATGGCACACGGCTATACGCTCGCGTTCACGACGGGCGATTCCCTCGACCAGGGGAGCATCGCCGGACGGGTGTTCGACGAGCAGCCGAATGGCGTGGTCCTCTTCGCGTACAACCTTGCGGGCATCATGCCCGATACGCTCAACCCGGCGCATGTGAAGCCGGATTACATCATGCAGACCGGCGCTGATGGCAGGTTCCTGTTCCGGAACATCGCGCTCTCCACGTACCGGATCATCGCGGTGCGCGATGAGTACAAGAACTACATCTATGACCGGGAAGTGGATGCGTTCGGGGTGGGACAGGGTGATGTCACGCTCACGCCGGAACGCCCGGCGGTGAGCGGGCTGCAGTTCCGTCTCGCGAAGGAAGATACCACCCGCCCGTTCGTGGCAAGCATCACCGCCGCGGACCGCTATCATCTCACCATCCGTTTCAGCGAGCCGGTGGATACACTGTCCATGGTCCGCGCAACGATCGCGCTCACCGACACCTTCGGCCGCGGCGCGCTGCGCACGGGCGCGCGCGTTCCGGATATGGGGAACACCGCGTTGCTTGCCCTGGAGCTGAACGACCCTCTGGACAGCGCCACGACGTACCGGATGAGCCTCGACGGGATCGTGGACCGGGCAGGGAACCCGATCGATATGGCGCATAGCAGCACGGACTTCCCGGGGACCAGTACCCCGGACACCGTCCGGCCGTCGATCACGGTCCGGAGCATCACCGACAGCTCCCGCGGGATCCCCGTGGGCACGCCTTTCGCAGTGCAGTTTGGCCGGCCTGTGTCGCTGTCGCCGGTGGCCGGCGCGATCCGGCTGCTGGACAGCCTGAAACACGCAGTGCGTGTGACCGTCGCGCCACGTACGCCCGCGGAGGTCATCGTCACGCCGGATCAGCCCCTGCTGCCGCTGGCCTGGTACTCGCTCCGGGTGACGCTGGATTCCGTCGTTGACAGGAGCGGACACTGGTTCAAGGACTCCACCGCACGGATCGATTTCCAAACCATGGATCTCCGGACGACGGGGACCATCGACGGCAAGGTGCTTGACGTACCATCGGCCGGACCCGCGGTGATCACGGCACACAGCGTGGACATGACACCGCCGCGGTCGAGCACCGTAAGCGTGCCGAAAGGGAATACGTTCAGCATGAAAGAAATGCTGGAGGGGAAATACCGCATTGAGGGGTACCGCGATGAGGACAGCAACGGGAGGTACTCACCGGGACTGCCGTATCCGTTCGCGCCTTCGGAGCGATTCGGGGTGTATCAGGATACCGTGAAGGTGCGTGCGCGGTGGGGGATCGAGGGCGTGATCCTGCAGATACGATAATTCAGATATCAGAATTCAGATATCTGATATCTGAATTGCTTCACTTCGGGGGTTCCGGCGTGATCGGTGCGGGTGTCAAAGGCCGTTTGCCCGGCGCACGCAGCACCGTTTCGGGTACCGTCCAGGCTTCACGGTATCCCTGGTCCGTCAGCGTCCGTGCGAACCGCTCGGCCTCGAACCGTGTGAGGAAGTTGCCGACCCGCAGCTTGTAGGTCGGTGCCTGGTAGTCGAGGTAGAACCATTCCTCGGGGAATGCCGCTTCAAACTCTGCTTTCTTCGCCCGCGCCACATCGATCTCCGTCGACGAATACACCTGGACCCGGAACCCCTGAACCGTTTCCGCCGCCGTGGGCGTCAGGGTTTCGTTGGCATCCTGCGTGGCGAGAGAGTCCGGACGGCGGGGAACACGGTCCTGCGTGCGTGGCTTCAGCGGGTCATGGTCGGATGGCTGGAAGACCGACTCGAAGGAGCGGATGGCGGCATCGGAGTCCGCCCGGCCGCCGGTCGTGCTCTCTTTGGTGGCCCCGCACCCCGCCAGCAGCAGGGCGAGGATCATCACCGGGATACTCCGCATCGTCACCTCTGCAGTTGAAGAATGAACGAATCCCTGTAGTCCGCCGGGAAGGCGGTACGCATGCGCACGAGATACGCCGTCGCTTCCTCGCGTGTCGCAAAATTGCCGATCCGTATCCTGTACAGCCCCGCCTGCTCCTGGAATTCATTGAGCACCGGGAGCGTGTACCGTTCGCGCGCGAGCGCCTGCGATGCACTGGCGTTGGCGGGTTCCTTGAATGCGCCGATCTGGATCGAGAAGAGCACCTCGCCGGCGGCAACCGTCGTGTCGGCTACCGCTGCCCCCACCGTTCCCGCCGCTTCGATGGTATCCACGCGCGCCACGAATTCCTCCGGCTGCTGCTGGACCGGCGGTTGAGAGGGGGGCGGAACGGGCGTCGTGGCTTCAGGGGCCGATGGATCACTCCGGGTGCCATCCGTTGCGGCACACCCGCCGAGGAACAGGGAACAGGCCAGGACCACGATGCATGGTCTCATCGCTCGACCTCCGGGAGACAGTTCAGATATCTGAATTCAGATGTCTGATATCAGAATTCGGTTTTAGTATCCCCGTGCAGCAGCGCCGGTCTCCCCACCGACGATCTTCACGCTTGCGCTGGCACCGATACGGTCGGCGCCGCTCGTGACCATCAATAACGCATCCTCACGGCTCCGGACACCGCCCGAGGCCTTGACGCCCATCGCGGATCCGACGACACGCCGCATGAGTGCGATATCCCCCGCGGTCGCTCCACCCTTGCCGAACCCGGTGGAGGTCTTGACGAAATCCGCACCGGCACGCTGTGCCAGTACACATGCCTTGATCTTCTCTTCATCGGTGAGCAACCCCGTCTCGAGGATCACCTTGCTCAGGACGCGGAAGCGGCGGGCCGCCGAGGCAACCGCGGCGATGTCCTTCTCGACGTATGCGTAGTCGCCGCCCTTGAGCATCCCGACGTTGATCACCATGTCCACTTCCTGCGCGCCGTCACGGATCGCCTGCTCGGTCTCGAAGGCCTTCACCGCGGTGGCGGTGGCGCCAAGCGGGAAGCCGATCACGGTGCAGACCTTCACCGGGGTTCCGGCGAGGAGCCGCGCGCACAGCGGGACGTGGGATGCATTGATACACACGCTCGCGAAGGAGTATTTCTTCGCTTCCGCGCAGAGCTGTTCGATCTCACCGGGAGTGGCGTCGGCCTTCAGCATTGTATGGTCGATCATCCGCGCGAGTTCGGGGTCGATGCCGCCCGCCCGCTCGACACCCGCACCCGACGTGATGCGCTCCGCGCCATGGTCCACGATCGTCCGCACGCCGGCGGCGTTATGCACCACGCACAGCCCATCCTTGCATGCCGATCCCGAACACGCCCCACCGTCCTTGCATGAACACCCGGACCCGGAGCCGCTGCCGGAACAGCCGCACTGCTTCGCCCCGGCGGTTGATCCGCCCGGAGACCCGGCCTGACGGCCGAGGTGCTGGTTGATGACCTCGCGGACGAGGCGCTCGACGAGAATTCTATCCATGGTTGGAATATAGGAAATGAACACGTAAGAGTGAAGAGCGAAGCGGGAAGAATCTGGCGAGCGCACTCGCTCATTTCATCCGGTGCTCTTCGCTCACGACTGCCGCATCAATCGAGGAGGACCTTCCCCGGGTTGAGTATCCCCTTCGGGTCAAAGACACGCTTGATCTCCCGCATCAGGCCCAGTTCCACCTGGCTCAGCGCGATGGGGAGGTAGGCACGCTGCACATACCCGATGCCGTGTTCCGCGGAGATGGTGCCGCCCAGACTCACCGTGAGGGCGAAGATCTCGCGGATGGCGGGGTCGTTCACCCGCTCCCATGTCTCTTCGTCCAGCGTGTTCTTCAGGATGTTCACGTGCACGTTGCCGTCGCCGGCATGGCCGTAGCAGATCGAGGTGAGGCCATACTTCGCGCAGATCTCCTTCACGCCCTTCACGAGCTGGGGAAGGTTGGCGCGGGGGACGACCGTGTCTTCTTCCTTGTAGGCCGAGATGCCTTTCACGGCCTCGCCGATGCCCCGGCGCAGTGCCCAGACCTCTTCCACCTTCGCGCGGTCCTCGGCCAGGAGGATGTCCGCGGCGTTGTGCTTCTCCACCACCTCGGCGATGGCGGTGATCTCCTCGGTGAGGGCGTCCTCATGGTTGCCGTCCACCTCGATCAGGAGCTGCGCGGCGGCCGTGCTGTTCGGGAATTTCTTCCCCTGGCGCTCTTCGGCAGCCTGCACGGCGGCGCGTTCCAGGAACTCGAGCGCCGACGGCGTGATGCCGCGCTGGAAGATGCTGGCAACCGCTGCCGCCGCATCCTCGAGCGTGTTGAAGGCGACGAGCACGACCTTGCGGATGCGCGTGATGGGGACCAGGCGCACATGGATCTTCGTGATCACCGCCAGCGTTCCTTCGCTCCCGATGATGAGCTGCGTGACGTTGTATCCCGACACGTTCTTCAGCACACGCGCGCCGGTCGTGAAGATCTCGCCGTTCGGCAGGACCGCCTCGATGGCGAGGACATAGTCCTTGGTGATGCCGTACTTCACGGCATGCGGCCCGCCCGCGCACTCGGCAACGTTGCCGCCGATGAAGCACGAACCCTTCGACGCGGGGTCCGGGGGATAGGAGAGTCCGGCCGCTTCCACCTCTTCCTGGAACTTCTGCGTGATCACGCCCGGCTCCACCGTCGCCTGCAGGTTCTGCGTGTCGATCTCGATGATGCGGTTGAAGCGGCGCATGGCAAGCACGATGCCCCCCGCCACGGGCAGCGAACCGCCCGAGAGTCCGGTGCCGCCCCCGCGCGGCGTGACCGGCAGCCCGTGCTCGTTGGCGTAGCGCATGATGGCAGAGACTTCGGCGGTGTTCGCGGGTTCCACCACAACGGACGGCAGGAAGAGCAAGTCTTCCGTTTCGTCCTGGCCGTGAACCTCGAGTGTTTCCGCGTCCGTCTTCACATACTCCGCCCCCACGATCGCGATCAGGTCGTTGACCTGCGCCCCGGTGAGCATCACTTTGCTGATCTTCGCGTCGGTCTTCTCTTCTCTCTTCACTCGCTCGTCTTCACCTTCTGAGGTTCATCTTCGTGGCCGCGGACGGAAGCCCGGCTCTACCGTCGAGTATCCTGCGGCGTGTGCGCCGGGACCCTGGCATGGAGACGCCCGGTCCTTTCGCGCTTGACGTCTCACCCTGCCTTCTTCTCTCTTCTCTGCGATCTACCCCTTCAACATCTCCAGGCTCTTCTCCAGCTTCTCCACGGTCTGCGTGAATGCGTCCAGCTTCTCGCGCTCCTTGTCGACCACATCCTTCGGTGCGCGCGCCACGAAGCTCTCGTTCTCCAGCTTGCGCCGTACGCCATCCAGCAATCCGGAAACCCTGTCGATCTCCTTCTGGAGCCGCTGCCGTTCCACCTCGATGTCGATGAGCCCCTCGAGCGGCACGAACAGCTCTTCACCCTCCACGACGGCGCTGGCGGACAGCTTCGGCCGGGCGTTCTCTGCCGCGAACGTGAGCGATTTCACGCGGGCCAGGCGCTGGAGATATCCCTCGTACCGCTGGATGCTCTCCTGCGAACGGGTGAAGCCGAGCCGCATGATGAGCGTGATGTCCTTGGACGGCGCGATCCCCATCTCGCTCCTGATCGTGCGCACGGTCTCGATCACGTTCTGCACGAAGCGCATCTCCTTTTCCACATCCGTGGCGATGAAGGACGCGTCGGCCGGCATGAGCTGCGTGCGCATGATGGAATCCTCCGGCCCGCGGGGCCGGATGTTCTGCCAGAGCTCTTCCGTGACGAACGGCATGAGCGGATGGAGGAGGCGCAGGGCGGCATCGTACACGTCCAGCGCGCGGGAGACCACGGCCTGCTTGACGGCATCGGGTTCGGTGCCGTACAGCCGCGACTTCACCATTTCCAGGTACCAGTCGCAGTAGTCGTGCCAGAAGAAATCGTAGATCGTCTTCGCCACGCGGTTGATGTCGAACTGCGCCAGCGCCGCGGTGATGTCCGCGGTCGTGGAATGCAGACGCGACAGGATCCAGCGGTCGGCGAGGTCGAGATGGTCGAGGTTGCAGCCGCCATCGGTCGTACGCGGCGCTTCGCCCACCTGGTCGCGGTTCATGAGGATGAACCGGCCGGCATTCCAGATCTTGTTCGCGAAGTTCCGCCCGATCTCGTTCTTCTCCTTCGAGTACAGGATGTCCTGTCCGAGCGGCGCAAGATACAGGATCGTGAAGCGCACGGCGTCGGCCCCGTACTCCGCGATGAGGTCCAGCGGCTCGGGCGAGTTGCCGAGCGACTTGGACATCTTCCGCCCCTTGTCGTCGCGCACGAGACTGGTGAAGTACACGTCGCGGAACGGCACGTTCTTCGCCGGGTCGGTGCTGCCGGTGAACGACGGGCCGAACTTGAGTCCGGCCATGATCATGCGCGCGACCCAGAAGAAGATGATGTCGGGCGCGGTGACCAGCGTGTCGGTGGGGTAGAAGTAGTTCAGGTCCTTCACCTTCCCGAGCGCCTCCTGCTGCGGCCAGTCGTGCACGGAGAACGGCCAGAGCCACGAGGAGAACCACGTGTCGAGCACGTCCTCGTCCTGCTTCAGGTTCGCGCCGCCGCAGTGCGGACAGGTGGCGGGGGCGGTGCGGGCAACGATCGGCTGCGGACAGCCGGGCTTCCCGTCCTGTCCCTGGCAATACCACACCGGGATCCGGTGGCCCCACCAGAGCTGCCGCGAGATGCACCAGTCGCGGATGTTGGACATCCAGTGCTGGTACACCTTCGTGTGACGCTCGGGATAGAACTTGATGGTGCCGTTCTGCACCACTGCGAGCGCGGGCTCGGCAAGCGGCTTCATCTTCACGAACCACTGGTCCGACAGATACGGCTCGATCACCGTGTCGCACCGGTAGCAGCGTCCCACATTATGGACGTGCTCTTCGGTCTTGACGAGCAACCCTTCGTGTTCGAGGTCCTCGAGCACTTCCCTGCGCGCTTCGTACCGGTCCAGGTCCCGGTACTTCATCGGCACGTTCTCGTTGGTGCGCGCCGAGATGTCGAAGATGTTGATCTGCGGCAGGTTGTGGCGCTGCCCGATCTGGAAATCGTTCGGGTCGTGTGCCGGGGTCACCTTCACCATGCCCGTGCCGAATGCCGGGTCCACGAAATCGTCGGCGATGATCGGGATCTCCCGGTCGGTGAGGGGGAGGTGGACCCTCTTGCCGATGAGGTGCTTGTACCGTTCGTCCTTCGGGTTCACCGCTACCGCGGTATCACCGAGCATGGTCTCGGGGCGGGTGGTGGCGACAACGAGGAACTTCTTGGACGGGGTGGATCTTCCCTCGTGGAGGATCGGGTACTTGATATGCCACAGCTTACCATTGGACTCGGTGTAGTTCACCTCATCGTCGGAGATGGCCGTATGGTCCTTGGGGCACCAGTTCACGATGTACTTGCCGCGGTAGATCAGTCCGTCTTCGTAGAGGCGGACGAACACCTCGCGCACGGCGGCCGACAGGCTCTCGTCCATGGTGAAGCGCTCGCGCTCCCAGTCGCAGGACGTGCCGAGGGTCCGGAGCTGTTTGATGATCACGCCGCCGTACTGCTTCCGCCATTCCCACACGCGTTCCACGAACTTCTCGCGTCCCAGATCGTGCCGGGTCTTCCCCTCTTTGTTGAGGGAGCGTTCCACGACGTTCTGCGTGGCGATGCCGGCGTGGTCGGTGCCGGGGATCCAGCACGATTCATGGCCGGTCATACGCTTGAAGCGGATGAATGCATCCTGCAGGGTATTGTTCAGGATATGCCCCATGTGCAGCACACCGGTCACATTGGGGGGCGGGATGACGATCGTGTAGGGTTTCTTGGCAGGATCAACCACGGCCCGGAAGAGGTGATGACCTTCCCAGAACGCGTACCACTTTTGTTCGGTTTCCTGAGGGTTATATGTCTTCGACAGTGCTGATGATGCAGCTTGGTCCGACAAGTGATGCTCCAACGGGTTGTGAGGATACTGAGGGGCCGGGGAGGCCCGGCATACTACCTGACATGGAACGAGCGTTCGATAGCCGCTCTGTTCCCCATGCGATCGCTGACATGAATGGTAAGCCGGTGGGAACCCTTCGCCAGAGGGGATGGTGGCTGCGCAGTCGCTCTGCGGTGTTCGCCGTCGATCTCCGGGATGACCACTATCCCGTCAATGTACACCTTTACTTCTTTATATTCAACGCCGCTGAGATTGTCGCGAAAACGGAACGAAATGACCGGTTTTGGTGACGGGCCTCCCACGGAAACCGCATAAATCGAAGGGGGAACGGGGTCTTCGATCAGGGCGACGTCGCCCAGGAACCTGTGCAATTCGATGGTGGTCATGCCGTCCGGATCGGGCTGCACCCTCGAAATGAACGTCCAACTGTTGCCGCTTCGCGTATAGGCGCCGGTCCGCGACGGGTCGGCCGGAGCTTTCAGCCGGAATGTGAACCCTCCGTCCAGGGGTATGCCGTGCGGTTCCACCGCTATCCCCGAAGCATCAGGTTCATCCAGATCGGCCACGGAGAGATCGACGGGCGAGAAAACCGCGCCGGGTTCGTACGACACCGACACCGGGATGCCGTCGGGCCTGATCGTCGCACCGGCATCCGGGTCGATGTGGAACGTGCCCGGAGACGCGGCATGCCGGGCCGGCGCCGGTCCGGGCGGCTCGGTCCTGAACGAACCCGTGAGCCGCGAGCGGTTGCCGTTGAAGTCCACGCATTCCACCGCGAACGTGTGGATGCCGACCGCCATCCGGTCGGTCTGGATGATGCCGCTTCCAGGTCCGTACCCCGGAAAGATCGGCAGTCGATGGTACGTGTCGATGTACAACTTATGGAAGCGCTCGCGCGAACGGAGCGATGGATCCTGGACGTACACGAGCCGGATCTGGTGGCCATCGCGCAGCGGCACGCGGTCGTAGCTCACGCCCATCGTCTGTACGCCGTCAACAAAGAACCGCAGGATGTGGAACCCGTGCAGGAACCGCGAGAGGTCGGAGCGGTCGCGCACGTCGACGGCAAAGCCCACCGTGCCGGCAACGACCGGTGTCCCGCTCAGCACGAACTCTCCCCGGGACCGTTCGCGCACCGCGAAACGCGCGAGCGCGTGCGTGCTATTCACCGTGGCGTTGGGTGTCAGCGGCGTGAAGAGTGCACCGCGGAACAGCGGGACCAGACCATCGGTGATGGTGATGCCGGAGGTCATCAGGGGGTTGATCGTGTTATTGTTCTCATCCCGGATCTCGAAGTGGAGATGTGCCGAGCCGGACCCGCTCTCACCGGCAAGCGCGACAACCTGTCCCGCACGGACGGGGAATTGCGACGGGGGAAAGATGATCTCTACCGGGTAACACCCTGCCCGCTGTTGTTCCTCGCGGACGGCGGCGTCGAGCCATTCCGGAAAACCGAAGAGGTGTGCGTAGGTAGTGGTGTACCCATCCGGATGGCGGATGGCGAGCAGCTTGCCGTAGCCATTCGCGTTGATCGTGATGCGGGAGACATAGCCCCCGCGTGCGGCGATGACGGGGAGACCGATGGTGTCGCCGGTACTGATGTCGATGCCGGCATGGAAGTGGGTTGTCCGGTACTCACCGAACGCAGATGTCATCGCCCTGCTGGAGCGCATGGGCCAGCCATAGGCGCTGAGATCGGTGCGGATGCTGTCGTAGAGCTCCGCTGCTGACGGGCGTGAAGGGAGGCCGGTGGGCGATGGGCCATGCATGACCGGCGCGGGGCCAATGAGTGTCAGTATGAACACCGACAGGGTATGAACAGCAATCCTCAGCACAGGATCCTCCTCAGGTGACGGTCAGGAACGGCGTGCAACGGAGACCGTGAGGGATCCCACATGCTGCAGTTCGGCGGTGATGGTGTCGCCCGGTGCGACCGGCCCGACCCCCTCAGGCGTCCCGGTATAAATGAGATCGCCGGGTTCGAGTGTCATGATCGACGAGATGTGGGCGATCATCTGTTCGATGCGGAAGATCATGGAGCGGGTATTGGACTGCTGGCGGACCTGTCCGTTCACGGCGAGACGGATATCGAGGTTGTGCGGATCGGGAACGGCTTCGGGGCGGACGAACGATCCGATCGGGGCGGAGGTATCGAATCCCTTGGCAACGGTCCAGGGGAGGCCTTTCTTCTTCGCATCGGCCTGCACATCGCGCAGGGTCATATCGAGGCCGATGGCATACCCGCCCACGTGCCGCATGGCATCCGCTTCGGGGATGGACGTGCCGCCGGTGCCGATGAGGACGACCATCTCCGCTTCGTGATGCACATCGTTCGAGATCGACGGGATCAGGATCGTGCCGCCGTCCGGGATCAACGCAGACGCGGGTTTGAGGAAAAGCACGGGCGTCGTCGGGACGTCCGCTTTCATTTCCTTTGCGTGCTCGATGTAGTTGCGCCCGAGGCACACGATCTTGCCTGCGCGCATCATGGTGGTGCTCCCGGTGCCTGCGAAACGTATCTCTGCCATCGACGATCCTCTGCGTTGATCCTTCTTTAATATAGAAACGCACCGGGTGAACCGCAAGGAACCGGCAGCTTGCAATTCCACGGATTTCTGGCTACCATCTTGTGTTCCAACCTCACTCACTCCATCGGAGCTCACGTGGCGATCACCTATGCACAGGCCGGGGTCAGTATTGCGGCCGGGGACGCATTTGTCCATCGCATCAAGAAGGATGTCCGCTCAACGTTCACATCGCGCGTCCTGCGCGACATCGGCGCCTTCGGTTCGTTCTTCGATGCCCGCTTTCCGGGTTACCGATCGCCGGTGCTCGTCTCCAGCGTTGATGGCGTCGGCACGAAGCTGCTGGTCGCACGCATGGCGAAGAAGTACGACACCGTGGGGCAGGACCTCGTGAATCATTGCGTGAACGACATCCTGGTGTGCGGAGCGGTGCCGCTGTATTTCCTGGATTACTATGCCACGGGCCGTCTGGATGTGCGTGCGGCCGCTGATGTGATCGGTGGGTTCGCGAAGGCCTGCCGGGAGAACGGCTGTGCGCTGGTGGGTGGTGAGACTGCCGAGATGCCGGGGATGTACGCGGACGAGGATTTCGACCTGGCGGGGATGATCGTGGGGGTGGTGGACAAACCGAAGATCGTGGATGGGCGGAGGATCAGGAAGGGGGATGTGCTCATCGGCCTTCCCTCGACCGGGCTCCACACCAACGGCTACTCATTGGCCCGTGCGGTCCTCCTCAAGCAATACAGCGTGGACGAGCGGATCCCGGACCTGGGGATGACGCTCGGCAAGGCACTCCTTGCCGTGCATCGGTCGTACCTTGGGGCGGTAAAGCCGCTGCTGGGCAAACCGGCGCTCCGGGGGATGTCACATATCACCGGAGGCGGCATCATCGGGAACACGATGCGTGTGGTCCCGAAGAGGCTTTCGTTGAAGATCGATTGGAAAGCGTGGAAGCGACCGGCCCTGTACGGGCTCATTCAGCGGCTGGGGGATGTCCCCGAAGAGGATATGCGTAAGACGTTCAATCTTGGGATCGGTCTGATACTGATAGTTGCGAAGGGGGATGCCGACAGGGTGATGCGGTCGTTGCAGAAGAGGGGGGAGAAGCCCCTGGTCATGGGCGAGGTGGCGGCTTCATCTCCCGGTGTTCGAGCTCGAGGGTGACCTTTTCCAGGAAGGTCTTCCATTCGTCAGGGTGTTCGTCGTACCAGGCCCGGGTGCGATCGAAGGCTTCACGCGTGAAACCGGCTCTTTCGAGCGCCGTTGTGGCATTCTGGGCGGCTGTCGCTGAGTCGGCGTGTGTGTTCCGTGAGCGCAGGGACGCTTCCAGAAGGTCGCAGTAGGCGGTCACGAATTGCTGCTCGGAGAGCGCACCGCCCGGTGGGTTCGTGGAATTGCACGAAACGAGCAGGAATGTTGTCAAAATCAGGCAAAAAGTACGCATATTGCTCTCAGAATACGTGATTGTTGCGAAGAAGTCAATGGGTGAACCGGCTCTTCCTTGACTTTGATGGGGGATGTCGGTATATTTATGTTCCATCTAATACCACCCGTAAAATCCATTAATCTTTCTCTATGCCCTCTACCTCAGACTTCCGACCCGGGTTGGTCATCAAATACAACAATGAATTGTGGACCGTTGTCGAGTTCCAGCACGTGAACCCGGGTAACTGGCGGGCCTTCGTACGCACCAAGCTCAAGAATCTCAAGAGCGGCAAGGTGATCGAAAACCGCTTCCGGGCGGGCGAGGCCATCGAGATCATCCGCATCGAACGCAAAGAGTTCCAGTTCCTGTACAGGGACGGGAGCGGCTATGTGTTCATGGACAAGGAGAATTACGAGCAGCTGACCGTGCAGGGTGAGCAGGTGGGTGATGGGGCGGAGTTCCTGAAGGATGGTGAATCTGTTGATATTCTCTTCAATGGGACCGATATCACGGGTATCGAGCTCCCGATCACGGTGGAATTGACCGTTACAGAGACTGTTCCGGGGGTCAAGGGTGACAGCGCCAATGCCGGTACGAAGCCTGCGAAGGTGGAGACAGGGGCGATGGTGAACGTTCCCCTCTTTATTAGTGAAGGCGAAGTCATCAAGATCGACACTCGTACCGGCGGTTACATCGAACGCGTGAAGAACTAACGCCATCTTCAGTGGAGACCTCATGGATCTGACCCTTATCAAGAAGCTGGTGAAGTTGCTGTCCGAAAGTGATGTCGACGAGATCGAGATCGAGGAAGAAGGAAAGAAGATCCGCGTGGCGAAGCACCCTGAGCGGGGTGGAACGATCCAGATGGCTGCTCCGGCCCAGTGGATGGCGGAAGCTCCGCGTCCTGCGCCGGTGATGGCGGCCCCTGCTGCACCGGCAGCGCCCGCGGCAGCACCGGCGGCTGCTGCTGCACCGGCTGCTGCGTCGAATGTTCATCAGATCAAGTCACCCATCGTCGGGACATTCTACCGCTCCCCCGCACCCGACGCGTCGCCATTCGTTCAGGTCGGGTCGGCGGTTGAGCCCGGCACCGTTCTGTGCATCATCGAAGCCATGAAGCTCATGAACGAGATCGAAGCGGACGTCGCCGGCAAGGTCGTCCGGATCCTCGTTGAGAATGGACAGCCGGTCGAGTACGATCAGGTCCTGTTCGAAGTCGAAAAGTAGCCACCCCTCGCCCGAACCCCGAAGGCGTCCGCGTGTTCAAAAAAGTCCTTATCGCAAATCGCGGAGAGATCGCGCTCCGCGTCATCCGAGTCTGCAAGCAGTTCGGGATCAAGACCGTTGCGGTCTATTCCCAGGCCGACAGGGATTCTCTCCATGTCCGGTTCGCGGATGAGGCCGTCTGTATCGGTCCGCCTCCGGGCAAGGAAAGCTATCTCAAGATCCCCCGTATCATCGCGGCCGCCGAGGTCACGAATGTGGATGCGATCCACCCGGGCTACGGCTTCCTCGCGGAGAACGCATCATTCGCCGAGATCTGTGCATCCACCGGCATCAAGTTCATCGGACCCAGCGCGGAGATGATCACCGCGATGGGGGACAAGGCGTTCGCCAAGGACACGATGAAGAAGGCCGGCGTGCCGGTCATTCCCGGCAGCGACGGCGTGGTCAAGAGTGCCGGTGAGGCCGTCGATATCGCGAAGGAGATCGGCTACCCGGTGATCATCAAGGCCGTTGCCGGCGGCGGCGGACGCGGCATGCGCATCGTGCGCGAAGAGTCCGAACTCGAGAACGCATTCAAGACCGCGTCCCACGAGGCCGAGCAGGGCTTCGCCAATCCGGCCGTGTACATCGAGAAGTTCGTCGAGCAGCCCCGCCACATCGAGATCCAGGTGTTCGGCGACAGGTTCGGGAATGCCATGCATTTTGGCGAACGCGACTGCTCCGTGCAGCGCCGGCATCAGAAGCTCGTCGAGGAGTCTCCCTCGCCGTTCGTGGATGAACCCCTGCGCAAGCGGATGGGTGAGGCCGCGATCAAGGCGTGCAAGGCGGTCGGCTATGAGAACGCGGGCACGATCGAGTTCCTCGTCGACAAGAACAAGAATTTCTATTTCATGGAGATGAACACCCGCATCCAGGTGGAGCATCCCGTGACCGAGCAGGTGACCGGCCACGATCTGGTGAAGCTCCAGCTGCAGGTGGCCGCGGGCGAGCGTCTCCCGCGCACGAAGATCGTTGCCCGCGGGCATGCGATCGAGTGCCGCATCAACGCCGAAGATCCGGCGAACAACTTCCGGCCGAACCCGGGCACGATCACCGACTTCCATATGCCGGGCGGCTTCGGCGTGCGTGTGGACACTCACAGCTACACCGGATACCACGTGCCGCCCTACTACGATTCACTGATCGCGAAGCTCATCGTCTTCGCGCAGACACGCGAAGGCGCCATCGCCAAGATGAAGTCGGCGCTGGATGAATTCACGATCGAAGGGATCAAGACCACGATCCCGTTCCAGTTGCAGGTGATGCAGGACGAGCGGTTCGCCTCGGGGAATTTCGACACGAGTTTCCTCGAGACCTTCCAGTTCGTTCCGGAAGCCTGACCACACACAGACCGACGGAGCATGCCATGAATCTACCCCAGAACCTCAAGTACACCAAAGAACACGAGTGGATCACGATCGACGGGGCGGTGGGTCTCGTCGGGATCACGGACCATGCGCAGGGCGAGCTCGGCGATGTGGTGTTCGTGGAACTCCCCGCGGCGGGGAAGGTGGTGAAACAGGGCGAGTCCTTTGGCACGATCGAAGCGGTGAAGGCCGTGTCCGACCTCTATGCTCCGGTCTCCGGCACCATCACGGAAGTGAACGGCGCGCTGAATGCCACCCCCGAACTCGTCAACAAGGAGCCATACGGCGCCGGCTGGATGGTGAAGATTACGCTCTCCAATCCCGATGAAGTGAAGGGACTGATGGATGCCGCAGCATACCAGGCGATGATCGGGAAGTAACGAGAAAGCCCTCGCAAGGGGATACGTGAAGGATACTTGAGGGAGTGATCGTCCTGATCGCACCTCGCAGAGAATGAAAAACGCCCCCGGATCCCCGGGGGCGTTTCCATGTGTGGCCACTCAGCTCACCGTGCCACAGTGCCCGTTGCGTTTTCGCTCGTGTATCCTATTTGGCGTACTCTTCCACCGGTGGGCACGTGCACACGAGGTTCCGGTCCCCGTACGGGTTGTTCACACGGCCGACCGCGGGCCAGAACTTGCGCGCACGGCTCCAGGGAGCCGGGAACGCGGCTTTCTCGCGTGAGTACGGCATCGCCCAGTTGTCCGCGATCACCGCTGCCGCGGTGTGCGGTGCGTTCTTCAGGACGTTCTGCACCTTGTCCGCCTTGCCCGACTCGATCTCCCGGATCTCTTCACGGATCCTGATGAGCGCATCGCAGAAGCGGTCCAGCTCTTCCTTCGGCTCGCTCTCTGTCGGTTCGATCATCAAGGTACCCGCGACCGGGAACGACACCGTGGGTGCATGGAACCCGTAATCCATCAGCCTCTTGGCAACGTCCTCCGCCTCGATGCCCGCCGAGCCCTTGAATGCCCGGAGATCGATGATGAACTCGTGCGCCACGCGGCCGTTGATCCCGGTGTACAACACCGGGTAGTGTCCCTCGAGCTTCTTCGCCATGTAGTTCGCGTTCAGGATCGCCATCTTCGTTGCATCCGCCAGTCCTTCCGACCCCATCATTGCGATGTATGCCCAGGAGATAAGCAGCACGTTCGCGCTGCCATACGGCGCCGCCGACACCGGTCCGATGGCCTTCTCGCCGCCGGTGGGAACGACGGGATGCCCCGGCAGGAACGGTGCGAGATGTTTCGCCACTGCGATCGGTCCCATGCCGGGACCGCCGCCGCCGTGCGGGATGCTGAAGGTCTTGTGCAGATTGATGTGGCAGACGTCGGCGCCGAGTTCGGCCGGACGCGTGAGGCCGACCTGCGCGTTCATGTTGGCGCCGTCCATGTACACCTGTCCGCCATTCGCATGGATCTCGGCGCAGATCTCCTTGATCGACGCTTCGAACACGCCGTGCGTGGAGGGGTAGGTGACCATCAATGCCGCCAGACGGTCGCGGTGTTCGATCGCTTTCGCTTTCAGATCGGCGACATCGATGTTGCCGCGTTCGTCGCAGCGGACGATCACGACCTCCATGCCTGCCATCACCGCGGAAGCGGGGTTGGTGCCATGCGCCGATGACGGAATGAGACACACGGTGCGAGCGGTGTTGCCCTGCGCTTCGTGCCAGGCGCGGATGACCAGCAACCCTGCATACTCGCCCTGGGCGCCGGCATTCGGTTGCAGCGACGTGGCGGCGAACCCGGTGATGTCCGAGAGCCAGCCCGCGAGGTCCTTGAATATCGCGTGATACCCCGCGGCCTGCGCCGTGGGGGCGAACGGGTGCAGCGATGTGAACTGCGGCCAGGTGATCGGCATCATTTCGGCCGTGGCATTCAGCTTCATCGTGCAGGAGCCGAGCGGGATCATGCTCACGTTGAGCGAGAGGTCGCGCGATTCGAGCAGATGCATGTAGCGCAGCATCTCCGTCTCGGAATGGTGCGTCGTGAAGACCGGGTGCCGGAGGTAGGCGGATGTGCGCGCCATGGGGCCGGCGTAGCCGGGGGCCAGACGTGCGGCGACCGCATCGATCTCCTTCGCGCCGCGGGTGCCGCCCGAGAAGACCGTCAGGACGTCCGCCAGCTCGGCGGCCGTGGTCTGCTCGTCGAGCGCAATGCCGACCGAACCATCGTCGAAGTAGCGGAGATTGTAGCCGAGCGATTCCGCATACTTGCGGATGGCCTCGGGCTTCACGCGGTGGAGGCGGACACGGAGCGTATCGAAGAACGCTCCGTGGACGACCTCGTGTCCGGCGTCGCGCAGTGCATGGGCAAGCACGGATGCGTGCTCATGGATGCGGGTTGCGATACGGCGGATGCCGGCCGGACCGTGATACACCGCGTACATTCCGGCCATCACGGCCAGAAGGACCTGCGCGGTGCAGATGTTCGATGTGGCCTTCTCCCGGCGGATGTGCTGTTCGCGGGTCTGGAGGGCCATCCGGAGTGCCGGGTTGCCATGAGCATCCACCGAGACGCCGATGATGCGCCCTGGCATATGGCGCTTGAACGCATCCTTCGTAGCGAGGAACCCCGCGTGGGGTCCGCCATAGCCCATGGGCACGCCGAACCGCTGTGCTGAGCCCACCACCGCATCGGCGCCGAACTCACCGGGTGGGGTGAGGAGGGCGAGAGAGAGGAGGTCGGCGGCGACCGCCACCTGGATCCCGGCTGCATGGGCGCGGGTGACGAGACCGGCATGATCCACGACCGCGCCGTCGGACGCCGGATACTGGAGGAGGAGGCCGAACATCCGGGGCGTGAAGGTGAGCGACCGGGTGTCGGCGATGGTCACCGTGATCCCCAGGGGTTTTGCGCGCGTCTGGAGCAAGGCGATCGTCTGGGGGTGGCAGTCCGATGAGACGATGAACTCGCCGCCGTCGGGGTGACCTTTCATCGCGTAGAACATGCCCATCGCCTCGGCCGCGGCCGTTGCTTCATCGAGCAGCGACGCATTGGCGATCTCCATGGCGGTCAGCTCGATCACCATGGTCTGGAAATTCAGCAACGCCTCGAGCCGGCCCTGGGCGATCTCTGCCTGGTATGGCGTGTAGGCGGTGTACCATCCCGGGTTCTCGAGGATATTCCTCAGGATCACCGGGGGGGTGACGGTGGCGGCGTAGCCCATGCCGATGAAGCTGCGGAAACGGCCGTTCATGGCCGCGTAGCGTGCAGCCTGCTCCAGCATCTCCGTCTCGGAGAGGGGAGCGCCACAATGCAACGGCTCCGGAGAACGGAGCGATGCAGGGATGACAGACGCGATGAATTCGTCGAGTGTGCGGGCGCCGAGGGTGCTCAGCATGGCGGCACGGTCGTCGGGGCCCGGCCCGCAATGACGTTGCCCGAAGGCTGCGTCGGGTGTCAGCGTGATGGACATAGCGTGTGATGGTTCACGATTGTGGAAAGAAGTTCGGGGTGTGACACGGTGAGCCTGTTCATGACATGCAAGATACGGAGAAGGGTCCTGAATTTCAATCTTGCCCCGATAGGAGAGGCATTCTCAATCCTGAGAAAAAGCGGTTTGCATCTGAAAGAATGTGGTGTTTAAATGATTTAAACCCCGATCGCACACGGGCACACTTTTTGAACTTCATCGTTCACCTTCCAATAGCAGGAGTATGGTCCCCATGAAGAACGCAACGAAGAGCAAAGACAAGAGCGCAAAGAAGAGAGCCGGCAAGAAGGGGTTGCGCGGACGGGATTACCTGTCCGTGGACGATCTCTCCACCGCCGAGATCAAGCGTATCCTGGAACTCACCGCGGACATCAAGGCGCGGCCGAAGAAGTACCGTCGCTCCCTCGAAGGGAAGATGATGGCGCTCATCTTCGAGAAGCCGTCGCTGCGCACGCGCACCACGTTCACGGTGGGGATCAAGCAGCTCGGTGGCGACTCGATCCTGCTCACGCCCGCCGACATCAATCTCGGCAAGCGCGAATCCGTCTATGACGTTGCGAAGAACCTCGAACGCATGGTGGACGGCATCATGATCCGCACGTTCGGTCACGACATCTGCGCCTCGCTGGCGGACCATGCGTGCATCCCCGTCATCAACGGGCTCACCGATCTGGAGCACCCGTGCCAGGCCATGGCGGATGTCTTCACCGTGCTCGAGCACAGAAAGAACCTGAAGAAGCTGAAGCTGAGCTACATCGGGGACGGGAACAACGTCACACACTCGCTGATGCTTATCGCGGCGAAGCTCGGGACGACGATGGTCGTTGGCACGCCGGAAGGGTACAAGCCGGTGCAGTCGATCATGGACCGTGCCTGCGCGATCGCGGAGGAGACCGGTGCGAAGATCCTGTGGACCGCCGACCCGGTGGAAGCTGCGCGCGAGGCGGACGTGATCTATACCGATACGTGGACCAGCATGGGGCAGGAAGCCGAGGCCGCGGAACGCCGGAAGATCTTCGCCGCGTACCAGGTGAATGCGGCGCTCTTCTCGCACGCCCATGAGCGGGCGCTGTTCATGCACTGTCTGCCGGCACACCGGGGCGAAGAGGTCACGGACGAGATCATCGATTCCCCGCAGTCGGTGGTCTTCCAGGAGGCCGAGAACCGTCTGCACGCGCAGAAGGCCATCATGCTCGAACTGCTCCGGGAGTGATATGGGTAAGCTGATCCTGGTCGCTGTCGGAGGGAACGCTCTTATCCGGGCGGGCCAAAAGGGGACAGCGCAGGAACAATTCGAGAATGCCGTGGAGACGGCGAACGCGGTGGTCCGGCTCATCAAGTCGGGACACCGGGTCGTCCTCACCCATGGCAATGGTCCGCAGGTGGGGGCGATGCTTACGCGGACGGAGCTCGCTGCCGCCCATGCGTACCGGCTCCCGCTGGATGTCTGTGTTGCCTCGACGCAGGGAGAGATCGGCTACGTGCTGCAATACGCGATGTGGCAGGCCATGCAGCAGGAGGGTCTGCGGGTGCCCGTCGTCTCGCTGATCACCCAGGTGCTCGTCGACGCCAACGATCCTGCCTTTCAGAAGCCCACCAAACCCGTCGGTCCGTTCTATACGAAGGACCAGGCCGAACGCTACCGTGACCTCTTCAATTGGGTGATCGTGGATGATGCCTCGCGCGGATACCGCCGCGTGGTGTCGTCGCCGGAGCCGAAGGAGATCATCGAACTCGAAGCGATCCGTGCCTGCGTGGACCGCGGGCTGGTGGTTCTTGCCGGCGGGGGAGGAGGGATCCCGGTGTTCAACGACCACGATCTCTCCAAGGGGGTTGAGGCCGTGATCGACAAGGACCACACATCGGCGATCCTTGCGGCACAGCTCGGCGCCGAGATGTTCGTCATCTGCACGGATGTGGCAAAGGTCTGTCTGGACTACAAGAAGCCGACGGAGCGGAAGATCGACACGCTGACGCTGTCGGAGGCACGGGCACATATGAAGGCCGGACAGTTCCCCCCCGGGAGCATGGGCCCGAAGGTCAATGCCATGATGGTGTACGTGAGCCGTCAGCGTGGCGAGGCCATCATCACCAACTACGAACACCTCATCGATGCGGTCCATGGTTCCGGCGGGACGCGCGTCCTTCCCGATCCGGACACGTAGCGTTGCTGCCCGCGTGAAAGGAACATGTATGCAGCGGACCGAATTCATCGAACGAGTGTTCATCTGAGAGAGGATCGTATGCAGCAGAAGCGTGTGTTGATCATGGGTGCAGCGGGACGGGATTTCCACAATTTCAATACCGTCTACCGGAAGGACCGCAGCACCGTTGTGGTGGCATTCACGGCAACCCAGATCCCGAACATCGACGGCAGGAAGTATCCGGCCGCTCTTGCCGGGAGGCTGTATCCCCGCGGTATCCCCATCTACGACGAAGCCGATCTCCCGAAGCTGATCAGGAAGCTCCACGTGGATGAGGTGGTCTTCTCCTATTCCGACGTGTCATTCCCGTACGTCATGGAGAAGGCATCGCTGGTGATGGCGTGCGGGGCGACGTTCAGCATGCTCGGGGCGGAACAGACCATGATCGCCTCGAAGGTGCCCGTGGTCGCGGTCGTGGCCGTGCGCACCGGGTCGGGCAAGAGTCAGACCTCGCGGCGCGTCTGCCAGTTCCTCCGGAGCCAGGGGAAGCGCGTGGTGGCGATCCGCCATCCGATGCCATACGGCGACCTGGTGAAGCAGAAGGTGCAGCGCTATGCGTCCATCGAGGACCTGAAGCGGCACAAATGCACGGTGGAGGAGATGGAAGAGTACGAGCCGCACATCGTCGAAGGGACCATCATCTACGCCGGCGTGGATTACGAAGCGATCCTGCATCAGGCGGAGAAAGAGGCCGATGTGATCGTGTGGGACGGCGGGAACAACGATACGTCGTTCTACAAACCTGATCTGACCATCACGGTGGTCGATCCCCATCGTCCGGGCCACGAGCGGTCCTACTATCCCGGCGCCACGAATGTGCGGCTGGCCGATGTCATCGTCGTGAACAAGGTCGATTCCGCGACGCGGGAGGGGATCGAGGCGGTGCTGCAGAATGTGCGCGACATGAACGACCATGCCGTGATCGTCGAGGCCGCGTCGCCGATCGCGGTGGATGATGCATCGGTGATCAAAGGAAAGCGGGTCCTGGTGATCGAGGATGGCCCGACGCTCACGCACGGCGAGATGCAGTATGGGGCAGGGGTCATTGCTGCCCGCTCGTTCGGGGCGGCCGAGCTTGTCGATCCGCGTCCGTATGCGGTGCGATCCATCGCCGCAACGTTCAAGAAGTACCCGAAGACCGGCACGCTCTTGCCGGCCATGGGATACGGGCCCGCGCAGATGAAAGACCTGGAGGCCACGATCCGTCAGACGCCGTGCGATGCTGTAGTGATCGGCACGCCCATCGATCTCCGGCGCGTCATCACCATTGAAAAACCCTGTACCCGGGTCACCTATTCGCTGCAGGAGACCACGCGGCCGGATATCGCGGCCCTGCTGAAACCGGTCCTCAAGAAGGCGGGGAGCAGGAAGACCCGCTAGCCGGGGTGTAGAGAAGACAGCCAGGGGCCGGGGAGACGAGTGTCTTTCCGGCCTCTGGCCGTTGATGGCGTGGAATTCTCTGCGCAGGCGGGCCGGAATTGCCAATTGTCCTTGCCAATTGACCATCGTCAATTGTGCAGCAGCGCCGATTTCCGTATATTGCGACATGACCCACCCCGAACGTATTCTCATCCTGGACTACGGTTCCCAGTATTCGCAGCTCATCGCGCGCAGAGTGCGGGAACTCGGCGTCTATTCAGAACTTCACCCTTTTAACCTCACGCTCGACCGCATTCGGGAGCTGAACCCGAAGGGGATCATCCTCTCCGGCAGCCCGTACAGCGCCTACGAAAAGGGCGCTCCGATCTCGACGCCGGAGATCTTCAACCTCGGGGTCCCGGTCCTGGGCATCTGTTTCGGACTGCAATTGATCGGTCATCAGCTCGGCGGAGAGGTGGATCGCGCGGCCCGTCGCGAATACGGGCAGGCCTCGCTGACCATCGACGACCACTCCGATCTCTTCGCGGATATCCCGACGGACGGCGGCCTGACGGTTTGGATGAGCCATGGCGACCATCTGACGCGCATGCCTCCCGGCTTCGAAGCGATCGGGCATACAGCCAACGCTCCGATCTGCGCCATCCGCAACCCCGCCAAACGCATCTATGGCGTGCAGTTCCATCCCGAAGTGGTGCACACGCCCCGCGGAAAGGACGTGCTACGGAACTTCCTCTACCGCATCTGCGGTTGCACAGGTGGCTGGAGCGCGACATCGTTCATCCAGCGCTCCATCGAGGACATCCGGCAGAAAGTGGGGACCGGGAACGTGATCTGCGCGCTGTCGGGCGGCGTGGATTCCTCCGTTGCCGCGGTGCTGCTCCACAAGGCGATCGGCGACCAGCTGCACTGCATCCACATCAACAACGGATTGATGCGGATGGATGAATCCGAGAGCGTCGTCCGCACGTACCGCGACACGTTCGCGATGAAGCTGGACTACGTCGACGCGACAAAGCTGTTTCTGACGAAGCTGAAGGGCGTGACGGACCCCGAGCGGAAGCGGAAGATCATCGGGAAGGCGTTCATCGAGATCTTCGAACAGAAATCGAAACGGATCAAGGGTGCTTCCTTCCTTGCGCAGGGGACATTGTATCCGGATGTGATCGAGTCGACGTCCTTCCGCGGACCGTCGGTCACGATCAAGACGCACCACAATGTGGGCGGGCTACCGAAGCGGATGAAGCTGAAGCTGATCGAACCGTTCCGCGAGCTGTTCAAGGATGAGGTGCGGGCGGTCGGGCTCGAACTCGGCATTCCGGAAGACCTGATCTGGCGTCATCCATTCCCCGGTCCCGGACTTGCTGTGCGCATCCTGGGCTCCATCACGAAGGAGCGGCTGGATCTCCTGCGCCGCGCCGATGCGATCTTCGTGGAAGAGGTGAAGAAGGCCGGTCTCTACCGTGAGATCTGGCAGGGGTTCGTCGTCCTGCTCCCCGTGAAGTCGGTCGGGGTGATGGGGGACGGACGGACGTATGAGAATGCTGTTGCGGTGCGTGCGGTGAGCAGCGTGGATGGGATGACCGCGGACTGGTCGCGCATCCCCCACGATGTCCTTGCGGCCATCAGCTCACGCATCACCAATGAGGTCCGGGGGATCAACCGTGTCGTGTACGATATCAGCTCCAAACCGCCGTCCACTATTGAATGGGAGTAGCCGCACCACGCTCCACCGTTACGATCCTTACCGGGTTCCGCTGTGAAAAAGTACTTCTCGTTCGTCAAAATTGAACATACGTTGTTCTCCCTCCCCCTTGTGTACGCAGGGGTGTTCCTTGCCTCGCGCGGTGCGTTCCCCGGATGGACACCACTCCTCCTCGTGCTCGCGGCTGCCACCGGTGCGCGCACGGTCGCGTTCGCGCTGAACAGGATCATCGACCGGCAGATCGATGCGCGGAACCCGCGCACGGCCTCGCGCGACCTGCCCAGTGGCCGCATGTCGCTGATCGAAGCGGTCGGCGTGTTGGTGGCGGGACTCGGGATCTACTTCTGCTCGGCGTACTACCTGTCGTTCTTCTGTTTCGTGATGTCGCCGATCCCGCTCGTGATCTTCATCGTCTACCCGACGATGAAGCGGTTCACGCCGATGGCGCATTTCGGCGTGGGGCTCGGACTCGCCATGGGGCCGCTGGGAGGGTGGTTCGCGGTGTCGCCGTCGTTCGACACCATTCTCTCGCCGGCACTCCTCTCACTCTTCACCATGCTCTGGGTCGCAGGGTTCGATATCATCTATGCGACCCTCGATGAGGAATTCGACAAGAAGGCTTCGCTCTTCTCGTTCCCGTCGCGCTTCGGCAAGGAACGGGCCCTGCGCTATTCCGGGTACCTCCATGCCGCGGCGTTCGCCGTGCTGGCGGCGCTCTACGTGCAGGCGGACCTCTCCCGGTGGTCCTTCCCGCTGCTGATCGTCATGGGCGTCCTCCTGTACACCGAACAGAAGAAGGCGGAGGATGTGGAACTCGCCTTTTTCAGGATCAACGCCATTGCCGGATTCGCCGTGCTGCTCATGGTCCTTGTAGGAGTGCTCGTATGAAGGTCGTCGTCGGGATCACCGGCTCGTCCGGTGCGGTGTATGCCCTGGATTTCCTCAAGAAGTGTCCGGACAGCAAATATCTGATCGTCAGCAAGTGGGGGAAGGTGCTGCTGAAGGATGAGCTGAAGATGAGCGAAAAGGACCTGGCGCCCTACGTGAAGCGCACGTTCTCCGACGAGGACCTCACCGCCCCGACGGCCTCGGGCTCGAACCGTTTTGACGCCTATGTGATCCTTCCTGCGTCCACCTCCACGATCGGCAAGATCGCATCGGGTCTTGGCGACACGCTCATCACCCGCACCGCACAGGTGTGCCTGAAGGAGCGCATCCCGTTGATCATCTGCGTGCGCGAGACGCCGCTTTCGACCCTGACCCTGGAACAGTGTGCCCGGCTCTCGGGGTACGGTGCGACGATCATGCCGATCTCGCCGCCGTTGTATTTCGTGCCGGACACCGTGGACGCGTATGTCGGCGGATTCACCGACAAGGTACTCGGACAGATCGGTGTGCGGACATCGCCCGGCTGGCGCGAGGAGGAGTTCACGTGAAGGCGTCGGAATTCAGGACCGCCGGCGACTTCGCTCGCTATCTGGAGAGCGTGGGTGAACTCCTGCGCGTGCAGGAAGAGGTGGACCCGTATCTGGAGATCACCGAGATCGCGCGGCGCGCGATCAAAGAACGCCGGCCGGCGATGCTGTTCGAGCGCGTGAAGGGGTCGGCGTATCCCGTTCTGGTGAACGCCCTGGCCAGCGATCTGCGGTGTGAATTGGCGTTGCAGAAGCATCCCGAGCAACTCGGGCAGGAGCTGATAGCATTCCTCGGCGACGCACTGCCGCCGAAGCCCGGCGCGGTGATGAAGCACAGGAAGCTCGCACGACGGTTCCTGTCAGCCCCCGTGAAGCGCGTCGCCACCGGCATGGCGCACCAGGTGGTGGAGAAACCGGCCCTCGGGCAGTTGCCGGTGCTGACGTGCTGGCCTGATGACGGCGGGAAGTTCATTACGCTCCCGCAGGTCGTTACGTACGACCCCCGCACGGGGAAACGGAACATGGGCATGTACCGGATGCAGGTGTTCGATGATGCCACGACCGGCATGCACTGGCAGATCCAGAAGGGCGGTGGGTTCCATTATACGCAGGCGGAGAAACACGGGCGCCCGCTCGAACTTGCCGTCGCGATCGGCACCGACCCGGCACTGCTGATGGCCACGATCGCGGCCCTGCCCGAGAACATCGATGAGGCCATGTTCGCCGGGTTCCTCCGTGGCCAGCGCACCGAGTTCACGCGCGGGTCCAGCATCGGCATCGACGTGCCGGCACATGCGGAGTTCATTCTCGAGGGCATCGTCCGTCCCGGCGAGCGGCGCATGGAAGGCCCCTTTGGCGACCACTTCGGACACTATTCGCACGCCGCGGAGTTCCCGGTCTTTCATCTGAGCGCGGTCACGCATAAACGGAACCCGGTGTATCCGGCAACCGTTGTGGGGATCCCGCCGATGGAGGACAAGTATCTCGGCGATGCGACGCAGCTCGTGCTCGGGCCGCTGGCGCGGCTGATCCATGCGGAGATCCGCGATCTGTGGGCGTATTATGAGGCGGGCTTCCATAACCTTCTCGTCGTGTCGGTGGATCAGCGCTACGCCAAGGAAGCCATGAAGACCGCGCTGGGACTCATGGGGATGTCGCAGCTCTCGCTGACCAAGTGCATCGTGCTGGTGAGCGAAGGCGTGAACGTCCGGAACTTCGATGAAGTCATGCGTGAGGTGCGCGACCAGTTCGACCCGCACCGCGACTTCCTGCTGATCCCGAAGGTCCCGTTGGACACGCTGGACTTCACCAGTTTCACGATGAACCTGGGGAGCAAGATGGTGTTGGATGCCACGCGCAAACAGCGTGCGCCAATGCCGGAACCGCGTGCGTCACGGCTGCCCTCGGTTGACGCGGTGCGTGCGCTGCGGGAGGTGGACCGGCGCATCGTGGACCTCCGGTTCGTGCACGAGACGATGCTGCTGGTGAAGGTCCGCGGCGAAGGGAAACCGGTCATCGATCAGCTCGTCCGCCATCCGGCGCTGGGGGGCGTGACGATGGTGGCGGCGGTGAGCGAGGACGTGGACCTGGACGACAAAGAGAACTATATCTGGGGCGTCTTTACGCGGTTCGACTGCGAGCGGGACATCCTGTTCACGCAGCAGGAACTCATAGGGATCAGCCCTGTTTATAAGGGTGTGATGGGCATCGATGCGACGTGGAAGCCGGGGTATCCTGCGGCGCTGACGATGCCGGAAGCGGTCGTGAAGGCCGTGGACGGCAAGTGGGGGCGGATAATTAAGAACTAAGAATGAAGAACTCAGAATTCTTAATTGAAAGCAGTGGAGAGTATGCAATTTCGTGACAAGACCCTTGCGCCGATCTGGGACAAGGTCGAGCGCGGTGAGCGGCTGACGCTGGACGATGGGCTGACGCTGTACCGCACGCAGGACATCATCGGCCTTGGCCGCATGGCGCATGCCGTGCAGCGGCGGTGGAGCGGCGATGCGGTGTACTTCGTGTTGAATCAGAAGATCGAACACACGAACGTGTGCGTGCTGTCGTGCAAGTTCTGCGACTTCGCGGTGAAGAAAGGCGCACCCGGCGCGTACGAAATGACGTCGCAGGACATCCTTGCGAGACTCACGCCCGAGATCAAGGAAGTGCACATCACCGGCGGCATGCCCGCCGACTGGCCGTGGGAACGGTATCTGGATATCGTCCAGACCATCCATCGTCATCTTCCGGATGCGGACGTCAAGGCGTTCACCGCCGTCGAGATCGACTTCTTCCACAAGAAATTCAAGATGTCCGTCGATGAGGTCCTCCGCCAGCTCAAGGCCGCTGGCGTGCGCACCATGCCCGGCGGCGGTGCCGAGGTCTTCTCCGAACGCGTACGGAAGCAGCTCTTCAATCAGAAGATCGGCGCGAAACCATGGCTGGAAGTGCATAAGGCGGCACACCGTCTCGGCATACCGACGAACAGCACCATGCTGTACGGACACATCGAGACGCTGGAGGAGCGACTGCAGCATATGATGCGTTTGCGCGAGACGCAGGATGAGACCGGCGGGTTCCTGACGTTCATCCCGCTCGCGTTCCAGCCGGGCAGCACCGGCATCAAGCCATCGAACCGGTACACGTCGGCGATCGACGACCTCAAGACCATTGCCATCTCACGCCTGATGCTGGACAACTTCCCGCACATCAAGGCGTACTGGGTGATGCTCACCGAGGAGGTGGCGAGCGTGGCGCTGAACTTCGGCGCGGACGACATGGATGGCACCGTCGGCGGCGAGAAGATCGCCCACGACGCTGGCGCGATCAGTCCGATGGCCATGAAGAAGGACCAGCTCATCCGCATCATCCGCGATGCCGGCAAGATCCCGGTGGAGCGTGATGTCTATTATAATCCCATCCGGATCCATGCCGACAAGGTGATCGGCAAGATCCCGTACCTCAATTCGATCGCGTATCATGCGCACCTGCATGTGCCGGAGTACAAGATCCTGCCTGTCCGTCCGCGGCGCATGGGCATGCTGAGCGACCAGGGGATGATCGACGCGGGTCTGTTCTCCGTGATGAACTACGTGCACCAGTCGGACCGGCTGGACCTGCTGGGGTACGGCCTCGCATCGCGTGATCAGGTGAAGAGCGTGATGCTGTTCTCGAAGGAGGGCTGGCGCGATCTGGACGGGAAGCGGATCGGCATCATCGACGATACGGCGACCTCGGTGCAGCTCCTGCGCGTCCTGCTGCACAAGCGCTACGGCGTTGCCGCACGCTTCGAACGCCTCCATGGCGGCGTGAACGACCTGTCGGGCTTCGATGCCGTGCTGTTGATCGGCGACGAAGCACTGCAGGCGAACAAGAACGGACTTCCCGGCTTCGATCTCGTGTACGACCTCGCCCGCGAATGGTACGAATGGCAGAAGCTGCCGTTCGTGTTCGCCGTGTGGGCCGTGAAGAAGAGCATGACCCCGGAGGACAGGGCGCGACTCACGGATGCGCTCGTCGGATCGCTCGAGAAAAGCTCCACGGACTATGCCGCGGTCGGACGGGTGCATGGCCGACGCATCGGACTCACGGATGCGGAGACCGCGGAGTACCTGGACGGGTTCAACTACTCCCTGGGGGAGAGAGAACGGGAAGCGATCAGGAAGTTCGCGGCGCTGGTGGGGGAGGAAGAGCAGAGCAGGGTGAAAGGTGAGCACAAGAGCACGTGAGGAACGAAGAGTGAAGATCGAGGGTTGCCCATGGAGCAGATGAAACTGGAAGAGATCTACGGCAAAGTGCGCGAAGGGAAGCGGATCACGAGGGAGGAAGGGCTGGCGCTCCTGCAGCACGGCGAGTTGCTGGACCTTGCCGACGTCGCCAATGAGGTGCGCTTCCGCATCAATCCGGATCCGCACGTCACCTTCGTGGTCGACACGAATCCGAACTACACGAACGTCTGCACCATCGACTGCATCTTCTGCGCGTTCTACCGGCACCCGGGCGAAGAGGGCGTGTACACGCACTCGGTGGACCATATGATCGCGAAGTTCAAGGAGTCGGCGTCGAACGGCGTGACCACGGTGCTCTTGCAGGGCGGTGTGAACCCCGAACTGCCGTTCGAGTATTATCTCGACCTCGTGCGGCGTACCGTGAAGGAAGTACCGGCGATCCACCCCCATTTCTATTCGACATCGGAAGTGCTTGGCATGGCTGCCGTGTCGGGCCTGAGCGTGCCGGACGTGCTGAAGCAGTTGTGGGACGCGGGTCTGCGGACGATCCCCGGCGGCGGGGCGGAGATCCTGTCGGACCGCGTCAAGAAGAAGATCAGCAGCAGGAAGGGTTCGAGTCAGGACTGGCTGGACGTGATGCGTGAAGCGCACAAGCTGGGTTTCAAGAGCACGGCGACGATGATGTATGGCCATCTTGAGCAGGACGAGGACATCATCGAGCACCTCGATGTGGTCCGTTCGCTGCAGGATGACTACCACGGGTTCACGGCGTTCGTACCGTGGAGCTTCAAGCCTGGGAACACGCCGCTGGAGAAGATCATTCCGCACTACGCAACGCCCACGCGCTATCTGCAGATGCTTGCGCTGTCGCGCATCTATCTGGACAATGTCCCGCACATCCAGGCGTCGTGGTTCTCGGAAGGGAAGAAGGCCGGACAGATCGCGCTGCACTTCGGGGCCGATGATTTCGGCGGGACGCTGCAGGAAGAGAACGTGCATGCCGCGGCGAACTTCGTGAACACCACGAACACCGAGGAATGCATCCAGATGATCCATGATGCCGGGTTCGTGGCCGCGCAGCGGAACACCACGTATGATATCCTCGGCATTTACAAGCCGGCGAGCGCGGCGTAGCGCACTCGTCCGCAGACCACGTGAAACACACAGGGCGACCCCTGGGTCGCCCTGTGTGTCTTCTCCGCGGCCAGGCTGGCCGTTGGAACCAGGAGCGGTGCGGACTGGCCGGTCACACCAGGCCGAGGCGCGCGACCAGGCTGGTCGCGCCTACACCAGTTCTATCGCCGGAACGCCCTGCACCACCCCCCGCGCCGCCGCTTTCTCGAACAAGAGCTTCAACCCTGCCAGCCCCTTCTCGCCCATGTCGATCGTCAGATCGCTCACGTACATCTTCACGAACTTCTCGCCGAGCTGATAGTTGATGCCGCGGCCCCACTGCATCGCGTAGGGGATCGCTTCGTCCTGATGCTTGTAGCCGTAGGCGATGCTCTCCTTCAGCCCGCGCGAGAGCTTCACGGCGAGGTCCATGCCGAGGTCCTTGCGCACGACGTCGAGTCCGAGCGGCAGGGGAAGCCCCTTGCTTTCTGTGTCCCAGAACTCACCGAAATCCAGGATCTTGTTGTAGCCCAGCGATTGATACGTGATCTGTCCTTCGTGGATAAGAAGGCCGGCATCCACCTCGCCCTTGTCCACCGCGTCCATGATCGCGTCGAACGGCATGTCCACGTGACGGATGCCGTCCGTGAATGTCCGGAACAGCAGCGTGGCCGTCGTCAGCGGGCCGGGCGTACCGACCAGCTTGCCTTTCAGTTCGTCGAGTGAGCGGTACTTGCGTGAGATGATCACCGGGCCGTACCCTTCGCCCATGCTTGCGCCGGTACGCATCACCCAGTAGTGCTGTGCAACGGCGGGGAACGCGTGGGCGGAGATGGCGGTCACTTCCAGCTCCGCTCTCATCGCGCGCACGTTCAGCGACTGGATGTCTTCGAGCATGTGCTCGATCTGAATGCCCTCCAGTTTCACTTTGCCGCTGGCCAGTCCGTAGAACATGAATGCATCGTCGGGGTCGGGACTGTGGCCCACGCGGATGATGCGGTCTGGGTTCGTTGTCATTTGTCTCCTGTGTAGATCGTTGCGATGCCGAATGTCAGTCGTTCCTGACGCACGGTGCGGAAGCCCGCCGTGCGCAGGATCGTGAGGAAGTCGTTGCCCTCGGGAAACTTCATCACCGTGTCGGGCAGATATGTGTATGCCCCCGGGTCCCTGGAGATGAGCCGGCCGACGATGGGCAGGATCCGCCGGAAGTAGAAGAAATACAATTGCTTGAACGGGAACGCCGAGGGGCGTGAGAATTCGAGGACCATGATCCGTCCCCCGGGCCGGAGTACGCGGCACATTTCGCGGAGGCCTTGCGGCAGGTCCGCGAAGTTGCGCGCCCCGAATGCCACGATGGAGGCGTCGAAGCTGCCATCGGGGAACGCAAGGTGCTCGGCCTCGCCGGACTGCAGCGTGATCACTCCATCCAGCCCCCGCTTCGTCAGTTTTTCCCGGCCAAAGGCCAGCATGTTTTCGGCGATGTCCACCCCCACGACCGCCGACGGTTCGAGACGGAGCGAGGCGATGGCCAGGTCGGCCGTGCCGGTGGCGACATCGAGGATGCGCTTTGGCTGGAGGTCTCGCAGCGTCGCGATCGCTTTTCTCCGCCAATACAGGTCAACGCCCCCGCTCAGAAGGTGATTGAGCAGGTCGTAGCGGGCGGCGATAGCGTTGAACAGGGTTTGGACTTTTGAGTCAGACAAGGGAAAAGGGCAAAAGGAAATGGGAATCGCTGAGCTGTTCCAAGATACGAAAACCGGCTCTCACATCCAACGCACCCGTCGCCGATCCCGGCCTTTGTGCGCCGAGCCCCCGTCCTTTTCCCGTCCACGTTTTGCGTTTTTGCATCACATTCCGTACTCTACTTGTATGAAACGTATTATACCCGTCCGTCTGCCCGGGGGAAGGGACCGCTCATACCGGATCCAGATCGCACCCGGGGCCCTCGCCCAGCTCCCCGCCCTCGTTGCTTCGCGATGGAAAGGCCGCGGCGTCTATGTCATCACGGATGCCAACGTGAACCGGCTCTACGGCCGGACGGTGATGCATGGGCTCCGGGACGCAGGCTTCGATCCTATCCTGATCGACGTCCCTGCCGGTGAGGAATCGAAATCGATCGGCATCTATTATGGAGTGCTCACGGCGCTCCTCGAGAATAAGGTCCGCCGCGGCAGCGTGATCATCGCCCTGGGTGGCGGTGTGGTGGGCGACCTCGCGGGGTTCGCGGCGGCCAGCGTGCTCCGCGGCGTGGAGTTCGTGCAGGTCCCGACGAGCCTCCTCGCACAGGTGGACAGCAGTGTGGGAGGGAAGGTGGGGATCGACCACGATCTCGGCAAGAACCTGATCGGAGCCTTCCATCAGCCCTCGCTCGTGGTGATCGACCCTCTGGTGCTGAAGACCCTTCCGCCCCGCGAGTTCAGGAACGGACTTGCGGAGATCTTCAAGATCGCCGCTGCGCTGGACCCGAAGTTCTTTGCCCTGCTTGCCCGGAACACCGCGAAGCTCCGGCCCACGGAAACGCCCTTCCTCACGCGCGTGATCGCCACCGCCGTCGGGCTGAAAGCCGCTGTCGTGGAGAAGGACGAACGCGAGGCCGGACTGCGCAAGGTCCTCAATCTCGGCCACACCCTCGGTCACGCGATCGAGACGGCAAGCGACTTCGCGTTGCGCCACGGCGAGACCGTTGCGATCGGGATGGTCCTCGAGGCACGCATGGCAGCGACCATGGGACTCCTGAGCATCGATCATCTCATGAGGATCACGCAGGCGCTCGAAGCCGTGGGCCTGCCGACGCGCATGCCCGGCACACTGAACATGAAGCGCGTGCATTCTGCGCTCGCCCTGGACAAGAAGGTGAAGGACGGCATGCCGCTCTTTGTCCTCCTGAAAGCGGTCGGCTCATCCGCTATCGATGTGCCCGTGCCCGACGCACTCATCCGGTCCGTCCTCGCATGATCATCGTCCCCATCGTCGGTCCGACACTCGCGGACGCACGGCGTCAGATCCGGACATCCCGCCGCGACGCGGACATGTTCGAATTCCGCCTCGACCTCTGTCGCGATCCGGAGCTCATCCGAGCGATCCGCTCCAGCCGCATCCCCGTGATCGCAACGTGCCGCCCCGTGCGCGAGGGCGGACGGTTCGATGGCGGTGAAGGAGACCGGTTCGAACGTCTCGGCGATGCGCTCCGTGCCGGTGCCGCATACATTGACTGTGAGCTGGATGCGGTGAAGGAGTTCCGTGCCTGGTGCAGTGCGCGGAAGCTCAGGCCACGGCTCATCGTGTCGAGGCACGATTTCAAGGACGGCCACGCGGATGTACTGAAGGTCTACAAACAACTGCGCGCAGCGCGCGCCGATATCATCAAGTTCGCCTATACCGCCACCGATGCATGGCAGATCGCCGCAGCACGCACCTTCCTCCAGCGCGCTGCACGCGACCGCCAGCGTGCCATCGCCATAGCGATGGGCGAAGCGGGGGAGGCAAGCCGCATCCTCTACCGCGTGTTCGGCGGGTGGGCCACGTTCGGTGCGGCAGGCGAGAACGAAGGGTCTGCCCCCGGCCAGCTCACCGCTGCCGTGCTGAGGCATGTGTTCCTCGCGCACAAGCGGACGCCGCGGACGAAGGTCTTCGGACTTGTGGGGGACCCGGTCCGTCAGAGCAAAGGCATCTACGTTCATAATCCGCTCTATGCGAAGGCGGGGTTCAACGGCATCTACGTCCGTTTCCCTGTCGGCGATCTCGACCGGTTCATGAAGGAATGTGGGCCCTGGGTGAGCGGCTGCAGCGTGACGCTGCCGCACAAGTCCGCGATGGCACGCCATTGCACGTCATTCATCGGGAGTGCCGCCATGATCGGCGCGGTCAATACCGTTGTGCGACAGGGGCGGCGGTGGATCGGGGCGAACACCGATGCAGGTGCCGCGCTGGATGCCATCGAGAAGCAGTTCCCGGTGCGCGGCGAACGGATGGTGATCCTCGGCGCAGGCGGGGCCGCGCGTGCGATCGCGGTGGAAGGTGCCCGGCGGGGTGCGATGGTCACCATCGCGAACAGGTCGGAGGACAGGGCGCGCGGCCTTTCGAGCGAACTGGATGTTGCGTGGTGCCGCACCGATGCGCTCGCTGCCGCGCAGCCGGCGATCCTCGTGAATACGACGCCGGTCGGCATGTGGCCCGCCATGGACGCCGTGCCCGTGCCCTCGATCCCCCCGTGTGTCCGTCTTGCGTTCGATGCGATCTATAACCCGGCGGTGACGCGGTTCCTCGCGATGGCCGCGGAGCAGGGCGCGCGGACCGTCAGCGGAGCGGCGATGTACGCCGGGCAGGCGGTGGACCAGATCCGCATCCTTACCGGTGTGCGTGTGAGCGGCGCCACTGTCATGCGCACGTTCCAGACGGCGATCCGGCAGCACCCCTGATCTTAGGATGAAATGCCACCACCACGCACCATAGAGACCATCGGAACAGTGAGCGGGACCATGCGCGTCCCGGGCTCGAAAAGCATCGCGAACCGCGCGCTGGTATGCGCGGCGCTGGCCGGGGGCGATTCGGTGATCCGGAATATCTCGGACAGCACCGACACGACGATGATGCTGAACGCGCTGGACCAGATGGGCGTGCTGGCGCGGGCAGCGGGTTCCGAGGTCCGCGTGAGCGGCACGGGTGGCGCGTTGTACGCGCCGAAATTCCCGGTGCCAGTCGGTAATGCGGGCACGACCCTCCGTTTCCTGATCTCGGTGGCGGCGCGTGCGAAAGGCGTGACCACGTTCGAAGGTTCGGAACGGATGGCCGGGAGGCCGATCACACCGCTCGTGGATGCGCTCGCCGGACTCGGTGTCCGCGTGGATGTGGCCGTGCCCATGTCGCGGTACAGTGTCCATGGCGGGTCGATCAAAGGTGGCCGCACCTCGGTGAGCGGCGAGAAGAGCTCACAGTTCGTGTCGTCGTTGCTGCTTGCAGCGCCGGGACTCCAGCACGGGTTGGACCTCGCCGTTCCCGGCGTGGTGTCGTCCGCGCCGTATGTGACCATGACCCTGCGCGTGATGAAGGACTTTGGCGTGGAGGTGCAGGTGCGGGACGGAGGGTTCGAGGTCTCCCGTGAAGCACGGTATTTCCCCGCGGAGTACACCGTTGAAGCGGACGCATCCGGAGCGACATATCCATTCGCTGCCGCGGCGATCGTCGGGGGCGCGGTCCGGGTGCCTGACCTCGCACAGGATTCGATGCAAAGCGATGCCGGACTCGTGGACGTGCTTGTCCGGATGGGGTGCACGGTCCGGTGGGAACGCGATGCGGCGGTGATGGAGAGACATGGGACCTTGCGCGGCGTCGAGGTGGACATGAACGCGATGCCTGATGCCGTGCCGGCACTCGTCGCGGCGGCGCTGTTCGCCGAGGGCAGCACGCGCATCCGCAATGTTGCGCATCTGCGCTACAAGGAGTCGGACCGGCTCGGCACGCTTGCTGAACAGCTCCGGCTGCTCGGCGCGAACATCACGGTGCTGGACGACGGGCTGGACATCCACCCTGTGCCATTGCACGGGGCGCAACTCGATCCGCACGAGGACCACCGTCTTGCGATGATGTTCGGACTCATCGGCCTCCGGGTCCCGGGTGTAGTGGTGGAGGATCCCATGTGCGTTCGCAAATCCTATCCCCGCTTCTGGGAGGAACTCGACAGGCTTTCTCATTCATAGACCGGCAGAACCACGACCATGGCAGGCAACACCTTCGGCAGATATTTCCGCATCATGACATTCGGCGAGAGCCACGGCCCCGCACTTGGCGTGGTGATGGATGGCGTGCGTCCCGGGCTGCGGTTCAGCACGACAGCGATCCAGAAGGAACTGGACCGTCGCCGGCCGGGGCAGAGCAAAGTTACGACCCCGCGCAACGAACCCGACCGCGTGGAAGTGCTGAGCGGCGTGTTCGAAGGGAAGACGACCGGCATGCCGATCTGCATGATCATCCGCAACACGGACCAGCGACCGGCGGCGTACGAGAAGATCAAGAGCATGTTCCGCCCGGGCCATGCCGGCTATACGTATCTGGCCAAATACGGCATCGTGGATTACCGGGGTGGCGGACGGTCGTCGGGCCGGGAGACCGCTGCACGTGTTGCGGCGGGGGCGTTCGCGAAGGAGTACCTCCAGGAACGGGGGATCTCCATTCTGGCGCATACGATGGAGGTCGGTGGCATCGTTGCCGCGCAGTTCGACCCGTCGGTGATCGAAGAGAATCCGCTCCGCTGTGCCGATCCCGATGCGGCCAGGGCAATGGAGGATGCGGTGATGCAGGCGCGGGATGAAGGCGACTCGCTCGGTGGCATCGTCGAGATCCGCGTGAACGGGCTTCCGCCGGGGCTCGGCGACCCGGTGTTCGACCGGCTGAACGCAGACCTGGCGCACGCGATGATGTCGATCGGGGCAGTGAAGGGCGTGGAATTCGGGAGTGGCTTCGCGGCCGCGCGCATGAAGGGGAGCCAGAACAACGATCCGATCTATGTCGAAGCGGCATCGGGGCGCGTGCGGACCCGCACCAACAATGCGGGCGGGATGGCCGGCGGCATCACCAACGGCGAAGAGCTCGTGATGCGCATCGCCGTCAAACCGACGTCCTCGATCAGGAAGGAACAGGAGACCGTCACGGTGGACGGCGAGCCGGCGCGCATCACCGTGCACGGGCGGCACGATCCCTGCATCTGTCCGCGCGTGGTGCCGGTCGCGGAATCGATGGCCGCGCTCACGATCATGGATCATCTGACGCGCCAGCGGTTGCTGCGCGGTCCGAAGGGGAAGAAGGCACGGAGCGAAACGGTGGAACTGATCGACCGGGATCTCAGGGTGCTCCGGATGCTGCGCAAGCATCTGTCGGCCCCCCTCGGAAAACGCGTGCGCACAAGGTAATAGGGATATGACGGCGTGATAGAACTCCGCAATGTGGTGAAGAAGTTCGGGTCGTTCGTTGCTGTGGACGACATCTCCCTGAAGATCGGCAAAGGGGAATTCTTCGGGTTCCTCGGCCCGAACGGGGCGGGGAAGACCACGACGATCAAGATGATGACCGGCCTGTTCCGGCCGACATCGGGGGCGTGCATCATCAACGGGTTCGACATCCAGGAGCATCCGGTCGAGGCGAAACGGAGTTTCGGGTATGTCCCGGACCAGCCGCATCTGTATGACCGTCTGACCGGGCGCGAGTTCCTGTACTTCATCGGTGGCCTGTACAAGGCTCCTGCTGCCGACGTGGTTGCCCGGATCGAGCATTACTGCACGCTGTTCGAGATGGAAGGATTCCTTGACCGGTCCACCGAAGAGTATTCACAGGGGATGCGGCAGCGGGTGGCTCTCGCGGCGGCACTCGTGCATGATCCACCGGTCCTGATCATTGATGAGCCCTTGCTCGGGCTCGATCCGCGGAGTGCCATGCTGGTCCGCCGGACACTGAAGGACCTCACCCGGCAGGGGCTTACGGTGTTCATGTCCACCCATCTTCTGCGCGTCGTTGAGGAGCTGTGCGACCGGCTGGTCATCGTGAAGAACGGCCGCATCATCTATCAAGAAGTCACCAACGCTTCACCGGACCGCTCCGGCCGTCTGGAAGAGATCTTCCTGGAGATCACGCGGTGAGCCGATGAATACGCTGCTCACGATCCTGAATGTACGCGCGACCATGTTCCTGAAAGGGATCACGGACCGGCGGTGGCATGGGCTGAGCAAGAACCTGGCGACCGGCATCATCTTCGGTGGCGTCACGATCGGGACATTCCTGATGGTACGTATGCTCACCGGGCATCTGGTGCACCAGGTTGGCGTCGACACCTTTGCCCTGCACCGGCTCCTGGCGATCGGGCTGTTCACCTTCTTTCTTTCTATCTACACCATCGGGCTCCTTGTGAGCTACGCGTCGCTCTATGCGTCCAATGACGTGAATGTCCTGATGGGCATGCCGGTGTCGCATGGCGTGCTCTTCATGGAACGCGCCATCGAGAATATCGTTTCGAGTGCAACGACGATGACGCTCCTGGGCGGGGCGGCGGTCCTGGCGTACGGCTCCGTGTTTCAGATCGGGTTCTGGAAGAGTCTCGCCATTCTCTTCGCCGCGTTTCTGCCCGCCGTGGCGTCCGTCGGGTTCCTTGCGGTGATGACCATGCCGCCCCTCATTCTTCTTGCCCATCGGATCGGAGTGCGCTGGATGCTGCTCGGTGGCGGGCTCGTGCTGGCCGCGATAACGTTCCTGTTTGCCGATGCGGTCGATCCGCTCGCTGCTGTCCGTGATGCGACGCTCCCGGCGTCCCGCGTAATGATCAATGAACAGGAGGGTATCACCACGCTGGGGTGGCTGCCGACCAACTGGGTGGCATGGTTCATCCAGGCGATGGCGCGCCAGCGGATCGTGGAGGTGCTGGCCTATCCCGGGCTGATCCTCGGACTTCTGGCATGTGTCGCCATTTGCACGGACACCGTCGGGAGACAATGGTATTACCGTTCCTGGCTGATCGTCGTGGAAATGCGCGGCAAGCGCCTGCCATCTACCGGATGGTTCCCGTTCCCGCCGATGGAGTTCGGGCGGTTCTGGGCGCACCGGCCGCATCTGGAGGCCGTGCTCAAACGCGACTTCTGGATGTTCTTCCGCGATCCTGTGCAGCGTCTCCATCTCCTCGTGATCCTCGCGCTCGCGGCGGGGTCGGCCTTCTCCCTGCGCTCGTTGGACGTGATGGTCTACCGTCCGTCCTCACAGGTGCTCTCATTTCTCACGGTGTTCCTGTTCATCGGATTGATCGTTTCGTCGCTGACGCTCCGCTTCGTGTTCCCCTCCGTCAGTCTGGAAGGGAACACCTTCTGGGCGGTACGGACGGCCCCGATCGCGCTCTCACGGTTGTACTGGCTCAAGTTCATCATCGCGTTCGTCCTGACGTTCGTTCCGGCGGAGTTGATGGTCCTCGCCGTCTTCCCCGCTGTACTCCGTTCCGGGGCGTTGTCCGTGCTCGGTGTTGCCGGCATGGCCGGTGTGGTTGTTGCGATCGTCAGCCTCAATCTGGGTTCCGGTGCGTACTTTGCCACGCTCCGTGAAGATAACCCGATCAAAGTGGCATCGTCGCAGGGAGCCTCGATCACGTTCCTGGGCAGCATTGTCGTGCTCGTGATCGCGACGGTGATCCTTGCGGTCCCCGCCTCGGCGGTGACGGGAGTCCTGAATCCCCAGGCCCGCACACAGGCGATGACGTGGGCGGTGATCACATTGTCGGTGGTGGCGATGCTCATCACCGTCCTGTCACACCGGTTGGGCCTGAACGCGCTGCGCAAAGACTTCTGACGGGGTGCTCATGAACACCGCGGAATGCAGGGCATTGCTGGACACGGCGAAGCGGTACGGTGAGGATGGCAAACCTCTTCATGCCGGACAGATATACCGCCGCGTGATGAAGGTGCTTCCCGAATGTGAGGAGCCCTACCTGCAACTGGCGGGGCTCGCGCTTGCGGGGAGGAACACGGGGGAGGCGATGCGGCTGCTGCGGGAAGGTTCTCTCCGCTGTGTGGATCCCACGCGGTGCCGCATGATGCTTGCGGACCTGACACTTCAGCGCGGCGAGTGCAGTGCGGCGGTGGAGAGTCTGGCCCCGCTCATTGCCGGGAAGAATCCGCACGTTCACTATCGCCTCGCCATCGCGTTCCTCCGTCTCGGACGCATGGCGGATGCGGAGATCGCGGCGCGCCGGGCGGTGGCCCTGGATGGACGGCTGGCCGAGGCCCAGGAGATCCTGGGCGAAGTGCTGCTTGCCACGCAGCGCCCCGGCGAGGCCACCGTCGTCCTCCGGCGGGCGGTGCGGATCGATCCGCTCAGCGGCCGGCGGCACCGGCTGCTCGGACAGGCGTTGGCGCGGGGGCGGAACATAACAGAGGCACTGGAGGCGTTCATCATGGCTGCCGAGCTGGATCCGGAGGATGCGCAGGCATGGCAGGGATGCGGGGAGGCACATCTGCGGCTGCACCATCCGGCCGAGGCCGAGCTTGCCTTGCGTCATGCGGTCGAACTCGATCCCGGATCGGCCGACGCACAGACCGCGCTGGGTGAACTTTTCATGCAAAAGGGAGATATGGAAAACGCGCTTTCAGCTTTCGCCGCGGCCTTGCGCTGCGTTCCAGGACATCAGCGCGCGCTTGACGGCCGTCTGCAGGCGAGCATGCGTTCGATCCGGGTGATGGATCGCCTCGCGCTGTTCATCGTGAGCATGGTGATGATGACCTGCGTGGCCGTGGCCCAGCAGGGTGACCCCGGCCAGGCGTCGCTCCTCTTCGACCGCGCGCTGCGCGAATACGAGAGCGGGCGGTTCGCGCAGGCCGCCGCCGCGTTCGATGCGACGGTGCAGGCCGATCCCTCCGGCGCGCGTGTCACTGCAGCACTCATCATGTGGGGGAAGTCGCTCTACATGATCGACGAGAATCTCCAGAGCGCCCGGGTGGTCCGCACCTTGCTGGCGGATCATCCGGACACAAGATATGCCGCCGATGCGCACTATATCCTCGGCGGGATCTATCGCCGCATCGGCCGGGCGGAGGATGCCATGGCGGAGGTGTTGCGGGCGTGGGAACTGATGCCGCAGCCGGAGCCGCCGCGACTTGCCGAAGATATCATCACCATCGCGGACACGGTTGCCTCCTCCGGACTCTCCCGTGCGGCACTGCAGCGCTTCCTGGCGGGGACCACCAACCCCGAGCGGCGCGCATTCCTCCGGATGAGGATCGCGGAGAACGAAGCCGCGGCGGAGAACACACTGGCGGCGCGGCTGGCGCTCGATTCTCTCCTTGCCGAATTCCCGATCGAGGCATCTCGTCCGCGCGTCCGTGCCCTGCGGAACCGCCTGGCCGAACGCAGCGACGTGCACCTCGGTGTGCTCCTCCCGTTGATGCGCAATGGCGATCCGACCGCCGCGAGGGAGATCGCACAGGATGTGTATGATGGGATCAGGTATGCGGTGGACCGGTTCACGGAGGATCCCGACCGGCGGGTCAATGTCACCGTCGTGCCGTTCGATACCGAGCGGGACCCGGTGATCGCTGCACGGGGTGTGCGGACACTTGCCGCGGATGAGAAGGTGGTGGCGATCATCGGACCGGTGTTCTCGAGTTCTGCCGTGGGCGCGGCGCGCGCTGCCGAAGAGGCCGGCGTCCCGTTGATCACGCCGACCGCCAATGCCAATGGCATCGCGGGGGTCGGCCCGAATGTCTTCCAGGCGAACCCTGACTATGAGATGCGCGGGAAAGCCATGGCCCAGTATGCCATCAAGACCCTCGGGTTCAAACGTGTCGCCGTGCTCGCACCATCCGATTCCTACGGCCGGTTCCTGGCCCAGGCCTTCGCGGACGAGGTCAAACGACAGGGTGGACAGGTCCTCGCATCCGAGTGGTATGAACGCAAGACTTCGGACATGACGAAACAGCTCCGCGCCATCCGGCGTGCCGGCCTCCACGCGGGTTCTGATCCGCTCATCTCATTCGGCGGCAAGAAGCGACTGGGCGAATTGATGAAGCTTGCGGGTCTCGGTGTTCCGGTGAAAAAGCTCGACTCCCTCATGGCCAAAGGAGCGACCGTCAGCGTCGCCTCGCTCGTCGGTCCGGATGCCGTACCCAAACTCGACTCTCTGGGCATCACTGTCGTGTACAATGATGTGTATCTGGACAGTCTGGACATACCGGTGACCACGATCGACGGCCTGTATCTGCCGATCGGCACCCCGGAGGAGATCGGTATCGTCACCTCCCAGATCGTGTATTTCAATCTCCACGCGCAGCTGCTCGGGAGCGGTGAATGGAACGCGCTGGAGGAGCTGGATGCGAACCGGCGGTACTGCACCGGCATCGTGTTCGAGTCGGACTCCTATGCGGACAGTATCCTTGCCGGCCGGGGTGAATGGGCCGCGGCATACAGTGCGGCCATGAAGCGTGCACCCACGAAGCATACGCTGTACGGGTACGACACCGCGGGGCTGCTTCTCTCACAGTTCCGCGCCGGGTCCACGACCCGGGCGGGCCTGCGGAGGTCCCTGCTGGATGTGAACGGTTATCCGGGGCTTCACGCACGCATCGGATTCTCCGCGGGGCGGGTGAACACCTGGCTGCCGATCCTGCAATTCGACGGACGGAATGTGCTCCGCGTGGATGAGATCAAAACGGAGTAGCGCCCCGATCCCGCTCTGGCCGCGCGACGACCGTCCGCGGGAGAAGCTCATCCGGGGAGGGGTCCATACACTCTCGGATGTCGAGCTGATGGCCCTCATCCTCCGGACAGGGAACGGGGAGCGTAGCGCTCTCGACCTGGCCCGTGAGCTCTACGCGCGGGAGAGGTCGCTCCGCCGCATCGGGACGCGGACCCCGGGGGAGCTCATGCGCCTGCAGGGGATAGGGCCGGCCAAGGCGGTGGAGATCCTTGCGGCGTTCGAACTGGGCCGGAGAGCCCAGGCCGAGCAGGATGAGCCCCGTCCCATCCTCCGTTCGCCTGCCGATGTCGCGAGACGGATGATACCACTGCTCCGCGACCGGAAAAATGAAGTGTTTTATGTGCTGATCCTGGACGCGAAAAACGCACTCTCGATCGATATCGAGCTGTCCGTGGGCACCCTCAATGCCAGCCTCGTCCATCCGCGTGAGGTGTACAAGGCCGCCATCGACAATGGGGCCGCTTCGATCATTGTCGTCCATAACCACCCCAGCGGGAATCCGGAGCCCAGCGGCGAGGATATCGAGATCACCCGGCAGCTGGCCGAGGCCGGACGGATCGTGGGTATCCCCCTGCACGACCATGTCATCGTGGCGGGGGAGTTCTATACCAGCCATGCGGAGCGAGGGTTGCTTTAATGGTTTCCCCGAACCTCACCACAAATAATCATTTGACAAACCATCAAATTTTTGCTATGTTCTGATAACCTGCGTGGCTATGATAGTATCTCATCTCTTAGTTCAAACTCTCAGGAGGGTTCTCATGTACAGACTCAACAAGAAGGTCACGACCATTGGGGTGACGCTTCTTTTCGCCGGCTCGATGCTGCTGGCGGGTTGCTCATCCGGGCCCGACGAGGCCCAGCTGAAGCAGCTCCAGTCGCTGAAGGACGAAGTGGCCCAGCTGGAAAAAGAAGTGAAGGCAAAGCAAGCGGAAAAGGCAGATCTCGACCGCGTTATTGCCGAAAAGAATGCAAAACTCAAGAAATGCAACGACGATCAGGCGATCGTGAAGCAGCGGCTCGCAAAGTGACACACATACAGAGGAGCATTAACCGATGAAATTGAACAGTGTTCTCTTCTTTATGCTCGCCGCTTTGCTCGTGTTCTCCGTCGGTCTCGCGACCGCTCAGGAAATGACGAAAGAGCAGTGGCAGCAGGAAATCACCAAGTTCACCAAGACGCGCGATGATCTGCAGGGTCAACTGAAGGCCCTCGGCACCCAGATCACGGATGGTACGGCCATGTCCGCAAAGCTGGACAAGGACTGCGAAACCTGCATGAATGAACTCTACGCCCTGGTCGGGTCGGATGCCGAAAAGGCCGCCGCCTACCGTGCAGAGGTCGATGCAGCAGAAGCAAAAGCCAATGAACTCATGCGCCTGTCGGATGCGGACCTGATGGCCCGCAGCGGCGAGGTCGCCGAGCTCGAGGCAAAGGTGAAGGAACTGTGGGGCAATAAGCTGTCGCTCATCCCCGAGTTCTGGGACCGCCTGACGGCCATTGACACCAAGGTGAAGAGCCTTCAGGATACGCTGGCGAAGCAGGTGAAGGTGTACACGGTCGGTACGTGGGCTCAGGACCGCGACTGCCTCTGGAACATCTCCAAGAAGCCGGACATCTATGACAACGCATGGCTGTGGCCGCGCATCTGGCAGGGCAACCGCGACCAGATCAAGGACCCGGATGTGATCAAGCAGGGTATGAAGCTGACCATCCCGAAGGGCACGGAAATGTCCGCCGAAGAGAAGACCGCGGCGCGCAAGTACTATTCGCGCAAGGCAGCCGCAGCGGCCGCCGCAGCAGCAGCGATGGCTCCGGCAGCAGCACCGGCCCAGACGCCTCCCCCGGCTCCGGCCAAGTAAGGATCAATGACGTTGACGTTGTCACGAACCCCCTTTCCTGTGCACGCACAGGGAAGGGGGTTTCTCTGTTCAGAGAGGGTTGATGCGAGGCATGACTGAGAAGAAGATACGGATCGAGGGGACCGATGCGCTGAGCCTCCTCGGCCTGCAGGACGCGAACCTCGAACTCATCGAGCGCCGGTTCGATGCGACCGTCGTGGTGCGTGGCGACATGATCACGCTCAAGGGTTCCCAGGAGGAGGTGGACCAGCTCGAGCGCATCTTCAAAGAACTTCTCTTCCTCCTCCGGAAGAACGGTACCCTGTCCCTGAATGATGTCGAGACCGTGCTCGATCTGGTCGTCGCCAACGGCGAGCCCGCGGTCCCCGGCACCGTGGCCTCCACGCTGTCGGGCGACGATATGGACAGCGTGATCCTTTTCGCCCGGAACCATATCATCCGCGCGAAGACGCAAGGGCAACGCGACTACCTGCGGCAGATCCGCACCAACGATATCGTCTTTGCCGTCGGCCCCGCCGGCACCGGCAAGACCTATCTCGCCGTGGCCTTCGCCGTCGCAAGCCTGAAGAACAACGAGATCACGAAGATCGTCCTCACCCGCCCGGCCGTGGAAGCAGGAGAGAGTCTCGGGTTCCTGCCGGGCGACCTCAAAGAGAAGATCGACCCGTACCTGCGGCCGCTCTACGACGCGCTCGATGATATGATCCCCGCCGAGAAACTCCGGGCCTACATCGAGAAGCGTGTCATCGAGATCGCGCCCCTGGCCTACATGCGCGGACGGACACTGAACAACGCGTTCGTGATCCTGGATGAGGCCCAGAATGCATCCGCGATGCAGATGAAGATGTTCCTCACGCGCCTCGGGCCGAACTCACGGGCGATCGTCACAGGCGACGTGACGCAGATCGACCTCCCCTCGAAGCAGAGCTCCGGTCTGGTCCAGATCCAGGATGTCTTGCGGGGCGTGGAAGGGATCTCGTTCGTGTACTTCGACCGCAACGATGTCGTTCGCCACCGGCTGGTGAAGGATATCATCGATGCGTACGAGAAGTTCCATGGGAGCGGAGACCAGCAGTAACACGTCTGCCTTTCTTCTTCGCTTCCTCCCATAACGCATCCATCTCTTCCAGGGTGCTGTCATGCGCGGTCTTGCCGCGCTTCGCGAGCTGTGCTTCGATGTAGTGGAACCGCTTCGTGAATTTCCCGATGGTCCCGCGCAGCGCGTGCTCGGGGTTGATCTTCAGGAACCGTGCATAGTTCACGAGCGCGAACAGGAGGTCGCCGAATTCTTCCTCTTTCTTCGGGTGCCGGCCATCGCGCAGCGCCTCCCGGACCTCTTCGAGTTCCTCCCGCACCTTCTTCCAGACCTGGTCCTCATTCTCCCAATCGAACCCGACCTTCGCGGCGCGCTGCTGTACCCGGAGCGCGCGGAGCAGCGCGGGCATGGAAGGCGGGACGCCTTCAAGCACCGACGTGCGCCCCTCCTTCATCTTGATCCGCTCCCAGTTCTGCTTCACCTGATCCGCGGTGCCCGCCTTCGCGCTCCCAAACACATGCGGATGGCGGCGGATGAGCTTCTCCGTCTCCTGCCGGAGCACATCCCGGAATGTGAATTCACCCGCCTGCTCCGCGATGGTCGCCTGCAGGATCACATGCAGCAGCAGGTCCCCGAGTTCCTTGCTCAACTCCGTCATGTCGTTCCGGTCCAGCGCTTCCACCACCTCGTACGTCTCCTCGATGAGGCTGTGCCGGAGCGACCGGTGGGTCTGCTTGCGGTCCCACGGACAGTCGCGCCGCAGCCGGCGGACGACGCGGATGAATGCTTCCATGTCCTTGTGCGGGATCGGGGGGTACGAACGTGCCATGGGGCTGCCAGTTGAGTGGTGGGTGTATGGTGCGAACGCTCCAACCTAGGCAAAAGGGGTTTGACTTGCAAACGTTCCGCGTTCTTGCTATCCTTCTGTCGAATTCCATTCTTCCCTTCCGGACCTGCCACCATGCGCACGATCATCATCGGAACCCTGGCTGCGGTCGCCATCGTCCTCGTCCTCTGGTACCTCTTCCATCCCACGCACGCCACGCTCATCCTGACGAACGGCGTGATCCATACCGTCGACGACAGCATGCACATCGTGGAGGCGATCGCGATCGAAGGAGACCGCATCGTGGGGTGCGGAACCACGAAGGAGATCATCCACGGGTTCACCGCTGATGAGGTGGTGGACCTGGAAGGCAAGGCTGTGTACCCCGGGTTCACCGATGCCCACGCCCACCTCGAAGGGCTCGGCATTGCCATGATGACGCTCGATCTGACCGGCGACACCTCGATCGCTGCCATCCGGGCGAGGGTGATGCAGGAAGCCCGACGCACAGGCGGCGCAGGTTGGGTGCGGGGGCGGGGCTGGGACCAGAACCGTTGGGCAGGCCGGCAATTTCCCTCGGCACGAGACCTCGAGGGCGATGAACTGACAGGCCCGGTCTTCCTGGTCCGCATCGATGGCCACGCCGCATGGGTGAACGACCGGGCTCTTGCCATTGCTGGGATCACCGCGGCCACGCCCGACCCGGCAGGAGGGAAGATCCTCCGGAACCGCGATGGATCGCCGACGGGTGTGCTCATCGATAATGCCATCGACCTCGTCCGCCGCCGCATTCCACCTCCCACGCGTGACGAGCGCATGGAAGCGGTGCGCCTGGCAGTGGACGAGTGCCTGCGTGTCGGTCTTACGGGCGTCCATGATATGGGTGTCGATGCCGAACTGCTCGGCATCTACCAGCAACTCGAGCGTGAGGGGAGTCTGCCGTTCAGGATCTACGCGGTCGTGGATGGTCCGGGCGCATACATGGATACCATGCTGGCACGAGGGCCGATGATCAGCGATGCCAGCGCACATCTCACCGTGCGGGCGGTGAAACTCTATGCCGACGGCGCGCTCGGTTCACGCGGGGCTGCCCTGATCGAGCCCTACACCGATGATCCCGGCAACCGCGGCATCACGATGCAATCCTCGGCCGTCCTCGACGCGTTGGTCCGTGCGGCCGTCGCCGCGGGGTTCCAGGTGTGCACGCACGCGATCGGTGACCGGGCGAACGCTCAGGTCCTCGACGCGTATGAACGCGCGATCGCGGGCGCAGAAAAAGGTAAGGACCTCAGGCTCCGTGTCGAGCATGCGCAGGTGCTGGCACCGTCCGACGTCCCCCGCTTTGCCCGTCTCCGCGTGATCCCGTCCATGCAACCCACGCATTGTACCTCGGACATGCCCTGGGCCGTGGAGCGGCTGGGTCCGGTGCGCGCGGAAGGGGCATACGCTTGGCGCGCCCTGATCGATGCGGGGAGCATCATTCCCGCAGGATCGGATTTCCCGGTGGAACGGCCTTCGCCATTGCCCGGGTTCGCGTCCGCCGTGTCCCGCCAGGATGCGGAAGGATCCCCACCGGGTGGGTGGAATGCCGGGCAGTGTATGACCCGCGCGGAAGCGCTGAAAGCGTTCACCCGGTGGGCTGCCTATGCAGGGTTCCGCGATGACGCGTACGGAAGCATCACACCCGGGAAGGTCGCAGACCTCACGGTGCTGGAACGGGACATCATGAGCGTGCCGGTGGGTTCGATCCGTACGGTCCGGGTCGTTCTGACGATCGTCGGCGGGCGGGTAGCCTACCCCTCTTGAGTTCCGGTCACCCCTCCAGGGTGAGCTGGATCTGCCGGGAGGAGCCGAACAGAACGAGTACATCGCGTTCCAGGACGACGGTGGTGGGCTGTGGCACACCGATGATCGCCCTGACCATCCGTCGCGACACCCCGAATACCCCGCGCCGCTCTTCGTCACGCTGAATGGTGATGAGGCTGACATCGAAGCGTTCGCGTAACCCGAGGTCCTGCACCGATCGACCCAGCATCCATGGGGGGGCGGCGACTTCCATGATCGTGTAGTTGGAGCCGAGGGTGAGCGAATTGATCACCCCCTCGAGCATCAGACTATTCGTGAGACGGTCGGCTGCTTCGACGGCGGGCATGATGATCTCTGTGATACCGAGATGCTGAAGGATCCGCTCGTGGACCGGTGTCGTACCGCGGACGATCAGGCGGCTCACTTTCAGGTCTTGCAGTTGCGATACGGCGAGCAGCGTTGCTTCGAAGTCATCGCCAATGGCGACAATGACCGCATCCATATCCTCGAGGCCGAGGCCTGCAAGCGAACGGGGTTCGGTCGCATCGGCGCACACGGTGTGTGTCACCTGATCTTTGATCTCATCCAGCCGGTCCATGCTGCTGTCCACAGCAAGCACCTCCGCCCCCCGGGTGCTGAGTGCAGATGCGAGTGAGATCCCGAAGTGGCCGAGACCGATGACCGCGAATCGACGTCCCATGTCCGAAGTGCCTTTCTCAGGTGATATGGACCGCTTCTTCCGTGAATGTGTGTCGCCGCGTGGGTGAACGCCGCGAGAGTGCGAGTACCATGGCCAGGACCCCCACGCGGCCGATGAAGATCAACGCCATCACGATCACCTTTCCGGTCGGCGATAGCGCGGGCGTGATCCCCATGCTGAGTCCCACTGTGCCCAGTGCAGAGACCACCTCGAACAGCAGATCAACGAACGGGTGCTCTTCGACAAGCACAAGGCAGAACAACGCGATCCCGATGACAGCGAGGCTCAATGCGATCGTGCTGAACGCCTGCATCAGAGTGCGCTCGGGGAGGCGGTGACGAAACACCTCGGCGGAAGTACGACCTGTCACGAGAGATCGGATCGCCACAAAGGCCACGGCGATCGTAGTGGTCTTTATCCCTCCGCCCGTCGATCCGGGTGACGCGCCGATCCACATGAGGGCCAGCATGACCAGGATAGCTGGTATCGAGAACGACGCAAGAGCTGTGGTGGCGAAGCCTGCGGTTCGTGCCGTGACGGCGTAGAACATGGCAGAGAGGACCTGCCTATCGGCTGACATGCCGGCAAAGGCGCCTGTTCGCTCGAGAAGGAAGAACACAACCGTGCCGCCGGCAAGGAGAAGGGCGGTGGTGATGAGCACCAGACGTGTATGGACCGTGATCCGGTGGGGTGCTGCTCCGCCCAGGACCATGTGGACCGATCGTGCGAGGGAGATGAGGACCGGGAACCCGAGCCCGCCCGCGATCACGAGTGCCATGATCGTGACCGGGACCACGGTTCCCTCGGCGAGCATGTGAGAGCCGGCGGCTGGATCCACGATGATGAACCCCGCATTGCAGAATGCCGATACTGCGTGGAAGACCGAGGGGAAGATGCCTGTCGCGCCCGGATGGGTCGCATCCTGGCTGAGGTAGAGGATACAGGCCCCCGCCGCTTCGACCAACAGCGTGACGCCCCCGATCTGCAGGACCACACTTCTGATCCTGCCCAGACTCTCCTCGGCAAGCAGTTCCTTCATTGTCGAAAACTGCTTGAGGCTCCCACCCCCTCCCGACATGAATGCGAAGAATGTGGTCAACGTCATGATGCCGAGGCCGCCGATCTGGATCAGGCCAAGGAGAATGAGATGCCCCGTGAATGTGAATGTGGATGCCGTGTCCACGACGGTGAGGCCGGTGACGCACACAGCGCTGGCAGCAGTGAAGAAGGCATCGAGTGAGGACAACCCGGCGCCGTGCGTCGCACGTGGGAGCATCAGCAAGGCACCGCCGATCATGATCGTGGCAAGGAAGCTCAGGGCGATAAGGGACGCGGGTTGGACGGCGGAACTCGCCATCCGTGCTCCGTAGCGCATCGCTGGAGGGATCAGCGCGATCGAAACGAAGAGCTGGGAAAGCGCCACATAGAGCCTTGTCACGTCAGGCGCAGGCAGTGCAGGGATGAACAGGCGGACCGCAGACTCGAACACTCCCGGAAGGGCCAGGTGAAGGACGATCAGGGCAGCGATCAGCACTTCTACGCGGTGCGTGCGCGTATATCCCCAATGCCCGGGAGTGGCGTAGAGCCGCGCAATGAGGTGGGCCAGGAGGCCGTAAAGCACCACGGTCGTTGCCACCTCGGACGCTGATGCAAGGGCAGGAGAGAGGTAGAAACCGTAATCCGCGATCAGCGAAATACCCGCAAGGATGGCAAGCAGCACCAGAAGGACATCCGCGCTCCTCCTCACCATGGTCTGAAGCGGGTTGGCGACCGGGTGCCCGGGCCTCGGCCCGGCAGACTCGCGTGCGTGATTCGATCCAGGATCGCTCATAGGGTGACTCGAATATATCAACTTTCATCCGAAAATTCATTACATTCCCGTCTCCACGAACGAAAGGGTGTCCGTCGGCCCATGCCATCGGTTGAACAGAAGATCGAGCAGCACAACATCACGTATAACATCGTTGAAGGCGGTGTCTACATCTCCTCCAACGCGTTCGTGTCACCGCAGACGGTTGTCCCTGCCCTCCTCGCCCGGCTCGGTGGCACCAATGTCGAGATCGGCATGGTCAGCGTGCTGACGTATGTCGGGTTGTACATTCCCCAGCTGTTCGCTGCCCGGTATGTCGAGGCCCTGCCGTGGAAGAAGCCCTGGTCCATCTCGTTCGGGACCGCCCAGCGCTTCGTGGTCCTGCTGATGGGTCTGCTGGTCCTCATCTTCGGCGGATCGGGATCCCCGTGGATCCTCGCCGTTTTCCTGTCCCTGTTCTTCATGAATTCGGTCATCGCCGGCATCGCGACACCCGGATGGTTCGACATGTTCGCGAAGCTGACCTCGCCGAAGAAGCGGGGGAGACTGGTAGGCATCCGGAACTCGCTCGGTGGGCTCGGGGCATTCATCGGCGGATTCGTGCTGACGTGGCTCCTGGCGACATTTGCGTTCCCCGTGAACTACGCCGTCGGGTTCTTCATCGCGTTCGTGCTGCAGATCTCCTCCATCGTCATCCAGGGTCGGCTCATCGAAAAGGACCCGAGTCCCGTCGGGGAGGTCCGCACACTGACCTCCTATCTCAATGAAATGCCGGTTCTCCTGCGTCAGAACAAGCAGTTCACACGGTTCCTCATCGCGTCCGCGTTCCTCATCATCGCCATGGTCCCGTCGGGGTTCTTTACGGTCTATGTCCTGCGCGATTTCCATGCCGATGAATCTGTCGTCGGCCAGTATACGCTCGCCATGGTCGCCATCCAGGTCGTGAGCGCGGTGGCCATCGGGTTCATCACCGACCGGTGGGGGAACAAGATCGCCCTGCTCGTCACATCCATCTCGATGATGCTGGCCAGCTCCTGGGCGCTCGTCGCCCCTTCGCCGGGATGGTTCACCCTCGTGTATGTCTTCTTCGGCATCACCCTCGGGGCTGAGATGATGGTGCGCTTCAACATGGCGATCGAATACTGTCCACCGCAATTTCGTTCCATGTTCATCGGACTGATGAACACCATGCTCGCACCGTTCTATCTTGCGGGCCTGGCCGGAGGACTGCTGAGCGATCTCGTCGGGTACAAAGGCGTGTTCCTGTTCGGCATCGGAGCCTCCATCATCGGGATCTATATCCTTGCGCGGTACGTGGCGGATCCACGGAAGGCCGTTGCATGACGGACATCCGCACCGCTCCCGATCCTCCCGTCCCATCGCGCTGGACGGTCCTGTCCCTCATCGAATGGGCATCGGCCTACCTCGCAGTCCGCGGTTTCGATGAGACCCGCCTGCATGTGGAACTCATGCTGGGGCATGTGCTCACCCTGAAACGCATCCAGCTCTACCTGCAATTCGACCGCCCCCTCACGCCACAGGAACTCGCGGCATTCAAACTCCTGTTCAAGCGCCGGTTGGACCACGAACCCCTGCAGTACATCCTGGGTGAAACCGATTTCATGGGGGTGACCCTGAGCGTGGGTCCCGGCGTGCTGATCCCGCGTCCGGAGACCGAACTGCTCGTCGAGACCGCCCTGCACCACGTGAACGCATCGGGCAGGGAGACGATGCATGTGCTCGATGTCGGTACCGGCTCCGGGTGCATCGCGATCGGACTCGCGCATCAGGCCCCGGCCCTGACGGTGCAGGGCATCGACATCAGTGATGATGCGCTCACGATCGCGAAGAAGAATCTCGAGCGGTATCCCGATCTGCACGTTACCTTCGAATGTGCTGATGTTCGGGCGGCCGCATTGCCCGCCGGGGCCTTCGATCTGATCCTGGCGAATCCGCCGTACATCCCGCCGGACGAGTATGCTGCGCTGGAGCCGGAAGTGCGCGATCATGAGCCGCGTGCGGCCCTCACCGACGACGAGGATGGGCTGGCGTTCTATCGGGTGCTGTGCGCGCGTGCCCCACGGCTCCTGCGGCAGGGAGGGGTGATGATGTGCGAGATCGGTCACGGACAGGCCGATGCGGTCACTTCCCTCGCGCACGCTCAAGGACTCACGGTCCGGGAGGTCGTGCCCGATCTTGCCGGGATCCCGCGGGTGGTTGTATGCGAACCCTCCACACCTCCGGCAGAAGGGTGAATGTCATGCGCGTCGTTCTGCAACGCGTGAGTGAAGGCGCCGTGACCGTCAATGGTAGCGAGGTCGCACGCATCGGCCGTGGGTATGTGATCCTGCTCGGGGTGAAGACGGGCGATGGGCCGGAGGACGTGGCGTTCCTCGCGGACAAGTGCGCCAACCTCCGGATCTTCGAGGATGAACAGGGCAAGATGAACCTGGGCATCCGGGACGTGGGAGGTGAAGCGATCGTGGTCTCCCAGTTCACGCTGTACGCTGATGCCCGGAAAGGGAACAGACCTGCATTCTCCCTCGCGGCACCGGGTACGGTGGCCGAACCCCTGTACGAACAGTTCGTCGCGCGGCTCCGTGCGGCCCTTGGCGAACAGACCGTCCGGACCGGTGTGTTCGGTGCCATGATGAAGGTGCACATCGTAAATGACGGCCCTGTGACAGTAATGATAGAGAGCCCCTCACACACCGCGGAGCGTGCCGAACCATGACACGCGTTCTCATGCTCTTCCTGGACGGGGTGGGGATCGGGCGGAAGAACCCCCGCGTGAATCCCGTGGTCGCAGCGCATCTGCCGCACCTGCGGGAACTCCTGGGGGGCGAGATCCCGGCCCGGGGCCGGAGGGCATGGAGTACGGAGCGCGTGACAGTGCTTCCCGTGGATGCCACGCTCGGTGTGCCCGGGCTTCCGCAGAGCGGGACCGGACAGACGGCATTGTTCACCGGCATGAACGCGCCACGTCTGGTGGGCAAACACTTCGGACCGTATCCGTACTCCACGCTGCGGCCGGTGATCGAGGCGCACAGTATCTTCACCAGACTGGTGCATGCAGGCCGGACCGCCTGTTTCGCAAATGCGTATCCACAGAAGTTCTTTGACTATATCGAGCGTCGGCGGACCCGCATGACGGTGACCAACTACTCGTGCCTCACCGCCGGGATCCCGCTCCGTCGCGTGGAGCACCTGGAAGAGGGGACGGCTGTATCCGCCGATATCACCGGGGCCGCATGGCCCGGTCTGGGTCACCCCGGTGTCAGGCCGATCACACCCGCGGAAGCAGGCGCACGGCTCGCCCGTCTCACAACGGCCTATGATTTTGTCCTCTTTGAGTACTGGAAGACGGACCACGAAGGCCATGAACAAAGCATGGAAGGATCTGTGCGCGCCCTCGAGATGATCGACGCGTTGCTCGGTGGGATCCTGGCCACCATCGATCTCTCGACGACGCTCCTCGTGATCACGAGTGACCATGGCAACATGGAAGACCTGTCAACGAAATCCCATACACTGAACCCCGTTCCACTGATCCTTGCCGGAAAGGCCCATGCTGCGGTTGCAGAACGGGTCCAGCATTTCGGCGGATCGGCGCCCGACCTCACCCATATCCTCCCCGCTTTGATGGAGGTGATGTGTGCAGACGCCGGTGCGCCGTACTCACCATAGCTGGCCTGCGCTCTACACTGCCGTCCTCCTGACGGCAGGTATCGTCCCGGCATACCGGTGCCCGGCGTTGCCCGCACTCACCTGCACCGTGCCCCTCATCCTGTGTGCTGCACTCTGTCTGCTTCCGTGCCTCGCGCTCCGTCGTGGAGGCGGACAGGGTCCACTCCTGTCTGCCCTCATGGTCTTCGGCACCATCGCAACCGGCATGCTCCTGGGCTGGGAATCACGTCCCGTACCCGGATCCATCCCGCAGCCGATCGCGGGCGTGCCGGTCACCGTGGCAGGCGAGGTGGTTGAGCAACCCGTCCGCATCGGGAACAGGATCCGGTTCCGTGTGCTCACCACGGCGATCGCCGGCGACTCGCTCACCATACCCGTGCAATGGCGTCTCGGTGTATCGCTGGCGATCGCGGACCCGCCCACGGACGGACACCCACCCTCCTTCGGTGAGTGCGTTCTCCTGCATGGCACGATGCAGATACCCCGTGGGCCGCGGAATCCAGGGGAGTTCGACGAGGCCGGATATTACCACGCAAACGGGTTGACCGCGATGCTTGTCGTGCGCAAGGCGGCACATTGCCGGCTGTTCGTCCGGCGGGCGGGGTGGAGTTGGACGAGCGACGTCGTGATCCCTGTCCGCGAGGCACTGCGTTCCCATATCAACGCGACGATCGGGGGAGAGGCCGGCGAGTTCTTGAAAGGATTGATGATCGGGGATAAAGGTGGCCTCTCCCCTGTGACCAGGGAATCGTTCATGATCGCGGGCGTTGCACACGTCCTCGCGGTGTCCGGTTCGAACGTTGCCGTGGTCGCGGCCGCGCTGATGGTGTTCCTCTCGCTCCTCCGCATTCCGCGTGCAATGTTTCCGGCCCCCATAGCCGCAGGCCTGGTCCTCTACATGCTCGTCTCCGGTTCGCAGCCATCGGTCGTTCGTGCAACCATCATGGCCCTCATCCTCCTCTTCGCGTCATGGCGCGGATGGCGGGGGAACGGACTCAATGCGGTCGGTCTCGCAGCGCTCGCGATGTATGCGATGGATGTGCGGCAGCTGTTCGATGCAGGCTTCACACTCTCCTTCGGTGCGGTCCTCTCGATCCTTCTGCTGTATCCCGGTCTCGACGCCCTGATCGGGCGATGGCGGGCGAAGGGGGCCATCGCGCGGGCGGTCCGGAACGGCCTCGGGCTGGCAGCGGTCTCGGGGGTATCGGCGATCGGCACGCTGCCGCTGACGGCCGTCCAGTTCGGCAGGGTGTCGCTCGTCGGGCTCGCTGCCAACGTGCCCGTCGTTCCGGTCACCGGATGGTCCGTTGTTCTCGGTCTCTGTTCTGCTGCGGCCGCACTTGTCAGCCCCTGGGCAGGCGCGTCACTTGCCGAGGTGAATGCCATTTTCCTCCGGCTGACGCTCTGGTTCGTCGGATGGTGCGCTTCCATGCCGGGCGGTTCATGGGGGATGTATTGGTTCGCTCCCCTGTATGCGGTGCCCCTGATGGGTGCGCTCGGGGTCCTCTGCCATATCCGCGATCCGGTCGAACGCAAACTGTGGATGATCGGGACGGTGGCATCCGTCGCATGCATCGTCTGGCTCCCGGATGACCCGGACGGTGTGCGCAACCAGTTGCGGGTTTCGTTCATCGATGTCGGTCAGGGCGATGCAGCCCTGATCGAGCACCCGGACGGCAGTGCGATGCTCATCGACACGGGGCCGGTTCCGGCCGACACCCGGAGCGGCATCATCCCGTTCCTCCTGCGGCGGGGGATCGGGGCACTCGATGTGGTGGTCATTACGCATGGCCATGACGATCATGCCGGCGGACTCCGCGCGGTGTGCTCTACCTTTACCGTCCGCAGGGTCATCGCCGGCCCGGCATGTACGCCGGGAGATACGATCCGGTGGAAGCCTGACTGCCGCGTTCAGGTGTTGTCAGGGCAGGTCACTGCCGATACTGTGCTGCTCCGGCGGATGAATGCCAACCGGAACTCCATTGTCGTCCGCGTTGTATATGGCCGCACGGCATTCCTCTTCGCGGCCGATGCGGAACAACCGGAAGAGGAACGCATGACCCGTGCCTACGGGGACGCACTCCGGTCCTGCGTGCTGAAAGTGGGCCACCATGGCAGCGCGGCCGGGACATCCGATCCGTGGCTGGAGGCCGTGGCACCGGATGTCGCCGTCGTGTCCGTCGGAAGGATGAACAAATTCGGGCATCCCACGCCGTCAACCATGCAGCGTCTGGCGTCGCGGGGGATCGAGATCCGCAGGACCGACATCGACGGTGCGGTGCTCATGGTGAGTGATGGCGATGAGGTCCGGATCCTGGACTGGCGCTGAGCGTGGTTTGCATTTCCCCGGCATGATGGTTATCATTGTGCACTCTGCGTGCCGGAGACAAGATCATGACAGCGACAAAAGCCCAGATCAAACACCTGCGGGATCTGCATCGCAGGAAAGAACGTGAAGAAGCAGGCACCTTCCTCGTGGAAGGCGTCCGCCTCGTCCGCGATGCGCTCGCATCGAGTTCACCGATGGAGGGCTTCTACTACACCGAAGCCGCCGCCGCCGATCCCGCGGTCGTGGAGCTTGTCACGCTCGCGCAGAAGCGGACCCCCGACGTGTACCGTCTCAGTGCGCGGGACATGGACGCTGTGTCCGATACAACGACTGCTCAGGGAGTGCTCGCGGAATTCCGTCAGCATCATCCGGCGATCGATTCTGTCCTCCGGGCAGGGGAGGAGGAATCCGTGCTCGTCGCCCTGGATGGCGTGGCTGATCCGGGGAACCTCGGCTCGATCATCCGTAGTGCCGATTGGTTCGGGGTGCAGGGTGTGTTCGTCGGACACCAGAGCGTGGACCTGTACAACCCGAAGGTCGTGCGCAGCACGATGGGCAGCATCTTTCACCTCCCGGTGGTGCCGGATGTGGATCTCCTCGCTGTGCTTTCACGCGCACGTGCGATGGGATACACCGTCTATGGTGCGGATGCCGCGGGAGAGATGCATTTCGACAGAATGAGCTTTGCGCGGAAATCGGTGCTGGTGCTCGGGAACGAGGCCTGGGGATTGTCGGATGCCGTCAAAGGACTTACCGACGTGCGCGTGGCGATCCGCCGGTACGGGGCGGCCGAATCCCTGAACGTGGGTGTTGCCTGTGGCATCCTGCTTTCCGGGCTGCACCGGCTCATTGAATGACCACGAACGAACATTCCATGGACAGTGTGCTTCCTGAGGGATTCCGCGTTGGCCACTGGTCCGATACCGCGGCACAGACCGGCTGCACCGTGGTGTTGTGTCCGGACCGGACCATCGGCGCGTGTGATATCCGCGGGAATTCGCCCGGAAGCCGTGAACTGCCGCTCCTCGACAGCATCCGGACGATGGCGGAGGTTCATGCGTTGCTCTTGACCGGCGGGAGTGCGTACGGACTCGCAGCCGCGGATGGCGTGATGCAGTACCTTGAAGAGCGCGGCGTCGGCTACGTGACCCCCTGGGCACGTGTCCCCATCGTTCCCGCCGCGGTCATCTATGATCTCAACGTCGGCTCTCCTGCCGTCCGTCCGACGGCCGGGTCCGGGTATGCTGCCTGTGAGAATGCAGTGGGCACCCTGGCCGGCGGGCCCATCGGTGCCGGGACCGGAGCGAGGGTCGGCAAGTGGCAGGGACTCGAGCGCGCGATGCCAGGGGGGATCGGTGTCGCTTCGCAGCGTGTGGGTGGTGTGCACATCGTCGCCCTCGCGGTGGTGAATGCCGTGGGCGATGTGTACGGCGCCGACGGCACCATAGTGGCCGGTGCGCGCGGCACCTCTGAACGATGGGCAGCCACGGAATTTTCCGGGAGTCTGCAACTCCCCCTCGATCCTGCGCCGGTGAACACCACCCTCATTGCCCTGCTTACGGATGCGAAGTTGTCCAAAGTGGATGCGCACCGGATGGCCATGCGCGGGCATGATGGCATGGCACGGGCGGTGAAGCCGGTACACACATCGCACGATGGTGACGTCGTGTTCACGCTCGCCTCAGGCATGCATGATGGTCCCTTCGATCTCGTCGCGGAAGCCGGGGCTGAGCTGACCGCCGAGGCCATCCGGAACGCCGTGCGCGTCGCCGTATGACCGTTCCCACCCGACGATCGCGTGCTCAGGTCACGCTCGCGCGCGCACTCTCCAAATTCGGTTTCGCCTCCCGGTCGAAGGCCGCAGTGCTCATCCGTGAAGGACATGTGCGGGTGAACGGGCGCGTGGTCCGAGATCCGGACCACTGGTTGGATCCCCGCACGGACCGCATCGAGGTCGATGGGAGCCGCCTCTTGGCCGAGGAGTTCCGGTATCTTGCCATGCACAAGCCGCGGGGGTACGTTACGACACGTGCGGATGAGCGCGGGAGAGAGACGGTGTATGCGCTCCTGCCGCCGGACATGCCGTGGCTCTTTCCGGTCGGCCGGTTGGACAGGGAGACGTCCGGACTTCTTCTCTTCACGAATGACGTGCGGTGGGGCGACATGATCAGCAGTCCGGAGCATCACGTGCAGAAGACCTATGAAGTCACCGTGGACCGTCCGGTGGTGGAGCGGGACCTCGAGGTGATGCGGAACGGGATGACACTGGACGATGGCACGGAACTGCTGCCGGTGGAAGCGCGACGCAGTTCCCGCGACGGATGTACCGTCGTCCTCACGCTGACCGAAGGCAAGAACCGGCAGGTACGGCGGATGATGGAGCATTTCGGGTACGAGGTGGTCGCGCTTGTCCGCACCGCGATCGGCACGATCACGCTGAAGGGATTGCCTGTCGGACAGGTCAGGCCTGTCGCAGCCGAAGAGCGTCGTCGCATCGGGGATATCAGGAAGAAGGAGAAGACATGACAGCGGTTGTGTGTCGCAGCGTCGAGGTGGTGGTCTTCCGTGTGAAACGAGACCGCGCGGAGTACCTGGTGCTCCAACGATCCCTGGAAGAGCGGGCGCATCCGGGGATGTGGCAGATCATCACGGGGATGCTGGAGGAAGGGGAGACGGCCGTGGCAGCGGGTCTCCGGGAGGCCCGGGAAGAGTCCGGCGTGACGCCGAAGAAGCTCTGGAACGTCCCGCTGGTGAATTCTTTCTATAATGCAACCACCGACACCGTGCATCTGTGCCCTGTCTTCGCGATCCAGGCCGATCCGGAGGTGGTTGTCACCCTTTCCGGGGAGCATATGGCCTATGCCTGGTATCCGTGCGTTGCAGCCCGGGAGCGCCTGGTCTGGCCTGCCCACCGCGAGTCCCTGGATATCGTCGATTCCTACATCGTCCGGGGGAGTGAGGCCGCAGACCGCCTCGAGTTGCCGGTTCCTTGAAAGTCTGGGGTCGTTTCTCTATCTTGTAGTGTTTTGCCATAACCGTGCCGGCCATTTATAGGACAGGAGATCTCGTGAGCGTGCTCGTCGTCGGTTCCGTTGCCCTCGATTCGATCGAAACCCCGTTTGGCTCCGTGAAGGACGCCGTGGGCGGGTCAGCAACGTACATATCGGCCGCCGCAAGCTACTTCGTCAGCCCTATCCGCCTCGTGGGTGTTGTCGGGGGCGATTTCCCGCGTGAGGGTATGGCGTTCCTAGAGGAACGCAAGATCGATCTGGAGGGATTGGAAGTGATCCCGGACGGCAAGACCTTCCGGTGGGGCGGGAGGTATCACTACGACCTGAACGAGCGCGACACGCTCTTCACGGACCTGAACGTTTTCGAGAAGTTCGACCCGAAGATCCCGGAGCGCCACCGGAAGATCCGGACCGTATGCCTGGGGAACATCGATCCCATGCTCCAGCGCAAGGTGCTCGAACAGATGGAGAATCCGCGCATCGTGGTGTGCGATACGATGAACTTCTGGATCAACGGGAAGCGCGAAGAACTCGAGAAGACGTTGAAGATGATCAACGTCGTCATCCTGAATGATTCCGAAGCACGGCTCCTCTCGCGCGAACCGAACCTGATCAAGGCCGCGAAGGTGATCCGGGGCATGGGACCCGGTGTGGTCATCATCAAGAAGGGGGAACATGGTGCCCTTCTCCTGACGGAGTCGATGGTCTTCTCCGCGCCGGCGTATCCGATGGAGAACATCTTCGATCCGACCGGGGCGGGTGATTCGTTCGCCGGCGGGTTCATCGGCTGGCTTGCGCGGACGGAAGACATGTCCGAGGAGAACCTGAAACGCGCCGTGATCTATGGCAGCACGCTGGCATCTTTCTGCGTCGAGAAGTTCAGCGTGTCCGGCCTGGCGGACCTCACCTGGCTTCGCATTCAGGACCGGTTCCGCGAATTCCGCGAGCTCTCACGTTTCGATGAGGATTGACCCGCGCCATGAGGGCCATCGATTGGGTTGATGGACATATCCGGTTTCTCGATCAAACGCTCCTCCCGCACGAGGAGCGTTTTGTCGATACGACGGACGTCGCCGTCGTTGCCGAGGCGATCCGTTCGCTGCGCATCCGTGGGGCGCCGGCGATCGGGGTGGCTGCCGGCTTCGGTGTCGTGGTGGCCGTGCGCACGGCAGCGGCGAACGGCGCCGGTGATATCCGTGGAGCGGCGCTCGAAGCGATCGATGAGCTTGCATCGACCCGTCCGACCGCGGTGAATCTCTTCTATGCGCTCTCCCGGATGCGCACGATCGTCCTGCATCACCCGGGAGGCCGCTCACTCGGAGCGGCACTGCTCGCGGAAGCGCGGGCCATGCAGGACGAGGATGTTGCTGCGTGTGACCGCATCGGACGCCATGGTGCGGCGCTGTTCAACGGCAGGACCAGATTCCTCACGCACTGCAATGCCGGTGCGCTCGCCACGGCCGGTATCGGCACGGCGATCGGAGTGATCACGACGGCGGCCCGGCAGGGACACGTGGAGAGGGTCTTTGTTGACGAGACACGTCCGCTGCTGCAGGGCGCGCGGCTGACCGCCTGGGAACTCCGGCGGGCGGGCATCGAAGCGGTGCTGATCACGGACAATGCGGCGGGAAGCGTGATGCGGGCGGCAAAGGTCGATGCGGTCATCGTCGGGGCCGACCGTATCGCGGCCAATGGCGATGCCGCCAACAAGATCGGCACCTACCCCGTGGCGGTCCTCGCGCGGCATCATGGCATTCCCTTCTATGTTGCGGCTCCTCTGTCCACCATCGACCGCGCCCTCGAATCGGGCGATGCCATCCCGATCGAGGAGCGCGCCCCCGAGGAGATCAGTGAATGGGGTGGGAAGCGTGTCACCGCCGACGGCGTGCGGGTCTTCGCTCCCGCCTTTGATGTGACCCCGCACGACCTGATCACTTCGATCATCACCGATGCGGGGGTGCTCGCACCGCCGTACGGTCCGGCCATTGCGGCTGCATTCGAGCGCAGATGATAGTCACTACCGATGCCATCGTCCTCAAGACGATGAAATACCGGGATACGAGCCAGATCATCACCCTGTTTTCCCGTGAGCACGGGAAGCTCTCCGTGGTCGCAAAGGGCATCCGGAACCGGCAAAAAACGGGGGCGGGTGGGGCCGAGCCGATGACCTGCGTCCGGGCCGTGGTCTACAAAAAGCCGGGCAAGGACCTGCACCTGATGTCCCAATGTGACCGGCTCCCGGTCTTCAAAGGGCTTGCAGACGACCTGAAGCGCATGGCGGGGGGGATGGCTGCCGTGGAACTCACGAACCTCTCCATGCCCCCGGAAGAGCCTCACGAGGACGTTTTTGAGCTTCTGTCGCGCACACTGGAATCGCTCGGCGATGCAACTCGCAGCCCCGAAAATGCGTTATACTACTACGAGATGCAACTTCTTGGAATACTCGGATTCCGCCCGGAACTGAGGAGTTGCGTCGAATGTGGCCGATCTCTTGCACGGATAGCGGAGGACGGCCTCAGGCATTGTTGTATCAGTACACACGGGTTGATATGTGCCGGGTGTGAGGACCGTGGGTTCGGTGGTGAGCGGGTGTCGCTGGCGGCGCTGGGCGCCTTGACCGGTCTGCAGGATGCCCGACACCCGGAGGCCGCATCCCGCATCATACTATCAGCGGCGACGCGGGATGAGGTGGGTGGTGCGTTGAGGCTTCTTGTCCTGCATCACCTCACTGGGATGAAGCCGCTGCAGTCTGAACAGGTGTTTTTTACACTCGGGTAGAATGACAAGAACGGAGGAAGGTGTCATGGTGAAGAAGTATGTGGTCGCGTCGGTGGTCCTGGTGATCGTTGGCGTAGTACTCGGTGCGGTGATGGTGTCGTCGTTCGGGAATGGCGTGGATCTCGGACTCGCCTATGGCGGCGACGACGTGAAGCTTGGCGGGCCGGCCCCTGTGGCGATGCAGAATCCGGCGGTGAAGGCACTGAGCGACAATTTTGCTGCAGTGTCGAAGGCGGTGTCACCCTCGGTCGTTGCGATCAAGACGACCACGGTGGCCAAGGAACGGCCGAAGAACATGCCGCGCGACTTCTTCCATTTCTTCAATCCTGATGAGGACGGACAGCCATCGCAGGGCTACGGTTCGGGCGTCGTGCTGACCGCCGATGGCTACATCGCCACGAACAACCACGTGGTGGCGGATGCCGCGGAGAATGGCATCGAAGTGATCTTCGATGAGAAGGTGCAGTACAAGGCGAAGCTGATCGGGACGGACCCGTCCACCGATCTGGCGGTGATCAAGGTCGATGCCAGAGGGCTTGTCCCCGCGGCGCTCGGGAATTCCGAGAATGTCCATGTCGGCGAATGGGTGCTCGCCATCGGCAACCCGCTCGGGCTGACGTCGACCGTGACGGCGGGTATCGTCTCCGCCATCGGACGGAACATCAACATCATCCAGGACCAGTACGGGATCGAAAGTTTCATCCAGACCGATGCCGCGATCAATCCGGGAAACAGCGGTGGTGCACTGCTCAACATGAGCGGCGAGGTGATCGGTATCAACACCGCGATCGCCACCACGAACGCCCGGTATCAGGGCTATGGCTTTGCGGTGCCGGTGAACATTCTGAAGACCGTTGCGGCAGACCTGATCAAGTACGGCGAGGTCAAGCGCGGGTACATCGGCGTGTCCATCACCACCATCGACCAGACGATGGCGAGTGCGCTCGGCATGAAAGAGGCCAAAGGTGTGAAGATCGAGAAGCTGGTCGAGGGCGGAGCGGCTGCATCGGCGGGCCTGAAGGAACTGGATGTCATCCTGGAGATCGATGGCCGGGAAGTGAACAAGAACAACGAGCTGCAGTCCTACATCGCGACGCGGCATCCGGGCGATGTGGTGACGCTCAAGATCTTCCGGGACGGGAAGACGTTTGAAAAGAAAGTGACGCTCCGTCCGCGCTCGCAGGATGCGACGCTCGCGAGCAATTCCGGTGAGAAGAAGGAAGAGCCAGCGGAGACGGCGGAGGCCACGCGGACCATCACCTTCGACGGGCTCGGGATGACCGTCCGTCTCCTGACCGCCGAAGAGAAGAAGGAACTCGAGGTCGAGCGGGGTGTCCTGGTCTCTGATATCAAACCGTTCGGAGCGGCCGCGGAACGGGGGATCGGGAAGAATGACGTGATCCTGGAAGCCGACCGCAAGCCCATTTCCTCACCGGCCGAGCTGAAGAAGGCCATTGGAGCGAGGAAGTCGGGTGATGCCATTCTTCTGCGCATCAAGCGGGCGGAGCAAACGGCCTATCTGGCGATCCAGATACCGTAACTGCCGTATGTTGTTCACATTGCAGGGGTTCCGGCGGTCCGGAACCCCTGCATGCGTTTGCAGGGGGGGCAGACAGTGCTTGACAAAGCCCCCCTTTGAACGTATATTTTTCTATACGTAGTTGGGATTTCACACAGGAGGGGTAGCAACTTCAGCGCGCCAAGGAACGGAAGCGGCTTTTCGGGGCGGATGAATGCAAAGGTTCTGATTCTGAACCAGAATTATGAACCGATGAGCGTGGTGAATGTTAAAAAGGCCATCGCTCTTCTCTATCTCGGCAAAGCAGAATTAATCGAGGCCCAGAACGGGCAGCTGGTCAGGGCTGTGAGTGTCTCCATGGCCTTCCCCAGCATCGTACGGCTGTCTGTTTTCGTGAGGGTGCCGTACAAGAAGATCATCCTGTCCCGGAAGAACATCCTTCGCCGCGATGGTCACCGGTGCCAGTATTGTGGCCGGGCTGATCTGCCTCTCACGGTGGACCATGTGATGCCGGCCTCGCGCAATGGCGAAGACAGCTGGGAAAACCTCGTGTGTGCCTGTGTCCGGTGCAACAACAAGAAGGGTGACCGGACACCAGAGGAAGCGCTTATGCCGTTGCGGCGAAAACCCATGCGGCCCAATCATGTGACGTTCATCCGCCATGTGGTCGGGTCGCTCGACGAACGCTGGAAGCCCTACCTTTTCCTGAATTGACGTCCTTCTCACGCTGTCCCTCCTGAGTCCCTTAATGTATTGGATCGTATGACGCAGAAAAAGACCATCTTGAGCGGTATGCGTCCCACGGGAAAACTGCATCTCGGCCATCTCGTGGGTGCCCTGGAGAACTGGGTCGCCCTGCAGGGCGAGTACAACAACTATCACCTGATCGCCGACTATCATGTGCTGACGACGAATCTGGATTCGTCGCAGATCTATGCCAATGCGATCGACATGACGATCGACTGGCTGGCCGCGGGCATCGATCCGGCGCGGAGCCCGATCTTCCGGCAATCGCAGGTGAAAGAGCATACCGAACTGCATCTGCTGTTCTCCATGCTCATCACCGCGGCGCGGCTCGAACGCAATCCCGCGGTCAAGGACCAGGTGCGTGATCTGAACATCGAGAACATCACGTACGGTCACCTCGGGTATCCCGTGCTCCAGGCCGCCGACATCCTTCTGTACAAGGGCGACCTCGTGCCGGTGGGCGAGGACCAGGTCCCGCACGTCGAGATCGCACGCGAGATCGCGCGCCGGTTCAACACACAATATGGCGGGGTGTTCCCCGAACCCGAGCCGAAGCTGACGAAGTTCGCGCGCCTGCCCGGACTCGATGGCAAGCGGATGAGCAAGTCGATCGGCAATACGATCCTGCTCTCCGACCAGCCCGACGCGATCCAGCAGAAGATGCGCGGCGCGGTCACGGATGTGCAGAAGGTGCGGAAGAACGACCCCGGTCGGCCCGAGGTCTGCCTGGTCTTTACATATCATCAGAAATTCAATCCGGGCGAGACGACCGAGATCGAAACCGGATGCCGGTCGGGTGCCCTTGGATGTGTCGAGTGCAAGAAGCGTGCATGCGCGAAGATCACGGATGCATTGACGCCCTTCCGCGAGAAGCGCGCCTATTTCGACGCGCATCCCGGCGAGGTGGAGGAGATCCTGAAGGATGGCGAGTCGCGCGCCCGGGTCCGGGCAGCGGCAACAATGGCGGAGGTCCGCACCGCAATGAAATTCGGATGAGCACGTGTATCGCGTAAAACTCACGGAGTTCGAAGGTCCGCTGGACCTCCTGCTGTTCTTCATCAAGCGCGATGAGCTGGATATCACGAATATCCCGATCTCACGCATCACGCAGGAGTTCCTCGAGTACCTGCATCTCATGGCATCGCTCGACCTCGAGGTGGCCGGCGATTTCATCGTGATGGCTGCCACCCTGATGCAGATCAAGGTGCGCATGCTGCTGCCCCGTGATGAGAATGCCACGGAGGAAGAAGACCCCCGCGCCGAACTCGTGCGGCGACTCATCGAATACAAGCGGTTCAAAGAGATGTCGCTCGAACTCGGCACCATGGAAGGCGAGGCGCGGAAGGTGTACTACCGGAAATTCTTCGAAGCCGATCCCCGCGAACTGGTGGAAGAAGAGGACGATAGCTTCCTCAAGGATGTGTCGCTCTTCAACCTGATCTCCGCGTACAAATCCGCGCTCGACCAGATGCCGCGCAAGGTCGTGCATGAGGTGCAGTTGCTCTCGGTCTCGGTGGACGAGCAGATGAGTTTCGTGATGGACTTTCTGCGTGTGCATGGGCCCACGACCCTGCTCGCGCTGGTGGCGCATATGGTGGAAAAGATCCGTATCATTGTGACGGTCATGGCCGTGCTGGAACTGACGAAGAACAAGGTCGTTGCTCTCTCGGTGGTCGAGGGTCGCGAGGACATTGGCATCCGCTCCCTCACCCCCCTGGTCCCCATGAATTTGGCGAAAGTATGAGTTCCGACGCACCCACACCGCCTGTCAGCAGGCAGATCCTCGATATCCTGGAAGCCCTGATCTTCGCGTCGGATGAGCCGCTGTCACCCCGTCAGCTGCAGGATCTGCTCGACTACCTCGGCGAGGCCGAGCGCCCGAAATCCCTCACGCAGGATGTGATCCAGAACGCCATCGAGTTCCTCAACCGCGAGTACGATGCGCAGGGGCGCAGTTTCCGCATCCACCGCATCGCCGGTGGCTTCCAGTTCTCGACCAAACCGGAGTTCGGGATCTGGCTCGGACGCCTCGTCCGCGAACGCTCCAAACGTAAACTCTCCGTCTCCGCGCTCGAGAGTCTCGCCGTCATCGCCTATAAGCAGCCCGTGACCAAACCCGAACTCGAGGCCATCCGTGGCGTCAATGCGGATTACGTGCTCCGTACGCTGATGGAACGAAACCTGGTCACGATCGTCGGACGCGCAGCAACACCGGGGCGTCCGCTCCTGTACGGCACCACCCGGGAGTTCCTCAAACACTTCGGACTCAACGACCTGTCCGACCTGCCCAAGCCGCGTGAGATCGACGAACTCATGGCGGAGGCGGAGTATGAGGTCGAGAAGCGCATGCTCAAGGAACTGGAGGAGAAGCGCGAGGCGGAAGAGGGGAAGGATGACGACGGGGACCTCCAGCTCGTTTCGGGAGAAGAATGATGCCACAGCAACGACGGCAGGGACAGAGTGGTCCACGACGTGAGGGACGGCAGGGAAGACCCGGCCGCTCAGGCAAGAACGCAGGCGCGGGATCGTTCCACGGCGGCGCGAAGCCGCATGCGGACCGGTCGCATGGGTCCACACCCCGGTCAGGCGCCTCGCGGCCTTCCGGGCCCCGGTCAGGTGCATCGCGACCGTTCGGGCCCCGGTCAGGCGCCTCGCGGCCTTCCGCGACCCGGTCAGGTGCCTCACGGCCATCCGGGCCCCGGTCAGGTGCATCGCGACCGTTCGGGCCCCGGTCAGGCGCCTCGCGGCCATCCGGGCCCCGCGCCTGGGACCGTGGCAAGGGTGCTGCATCAGAGAGGAAGCCCGCAGGGCAGCGGACCTGGAGCCGCAGCACGTCCGCTCCCCAGCGCCGGAAACCCGCCGGGAAATCCGGCCGCACGGCAGCGAAACCCGCTCACCTCGATACCAAGCCCGTCATCGACAGGCACCCGGGCGTCGATGCCGTCCGTCTCAACCGCTACCTCAGCATGTGCGGCATCGCGTCACGGCGCAAAGCCGATGAGCTGATCGCCAATGGCGAGGTCTCCGTCAACGGAGCGATCGTCACTGAACTCGGGACCATCGTCCATCCCGGAAGGGACCGCGTCTTCTACAGCGGGAAAGAAGTGGCCGCCGTCGATGCTCCGGTCTATCTCGTGATGAACAAACCGCGCGACACCATCACGACGTCGAATGATGAACGCGGGCGCACCACCGTCATGGATATTCTGCATGCGCGGAAGCGCGTGTATCCGATCGGGCGCCTCGACAGGAATACGACCGGAGTGTTGCTGTTCACCAACGACGGCGAATTCGCACACCGGTTGATGCACCCGAAGTACCAGATCCCCAAGGCCTATCTCGTGACCTGCGCTGAGGTGGTGACCCGCGAACATCTGGAGGAATTGCGGACCGGTGTCCGGCTCGACCGTGTCAAGACCGCGCCCGCGGAGGTGCTCGTGATCCCCGGAGGAAAGGGGAAGGAGGTCGGCATCACCATCCATGAAGGGATGAACCGCCAGGTGCGCAGGATGTTCGAGGTGCTCGGCTATGATGTCCGTAAACTGGACCGCGTTGCCTATGGTCCCATAACGAAGGAAGGGTTGCCGCGCGGCGCCTCGCGGGCACTGACCCCGCAGGAAGTACGCCGCCTCAAATCCATGGCCGGTATCGAGGAGGAATGACCCATGTCGCTCCGACGCTCCGCCGTTTCTGTGTCTGCTCTCGTCCTGACGCTGCTCTTCTCTGCCTGCTCTTCATCCGTCTACCATGATGTGTATCCCACGCTGATCGATGGCCGCTACGATTCGGAATTCCCGTACAAGGGATGTTCCAAACAGCTCGAGGAGATCAGCGAAACCGTGCAGATGTTGAACTGCATCGCATACTACCGGACCTATCCGTTCAGCCCCGAAGAGAAAATGACCCGGGCCGGGGTCACGGCGGCGGTGCTGCGCGCAAAAGAAGCATCATCGGTGTACGTGAACAGCACGTCGGCCGGGACGGCCACGGTCGTGTACTACAACGACCGGAACATCGCCCTGCTCACCTGTGCGCACATCATCGATTTCGAGGATACGCTCATCTCCTACTATATCGGGGATGACCGGCGCCCCACGCAGTTCATCAAGAGCCTCGCGGTGAAGGAAAAGCAGACCAACTATGTGGCGGTCCTGCCCGAAGGCGGTGAGGTCGAGATCCTGGCTCTGGACCGGGCCACCGACATCGCACTGGTGGGGAAACGCTTCGTTGTCCAGCCACCGAATGCGCCGAGGGTGTTCACCTACCCGGCCGGCCATGCTCGCGATCTGGAGTGGGGGACCTTCGTCTACCTGTTCGGCTATCCCTCGGGCTACAAGATGGTGACCAAGGGGATCATCAGCAGTCCGAACAAGGATAAGCGCGGGGCATTCATGGTGGATGCGATGTTCAGCCGCGGCTTCAGCGGAGGGATAGCGCTTGCCATCCGGGATGGCGTGCCGAATTTCGAACTCGTGGGTATCATCAAACTCGTGTCCGCTCACTCATCGTACTTTCTCACGCCCATGAAGGAGAACGGTGATGTGGTGTACGACCCCTCGATGCCCTATACGGGGGAGATGTACGTGGAGCGGAAGACCGAAGTGGAGTCGGGCATCACCCTGGCCATTCCGGTGGAAGCCATCCGCGACTTCGTACGAACACATAGTGATGCGATCGGGGCCCGGGGCTATGTGCTCACCGGATTCCTGAAACCGGATTGACAGAACCAGATGCCTGACCAAACATGGGGAGTCCTGCTCTCCGACAGTTCACTGGCACGCCGTATCGAGAACGCTGATGCGGCCGTTGGCGTGACCTCCGCGGAGATCCATGCACGCCTGCATCCCGGGAGCGGTGCAGTGGCCGAACAGATCGCCGGAGGGGTCGCGGTGTTCGTGGGCCTGGATTCGCCGCTCACCCAATCCATCGGGACGGGCATGCGCGGTGCCGTGACGTCGGCAGATGTGGATCGGCTTGAACGGTTCTTCACGTCCCGCGGCGCCGCCGTGCACATCGAACTCTGTCCGCTGGCCGATCCGTCTCTGACCGAGGAGCTCGGGCGGAGGGGGTACCGTCTGCAGGAATTCACGAATGTTCTCGTACGCAAGATCCGCGTTATCGAGACCCCACCGGCGGGAAGCTCGGGGATCAATGCGCAGATCTGTCTGCCCGCCGACGCCGATCTGTGGGCGCGTACGGTCGCCCTCGGGTTCGGCGGAGAACTCGATCAATCGGGGGAGAATGTGGCGGTCCTCCGGGACCTGTTCCTTCAGCCCGACACGAAAGGCGTGCTCGCCTGGGTGGACGGACGTCCGGCGGGCGGCGGTGCACTCACCGTCCACGATGGCGTGGCGGCGATCTTTGGTGCCAGCACGGTGCCGTCATTCCGGCGGCTGGGTGTGCAGAGTGCTGTCATCCGCGCCCTCATCAATCTTGCCGTCAAGGCAGAGTGCGATATCGCGTACACGCTGACACGCCCGGGGAGCGCTTCCCAGCGCAACGTGGAGCGCCAGGGGTTCCGCGTCGCGTACACCCGGTGCACCATGGTGCGCTCATTCTGATGCCTCTCACTCGATCGGATCTTCCTATGTCCGGCTCAACCGCTCCCTCTACGCGCAGACGATTCCTGCAGACCGCAGGAGTGTCCCTTGCCGCCTCCGGCCTGCTCCCCGCGCTGGTCCAGGCGGGACCGGGAACGATCATCAAGCCGCCGCGGCTCCGTCCCGGTGATACCGTGGGCCTGATCAATCCCGCGGGCGCGACGTATGTTCTCTCGGACCTGGAGATCGTGCAGGAAGTGCTCTCGGCACTCGACCTGAAGGTCCGGATCGGGGCACATTGCGCCGACCGCTACGGGTACCTGGCCGGTACCGACGATGCACGTGCCGCGGATGTCAATGCCATGTTCGCCGACCCGGCGGTCCGCGCTGTCATGGCGGTGCGTGGCGGGTGGGGGTGCAACCGCATCCTCCATCTCCTGGACTACACTGCGATCGCACACCATCCCAAGATCCTGATCGGGTACAGCGATATCACCTCGTTGCTCGTCGCGTGTTTCGCGAAGTCGGGTCTGATCACGTTCCATGGACCTGTCGGGACATCGACCTGGAATCAGTTCTCGGTGGGGCACTTCAAACGCGTGCTGATGGACGGCGCAGCGGATACCTTCGTGAATCCCCGTTCGACGGGCGACAACCTTGCGCAGACGCGCGACAGGATCACGACGATCACCCCCGGCAAGGCACGCGGGCGATTGGTGGGAGGGAACCTCTCGGTTCTGACCGCAATGCTGGGTTCACCGTTCCTCCCGCCGTGGGAGCAAACGATCCTGTTCCTGGAAGAGGACAACGAACACATTTACCGTGTGGACCGCATGCTGACGCACCTCCGGATCGCGGGTGTGCTCGAGCGTGTTGCCGGTGTCGTGATCGGGAAGTGCACCGGCTGTGATCCGGGGGAGGGCTATGGCTCCCTGACGCTGGAAGATGTGTACAAGGATATCATCGCCCCGTGCCGCATGCCGGCATTTGCCGGTGCGATGATCGGGCATATCGAGAACAAGTTCACTGTCCCGGTGGGGGCGATGGCGGAGATCGATGCCGATGCGGGCTCGATCCGGCTGCTCGAGAGTGCGGTGCAATGAACCCGAATCTGTTCGACATCCCACAGGGGATGGCGGAGGGAGAGCTCTTCACGCCGATGGCCGAGGCTTCTGGCTTCCGTGTGGAACGCATCGTCTCGCGGGGAGATGTCACGCCGGAGGGCTCGTGGTATGACCAGGACCATGACGAATGGGTGATCGTGCTGCAGGGTGAGGGAACCCTGGAAGATGACAGGGGGGAACGTACCCGGCTGATGACGGGAGACTCGATGCTCCTCCCCGCGCATCTGCGTCACCGGGTTGTCTCTACCTCGGCCACGCCTCCGTGCATCTGGCTCGCTGTGCATGGCCGCGCACCGGGTGCGGGTGCTTGATCCGACCAGTCCGTGAACGAATCCATCAATGAGGGACCCATGGTATCACGCGTTGCACAGCTGTTCTCTGAATCGGACCTTGCCCGCATCAAGGCGGCGGTCGTTGAAGCGGAAGGGAAGACCTCCGGCGAGATCGTCCCCTTCGTCGTGGAACGCAGCGACGACTATGAAGTGGCGGAATGGCGCGGTGGCGCGCTCCTGGGAACATCCGTGGCGATCGTGTTCGCGGCGCTGCACGAGCTGACGGATCTCTGGCTGCCGTTGAATTTCGCGGGCCTGGTGGCGGTCTCGATCGTCGCGTTCGTCGCGGGCATGCTGGCGGCGCGCTTCGTCCCGGTGTTGACCCGGCTGCTTGCCGGGCGTGAGCTGATGACGCATCATGCCGGACGGAGGGCGGCCGAAGCGTTCATCGCCGAAGAGGTGTTCCAGACGCGCGACCGCACGGGCATCCTTCTGTTCGTCAGCCTGCTGGAGCGCACCGTCATCGTTGTGGGCGACGCTGGCATCAATGCCCGTGTCCAGAAGACCGAGTGGGATGCGATCGTCGCGCTGATCGTGGCCGGCCTCAAACAGGGCATGCCGGCAGACGGTATGGTCCGCGCGATCGGTGCATGCGGCGCACTCCTGGAACGCCAGGGCGTCGCGCGCAAGGCCGATGACACGGATGAGCTGTCGGACGGGCTGAGGATGAGCGATCGATGACGGCCCCCACCTTCACCCGTCTCCATGTCCCGCTGGTACTCGCAGCACTCCTGACGATCGGGGGTGCCACCAGGAGCGTTGCGGCGACCGACGTACCGTTCCTCGCGGGCCATGTGAATGACAACGCCGGGATACTCTCTCTGGACACCCAGCGCGCGCTCGAAGAGCTTCTGCGTATGCATGAGGATTCCACCTCGAACCAGATCGCTGTCCTCACGATCACCAGTCTCGAAGGCGAACCTCTCGAGGAATATTCCCGCCGCGTTGTGATGACGTGGAAGCTCGGGCAAAAGGGGAAGGACAATGGTGTCCTGCTCCTCGTTGCCAAAGATGACCGCAAGGTACGGATCGAGGTCGGGCGCGGACTGGAGGGACAGCTCACGGATGCTGTCTCTTCCTCGATCATGCGTCATGAGATCCTCCCGCAGTTCAAAGCGGGTGACTATGACCGTGGCGTGCGCGCCGGGGTCGATGCGATCATCGGGGCGATCGCCGGGGCATATACCGCGGAGGAGGGGAGTACTGCGGAGATGGACATAGGTACGGGGATCCTTGCCTTCCTGTTCTTCCTGCTCGTTGTCGGGATCTTTACGATGATCGCGTTCGCGACACCCGGGTGCGGCGGATGGTTCCTCTATGCGTTCCTCCTCCCATTCTGGGGCGTCTTCCCTCCGGCCACCCTCGGTCCCAACGTCGGGCTCCCGATGTTCGGCCTGTATGCCATCGGCATGCCGATCGCGAAGATCCTCCTCGCGCGGACCGCGTGGGGGAAGAAGTTCGCGAAGAAATTCGGCGGGTCGATGCGGTCGGGGCGGGGCGGCAGCGGCTGGAGCAGCTGGAGCTCCGGGGGCTCGAGTTCGTCCTCCGGCAGCAGCTTTTCCGGCGGAGGCGGTAGCTTCTCCGGCGGCGGGTCCTCGGGGAGTTGGTAGATCCACCAGACGATCAGGGTCAGAATATGATACTCGATGCGTTGTCCTCCGCCGGTCACTATACATCCCTGCACCGTTCGTTCGCGTCGGCTTTTGCGTTCCTGCGTACGCTGGATCCGTCGACCCTGGAGCCCGGCAAGGAGGTGATCGACGGGGATCATGTGTTCGCGTCCGTGAGCCTCGGGCCGGGGAAGCCGGAAGCCGACGCACTCCTGGAGGCTCACCGCAGCTATATCGACGTGCAATATGTTGTCCGTGGCACCGAACGGATGGGGTGGCGACACCGGAACGAATGCACGCATGTAAGCATTCCCTACGATCACGCGAAGGACATCGAGTTCCTTGCCGATGCGCCCGCAACGTGGGTGACCGTTCACCCGGGTTCGTTCGTGATCTTTTTCCCGTCCGACGCACATGCACCAATGGTGTCCGAGGACACGATCCTCAAAGTCGTTGTCAAGATCCGGGTCTGATCGCCGATGAACCATCCGCTCTCCGCAAAACCATGGTCCCTGCTCGTCGTCGCGAGCGCCATGGGTCTGGGCGTGCTGTCGCCCCTTCTGGCCTCCGGTCAGATCGTCTTCCCCCCATCCCTGCACATCCTCGGGCATGTCATCACCCTCGTCATGGTCGCTGATCTGATCGTGCGCTGGCGGCGGAGCGGTGGATTGTCTGCGTATGGCGTGCGGTGGCTGTGTGTCGACCTGCTGGGCGCGCTTCCTCTCGGTCTCCTCACGGGTGTTCCGGGTCTGGAAGTCCTCCGCCTCGCAAAGCTTGCTCGTGTGGTGCAGACGATGAGGGAGCTCTGGTCTTTCTACATCGACAAGTGGAACACCTTCCGCTTGCTCTATTCGGCGGTCCTGATCGGACTCGTCGTGCACTGGCTCTCCTGTGGATGGCTTGCCCTGCGCGCCGCGAGTGCGCATCTGGACAACACGGGGAACACGTATCTGCGGGCCCTCTACTGGTGCGTCACGACCCTCACCTCGGTCGGCTACGGGGATATCATCCCGCGGACGGATGTGGAAACGATGTATGCGATCCTCGTCATGGCTGCGGGCGTCGGCATGTTCGGGTATGTCGTCGGGAACATCGCGCATATCATCACCAACCTGCATCCGTCGCGCGTCCGCTACATCGAAACAATGGAAGGCCTGAACGCGTTCATGGAGTACAGGGGTCTGCCTTCCCAGCTCCAACACCGGATCAGGGACTACTATGCGTACCGTTGGGAGAAACGCCTCGGGTTCGACGAGTCGGCGATCCTGAATGACCTGTCGGTCTCATTGCAGGGTGAGGTCTCGCTCTTCCTCAAGAAAGACGTGATCGAGAAGGTACCGTTCTTCAAAGGAGCCACCGAGGAACTGGTGCGGGAGATCTCCCTGGCCATGCGTCCCCGCGTGTACATGCCGGGTGACCCGATCTTCCGGGCGGGAGAAAAGGGGGAGGAGATGCTCTTCATTGGACGCGGAGAAGTGCATATCCTCGCGAAGGATGGGGCGACGATCCAGGCCGTGCTGCGGGATGGCGACTTCTTTGGCGAAGGTGCCCTTGTCCTCGGTCAGCCGCGGAGCGCGACCGTCCGGGCCGTGGGGTATTGCGATCTGTACGCTCTGGACAAACCCTCGTTCGACGGTATCATGCAGCGGCACCCCGAGTTCGCGGCACATATCGAGGCCATGATCAAGGAACGTTTCGGTTCACATCGCTAGGGGACGCTATGGCGTCAGCATTCTTTCGCCGGCATGCCGTGCTCATGACGGCTGGCATCGCCGGCTTGATCGTGTTCATCTGGAGCCTCCCCCGCGTGGCACCGGGAGCATCGTTCGACTTTTCCCTCAGCCGCACCGCGGTCATGGAGCGTGGCGCGGAGTACCTCACCGGACTCGGGTTCGATGCCACCGGACTTCACCAGGATGCATGGGTGGAATTCGACGTCACGACCCATACAGCGCTCCAGGAGCAATGGGGGATGGAGCGTGCGAATGCATTGTTCCGCGGCGATACGAGCGCCAGCCATGAATGGGCCCTGAGTTGGTACGACCGGTCGGCCACGCAAAGCCAGTCCGTGCGCACCTACCGCGTATGGCTGAGCCCCCGGGGCCGGCCCCTCGGATTCGAATACCAGGTGCCGGATACGCTCCGGCTTCCATCGATCGACCATGAATCTGCCCGCGCTCTTGCGAAGGACTTCCTCGAGCGCGCACACGTGTCGGTGGAGGGCTTCCGCCAGCTCACCGATTCCGATGTGAAGCAGCTGAACCGCATCGACCACAAGTTCGTGTGGGTGAAGACGCAGGACCCGTTGGAATCCACCGTCTCGGTGCGGGTCCAGGGAGACCGTATCGGCGGCTTCCGCATGTCGTATGCTCCGGCAGGCAATGCCCAGCGGGTGATCCTGGATGCATTCACACTGCTGACCTTCGTGTATGCTGCCTCGACAGGTGTGCTCTTCTTTCTCTTCTTCTACATCGTGATCCTCTTCCTCAGGAAGTATCACGAAGGTGAGGTGGGAGTGAGCACCGCGCTGCTGGTGTTCGCCGGGGTCTATGGTGCGGCAGTGCTGGCAACGATCAACGGGTTCCCCTCGTCCGCCTCCCACCTGGTCATCGGGGACATGAACAAGGCCAACACCCGCCTCGTGATGGTCGGTATGCAGGTGCTGGTCGTCCAGGTCTTCTTCGGCATTCTCGCGTTCACCGCCTGGAGCGTCGGGGAATCGTCTGCCCGATCCGTTGCTCCCACCAAACTCGCCGGTGTGGACAGCGCGTTGTTCCGGCAGTATTTCACGCGCGACCTGGGCAGGGGAATCCTCCTTGGCTATGCCTGGGCGGGCGTGGTGCTCGGCGTCCTCGCGGCGTTCGTGCTCGCCATGTCTGGCAGGCCCGGATTCTCCATCATGGCAGGATCGCTGGAAGGGATCCCGGAGTCCTATCTGCCCGCTCTTCAACCGGTCTTCGGGTCGTTCGCGACGGCCGTCCTCACCGAAGTGGTCTTCCGTGTCTTCTTCCTGAACTACGTCCGTGAGAAGACCCGGCGCGATTGGCCGGGGATCCTTCTCTCGACGGCACTCTGGACCGCGGCAGGCTCGATGATCTGGGGCCCGCCGCTGGGATCATTCGGGCCGGTATCGGGGTTCCTCTCGATGGCCGTGTATGGCCTCCTCCTGGCGTATCTCCACCTGCGGTATGACGCTGTGACCGCGATCGTCGCGAACTTCGGAATGGGCGCCCTTGCTGCGGCCGTGCCGATGCTTGTGTCGACAGGAGGGTACGGCAGTACCATGGGTCTGCTGTTCGCCGTCGCCATGGCTGTGCCGGTGGTCGTCGGGATCATCGGCGTGGTCCGGAACCGGGCATTCGCCTTCACAGGTCAGACCCGGCCGACGCACATCCAGCGGATCAGCGAACGTGAACGCATGGAGAAGGAACTGGAGATCGCCCGTAACGTGCAGATCAGCCTGCTGCCGAAGGCCCAACCGCAGGTAGGCGGCTTCGACATCGCCGGGATCTGCATCCCCGCGAAAGAGGTCGGAGGCGATTACTACGATTTCGTGTCGCTGCCCGACAACCGCATCGGTATCGCGCTCGGCGACGTGTCGGGCAAGGGGGTCCCGGCGGCCATCTACATGACCCTCACCAAAGGCATCCTGCAATCCCACGCCGAGGAGGGGATCTCGCCGCGCTCGGTGCTCATCAAGGTCAACAGCCTGATGTACCGCACGATCGAACGGAATTCCTTCGTGAGTATGTTCTACGCCATCCTCGACGTGAGCAACAGGAAGATCCGGTATGCACGTGCCGGCCAGTGTCCGGTGATCCTCATTCAGGGCGCAGGCGGCGAGGGGACCTCCGTGTCGCCGCGCGGTATGGCGCTCGGACTCGAGAACGGAACGGTCTTTGATGCCGTGCTCGAAGAGCAGGAGTTGCAGCTTTCTTCCGGTCAGGTACTGGCATTCTATACCGATGGATTCACGGAAGCGATGACGGCGACCGGCGAGGAGTTCGGTGAGGACCGGCTCCTGGCATCCATTGCCCGGCATCGCACGCAGCACGCGTCCGCGCTCATCCAATCCATCTGCGCCGAGGTGGCCGCATTCACCGGCAATGTCCCGCAGCATGACGACATGACACTGGTCGTCGTGCGGGTGTTGTGACCCACTCATCATGAGGAATCCCTCCATGCGTCGTTCGTTCATGCTGCTGATGGCATTGGTCCTGGCATCCTGTCTCTCACTCCCTGTCCTTGCCGACGAGGGGATGTATCCCGTCACGGACCTGCACGGGATCGATCTCCGTGCGAAGGGCCTGAAGCTCGACGTGAAGGACCTGTACAATCCGGGGGGCGTCAGCCTTATCGACGCGATCGTGAACATCGGTGGATGCACGGGATCGTTCGTCTCACCGGATGGACTGATCCTGACCAACCACCATTGCGCGTTCGGGGCGGTCCAGGCGGCAAGCACTCCGCAACACGACTATGTGACACATGGCTTTCTGGCGAACGACCGGGCATCGGAGATCCGGGCGCGCGGCAATACGGTCCGGATCATCGATTCGTACCGCGATGTCTCCGCGGACGTGCTGGGTGCCTTAAAGGAGCAGATGACGCCCGGAGAACGGACGCGCGCGATCACCGCGCGCACGCGGGCGATCGTGGCCGACGCGGAGGCGGTGCAGCCCGGGAAACGTGCGGAAGTGGCGGAGATGTTCGCCGGCCGCACGTACGTGCTGTTTGTGTACACGTTCCTGCGGGATGTCCGCCTCGTGTACGTTCCGCCACGGGGGATCGGGGAGTTCGGTGGGGAAGAGGACAACTGGATGTGGCCGCGGCACACGGGCGATTTCTCGTTCCTGCGTGCCTATGTGGCGCCTGACGGCTCTCCTGCAGAGTATGCTCCGCAGAACGTTCCGTACCATCCAAAGAAGTTCCTCCGGATCCAGCCGCGGGGTGTTGCCGAGGAGGACCCGGTGTTCGTTCTCGGCTATCCGGGCAGGACGTTCCGGCACCGGACATCCCACTTCCTGGCGTACGAGCGCGATGGCCGCCTCCCCATCGTTGCGGAGCTGTACGAGAACCAGATCGCCACGATGACACGGATGGGGATATCGGATCGCGGTGTGGCGCTGAAGTACGATGCGCGTGTGAAGAGTCTGGCGAACTCATCGAAGAACTACCGCGGCAAACTCCAGGGACTCCACCGGCTTCCGTTGATCGTGCAGAAACGGGACGAGGAACAGCGGATGCAGGCCTTCATCGAGGCCGACCCGGTCATGAAGGCCAGGTACGGTACCATGCTGAAGGAGCTCGGAATGGTGTATGCCGGCCTGACCGACCATGCGCTCGAGGACGCGCTCTTCGACAATCTGCGCACGAGCTCTGCCGTGTTGTCGCTGGCGGTGACCGTTGTCGAAGGGAACCGGGAGTTGAAGAAGGCGGACCTTCAGAGGGATGCCCCCTATATGGAAAAGAATCTGGGGAGGACGAAGGACAATGTCAGGCTCTCACTCCAGAATTTCCATGAACCCGTCGACAGGGCTCTCTTCGCGGATCTCCTGACGCGGATGCGGAAACTCCCCGCGGGTACGGGCGGGATCGTGATGGATTCGGTGTTCCGGTCGATCGATCAGATCGGGGGCATGGAACGATGGCTCGATGTGATGTATGGTGGGGCCACGCTCCGGACTCCGGACGCGGTCTTCACGTTGATGGAAGGGCCCGCAGATGTCTGCGAGACCTCGGCCGACCCATTCGTCCGGCTGGCACGCGCCCTCGCCCCGGTGTTTGCACAACGGAGGGCAGACCGGCAGGAGACCGACGGCACGCTCACGCGCCTGCATGCCGACCTCGTTGCGGTGAAGATGGCGTTCCAGAAGACGTCCTTCATCCCTGATGCAAATAGTACCATGCGCTTGACCGTGGGCCGGGTGCGCGGCTATGCTCCCGCTGATGCAACTGTCTACCGTCCGTTCACGACGCTGCGCGGTGTCGTTGAAAAGACGACGGGTGTTGAACCCTTTACTACTCCCGAGCGGGTGATCGCGCTGTATCGTCAGGGATTGTTCGGTCGTTTCGTTCTGCCCGAGTCGAAACAGCTGCCGGTGGCGATGCTCTACGACCTCGACACGACCGGTGGCAACTCCGGCAGTCCGGTCATGAACGCTGCCGGTGAGGTCATCGGGGTCAATTTCGACCGGACCTTCGAGGCCACCATCAACGATTACGCGTGGAGCGAAGAGTACAGCAGATCGATCGCGGTCGACATCCGGTATGTTCTCTGGGTTACGGAGATCGTCGGCGGGGCAACGCACATCCTCAGGGAATTGGGGGTCTAGCCGGTCATGGCGAGGGTCAAACTGGACGTGCCTGAACGGTTCTCATTTGCGACCGAGATCCCGGTCCGGATCGGCGACATCAACTATGGCGGACACCTGGGCAATGACGCCGTGTTGGCGATCGCGCATGAGGCCCGGCTCCGGTTTCTTCGCTCCATGGGCCATACGGAGCAGGATGTGGCAGGGTCAGGATTGATCATGCTCGATGCGGTCGTGGTCTATCGATCGGAAGCATTCCATGGCGACGTCCTGATCGTCGAGGTCGCCCTTGCTGATCCACAAGCCACCGGTTGTGACATCCTGTACAGGATGAGCAATCGGGAGAGCCGGAAGGAGGTAGCGCGGGTCAAGACCGGCATGGCGTTCTTTGATTACGCACGCCGCAGGGTCGTCCCGATGCCCGGGGCATTCCGCGCACAGTTCGGGGAGCGGCCCTGATCCGGGCCGCTGCACCGGTGAAACAGGCTTCCGCAGGAAGTGGCATTGCCTGGTGGAATCTCAGCCGCCTGTTTCGTAGATTTCATTACTAACATTGTCTTTCATAGGTGGAACATCCATGGAACTCGGACGCGTTGAAGGTACGGTGGTCTCGACGGCAAAGACCGGCAGGCTCAAGGGGTACAAACTCCTCCTTGTGAACCTGATCGGGCCGGACACCTCGGCCGGGAGCAATCATGTGGTTGCCGTGGATGCTATCGGGGCAGGCGAAGGCGAGGTCGTGATCGTGGTCCGCGGCAGCTCCGCTCGCCAGGTGGATGATTTTGCGAATGTCCCCACGGACACCAGCATCGTCGCCATCGTCGACTCCATCGAGTACAAAGGGAAGTCGGTCTTCAGGAAGAACGGCTGACATGAAGCTTGGCAGGGTCACCGGCAAGGTGTGGGCCACGATCAAGGACAAGAAGCTGAACGGTCTGACGCTCTACACCATGCAGCCGATCGACGAAGCAGGGAAGAACGTCGGCGGAGAGCTTGTGGTCGTGGATACCATTGGCTCCCGCGAAGGCGACACCGTCTTCTGGGTCGGCGGCGCCGAGGCTACCTTCGCATTTCCTGACCATCAGATCCCCAGTGATGCAAGCATCGTCGGTCTTGTGGACCGGCTGGACGTCGGGTCTGGAGCGGACGCATGATCCTCTGCAGGGTGGTCGGCTCCATCGTCTCAACGATCAAACACCCGTCGTACGATCACCAGAAACTCCTGATCGTCAGGCCCGTTGCGCCCGACGGCACATTGAAGTCCGGAACGATGGTCGCAGTGGATACCGTCGGCGCCGGTGAAGGCAATACCGTTCTTGTCGCCTCTGAAGGTCGTGCAGCCATCGAGATCCTCGGATTCTCTGCCCGGCAGCCGCTCCGGAGCGTCGTAGTTGGCATCGTCGATCATCTTGAATCCCGGCAGAAAAAGGTATGACCCCTCAGGAACTCCGCGCGTACATCGAACAGGCGGTGCGTGATGCATTGGACGGCCGGGGCATCCAGGCGTCCGGCCGGAGCGTGCCGGTGAACATCTCCGCGCGCCATTGTCACATCCGGCAGGATCATCTCGAGATCCTGTTCGGCCCCGGTGCGCAGCTCACGAAGCTCAAGGATCTTCTGCAGACCGGCGAGTTCGCGGCGAATGAGACCGTGACGGTGGTGGGCACCAACCGCCGTGTGTTCGAGCAGGTCCGCATCCTCGGTCCCGTCCGCAAGATCACGCAGGTGGAGCTTTCGTACACCGATGGCCGCTTCCTCGGGATGAACCTCCCACCGCGGAATTCCGGCGACATCGCCGGCTCGCATCCCGTGGTGATCATCGGGCCACAGGGCGCACTACACCTGTCCGAGGGTTGTATCCGCGCCCTGCGCCATGTGCATATCGGCGAGGATGATGCCGCATCGCTCGGTCTCAAGAACGGACAGATGGTGAGTGTGAAGACCACGGGGCCGATGTCGGTCACGTTCAACGAAGTGCTCATCCGCGTCGGGAAGAATGCGAAGCGGGAAATGCACATCGATACGGATGAGGCGAATGCAGCGGGATTGGGGATGGGTGCCGTCGGAGAACTACAACTCTGAATTCAGATATCGGATATCTGATATCTGAATTGCTTTGCGTTGAGATATCCATGAACTCGGGAATCGTACGTGATAGACCAGAAAGAAATCAGTGCCATTGTTGAGACCGTCGTCGCACGGTTGAAGGCCGAAGGAAAGGTGGCAGGCGCCACGGCAGCTGCAGCTCCGGAGTCCGGCGTTTTCCAGCGCATCGAAGATGCTCTCGCTGCCGCCCGCGCCGCACAGCCGGTGTGGGCGGCAACGCCCCGCGCGGTCAAGACGAAGGTGATCGATGCGTTGCGGGCGGTGATGCACGCGCATGCCGAAGACTTCGCGCGCCGCGAATGGGAAGAGACCAGCCTTGGTCGCGTGGCGGACAAGATCGTGAAGATCCATAATGCCGCAAACGCCACACCGGGACTCGAGGATCTGGAACCGCGCACATGGACCGGCACCAAGGGTCTGGTGGTTGAAGACTACGCCCCCTATGGCGTCGTGGCTGCCGTGACACCATCCACCCATCCCGTGCCGGTGCTCTTCAACAGTCTGGCGATCATCATCGCTCCCGGCAACGCGGTCGTGTTCAATGTCCATCCGGCGGCCAAGAGAGTCTCCGCGTATGCCCTTGCGCTGTTCAACAAGGCCATCCGCGAGAATGGCGGGCCCGCGAACCTGGCCACGATGGCCGCGGAACCGACGATCGAAAGCGCCAACACGCTGTTCCGCGACAAGTCCGTGCGGCTTATCGGAGCAACGGGTGGTCCCGGACTCGTGAAGGCGGCGTTTGCCGCAGGGAAGAAGGTGATCGCCGCCGGCCCGGGCAATCCGCCGGTGCTCGTAGATGCGACCGCCGACCTCGATCGCGCGGCACGGCATATCATCGATGGCGCCTCCTTCGATAATAATATCCTCTGTATCGCGGAGAAAGAGGCATTCGTGGTGGACGCGGTGTACAACCGTTTCATGGACGCCATGGCGCGGGCCGGTGCTGTGCGCCTCACGCGCGACCAGGTGAAGGCCCTCGCTGCAAAGGCGTTCCCGAAGAATGACAGGGGCGAGGTGACGACCAGCCGCGACTACGTCGGCAAGAATGCGTCGGTCCTGGCTCGTGCAGCAGGGCTCGCGGTCGGCGACGATGTGCGTCTGCTCTTCGGGGAGGCGGATTTCGACTGCCTCTTCGTGCAGGAGGAGCAGATGATGCCCTATATGCCGGTCGTCCGGGTCAAGGACGTGAACGAGGGCATTGCCCTGGCGAAGAAAGCGGAACACCGGTACGGCCACACGGCGATGATCCACTCGAACGACCTCGACACCATCACCCGGTTCGGACAGATCATGAACACGTCCATCACCGTGGTGAATGGCTCGAGCCTTGTCGGGCTCGGAGGTATGGCGGGGGAAGGCACCTTCTCGCATACCGTCTCCAGTCCCACCGGCGAAGGGGTGTGCACACCGCGGCACTTCGCGCGGATCCGCCGGCTGGCATTCGGCGGTACACTCAATTTTGTGTAAGCAGAAACAACGATCAATCGTACTGAAACGATCACAACGCAACATCTAAAGGAGCAGGACAATGGCAATGGAAGCACTTGGTATGATCGAGACCCGCGGTATGGTCGGTGCCATCGAAGCAGCGGATGCGATGGTGAAGGCTGCACGGGTACAGATGGTGGGTAAGGTCCTCGTCGGCGGCGGTCTGGTCACGGTCTTCGTGCGCGGCGATGTGGCGGCGTGCAAGGCTGCCACGGATGCAGGCGCGGCGGCGGCCCAGCGCGTGGGCGAGCTCGTGAGCTCCCATGTGATCCCGCGTCCGCACGACGACATCGAATCCATTCTGCCCACGCGGTCTGACAAATAAGAAGGAACACCCGGGTGAATAACCTGATCTCCATCAAACGGGACCTCGTGGAGGTGGGCCGGCGCGTCTACGCGCGCGGCTACGTGGCCTCGAACGACGGCAATATCAGCGCGCGGCTGGACGACAAGCGCGTGGTGATCACGCCGACCGGCGTCAGCAAGGGGTTCATGAGTCCGGAAGATATGTGCGTGGTGGACCTGGACGGTAAGGTGCTGCAAGGCACCAAGAAGCCGTCGTCCGAGGTCTTCATGCACCTTGCCGTGTACAAGAACCGTCCGGACGTGAACAGCGTGTGCCATGCGCATCCAGCGTACGCCACCGGCTTCGCGGTGGCCGGCATCCCGCTGGACAAGTGCATCCTGCCGGAAGTGATCATCGCCCTCGGCGGCATCCCGGTGGTCGAATATGGGACCCCGGGCACGGAGGAATTCTTCCGCCCCGTGCTCAAGGTCCTGGATAAGTACGATGCATTCCTGCTCGCGAATCATGGCGCGCTGACGATCGGAAAGGATATCTTCAACGCCTACCACAAGATGGAGACGTTGGAGCACTTCGCCCATATCGCGTTCGTGGCCCAGCAGCTCGGACACATGAACGTGCTGAACCGTGAACAGGTGCAGAAGTTGACGGACCTGCGGCCGAAGTTCGGCATCCGGACCACAGTCGGTTGCGCGACATGTGAACTCGATCCCACGACCTGCGCGGTGCCGTCACCGGAACCTGCCGCTGGTGACGTGGATACCGAGGCCCTGGTGCGCAGCATCACCGATGCGGTCATGAAGAAGCTTCAGCAGTAAGATGCAGATCATCGTCTGCAACATCGGGTCCAGCAGCTTCAAGTTCCAGCTGTTGGACATGCCCGGCGAGGTGCAGCGTGCCCGCGGCTACACGGAACGCGTCGGCACGGGCGATGCGATCATCACGTATTGGGTCGGGGACCGGCAGGTCTTCCATGAGGTCATGCCGGTCCCGTCGCACCGTGAAGCTGTCCAACACGCCCTGGGCTTCCTGCAGGACCCTGCGCACGGTCTGCTTGCCTCCCTGGAGCAGATCGGCGGGGTTGGGTTCAAGGCGGTCCAGGCCGGCGAGAAGAACGGCTCGGTGCTGCTGGCAGACGATGTGCTCGATGCGATGGAAGCCTACCGCGACCTCGCACCGGCACACAACCCTCCGTACCTGACCGCGATCCGGATGTTCCGCGAGCTCCTGCCGCGCACGCCCCTCGTCGGGGTGTTCGAGCCGGGTTTCCACACGACCATCCCGGACCATGCACGGGTGTACGGGGCGCCATACGACTGGTATGCCGATCACGGCGTACGGAAGTACGGCTACCACGGGGCATCGCACAAGTTCATCGCCACCGAGACCGTGCGCCAGCTCTCGCTCGATCCGGCGAACCACCGGATCATCTCCTGCCATCTCGGCGGTTCATCCTCCCTCTGCGCCATCAGGAACGGGGCATCCCTCGACACTTCCATGGGCTTCACCCCGCAATCGGGGTTGCTGCAGGGGACCAGGGTCGGTGATATGGATCCGTTCGTGCTCCCCTATATCATGAAGAAGAAGGGGATCACGCTGGAGAAGGCTCTGGAAGAGTGCTCGAAGAAGGGCGGTCTTGCCGGTCTGTCGGGGATCTCGGCGGACATGCGCGAGATCAACGCGGCGATCGCCGGAGGGAACGCCCGCGCGCGTCTTGCCCGGGACCGGTTCATCTACGACATCAAGCGCTATGTAGGCGAGTTCCTGGTCCTGCTGGGCGGGCTGGATGCGCTCGTCTTCACGGGCGGCATCGGCCAGAAGGATGCCGCGCTCCGCGCCGAGGTCCTGGAGGCGCTGGCATTCATGGGGGTGGCCATCGATGCGGCAAAGAACACCGCGCATGCGACGGTCATCACCGTGCCCGGCTCGCGTGTGACCGGCCTGGTGCTGGTCACCGATGAGGAGATCGTGGTGGCGCGGGAGACGGTCCGCGTCATTGGCGCATGAGCCGGACCGCTCCCATGCCGCTATCCTGAACAGCCCTCAGTTCGTCGAGGGCTGTTCTTCGTTCATCACGTGCGACTGGTGTTCGATGGATTCCTGGTGGATGATCTCGAACAGCTTTTTCACGAAGTCGCCCGTGAGATGCTTCTCCTTCCCTTCCTCCATGCGCGTCCGCACGATCTCATCCCACCGGTTCGATTGCAGAATGGTGATGTTGTTCTGCTTCTTGTACTGACCGATCTGTTCCGCGATGCTCATGCGTTCGGCCATGATGCTCAGCACCTCATGGTCGATCTTGTCGATCTGTTCGCGCAGTTCCTCCAGCTTCGTCCGGGTCAGCACGTCGTCGATCTTCTCGTGACGGAAGACCAGGTGTGCGAGCAGCTCGCCCATCTGGGCGGGCGTGAGCTGCTGCTTCGCGTCGCTCAGGGCTTCCTTGGGGTTGATGTGCGACTCGACCATGAGGCCGTCGAAGTTCAGGTCCATTGCGGTCTGTGACACGGCGAGCAACGTCTCGGTCCGGCCGCAGATGTGGCTGGGATCGCAGATGATCGGGAGCCCGGGGACGCGCCGCTTCAATTCGATCGGGATCTCCCAGTTCGGCTTGTTCCGGTAGTTTGTCCGTTCGAAGGTGGAGAACCCGCGGTGGATCGCCCCCAGCTTCGTGATGCCGGCCTTGTTGATGCGTTCGAGCGCGCCGATCCAGAGTTCGATATCGGGATTGATCGGATTCTTGACAAGGATCGGCGTGTCGGTGCCACGGAGGGCATCGGCGATCTCCTGCACGGCGAACGGATTCGCACTGGAACGTGCCCCGATCCAGAGGATGTCGATGCCCGCCTTCAGGGCATCTTCGGTGTGCTTCGCGTTGGCGACCTCGACGGCTGTCGGGAGTCCGGTCTCCTTGCCCGCGGTCTTGATCCAGGCCAGTGCCACGCTGCCGATCCCTTCAAAGGCATTGGGGCGCGTGCGCGGCTTCCAGACCCCGGCCCGGAGTGCATGCACCGTGCCGAGCTTCTTCAGCTCCTTCGCGGTGGCCATGACCTGCGTCTCGCTCTCCGCGCTGCAGGGCCCCGAGATGATGAGGGGGCGGGGGATATCCAATCCGATCACACGCTGCTTTTCGAACGATAACACTGTATCCATGCATGGACTCCTTCCTGGTGGTGATACCCGGCGTCACTGCGCCCGTTGTTGTTTGCCATTGATGCCCGCAAGGACGCGACGGATCTCGTTCGCGCCCTCCATGGTCTGTGTCAGGCTTTCGCGTTCGCCCGATGCCACCATATCACGGAATGCGGTGATGTTCTTGATGTACGCATCGAGTGCTTCGCACACGAAGCGCGAATTCTGAATGAAGATGGGCGTCCACATCGCCGGCGAGCTCTTCGCGAGGCGGACGGTGGATTCGAAGCCCGTGCTGGCAAGGTCGAAGATCGTGGCGGTGCTCTTTTCGATCTCCAGAACGGTCGTGGCCAGGACGAACGATGTGATGTGGGAGATGTGCGACACATAGGCCGCGTGGCGGTCGTGCTCGTCCGCCTCCATGAACAGCAGGCGCATCCCCAGCGCGGCGTACAGGGCCCGGATGCACTCCGTGGCATCCGGTGCACTCAATCCGAGTTCGCACAGGATCCCGAGCTTGTCCCGGAACAGACCGCGGAACGCTGCGGAGGGTCCGCTGTTCTCTGTACCGGCGAGCGGGTGGGACGCCACGAACCTGCTCCGCCGGGGATGCTGCCGGATGGCATCACAGATCATCGCCTTGGTGGAACCAACGTCGGTCACCGCGCATGCGTCCGGCACGATGTCCAGGATGTGCGGAAGCAGCCCGACCGCGGTGCCCACGGGCGTTGCCACGATCACCATGTCCGACTGTCGTACAGCCTCATCCAGCGGAAGGCATTCATCCACCAGTCCGAGTGCAACCGCCTGCGCTGCGTGGTCAGGGTTATTGTCGACCCCGATGATCCGGTCCGCACGATGCGCATGACGCACTTCGAGGGCCATGGATCCGCCGATGAGGCCGACGCCGATGATGCTCGCCGTCATGACGCCCTCCCGGTGGCCGGCATGGTGAAGGACCGGACCGCGTTCAGTGCATTCTGCAGGACGGGCGCCGGGCTGCAGAGCGACAGGCGGAGATAGCGTTCACCTGCCGTGCCAAAGATGCTGCCCGGGGCGATGAAGACGTGCACCGATCGCAGGATCGCGTCACTAAGGAGCTTGGCTTCCGGCGCCTGGTCGGGAGTGCGGGCCCAGACGAACATCCCCGCCTGGCCTTCCTCCACGGCGCATCCGATCTGCGAAAGGATCGCTGTGCCGAGTGCCCTGCGCTCCGCATACTCCTTCTGCAGGGCCTCATACCATGCGGGGGCGGCGTGCAGCGCTTCGATGGCCGCCTCCTGAGCCGGCAGGAACATGCCGGATTCCACGTTGCTGCCCACGCGCAAGATCGTGTCGATGTAGTCCTTCCGACCTGTGATCCATCCGATGCGCCAGCCCGCCATGTTATGCGACTTGCTCATCGATCCGAATTCGATCGCGACGTCCTTCGCACCCTCGCACGACAGGATGCTGAGCGGGTGCAGCGTGGTGCCCAGCATGGCGTACGGGTTGTCGTGCACGATCAGGATACGACGCTCCCGTGCGAAGTCCACCAAGCGCTGGAGCGTGGCCCGGGAAGCTGTCGCCCCGGTCGGCATGTGCGGGTAGTTTGCCCAGAGCACCTTCACCCCGGCCGTGTCCATCTTTTCCAGCGCCGTCCACCGCGGCGCCCACTGGTTCTCTGCATCGAGCGGGTACACGGCGACGGTACCGCCCGCCAGACGTGATACGGATGTGTACGTGGGGTAGGAGAGTTCACTCACCAATGCGCGGTCCCCGGGATTCACAAATGCGAGGGCGACGTAGATCATGCCCTGCTTCGAGCCGGGGAGCGGGAGGATCTCCGTGTCGGGATCGAGTGTGACGCCGGCAGAGGTGGCGATATATCCTGAGATCGCCTTCCGGAGGTCCGGCAGGCCCTTGTAGGGCTGGTACCCGTGCTTCTTTGGTTCGCGCGCCGAGGCTGCCAGTCGCTCGATCGTTGCCGCCGACGGGGGGAGATCAGGGTCGCCGATCCCCAGATTGATGACCGGAGTTCCGCCTGCGATCATCTGACGGATCTGCTGGAGTTTTGACGAGAAGTAGTACTCCTCGACGGTGCTCAGCCTGTCTGCTGCCGGGACGATCATACGTTCTTCTTTCCCCGTGGATACATACCGAGCACATGCAGCTCGTGCACATGCGGTGTGATGGTGTCGAGGGCGTCATCGAGCTGACTCTGTTTCTCGAATTCCAGGTCGATGTGCATATAGTATTCCCATTCCTTCCCCAGCACGGGCAGCGATTGGATCTTGGTGAGGTTACATCCATGTCCGGCGAGGATCGTCAGGACGGTGGCAAGGCTTCCGCGCCGATGGGTGACGTGGAAAGCCACCGACGCCTTGTCCGGTGCCGCGGTGTGGTTGTTCAGATTGGAGCGGTCGGTGAGGACAAGGAAGCGGGTGAAATTCCGCTTGTCGGTTTCGATGCCGGGTGCCAGGATGTGAAGGCCATACATGGCGGCGGCACGTTTCGCCGCGATCGCTCCAAACCCCCTCTTCTTGTGTTCGGCGATCCAGGCGGCGCTTGCCGCGGTGTCCGATGTCTCAACGAGGCGGATGTCCGGATGCTTCTCGAAGTACGCGTGGCACTGCTGGATGGCCATCGGATGGGAATGTACCTCCCGGATGTCTTCCAGCTTCTGCCCCGGGACCGCCATCAGGTTCTGGCGGATCGCCAGGTAGGTCTCCCCGATGATCGCCAGTGTGGAGGTCCGCATCATGGCGTAGTTCGGGAGGATGGTCCCGGCCACCGTGTTCTCGATCGCCATTACGGCGTAGCGGGCCCTCTTCTTTTTCATGACCTGGAAGAGATCACGAAATGTTTCACAGGGAATGGGCGTGACGGGGGCCTCGAAGTACTGTGCGGCGGCTTCGTCGTGGAACGATCCTGCTACGCCCTGAATGGCGACGGTAAGTTGGTCTGTGTCCATAGAATGAAAAATCCCGACTTTCGTGTCGGGATCGGCTGTTTGGCGTTGGCGTTATGAGCGCATCAGTCCCGGCACGAGGGTCTCGTGAGATAAAAATAATAAAACCCGAAGCCGGTGTAGTAATTGTTCTTCATGTGTTCAATGAAAGGAGTTTGCTCACCAATTGCAAGGGGAAAGTGATGTTCAGGGGCCATAATTGGCGAGCGCGCCCCGGGCGAGGGCCACGACCTTGTCCTTCAGGGCCGGCGGCTCCAGCACGGTGACGCCCGCTCCCCGGCTGACCACCCAGCTTGCCACTTCATCCAGGGAATTCACGGTCGTCTCGAGTACGACGGACCCATCCTTCTCTTCGGTGATGATCTGAGACTCCATCATCTGTTGCGGCTTGATCCGTTCAGCCCACGTGGCATTCAGCTTGAGACGGACCGTGTGATTCTCCGTGCCGATCCAGCTCCGGAAGGAGTGCTTGAACAGGGCGTCGATCTGTTCCTGGGTCGGCGGCTTGAACTTCTTCTCGGTGGCCACCACCTCCAGCATCTTGATGATGTGGAATTGCTTCGGCTTCCCCTCGTTCATGGCGAGCACCCGCCACGACCCATCACTGTTGAAGAGCAGGACCGGGCAGATCTCCCGGTTCCGCTCGATCTCGGTGGATTCCTTTTCGTAGGTGATCCGGGCAACGCACCTGGACTCGATGCACCGCTGGAGCGTGACGATCCGGCTGAGCGCCTTCTCCCTGTGCTTCTTCACGAGGAGCGAGGTGGCCTTATCCACCGCATGGGTCGATGCGCAGATGCCGAGGTATTGCAGGATCACTTCGGTGAGGAGCTTCGCGGGGATCGGCTGGTCGAGACAGATCCCCGCCGTACGCCGCGAATGGACGGCGATGCCGACCGCGCGCAGATCCTGCATGTCGCGCTTGATCGTGGGAATGTCCCGGTCAAAGATCGCCGCAAGATCGACGTCACGCAGTTTCTTCTCATTGTCGACGGCCAGGCCGAGGATCTCGATCTGGCGCTTGATCTTATGTTGGAGCTCCAGCATGGCGTGTCGCACGTGTGTTCGATTTGCCGCTCTGTGTGCGGCCCGACCTGTCCCCGATCCCGGGTGCGCTACCGCTTCCTGGCGATCACGCCGAACTGGGTCTTCATGCCCAGGGCGGTCCCGATCGGCTGAAACAAGGAACTCTGCGTGCTGAAATAGGAGACGACCTCGCACTCGAAGTTCTGCTTCTCGAAGAGACTGCGGATGGCGTCCTGGTCGACACCATTCCGGGTGACATGGTACTCCGCATTGTCGTGCGGTGAGTCCGGGATATACACTCCGCGGGCCCGGCGCAGGCGGCGCCGCAACCCATCGATCACATCGCCCTTGGTGATCCGCCAGGAGAAATAGGCGACCTTGCTGAACAGGGAGGTCATGGCGCCGAGCGAATCATACCGGAGAGGGTCGTGGAACGAAAAGAACTGTCCTCCCGGGTTCAGCAGCGGGAGCGCTTCGCTGATCATGGCACAATAGTCCGGCACATGATGCAGGAAGGAGTTCACCACGATGATGTCGAACCGGCGGGTCTTGTCCTGCAGGAAGACGTTGATGTCCTCGCAACGGATCTCCAGGTTCGTGCCGTACTGCTTGCACTTGATCTGCAACGTGTCCAGCTGGCTGCGCGAGATGTCGACCGCCACGACCTGCGCCCCCAGTTGGAGGAACGGCAGCGTCACCGAACCCTCGCCCGCGCCCAGATCCAGTACCCGGGGAATTGGCACGTGCTCCCGCGCGCGATCGAACACCTTGACAACGAGCGAACCATAGAGCTCCCGGAGGCGGGCATGCTTGATGTGCGGTGCACCATCCAGGTAATCGGCGGTCGCCTCATCGGTGTACACGGACACATTCGCGAGTGCTGCTATCTCGCTGATACGCTTATCCATACGTTCTTCCCTTGGGTTGCCGTTCGAGGACATCAGTGTGCTGCGTTCATCCGACGCGGGTCATCCTATCACGTGGTGTTTCTTCAGGAACTCACGGATCGCGACGAAGATCTGGGACATCTGCTCGCGGGTGAACCCGCCGTGGCGTCCGTCCGGTATGGTGAATAACTGGTTCGGTACGCCGGCCTTGTCCAGCGCAGCGTGCAACCGCGTGGCATGGGCATACGGGACGAGTTGGTCCTTCGTGCCATGGATCGTGAAGACGGGCGGGAGACCATTGCGGACGTACGTAAGCGGGGAGACGCGGTCGGCGATCTTCGGGCCGTTCTCCTGGGAGCCGATCCACGACACGGCATACCCCTGGCGGTTCTCGCCGGAGAGAAGGTCCTTCACGTCGGTGATCCCGAACCAGTTGACGATCGCCGCCACCGGTAGCTGCATCAGCTCCTGGTCCCACTCCTTGGGTGCATCGAACCCGGCCTCCGGATTCAGCATCCCCGTCATCAGGGCCAGATGTCCGCCCGCCGAACCACCGGTGATGATCACGCGGGAGGTGTCGAAGTTGTAGGTCTTCGCGTTCTTGAAGACCCAGCGGAGGGCAAGGCGGCAATCCTCGACCGCGGCCGGCGCCAGCGCGGTACGCGCCATGCGGTATTCGACGTTCACCACGGAAAACCCGAGCGCGATGTAGGGAAGGAGCTCCATCTGGTTCGCCTCTTTCGTCCCGGCGACCCAGCCGCCCCCGTGGATGTTGACCACCACCGGTACCGGTGCGGGGGCATTGCGCCTCTGGTAGAGGTCCAGTTTGCACTCGTACCCGCTGGCCGTTGCATAGGTGATGTTCCCCGTCACGCCATAGTGCATCCGCAGGTCCAGGACCCGTTCAAAGAAACCGTCGGACTGGTCCTGTGCGGCGACGGGGTACGTGGCAACGAGAAGCGCGATGAACAAGGGGAGACGTTTCATGGGGGTGCCTCGGATATGTGCGATGGGATGGTCCATGGGCAATATACCGTGCAAACTAGCCAGAATCAAATCGTTTTGCGGCAGGGGAGTGGCATGCGTCGCGCGAAATCGCTACACTGCTACTGCACACAAGCCAGGGGTATCACGATGCGGATACGGAAAAACATAGCACTCGTTGCACATGACCACCGGAAAAGAGACCTCGTAGAGTGGGTGGAGTGGAACAGCGCCATCCTCGCCGGCCACAAGCTCACGTGTACCGGAACAACAGGAGCGCTCGTCGAGAAGGCGCTGCGCGGCAAAGTGGCGGCGAAGAATTTCCCCGAGGGTTTCGAGATCAAGAAGCTCCGCTCCGGCCCGCTGGGGGGCGACCAGCAGCTTGGTGCGTTGATCGCCGAAGGGCAGATCGATGTGGTGATCTTCTTCTGGGATCCGATGGAGCCGCACCCGCACGATGTGGATGTGAAGGCGCTGCTCCGGATCACGGTTCTCTATAATATCCCGATGGCGTGCAACCGCTCGTCTGCCGACTTCATGATCTCATCGCCGCTGCTCGGTCAGGAGTATGTGCCCGCCGCCTACGACTATTCGGCGTATCTCAACCGGGAGATCCACTGACCACAGGGTCAGACGGGCTTCGGCGCATACAGAACCGCGGCCTTCTCCGCGGATGATACGATCCCCTTGATCAGGGCGGAGCTGAACCCGTTGTGTTCCATCTGGTTCAGGCCGGAGATAGTGCACCCCTGGGGGGTCGTGACCTTGTCCACTTCGGCCTCAGGATGTCCTCCTGCCACAAGCAGACTGGCTGCACCTCGTGCGGTCTGCGCCGCCATGAGCAACGCCTCGTCGGCGTGAAAACCGATCTCGATCCCACCCTGGGATGCCGCACGTACCGCACGCAGGAAGAACGCGATACCGCATGCGCACAGCGCCGTCGCCGGCACCATCAGGTCCTCCTCGATCACCACTGCCTTACCCAGACCCTCGAACAGCGTTCGCACCGCCGGGAGCACACGGTCCGCACTCGTGTCGGCTGCCAGACACGTCATGGATTCCCTGATCGCAATGGCCGTGTTCGGCATCGCACGGATGATGGGAACGTCGAGTCCCAGATGCGATCGGATCTGAGCGATGGTCGCACCGGAAACGATAGAGACGATCGTGTGGCGTGCCGGGTCGATGACCGGCCGGATGCCCGCGAGCAGCCCGTTGAGCTGCTGCGGCGTCACCGCCACGAAGATGAGGTCCGACTCCGCGACCGCACCGGCGTTGTCGGTGGACGTGCGAAATCCCTCGTTCGCGAACGACCGGAGCGCCATGTCGTGGCGCCTCGTGAGGATGATCCTGTCATGGGTGAGCAGACCTGCCGAGACAACGCCGCGGGCGATGGCAGCTCCGATATTCCCGGTGCCGAGGATGGCGATGCGCATGCCGGAGATGTTCATGTGGTGCCTTTCAGGAGAACGTGGTATGAAGGAGGAACTCTTTGAACCCCGCGAATGCCGGTGAAAGACGGACGGAGCGTTTCTCGCCTTCCAGCGCCGCGCGCAGACGGGCGGGCACGTGCACCGAAGACCGTATCTCAGGGTCCAGGGCGTCAAGGAACTTCGCGGGATGTGCCGTTTCCAGGATGATGCCCAGGCTGCCGGACGATGCAGCGGACCGGACGTGTTCGAGTCCGCAGTACCCGACCGCTCCATGGGGATCGAGCACATACTGGTAACACCGGTACACCGACCGGATCGCTGCGCGCGTCTGTTCGTCGGAGAACGATGCGGAGTGCAGGACGGAACCCAGGAGATCCCGATCATCGCCGAACAGCCAGCGGAGACGTGCGAGGTTGCTTGGGTCGCCGACATCCATCGCATTGGAGAGGGTCGCGATCGCCGGGACCGGAGCGGTGGTACCGGTTGCCAGGTAGCGTGGCAGCGCTGTATTCGCATTCACGGCGGCAATGAATTTGCGCACGGGGAGGCCCGCCTTCATGGCAAGGATGCCCGCGGTCAGGTTGCCGAGGTTGCCGCTGGGGACCGAGAACTCGACCGGCCGCGACCGGTCGGGTCGTTGCGCCCACGCGCCGACATAGTAGAATGACTGAGGGAGAAGGCGGGCGATGTTGATGGAATTCGCCGACGTGAGCTGCATGCGCGTCCGCAGTTCCGCATCCGCGAAGGCCTCCTTTACCATCCTCTGACAATCGTCGAATGTCCCCGCGATCTCCAGCGCCGTGACGTTCCCGCGGAGGGTGGTGAGCTGCAGTTCCTGCACGGTGCTGATCCGTCCCGACGGGTACAGCAGGATCACATGCATGCCTTCGACGTTGTGGAAAGCGTGTGCCACCGCGCTGCCTGTATCGCCGGAGGTGGCGACGAGGATATGGCGCTTCGTTGATGCTTCCCGGTTGAGCCAGGCCAGTGTGTGGGCCATGAACTGTGCGCCAAAATCCTTGAAGGCAAGCGTGGGGCCATGGAACAATTCCAGGACCCCGAGGTCATCCGCCAGCATACGGATCGGCGCATCAAAGGTGAGCGATCGCGTAATGATCGTCTCGAGGTCCCTGTCGGGGATCTCCCCGTCGAGCAGGTGGCGTGCGAGATCGAACGCGAGCTCCCGGAGCGGACGTCCTCCGGCGGCATCAAAGAACTTCCGCGGCAGGGGGGTGACAGAAGCGGGGACGTAGAGTCCGCCATCCTCCGCGATGCCTCGCGCCACGGCGTCGCAGAACGAGGCGGCCACAGCCTGTCCGCGTGTGCTGACGAGCCTCATGCCGTTTCTCCGGAACAGAGCCGGGCACCGACCGGGCTGATGAGCGAAACGGATCGTGAATGCGCACAGCCGATGGCATCGAGCGCTGCGCTCATCGCGTCACTCGCTCCTTCTGCCGTCTTCTTGCCGCGCGAGAGGGCGAAGACCGAAGGGCCCGAACCGGAGATGCTGCATCCGAGTGCCCCGGCGCGCATCGCTGCCTCCTTCATCGCCTGGAATCCGGGTATCATGGGTCCGCGTGCTGGTTCTGCGATCACGTCGTGCAGGGAGCGTCCGATCAAGGCATAGTCCGACGTCAGCAGCCCCGCGATGAGTCCGGCGGCATTGCCGGTCTGCGTGACCACATCCTTGAGCGGGACCTGTTTCGGGAGTGCCTGCCGCGACTCCTTCGTGCGGATCTCGATATGGGGCCGGACGATGGTGCACCAAAGGTCGTCCGGTGGCGGTATCTTGACCAGATCGATGGGTCCGTAGCCGCGGACCAGCACGAACCCGCCCAGGAGCGACGGTGAGAGGTTATCCACATGGACGGCGCCGCTGGCGATCTTCTCCCCCTCGATCGCGAAGGGGAGGAGTTCCTCGCCGGTGAGTCCGGCCCCCAGCGCGGCGTTGGCCGCGAACGCGGCCGCAATGGCACTTGCGGCGCTCGAGCCGATGCCACTGCCCAGCGGCAGGCCCTTGCGGATCTCGATCTCTGCGCCGAAGGATGTGCCGGCATGCCGGAACAGGGCGATCACCGGTGCGCCGGCGGTGTTCAGGTCGGGCTCAAAGGGAAGCGCAGCGGTCGTGCCGGTGATCTTCGTGATGGTGAATCCAGGCGTTCGGGTGAGGCGGACGGTGACGGTGTCACCGGGCCCATCCAGGGCAAAGCCCATGATATCGAAGCCGGATGCAACATTCGAGACCGATGCAGGCGCAAACGCTGTCGCTGAATCCATGACCCCTCTCCTGTGAGTGAAGGTACCCCTGAGAATGAAAAAACCGACCCCAGTCTCCTGAAGTCGGTCTCCGTTGAACAACGGCAACAGGCCAACCTCACGTGTCTCCGGTCGGGCACGTCGTAGTCGGGAACGTGGTAGTGTTCGTTCCGCGGAAAGTCGTGAATGTTGCCATCTGTTTCATAGGTTTAACATAGTACTTTCGGGGGGCTTTGTCAACGGGGTGCGCAGAAAAAACGCCCGCTGTACCGTGTCGCTCATTCGTAGGGGAGAACCGGAACGTTCTGAAAATGGGGCGCACTGCACATGCCCATGTATTCCTGCAGTGCGTGGGGCGGTCCCGCGTGCGGAACCGCCCCTACGGGGAGGCCTGGACCACTGTTCCGGAGTGAACGACCGCGGAGAATGATCAGTTCCTGTGGTTGTGCCCCGGCCCATGATCGTGGAGACGGCGCTCGTTCGTCGCGAGCGATCCGGCGAGATACTTCTCCAGCGCTGCATCGATGGTCTGGTCGTCCGCGAGGATGGGAGTGATACCCATCGCACGGAGCGCGTTGTGCGCACCCATGCCCATCCCGCGGGCTACCAGCACCGCGCAATCGCTGATAGGAGAGATCATGCTGCCATGGTCATGGCCGTGTCCGTGGTGGTGCTCTTCGGCATGCCCGTGCTGGCCCTGGGAGTGGTGTCCGGCCTTCGGGACCCGCTCACGGCTGACCACCGTGGGTCCGTCAAGGGTGCAGATCTCGTAGTACATCGCCCGGCCGAAGTGGGCCGAGATGGTGGAACCATCGTCAGTAACGAATGCGATCTTCTGTTGTGCCATGGTGATTCTCCTTGGTGTCAGTGAACATTTGGGGAACTGCTTAGTGCCGGCAATGGGGGCACCGGAACGCAGTGGCAACGGATGCGGGCACTTCCCACGGCTGCCGGCAGCGGCCACAGCGGACCCGCGTATGCTGTGTCCGGATCACTTCACCGCCTCCGATCTCTATCGCCCGGCCGAGGACAAGCGCCTCCGCCACCTTCTTCCGTGCGCGTTGCAGGATCCGGCCAAATGTCGGCCGGGAGACGTTCATCTTCGCCGCCCCTTCTTCCTGTGAGTCCCCGAGAAGATCCGCCAGGCGAAGCGCTTCCAGCTCATCGGAAGTGAGAAGTATGATCGCGAGGTCGTGGAGCGGGATCCCCGCTGGTTTGAAGGTCAGCGCGCGCGGACGGCAGGCGATATACCGCTGTTTGACGGGTCGGGGCATGGTGTTATGAGCGTATGCTCATAATCAGTATACAAAAAAGACCCGCCCCTGTCAAGCGGCAGGAGCGGGATGCACACGGTTGGTCTACGGTCGGGGGCGGGCCGGGAACTTCGCCAGGATGTCCTGCACCGCATCCCGGTGGACGGAACAGCCGAGCATCTTCAACTTCACATAGTCCTCATGGAAGAAGTAGTATCCGGGATGAGTGCTGTTGTACGCACTGCTCCAGGAGTCCTTCACGAGATACCAGTCCTTGCCGTCCTTCTCCACGTAGCCGACGATGTGCAACCCATGATCGTCGGTCGTGGTGCCGTTGTTGAACCGGAACATGCGTGCTTCTTCCGTGATGGCGTCAGCAGGGATATCGAATGGCGCCACCACCGCCAGACCTGCCGGACCCCGTGCATACCCCGGCTCCGAAAAGTCGCCCCCGATCCCGACCGTGTAGCCCCTGCGGAGTGAACGCTTGATGATCGTCATGAAGTCAGCGAGGGGTACGTTGTGATACTCCTTGCTATGCCACCAGTTGTCGGGCACCTCGAACTCGATCGTCGTGTAGTACGGATGCTGCATGAACGACAGGAAGTCGACATAGTCGTCCGGCGAAAGCTTCACGATCCGGGCGAGATACTCCTGGGGGGTGAGGCGCTGTCCGTCCACCTCGACGTTCGCCGGCGGCGCCCCGATCGCATGGTCCAGGATGCTGCGCACCGTGGCGATCACGGTCTCCTCATTCCACGCGGCGGCGTCCTTCACCGAAGCCAGGTACTTCTTGATCTCCGGGAAGAAGGTGTTCTCGTGATCATGATACTGTCGTCCCGGCTTCAGGCCGGTATAGGATGCGCCGGGCACGACGCCGTATTTCTTCCAGATGCGGAAGACCGCATTGGCCTCCGAACCTTCGGCCAGATACGACTCTCCGCGTGTCCGGACGAACTCCCGGGCTTTCTCCACATGCTCCCAGTACACGGTGTGCAGTTCCGACAGCTTGATGCTCCGCCCGGTCTGCCGGTGGATCTCCGATTCGAGCATGGAGGTCGTTGAGAAACACCAGCACATACCGGAGAGGCCCTGCATCACGGGAGGGAGATGCCAGATCTGGGTGAATTCCGCCACTGTCTTCGGTGCACGGACAGCCGAGAAATCCATCATCATGTACAGCTTGTCCTTGTCCGGCGTCTTCCGCGCCCGCTCCATCCGGACCGAGAGCGAGTCCAGCATGGCATCGGTGCGTTTGTCGAATACCGGAGGGGCGGACTTGTCTTGCGCACCGCCGACCGGAGAGCAGACTGCGAGTGCCCAGACACTGCTGATCAGGAACATCATCGGACGGTTCATGTGGTCTCCTTACGGGGCCGTTGTCGGAAATCCAGGCTGGCGGCCGCGTTCTCCGGCCTTGACCGATGGACTCAACGTCTGCAGCCAGAAGCGATACCCATATTCCCTGGCCGGGTAGGTGTAGATGTCATGCGTGCGCGCCCCCCATGAATCATCGCCGCCAACACCCATCTGGCCGAGATCGATGTACCACGTCACGTACGGTCGCGGAACGAGTTCCGTGGGATACATGGTGCCGCGCGAACGTTGCGTGAGGTCCTCGGCCGTGTACGGAAGTGCGGAGAACGAGACCAGACCCACGCCGGTCGCGAGAAGTCCGCTTCCCCGTGCATCCGTCAGCGCAACCCACCGTGTATCCGTGTGATACCCGCTTTCCTGTGGACTGACGTACGGGAAGAGTTGCTCATCGACCGTACCGGTATACCGGCCGACGAATGCCGAGGTCTTCCGGTCGGCATAGGTTTCCTGTGGGCCGCGGCCATACCACTCGATGTTCTGCGCCGACACCGGGACCTGCATACTCATGCCGACACGCGGCATTTCGGGCAGATGCGCACTGATCGGGACGACCCGGAAATCCACCAGGACGTCACCGTTCCCATGCACCGTCATGGATGTCGTCGTGCGCGCTGCCGTGTCAGCCAGCACGTGGACGGCCGTGACCCGCACGGCCGATGGTGAGAGCCGCTCGACGTTGAAGGATGCGACCGTGCGCTTCTGGCTCGCCGCTCGCCAGATGGCACAGCGTGCGTTCATCTTGTTCCCGAAATCATTGTCCGTCGGCGCACGCCAGAAGCGTGGTGTGAGACCCTCCACGATCCGCTGTTCTCCGTGATCGGTCCATGATGTCATCAGCCCGGTGGAGCGGTCAAAGGTGATCTGCCATTCGGGCCCGAACAGGCGGACCGTTGTGCCCCGTTCGTCCTGGGAGACAGGCGGGAGTTGGGTCGCCAGCGACGGCAGACGGTGCTCGGTCCATGGCAGCGCGAATTGCTCCGCTGCGACCACGTGACCCGCATCGGCCCAGAGTGTGCGATCCCTCAGTTCGGCGGTGACCGTGAGGTGATACTCCGTCGCCGGATCGGGTTTCACCTTCCGCGCGGGTATCACGACCTCGATGCTGTCGCCGGGGCGAGTGGTCAGGGCGGGGAGCGATCCCGTTTGCACCTCCTGCCCGTCCTGTTGAAGCGTCCACCGGAAGAGAAATGGCTGAAGGGATGTGAAGAAGTAGGCATCGCGGATCCGGAGTTTCAGCGCCCCGTTCTTCCCGTTCACGAGCTTGAACTTGATGCTCTGGTAGACCTTCTTCACCTCCTGCGTCTTCGGCGTGACGGTCCGGTCGGGAAGCACGAGGCCGTTGCAACAGAAATTCGTATCGGTGTCCGGTTCGCCATAATTGCCACCATAGGCAAAATATGTCCGGCCATCCGCGGTCTTCCTCCGGAACCCCTGATCCACCCAGTCCCAGATGCTGCCACCCTGGAGCTGATCGTGGGCTTCGATCACATCCCAGTAGTCCTGCAGGTTCCCGACGCTGTTTCCCATGGCATGTGCATACTCGCACATGATGAATGGGCGATCGCGGCGGACACTGGCATACTCCAGAAGGGTATTGATGCGCGAATACATCGGACAGACGATGTCCGTGTGGGCAGCTCTGCCGGCGCGCTCATAGTGCACCGGCCGGCCCGGGTCGCGACGGTGCACCCACTCACTCATCGCCTGAAAGTTCGTGCCGTCGCCTGCTTCATTCCCGAGCGACCAGATGATCACGGAGGGATGGTTCTTGTCGCGTTCCACCATGCGCTGCACACGGTCCATGTGCGCGGGCAACCACTCGGGTCTGTTGGCGAGCGTCTGGTCCGGCGCGTAGCCGATCCCGTGCGATTCCACGTTCGCCTCGTCGATCACGTACAACCCGTACCGGTCGCACAGTTCATACCAGCGGGGGACGTTCGGATAGTGGCAGGTCCGCACCGTGTTGATGTTGTGCTGCTTCATCAGCCGGATGTCCTGGATCATCGACGCATCCGTCATCACATGGCCGAGGTCCGGATCATGCTCGTGGCGGTTCACGCCCTTGATGAGAATGGGCTTGCCGTTCACCAGCAATTGACCGCCGCGCACCACCACTTCACGGAAACCGAAGCGGCACTGTTCATACTCGATCGCGTTCCCCCCGGCATCCCGGAGCGTCAGAAGGACGCGGTACAGATGAGGTGTCTCAGCGGTCCACAACTTCGGGGCGGCGACGACGCCGGAAACGGGAACAATGGCCTCGGCTCCGGGGGCGAGATAGGCGATCCCGTCCTTGCCCACCTCGATGGTCCGCGCGACGACCGTGTCGCCTTCGATCAGCGTGACCTCGACAGCCGGGTTCGCCATTGCGGTCGTGCCATAGTTGCGCACGCGCGACACCACGGTGAAGAGCGCTTTCGTGTAGTCCGCGGACAACGATGCGTTCACTTCGAAGTCACGGATGTGCACACCGGGCGTGGAAAAGAGATACACGTCGCGGTAGATCCCCGAGAGACGCCAGAAATCCTGATCCTCGAGATAGGAACCATCACACCAGCGATACACCTGCACGGCAATGGTGTTCTCGCCGGACCTCAGATGCGGCGTGATGTTGAACTCCACGGGTGTGCGGCTGTCCTTGCCCAGTCCGACCCGCGTGCCGTTCACCCATACATAGAACGCGGACTCGACACCGGCGAAATGGAGGAACACCTGACGCCCATCCCAACCTTGCGGCACGGTGAACGTGCGGCGGTACGAGCCCACGGGATTGAACTCGGCAGGGATGTAGGGCGGGTCCTTTTTGAACGGGTACTTGATGTTCACATAGATGGGGACGTCGTATCCCTGCATCTGCCAGTTGCCCGGAACCGTGATCTCTTTCCACGATGTCACATCGAAAGCCGGCTTGTAGAAATCCAGAGGACGGTCCGCGGGTTTGGATACCCAGAAGAACTTCCACTGACCATTCAATGAGCGATAGTACGGCGATCCCTCCCGGGCTCCCTGCAGGGCTGCGTCCCGGTCCTGGAAGGGCATCAGGGTCGCGTGCATCGGTTCATTGTTGATCCCGGTGATGCGGGGATCCTTCAGATCCGCCGGCAGTGTGGTGTCCGCGCTCCCCTGAGCGCGTGCGAGGGTGCACATGCCCAGCGCAGACAGAACGAGGAGGAGCCTGAGTACGGTCTTCATGCTGATGGTCCAGTGTGATGAGAGGTGTCGAGCGGTCGGTGTCCGCAAAACCACATCCTTTAAATATACCCCCCAAGACCCGTTAAAGTCAATGGAAGTTCCAACCTGGAAGAGCTCTTCGGGCGCCGGCCTGACACCTTGCGGCGCAATTTTCGTATATTCTTGTGCCACCATCCCGGAGGTATCATGACCACCGTGCGCATTGCCGCCTTCGCGGCCATCCTCACCCTTGCCCTGACCGGCTGCTCGACAACGGAACAGGTGCAGACGTACATCCGCGACGCGCATGTCACCGGTCCCGTCGCCACACCGCCCGTGCACGTTGTCACCGACCATGCGAAGAATGCGCTGACCTTCTCGTTCTATGCCGTGCAGCAGGGGAAGGACAACCTTGCGGGGAACATCGAGGGCTCGGGAACCAATGGCTGGCTGTATGTGCCTGAACTCGTGCAGCGGCACGATGGATCCACGGTGTATGCGCGGGTGATCCCGCAGTACAACATGGACTGGAAACGGCCGGAGTTCTCCGGCGGGATCGATCTCGATGTCGCGTGGGAGGGGACTGCCCTGTCGTTCGGCGGCACGTTCTCCCGGGCCTCCGGCGCCAGCCGGTTCGGCTGGCAGGCAGGCGTCGGGTTCTTTACCCGTGAGCAGAAGCCCGTCCGGGTCCGGCTGGATCTTGGTCTCTTCGCCCATTACCTGGAGTACCAGGCGCGCACGGCGACGATCACTACGGTGAAGACGGAGTGGATATTCAGCAGTCCGACCACGTCCGTGGATACTGCCTACTACTTCGACCGTGATACCAAGGGAGGGATCGGATATTACGGGACGCTCACGATCAATACCGCTCTTCCTTCCTGGCCACTGGACTTCTTCCTCCAGTTCAACTATATCAACCAGCCCGTCCTGAGCTACACGCCGGTCTCGCGGACCACCACGGACTTCCTGCTCTTTCTCCCCATCCAGTCGACGTCGGGGTCGGGGGATGTGGCAACCAGGGCCTCGTTCATCGGACTCACGCCGGGGATCTACATCGAACCGTCTCCTGACCTGATCCTGACCGGAGGGGTGCGCACATTGCTCGATGTCTCGGATACCTTCAAGGAGCCGAACATCATCGTGATGCCGTTCGTCCAGCTCGGGTTCCGCGTGGGGCTCTGAGCCCCCGGGAATCGTTCGCCGTCTTGCCTTTGACCCCCCGGATTTGTACCATCTGAGAGATAACACCAGTTCTTTCTCCTCCGGATGGCCCATGGCAGGATCCGTCACACGATGTGGCTTCCTCCTCGTTCTCGCCGGGGTCTGCTCCATGCACGCCCTGGCACAAGACCCACCTCCGTCACTTCCGGACTCTTCACGTTCCATCCCTTCGCGCTACGATCCCTTCGGACCTGAGAATGCGCCTGACCATACCGGACAGGGGTCGGGCGGTGTCATCGTTCCGGGACCCTATGAAAGCTGGATCCAGGCGGCGTTCACGCGGGTCAATGCGGACTACTATGGCATCCAGTACATGTTCGATGCGCCCCTCCAGATCGCCGCTGGCACGGGGTGGTCCGTCTACGAATCCGACGTGACCGGATTCCTGTTCAAGGTGCGCACGACCGGCTTCAAAGAATGGCGCTATGAGCCCCTCCGCGAGGAGAACGTCCCGTACTACCTCTTCTCCACTGCGGCCTCCCTGGAGTATCCATACGTCGAGCGCACACTGCGGTCGTACCGTGTGCGCACGCACTACTGGACCTCCACACGTGGTCTTGGGATGCCGGGGATCGGCGTCGTGATCAATCGATGGAACCTCCTCGTGGCTGGTGACCGCACGATGAACCGGAGGATCGAAGCGGAGCTGACCTGGCAGCAGATCTCGGGTGGGTACGTGATGCCGCTCTCTCCGCGCAAGGGGGGCGTGAACATCGCCCTCTGCTTCGCGGTGGACCTGCTCGGACTGAAATATCAGGCGCAGATCGCCGACCCGGTCCGGTTTGTCGGGGCGAAACTCGGCTCGATCGGGTGGACCACGGCCATCGGTTGGAACATGAATACACTCGTCAATCTCGGTGCCTACATCAGCGGAGAATATGGGTTCTCGACGGGTGCGGTGATCACGGAGTCGCGCAAGATCGTTTTCGCGGACATCGCGCGGACCACGGTCAACTTCGGGATCCAGGCCACCGGGCGCTGGGTGAATTTCACCGGGGGAGTGCAGAAGGAATGGGAGTACGTGGACTTCCAGTCGACGGAATTGTCCGATCGCGCGCTCCGGTACTATCTGGGGATCAACGTGTATGTCCGCCGCTGACCGTCGTCGCGCATACGCCGGGCGACTTGTCGTCGTCGCCCTTGCGGCGCTCTGTGCGTCGTGCTCTTCGCTGAACATCGGTGGAACCTATCTGGTGGATCTGCGCGATCGGCCGGAGGTGCCGCTGGTTGATCTGGCGAGGTACTACCGCGAGCAGACCGGTGGCGTGATCCACCCCGTGATGCCGGATACCTCAGCGCGCGGCAACCGGCTGGTGTTCACAGCCGATCCCTTCAATGGACGGCGGATAATCGCGCCATCGTACTGTTCATGGGAGGAGATCCAGGACCTGTTTGCATTGGATCAGGAGCTGTTCGTCGCGCGGTCGGGTGCGAGGGATCTGCTCGGGGCCACCCACGCGGCATTCAGCCGGATGCCATTCGACGAGCGTCGTGGCGTGCCGGTGCGCCCCTACCGCACGCTCGCTGCATGGGGCGGACTCGTGTACCCGCCGGTGAAGCACCTGGATCATGGTCTGTCCTTCTACGACATGCGCCTCGGCTCCGATCCATCCGCCGAGTGGGGTGGATCGGCATACTTCGATCCGGCATTCCAGGAAATGCTCGATCGGGAAACACAGACCTCGCTGACCGCCGGCAATACCCTGCGGGCCCTTTTCAACGGCGTGCAGTCGTATCCCGAAAAGCTGCGCCTGGTCCGCGACGCACAGCACTTCCTGTACATCGGCGTCATGGCCATCGTTGCCGATTCCAGCGGCCGCTCACTCATTGCGGCAATGATCGAGCGGAAGCGGGCCGGTGTCGATGTGCGGGTCATCGTCGATGACTTCTACACGTTCTCGATCTCGAGTTTCGCCATCGGCATCCTGGAGCGTGAGGGGATCCCCGTCGCGCGGGTTGCCGACAAGCGCCTGAATCAGCTGGACCGCATGTTCCATAATAAGTTCTGGATCCGCGACGGGGAAGAGGCGATCCTTGGGGGGATGAATATCCTGGACTACGAAAACACGGCGACGGGATTCGATTTTCAGAACAGGGACACCGATGTGCTCTTCCGTGGCCCGGCGGTCTCGGACCTGATGGAGAGTTTCATCGGGCTCTGGAAACGGTACGACCGCCAGGGGCGCACGATCGCGACCGCTGAATCCGTCCTGACCGTGCAGAGATCAGCGGAGCGTGCCGCGGGGCTCCGGGGCAGCGAACACTATGCCTCCTGGCTCACCGATCCCGTCACCCGTACGCGCGGCCTCTGCCGCGTGGCCGTGCAGGGGGATGATGCCGATTCGCAGAGCATCGCCGCGCTCCTGACGCGCTATGCTGAAAGGGCACAACACTCCTTCGTGGTGAAGTCCCCGGGTGTGGAGTGCACGCTCACCGGACCGCCACAGAGCGCCATCGACGTGCTTGCCGGGGTGATGCTGGAGAAATGCCGTGTGCCCGGATTCCACGGCACCTTCATCACGAACGGCGCCGATGGCGGCTGGGGGGAGTCGACGATCTTCCTCCGGAGCAGGGTGTGGGATTCGGAACTGGTCGGTGACCCGATGTGGGTGGACGTGATGACGCCGGTGATCGATGGGGCGGGCAGGGAAGTTGCCCAGGCGACGCGCGTGGTGACCCGTCCCTTTGTGGAGGCGGGCGGTCACGTCTACCAGTACATGAACTACATCCATGCCAAGGAGTTCAGCTTCGACCGTCTGCTGGTGGGGATCGGGAGCTGGAACTTCGACCGGTATTCCGCGGACAACAATCACGAAAGCGCCATCTTCTGTCTGGACGATTCCCTGCGGGTGCAGATGGAACGTCAGCTCGTACTGGACCTCGTGAATTCGGTTCCTCTCATCCCCCGCTGACCCTGACGGGACGCGCGGGGGTGTTCGCCTCCTCGCGTTCCTCAACCCTCCTGGGCACTCTTCTCATCCCCGAGGATCACGTCCCGGAACCGCTGATATAGATAGGACACCACCAGCAGGATCAGACCCAGGCCGATGAAGGAGAAGATCCTGTAGAGGGTCTCCAGGAAGGACAGATCGTAGATGAAGATCTTCAGGATCGCCACACCGAAGAGGACGATGGCAAGCATCCGGAGGGTACGCTCGCGTCCCCCAATGCCGTACGCCATGAGCGAGATGGAGAATGCAAGCCATGCGCCGGACAGCATCAATTGCTTGATGTTCTCAAGTTCGCGTTCAGCAACCGACGGGTCGTGCAGCGCGATCGCCTTCTCGAAATAGTCCCTGATCTCTCCGGTCACGAGCGTGAGCAGCAACAGAGCGGTCATGATGCGGAGAACAGGGGCGGCGGGTCTCATCCATTCCGGAGCGCTCACATGCCGCGAGGCAAGCATCCGTATCACCACGAGCGCGGCGAGGGTGACCAGGATCGCGCCCAGCCGGATGTTCAGGATGGGTGTGAAGTCCAGGATCGGTTCGAACGTGATGCCCCGCATGAGCGCGGTGGTCCATCCGGCCACGATCAGCACGAGTCCGCCGATCAGCGGAACCGTGCGCACCTGGCGTGTTCCGGTGAAGAAGACCAGACCGCCGTACACGGTCCATGCGGCGGCCAGTACCATGAGTCGAGCGAACGGCAGTGCGCCTTCGTGGTCGGCGAACCGGATGAACTGGCCATACAGTTCCACGATCTCGGCCGTGAGCGTGGCGAAGCCGACCACGATCCAGGCGGCCGCGAAGACGTGTGTGGCCGCGCGCATGATGCCATCGGCCGCCGCGTAGGTCCGGGACAGCCAGACGAGCGCAGCGATCGTCAGCACCGAGGCCGCGAAGTGGAAGTTGAGGATCACCGTGAACCATTCGGGTGGTGTGAACCCTGCGGCATTCCATGAGGCGGTCACGAGTGCCCCCAGGATCCCGAGGAATGCGGCGAGGATCTGGAGGACGATGAGCTTCCTGTCGCGGGTCAGGAATGCAAGGAGCGCGCCGTACGCCGCCCATGCCAGTCCGATGGACGGGCCGATCAAGTACCGGAGATGCCGTCCCGCGAGATGCTCCGCGCGATCGGCAGCCGTGCGCAACGCATCGGTGATCTCGACGGGCAGCAGTATGCCGAGCAGTCCTGCCCAGATGGCGTGGAGCGTGCCCCGCGCCAGGGGGGTCCATGCCCGTGCCGTGCCGGGTGTCAGGAAGAGCGCGCTTGCCGCCGCTCCGATGAGCATGACGAAGGCCAGCGTGCGCTCGTTGAGGACCGGGATGGTGCCCGTGACCGTGAACATGATCCACGCACGGTCCTGAAACAACAATGAGAACGCAGCCCAGATCGCGAGCACGGTGGCGGCACCCCACACCAGGTCGCCCGCGCGCCAGCGGGCGATGAATGCGAGGACCGCGACTTCGATAGCGAACGCATAGGTGGTCGCGAAGCCGTCGAACTGTATCTCCGTGGCACAGATCAGGAGGGCCAGCGCGGCAATGGCATACCAGGCGATCGGGTCGCGCCGCAGAGTCGTGCTGCGCGTGAACATCACGAGCGATCCGGCATAGATCCCGGCGGCGACCAGGGTGAAGAGTCCCATCCATGCGTGACAATGGTCATCGAGGAGAAAATAGAACGCGAAGTAGAAGAAGACCCCATTCATCACGGCAATGCTGCGTTCGAGGACCCACACGGTGGACCGCTCCCGCATGCTGCGGAGCAGGTCGATGCCATGGAAGAGGAGCCAGAAGACCGTCACCGCGATCGCCCCTGTGATATCGTCGTCCTGCCCGGACCGGGAGTCCAGCCACAGCGCAAAGATGCCATAGGTCGCGGCGAAGGCGAGGGGGAGCAATACCCACCATTTCTTCCGGACCGCGATCACGGCGAGCAGTCCGGCATCGAGCAGGGCGATGTAGCCGAACAATCCGGCGGCGTTGGCTTCACCCCTGCTCAGGAGGAACGGTGTGGCAAACCCGCCGGCCCAGCCGAGCAGGGATACCGCCAGCGAGTCGTACCGGAACGCCTGTGTGAACGTCACGATCGTAACAGCGCCCATCATCGCGAACGCGACGGGTTGAGACACGAGGTTATAGAAATTGAAACTCGCATAGACGGAGATGTACAGGATCGCGATCCCGGCGCCGACCAACCCCTGCGAAAAGATCTGGAATCCCTTCTTCTGCATGCGGGAGGCCCCGATCAGGAGCGCTGACCCAGCCGCCAGTCCGATACCGACCTGCATCCACTCGGAGATCCAGTTCCTGTCGATCGCATATTTCAGGAAGAAGCTCACCCCGAGAACGAGGGCGACGGCGGCGATGCGATTGAGCAGCTTGCCGCCGATGAGCCATTCCCACTCCTGCGAAGTCCGCTGCTTCTTCGGAGCCGGCGGCGGTGTGGGTGGCGGGGGTGGGGGAGTCATGGGCGTCGCGACCGCAGGCGACGGTGAGGATGAGGATGTTGGTGTCACGCTGCCGATCGGCTCCGGTTGCGGTGCCGGCGGGGGGGGAGGTGATGGATGGTCTGCGGCTCGTGCCGGTTCCGGGGCCTGCGTTGTCTCGCGGGCCGGTTGGGACGGCGCCGCAAGCAGGGAAACACGCACCTCCAGTTCCCGGATCTTGGTTGTATGGCCGTTGACCTTCACGAGAAGGTACACCACGGCGATCAGGAGGAAGAAGACGAAGAGTTCCATGCTGGGTGCCTTCCGGCGCTGGTGACGAGAACAGTACTCCCGGATGCACGATGAATGTCGGTACACCCGGGAGTGTCAGAGAACGCGATCCCACCTCGGGGGATCAGTGCATGCCGCTGCCGCCCGAGAACTGCTTCACAAGATCGCCGATCACGGCCTTGGCATCGCCGAAGAGCATGAAGCTCCGGTCCGCGAAGTACAGATCGTTGTCTATACCGGCGAAACCCGGATTCTTGCTCCGCTTGATCGCGAAGACGGTCCGCGCCTTGTCCGCGTCGATGATCGGCATGCCGTAGATCGGGGTGGATTTGTCCGTGCGCGCCGCGGGATTGACGACGTCGTTCGCCCCGATCACCAGGGCCACATCGCATTGTGGCATCTCGGGGTTGATATCGTCCATCGCGATCTGATCGCTGTACGGGATGTCCGCTTCGGCCAGCAGAACGTTCATGTGTCCCGGCATGCGCCCCGCAACGGGATGGATGGCGAATTTGACCGTGATGCCCCGCTTGGTGAGCTGGTCATAGAGTTCGCGCACACGGTGCTGGGCCTGTGCCACCGCCATGCCATAGCCGGGGATGATGACGACCAGCGATGCCTGTTCCATGATCTGGGCGGCACCCTCGATCGTTTCCTGCTTATAGCTCCGTCCGTCCGCCGCGCCCTTCGTGGCCTGTACCTGTCCGAAAGCACCGAACAACACATTCGCGAACGAACGGTTCATGGCCTTGCACATGATGATGGACAGGATGAGGCCGCTGGAGCCGTCCAATGCGCCCGCCACGATCAGCAGTTTGTTGTCGAGCATGAATCCCATGGCGACGGCCGAAAGGCCGGCGTACGCGTTCAGGATCGAGATCACGGTCGGCATGTCGGCGCCGCCGATCGGAATGATGAGGAGGATGCCGAACGCGAGCGACAGGGCGATGATGATCGGGAACGCGATGGCCGTCCACGGACCCGCCGGGTTCAGGACGATCATCACGCCGAGCGCAGCGGCGAAGAGGAGCAGTCCGATATTCGTGAGGTTCTGTAACGGATACGTCACCGGGCGCTGCGGGATCCACTTGACTTCCTGCAGCTTGCCGGCGGCCATCAGACTCCCCGTGAAGGTCAGGAATCCGAGGAGTACCTCGAGGATCAGCGCCGAGGTCCGGAAGGGGGTCAACATCGCGCCCCCTTCGCTCATCCAGAGATAGAATTTTGCCGTGCCGACCAGCCCTGCTGCGAGACCGCCGAATGCGTGCGAGAGCGCGGTTCGCTGGGGCACTGCTGTCAGGGCGACGCGTGAGAGGGGGATACCAACCGCGAAGCCAGCGAGGATCGCGAGGATGATCCACAGGTGATGCACGATGCCCGGCTGGATCCAGGTCGCGGCCATCGCCAGGATCATGGCGATCACGCCGGCCCGGACGCTCTTCCGGGCGGTCTGCGGGTTGTTCATCCAGTACAGCGAGAAGATGAAGAGCGCTGATGCCACCACGTAGGCGAGTTGTGCCAGGGACGGGATCATTGGTGGCCCTCCCCGCGGGTCTCTTTGAACATCTTCAGCATGCGCTCCGTGATCAGGAACCCGCTCACGATGTTCGTCATGGACGCGAAGAGCGCGATGGCACCCAGGATCCGATATTCCAGCGGATAGTCCGAACCCACCACGATGATCGAACCCACGACGGCGATGGCGGAGATGGCATTCGTGAGTGACATCAGGGGCGTATGGAGCAGCCGGGACACACGGGCGATCACACCCATACCGATGAAGCTGGCGAGGACGAAGACGAACAGCAGGGACCAGAAATCGCCGTCAGGCGCGGCATGCGAGGCGGCCGCATCGGTGTGTGATGGAAGAGGGGTGGCTGCGGCGGCCGGGGCCGCTGTCTCGCCGGGTGCACTACTCTGAGCGGGCACGCTTGCACATGCAAGGAAAAGAACGAGCAGCATGCCCAGCCCGACGGTCACAGAGCGCTTCATACGCGGATCTCCGTTGGACGTACATGAATGAATGGCGGACCGGGGGTGGAACAATGATAGCGCCCCCAATCTAAGAATATCCCGAGAAGAATCAAACACCCACTTTCCCCTTTCTTCTCTGGAAATCCGTGTGTATCATGGTGGCAAGCAGCATGTCACCCGTCCTCTGTTCCACCATCCGCACCGATCCGCCGTATGAGCACGCAGAACCTGGCCACGACCGCGAAGAATCCACCGCTTCCACCGACACGTGTTGGCGTGTTCGGCATTGGACTGGATACGTACTGGGAACAATTCGCGGGACTGAAAGCCCGCCTGGAAGGATACCTGGGGACGATCGAGCAGAAACTCGCCCGCCCCGGGATCGACGTTGTGTCGGGAGGGCTTGTCGACAACGTCGACCGGGCACATGAGGTGGCGACCCTGATGAAGACCGGGGAAGTGCGCATGCTCTTCCTCTATGTGAGCACGTACGCACTCTCGTCGACGGTCCTCCCCGTCGTGCGCGATGCCGGCATCCCCGTCATCGTCCTGAATCTCCAGCCGGAAGCACAACTTGACTATGCGACATTCAATGCCCTCGGCGACCGCGGTGTGATGACCGGCGAGTGGCTGGCCTACTGTCAGGCGTGTGCCGTGCCGGAAGTGGCGAACGTCTGCCTGAAGGCCGGAGTCCGGTTCCATCCCGTGACCGGCACCCTGGACGATCACCAGTCGTGGGCGGAGATCGGGGGGTGGCTGGATGCTGCCCGGGTCGCGGATGTGATGCGGCAGAACCGCATGGGGATCCTCGGCCACTATTATAATGGAATGCTCGACGTGTATTCGGATGCCGCGCTGCAATCGGTGGTGTTCGGGACCCACATCGAACACCTGGAGATCGATCTGCTGAAGGTGTACCGGCGCGACGTGCAGCCCGGAGCCGTGAAGGCAAAGGTGCGCGAGATCCATGAGGCATTTCGCGTCCTCCCCGAATGCACCGATGCCGAGGTCGAGCGTGCGGCACGAACGGCATGCGCCCTGGACCGGTTGATCGCGGAGAAGCGCCTCGGGTCACTGGCGTACTACTATGAAGGGACGCCGGGCTCCGAAGAGGAGGATATCGTCACATCAGTGATCACCGGGAATTCACTCCTGACCGCTCGGCATGTCCCGGTGGCCGGCGAGTGTGAGGTGAAGAACGTCCAGGCGATGAAGATCCTGGACGCCTTCGGTGCAGGCGGGTCGTTCAGCGAGTTCTACCTGATGGACTTCAAGGATGATGTCGTTCTGCTCGGGCATGACGGTCCCGGACACATCGGCATCGCGGAAGGGAAACCGGTCCTCCGGCCGCTGGGAATCTACCACGGCAAACCCGGGAATGGCCTCTCGGTGGAAATGAAGGTGAAGAACGGCCCGGTGACCTTGCTTTCGGTGGTCCAGACGCCGGCGGGGAAGATCAAGTTGCTGACGGCGGAAGGGGAGTCGGTGCCCGGACCGGTCCTGGAGATCGGCAATACGAACAGCCGCTACCGGTTCTCGTGTGGAGCCCGGTCGTTCGTCGACCGCTGGAGCGTAGAGGGGCCGGCACACCACTGTGCCATCGGCACCGGGCACATCGCATCGCGGATCAAAAAACTCTCGACACTCGTCGGGGCGGAATTCAACCAGATCGCCTGACGTCCGCCGATCCGGTCATACCAGCGAGCGCTTGTAGCACCGTCTCCGCTTGTGCTGCCGGCGCTCGAAGTTCTTCCAGTGTGCCTGGACGAGTTTGTTGTCCTCGAGCTCCACGTTCGACTCCGCGCTGACGATCCCCTTTTCGATGCACGAGGCGGCAAGCGCGGTGATCAGGAATGCATCCGCCCCTTTCCCCTGCAGGTCCCGACGCACCGCCCCGAGGTACAGGTCGATGGTCCTCGGACGTTTCATCGCACGGAGCAGGTGGACCACGCCGAACGGCAGCAGGTGGCCACGCGCCTTCTGCAGGGCACGCGACAACGAAGGCATGGCGATGACGAAAGCGGCGAGCCGTCCTTCCTTGTCCACCAGCAGTTTCGTGTAGTGGGGCGAGATATTCGGGAAGTACATCTTCACGTAGTAGTTGATCTCGCGTTCGGTCAGCGGGACGAATCCGTAGAGACCACGGTAGGTGTCGTTGATGATCTCGAAGATCTGGTGGGCGTACGGGAGAAGGTCCTTGGCTTTGCGCGCGGGAACGATGTGGAGTCCCTTGCGTTCCGTTGCCATCGCCGCGACGCGAAGGGCCTTTTCGGGGATCGCGGATGGCACCGTGATATTGTACTCCAGCCAGTCCACGTCCTTGACGTAGCCCAGCCGCTCCATATGCGCGGGGTAGTACGGGTAGTTGTAGAGCGTGCCCATGGTGCTCAACTCCCCGAACCCTTCGACCAGCATCCCTTCGCGGTCCATGTCCGAGAACCCCAGGGGCCCGACCAGCTCGGTCATTCCCCGTGCCCGTGCCCATGCCTCCACCGTGCCCAGCAGGGCGGAGGCAACCTCGTCGTCATCGATGAGGTCGAACCAGCCGAACCTGGCCGCGTTCCTGTCCCAGACCTTCACGTACTCATGGTTGATGATGCCGGCGATCCGGCCGACGACCTTGCCATCCCGCTCGGCGAGCCAGTACGCCGCCGTACAGTGATCGAAGGCAGGGTTCTTCTTCCTGTCGAGTGTGTTCCGCTCGTCGAACAGGAGGGGCGGCACCCAATACGGGTTGCCCGCGTACAGGCTGAAGGGGAACCTGAGAAAGGCACGGAGGTCCCGGGGGGATGCGACCTCTCTGATCACGATGGACATGGGGCCCTGGCGTCGATGAGTACTCGGCGGTTCTAGCGACCGCTGACAATATACGAAAAGCCTGCACGGAGAGCAATCTTCCTCATTGAAAAGGGTCCGGGGGTTGTGTATATTACATATTCACCACTCAGTACTCCCCGGAAGAACCATGAGTCAGACCGAGAATGTCGATTTCGTCCGTGAGATCATCGCGGAGGATCTGCGAACCAACAAATTCAGCGGACGGGTGCATACCCGGTTCCCTCCCGAGCCGAACGGCTACCTGCATATCGGCCACGCGAAGTCCATCAACCTGAATTTCGGCATCGCCCGCGAACATGCCGGGGGGCAGTGCAATCTCCGTTTTGACGACACCAACCCGGAGAAGGAAGAGCAGGAGTACGTGGATTCCATCATCGCGGATGTCCGGTGGATCGCGGGGAATATCGACGAGCGTATCTACTACGCCTCGGATTATTTCGAACAGATGTATGCCTGGGCCGTGGATCTGATCACGAAAGGCAAAGCCTACGTCTGTGACCTCAATGCCGATCAGATCCGGGAGACGCGGGGTACACTGACCGAGCCGGGAAGGGACAGCCCCTACCGCAACCGTTCCGTGGAGGAGAATCTGGACCTGTTCGCGCGCATGCGTACGGGTGAGTTTCCCGATGGCTCGCGAACGCTGCGCGCGAAGATCGATATGGCGTCGCCCAACATCAATCTGCGCGACCCGATCATGTACCGCATCGTGCACGAACGGCACCACCGCCAGGGTGATGCGTGGTCGATCTATCCGACCTACGATTGGGCACACGGACTCGAGGACTCGATCGAGCACATCACGCACTCGATCTGTACGCTGGAGTTCGAGAACCACCGTCCGCTCTATGACTGGTATCTGGACGCGCTTGGCGTCTACCACCCCCAGCAGATCGAATTCGCGCGCCTCAATCTGACGTACACCGTGCTCAGCAAGCGCCGGCTGCTCCAGCTCGTGCAGGAGAAACGGGTGCATGGCTGGGACGATCCCCGCATGCCGACCATCGCAGGGTACCGGCGGCGCGGCTACACCTCCGAAGCCATCCGTACGTTCTGCGACAAGATCGGGGTGTCCAAGAAGGACAGCATGATCGATGTGGCGTTGCTGGAGTGGAGTATTCGCGAGGACCTCAACAAGCATGCGCAGCGGGCGATGGCGGTGCTTTCGCCGTTGAAGGTCGTGATCACGAACTATCCGGAAGGGAGGACCGAGGAGGTCCCCGCGCTGAACAATCCGGAGGATGAGAATGCCGGGACCCGTATGATCCCCTTCGGGCGCGAACTGTACATCGAGCAGGAGGATTTCCGCGAGGTGCCGCCACCGAAGTATCACCGGCTGTCGCCCGGGAAGGAAGTACGCCTCCGCGCCGCATACATCATCCGGTGCGAGAGTGTGATGAAGGATGCGGCGGGGAACGTTGCCGAGATCCACTGCACATACGATCCCGATACGAAGAGTGGCGGGCCCAACGCGAACAAGAAGGTGAAGGGGACGATCCACTGGGTCTCGGCTTCGCATGCCGTGGACGCGGAGGTGCGCCTCTATGACCGCCTGTTCAGCAAAGAGGACCCGAACGATATCCCGGAGGGGAAGTCGTTCCTGGATTTCATCAATCCTGATTCGCTGAAGGTCCTGACCGGCTGCAAGCTCGAGCCCATGTTGGCGAACGCGGCCCCGGGCAGCCGGTTCCAGTTCGAGCGGGTGGGATACTTCTGCGTCGATGCGAAGGACTCAACGCCTGGTGTGCCGGTGTTCAACCGGACGGTCACGCTGAAGGACACCTGGGCAAAGATCGAGCAGCGGGGAGCGTAGCTCTAGCGCCTGTAGCGTGAGATGAACTCCTCGACTTCCGGGATCCCCCCCTGGAAGATGAGATAGCCGTTGCTCGGTTCCCGTTCGGTGATCTCCCCTGCGACCGGGGTCATCATGATCTCGCGCACCTTCAGCACGTCCTTCGTCTGACCCAGCGCCCACCCGAGCTTCATGTACGCCACCTCGGGGAGCATGTTGGCCCCGGGGATCACGCCCAGCTCCATCATGTCCCGCCCCGTGTCATACACGTACATCTGCACGTACCCCCAGAGCGTCTGCACGGTCATGTAGACCGCGATCCCTTTCTGCTGTGCACGTCTGAGTGCGGGATAGAGCGGCTTGTTCACATGTCCCAGCCCCGTACCGGCGATCACGATCCCCCGGTAGTTGTTGTCCACCAGCGATTCGATGATGTCGGGCTTCATGTTGGGGTAGTAATACACGATGCTGACGCGCTCCTCGAACGCCGTGTTGATCGTGACGTTCCGGTCTTGCCGCCGGTGATGGTAATCGTGCCGCAACGGCCGGATGCTCTCGCGGCTCACCATCGCCAGCGGGATGTCGCCGATGGTGCGGAACGTGGACCGGTAGCTGGAGTGCATCTTGCGGACGCGCGTGCCCCGGTGGAGAAGGCCATACACATCGGAGGTCGGGCCGAACATGCACACCATCGTTTCGGCGATGTCGCTTTCGGCCGCGGTCTTCACGCTATGCATCAGATTCAATGCAGCGTCCGACGAGGGCCGGTCAGAGGACCTCTGGGATCCGACCATCACGATGGGGACCGGCGTGTTCTGCACCATGAACGACAGGATGGCGGCAGTGTGATGCATGGTATCGGTGCCATGGCCGATCACGATACCCTGGACGCCCTTTTCGATCTCCCGGCCAATGGCCCGGGCCGTGCCCACCCACTGCTCGGGCCCCATGTTCTCGCTGAAGACGCCGTAGAGCTTCTCGGTCTCGAGGTTGCAGATGTCCGCGAGTTCCGGCACGGACCCGTAGAGTTCTCCCGGCGAGAACGCCGGGATCACCGCCCCCGTCCGGTAATCCAGGCGGCTGGCGATCGTTCCGCCCGTGCCCAGCAGTTTCACCCGCGGCTTGGCAGGGTCGAACGGGAATTCCTTCTCGGGGATCTTGTAGTGCGCTTCCTTCCGACCCTGCACCGTGATCTTCTCAACACCGGTGGCCTCGATGCCCACGTTGTAGCCGCTGCGCAGCTTGATGACGATATGATGGGGATCCGCGGTCTCGGAACGGGGGAGAACGATGCCCGTGAACGTCCCCGTGCCTATATGGATCTCCACATCGCTCCACACCTGGGCACTGTACTCCTGAAGCGTGGCGAGTGCCGGGCCACGGTAACCGCGGTAGTTCTCGCTCATGACCGGGCCTCCTTCCCTTCGCGTTCGATCATTGCCGCAACGGTTCTCCCCGGAGCGCGGCCCCGGATGCCCGCCATGATGATCCCCATCAACGCCGCAGTACGCCGGTGCGGTGCACGCAGGTTGTGCTGCAACGTCACGGAGGCATCGTGCACCAACGCCTCCAGTTCCTTCTGGGTGCACGGAGGAGGCGCGGTATCATGCGAGAAGTGTGCACCCCCTGCGATGGCTTCGAGGGTGGCGGGCAGGCCTTCGCGTGCAAGCACGCCGTCGCGGAATGCCCGCAGGACCTCACTCATCTGTTCATGCGTGAATGCGTACGATACGCCTGTCCGCCGGCGCACGCGCTTGGGCAGTTGAATGAGGATCACGGCCGCGGCGGTCGCATGCACACCCCAATCCCTGACCGCCCGCGCGAACAACGGGGCGAACGGGGAGATGCTGAGTGGCTCGATGCAGTCTGCGGGGATGCGGAGCTCGCGGTACCACCGCTCGCGCTCCCAGACGGGCTCGGGAATGTCCGCCCGGATGCGGTCCAACCGCTCCCGCGTGATCCGAAGGGGAGGAAGATCCGTATCCGGGTACATGCGTTCGGGTCCCGGCAGGATCCGTTCAAATCCGTTCGTCCCATCGGCCAGTGCCTGCCGGGTCTCCGACGGAACACCGATCGTTGCTTCTTTCGCACGCAGGGCGATCTCCGATGCGCCAGTGGTCACGTCCTGCTTGTTCCCCCAGACAAGGACGATCGTGTCTTCCTCGGTGGCGGCGAGCGTGCGCCGGAGCGTCTGCCACTCCGATGACGCCAGCGTTTCTCCCGGACTGTCCGAATGAATGATATTGGGGAGCGTGGTGAGACAGGCGACCACCCGCACCCGGTCCGAGATCTCGCGGGAGAAGTAGGTGTCGGTCTGCGTCGGCCAGCGCAGCAGGTCCTTGAAGCCATAGAGTGCGACACCATGGACGAGCATGCCGCCCGCAACGGCGTCACGGATCGGTTGACAGCGTGTCTTGCGGAGGAGCTTCGTACAGTCCTCCGTTCGCGAGCGGAAGGAGGACTGCGTGATGCCCCGCACGTGCAGCGCATCGCGCAGCCGCAGGAGATTCCACTGTCGCATGGCCTCGTTGTAGGTGAGCAGCGGAATGTCCGGGATGCGCGGAACGCCCTTGATCTCGATCCGCGTCCCGCCCGTGACGCTCACATTCACATCCTCGCGGGCGGCCCCCGCGCCGGTGCGCACGAGGCCCGTGCTGCGCACGACGCGCCGGAGCAATTGCGCCACCTCGGCGACCTCGGTGGGCGTTCTCATCTCGGGGGCGGTCACGGTCTCGATGAGCGGCATGCCCAGCCGGTCGGTCCGGTACGTCCGCCGGTGTCCGATGTCGCTCACCTCGCGACAGGCATCCTCCTCCAGCCCGAGTTGGACGATCGGGATGCGGCGGTCCTTGAACGGGACCGACCCATCCACGCCGACGATCGTCGTGCGCTGGAACCCGGTGGGGATGCTGCCATCCAGGTACTGCTTGCGTGCGATGTGGATCTCGTCCACCATCGCGCAGCCGTACAGCATCGCGATCTCCAGGGCGATGTCCAGCGCATCGGTATTGAGCTCGAAGGGGGGCGTGTCATCCATCTCGTACGTGCAGACGGTGTCACGGTTGATGAGATAGATGATCTCCTTCCTGGTCTTGAACTCCATCAACGCGGTGCCGTCGTACTCTCCGAGTTCGGAGAGGGTCGGGCGCATGTGGCGGAGGATCTCCGCGTTGTACTCTTCGCTGTAGCGTCCGGCGGGGCACCGGCAGAAGAGTTTCTTGGTGGTCAGGAGCTGCTGGTGGATCTCCAGGCCGGATCGGAAACCGACAGCCGCATAGTCGGCATCGGTCATCTCGGAGAAGGGTTTGAACGCCATGGTGGAGCAAGTCCGGAAAGATCAGAGGAAGGCTCTTTCCGGAATGTCCTGAAACTTCGCTGGAAAAGCAACCGCCGGATCAGACCGTCTGCGACAGCGTCCCCGGAAAGAGCCGCTTCGCAACACGAAGGAAGACCGGTGTCAGGATGGGGAAATAGCGCGAGGCATACGTGTCGATCATGGCCATCCCGATGGTCAACGCGAACACGAGGGAAACGACAAGGGCCCGCTGCTTCGCATCGTGCACGATCCCGGGCGTCAGCGCCTGTGACGCGACGCCGTTCGCCGGGTTGCCGATGTATGCCCACAGGAAATACAGTAGGAACCCCGTGGCACAGACATTTGCGACATAGAAGATCAGTGGTGTCTTGAGGTGGATCGTGGCAGGAGTGGAAAACTCACCGAACAGTCCCGTGCTGAACGGCATCAGGACGATGGACAGGAGGAACAGCATGTTGAGCCAGATCAGCTTCGGCGTGTAGTCGATCACGAACCCGAACAGAAAGTGGTGTCGGGTCCAGTACATCCCGATCAGCATGAAGCTGATGAAGAACCCCGCGAAGCGGGGGATCAGGTGCCCCAGATAGCTGATGAGCGCACCCTCCGTCGCCTCGTTGCCCGTCAGCTCCGGGACTTTGATCTCGATGATGAGGAGCGTGATGGCAATGGCGAAGACCGCATCCGTGAAGAGGATGAGGCGCTCAAGCTGGAATTCCTTGCGGGATTCAGGATGGACGTTCGTCATGGTCGTGTGATCGCTTCCGGGTATGTGCCTGGCTGGACCGAGGGAGAAGAATGTGGCATGGTACATCTTTCAGCGGCAAGGTGCAAGGGCTTGCAACTCCTGCATTTCGTGAGTACGTTAATGGAAATTCCTGCGTTTCTTTCCTAAAACCCTCGGAAAGGGCCCCCTGTGACCCGGCGTGACCTCTTCGGTATCGCGGCCGCTATCTCCCTTCTCGTTCTCTCGAGTACCACCATGCATTCTTCCACCCCATCCACTGACATCATGATCTCTGACCTGACGTGTGAACACCTGCGCGATCCGCAGGGCATCGATGCCGTCACCCCGCGACTGAGCTGGGTCCTCTCCTCCGCAACGCGGCGTCAAACCCAAACCGCCTTTCAGATCCTTGTGGCCTCTTCGCCGTCATTGCTCGAGAATGGCAACGGCGATCTCTGGAACTCCGGCAAGGTGCCATCCGACCGGTCTGTCCTTGTCCCCTATGCCGGCACCGCGCTCCGCTCGGGGCAACAGTGCTTCTGGAAGGTGCGCGTGTGGGACCGCGATGGGAAGGAGAGTGCCTGGAGCACGATCGCGACCTGGTCCATGGGCCTTCTCGACCAGAACGATTGGAAGGGTGCGTGGATCGGTTTGGATGGTGCGGTGGACACCTCGGAAGCCCGCCGGCTACCGGCACGCTGGCTGCGGAAGGAGTTCAGTCTGCGTGGCAATGTGCAACGTGCCGTCGTGTTCATGGCGGGGCTCGGTGTCTCGGAATTGTACTGCAATGGCGGGAAGGTCGGTGATGATGTTCTCTCGCCCGCGCTCAGCGACTATACCCGGCGCGTGTACTACATCACGCGCGATGTCACGTCACTCCTGCGCACGGGAGCGAATGCCCTCGGCGTCGTGCTCGGCAATGGGCGCTTCTATGCTCCGCGGACGAAGGCGCCCGTCGAGATGATCTCCTACGGCCATCCGAAGATGCGGCTGCAGCTTCAGGTCGAATATGCAGACGGTTCATCGGAGACCATCGTGTCCGACCGCTCGTGGCAGGTCACAACGGATGGACCGATCCGCGGGAACAACGAATACGATGGTGAGGACTATGATGCGCGGATGGAACTGGATGGTTGGTCCGCGATCGGCTATGCATCATCGTCATGGCGTCCGGCGGAGCCCGTTGCAGCACCGGCCGGACCCCTGCGCGCACAGATGGTCAACCCCCTTCGGGTCACGCAAACTCTCACGCCGGTGTCGGTACGGGAGATCGCTCCCGGCACGTTCATCTTCGACATGGGACAGAATCTTGTCGGGTGGTGCCGGTTGTTCGTGCAGGGACCACGGGGCACGACGGTGACCCTGCGCCATGCGGAGACGCTGACGCCGGACGGACATCTCTTTGTCGCGAATCTCCGTTCCGCGAAGGCAACGGACACGTACACGTTGCGCGGTGGGGGGCGGGAGGTCTACGAACCGCGGTTCACCTATCACGGGTTCCGCTATGTGGAACTGACCGGGTATCCCGGCACTCCCGACCTGTCCACGATCCAGGGGCGCGTGGTGCATGATGATCTCGAATCCGCCGGAGACTTCGCCACCTCCGATCCGGTCATCAACCGCATCTACAGCAACATCGTCTGGGGCGTGCGGGGGAATTATCGCAGCATCCCGACCGACTGTCCGCAGCGCGACGAACGGCATGGCTGGATGGGGGACCGTTCCTCGGAGTCGCACGGCGCGACGTACCTCTTCGATATCGCTGCGTTCTATGCGAAGTGGGTCCAGGATATGGAGGATGCGCAACGGGAGAACGGAAGCGTCAGCGACCTCTGTCCGGCATACTGGCCGTTCTATAATGACAACGCCACATGGGCGGGGAGCACGGTCATCGTACCCCATGCGCTCCTCCTGCAATACGCGGACACCGGACTGATCCAGCGGCACTACGGCAGCATGGTCCGCTGGGTGGACCACATGAGCACCTTCGTGAAGGACGACATCATGCCGAAGGACACCTATGGCGATTGGTGCGTGCCGCCGGAGGACCCGAAGCTGATCCATTCGGAAGACCCGATGCGCAAGACCCCGGGTGAACTGCTCGGGACGGCATTCTTCTATCATGAGTTGCGCCTCATGGAGCGCTTCGCCGGGGTGGCGGGCAAGCCGGCGGACGCTGTCCGTTTCGCCGCTCTTGCCGCTCGACTGAAGAAGGGGTTCCATGCGAAGTTCTTTGATGCTGCCCACGGCTACTACGCCAACGGTTCCCAGACCTCGTGCGTGATCCCGCTGGCGTTTGGTTTGGTACCGCCCGAACACAGGGAGAGCGTGTTCGCACGGCTGGTGCACAAGATCACGGTGGAGACGAACGGACACGTGGGCACGGGGCTCGTGGGTGCCCAGTGGTTGAACCGGGTATTGACGGAGAATGGAAGGCCCGATCTCGTGTATGGGTTCGTGACCACGACGGCGTACCCGAGCTGGGGGTACATGGCAGCGAAGGGCGCGACGACGATCTGGGAACTCTGGAACGGCGATACCGCGGATCCGGGCATGAACTCAGGGAACCACGTCATGCTCGTCGGCGATCTGGTGATCTGGCTGTATGAGAACCTGGCGGGGCTGGCCTCGGATCCCTCAACGCCCGGCTTCAAGCATCTCGTGATGAAACCGACGCCGGTGCGCGGTCTCGAGTGCGTGAGCGCGACACACCGCACGCCCTATGGCGAGGCGCGCAGCCGGTGGTCGCAGCGGAACGGCGTGTTCACGTGGGATGTGACCGTGCCCGTGAACACGACGGCGACACTCACCATTCCACGACCGCAGGGGACCCGGATCCTCGAAGGACATCTGCCGCTTGCCGCGGTGAAGGATATCCGTGTTCTCCGGGAGGAGGGCGATCACGTCATCTGCACGGCAGGCTCCGGCAACTATTCCTTCGTGGTGCGATGATCATCGGACGGGAGACACACCATTGACCACAACGGAACTCGCGGGGCTGCTGGAGCGCGTGAAAGACGTGTGCATCGGGATCGTGGGTGACCTCTGCCTCGACGCCTACGTGCTCATCGATCCGGCCGCGTCCGAGGCATCGGTGGAGACCGGTCTGTCAACGCGTCCGGTCCGCACCCAGCGCTATACGCTCGGGGGAGCGGGCAACGTGGCGGCCAACCTCCTTGCTCTCGGCGTCCGGCACCTCGCCGTCTTCGGGGTGGCGGGCAACGACCCCTTCGGCGTGGAAATGCGATCGGTGCTCGTCGGTGCGGGCGCCGATACGGCCGGACTCCTCGTGCAACGGGAAGGGTGGGACACGCATGTCTACCTGAAGCCATACGAGCGGCAGAAGGAACAGCACCGGATCGACTTCGGCAACTTCAACGTGTTGCACCCGTCGACCCGCCACCGGTTGCTGCATATGCTGGAGGACATGATGCCGGGGCTGGACATGCTGATCGTGAACCAGCAGGTCCTGAGCGGGATCCACACACCCGAGATGCGCGATGCTCTCCGCACATTGATCGCCAGCAATGCCAGAACGCGGGTGATCGTGGATGCTCGGCACTATCCGGATGCCTACGGCAAGGCCATGCGCAAGATCAACCTTGCTGAGGCCACACGGGTCCTTGCCGGGGAGGGAACACCTCCGGCGGAAGAGGATGATGCCCTGAGCGCGAAGATCGCCGGTGACTTGTTCTCGCGCTGGCAGCGTCCGCTCTTTCTTACCCGGGGAGAACGCGGCGTGTGCGTGTACGACGACCACGGGTTCCGGTCCATCCCCGGACTCCTGATCCTGGGGCCGGTGGATACCGTCGGTGCGGGGGATAGCATGCTCGCCGGGATCACCGCCGGCCTTGCGGCCGGCACGGATCCCTTCCGTGCTGCGGAACTCGGGACGCTCGTGGCGGGCGTGACCGTTCAGAAACTCATGCAGACGGGCACCGCATCGCCGGAGGAGGTCCTTGCACTGGGCGCCGACCCGGATTACCGGTACCATCCGGATCGTGCCCGCCGGCCGCGATCCGCATCACCCGCGGATGGGACGGACGTGGAGGTCATCTCCGGTCTTCCCGCCGACCGCGCCTTCACCCATGTGATCTTCGACCATGACGGGACGATCTCCACGCTCCGGCAGGGGTGGGAAGGCGTCATGGAGCCCATGATGATCGGGGCGATCCTTGGCGATGCTGCGCCGGGCGCGGACGATGCCATGCGTGAGGAGGTGCGCGATGCCGTACGGGCGTACATCGATCAGACGACCGGGATCCAGACGCTCGTTCAGATGAAGGGGCTCGTCGACCTCGTGCGCCGGTTCAAATGCGTGGCTGAAGCATCGATCCTCGATGCCCGCGGCTACAAGGACCTGTACAACCATCAGCTCCTCGCGTTGGTCGAAGGTCGTGTGCAGAAGCTCCAATGCGGTGAACTCCATCTTCCGGACGTGACGATCAAAAAGGCGGTCGACTTTCTGCGGGTCCTCCACGGCAAAGGCGTACATCTGTACCTTGCGAGCGGCACGGACCAATCCGACGTGGAGCGCGAAGCGGCATTGCTCGGGTATCAGGGCCTGTTCGGCGGCCGGATCTTCGGTGCCGTCGGCGATGTGACCCGGGAAGCCAAACGCATGGTGCTGGAGCGCATCATGATCGACATCGGCGGTGATGCCCGGGCACACATCCTCGTGGTCGGTGACGGCCCGGTGGAGATGCGTGAGGCGCACAAGCGCGGCGCCTATGCGGTGGGAGTGGCGAGCGATGAAGTCCGCCGGTACGGGTGGAATGATGCGAAGCGTCGCCGGTTGATCGAGGCCGGCGCAGACATCATCATCCCGGATTTCTCCCAGCTGGACCGCATCGTTCCCATGCTGCTCTTCTGACCGTTGACGACTGCACGGCCCCGGCGGGAGACTCCTGCAGGGGCCACCTGCAGGAGGCCTCCGCGGCACCCGTGCGGGATCGGCCAATGCCTTGATTCTCGTCCGGGAGAATCCTACTTTCGCACACGACCACACCCTTCACATCCCTGGATGACCCATGCCGTGTCTCCGTCAGGCAGTATCGTTCTTCATCCTCATCGTTCTGGGCGCATTCCCGGCCTTCGCCACACCTGCGCCCCGGCTCACGCCTGAACAACAACAGTGGGTTGCGCAAGGGAACCGCCACGATCGTGACGGCTGGGTCTATCTCCGCATCACCGGCGAACCGCGGGCGCGGGGGTTCCAGTACGGGTATCTGCTCGCCCGCGAGATCGACGCGTCCCTGCACGAGGTCCGCAGGCAATGGGAATACGAGAGCGGGATGAGCTGGGACTGGCTGCTGACCGAAGGCGGCCGCCTGCTGGAGGGGAAGGTCGATCAGGAACTTCTTGCCGAGATCGGAGGGATCGCCGAAGGGCTGGCCGCAGCGGGGGTCCGGACGACCAGGGAGGAGATGCTCGTCTACAATGCGAACATCGAACTGACCGGCTATTGGTGGCCTGAGGTCAAGGATTCGATCGGGGCGAGGTCGCCGGACAGGCCGAAGATGGGATGCAGCAGCTTCATCGCGACCGGAAGCTGGACAAAGGACGGCGGTATCGTTCTCGGTCACAATACGATGTCGGGATATGTCGAGGCCGACTGCAACATCATTCTGGACATCGTTCCGGCAAGGGGACACCGCATCCTGATGCAGGGTGTTCCGGGATGGATCCACAGCGGTACGGACTTCTTCATCACCGATGCCGGGCTTGTCGGCTCCGAGACCACGATCGGCGGGTTCTCGGGTTTCGATGCTTCCGGTATCCCGGAGTTCGTCCGGATGCGTCGTGCGATGCAGGACGCGTCATCGATCGATACATGGTGCGCGATCATGACACAGGGGAACAATGGAGGATACGCGAACGCCTGGCTGATCGGCGACGTGAAGACGAACGAGATCGCGCGGCTTGAACTCGGTCTCAAACACGTTGGATTCGAACGCACGAAGGATGGATACTATGTCGGGTCCAACCTCGTTGAGAACCGGCAGATCCTCCGCCTCGAAACCGATATCCGGGAGACGGATATCCGCATCTCGGACGTCGCGCGCCGTGTGCGGTGGAAGCAGCTGATGAAGGAACACCGGGGGAAGATCGATGTTGAACTGGGGAAGGCGTTCGAAGCTGATCACTATGACACCTATCTCCAGCAGACGCGGCTCGGGAGCCGGTCGCTCTGTGCCCACTGGGAGTACGATACCACCGATCCCACGTCGGCGCCGTTCGATCCCTCAGGGACCGTCGATGCAAAGGTGGTGGACACGCGGATGGCGAAGGAGATGAAGTTCGCCGCGCGATGGGGGTCGGCGTGCGGGACGCCGTTCGATGCGCGGCTGTTCCTTGCCCAGCATCCGCAATTCGACTGGATGGATGGGCTGCTCCGGAGTCGCGGTGAGCATGCCTGGACGGTCTTCACCGCCGGCGAAAAGTGACCTGATCCTTCACCCGTACGCTCAGCGGATGCCCGCCAGGCGTCCGATGTTCCCGCGCGGCAGCGCCAGGTCAGTAGCGGTCACGGTTCCGTCCATGTTGCAGTCGGCATCGAGATAGCCGGGACCGGACGTCATGGCCTGTCGCACGCGCGCAAGGTCGGTTGCTCCGATCCCCCGATCGCGATCCACGCTCCCTCCGATCATGCCGAACTTACCGCAGGACAACAGCACGGCATCTCCGCCATAGGACTGCATCGCCGCACCCCGGAAGTCGTACTCGAAAGCCACCGTATCCAGGGCAACGGCGAGCGCGGACATGGATGTCAGGTGGTTCCTGTGGCGCACCACGATGTAGTAGTTCCCCGCGGGCATGCCGTTGAAGCGCAGCGGCGATGTGCCGTCGGTACCGGCAACGGTGCCATCTCTGAGGAGCAGGCCTGCGCGGCGGGCCCGGACCGTCGAGTCGGACAGTGCCTCGCGCAGTTCTACCAGGATCCAGTCCACAGCTGCAGGGGGGACGGATGGCAATGTATCGGTCGCGTCTTCCAGCAGATCCAGTGATCCGAATGGTTGCGTGTGCGGGAGGAGCCCGTTGTCGCGAAGGTCTGTCCGCATCGAATCGCCACTCATGGCCCCTTCCAGAAAGACACGGACCGTCAACCGGACGAATGCGACCGGTGTTGGCAGAGCGATGACGTGGAGGACGGCCGTGGCGCTGGTGTCGCTTCCGCCCTGGTTCGTCACGATGCACCGGAATCCGGCACCGCTGTCCGTACGCGAGGTGACAGCGAACGTCAGAAGCGAATCCGTGGCCTCGGGTATGTCATGGCCGTTCCTTTGCCAGCGGAAACTGATCGGCTGGGTTCCTGATGCTGCGACACGAAAGCCGGCCGGTGTGCCCGCGTACACGGTGGTATCTTCTGGTTCTCGCGTGATGGCGGCCGGGTACAGCGGGATCACATGGAGAAGTGCTGCTGCGCTCGTGTCCCTACCGAGTCCATTGCTGACGATGCAGCGGAACGATGCTCCGCTGTCCGCGCGGGCCAGGCCCGACAGCGAGAGAGTGCCGCTGACCGCGCCGGTGATATCCGCACCGTTCCGTTGCCAGCGGTATGCCAGCGGCGATGCGCCGGTCGCGCCGATGGAGAAGGATGCGCTGTCGCCCTCGAACCGTGTCAGCGATCCAGGCTCCCCGGTGATGGAGGGTGCTGTACGGATATCCGTGCCGTCCTCACCGATGATCGGCGACGAGGTGTTCGCAACATAGTCGACGGCGGCAGTGAAGGAGGGGGCTGACGTACCGGCGTTTCCCGCCCACGGCCCGATGCGGCGCACGTGGAGGTGATGGGTGAACGTCGTTGCCGTTGTCCATGTCGTTCCATCTGCGGAGAACATACCCGACCAGAGATCGCCGATCCGGCGTACCCGGATCCTGTATGGTGCATGGAGGGGGACGACAAGGGAGACGTGCTCCGTCGGAGTTCCATCCACGAAGGTCGCGGCGAAAAATGAGACCTCGGACGCATCGATCACCAGGTCGAAGCGGATGAAATTCAGGCTGTCCTCTTCGAACAGCAGTCCCTGTGTCTGGATCGATGCGGTCATGGCTCCATCGAATTTCACCTCGACCGACATATCGCCGTCCACTGCTGGCTGCATCACCCGGGGGGCAGTGAAGTCTCCGCTCCAGAGATCGTGCGGTGTGCCGGCCGGGAGCGAAAAGACAAGCCGGGCATCATTCGTCCCACCTCCCGTGACCCCGATCGTGACATCCTGCAACGGATCGATGACCTGCCACACCGAGGTGTCCAGCTCGACCGCATTGAAATCGTCGGACACGAACACGCTCCCCGACCCGGCAGTGATTACCCGCAGCATCGCGGCGGCACTGGTGTCGGCCCCGATCTCGTTCCGTACGACGCACCGGAACCATGCGCCGCTGTCCGCACGGGTGACGCCGGTCAGGATCAACGAACTCGTGGTCGCGCCGGCCACATCGTTGCCGTCGCGCTGCCATTGGAATGTCAGTGGGGTGGTGCCGGCGGCGGCGCAAGAGAATGTGGCGCTTGCGCCCTCATCGACGATCTGCGGCGAAGGGTCCAGCGTAATGGTTGGGGTCGCCAGCGGCCAGACAGTTTGACCGGCTGTGGAATCGCCGATCAGCCGGTACACATAGAGGTGACCGAAGGTCGTATACCAGACGTTGTCACGATCGCTGATGTGGGAGAGGTGGTCTGAGAAGAATTCGCTGTTGATCTCGCCCGAAGGGATCAGGGTATTAGGGTGAAGCAGGAGATGATAGATCCCTCCGGACGTCAGTCGTTGATCGAATGCGCCGTTCAACTCGCCGGCATCGGTCGATCCCCATGGCGCGCCCATTTCCTTGGTGGTGCCATCGTACCGGAACCTCGCCATCAGCGTATCCCAGGGCGCATAGTCACCGTTCTGCGAGCCGACCACACGGCAATTGAGGTAGCCGGCATGGGTCACCGTCGACTCGATCTCTGCGCTCGTTTCTCCGAAGGGTACGAGGAAGCTGTAGACGTATTCGGTTTCACCCCGACGGTACTGTGGAGGCATGGTGAGATGTTCGAGCAGGTCCAACCGTGATCCGGCGACCTGGTTCTCCACGTCCGCGTACGGCCATCGGGGGTGCGAGCGCGTATGGGAGGCGGCTTCGGCACCGCCGGCATCCAATTCCGCCTGGATGTGCGCCCAGGTGCTGTCTGTGGTCTCCCCCGTGATCACCGCGGTGGTGTAGGCCAGGCGATAGGAACGGAGGATGCCGGCCATCTGGACGAACAACGCGTCCGTGTAATCCTTCCAGTCGTCGATCGACACGACCACGGCCGCATCGCGGTTGTCATAGTAGCGCGCGACCCCGTCGAACGAGATGGGGATGGATGCTCCGTCCGTGGAGCGGATGCGAATGTGGATGTCGTCACTCCACGCGGCGAACGCGACGCTGACATAGGCGGTGCGTGTCACCTCATCGAACCGGACGGCATCGATGCCATTGAAGTGGTCGTCTTCATCCTTCTCGGCAAGGGGCGTCCACCCCGATGTGGAATCGTAGCGGATGCTCACCTGGTGGCCGTTGTACCCACCGCCGTACGGGATGATGTACGTAACGGGAATGGCAAGCCCAAAGCGCTGGTGCAGTGCGGGGTCGACGCTGAGAATGAGGCTGTGGTTCTGGGTGGCGCGGACGGTCAGGCGTGCACCTGCAGCGTTGACCGCGCATGCGGCGGTGAGAAGGCTGACCACGCCAATGATTCTGAGTGACCTCATGACCCCCCCCTGTGGGTGCTGGTGATGCTGAGGTACTGCAACGATGGAGCCGCGCGGTCTGCGTGGGCACGTGGGGCACCTCCGGGCCGGTACGTCGTGAAATCCGGCCGCCTGCAGAGGAAAGGTACGGCTCGCATGTTGGATTGTCAAACGGCCTGTGATGTGCATCACGACCGGAACGGCGCGTTGTTCGTTGCCTGCCAAATCCCTATATTGCAATCACATGCAATGATGTCCATTCCCAGCAAGGAACCACAGTTATGCTTCAACGTTCTACTCTGATCGCGATCGCCACGGTTGTTCTCTCTGTCGGCGTGCATGATGCTTGGGCCTGCACCAACATCCTGGTGACGAAGGGTGCGTCAAAGGACGGGAGTACGATGATCACCTACGCTGCCGATTCACACACGCTGTTCGGTGAATTGTACTTCCGTCCCGCTGCGACCTTTGCGCCGGGCACGATGATGGACATCGTGGATTGGGATGGCGGACAGTTCCGCGGGCGCATCCCTCAGGCAGCACACACCTATGCGGTGGTCGGGAATATGAATGAATATCAGGTGTCGATCGGCGAAACCACCTTTGGAGGACGCCCGGAACTCGAGGATACCACGGGGATCATCGACTACGGCAGCCTGATGTACATCGCATTGCAGCGTGCCCGCTCTGCCCGTGAGGCCATTCACGTGATGACCTCGCTCGTTGCACAGTACGGCTATGGAAGCTCCGGGGAGTCGTTCTCCATCAGCGATCCCCGCGAGGTCTGGATCCTCGAGATGATCGGCAAGGGACCCGGGAAAACAGGGGCCGTGTGGGTCGCACGCCGGATCCCCGATGGTGCGATCTCCGGCCATGCGAATCACGCCCGCATCACGACCTTTCCGAAGAATGACACCCTGAACTGCCTCTTTGCACCGGACGTGATCTCCGTTGCACGTGACCGCGGCTACTTCACGGGCGAGGATGCCGACTTCAGTTTTTCCGACACCTATGCTCCGCTCGATTTCGAGGGCGCCCGTTTTTGCGAAGCGCGGGTGTGGGCGGTGTTCAACAGGGTCGCGTCGGGGATGGACCGGTATCTGGATTATGCGCGTGGCACGAACCTGACGAACCGGATGCCGCTGTGGATCACCCCGGACAGGAAAGTGGATGTGCATGACGTGATGGAGCTGATGCGCGACTACTTTCAGGGAACGGAATTCGACATGAGCAGGGATGCCGGCGCAGGAGCCTTCGGGTGTCCCTATCGCTGGCGTCCGCTCACCTGGACGGTGGATTCTCTGCAGTATCTCAACGAGCGCGCCATCGCCACCCAGCAAACGGGATTCTCGTTCGTGGCGCAGGGGCGTTCGTGGCTGCCGGACCATATCGGCGGCATCCTGTGGTTCGGTGTCGATGACATCTATCATACCGTGTACACGCCGATGTATTGCAGCATGACCGCGGTGCCGCATGCTTTCGAGGTCGGGAACGGGAGCATGATGGAATTCTCGGACAGCTCGGCCTTCTGGGTGTTCAATCAGGTCGCGAACCTCTCGTACACGCGGTTCAATCTCATCAGTGCGGACATCCGCGCGAAGCAGGGAGAACTGGAAGCGAAGTACCTCGCGCTCGTGCCTGCCATCGACAGGGCAGCGCTGGAGCTCACGAAGAGCGGGAAGGGGGCGGCGGTGCAATTCCTGACCGACTTCTCCGTGGCGCAGGGTCAGGCCACGTTCTCGGTGTGGAAGGACCTCTACCGGTCACTGTTCGTGAAGTACATGGATGGGAATGTGAAGGCGAAGGTTGCCGGACAGGTCAATCCGAAGGTCGTGCAGCCGGGGTACAGCGGGGAGTGGAAGAGAAGGGTGGTCCAGGATGCCGGAGACAGGCTCCGTGTGCCTGCAGCAGCGAAGCACTGAGGGGTGCGACAGGAGGCTCCCGGCATATGCCGGGAGCCTCTGCCGTTGAGCCCTACGCTTCGCCCGGCACCAGCTCCTTGGTGTCCGTGCGTGCCGGGAGGAAGATGCCGATCACGCCACGGAGGCCGATCCCCAGGACGATGTTGAAGAAGAACACCAGGAACGCGATGAGGAGGAGCGATCCTGCCAGTGCAGCAAGCACCATGAACGTATTGAACTCGCCGTTCACGTAGAGCGACCGGCGGAGCATCCCGCTGAGCCCCGCCATTCCCATGAACGCGCCCATGCCGATCCCACCGACCAGTTGCGCCCAGAAATGCACCGAGGTCCACTTCTCGCTGAAGAGTTGCGCGCCGTTGGTGAGGATCGGGAACAGGAAGTAGATGGCGGCGTAGAGCGTCATGGACAGCCCGACCAGGATCGCCACATGGACGTGCGGTCCGACGACCCACTGGGTGTTGTGCAGGATGCGGTTCAGACCGATATCCGCCTGCATGATCCCGGCGGGGACCGCAAGCGCGAAGCCCAGCAGCCCGCCGAGGAGGAACCTGAGCGGAGCGGTCATCTTCAGTGGACGGGCGCTCCACAACGTGACGAGCGTGATGAAGAAGGCGAGGCCTTGCGTGATGAGTTCGAAGGCGGTGACCATCTCGCCGGAAGCGACCTTCAGCATGCCGGGCTGCGCCTGGTCGGAGAGCAGGTGGTGTGACCACACGGTCCAGGAGACCACCATCTCCACGAACAACGCGGCCCGCGCGATGTTCTCCATGTAGAGCTTTTTGCCGGTGATCAGCGTGGCGAGCAGGTACCATGTGCCTGCGACGAAGATCAGCACCAGACCATCCGCAATGAGGTCCAACCCCCACCAGAACCAGTTCTTGTACAGCAACGCATCCACCGCCGTGTGGCGCATGTCATACCCGAGCAGCGCCGCGACCATATAGACGAGGATGAGCACGCCGGTGAACAGGATGATGCCTGCATTGAGGGCGGTGTCGACCGTGCCCCGGGCGATCGCGGCGACCGGCAGGGAGACCGGATGTTCGGTCCGTCCACGGTTGAATCCGGTGAGGCCAAGCGCGGAACGCAGCAGGAGACCGGCCGGTTGAGGGGCGAACCCTTCAGGGGTGTACGTGATGGTCTTGAAGATGTTGATCACGAAGAAGACCGTAGCGACCATCACGAGCGCGATGCCGAGGACGAAGAACGTGCCGCCGACGACGCTGAATTGCGTGAAGTCCGCAGGCAAGGGCCAGTACAGTGTGTAGAGCGGGGCGTAGTGCGACAGGAACCCCGCGCCCCAGAAGACCAGCGTGCCGACCGCGATCAGACCCATCGTCCAGTTCCCGAGCCTGATGCTCCAGAGCGGTTTCTTCATCAGGAAGGGGACAAGGAAGAGGAAGGCACCGAAGACGATGGAATAGGTCGATCCGAAGATCCCGACGAGCGGGTGTGCGGTGAGGATCGCGAAGAACTGATCGTTGCCGACCCCGTCGATGGGGGTGATCTCATACATGCGCATGATCATGCCTTCGACCACGGCGAAGCCGTAGTACACGAGGCCGACCACGACGAACCGCAGCGTCATTTTCTGCATCGGCGTCAGCGAGTCGGGACGGAATGTCCCCCGCGCGCCGTTGAGGAGTGTCTGTGTAAAGCTCATGGGTGTTCCTCGATCAATGATGGTATGGACTCAGTGCTGGGGGACGTGGTCGCAGACGACCTCGATAACGTCCTTCTCGATCATGGCAACGCCTTTCGGCCCGGAGTATTCCGTCGAGCGGATCGTATAGACGCCGGGGCGGTCGAAATACCAGAGGATGTCGTTCCGGTGGCCCGGGACGACCTGCATCTGGAACATCATGGAGTTGTCCTGACGGAAGAGACCGAACCCGTAGGTGAGGTCCTGCGATGTGACATCGAAGAGGACCGTCTCACCGCACGTGATCGTGAGTTTCTGAGAGGGCAGGATGAACTTGTGATGCTCCACGCCGATGACGAAGGAACGGTCGGGCGTGATGCTGTCGCGATTCAGGTCCATCGGTGCCCAGGGGATGGTGTTATAGGTGATGATATGGAGCGACACGCCGAGGACCACGAGCAGACCGGTGAAGGAGTAGAAGACCGCCGGTCTGACGATGGTGGACGCGCCACTGCGGGTGACGTTATATCCGAACCAGGCCATGAGGGCCATGATCGCCAGGACGTACAGTGTATAGGCGATGGCCTGCCCGGTCAGAACGATTGAGGAGTCAACCATGGGAAGCACTCCGAGCATTGTTGAGTGATAGAGGATGAAATGCTACAACGATGTAGTATATTACCGCAAAAAAAGGATCACCGGAAGGTCGTGCCGGCGATATCCGCCAGGCGCGTGGTTTGCAGCGCTTCCTGCACGGTGCTCTGCGAGCGTATCCACACATCGTGCATGGCGCAGGGGACATCCAGGGCGCACTTCGCGAACCCGAAGAAACATTCCGGCCGTGTCCGGGTCCCTTCAACGGCATGCACGATCTCTGCGAGCGTGATGTCGCCCGTTCGCCGGGAAAGAATGAAGCCGCCGTTCCGCCCGCGCACGCTCTTCAGAAGTCCGCTCCGCTTCAGGTCCGTCAGCAGTCGCTGCAGATACTTCTTCGGGATCTTCAGCTTCGCGTGGAGCTGGTCGGCCGAAAGCATCTCGCCCTCGCGCGAGGCCATGTAGCCCAATGCGCGCAAAGCGTATTCTGTCGTCCGCGTGAATGTCACCGCCTGCCTCCGGTAATATGCTACCCCAATATAGTATATATTCAGAAAGAAAGCACGACAAATCGTTACGGGATGCGGGATTCCCCGGAGATGCACGACGGCCATCCTGTGGTGCGAACAGGATGGCCGTCGACGTCACATGCGACCGTCACCACCGCTTTTGCTACTTCGCGCTGTGCCCGGCCTTCTCCCTGTACCCCTTTCCGTTCCCGTGGCCGGTGCCGTTACCGCCGTCCTTCCACACGAACACCCCGCGTTTTTCGTAGTGCGTGTGCAGAAGATGGTGCGAGAGCTCCCCGAGAGGTGCCTTGAGCACTTCTTTGTACAATGCCGCCACCGCCGGGTTCTCGTGTGACTTCCGGATCGGCTTCCCGAGGTCCTCCGCGTAGATCGACTCCGCACGCTTCTTTCTCGTTTCCCACGTTGTCGGGATGGGTTGCCCGCCACCGCCCAGGCAGCCGCCCGGACAGCTCATCACTTCGATGAACGCATACGGCGATTCTCCCCGCTCGATCTGCTCAAGGAGTTTGCGCGCATTCCCCAGCGTATGCGCCACGGCGACCTTCAGCTTCGTCCCTTTCAGGTCCACCTCTGCCTCACGGATCCCGTCCATTCCCCGGACCGCGGTGAGGTTCAGGTCCGTGAGCGCGTCGCCGGTCACCACCTCATAGGCCGTCCGCAATGCCGCCTCCATGACCCCGCCGGTCGACCCGAAGATCACAGCGGCCCCTGTCGACTCACCAAGCGGATGGTCGAACTCTTCCGATGGCAAAGTGGCGAACTGGACGCCGGATTCCTGGAACATGCGCGCGAGTTCGCGTGTCGTGAGCACGTAGTCGATGTCATAGAACGCGTCCGCCTCCGACCACGCCCGCTTCTCCTTCCAGTGTTCGAATGCGCTCATCATCTCCGGACGGCGGGCCTCATACTTCTTGGCCGTGCATGGCATCACCGACACCACGACCATCTTGCGCGGGTCGATGCCCATCTTGTTCGCGTAGTACGTCTTTGCGATGGCGCCGAACATCTGCTGCGGCGACTTGCAGGTGGAGAGGTGGGGGAGCGCATCGGGGAAGAAGTGCTCGGCGAACTTGATCCATCCCGGCGAGCACGACGTCACCATGGGCAACGGCCCCTTCGTCTTGATGCGGTGGAGCAATTCGTGCGCCTCTTCCATGATCGTGAGGTCGGCGGTGAACTGGGTGTCGAAGACCTTGCTGAACCCCAGACGCCGCAATCCCGCGACCATCTGTCCCGTCACAAGCGCGCCCGGCGCCATGCCCATGGCCTCACCGATGCCCACGCGGATCGCGGGTGCCGTCTGGACCACCACCACCTTATCGGGGTCCAGGAGTTCCTCGAACACCGCGTCGGTATCGTCCCGTTCCACGATCGCGGCCGTGGGACAGACCAGCGCGCATTGTCCGCAGTTCGTGCAGGCGACGTTGCCGAGGCCTTTCTCCATGTAGGTCGAGACCCGCGTCCGGATGCCGCGCTGCGAGAGTCCGATGGCGTGCACGGTCTGGACCGTGCTGCACACCGCGATACAGCGGCCGCAGAGGATGCACTTGTTCGGATCCCGGACCAACGAGGGTGAGGTTGCGTCCTGGGCCATCTGCTTGCGTGTCTGTACGAACCTGTTGCTCACCACACCGAGTTCCGCCGAGATCCTCTGCAGTTCACAGTTCTGATTGCGCATGCAGGACAGGCAATCTTTGGGATGGTTCGCCAGCAGGAGTTCCACGTTCGTCTTCCGTGCGTCGCGGATGCGGGCCGAATTGGTGATGATCTCGATACCATCGAACACGCATGCGGTGCAGGAGCGGACGAGCGACCGGGCTCCCTTCACTTCCACCAGACACACGCCGCAGGAGGCATTCTTCGCGACGTCCGCCATGAAGCAGAGGGTCGGCACACGGAACCCCGCCACCTTGCAGGCGTCGAGGATGGTCATCCCTTGCGGGACCCGGCATTCAGCGCCGTTGATGCGGGCAGTGATCATTGTCGTTTCCATGGTCAATGTTCCTCCACTTCCTGGCATTTCACATCACACCGCAGGCAGCGCACCGCTTCCTGCATGGCCTGTTCGCCGGAATAGCCTGCCAGCACTTCCTGGAAGCTGGCGATGCGTTCCTTCACGGCAAGCTTCTTGGGCTCGACCTTCTTGGCGACGTCGGGTTCGGTGATCACCTCATCCTTGTAGGTGAAGTCGCGGAACAACCGGTGGAACCGCCGCTCCTTCATCAGCTGGAAGTCGATCGCCTCTGCCGCGCTGCGGGCGATACCCATCGCCTCCGACACGGTGGCCGGACCCGTGACGGCATCGCCGCCCGCGTACACCTTCGCGACATTGGTGTGGTAGGCAGGCTGGTGCGCGCGGATGGCGCCGTTCTTCCGGAATTCGAGCCCGATCTCCTTGCCCGGTTCAAAGTCCACCTTTTCCCCGATCGCGAGGATCACGGTCGAACATTCCACGATGCTCGTCTCGCCCGTCTCCACCGGGCGCTTCCGTCCGGTGGCGTCGAGGCCATCGAACTTCATCTTCCGCACCTCCAACCCGGTCACGCGTCCCTTCACGTCACCGATGATCCGGTGCGGGGCCGACATGAACATGAACCGGATGTTCTCATCCATGGCATCCTTGATCTCGTGTTCGTTCGCCGGCATCTCGTCCCTGTCGCGGCGGTAGACCACCGTGACGTCGGCACCAAGGCGCAGGCAGGAGCGTGCGGCATCGATGGCGACGTTCCCGGCGCCAACAACGACGACGCGCTTGCCGATGGAAAGCTTCCTGCCGAGCGCGAACTCTTCGAGGAATTCATATCCCTGCATGACCCCCTTCAGGTTCCGGCCGGGGATCTCCAGTTCCACATCCTTCTGAGCACCGACGGCGATGAACACGACATCGTGCGCTTTCTGGAGCGTCTTCATGGACACGTCGGTTCCGATGCGGGTGTTGAATACGAACTTCACGCCGAGCTTCTTGAACAGCTCGAGCTCCTTGTTCAGGCCGTCCTTCGGCAGCCGGTAGGCCGGGATCCCGTACTGCAGGATGCCACCGGCCTTCGGGTGGCTGTCGTAGACAGCGACCTCGTGCCCGAGCCGGACGAGGAAGTACGCCGCGGTGAGGCCGGCCGGGCCTGCACCGATGATGGCGATCTTCTTTCCGGTGGGGGAGAGCTTCTCGCGGATCAAGCGCTGATAGATCTCCCGCTCCTTGCCCATCTTGTACATGGTATCGGCCAGATACCGGTGGATCTCGCCCTGCGACACGGGCTCATCCAGCATGTCGCGGCGGCACCGCATCATGCAGTGGAAGTAGCAGATGCGTCCGACGGTGCCCGGCAACGGGTTGTCGCGCAGCGTGAGTTCGAACGCCTCCTCGATGCGCTCTTCTTTCAGCAACTGCAGGTAGCCCGGGATGTTCATGTGGAGCGGACAGCTGTTCTCGCACAGCGCCATGAACAGGTTCTCGCACACGCCGGCCTTGCACCGCTTCTGAATGATGTGCTTCTCGTATTCGTCGCGGAAGTACCGGAGGGTGCTGAGGACGGGGTTGGAGCTGGTCTGCCCGAGTCCGCACAGCGAGGCATCCCGGATGACGTAGGAGAGACGTTCCAGGGTGTCGAGATCATCCATCGTGGCCTCGCCGCGGGTGATCTTGTTCAGGATCGCGAGCGCCTGGGCGAGTCCTTCACGGCAGGGGGTGCACTTGCCGCAGGACTCGGCGTAGGTCACCTCGACGAAATACCGCGCGACGTCCACCATGCAGTTGTCCTGGTCCATCACCACCATGCCGCCCGACCCCATGATCGTGCCGAGCTTGTTCAGCGACTCGTAGTCGACCGGGGTATTGAAGTGCTCCACCGGGATGCACCCGCCGGAGGGTCCGCCGGTCTGGACGGCGCGCACCTTCTTCTTGTTCCCCGTGCCTTCGCCCATCTGATAGATGATGGTCGCCAGCGAGGTGCCGAGCGGGAGTTCCACCAGTCCGGTGTTCTTCACCTTGCCAACGAGCGAGAACACCTTCGTGCCCGTGCTGGTCGGCGTGCCGAACTTGGCGAATTCGTCGCCACCGATGGTGACGATCACCGGCACGTTGATCCACGTCTCCACATTGTTGATGTTCGTCGGCTTGCCCCAGAGTCCCTTTTGCGCCGGATACGGCGGACGCGGGATGGGGCGGCCGGCACGGCCTTCGATCGATGCGATGAGCGCGGTCTCCTCCCCGCACACGAATGCACCGGCGCCCTCCACATACGACAGATCGAAACTGAACGAGGACCCGAAGATGTTCTTGCCGAGCAGGCCGCGCTCACGTGCGTCGTCGACGGCTTTCTTGAAGCGCTGGACGGCGAGAGGATATTCTGCGCGGACGTACATGATGCCTTCCGATGCTCCCATCACGTACGCGCCGAGCGCCATGCCTTCGATCAGCGCGTGCGGGTCGCTCTCGATCTCGTTCCGGTTCATGTAGGCGCCCGGGTCGCCCTCGTCCGCGTTGCAGATGATGTACTTCTTGTCCGTGCTGACCTTCTTCATCATCTCCCACTTCACGGCGGTGGGGAACCCCGCGCCGCCACGGCCGCGGAGTTTCGACTTCCGCACTTCCTCGAGGACCGTATCGGGCGTCATCTGCGTGAGGGCCCGGTGGAGCGCACTGTATCCCCCCACGCCGATGTATTCCTCGATGTCCTCGGGGTCGATGAGCCCCGCTTCACGAAGCACGATCTTCTTCTGGCCCTTGAAGAAGGGCACGTCATTCCATGCGGGCACGCTGCCGAGTCCGGTGCCATAGGTGGCCTGCGTCGTGAAGAAGTCCCACTGCTCGATCTTGCACAGTGCCTTCTTGAGCGGGGTCATCCCGCGGATGAGTCCCTCGACGATGGCATCGGCATCCTTCGGTGTGACGCGGTGGAGGATGACCAGCGGCTGGCCGGGGACGTAGCAGTTCACGAGCACTTCTTCAGCGCAGAAGCCGAAGCAGCCCACCCGGTTCACATCGATCTTCACATGGCGGGACTTCACGGCGCGCACGAGCGCATCATACACGTCGTTGGCACCCATGCCGATGCCGCAGGTGCCGGCGCCGACGGAGATCTTCGGCACCTCGGGAAGGACCTTCGCCCTGCCGATGCGGGCGATACGTTCGAGTGCTGCACCATCACGGATCTTCATCACCGGGCCCTCCGCTTGGTGATCTTACCGACGAGTTTCTGCAGCGTTGCCGCCGTCACATTGCTGTGGATCACGCCGTCGATGGCGACGACCGGCGCCATGGCGCACTGCCCGAAACACGCCACCGTCGAGATCGTGAACTGCCCGTCCGGCGTCGTGTAGTCCGCTTCCGCGTCCTCGAGGCCCTTGGTGCAATTGAGGATCAGGCCGATATCGCTCAGGAGCGCCTTCGACCCCTTGGTGTGACACGCGGTGCCCCGGCAGACGGTGATCTTATGCTTTCCCTGCGGCCGCAGGTTGAAGAATGAGTAGAACGTGACGACGTTGTAGATGCGGGAGAGCGGAACGCCGGTGCGCAGGGCGATGTGATTCAGGACCTCCTCGGAGAGAAACTGGCGCTCGTTCAGGACCTGCGACTCTTCGAGGATGCTCAGCAGTTCTCCGTGGCGGCCCCGGTTCTTCGTGATCACCGCATCGATCTCCTGCAGTTCCCGGGATACTGTTTCTGGTGCGTCCATGTTGGTGGCTCCTGGTTGACGTGTGCAGCGTGTGCGCGGACAGCGGATGCGTGCGCCATCGTGGGATCGCGAGCCCGCGATGGGTGCGAACATGCAACGGCCCTGGACTCACCTCTGGAGGGGGAGCGGAATGGAGTACCCCGTCAACGGCGCGTGCCGCCGGGGTGCGGAAAGAGACTGCGGTGCTGCTCGATCAACAACGATTGCCGTACGTCAACCACGAATGAAGAATATCCATCTGGCGCGGAAACAATGCTGGTGCGCTGTGCTCCTCAGTCTTTCTGATACGACAGGGATCTCCAGAGATAGATGCCGGGTGTGGCCAGGGCAAAGAACGGGTGAAGGATCGAACCGAATGTTTTGCGGGGGAAGTGGTTGACCTCATGCCCCCACAATGCGTATATTGGAGAGATTCGGTACAACACTATCGATACAATTATACCGATATTTAATTATCAATAC